>NZ_JBIRTH010000002.1:0-1021535 GCF_044334565.1 Micromonospora sp. NPDC020750
ACGCCCGGTTACATTCCGAACCCGGAAGCTAAGCCCTCCAGCGCCGATGGTACTGCACTCGGGAGGGTGTGGGAGAGTAGGACGCCGCCGGACATTTTTCGGTCAGGGCCACCCCTTCGGGGGTGGCCCTGACGCGTTTCCGTGACCATTTCCGTGAACGCCTCCCGTCGGTGCCACCGGGCTCGGTAGCGTCGCTGAGGGACGCGCCGACGCGGCGTTCCCCGCGATCGTGGCCGGAAAACCGTACGTGGCGTATGCCTCCAGCACTCTTGGGACGCGCGGGTCGGGGTACCTGCCCACAGTTCGACCGGATCTGACCGCCGACAGGCGGAGGCAGGAGTGGTCATGAAGATCGGAATTATCGGGTCGGGGCACATCGGTGGCACCCTCACCCGTCGGCTGCGCGCCCTGGGTCACGACGTGACGGTGGCCAACTCACGCGGGCCGGCGTCCCTCACCGAGCTTGCCCAGGAAACAGGGGCGACCGCAGGGACCGTGGAGCAGGCCGCCGACCATGCCGACCTGGTGGTGATCGCGATTCCGCTGCTGGCGGTGCCGGCGCTGCCCGCGGAACTCTTCGAGGGCAAGGTCGTAGTCGACGCCGACAACTACTACCCGCAGCGGGACGGGGACATCGCCGAGCTGCTGGACCGCAGCCTCAGCTCCAGCCGGTGGACCGCCGAGCACCTCAAGGGCGCCCGGGTGGTGAAGGCGTTCAACAACATCCAGGCCCAGCACCTGCTGGAGAACGGTCACCCTGCCGGCGCGGCCGATCGGATCGCCCTGCCGGTGGCCGGCGACGACGCCGAGGCCAAGCGGATCGTGATGGAGCTGGTCGACGCACTCGGCTTCGACCCGGTCGACGCCGGCACCCTCGACGAGAGCTGGCGGCAGCAGCCGGACACCCCCGTCTACGGCACGAACCTCGACGCGGCCGGCGTACGCCAGGGGCTGGCCGCAGCGCGGCCCTGAGCGACCGCCGGGGCGACGTTCCGCGTACCCGATAGAGAAGAATGCCCCGCTGGCGTTGCCGGCGGGGCATTCGTGTGCTGGGGTCCGACGGGCGCTCAGTCGCCGGCCCGGCCGCAGACGTAGCGGGGCTCGGCCAGGTATCGCCAGGTGAACTTCTCCCGCTTGATTACCTTGCCGGCCTTCTTGATGATCCGGAAGGCGTCCTGGGTGAAGCCGTCGATGCCGTTGCTGGAGATGCAAGACGGGCCGGCTTCCAGCTGGATCGTCTTCGGGCTGGTGATGCCCCGGCGGGGGCCGTACTCCGTCTTGACGCTGTCGTAGATCTTCGTGCTCCAGATCGACACAGTCACCGAGCCGGCGGTGTGCGAGGTGTCGATGAGGACGCCGTACGGGGTGTTGTTGCGGAACTTGAAGTCGAGGTTCGGCCAGAAGATCGTCGACTCGATGACCGCCGGGTACCGGCTGAACCAGTACGAGTGCGGCTTGTGCTCGACGTCTTCCAGCCCGGCGTAGTAGGTCGCGTTGAACAGGGTGGTGGTGAACTGGGAGACGCCGCCGCCCACACCGGGGACGAGCTTGCCGTCGAGGATCACCGGCGCGTCCTGGTACCCCTGGTCGTAGCCGCGCTCGCCGGTGTGGCCGTTGAGCGAGAACGTCTCGCCGGGCAGCACGACGGTGCCGTCGACCTCCTTGGCGACCTGGACGATGTTCTGGCTGCGGGGCGAGGAGAGGCCGCCGGTGAAGTGGGTGGTGAAGCGGGACACCCGCTCCTTGATGCCGAGCCCGGCCAGCTTCGCCGTGGTCACCTTTGGCTGGGTCTCCGTGAGCTGGCCGGTGACGGTGCGGTCGTCGGTGCGGGGCAGCACGGCGAGCAGGTCGCGGCTGAGTGCGGTCGCGTCGAGCTGCTTGCCGGGCCGGCCGTCGATCGGCGTCGGCTTGCCGCCGGTGACGGTCATCCGGGCGTCGCGGGGTTCCACCTCGATGGCGTCCAGCTTGCCGCCGAGGGCGGAGCGTAGCCGCTTCACGTCGATGCGGGGGCTGAGCTTCCCGCTGTCGTCGGCGGTGAAGCGCAGGCCCCGGGCGATGGCGGTGGGCGGGATGGTGACCGCGCCCTTGGGCGTGCGGAGCGTCACCGGGGCGGCGACAGCGGGGCGGGCCAGCTCGGCGACGAGCCGGCTGACCTCCTCGTCGGTCGTCGTCGGCCGGGTCTCCACCAGCGGCACGGTCACCGGCTGGCCGGTGAGCCAGCCGTCCCGGACCGCCTGGGCCGAGCGCTGCGGGTCGAGCGCGAGGCCGGGTTTCGGGCGGACCGGCTTCGGGGTCGTACCGGTGAAGATGATCGCCGGCACGGTCCATTCGCGGGTCTGGTCGCCGGCGGCCTTGCGCAGGGCGGCGTCGAGCCGGGCGGGGTCGACGGTCACCACCGGCGCGACGGTGCGGGAGCCGACGAGGCGGCTCACCGGGTGGGCCCGTGCTTTGGCTGCCGCGTCGACGGTGGCCTCGACGTCCACCGTGAGCCCCACGTCGGCGGGCTTGACCTCGACGGTCCGTTCCCCGACGGTCAACCGCAGCGGGGCGGTGAGAGAGCTGGCCCGGTCCAGCTCCGTGCGCAGGTCCCGGATCGCGTCGGTGCGGCTGCGTCCGCCGAGTTCGGTGCCGAGGACGCTGGTGCCGCGCGGGACGTCGCCGGCGTAGGCGTACGCGCCGGCACCGGCCACGGCGCCCAGGACCACCGTGGTGACGCCGGCGGCAAGCAGGATCCGCAGTCGCCGGGAACGGGGGCCCGGCCCGCCGCCGCCGGGGACGGTCGCCGCGCTGGGCTCCGGCTCGTCGTCCGGCCAGCTCACCGCGGTCACCTTGACGGTGGGCCGGTCATCGGCGGGCGGTCGTGTTTCGCCGTACAGAGTCACAGCAACCTCGATCGGTACGTACCACGTGGGGTGGCCCCCACCCGGAGGACACCTACGGTAACCAACGGCCGGGCGGAGCGGCAGTCTGCGCCCCGGCCTCGTCCGCGCAGCGTGTCGACGCCCGCCGCACCGGGTGTGCGTCGCCGCCCCGGTGCCGGTTCGTTCCGGGCCAGGCGGCCGTTGCAGGGTGGGCGGAGACGGACGAGCGGATGCTGGCGTACGGAGGCGGATGTCTCGACCGGGCGGCCGCGCTGCGCGGGGACCCGGAGTGGGCCTCGGCGCGGCTGGCGGAGCCGGCGAATCACTTGCAGCGACTTTTCAGCCTCTCGTTACCAAAAAGTTACCGCCGGGTCTCGCGACTACCCCACGTGAAGCATTGGGCGCACCCTGTTGCACTCTGCCCGATTTGCCCGGGTGGATTCTCCGGCGGGCGTTGACTCATGGTGATCGATGTCGATCTCCGTGTCGCGAGATGGTTACCGGTCAGTAGCAAGGGGCTTGTGAGCCGGCTCCCTTCGCGGGAGCATCCAATCCGCAGCCCGCGCCGTCCGCCGGGTACGGCGGACCCCGGCACCACCACCCGCAGCTTCCCCTCCCGAGCGGCCACCGCGCTCGGTGGGCTCCGTCCCAGGAGGACCCGTGAAGGAATCGGAAGACCGTCTGTCGCAGGGCGGCACCCGTTGGTGGCGTTTCGCCGCGATGATGGTGCCCGCGACCGCCGTCGCCGGCGCCATCGTCTTCGGCATGGCCAACGGCGCGATCGCGGCCTCGTTCGCCGTCTCCGGCCAGACCTTCAAGGTCGGGGCCTCGAAGCTGGAGGGCGACGGCTTCAAGCAGTACGGCGGGTTCGTCAGGGAGAAGGACGGCACCGCACACCCGGTGGCCGTCTCCGAGATCACCAGCGCCGAACTCTACGACCTCTGCCAGTCGGTGAAGGTGCCGGACATGCCGATCGTGCTCACCATCAACGCCGGGGGCGGGGGCAAGCCGGCGACCGCCAGGGGCCTGCTGATCGACATGGACTCCCTCGGTGGCGACGCCACCTTCGAGAACATCAAGATCGGCCGGGACGCCACCGACCTGAATTCCGGGGCCACCCCCAAGTCCTTCGGGCAGAGCGCCGACCACGTCACGATCATCGGGGTCGAGCAGGTGACCCGCTCCACCAGCGCCGCGATCTTCACCCTCAACGGGCTGAAGCTGAAGGTCAACATGGGCAAGGACGCCAAGGAGTGCTTCTGAGCCGCCCCCGACCGTGGAGGGCGCCCTCCACCGGCCTCGGTCCTGCCCCGTGACCAGCGAACACCGCCAGGAGGAGTAGTGACGACCGCCAACCCGCAGCACGCCCGGTCGGGCAGGCTCAGTCAGGCGTGGCGCGGCTTCCGCCGCTGGCGACGGAGCCGACCCTTCTGGGGCGGGCTGTTCACCGCGCTGGCCGGGGTGGAGATCTTCTTCACCACCCAGATGAGCCTCAGCGACCTCACCTTCCAGACGGGGCCGACCGGCTTCCTGTCCTGGCTGATCCCGGTCATCCTGGTGGCCTGCGGGATGCTGATGTGGTTCACCCCGCAGCAGCGGATGTTCTACGCGATCGTCGGCGCGGTCACCGCCGTCTTCTCACTCATCGGGGTCAACCTCGGCGGCTTCTTCGTCGGCCTGCTGTTCGGCATGGTCGGCAGCGCCCTCGGCTTCGCCTGGGTGCCGTACCGCCGGCCGGCCACCGCCACCGCACCGGCCGAGCCGGACCCGACCGCCCGGCCGGACGACGGTGAGCGCGACGACGAACCGGCGCTCGTCGACGAGCTGATGCCCCGGTCGGAGCCGGGCGAGGACATCACCGGCCCGCTCACCGACACCCCGCCCCGACCCCGAAACCCGCTGCGCGAGCCGTCGCCCGCCGACCGGGACCACGACAGCACCCAGTTGCTGCCGCCGGTCGGGCCGGTCGGCCGGCAGCAGGGCGGCCCGTACCAGGACTCGAAGCTGCTCGCGATCACCCTGGTGCTGCTCAGCGTCTCGGCCGTCGGGGCGCTCGCGCTGCGCGACCACAGCCCCGTGCAGGCCGCGCCGGCCACGCTCTGCCCCACCCCGTCACGGACGAGCGCGAGCCCGACCGCCGTGAGTCCGTCGGTGTCCGACCCGGCCGGCGAGAGCCCCACCTCCACCCCGAGCCCGAGTCCCAGCCCGGGGAAGACACCGGGCGGCAACCTGATCACCGACACCATCGACGGCATCGGCGACCTGCTCACCGGCGGCGACGGCGCGCCGGCGGCCGGCGGGACCGGGGCCGCCGGGGTAACGGCGCGGGCCACCACTGCGGCGACCGCCGCCCCGACCCGCAGGCCGACCTCGTCGGCCGAGCCCACCCCGGACGCACCGGCCGGCACCGGCAAGCCCACCCCCGACGGCCCCGGGTGCGCCACCCCGAAGCCCACCGATCCGGGCGAGGTGAAGCCCGGCAAGCCGCTGCCCCGGATCGCGGCCGAGCCCGGCCAGCCCCGGGTCGCGGCGGAGCCGTCGAAGCTCACCGGCTCCGAGGTCACCATGACCGGGCTGCGGTTCGAGGGGATCGTCGAGCTGGACACCGGCGCGGGCAAGCTCAGGACGCTCAAGTTCAGCATGGACAAGGCCGTCACAGACGACTTCCTGCTCCAGGCCGGCGGCCCTGGCGGGAAGACCATGCGGTACGCCACCGACCGGCTGACCGTCCAGGGCGACGTGGCCTTCTACGCCACCCGGTTCGTCGGGCGACTGCTCGACATCAAGATCACCCTCGCTCCGGACCTGCCGTTCCCGGACGGGATCCCGATCACCTCGCCGATTCCGATCACCTTCACCGACCCGGTCATCGACCTGGCGTACGTCGACAGCGACGTCCTGACCGCGAAGCCGGAACTCAAGCTCAGCCTGGCCTGACCCGGCCACCCGCCGGACGGGGACCAGCGGCCACGCCGGCCCCGGACACCGCGCGGCGGCCGGGAGCCAAGGGTTCGCCCCTGGCCCCCGGCCGCCGTCGTCGCCTCAGATCCGGGCCAACGCCCGGCGTAGCGGGTCGAGCCCCAGCGCCCCGAGGTCCAGCGCCTGCCGGTGGAACTCCCTGAGGTCGAAGTCGGCGCCCTTGCGGGCCTTGGCGTCCTCGCGGGCCTGGAGCCAGATCCGCTCGCCCACCTTGTACGAGGGGGCCTGCCCCGGCCAGCCGAGGTAGCGGTTCAGCTCGAAGCGCAGGTTCTCGTCCGGCACCCGGCAGTGCGCCCGCATGAACTCCCAGCCCAGTGCCGGGGTCCACCGCTCCCCGGGGTGGAAGCCGAACGGGTTGTCCTTCGGGATCTCCAGCTCCAGGTGCATGCCGATGTCGACGATCACCCGGGCGGCCCGGAACGCCTGCCCGTCGAGCATGCCGAGCTTGTCGCCCGGGTCATCCAGGTAACCCAGCTCGTCCATCAGCCGCTCCGAGTAGAGCGCCCAGCCCTCGCCGTGCCCGGAGACCCAGCAGAGCAGCCGCTGCCAGCGGTTGAGCAGGCCGGCCCGCACGGCGGTCTGCCCGATCTGGAGATGGTGGCCCGGGACGCCCTCGTGGTAGACCGTGGTCACCTCGCGCCAGGTGGAGAAGTCGGTGATTCCCTGCGGCACCGCCCACCACATCCGCCCGGGGCGGGAGAAGTCCTCGCTCGGGCCGGTGTAGTAGATCGCTCCGTCGCTGGTCGGGGCGAGGCAGCACTCGATGCGGCGGACCTGCTCCGGGATGTCGAAGTGGGTGCCGTGCAGCTCGCTGACCGCCTTGTCGGCAAGGGCCTGCATCCAGTCCCGGAACGCCTCCTTGCCCTGGATCGTGCGGGCCGGGTCGGCGTCCAGCGCGGCCACCGCCTCGTCGACGGTCGCGCCCGGCCCGACGATCCGGCCGGACACCGTCCGCATCTCGGACTCCAGCCGGGCCAGCTCGGCGAACCCCCAGGCGTACGTCTCGTCGAGGTCGACCTTCGCGCCGAGGAAGTACTGCGAGGCCAGCTCGTACCGCTCCCGGCCGGCGGCCTGCTTGTCCCGCCCGAACGGGGCCAACTCGTCGCGGAGGAACTGGCCGAACCCGGCGGTGGCCGCGGTGGCCGCCGCCGCGCCCCGGCGCAGCTCCGCGCCGAGCGTGCCGTCCGCGCCGAGCCGCTCGACCAGGCCGTGGAAGAAGTTGTCGCCGTTTGGATCCGTCCAGACGTCGCACTGCTTCGCGACCTCGACGAGTTGGGTCTTCGAGCTGACCTTCCCGGACGAGGCCGCCTCACGCAGCGTCGTCTTGTAGCCCTCCAGGGCGCCGGCGAACCGGTTGAGCCGGGTGGCGATGTCGGCCTGCGCGTCGGCGCTCCCGGTCGGCATCAGGTCGAACACCATGCGGAGTTCGTGCAGGCCGCTGGCGATGACGTTGACCTCGCTGGTCGTCTCGCCGGTGTCGTACCGGGCGAGGTCCAGGCCGAGGCGCTCCTGCATGGCCTCCTTGGCGGTCCGCTCCGACTCCGACTCGGGTTCGGTGACGTCGAGATCGGCGAGGGTGCGCCGGGTCAGGTCGGCCCGGGCCGCATAGCCCTCCGGCGACAGGTCGTCCAGTTGATCGTCGTGTCCGGCGATGCCGACATAGGTCGCGCCGGTCGGGCTCAGCGGAGCCCAGTCTGCGACGTACCGGTCGGCGAGGTCATCGATTCGTCCCACGGCTGCGACCCTACGCGACCACGCCGCCGCCCCGTCGACCTGTTTGGCGTGTTCAGGGCAGCAACCCGGCCGGGTCGAAGTCGATCGGGAACGGCGCGTCGGCCTGGAGCCGCTCCCCGCTGACCGCCCGCGTGACGGTGTCGTAGCCACCGAACTTGCCGAGGGTGAACAGCTCGACCGCCGCGTGCCGCAGCCGGCGGGAGATCTCGACCCGCATGAAGTACGGCACCCGACCCTCCGCGCACCGGCGCGGCTTGTCGACGAAGTCCTGCC
This sequence comes from Micromonospora sp. NPDC020750, assembly GCF_044334565.1. Classification (NCBI taxonomy): domain Bacteria; kingdom Bacillati; phylum Actinomycetota; class Actinomycetes; order Micromonosporales; family Micromonosporaceae; genus Micromonospora; species Micromonospora sp. NPDC020750. The sequence continues at coordinate 7,848 of NZ_JBIRTH010000002.1, forward strand.
GGCGGCTGCCGGGCGAGACGAACTCGACGGCCATCGTGCACAGATGGACCGGGATCCACCGGTCCTCCTCGTCGGTCTTCGGCAGGTCGTGCAGCACCGTGACGTCCGGCTGGATCCAGCGCTGCGGCGCGAAGGTCAGGTTCACCTGGCCGTACACATAGAAGCCGGCGGCCTCGGCGGTGGGCCCCAGGATGCGGATCAACTTGCCCTCGCCGTAACTGTTCGTGCCGACCTCAGCGGGCGTCATGACCAACCTTCCGTCGATGCACTCGTACCGCGCATCGGGCAGCTCCGGCAGCGGGAGGTAACGCTCCGCGAGCTGGGTCGTCCAGATCCCGTCGAGGTCGACGAGCGGGTCGAAACGCATCGGCATCGCCATCGGGGGCACCTCCTCGGCTGGTCAACGCACCACCACTCTAGGTGGTTTCTGTGGCGCGGGACACGACGGCCGAAAAGCGCGGGACTTCGTCGTACGGCTCCGGCAGAGTGTCAGGAGTGACACCGGACATCACCCCTGACAGGTCGGCGCTGCGCAGCTGGCTGCCGGGTTTCCTCGCGCTCGCCGCGATCTGGGGCTCCAGCTTCCTGTTCATCAAGATCGGCGTCCGCGAGCTGCACCCGCTGCACCTCACCCTCTACCGGGTCGCCGCCGGGGCGCTGACCCTGCTCGTCGTGCTCCCGCTGCTGCGCGACCGGCTGCCCCGGGAGCCCCGGGTGTGGGCCCACCTCTTCGTGGCCGCGGCCCTCGGCGTGGCCCTGCCGTTCACCCTCTTCGGGTACGGCGAGCAGCGGGTCGAGTCGATGCTCGCCGGGATCTGGAACGCCACCACGCCGCTGGTCGTGCTGCCGATGGCGGTGCTGGTGTTCCGCACCGAACGGTTGACCCGGCGCAGCGCGGTCGGGCTGGGGCTGGGCTTCGCCGGGGTGCTCGTGGTGCTGGGCGTCTGGGAGGGCGTCGGCGGGGCGCACTTCACCGGCCAGCTCATGTGCCTCGGCGCGGCGGTCTGCTACGGCATCGCCATCCCGTACCAGAAGCGGTTCATCGCGGGCAGTTCCCACTCCGGGGTGTCGCTGTCGGCGGCCCAGCTTCTGCTGGCGACCGCCCAACTCGCCGTGGTGGGGCCGCTGGTGGCGGGGGCGCCGCCGCTGCCCACCGGCCTCTCGGCCGAGGTGCTCGCCAGCGTGCTCGCGCTGGGCGCGCTCGGCACCGGGCTCGCCTTCGTGATCAACCTGCGCAACATCCGGGTCGCCGGGGCGAGCACCGCCTCCACGGTGACCTACCTGATTCCGATCTTCGCGGTGCTGATCGGGGCGCTGGCGCTCGACGAGCGGCTGAACTGGCACCAGCCGGTCGGCGCGCTGGTCGTGCTGGCCGGGGTGGCGGTGACGCAGGGCCTGCTCGGCCGGCGCAGGCGACCGGCGGGGGCTCCCGGCCCGACCGGGACTCCTCCCGGCCCGGCGGCGGTCGGGAAGACGGCCGCCCCCGCGGTCGACGGGCGGGCCACCCCGGCCGCCGACGGGGGCGGCCGGGGTGTGCCGGCCACCGGGCCCGCCGTCGGCTGATCAGCCCCGGGCCCACTCCACCAGGCGGTCCGCCGGCCAGGTGTTGACCACCCGATCGGCGGGGACGCCGCACAGCGCCGCCCGCTCGCAGCCGAACCGCTGCCAGTCGAGCTGCCCCGGGGCATGGGCGTCGGTGTTGATCGCGAACCGGCAGCCGGCCTCCAGGGCCCGGCGGATCAGCCGCTTCGGCGGATCCTGCCGCTCGGGGCGGGAGTTGATCTCGACGGCGACGTCGTGCTCGGCGCAGGCGGCGAAGACGGCGTCCGCGTCGAAGTCGCTCTCGGCCCGGGTACGCGGCCGGTGCGCCCGGTCGCCCGGCCCCTTCACCCCGGCGGGACGGGAGGCGACCATCCGGCCGGTGCAGTGGCCGAGGATGTCCAGGTGCGGGTCGGCGATCGCGGCCAGCATCCGCCGGGTCATCCTGCCCCGCTCGTCGCTCAGTCCGCTGTGCACCGAGCCGACCACCACGTCGAGGCGGGCCAGCAGCTCCTCGTCCTGGTCGAGTGAGCCGTCGGCGAGGATGTCCACCTCGATCCCGGTGAGGATGCGGAACCCCTCGGGCAGCGCCGCGTTGACCGCCGCCACGTGGTCGAGTTGCTTGCGCAGCCGGTCCGCGGTCAGCCCACGGGCCACCTTCAGGCGGGGGGAGTGGTCGGTCAGCACGACGTACTCGTGGCCCAGCTCGACCGCCGCGAGCGCCATCTCCTCGATCGGCGAGCCGCCGTCGGACCAGTCGGAGTGGGTGTGGCAGTCGCCGCGCAGCGCCGTGCGCAGCGCGGTGGCCGCGGCGTCCAGGTCGGTGCCCTCCGTGGCGACCAGTCGGCGCAGGTAGACCGGCTCCTCACCGGCCAGCGACTCGGCGACGCAGCGTGCGGTGACGTCGCCGACCCCGGCCAGGTCGGTGAGCGTCCCGGCGCGGGCCCGCTCGGCGGCCTCCTGTGCCGGCAGCGCGGCCAGGACCTTCGCCGCCGACCGGAACGCCCGGACCCGGTACGTCGCCTCGTTGGCCCGTTCCAGCAGGAAGGCGATGCGGCGGAGGTCGGCGACGGGGTCCCGGGCGGTCATGTCCTGCAACCTACGCGCCCGCGCCGCCGGTCGGGGACGACCGGCGGCGCGGGGGTGGTGGTGCGTCGGATCAGGAGTACGGCAGTTTCACGACCGACTGGTTGCCGAGCCCGAGGGTGGTGGGGTTGTTGCCGATCGCCGACCAGACCTCCACCCTGACCGTGCCGCCGGTCAGGTTGCCGAGCGTCCCGCTGCTGGAGGCCAGCCCGGCGGCCTGGGTGTAGTGCTCGTATCCGGTGACCGGGTCGGTGGCGAAGTAGCGGTACGTCTCCACCCGGTCCCAACTCCCGTTGCCGGTCAGGTCGTAGGAGACCCGCACCTGCACCCCGTTGCCGACCGCGGCGCCGGCGTCGAGGAACAGGTCGAATGACGTCTGCCCGCCGACGTACCCGAGGTTGAGGCCGGTCGCGGTGAACACCCGGGCGTTGGTCGGGGTGCCGTCGTGGTTGCCGTTCGCCGCCACCACCGTCGTGGTGGCCGCGCCGCCGGCCGCGCCGAGGCCGCCGCCGGTGAGCAGGTACCGCGTCGACGAGCCGGACGGCGACGGGGTGGTGGTGGGGGTCGGGGTCGGCGTCGGGCTGGTCGGAGTCGGGGTCGGCGACGGCCCCGGGCCGCCGCCGGTCGCGTTGCCGCCGCTCCAGGTGTACGCCCCGGTGGTGGCCGTCTTCCCGGCCGCCACCGCGAGCGTGGTCCCGTCGGAGAACCGGACGGTGATCGGCGCCGCGGTGATGTTCGACGCCACGTACGTCCGTGCCCCGTTGCGGGTGAAGACGGCGCTCAGCGGGTGGTTCGCGCTGACCGTGGTGTCGACGGTGCCGAGCGCGGCGAGGTTGCGGATCCAGTGGAAGGTGTGCGCCCGGCTCTCGCCCTCCTCCGGTGTGTAGCCGGGGTTCGCCCGCAGGCTCGACAGCGCCGCGTTGCCGTCGCCGAGCGCCTGGAACTGCCAGAGGATGTCCTGCCACACCGTCGGCTGCCCGCCGTTGTTGCGGACCAGTTCCGCCCAGTTGGTCCGGACGTACGCCGGGTCGTAGCCGAGGTAGAGGTGGCCGCCGGTGACCGGCAGCAGGTTGATGCCCTGGATCATCTCCGGCTCGGCGCTGAACCAGGTCGAGTACGCCCCGCCGTCGCCCCACACCATGCCGACCGTGGAGTGCCCGAAGGCGGCCGGGAAGTTCTCGTTGGCGTGGTCGAACCAGTACTCCTGGATCGTCGCCGCCTGGGTGGTGTAGAGGAAGATGCCGGCGTCGCGGACGGCGGTGTCGCCGGTGGCCTGGCCCCACTGGATCAGGGCGTTGGCGAAGTTCATCCCCTCCGACGAGGACTCCTGGTTGTTGCCGGCGCCGAACGAGCCGTGCCCGGAGGCCCAGTCGTGGCCGGCGTAGATGTCGAAGTCCCGCAGGTACGGGAACCGGGTGTCGTTGCGGTCGTAGTTGTCGGCGTCCCGGATGAGCAGGTCCACCATGCCGCCGTAGCGGGCGTCGGTGGCCCACTGCGGGTCGTACTTGGCCAGGGTGGCCGCCGCGGCGATGAAGTAGCCGTAGTGGAAGTGGTGGTCGTTGAGCTCCTGGTCGGACCCGTACGACGCCGGGTAGCCGATCAGGGTGCCCCAGTTCTGGTCGTAGTAGAAGACCTTCGCGGCCTTGCCGGGCGAGGCGGTGAACCAGTCGGTGAGGGTGGCCCGGATGGCGTTCAGCGCGCTGTCCCGGGTGGCGGTGTCGTTGACCAGGTCGGCAACCTCGGCGATCCGGGCGGCCCGGCCGAGGCCCTTGCCGGTCCAGTACGTGTCCCCGCCCCGCTGGTCCATCGGGTTGCCCCGGACGGCGGCGAGCTGGTCGCGCAGCGTGGTCAGGTCGGCGCCGGAGCCGTCGCCGACGGCGGGCAGTTCGGGCAACACCCCCTGGAAGGTCATGGCGGTGCGGAACTGGCTGACGCCGGTGAGCACCTTCATCCGGCCCCGCGCCGACGGGTAGCTCTGGGTGATCGGGGTGGACCCGGTCAGCGCCTTCCACTGGTGCGGGTAGAGGCTCACCACGGTCTGGGTGGCGGTGCCCTCCCGGGCCGTGGTGGTGAACGCGTACGTGGTGGTCATCCGGCTGCTCGCCTGGTCGTAGGCGTACGAGACCCGGGTGCCGGTGACGTGGGCGTGCGCGTACCGGCCGTAGGAGGCGGCCAGGTCGGCGCGCTCCTGCGCGGTGCTGCTCGCGGTGGTGGGCAACAGGGCGAGGGAGAAGTAGCCCTTGCCGGCCAGCGTGGACGAGATCCGGCCGCCGCTGACCGTCCAGCTCGCCCCGGTCGGGGCGTATCCGACGTAGTCGTGGCCGGCGACGGTGAAGCCGATGGTGGCGCCGCTGTTCGACCAGACGGTCGGGGTGCTGTTGGCGCTGACCACCGCGTCACCGCCGGTGGTCTGGAAGTACGCGAGCGGCAGCCCGTGGCCGATGGTGGCGCGCATGGTCCGGGCCCCGTCGCTCCAGTACGGAGTGACGGTCCAGTCGGTCCAGTTGGCCACCTTCACGGTCGGCGCGGCCAGTCCGGCCACCCCGACGCGGATGTCCTGCACGTACGGGTAGTGGAACTCGCCGACGCCGGTGGCGGTGCCGCTGATCGCCGGGGTCGAGTTGGCGGAGAAACCCAGCCCGTCGGTGAACGTGTCGTAGGAGAGCGGATGGGCGTGCAGCGGCTCGCTGTAGGCGCAGTCGGTGCGCTTGAACAGCAGCGACGACCACCAGTCGTTGGTGGGCACGGCACCGGCGGGCGCGTCGGCGGTGACGAACTGCCGGGGGTTGGTGGAGAGCTGGCCGCACCCGGAGGGCAACGGGCCGACCGGGGTGGTGGTGTAGCTGCCCGCGCCGACCGGGGCGGCCTCGGCGGGGGCGGTGTCGGCGGCGACGGCGAGGCCGCCGGCGACGAGGGCGAGGACGGTGGTCGAGGCGAGGGCCCAGAGGCGGTGGCGGTGTGGTGCGGGAGGTGTCACGGGTGCCTCCATCGCGCGGGGACGCCGGACCGGCCGGCGGCGGCGTTTGGTGGTAATCGGGAGGTTCGTCTTCTGTGAGAGCGCTCTCTCATCAATGGACGTTAACCGCTTGCCAAGACATGCGTCAATGTGTCCGACCGGTTAAGCCGTGATGTCGCGATTGGCCGAAGGGCGGGCCCGCTCCCGTCGGGCGGCCCGTCCGGGCTGGTCAGCCCGCTGTCGGGGCCTTCGGGCACCCGTGTTTCCGCCGCCACGCGCCCACCTCGGCGGCCGGCTCCCGGTTGCCGTGCCGCCGCCACGAGTCGAGGTAGCGGGCCGGCCAGACCACCCCGCGCCGGATCCACCAGTCGCCCCGGCCCGTGCAGGCAGGCGAGATGCCGAAGTGCACATGGCAGACGTTGTTCGCGTTGCCCGTCCGTCCCACCCTGCCGATCTGCTGGCCGGCCCGCACCCGGTCCCCCGCGTCGATCCCCGAGGTGATCGCGCTGAGGTGCGAGCCGTAGTAGCGCACCCCGTCGTCGCCCAGCAGCGACACCGACAGGCCCCCGTTGTTCGGCCCCAGCGGTCCCCGCCGGTCGAACCGGTCCACCCGACTCACCTCGAGAATCGTCCCGTCGGTGACCGCCACCACCGGATCGCCGCAGTCGGCGAAGATGTCCGTCCCGGGGTACGCGGAGTGGGTCGGGTGGTAGTCGACGTTGCTTGCGCGCACCGGGAAGACGTGCCGCAGGCCGGCCCGGGTCGGCGAGGCCGACGCCGACGCCGACGGCCGGGCGGCCGTCGGCGCCGGCGAGGCCGTCGGCGTGGCCGGCTGATCGGCGGTGGCCGGGGCCGTTGGCCCGCCCCACCCGCCGCTGCTCGGCGCGGCGGACGGCGGCGCCGAGCAGCCGGCGGCCAGCACCGGCGCGAGCAGCAGCAGGACCGGGTACGCCGCACGCTCGCTGCGCCGGCGCGAGAAGGGCGAGGACATCCGATCATCCTGACAGAACGGTTACGGTTGGGCCGGTACGGTCCGGGGCGCCGCCGGCACCCGTCCCGCGCGCCGGCCGGACCGCTCAGGCTGGCCGACCGCTCGGTGCGGTAGCGCCGGCTCGGAAGGAGTGACGGTGACGACGTGGCAGCCTGCCCTCCCGACCCACCCGGAACCGGGGCGCCCCGGTTCGCGTACCCCCTCGGGGCTCTTCCCCTCCGGGCCGCCGGCCCGGCCGACCTGGCGCGAACCGCACCCCGTCACCGGGGCGGGCGTCGCCTCCGGCGGCGCGCTCGCCGCCGCCTGGCTGGTGCTGTTCGGCCTGCTCGGCCGCGACGTCCCCGGATACGCCTGGTGGACCGTCCTCGCCGGCGGGCTGGCCTGGCTGGCCGCCCTGGCGCTCGTCCGGTTCGGCGACCGGGGGGTGGCCACCGGGGTCGCCATCGTCACCGCCGGAGGCTGGAGCGTCGCCGCCGCCGTGGTCGCCGTGCGCTGGGCGAGCGTCGGCGACTGGCCCCTGTGGTGAGACCGCAACGGGCGGCGCGAGGTCGGTGACCGCACCCCGCCGCGCCACCACCAGCCCTGCGGCAGGGACCCGCCGCCGGCTCCGGCCGGGTCGCCGAGCACCGACGGTCACGGCCCGGCTGCGCACGGAAGTCCCGTCTTGACGTACCCGCTCCGACGGCGCACCCTCGGCGGTATGGCCTGGACCACCTCCCGCCCCGATCCCGAGCGGAGCCGCCGCCGCCTACAGATCCTCGCCGAGCTGGCGGGGGCCCGGGCGGTACGCAGGCAGGACCGGCCGCAGCGCGCCCGCACCGAGCAGTTGCGGCAGCTGATCGCCACCCGGCGTCGCGTCGACGGCTGAACCGGCACACCACACTTTCCACGGATTGACCGGCCCTTCGGGGCGTTGACCGGTCGCGTGCCGATCCGACCGGTTACCGTGCACGCGTAACAAGTCGGCGAGTAGTGCCGAGGCTATTTGGGGGGACCGTGTCGTACTTCGCTGCCGCCGTGGTGCGCGACGAGGGCGGCTGGACTGCCGCCGAGGTGAACCTGCGCGGCGCCACCGACATCGACGAGGTCGCCGACCGGCTGCGCGACGTCGAGCCGGACGCCGACCTGTCGCTGCTCTTCGTCGAGGCCGACGATGCCTACCTGGTCGTCCTGCGCCTCGACGAGGCCGAGGACCTGCGGGTCTTCGGATCCGACTCCGCGTACGCCGAGGAGTCCCGGCTCGGCGCCCTGCTGGTCGGGGACCTCAAGGGGTCGGTCACCGACTTCGACGACACCGAGGAGCCCCGGTCGAACGCGACCGGAGGCGACGACGACAACGAGCAGCCGGCGGTCGACCCGGAGGCCGACCCGGTCGGCGACGCGGACCTCCTGGCTGACCTGGGTATCTCCGCGCAACGGCTGCTGGCCCTCTGCACGCACGAGGGGATGCTGCCGGCCGACGTCACCGCCGAGGTGTGTCAGATCCTCGGATGCGTGGACGAGGTCGAGGAGTTGCGTGGCGTCTGATCCGCCGCCCTCCACCGACGGGGCCGGGCTGGCCGGGGGCGGGTCGGCGGCGACGGGTGCCGCCGAGCCGGCCGATGCGACCGACCCGGCGCTGGGGACCGTGCGACCGGGCCAGCCGGCCCCGGGCGCGGTCGGGCGGGTCGGCCCGGGCGCGGACGAGGGCCTGGCGGAGCTGGACGGGCCCGGCCGCCGGCAGCGGCACGAGCTGTGGATGCGCCGGGCGCTCCAGGTGGCCGTCACCGGCCCGGAACCGACCGTCACCGGCCCGGCGGCGGGGGACATGGCGGCGGAGGCCATGGGGGTGGACGACGTGCCGGTGGGCGCCGTGGTCTACGGCCCGGACGGGACCGAGCTGGCCGCCGGGCGCAACGAGCGGGAGCTGACCGGGGATCCGACCGCGCACGCGGAGGTGCTGGCGCTGCGCCGGGCCGCCGAGCGCCTGGGCCGCTGGCGGCTCGACGACTGCACCCTGGTGGTGACCCTCGAACCGTGCACGATGTGCGCCGGGGCGATCGTGCTGGCCCGGATCCCGACCGTGGTCTTCGGGGCGTGGGAGCCCAAGACCGGGGCCGCCGGCTCGCTCTGGGACGTGCTGCGCGACCGCCGCCTCAACCACCGCCCCGAGGTGTACGGGGGAGTGCTGGAGGCCGAGAACTCCGCCGTCCTGCGAGCCTTCTTCCGCTGAAGCGCGGCTCCGCCGGTGGCGTGGCCCGTGGGCCGTGGGCAGGATCGCGCTCGATCCCGGATGTGGTGTCCTCCGGGGCAACCGGACGCCACCGTTTCCCGGATCGAGCGCGACCCTGGGGTACGGGAGTGGTCAGGCGATGATGGTGTCCAGGCCGATCTCCACCATCTGGGAGAAGGTCTGCTCGCGCTCCTCCGAGGTGGTCTTCTCGCCGGTCTTGATGTGGTCGCTGACCGTGAGGATGGTCAGCGCCCGGGCCTTGAACCGGGCGGCGATCGTGTAGAGCGCCGCGGACTCCATCTCCACGGCCAGCACGCCGTAGTCGGCGAGCGTGTCGTACAGGTCGGGGCGGTCGGTGTAGAAGGCGTCCGCCGCGAGGATCGGGCCCACCCGCATGGCGACGCCGCGCCGCTCGGCCACCTCGACCGAGGTACGCAGCAGCCCGAAGTCGGCGACCGGGGCGTAGTCGATCAGCCCGTCGAAGCGCATCCGGTTCATGTTCGAGTCGGTGGAGGAGCCGATCGCCGCCACCACGTCCCGCAGTTGGAGGTCCTCGGCGAGCGCCCCACAGGAGCCGACCCGGATCAGGGACTTCACGCCGTAGTCGTTGACCAGCTCGTGGGCGTAGATGGAGGCCGACGGCATGCCCATGCCGGAGCCCTGGACGGAGACCTCCACGCCGTTCCAGCGGCCGGTGAAGCCCAGCATGCCCCGAACCGTCGAGTAGCACCTGGCACCCTCGAGGTAGGTCTCCGCGATCCACTTGGCCCGCAGCGGGTCACCCGGCATCAGGACCCGTTCGGCGATCTCTCCCGGCTTCGCGCCGATGTGCGTACTCATGGCAAAGATCCTGCCAGGCCGGTCCGGGTGATACCGGTTCGGCGTCCAGACCCGGCGTCCTGTACCCTTCTCGGCGGTGGCGTGTCCGAGTGGCCTAAGGAGCACGCCTCGAAAGCGTGTGAGGGTTTACGCCCTCCGCGGGTTCAAATCCCGCCGCCACCGCTCGTGACATGCGAGAACGCCCGGACGATCCGCGAGGATCGGCCGGGCGTTCTGCATGTGGTCTCAGTTTGTGCTCAAGAGGCCGTCTCCGACTCCTCTGCCGGGCTGTCCCAGAGCAGCCGGCCGACGCGCTTGGCGATGTCTCGACGCACCTGCGAGGTGAGGTGCTGGTACCGGGCGGCCATCGCCGAATTCGACCAGCCCATGATGCCCATCACCGCTCGTTCGGCCACGCCGAGGATCAGTAGCACCGTCGCGACGGTGTGGCGGGCGTCATTCAGCCGGCCGTCTCGCAGTCCGGCGAGCTTGAGTAATCGTTTCCACTCGTCGTAGTCCGTCCGCGGGTTGACCGGGCCGCCGGTTGGCGTGGCGAACAGCCAGTCGCCACCCTCCCAGAGCTGGGCGGCAGTGAAGCGCTCCTGCTCCTCTTCCCCGCGGCGCTTGCGGAGCAGCGCCACCAGCTCGTCAGGCAGCCCGATGCTGCGCCACCCGGCCCGCGACTTGGTCTCAGCGGTGTCCGCGCGTACCTGTCGGCGATCCGGGCAGTGCCCGCCGTGCTTCCGTCCGCACGGCGAACTGCACCCGTGCTTCCACCTCGGCCGCTGTCGGCCGCGCCGAACGGTCAGCGTCCCGGCGTCGAGGTCGACGTCTGACCACCGCAGGCCGAGCGCTTCCCCTTGGCGTAGGCCGAGGGCCAGCGCGACCGCCCACCGCGCGCTGTAGCGCCGACCGCGGGTGGCAGCCATCAACCGTTGTACGTCGGAGACCGAGTACGGCTCGATTTCACTCTCTGGTGGGCGGGGAGCCTTGGCGAGGGTCGCCGCGTTCTTACAACTCCTAACTCAAGGGCGGCCCAAAACAGGTCCGAGCCCGGTCGACCGCCGCAAGCCGGGCTCGAAACACCACGTCATCACCGACGCGGGCGGCATCCCCCTCGCCGCGAGTCTGACCGGCGGCAACCGTCACGACGTCACCCAGCTCATGCCCCTGGTCGACAAGCTTCCCAAGATCAGGGGCATCCGCGGCCGTCCCCGGCAACGACCGCAGCGGCTCTACGTCGACCGTGGCTACGACTACGACTGCTACCGCCGACAGCTTCGGGCCAAGGGCATCACCCCGGTCATCGCCCGACGCGGCATCGGACACGGCTCTGGACTCGGCGCCCGACGGTGGGTCGTCGAGCAGACCATCGCCCTGCTGCACTGGTTCCGCCGCCTGCGCATCCGCTGGGAGATCCGCGACGACATCCAAGAAGCCTTCCTCACCCTCGCCTGCGCCATCATCTGCTGGCGCCGACTCCAAAACTCAAAGAGTTAGGAGTTGTAGTGCTGAGGAGTTGGGGTCCTCTCCCATTCGACCACCACCAGCATCGGATGCCGGCTGGTTCGAGGAGGAGCCACAGCCCATCGCGGTATGGGTGCATCCCGTCAGGAAGGCCGACCATGCCCTTCTCGCTCTGTCGCAGTGGAGCCGGATCGCCGTGGAGGCGCAGGCACCTGTCGTAGGCGATAGCCTGCGTGACATGCCCGGTGAGTACTGAGAGCTTGGCGAAGTCATGGAGACGTCCGTTCGGTCGGCTGTCGGTCTTGACCTCGATCGCAAGTAGGTTGCCGGCCGGACCTCGGTCGCGCCGTCGATGGAAGACGAGGTCCGGGACAACCTTCCGGGCCCGCAAACCCTTACCAACCAGTCTTTTCGTCACATGACCAGCGCGCTCATAGTCCTGGTCGAGCACTAGGCCGTCCTGCGACAGAGGAGCTAGGTGCCTATCGAGGTAGACCATCAGGCGGCCGACGACTGCGCGTTCAGTCGTTCCGAGCAGATTCGAGTCGCGAGTGTAGAGGTCATCCATGGCAGCCCGAACCGCATCCCAGAGCTGGATGAACGATGGAATGGAATCCTCCCTGAGGTTGCCGTCGATCGGCACCCCAGTCGCACGCCAATCAACCCCGAGTGGTCCACCGACTGGCCGCTGCGCTGTCGCCACACCTCATTATTGCGCTGAGCACCGACGGCCGCGGCCTGCGCCGAGCAGCCAGGCGAGCAAACGGCGGTGTGGCGAAGGGCCCGACGGCCGGCATCAGCCAGGCATTCGTCGGACCATCAGCCACGGACACGGTACGCCTCGCTCTCAGCCGTCCCCGGGAGAGCAACCTAGCGGCAGGGTGCGACACGGTGGAAGGCGTGGGTTCGGTGGTCAGAGGGGGAGTGAGAGGCAAATGATGCCAGTTTAGACGGTCCCGTGGCTGTTGAGATGAAATGGGGCCCTGACCTCTATCCGACGAGCACTGCCGGATATGTGGCTGGACACCCGACCCCGCAGCAGTTCAAGATCGTGCTTGTGAGAATCCGTACCGACGACATCTGGTCGGAGCTGCGCGGTACCCGGTATAACCCACCAGGGGCGGCAGCTGGTGATGATCGTCGTCGTGCAACATATGTTGCTGCTTTGCAGCAGGCTGAGGAGCTGTTCCGAGCGGCCCGGACCGCTGGCCCTGCATCGAGTCCGCTCTTGCAGTTCTACGGCCTGTCACAGGCAGGACGCGCCATTGCCGCCGCAGCCGAAGATTCGGGTGATGGTGAATGGAACCTGTCCGGCCACGGAATCCAAGCACGGAACCTGACTGCCGACCTGCCGGACATTGCGGTCCTCACCGACACGGCAGACAAGCCCCGATCTAGGCAGACCAGTTTCGTCCGCCTGTCGTTGATCCTGGGTTCCCCGTTGTGGGGCAAGCCCCAGGCACCGACGTTCGCCCAGCTATGGGATACCTTGCCAGAGCTCATCAATAAGCCGCTGAGGGCCAGTGGCGACCGTCGGACTGCCCTGATCGCCGATCCTCTAAGCGGGGCGGAGCAGCACCCCCTGGTTAGTGCCGATGTGTCCGGCATTCCTGGATACCTAGCCCGATTGGACGCAACCGCCGATGGCTTCCACAAATTTATGGCGGCTTACCCGACGGCTGTCGGTTACGTCCCGGTTACTACCCAGCTAGGCGTGCCACAGTATTGGAGCGAGGCAGGCTACGACACAGTTCGTGTCCGGCTCAACTGGTACGCGGGACCGAAGTACCCAGTCGCTGAGGAGGTTCGTCGCGACCAGCTCCATGCGGTGCTCACTCCTTACGGTCAAGGCTCGTACTATCTTCTGCCCGAGGTTCTGCCGGGAACAGGTCCGCTCCATCCGCTGATGGCCTGGTGGGTCGTGCTTTACACCCTGTCGATGCTCGCGCGCTATCAGCCGGCAGAGTGGGCCGCCTGCATTGACATCAATGCAAGTCCATATGCGGCGGCCGTCGAGTATTTGCTGCACGAATCCCGCACGGCCTTGCCTGATTTGCTGCTTATAACGTTGCGACAAGTCGCGGGCGCCTGCTAAGAGCCCAACTCGAAAATAGGTGGTGACCGTGCATCTGCTATCCAGTAGACACCGATCGGAGTTCCTGGCAACGCCGTCGTTGGTGCGGATGACGATGGCTAGGGGGCAGGGCGGTGGGCGGGAGCCAACTCTGCTCATAAAGGCCGAGTCCTTGCTCCTGAAGTATCTCATGATGAGCTCCACCTTGGATCTAGTCACAATCCGCGTGCGTGACAACCTGGCCGTATTTGGGGTGGATATGAAGGACGACCCTGAGCGGTCTGGCATGGCTTGGTCTTACATAGAATCAGACGATGAAGCTACCGCGCTCAAGTTGGCCCTTGTAAGTAGTCAATGCGAAGTCTTTCTTTTCAACGAGCTTGCAGTAAACGTTGCTTATGCCAGATTTAATCTTCGCATCAAAGCGGGAGATCTCAACGAGTTCATGCACGGGACGGAGATTTTTGACTCGGGTATGGAGGGGTGGGAAGCGGCCGCGCGTGAAGCGTTTAACGCGTGGCGCAAGGGGGCGGCAGAAACCGTAACTGTGGAAGGCGAACGTATTTCGTCCTGGACGACAATCAACGCGAATCTCATTCTTAATCGCGGCGGCGCAAGTGGGCTCTCTATCTCCTTGGACAATGAGGGATTGCACCAAGAAAAACTGGCGGTCTGGCTGGTGGATAACCTCCATCCTGCAGGTGTCGTGCACAGCCCCCAGGTGGAGGAGAACGGTCAGTACCGCGAGTTGACTGATTTGCTACTAGCGTACCCCCTCGGGTGCTTCTTCGTCGAATCTAAGACGTTGACGATTTTTGGGCGACCAACGCTTCCCGACCGGAGGCGCCTGTCTCGGGATATAGCGAAGCATGTCGAGAAAGCCTCCAAACAGCTTTTGGGGGCAGTGCGCAGTGTGCGGCGTGGCTTGCCGGTCCTCGACGAAGCTGGCAGACAACTTCCGGTAAGCACCGATCAACCTCCACACCTAATCGTTTTGGTTCCAGACTTATCCCTCCTTGCGGGGGCTGACAAGTATGACTCCTCGTTCTTCGCCGGAATTGCCGAAGAGAATGAAGTTTTCTTTCATATCCTGGACCCCGTCGAATTGCTTAGAGTCGTTCAGGCGGCCGAGATGATCGCGGATCTTGGTGACGGGTCAACCACCAAAATGATGGCCTTCGACTTCTATCTAATGGAGCGAGTAAAATACTCCATGAACGCTCAAGATCCCAATTTCCGGGTACTCTTCCGGGGGTAGGCTTGGCCGAATACGTTCGGCGAATATCCCCTATTGCTCTGAGGTCTTGGTCAGCGGCAGGTCGTCGTGACGCTGGTGCCCGAGCTGGGATGAGATGCACGGTGGCGCGGGGCGTTTGAACGAGTGAGGGCCGTTCATGCCGGCTGGGCCTTATCCCGAGCTAGGGCCGCAACCTCGAGCTAGGCAGGCCGGCTTCCCGCACTTGGCCGCGCACCTCCCTTCAAACTGGCACGCGTGGTCTCAGTTCCGGTCTCGTTCACACATGTACGGCCTCGTTTGATCGCAGTTGGGGAGAGCCGTCGTCCGCTGGTTGGTACGTGCTCGACCCTTCACGAACGGAACCTTGCAGACCTCGATAGCGTGTGAGGGTTTACGCCCTCCGCGGGTTCAAATCCCGCCGCCACCGCCATATAGCAGGGCGAAATGCCCGGCGGCTCCGCTCGGAGCCGCCGGGCATTTCCTCGTCCAGTCTTAGCTTTATCGGGTGGACTCGCGGTTGAACAGCTTCTTCGACCAGAGGTAGCCGCCGAGGGTGATGACGACGCACCAGCCGATGGCGATTACGGCGCTGTTCCCGATCGGAGTGCCCATCAGGAGACCGCGAATGGTCTCGATGAGCGGGGTGAACGGCTGGTACTCGGCGAACCAGCGCAGCGCGGTGGGCATCGAGTCGGTCGGGACGAACCCGCTGCCGAGGAACGGAAGCAGGATCAGCGGCATGCCGACGTTGCTCGACGACTCGACGGTCTTGCTGGCCAGACCGAATGCGACCGACAGCCAGATGAAGGCGAAGGCCATCATCACCAGGACGCCGGTGAGGGCGAGCCAGTCGCCGAGACCTGCCGACGGCCGGAAGCCGATGAGCAGTGCGACGCCGATGACCGCCGCGATGCTGAGCATCGTCTGGACGAGACTGCCGACGACGTGCCCTGTCAGGACGGAGATGCGGGCGATGGCCATGGTGCGGAACCGGTCGACGATGCCCTCGGTCATGTCCATGGCGACCGAGATGGTGGTGCCCTGAACCGCGGCGGTGATCGTCATCAGGATGATCGCGGGGGTGACGTAGTTGACGTACTCCGCCCGCCCGCCGGAAGGGCCGCCGAGCCCGGCGCCGAGTGTGCCGCCGAGGACGTAGACGAACAGCAGCAGGAAGACGATCGGCATGCCGATGAGCATCACCGTCATGGACGGATAGCGCACCATTCGCTTGAGGTTGCGGCGCAGCATCGTCGCCGAGTCGGTCAGTGCGTACGACATGGTGCTCATCGCGTGGCCACCTTCTCGTTCCTGGGGTTGCCGGTGAGGGCGAGGAAGACGTCGTCGAGGTCGGGGGTGTGCATGCTCAGCGAGTCGACCTCGACCGCGTTCTCGTCAAGCCGGTCGAGCAGGGCCTTCAGCGCACGGAGGCTGCCGTCGTGCGGCACCCGCAGGGCGAGCGCGTCGCTGTCGCGGGACGTCTGGCCCACGGCGCGTACGGCGGACTCGAGGTCGCCGAGGCCGGCGAACCGCAGCAGGATGTGGCCGCCGGGGATGCGGCGCTTGAGTTCGTCCGCGGTGCCTTCGGCGACGATCTTGCCGTGGTTTAGTACCGCGATCCGGTCGGCGAGCTCGTCGGCCTCCTCCAGGTACTGCGTGGTGAGGAAGATGGTGACGCCACCCGCGACCAACTCCCGCACGATCTGCCACATGCCACGGCGGCTGCGCGGGTCCAGCCCGGTGGTCGGCTCGTCGAGGAAGATCACCTGGGGTGTGCCGACCAGGGTCATCGCGAGGTCAAGCCGCCTGCGCATGCCGCCGGAATAGGTCGCGGCCGGCTTCTTGGCCGCGTCGACCAGGTCGAACTGGTCGAGCAGTTCGGCCACTCTGCGCCTGCCCGCCGCCCGGCCAAGGTGGTGCAGGTCGGCCATCAGGGTCAGGTTCTCCTGGCCGGTGAGCAGGTTGTCGACCGCAGAGAACTGGCCGGTTACGCCGATCGCGGCGCGGACCGCGTCGGGCTCGGCGGCCAGGTCGTGGCCCGCGATTCGCGCGCTGCCCCCGTCGGCGCGGATCAGCGTGGACAAGATCTTGACCGTGGTGGTCTTGCCCGCTCCGTTCGCGCCGAGCAGCGAGAAAACGGTGCCCCGCGGGACGTTCAAATCGATTCCGTCGAGCACGACGTGGTCGCCGAACGACCTGCGTAGTCCGGTCGCCGTGATCGCCGACTCCGATGGCATGGTCATGGGAGGTCCCCTTCGAGAGTTCTGGTCAGGAACGGCGGACGGTGATGTCGCCGAAGGAGGTGTTCGCACGGACTTCGACGGTCTCCTCGGACTTCTCCGGTCCTTGGGCGATGTCGGCCAGCGCGTTGTGCACTCGCCCGTGCCCGGTTTTCAGGTCGAGCCAGGCGGCGGTGCCCGTGGCGACACCGATCTCCAGGTCGCCGGTCGCGGTGTGCAGCGTGACCGAGCCGCGCGCGACCTCGCCGATGCGAATGGTTCCGTTGGAGGTCTTGGCTTCCACTGCGGCCTCGGCCCGGTCGACGGAGATGTCGCCGTTGGCCGCACGTACACGCAGTTCGCCGGTGACGGTGCCGATGTCGGTGTTGCCGTTGGAGTTCTTGATGACCGCGGCCCCGCCGATCTCGCCGATGTGAACCCGTCCGCTGCCGGTGGCGACTTCGGCGTTACCGGCGATCGTGTCGACCGCGATGTGGCCACCGGAAGTGTCCAGGCGAAGCTGGCCGATCCGGTCGAGTCGGAAGTGACCGACGGACGTCTTGAACCGGCACTCCCCCAACACGCCGGTGCTGTGGAAGTCCCCGACCGACACGTCACCGTGCACCGCCGAGCCAGTGGGGAGTTCGACGAGCACGGCGACCGACCTGGTCTTCTTGGAGAAGTCGAACACCCGGGCCTTCGGCCCGCGCACGGTCAACGTGCCGTTGGCGTACTCGACGCGGGTCTGCTGCGCGGCCTCCACGTCGGAGTTGTCGGACTCGTCGCTCGGCCGTACCTCGACGACGGTGTCGGTGCGGTCGCTCGCGATGAGCCGCACGTCGCCGACGGAGATATCAATCGTGACGGAGATCGGTTCCGGGGTGGCGAAAACAGGCATGGCTGTCCCCTCGAGATGAGTCGGAAGAGCATCCCCGCTGGTAGGGGACGTGAAAGGAAGGTGGGGGCCGGGTTCGGCTAACGCGCCCAGCCGGTGTAGCGCTGCGCACTGGGCTTGCCGCGCCGGTCGGAGACGTGGTCGCGCTCCGAGGCTCGCAGCGCGGTCGAGGCGGCACGCACCAGCCACGCGTTGACCGACCGGCCCTCCTTGCCGGCCGCTTCCTCGACGGCGGCCTTGAGCTGCTCCGGGAGTCGGACGTTGATGCGCGTCGTGGCACCGTCCTCGAAGCCCATCGCGGCATCGTCGGCCGGCGCCGCGCCCCGGTCGGTCGGGTCTTCCCGTGGCTGCTCCACCTGGTGAGGTGCCACGACGAATTCCGGGTCACGGCCACGCAGGCGAACCTGGACCGAGCCGGGAGCCAGCTCCCTGGTGATCTCGTCGGCGGCGGCCGACAGTGCTTCGAGCAGGGCGAGCCGGATCGCCGACTCCATCGACACGGTCAACCGCTCGATCAACGCGGTGTCGTTGTCACCACCGGTCTCCGCGGCCGTCAGCAGCTCACGACCCAGAGAGGCCACGTACGGGGTCAGGTTCATGGCACCACTATGGCACACGATGGCACCATGGGCAACCAATCTGGCTCAGATTGGCAGCAGGCTGGCTCCAGGCTCGCGTTCGGTAACTCCCGGCGGTCGAGTTCTAGCCGAAGGTTCAACTCCCTCCGTCACCGCTCCGGAAATGCGAGAACGCCCGGACGATCCGTCAGGATCAGCTGGGCGTTCTCGTTTGTGGTCTCCCCAGGGTCCCGGTCGGGGGAACACAAGGGCCGACCGAATCATCGCGTTCCGGTGACTGGCTCACGGCCACGCCGCTCAGCGCCGGGCGAGTGCCGACTCCAGTCGCTGGATGAGCGTCTTGCGCCCCTTGCCGTCGCGCTCGTGCCGCAGTGCGGTCTTGAGCTGACCCGTATCCAGGTCGCGGACGAGCTTGGCCGCCTCGGCGACCGGCAGCTCCGACAGCCGTTCGGCAGAGGTGGCGTTCCGGCGGGCGCGTTTGGCCGGCCCGGTGTTGGACACGTACTGCTTGCCGGACCTTGATGCCTTGCGCTTCTTGGCGTCAGTCTCGCGCCGTTGCTTGTCGGAAAGCTGTTCCCAAGCATGTTTGGGTAGATAACGGTCCGTCTCGCCCGCTCGGCGGGCACGGGTGCCGCCGTCCTTGGTCTGCCAGTGCTCGCCGCCCCAACGTTGCAGGGACTTCTGGCGTTCGTCCTTCGGGCCTTCGAAGCCGCCGCCGCGCTTCTCGTATTCCCGGGTGAGCAGCTGCGACTTGCGCGCCGACCACTGCCCCGGCCGGCCGCCCTTGTCGGAGGCCTTGATCTCCTCCTTGATCTGCTCCCTGAGCTCGGGCTTCGTGTATTGGGCCATGCTCGGCGGTTACCCGGCACCCCGGGGCTCATGCTTCGTCCGGGAAGGGCCAGCAGCACCGGCGCCGGGCCTCCGGCGGCTCACCTCTGGGTTGCCGCGGTAGCCGCCGTCAGCCATCACCGGACGCCTGTTCAGCTTCTCCTCGATCGTTCAGCCGTCCTTGAGGACGATGCTGTCGACGGGTGGCGGCCGGAGCGGCCTCAGCCGTCCCGCCGCCACCTGGTCCGCGAAGAACTCCAGCAACTCCCGGTGGACGAAGATGTATCCGTCTCCGACGTCACGCAGGAAGAGGCACTGCACCGCGTAGTCGAGGAACGGCCGTAGCGGCCGGGGCAGCTCGTTGTCGCGGGCGAGTTGCCGGCGGACCAGCCACTGCTCCACGATCGGCCCGACCGCGACTGACACCAGCAGGTACAGCGCCGCCGCCGTCCCGACGAGCAGGCCGTACCGGACGCCGTCGGCGTCGGTCCGTGGCCAGGTGACGAGCACCCCGGCCGGGGCGCCGGTGATCACGCCGAGGGCCGGTGCCACGCGAAGGGCGAAGCGGAGCCGCTGGCGCAGCGCGGGGCTCGGGATCTCGCGGCGCGGGGCGCCCCCGGGAGGCCCCACGACGTAGAGGTGGAACGCCACGGTGTTGCCGACGCCCAGGGCGAGCAGCGCGGCCAGCGCGAAACCGATCCAGTACGCCAGGCCGGTGAGCAGGCCCGCCCAACCGCCGGAGAGGCCGAAGACCGCCCCGACCGCGAGCGTGCCGGCGACGAACGATCCGCCGACGGCCGGCTTGTACAGGACATCCGTGAACTCCTCGGCCGTGGCGGTCAGCCAGTTGACCCGGATCGCACGACGGCCCTCGGGCGGTCGTCCCCACCGCGCGATCAGGGTGAGGTTGTCGTACTCGCCGAAAGTGAGGCCGAGCGCCGTCATGACGGCGGCCACCGGGCCGGCGGGGACGCCGGCCCAGCCGGCCAGCAGCGCACCACAGAGCGCGACCAGCAGACCCACGGCGATGCTGGACGCGGTCCGGCTGCGCAGGTCGGCGTTCCTGCGCGGCCAGGTTCGTGACCAGTCCGGTGCCACCAGGTCCAGGACGAAGATGGACTGCTGTCGTTCCCGCATCTGGTGGCCGAGCAGCGAGAGGTACCGGGTGGCCTGCTCGGGACGGTAGCCGGGGTGCGGCCGGTGGCGCAGCATGGTCTCGGTGTACCGGGCGAAGAGCCGGTTCCGCCGGCTGCCGGTGCCGGTCTCCGGGCCGGGTCCGTCGGCGTAGGCCAGCGCCATGATGCTGAGCAGCAGCGGCGACCCGGTGAACTCCCACAACTCCTCGTCCGCCGCGAGGGCGGCCCGCAGGCCGGCGAGGGCGGGCCCGGACCGGTCCAGGTGTCGCTCGATCTGCGGCCGGGTCAGCGGCTCGATCGTCACGGTGCCGTAGACGGGCAGGCTGGTCCGGAGCCTTTGGTACTCCGCCGCACGGCAGCAGAGGGCGATCGGGGTGAGGGGCTGCTGGGCGTGGAACGCGGCGATCGCCGCCACGCATTCGTCGCGGCGCGCCTCGACCACCTCGTCGAGGCCGTCGAGCAGGGGCAGGATCTCGCCGCCCGCGACCCAGGCCGCAGCCTGGGCCGACGGTATCCCGTACCGCTCGGTGAGCTGCTCGGCGAGCCACTGGGCGAGGGGCTGGCGGCGCGTCGCCCACGACGAGAGGTTCAGGACCACCGGGACGGGCGCGTCCCGGTCCGTCTCGGCCCCGTCGAGCAGCTCGCGCGCGAGTTCGAGCAGCGTGGTCGTCTTGCCGGCCCCGGGTGCCCCGAGGATCACCATGGCCCGGTCGAGCCGCTCGAAGAGCGCGGCGACCGACGTCCGGTCGTCGAGGACACCGGTGAAGCCGTCCCGGTGGCTGGCCCGCAGCGTCCACGGGTACCGGCGGTCGTCGGTGGACGCCGTGATGCCCAGTTGGAGCCGCGCCTCCACGTGCAGCGAGCGGTCCAGCACGCTGGTGATCCAGTAGCGGCGTACCCGGTCGAGCAGCACCCGGCGGGCCCGCGCCGCGCTCGCGCCGCCGACCGGACCGGGCTCGCGGGCCCGGCGGATCTCGACCGCCGTCAGCGCCGTGGCCACGAAGGCGAGCAACGGCCAGGCGAGCCACAGGTACGGGGACCAGCGGTCGGGCAGCACCCCCGTGGCGACGTTGGTGACGACCCCCAGCAGGGTCACGCAGACCACCGTGAGGACGATTGTGGTTACCCGACGCATGCGTCGTCTCTACCGTCCGCCGCCGTGGCGCACAACCCGTGATCGGGTACGCCCTCACACCGGGCGGGCGGTCGCTTCGGTCAGCAGGGGCCGTGGCCCTCGGCGAAGAGGCGGCGGGCCCAGTTGGCGTACCCCGCGATGATCTTCCGGACCGTGCGGCCGTCGTGCAGGAAGAGGTACGCGCGGTCGCCGCGTCGGGCCAGCAGGCCGTCGAACCGGTACGTCCCGTGTGGAGCGACCAGCCGGCTGACCTGCGCGTAGCGGGCCCCGACCTGGCCGACGGGTGTACCGACGGTGACGCCCTCCGGGGTGCGGACCGGGTCGTCGAGCCAGAGCAGCACCAGCCGGTCGTCGACGAAGACCGGGCTGGTCTCCTCGTGTCCGGCGAGCGTCGGCCCGCACGCGTCGACCTCGGCGCGGAGTATGCCGCGCCGGGTCAGGTCCGCCCCGGTGTCGCCGAACTCGACGTTGCGCAGCCCGCGTAGGTTGACGACCTCTGCGGGGCGGTCCGGGCGGCCGACGCCGGACGGCGGGTCGGGCGGGCGAAGGTCGCCGCCGACCTTATTCGGCCCCTGTGGACATGCGCCGCTGCCGGCAATCGAGGCAGCTGCCAGTAGTGTCGCAATGAAAACGAATTGTCGCAATCTCATGGAATCCCCCAGTCCCCAACGGGACCGGGGCGCTCAGGTTGCTGCCGATCGACGGATTCCCTGATTTCCCATTCCTCGGCCAGCTCGTCCCAGTAGTCGGCGGTCAGTCCGCGCCGGCCGTGGATCAGCCAGCCGTCGGTGTTCCGCTCCAGGTGCAGGCCCAGCTCGGCGAACGGGTCGATCCACCGGCCCGGCTCCGCGCCGAGGCGGGCCAGCGCGGCGTTCAACGGCCACTGCTCGCGCGGGGAGCCCAACACGTCGTCGAAGCGCGGCCCCCAGCTCACCGCGCCGCCCAGCCAGACCACCGACGCCTGGCGGCCGACGCCGCCGGAGAACTCGGCCTCCAGGTACGCCACCGGCCCGAGCCGCGACCACCCGGCGAACAGCGCGTTCAGGGCCGGCGAGAGCACCAGCTCGAACGGCTGGTCGGGGCCGGGCCTGTCCACGACGAAGTCCGGCAGCGCCCCGGTGAGCTCCTCGACGAGCTGCGGGGTGACCGGCAGCAGCGCGAAGTCCTGGCGCAGCGCGGCGAGCACGGCGTGGTCCAGGTCGGCGGTCTGCTCGCGGAGCAGCTCGCCATCGGCGACGACGGCGCTGAGCTGGTAACTCATCGGCCCCCTCCGGCGACTGCCAGCGCTCGTCACCGGCGAATGTCCACAGCCTGTGGATAGAACATTTGTACGACCGGGAACGGAGTGCCGGCGCTGCCCCGGAACGTACCGGGTGTGCGACGGATCAAACGAGCTGATCCAGTCCGAGGTCGACTCGTCCGTGGCCCTGCGGTGGCCTGCCGACGTGGACCGGCCCCAGCCACACCAGCCCAGTGCCTTGGTCGCCGACGTCGAACTGCTCCGCAAACCTGGACCATGCGAGGGGATGACCGGATCGCCGCGCCCCACCTCCTAGCGGCACCCGGCCCCGCGCCCGGCATGGGCGCGGGCTGACGTCAGGAGCCGTTGACGAGGTAGCGGGGCGAGCCGGTGGCCAGGGCGATGACCGCCTGGTCGAGACGTTGCCAGACGTAGGGGCGCAGCAGCCTGGCGGCGTCGGGGAGCGGGGTGAACCGGCAGTCCGACAACTCGCCGTCCGTCGGGCGTAGCTGATCCGCGCCCGCCTCGACCGTGCCGCCGTCGAAGATGAACATCAGGCTGTCGTCCCACGGATCGTGGGGTGGGACCCAGTCGACGACGAGTAGCATCCCCATCCGTACCACCAGCCCCAGTTCCTCGCGCAGTTCCCGTTCGGCCGCGTGGTGCGGCGGCTCGTTCGCCTCCGCCATACCGCCGGGAAGGTCCCAGTCCGGCTTGTAACGCGGGTCGACCAGCAAGACGTCACCCCGACGGTTGCGGATGAGGACGTCCGCGCCCACCCTCTTGCGGGCCTGCCGGGCGTTGCCCTCGGCGAGGTACGCACGCCACGCGGCCGGGTCCCGCTCGTACAGAGGTATGTCGTCCGCCACCCGATCATTGTCGGCCCTGCGGGTGCTTGGCAGTCTCGGTGGCGCGACCAGGCGATCCCGCTCGGCGGCCTGGCATGGGGCGCAGCGCCCACTGCTGTTGTCGCGCGCCAACCTCCCGCCGCACCGGGGACAGACGGATCGCGTCGCCATGGACGGTGGCTCCTTGGGTTGCTGCGGACTCAGACCCTGATTCAACTGCTCGAAAGGGCTGGGCGGTATGCATGCCGTGTATATGGGGAGCATTCCGAAGACGTCGGCGTGGTGACCATCTCGGCTACGACTCCGGCACCGAAAACGACAGCGACCACCGGCAGGGGTAGGTCGTGGTGGTCGCGAGGGTCGCGCCCCTCCTCGCTGCCGGAGCAGGGCAGGGCAGGGCAGCATCCCGCTGGTCCATCGCCACTCGCGTTCGCGCTGCCTGAGCAGACAAGGCGAGCCGCGAGCGCGACCACCGCGCGGGCCGATTGTATATTGACCTCGATGGCGAATAGTTTCTGCTCCCAAGAAAGGACACGAGTGAAACGTCGACTTCTGCATGCACTGGCGGCCATGACTGTCATAATCGCCGGTACGGGCGTGGTGGCCACGCCAGCCTCGGCGAGCGACGCGTGGGGCATTGTCTGCAACCTCAGGGAGAACACCTGGCTCCGTGCCGCACCCCAGAGCGGCTTCGTGCTGCGCACCCTGACGGCCGGGCGTGGATTCCGCTGGCACGGTCAGGTCTGGGCCGTCGACGCCGACTCCTGGCTCTACGGCCATGGCGCCGAGGATCCGTCACTGGACGGTTGGGTGCCGGCCGGCAACACCACCTGCTGAACCCATAGCTGACAGGGGTGGCCGCAGTCGCCTCTTCGCCGCAGACCCCTACCAGACGCCATCGCTGTCCGCCTGAACGCTGTGTTGCCGGCTGGTCCAGGCGAGCTGTGGTTAGGAGCCCTCGCCGACAGCGCATGACGCTTGAGTCGGCCGACTGAGACCAGAGACGAGTCAGGGCCGGTCCCCGGTGGGGCCGGCCCTGCTGTCGTGCCTGGTGAGGCTGGCGGAGGATACGAGATTCGAACTCGTGAGGGTGTAAACCCAACACGCTTTCCAAGCGTGCGCCCTAGGCCTCTAGGCGAATCCTCCGTGGGACAGGATACAGGTCCGTCGTGGCCCCACCACCCCACCACCCCCCGAAGATCGACCGGCGGTCGGGTAGGGTGGGTCTCACCTCCCGTGCGGCGGTATCTCGTGAACCTCCCCAGGGCCGGAAGGCAGCAAGGATAAGCGAGCTCTGCCGGGTGCACGGGAGGCCTTTTTGTCTCCGGGCGCCGGTACCGTACCCGAGGTCAGGGTCACGGGGTGGTGGGTGGTCACGCGTGCCCGACCGGCGCAGAATGGCTCGGTCGAGAGGAGGCGGGACGGGTGGCACTGGCGCTCTACCGCAAGTACCGGCCGCGCACCTTC
The DNA here is from genome assembly GCF_044334565.1 of Micromonospora sp. NPDC020750. NCBI lineage: Bacteria > Bacillati > Actinomycetota > Actinomycetes > Micromonosporales > Micromonosporaceae > Micromonospora > Micromonospora sp. NPDC020750. The sequence continues at coordinate 32,575 of NZ_JBIRTH010000002.1, forward strand.
GCCGAGATCATCGGGCAGGAGCACGTCACCGAGCCGCTGTCGCAGGCGCTGCGCAGCGGGCGGCTCAACCACGCCTACCTCTTCTCCGGCCCGCGCGGCTGCGGCAAGACCTCCAGCGCACGCATCCTGGCCCGCTCGCTGAACTGTGAGCAGGGCCCCACCCCGGAGCCGTGCGGGCAGTGCGAGTCCTGCCGCTCGCTGGCCACCGACGGCGGCTCCATCGACGTGCTGGAGATCGACGCGGCCAGCCACGGCGGCGTCGACGACGCCCGGGAGCTGCGCGAGAAGGCGTTCTTCGCGCCGGCCCACAGCCGGTTCAAGATCTACGTCATCGACGAGGCGCACATGGTCTCGTCGGCGGGCTTCAACGCCCTGCTCAAGCTGGTCGAGGAGCCCCCGGAGTACGTCAAGTTCATCTTCGCCACGACCGAGCCGGAGAAGGTCCTCGGCACGATCAAGTCGCGGACCCACCACTACCCGTTCCGGCTGATCCCGCCGAAGGTGCTCCGGCCGTACCTTGAGCAGCTCTGCGAGGCCGAGGGGGCCACCGTCGAGCCGGCGGTCTTCCCCCTGGTCGTGCGTGCCGGCGGCGGCAGCGCCCGGGACAGCCTCTCCGTGCTCGACCAGCTCATCGCCGGCGCGGGTCCGGAGGGGGTCAGTTACGCCCGGGCCGCCGCGCTGCTCGGCGTCACCGACTCGGCTCTGATCGACGAGATGTGCGACGCGCTGGCCGCCGGGGACGGCGCGGCGGCGTACGCGACCGTGGACCGGGTGGCCGAGGCCGGGCACGACCCGCGCCGGTTCGCCTCGGACCTGCTGGAGCGGCTGCGCGACCTGATCGTGCTCCAGCAGGTGCCCGATGCCGCCACCAAGGGCCTGATCGACGGGCCGGCCGACGAGATCGAGCGGATGACCGCCCAGGCCCAGCGGCTCGGCCCGGCCACCCTGTCCCGGTGCGCCGACATCGTGCACAACGGCCTGGTGGACATGCGCGGCACCACCGCGCCCCGGCTGCTGCTGGAGTTGATCTGCGCCCGGATGCTGCTGCCGGGGGCGGACGACTCGACCGGTGCCCTGCTTCAGCGCCTGGAGCGGATGGAACGCCGGCTCACCCTCGGCGGCACCGAGTCGCCGCCGGCCGCCGCCGGCCCCGCGCCGGTCGCCCCGGCCCCTCCGGTACGCCCCGAGCCGGCCACCCCGCCTGCGGCTGCCGCGTCGTCCGCGCCGGCGGCGGCGTCCGCCGCCCCGGCGGGTGGCCCGCCTCCGCCCGCCGCTCCCGTGGCGGCGGCTCCGGCCGCCCCGGTCGCGCCTCGGCGGGAGGTCCCGCCGGAGGCGGTCATGCCCGACCCGGGCACCCTCGCCCCGCCCCGTCCCGGCGCGGCTGCCCCGGGAGCGCTGGACGCCGTGGCGGTGCGTCGGGCGTGGCCCGAGGTGGTCGGCAAGGTCAACCGGACCAACAAGCGGATTGCGGCGCTGATGCGTGACGCGGTGGTCCGGGAGTTGGACGGCGACGTGCTGCTGCTGACCGTGAAGTCGACGGTGCTGGCCAAGATGATGTCCGACCATGCTCAGGTGCTCACCGACGCCCTCTACGAGGAGTTCGGCGGGCGTTGGCAGATCCGCTGCGAGGTCTCCGGCGAGCGGGGCGGCGGCGGCCCTCGGGCGGCGGCTCCCGCGGCGGCCCGCCCGACCCCACAGGCACCGACCGCCCCCGCCGCCCGCCCGACGTCCGGCGTACCGAACGGCCGGGCCGGCGCGGCTCCGGGCGGGCCGGCCACGTCGGCCGGTGGGAACGAGGAGTGGCCCGAACCGGCCCGCCCCGGCGGGGCCGCGCCGGCCGTGAACGCGACCCAGGAGGACGACTGGCCGGAGGCGGCCCGCCCGGGCGGGACCGACCCCGCCGGGCCGCCCGCTGACGGCGCGGGGGCGACCGTCCCGCCCCGGACCCCCGCCGCCGCTGCCCCGACGCGTGAGCCCGCACCCGCCGTCCCGGCTCGGGGCGCGGGCCCGGAGCCGACCGTCCCGCCGGCCAACGGCTCCGCCGGCAACGGTGGCGGTGCGGGCGGTGCACCGGTCAGCAGCGCCATCGCCGCCGCGCGGGCGGCGGCGGCCGGCCGCGGCCCGCGTACCCAGAACGGGGCCCGGCGGTCCGCGGACGCGGACTGGGCCGGCGAGCCGCCCTACGACCCCGACTACGACGGGCCGGTGCGCGGCGGTGGACGCCCTGGTCCGGCTGCGCCGGCCACCCCGAGCTACGAGGGCTTCGACCCGGGCGACGAGCCGCTCGACGAGGTGATCGACGAGCGGACCGCCCGGCAGTCCAGCGAGGAGCAGGCGGTGCAGCTGCTCCGGGAGGCGTTCGGCGCCGAGAAGATCGACGAGGTGGACGCCCGCTGACGCGGGTGTCGCCCGTACCCGAGAACGGGCCACGCCCCCGACTAGGCTGGGCGCGGCCGAGCAGACGAGTGTGAGAAGGAGCCATCCGTGCGCCCAGGTGGACAGCCGAACATGCAGCAGATGCTGAAGCAGGCGCAGAAGATGCAGCAGCAGATCGCCAAGGCCCAGGCCGAGCTGGCCGAGGCAGAGCTGACCGGCACCGCCGGCGGCGGCCTCGTCACCGCGACCGTCTCCGGCTCCGGCGACATCAAGAGCATCAAGATCGACCCGAAGGCGGTCGACCCGGAGGACGTGGAGACGCTGGAGGACCTGGTGGTCGCCGCGCTGCACAACGCCGCCGAGGCGGCCCGGGTGCTGACCGAGCAGAAGATGGGTCCGGTCGCGGGCGGCGCGGGCGGCCTCGGCCTCCCCGGTTTCTGAGCCGGCGACCAGATGTACGAAGGTGCCATCCAGGACCTGATCGACGAGCTGGGGCGGCTGCCGGGCGTCGGCCCGAAGAGCGCCCAGCGGATCGCCTTCCACGTCCTGTCGGCGGACCCGGCCGACGTCAACCGGCTGGCCGGCGCGCTGCGCAAGGTCAAGGATCTGGTGCGGTTCTGTACCACCTGCTACAACGTCGCCGAGTCCGAGCAGTGCCGGATCTGCCGGGACCCGCGCCGCACCGACGAGGTGCTCTGCGTGGTCGAGGAGCCGAAGGACGTGGTGGCGGTCGAGCGGACCGGCGAGTTCCGGGGCCGCTACCACGTGCTCGGTGGGGCGATCAACCCGCTGGAGGGGATCGGCCCGGACAACCTGCGCATCCGGGAGCTGCTGACCCGGCTGAGTGGCGGCGCGGTGCGTGAGCTGATCCTCGCCACCGACCCGAACACCGAGGGCGAGGCGACGGCGACGTACCTGGCGCTGATGGTCAAGCCGATGGGCATCGCGGTGACCCGGCTCGCCAGCGGCCTGCCGGTCGGCGGCGACCTGGAGTACGCCGACGAGATCACCCTCGGCCGCGCCTTCGAGGGCCGCCGGGCGGTCTGAGAGTCCGGTTCCCGATGGCGAAACGGTGGGCCGCTGGTGGCGTGGGTGGGCCGCTGGTGGCGTGTCGGTGACCTCCGTCGCGAGGCTGGTGCTTCTCGCACCCCGCGACGGCGGTCACTGTGCGGAGAATCTTGATACCTGTGCTCGGACTGGCGGTGCTGATGCCGTTGGTCCCTCACGGACGACCGGCATCGGCGGCACCCCCCACTCCGGCCCGGACCGAGCGCCGCCGCCCCACAGGACGACCGTAGCGCGCCGGTGGCGCCCGACCGCGTCCTCGAATTTGACCGGAGTCTCGGGCCTGGCTGGCGACGGTCCACCGACCGGGCGGTCACCACCTCTGCCGACGAGACCGGCCTGCACGTGCTCGTGGCGGACACCAAAGCGGCGTACCAGTGGCGGACCGCCGCGACTCTCGCCGAGCCGGGCGTGACGACGGACCAGTGGACGGGCCAACTCTGCGTCACCGGCTCCGGCCGGCGAGCCGTCGTGGTCTACGCCCCGCGACAGTTCGCCAACAAGGAGAACCTGCTCAACGCGGGCGCTTTCGCGGCCGTGGTGGACCTGAGCACCGGCGTGGTCACCAAGCTGCCCGAGCGGTACTCCCTGGCGTACCACAACCCGGGCTGCGCGGCCGGTGAGAGCGTGGTGCTGACCCGGCTGGAGTTGCCGGCCACGGCGAATGGGAACGCGGCGGCCCGGACGGTGCTCACCACGGTGGACACCCGCCGGCCCCTCGCTGGTCACCGGGTGTACGCGTCCGGCCAGCTCACCTCGGCTGTCCCGGTCGAGGGCTCGATCCTCGCCGCGAAGGGGGACGCGCTGGTCACGGTCGACAGGAAGGGGACGGTGCGGCCAGCGGCCCGGACCGGTGGGACGCCCTTCCGGCTGATGCCGGACGGGTCGCGGGGCGTCGCCTTCCAGGTGGCCCGGACCGACAAGGTCGACCTGCTCCGCTGGACCGGCGGCCGGCTCGCCACCGTGGCCACCGTGCCGAGCGGGACGGTGAAGCTGCGGGCCAGTGGGCAGGGCCGGGTCTTCGCTGTGGGGGCCCGGGCCGGCGCGAGACTCGCCGGACGGAGCCTGCCACCCGGCTGGCGTTCCATCGACGCGCCACCTGACAGCGACGTTTCGCGGACCGGGGACCTGGTCGTGACCCGGGCGGGCACGGGTCGGGAGGCCGCAGGGCCGACGGCCGGCGGCGGAACCGGCGACGGCCGGGCGGACCGGGTCCGGATCACGGCCCGGGTCCGCAGCGGCGCGCAGGTCGAGTTCGACGTGGAGCCGTCGGTCGGCGCGGCCGGCCGGCGGCTGTCGCCCGCCGTGGGCGGGACGATCGGCGTGGAGGAACCGCGGGCCACGCTCACCGGTCCCGACCCTGCCACGGTCGCCTGGGGACGAGGACCGTTCCTGCGCGGTGCCCCGCAACGACCCGATGACCCAGGCGTACCAGCCCAACCGGGAGCAGATGGAGTGGGCGGCCGACCTGGCGGTACGGGGGCAGCTCACCTTCCAGCGGCCGGCCAACTGGTCGAACAACGGGCTGCCGGCGTACTCCCCGCAGGGGATGTTCCCATCGCTTGCCCTCTCCGGCGGCGGGTTCGTGCCGGCGCAGGTGTTCCTCGGGATCCTGGCACAGGAGTCGAACCTGCTGCAGGCCAGCTTCCACGTGGTGGACGGCCTCGCCGGCAACCCGTTGACCAGCCTGGGCTACTACGGGCTCGATCTGATGAACCCCGACGTCACGAAGAACGTCTGCATCAGCCGGGCGTCCTTCCACTCGAAGGACACCGGTGCGGTGACGTATGCCAACGCCGTATCCTCCCGACTGTCGGCGGTGGGCTACAACTGATCCAGGCCCGTGGGCACCTCGCCGATCGGCGAGGTGCCCACGGACATCGGGAGGTGGCTGTGAAACGGCGGCCGGATGAGCGGGAGCCTCTGGCACCGGGGGTCCTGACGGCCCTGCTGCTGATCGCCTTCGTGGGCGGTGCGGTGTGGCTGGAGGCGAAGGCGCGGCAGCACGGAAAGGCCAGCCGGGCGGGCGAGGCGCGGGCGGAGGCGGCGCTGGCACAGCGAGCGCGGGAGTACGGCGACGCGGTGCTCGCCACGGGGGCGACGGCCCCGACCGACGACCGTGTCCTGGCGATCGCCGACGAGATGGGTGTGGAGGTGCGGGAGATTCACCGGACGCCGGACCTGTCCGTGGTCCTGCACGACGCCCAGGGGCACGGCCCGGGTCCCCTGCCCACCGTCGTGACGCAGTGCCACCGGATCACGTTCCGCCACCCGGCGGTGGCGACCCCCGCCGCGCAGGTCGAACTACTGCCGACCTGTCCGACCGTGACCGCCATCCCGACTCCCTCCCGTTCTGGATCCTGATCCCGCATTCGCCGCTGGCTGAAGTACGCCGGCCGTCGGTCCTTCCGGCGTCCCGATTCACTGTGGGGTGTCTGACATCTGGTCGGACGGGGGCGACGGTCGATGTAACAAATTCGCATCTATGAACCGGTGCATATCGTCCCTTTGGTGGCGGCCCGCCGGGCCGGCGCGTGCGGGGCGCACCGGTTAAGACACGATCCGATACCAACCGCTTCCTCGGCGGTTTCCCGGGGGTCCGAACGGCAGCTAAGGTCACGCCCATCGGTGACCCCTGTCACCACGTTGTCCGTACCCCCAAGGACGAGGTGAAGCACCCATGCGTGCACCCAGGCCGAAGGTCGCAATTGCGGCCGTCGCGGTCGCGGCCCTCGCGGTAGCAGGCTGCGCCGAGAGCGACCGCGATGACAGTTCCGGCGGTAGCAAGAAGGACACTCTGGTCTTCGGCGTGGCCGGCGACCCGAAGGTCCTCGACCCCAGCTTCGCCAGCGACGGCGAGTCGCTGCGCGTGGCGCGTCAGGTCTTCGAGACCCTGGTCCGGCCGGAGGAGGGTGGCACCAAGGTCACCCCGGGGCTGGCCGAGTCGTGGACCCCGGACGCAGCCGGCACCACTTGGACGTTCAAGCTCCGCTCGGGCGTGAAGTTCCACGACGGCGCCGACTTCAACGCCGACGCCGTGTGCGTGAACTTCAACCGCTGGTACAACGCCAAGGGCCTCATGCAGAGCCCGGACGTGACCGCGTACTGGCAGGACGTCATGGGCGGGTTCGCCAAGAACGAGAACGCCGACCTGCCGCCGAGCCTGTTCAAGTCGTGCACCGCCAAGGACGCCACCACGGTCGACCTGGCGTTCACCCGGGTCTCCAGCAAGATCCCGGCCGCGCTGATGCTGCCCTCGTTCTCCATCCACAGCCCGAAGGCGCTGGAGCAGTACGACGCCAGCAACGTGGGTGGCACCGCCGAGGACATCAAGTACCCGGCGTACGCGATGGAGCACCCGACCGGCACCGGCCCGTTCAAGTTCAAGGCCTGGGACGTCGCCAACAAGACGCTCACCATCGAGCGCAACGACGACTACTACGGCAACAAGGCCAAGCTGAAGACCCTGATCTACAAGACCATCTCGGACGAGAACGCGCGCAAGCAGGCGCTGCGCTCCGGCGACATCCAGGGCTACGACCTGGTCGGCCCGGCCGACGTCGAGCCGCTGAAGTCCGAGGGCTTCAACATGCTCACCCGCCCGGCGTTCAACGTTCTCTACCTGGCGATCAACCAGAAGGGGAACCCGAAGCTCGCCGACGTCAAGGTTCGCCAGGCGATCGCGTACGCGCTCAACCGCCAGGCACTGGTCGACTCGAAGCTGCCCCCGGGCGCCAAGGTCGGCGTGAACTTCATGCCGGACACCGTCGAGGGCTTCAACGGCGACGTGGCCAAGTACGACTACAACCCGGAGAAGGCCAAGGCGCTGTTGGCCGAGGCCGGCGCGTCGAACCTGACTCTGCGGTTCCACTACCCGACCGAGGTCACCCGGCCGTACATGCCGAACCCGAAGGACATCTTCGAGCTGCTCTCGGCAGACCTCAAGGCGGTCGGCATCAAGGTCGAGGCCATCCCGCTCAAGTGGAGCCCGGACTACCTGAACGCCACCACCTCGGGCAACAAGCACGACATCCACTTCCTCGGCTGGACCGGTGACTACGGCGACGCCTACAACTTCATCGGCACCTTCTTCGACCGGCCGAAGGACGAGTGGGGCTTCACCGACAAGGCCCTCTTCGACCAGTTCAAGGACGCGGACACCACCGCCGACCAGGCGGCCCGGGTGGAGAAGTACAAGGCTCTGAACAAGGCCATCATGGAGCTCGTGCCGGGTGTGCCGATCTCGCACTCGCCGCCGGCGATCGTGTTCGGCAAGGACGTGACCGGGATCAAGGCGAGCCCGCTCACCGACGAGCGGTTCGCTACCGCCGAGTTCAAGTCCTGATCTGACGCAACGAACGCGGGCGGGTGCTGTTACCACGGCACCCGCCCGCACCCCTCCGCACCCCTTTCCGAGGCCGCCGTGTTCCGGTTCATCGTCAGACGCCTGCTACAGCTCATACCGACGCTGATCGGGCTCTCCCTTCTGCTGTTCATCTGGCTGCGCCGGCTGCCGGGCGGCCCCGAGACCGCCATCCTGGGTGAGCGCGGCACGCCGGAGATGCGCGCCGCCATCCGCCGCAACTTCGGTCTCGACGAGCCGATCCTGATCCAGTACGGCCGGTTCGTCCGGCGGCTGATCAAGCTGGACCTGGGCACCTCGACCTCCACCAAGCGCCCGGTCGTCACCGAGTTCATCGAGCGGTTCCCCGGCACCGTCGAGCTGACCGTGATGGCCATGGTGATCGCGATCGGGATCGGCATCCCGCTGGGCTACCTGGCCGCCCGCCGTCGGGGCCGGATGCTCGACCACCTCTCGGTCGGCGGGTCGCTGATCGGCATCTGCATCCCGGTCTTCTTCCTGGCGTACGTGCTGAAGGCGATCTTCTCGGAGAACCTCGGCTGGTTCCCGTCCAGCGGCCGGCAGGATCCGACCCTCGGGGCGACCCGGATCACCAACTTCTTCGTCTTCGACGGGCTGATGACCCGGGAGTGGGACGCCGCCGCCGACGCGCTCTGGCACCTGGTGCTGCCGGGCCTCGCGCTGGCCAGCATCCCCCTGGCGATCATCGTCCGGATCACCCGGGCCAGCGTGCTGGAGGTGCTCAACGAGGACTTCGTCCGCACGGCCGAGGCCAAGGGCCTGACCGAGAACACGGTCCGCCGCCGGCACGTGCTCCGCAACGCCATGCTGCCCGTGGTCACCTCGATCGGCCTGCTCACCGGCGGCCTGCTCTCCGGCGCGGTGCTGACCGAGACCGTCTTCGCCTTCAGCGGCATCGGGGCGTTCGTCGCCGAGGCGATCGGCCAGCGCGACTACCCCGTGCTGATGGGCTTCATCCTGATCATCGCGGTGGTGTACGTGCTGGTGAATCTCCTGGTGGACCTCTCATACAGCGTGATCGACCCGAGGGTGAGGGTGCGATGACGGCCATCAGCGGCAAGAAGCGCGAGAAGATCGACCGGCTCGCCGAGTTGGCCGCCCGGGACGACGAGCGCGGCGTGAGCCTCTGGCAGGAGGCGTTCCGCCGGCTGCGGCGCAACCCTGCCGCCATCGTCGGCGCGGTGATCCTGGGCCTGTTCCTGCTGGTCGCCATCGTCGGGCCGTTCCTGGTCCCGCACCCGGCGGACGCCCAGCTCTGGAAGGGCGAGATCCGGGACAACATCGGCTACTTCCCGGGCCCCCGGGCGGAGAACTGGTTCGGCGTCGACCACATCGGCCGCGACGAGTTCAGCCGGATGATCGTCGGTGCCCGGCAGACCCTGCTGGTCGGCATCATCTCCACCCTGATCGGGCTGGCCGTCGGGTCGCTGCTCGGCGGCGTCGCCGGCGCCGCGGCCGGCCTCGGCGGCAAGTGGGGCCGGGCCCTCGACAACGTCATCATGCGCTTCGTCGACATGCTGCTGGCCATGCCGAGCCTGCTGCTCGCGATCAGCATCGCCGCGCTGCTCGGCTCCGGCCTGACCACCGTGATGATCGCGGTCGGCGTGGTCTCCGTGCCGGTCTTCGCCCGGCTGCTGCGCGGCTCGATGATCTCCCAGGCCAACAGCGACTACGTGCTGGCCGCGACGTCGCTGGGCGTGAAGAAGCCGAAGATCGCGCTGACCCACGTGGTGCCGAACTCGCTCGCCCCGGTGATCGTCCAGGCGACGCTGACCCTGGCCACCGCGATCATCGAGGCCGCCGCGCTCTCCTTCCTCGGCCTCGGCAACAACGACGCGTCCATCCCGGAGTGGGGCGTCATGCTCGCCGACGCGCAGCGCTACCTCGACGCCGCGCCCCGGCTGGCCGTCCTGCCCGCCCTCGCGATCATCGTCACCGCGCTCGGTTTCACCCTGCTCGGCGAGGCGATGCGCGAGGCCCTCGACCCGAAGCTGCGGAAGTAGGCCGTCTGTCATGGCACTGCTCGAAGTGGACGACCTCTCCGTCACGTTCGCCCGGCGCGGTCAGCGCACCGTGCACGCCGTCGACGGGGTGTCCTTCGCGGTCGACGCCGGCGAGGTGGTCGGCCTGGTCGGCGAGTCCGGCTGCGGCAAGAGCGTCACCTCGTTGGCCATCATGGGCCTGCTGCCCAAGCAGCCCGGCCTGAAGGTCGGAGGCAAGGCGGTCTTCGACGGCACGGACCTGCTCCAGCTCGACGACCGGTCCCGCCGGGACATCCGGGGCCGGGACGTCGCGATGATCTTCCAGGACCCGCTCTCCTCGCTGAACCCGGTGATCCCGATCGGGTTGCAGGTGACCGAGGTGCTGACCCGGCACCGGGGGATGCGGGGGGAGGCGGCCAAGAAGGAGGCCGCCGACCTGCTCGACCGGGTCGGCATCCCCGACCCGCGCCGCCGGCTCAAGGAGTACCCGCACCAGCTCTCCGGCGGCATGCGGCAGCGCGCCCTGATCGCCATGGCGGTGGCCTGCCAGCCCCGGCTGCTGATCGCCGACGAGCCGACCACCGCGCTGGACGTCACCATCCAGGCGCAGATCCTGGAGCTGCTCAAGGACCTGGTCCGGGACTCCGGCACCGCGCTCGTGATGATCACCCACGACCTGGGGGTGGTCGCCGGCATGTGCGAAACGATCAACGTGCTGTACGGGGGCCGGGTGGTGGAGACGGCCCGCCGTCGCCCGCTGTTCCGCGAGCCGCGGCACCCGTACACGGTGGGTCTGCTCGGCTCGGTGCCGCGCCTGGACGCCGGGCGTGGCGAGCGGCTGAACCCGATCCCCGGCTCGGTCCGGGACCTGCTGGCCTGGCCGGACGGCTGCGCCTTCGCCCCACGCTGCACCCGCCGCATCGACGAGTGCGTGGGGGAGCCGCCGGAGCTGGTGCTCGCCCACGACGGCCGCAGCTACCGGTGCCTCAACCCGGCCCCGGTCCCCGGCACGGTGCCCCCGGGCGTCACCGGCGGCCGGGCCGCGACCGCCCCGGGCACCGCCCCGGCGGCCGGTGCCGCCGCCCCTGCGGCGGCCGACGACGCGACCACGGGTTCGGTGCCCGCCCCGCGCGAGGAGGAGAAGCCGTGACCGAGAGCGACATCCTCGTCGAGGTCCGCGACCTGAAGGTGCACTTCCCGATCAAGCGGGGAATCCTCCTCGACCGGGTGGTGGGCCACGTCAAGGCGGTCGACGGGGTCGACCTGAGCATCCCGCGCGGGAAGACGTACGGACTGGTCGGCGAGTCCGGCTGCGGCAAGTCCACGCTCGGCCGGGCCCTGCTACAGCTCACCCCGCCCACCGCCGGCGAGGTCCGCTTCGACGGCGTCGAGCTGACCACGCTTCCGGCCGGGAAGCTGCGCGCCATGCGCCGACGGATGCAGATGATCTTCCAGGACCCGATGTCGAGCCTGGACCCCCGGCAGAACGTCGAGTCGATCCTGGTCGAGGGGTTGCAGACCCACGGCATCGGGACCGACCGGGACGACCGGCGGCGGATCATCGGCGAGACCCTCGACGCGGTGGGGCTGCCCCGCTGGGCGCTGTCCCGTTACCCGCACGAGTTCTCCGGTGGCCAGCGGCAGCGCATCGGCATCGCCCGGGCCCTGGTGCTCGGCCCCGAGCTGATCGTCGCCGACGAGCCGGTCTCCGCCCTGGACGTCTCCATCCAGGCCCAGGTGGTGAACCTGCTCGACGAGCTTCAGGACAACCTCGGCCTGACCTACCTGTTCATCGCCCACGACCTTGCCGTGGTCAAGCACATCTCCGACGTGGTCGGCGTGATGTACCTGGGCGCGCTGGTCGAGGAGGCACCGAGCGACCGGCTGTACAGCGAGCCGCTGCACCCGTACACCCGGGCGCTGATGTCGGCCGTGCCGGTGCCGGACCCGGACGTGGAGGACCGGCGGGAGCGGATCCTGCTCGCCGGGGACCTGCCGTCGCCGGCCAACCCGCCGTCGGGCTGCCGGTTCCATACCCGCTGCCCGTGGGCCCAGCCCACCCGCTGCGCCGACGAGCGGCCGGCGCTGCGGGACATCGGCGGCAGCCGGGTCGCCTGCCACTTCGCGGAGCAGATCGCCACCGGCGAGCTGCGCCCGCACAAGGTGAGCGTGCAGATCGTCCGGCCCGAGGACGAGGGTGCGGCCCCGGCCGTCGTCTCCGCGCCCACCGAGCCCGGCTCGTACGTGTGAGCGAGGGGCCCTTGTCGGCGCGGCTCGCGTCGCGGGGGCCCCGGCCAGGTCAGCCCTCCGGGCGGTTGAGCAGGCCGACCGCGATCGTGTGTACGGCGTCCAGCCCGGCCGGGTCGGCCAGCGGGGCCGTTCCGCCGGTCACGACGTACCACTCGTCGGCCTCCCGGTACTGCACGCGGAGGACGACCTGGCCGTCGGCGTACTCCGTGCGCAGGGTCAGTTCACCGGTCACCACGCCGGCCTCGTCGGTCATCACGCCGCCCGGGCCGGGGACGACATCGGCGGTACGGTTCTGCGCCCCGCCGCCGGCCGGAGCGCCCGTGGGCGGGGACGCCGCGGCGCTGGTGGCCCCCGCGTCGGCGGACATGCCGGCGCCCGAGACGTCGGCCGGACCCGTCGGGGTGCCGTCCGCGATCATCCCGGCCGTGGTGGCACCCTCGCTCGTCCCGGCCCCGGTCACGGCTTGCTCGCCCATGTGCAACCCTCCAGCATGTCGGTCAGGGCGGCCTTCTCGGCACTGGTCACCGTCAGCCGCCAGTGGTGCTTGACCGTCACCCAGTTCTCGGCGTACTTGCACCAGTACGATCGGTTCGCCGGTTTCCACTGGGACGGATCCTGGTCACCCTTTGCCCGGTTGGAGGAGGCGGAAACCGCGAAGAGCTGCGGTCTCGTGAGATCGTTCGCGAAGTCGCCCCGCTTGGCGTCGTCCCACTCGTCCGCCCCCGAGCGCCACGCGTTGGCCAGCGGCACGGTGTGGTCGATGTCCACGTCCGAGGGGTCGGTGAAGACCCGGCCGTCGTACACGCTCTCCCAGTGGCCGGCGACCACGTTGCAGCCGGAGAGCCGGATGTCCTCACCGTCGCGCTTGAGGACGCTGTCCCGCACGTCGCAGTTCTTCCCGGTGTTCCGCCAGTGCGGGAAGTGGTCGCGGCTGTAGCCCTTCATCGAGCCGGCGCTGGCGACGGTCAGCTGGCCCAACTGCTCGCTGACGTTGCCGCCGCCGCCGCTGGGCGGGGCCTCGGGCTCGTCGACCGCCGAGCAGCCGGCGGACACGAGGGCGAGCGCCGCGGCAAGCACGGCAGCCCCGGCCACACGACGTCCTGATCTGGTTCGCACAGACGACACCTCTCCAGCTTGCGGGCTCCCGGCGATTGCGCACAGTACCCCGGCACCGTTTCCATGAATCGTGGCGTCCGGCAAATCGACCGGAGGAGGATGGATACCCGTGACCGAATCCGCATCCCCGTCCGCGCTCCGGATGGGCACCCCTGCCGCCCGGGGGACGCTGCTCGCCGCGATCCTCGCCTCCGGCATGGTCTTCCTGGACAGCACCGTGGTCAACGTGGCCCTGCCCCGCCTCGGCGCGGAACTCGACGCCACGGTGGCCGGTCTCCAGTGGACCGTCAACGGGTACCTGCTCATGCTGGCCGCGTTCGTGCTGCTCGGCGGGGCGCTCGGCGACCGGTTCGGGCGGCGGCGGGTGTTCCTGATCGGGGTGGTCTGGTTCGCCGTCGCCTCGGCGCTGTGCGGCCTGGCCCAGGGCACCGGCTGGCTGGTCGCGGCCCGGTTCCTCCAGGGCGCCGGGGGTGCGCTGCTCACCCCCGGCTCGCTGTCGGTCATCCAGTCCAGCTTCCACCCCGACGACCGGGGCCGGGCGATCGGGGCATGGTCCGGGCTGGCCGGGGTCTCCACCGCGCTCGGCCCGCTCGTCGGGGGCTGGCTGATCGACGCCCTGTCCTGGCGGTGGATCTTCTTCATCAACCTGCCGCTGGCCGTGCCGGTGGTGCTGGCCGCGCTGCGCTGGGTGCCGGAGAGCCGCGACGAGGACGCCTCGCGTACCGGGGCCGGGCGGCGGCGGTTCGACGTGGCCGGCGCGCTGCTCGGCGCGCTCGGCCTGGGCGGCGTCACGTACGCCCTGATCGACGCGCCGGCCCGGGGCGGTTCGCTGCCGGTGTTGGCGTCGGCGCTGGTCGGGGTGCTCGCCGCCGTCGCGTTCGTGCTGGTGGAACGGCGTCGGGGCGACACCGCCATGCTGCCCACCGCCTTGTTCGGCAGCCGGCTCTTCTCGGTGCTGAACGTCTTCACCGTGATGGTGTACGCGGCGCTGGGCGGGTTCACCTTCTTCCTCGCCGTGTACCTGCAGAACGTGGTGGGCTGGTCGGCGCTGCTCACCGGCCTGGCCACCGTCCCGATGACGGTCCTGCTGCTGGTCGGCTCGTCCCGCGCCGGGGCGCTGTCGGCCCGGATCGGCCCCCGGCTGCCGCTGACCGTGGGCCCGGTGGTGGCCGCGATCGGCCTGCTGCTGCTGCGCGGGGTGCGGCCGGGCGCGTCGTACTGGACGGATGTGCTGCCCGGAGTGACCCTCTTCGGCCTGGGCCTGACCCTGGTGGTGGCGCCGCTGACCGCCTCGGTGCTGGCCGCCGTGGCGGACCGGTTCGCGGGGGTGGCCAGCGGATTCAACAACGCGGCGTCCCGGGCCGGCGGCCTGCTCGCGGTGGCCGCGCTGCCCCTGCTGGTCGGCCTCAGCGGCACCGGGTACGAGCAGAAGGCGGCGCTGACCGACGCGTTCCGGGGCGCGCTGGCCTGGTGCGCCGGGCTGCTGCTGGTCGGGGCGGCGCTGGCCGGGCTGTTGATCCATCGCCCGCCCCGCGAGGCGCCAGGCTCGCAGCCGTGTCCGTCGCTGCCCGCCTCGACCCCACCCGACAGCCGGTAGGCGGCGCCCGGCGGGTGCCGGACGCCGCCGGGCGACCTCAGGCGCGGGCGCGGTTGACGGCGCTGGTGACCGCCTTCACGGAGGCGGTGACGATGTTCGCGTCCACCCCGACGCCCCACACGGTGCGGCCGTCGACCTCGCACTCGACGTACGCGGCGGCCTGCGCGTCCCCGCCGGAGGAGAGCGCGTGCTCGTGGTAGTCGAGCACCCGTACCGCCACGCCCACCGATCCGAGCGCGTTGACGTACGCGTCGATCGGGCCGTTGCCGACGGCGGCCAGCGACCGGACCTCACCGCCGACGCCCACCCGGGCCTCGATCTCGACCTTGCCGTCGGCGGTGCCGATGGCGTAGCCGGCCAGGGTGACGGCTGGGTCGGGCTGGTGGTCGAGCAGGTAGTGGCCCGCGAAGATCTCCCACATGGTGCTCGGGTCGACCTCGCCGCCGTCGTGGTCGGTGACCTGCTGGACCACGCCGGAGAACTCGATCTGGAGCCGGCGCGGCAGGTCGAGCTGGTGTTCGCTCTTCATGATGTACGCGACGCCGCCCTTGCCGGACTGCGAGTTGACCCGGATGACCGCCTCGTAGGTCCGGCCCAGGTCCTTCGGGTCGATCGGCAGGTACGGCACCGCCCAGGTGTGCTGGTCGACCGGCACACCCGCCGCCGCCGCGTCGGCGTGCAGGGCGTCGAAGCCCTTCTTGATCGCGTCCTGGTGGGAGCCGGAGAACGCGGTGTAGACCAGGTCGCCCGCGTACGGGTGGCGCTCGTGCACCGGGAGCTGGTTGCAGTACTCCACGGCCCGCTTGACCTCGTCGATGTCAGAGAAGTCGATCATCGGGTCGATGCCCTGGGAGAACAGGTTGAGCCCCAGCGTCACCAGGTCGACGTTGCCGGTGCGCTCGCCGTTGCCGAACAGGCAGCCCTCGATCCGGTCGGCGCCGGCCAGCAGGCCCAGCTCGGCGGCGGCCACGCCGGTGCCCCGGTCGTTGTGCGGGTGCAGGCTCAGCACCAGGCTGTCCCGCCGGGGCAGGCGCCGGTGCATCCACTCGATCGAGTCGGCGTACGCGTTCGGGGTGGCCATCTCGACGGTCGCCGGCAGGTTGATGATCAGCTTCCGGTCCGGCGTCGGGTCGATCGCGTCGATCACCGCCGAGCAGACCTCCAGCGCGTACTCCAGCTCGGTGCCCGTGTACGACTCCGGAGAGTACTCGTAGTAGATGTCCGTGTCCGGGGCGTGGATCTCCGCGTACTTCTGGCAGAGCCGAGCGCCGGTGGTGGCGATGTCGGTGATGCCGTCCCGGTCCAGCCCGAAGACCACCCGACGCTGGAGGGTGGAGGTCGAGTTGTAGAAGTGCACGATCGCCCGCTTCGCGCCGCGCAGCGACTCGAAGGTCCGCTCGATCAGGTGCTCCCGGCACTGGGTGAGCACCTGGATGGTCACGTCGTCGGGGATCAGGTCCTGCTCGATGAGCTGCCGCACGAAGTCGAAGTCGGTCTGGCTGGCCGACGGGAAGCCGACCTCGATCTCCTTGTAGCCCATCTGCACCAGGAGCTGGAACATCCGGCGCTTGCGCTCCGGGGACATCGGGTCGATCAGCGCCTGGTTGCCGTCGCGCAGGTCGACGGCGCACCAGCGGGGCGCCGCCTCGACGTGCCGGGTCGGCCAGGCGCGGTCGGGCAGGTCGATCCGGAACTGCTGCTGGTACGGCTGGTACCGGTGGTACGGCATCCGGCTGGGACGCTGCTGGGCGATCGGATCGGTGTCAGCGTCGGTGGTGCCGGTGGGTTGAGCCATGACGGAGTGCTCCCCTGAACATGTGGCGTCAGCAATCGGAAGGTCGGCGACGATGCCGGGTCGGCGCGAGGCGCCGATGAGAAAGCTCGAATGTGCTGGACGGCGCGGTTCGACTCCGCGACGAGGTGCCGGCCGGTCAGGCCTCGTCGCGGCGACCAAGGAGAAGGTGCGCCTGCCACATGACAGAGTGACCCTACGTGATGAGGTGAGGGGTGGGAAGGTCGGTCCGGAGTTTGAGATCGACGTCGCAGCCGCCGACCGGTCCACGCCGGCCGGGTCAGGGCGACCGGGTCAGGGCGACCGATCTCCACGCCGGCCGGTCAACACAGCAGCAGCTCGGCCAGCGGGCGGCGGCGGCGCAGGCCGGTCTCCTGCCGGCGCAGCTCCTCGGGCAGGCTGAACGGGTCGCCGAGCCGGCCGACCGCCGCCACCACCAGGGGGCGGATCCCGGCCGGCAGATCCAGGTCGGCGGTGAGCCCGGCGGCGTCGAAGGCGGCCAGCTGGCGCACGTACAGCCCGAGCGCGGTGGCCTGCACGGTGAGGTGCGCCACCGCCTGCCCCAGGTCGTATGCGGCTCGGCCGGCGGGACCGGGCGCCGCCGGCCCGCGATGGCCGCCGACCCCGGCCGACCGGTCCGGCCCGGGGGCGGGGCCCCCCGCGCCGACCCCGTCGGCCGCTCCCGCGCCGTCGGCGTCGCCGGCCCCGGGCGGGCGGCCCGGCGCCGCGGCGACGGCCGGGTCGGCCGTCAGGTGGGCGCCGAGCAGCAGGGTGGCGGCGTGCCGGGCCCACCGCTGCTCGGCCGCCGGCAGGTTGACCAGGATCCGCTTGTACGTCTCGTCGTCGCGGTGCCCGAGGGCGAACCGCCACGGTTGACGGTTGCCGGCGGAGGGCGCCCAGCGGGCCGCCTCCAGCAGCGAGTCCGCCTCGGCGGAGGACAGCGCGGCGGTCGGGTCGAATGCCCGGGGGCTCCAGCGGAAGGCGAGCAGCGGGGTGAGGTCGGCCATGGGGCAAGCGTCCCGTATCGGGCATTTTGCCCTTAGGCCGGGGGTGAGGAAATGTGGTCAGAAGCACCCGTAACGGGAGGAAGGGTCAGGGCGTTCCCGTGGACCGGGGCGTCGGCTCGTCCACGTTCGGCGCCGCGACACCGAGCGGCTCGCCGTCGGTCACCGGCCCGGCGAGCTGCACGGTCGCCGGGGCCGACGCGGCCGGACCGGCCAGGACGAGGGTGCCGGTCACGGTCCGCACGGCGGTCGGCGTGCCGTCCGGGGCGTAGCAGTAGATCCCGACGTCCAGCGGGGGGTTCAGCGAGGCCGAGGTCGAGTCGACCGAGTAGCAGGCCCCGGTCGCCCCCGCCGGCGGCCGGGCCGGGGAGACCGCCAGCGGGGCCAGCCGGTCGGTGAGCACCTCCAGCCAGTCGGTGAACGGGTGCTGCACCCGGGGATCCAGCCGGCTCGGGACGGTGTCGTCCGGGTCGCCGAGGCGTACGCAGCTCGCCGGCTCGCGCCGGGCGGCCGACGGCAGGCCGCACTGGAAGAGCCCGTCGGTGGTGCCGGCGAACGAGACGTCCGCAGTTCCGCCCAGCGCCCCACCCGGGACGTCGACCCGCCAGGTGCCGTCGTTCGCGCTGGTCACCGTGATCGTGCGGTCGGGGCCGTCGCCGGTGAGGGTGTACCGGGCGGTGAAGTGCCGGTCCTGGGCCGCCGCGGCCAGGGCGGCCAACTCCTCACGGGCGGAGTCGATGGCGGCGGGCGCTGGGTCGCCCGACGGCGGCGAGGTCGTCGCGGCGGGCGGGTCGCCGACGCAGGCGGCGAGCAGGGCCGGCAGGGTGAGCGTGAGGGCGCCGATCAGGCGCCGGGCCACGCGGAGGTGGGCATGCACCGGGTCATTCTGCGGTGTGCCGCCCCCGCCCGGGGACCCCTGCGACGCCGGTCGGCCGGCGTGTCGCGTACCCCCTGCCGACCTGGTGGGACGGCGGCCGGGCCGGCCCGCGTCGGCCGGATGGTGGGATCACCCGATCCGGCCGTGTGGGGCGCCAGATACCCTGATGTGGTCTGACACGCGCCGCCGACCGGTTTCCCGGCGGCGTCGGCATGCTCAGGGACTGCTGGGAGGGAGTGCGCCGTCGTGGCACTCGTAGTGCAGAAGTACGGCGGGTCCTCCGTCGGGAACGCCGA
This sequence comes from Micromonospora sp. NPDC020750, assembly GCF_044334565.1. Classification (NCBI taxonomy): domain Bacteria; kingdom Bacillati; phylum Actinomycetota; class Actinomycetes; order Micromonosporales; family Micromonosporaceae; genus Micromonospora; species Micromonospora sp. NPDC020750. The sequence goes on from NZ_JBIRTH010000002.1 coordinate 51,314, forward strand.
GCGGATCAAGCGGGTGGCCGAGCGGATCGTCGCCACCCGCAAGGCCGGCGACGACGTGGTCGTGGTCGTCTCCGCGATGGGTGACACCACCGACGAGCTGCTCGACCTGGCCAACCAGGTCAGCCCGCTGCCGCCGGGCCGTGAGCTGGACATGCTGCTCACCGCCGGGGAGCGGATCTCCATGGCGCTGCTCGCCATGGCCATCCACAACCTGGGGTACGAGGCCCGCTCGTTCACCGGCTCGCAGGCCGGCGTGATCACCACCTCGGTGCACGGCCGGGCGCGGATCATCGACGTCACCCCGGGGCGGCTCAAGGGCGCGCTCGACGAGGGCGCGGTCGTCATCGTGGCCGGCTTCCAGGGCGTCTCGCAGGACACCAAGGACGTCACCACGCTCGGCCGGGGCGGCTCGGACACCACGGCGGTGGCACTGGCCGCCGCGCTGCACGCCGACGTCTGCGAGATCTACACCGACGTCGACGGCGTGTTCACCGCCGACCCGCGGATCGTGCCCAACGCCCGGCACATCCGGGACATCACCTACGAGGAGATGTTGGAGCTGGCCGCCTGCGGCGCCAAGGTGCTGCACCTGCGCAGCGTCGAGTACGCCCGGCGCGCGGGGTTGCCGATCCACGTCCGTTCGTCATACTCGACCAACACCGGCACCATGGTCACCGGATCGATGGAGGACCTTCCCGTGGAACAGGCACTGATCACCGGGGTCGCCCACGACCGCAGCGAGGCGAAGATCACCATCGTCGGGGTCCCGGACGAGCCGGGCGCCGCCGCGCGGATCTTCGACACCGTCGCCGGTGCCGAGATCAACATCGACATGATCGTGCAGAACGTCTCCACCGAGGGCACCGGCCGCACGGACATCTCGTTCACCCTGCCGAAGACCGACGGCCCGACCGCCATGGCCGCGCTCAGCAAGATCCAGGAGCCGGTCAAGTTCAAGGGCCTGCTCTACGACGACCACGTCGGCAAGATCTCGCTGGTCGGCGCGGGAATGCGGTCGCACCCGGGCGTGGCGGCCGGCTTCTTCGCCGCCCTCGGCACCGCCGGGGTCAACATCGAGATGATCTCCACCTCCGAGATCCGGGTCTCCGTGGTCTGCCGGGACACCGACCTCGACAAGGCGGTCCGGGCCATCCACGACGCCTTCGAGCTGGGCGGCGACTCCGAGGCCGTCGTGTACGCGGGGACCGGGCGGTAGCGGCGATGCCGTCGCTGCCCACCCTTGCCGTGGTCGGGGCGACAGGTGCCGTCGGAACCGTGATGTGCGAGCTGCTGTCGTCCCGGCGCAACGTCTGGGGCGAGATCCGGCTGCTCGCCTCCGAGCGGTCGGTGGGGCGGCAGGTGCGCTGCCGGGGCGAGGAGTTGACCGTCGGCGCGCTCACCCCGGAGGCGTTCGACGGCGTCGACGTGGCGATGTTCGACGTGCCGGACGACGTCTCCGCGCAGTGGGCACCGGTCGCGGTCAGCCGTGGCGCGGTGGCGGTGGACAACTCCGGGGCGTTCCGGATGGATCGGGACGTCCCGCTGGTGGTCCCCGAGATCAACCCCGAGCAGGTGCGTAACCGGCCGAAGGGGATCATCGCCAACGCCAACTGCACCACCCTCGCCATGATCGTCGCGATCGCCCCGCTGCACCGCGAGTACGGCCTGCGCGAGCTGGTGCTCGCCTCGTACCAGGCGGTCTCCGGGGCGGGCCGGGCCGGGGTGGACGCCCTGCACCTCCAGCTCGGCAAGATCGCCGGGGACCGGGCGCTCGGCTCCCGGCCGGGTGACGTGCGGCAGGCCGTCGGCGACGAGATGGGGCCGTTCCCGGCCCCGGTGGCGCTCAACGTGGTGCCCTGGGCCGGCTCGCTCGCCGACGACGGCTGGTCGTCCGAGGAGCTGAAGATGCGCAACGAGTCACGCAAGATCCTCGGGCTGCCCGACCTGAAGGTCTCCGCGACCTGCGTCCGGGTGCCGGTGGTGACCGGGCACTCGGTGGCCGTGCACGCCGTCTTCGCCACCGAGGTGGACGCCGAGGGCGCCCGCGAGGCGCTACGCAACGCCCCCAGCGTGATCCTCGTCGACGACCCGGCCACCGGGGAGTTCCCGATGCCGATCGACGCCGTCGGCACCGACCCGTCCTGGGTCGGCCGCATCCGCCGCGCCGTCGACGACCCGCGCGCCCTCGACCTCTTCGTCACCGGCGACAACCTCCGCAAGGGCGCCGCCCTGAACACAGCCCAGATCGCCGAACTCCTGGCCAAGGAACTAACCCCCCACCCCTGACCCCTCCCGCCCCCGACCCCCCGCCCCCGACCCCCCACCCCCGACCCCCCACCCCCGACCCTCCCGCCCCCGCACTTTCAGAGAAAGAGTGCCTCTGCGGCGGCGGATGGCCACGCATTCACTGAAAGTGCGGGCGATGGGGTGGGGTGGGTCAGGTGGTGGATAGGTGGACGGCGTCGCGGCCCTGGCGCTTGACCGCGTAGAGGGCCTGGTCGGCGCGGCGGAGGGTCTGCTCGGGCGACTCGCCGGGGTGGGACAGTGCGACGCCGACGCTGATCGTGCGACCGGTGCCCCGGGCGGCCTCGGCCAGCCGCTCGGCGATCCGGACCGCCTCCTCGGGGCGGCTCACCTCGATCACCGCGACGAACTCGTCCCCGCCGATCCGGTACAACTCGTCGCCCTGACGCAGCGCCGCCTCCAGCGCCCGGGCCAGCCCGACCAGCAACCGGTCGCCGGCCTGGTGGCCGTACGTGTCGTTGACCGCCTTGAAACCGTCCACGTCGATCGCCAGCAGGGCCGTACGCCCCGGCGTGGCACGAGCGATCCGCTGCCCGAACGGCCCGGTGTGCCGCAGCCCGGTGAGCGGGTCGGAGCTGGCCTGCTCGCGCAGCCGGGCCAGCGTGCGTAGCCGGTCCAAGCAGGTCCACGCCTGCCCGGCGAGCAACTCCATCAGGTTGACGGTGGTCGGGTCGGGCCGCAACAGCCGCTCATCGGCGACCAGCAGCACCCCGCCGGAGGCCGGGGGGCCGACCGGCACCGCCACCAGGGTGCGCACTCCGGCGTCGGCGAGCGGGCGGTACTCCGCCGTGGGCGGGTGCCCCGTCTCCCCGAGGGTGTAGCCGGTGCCGTGCCGGTGGGTCCGGGCGATCATCCCGTGCAGCGCCGGGGCGTCCATCTCGGTCAGCTCGGCCCGGACGCGGGACTCCAGCTCGCCGGTCGCGCCGGTGGGAGCGCCCAGCCGGGGGCCGGTCTCGCCGGCCAGCAGCAGCACCGCCGCGGAGAGGGTGGAGACCTCCCGGGCGGCGCAGATCGCCGCGGTCATCAGGTCCCACTCGGTGGGGGCTGTGGTCAGCGCGGCGGCGTGCCGTAGCAGCTTCTCGCTCCGGCTCTCCGCCGGTGGGCCGCCCAGCGCCGTGATCCGCGCGCCGAGCCGGCCGGCGACGCGCTCGGCGGTCTGCCGCCACAGGTCCAGCTCGACCGGCCCGCTCCACTGGAGGTCGAGCACTCCGATCGGGCGGCCCGCCGGGTCGAGCACCGGCACGCAGATCTCGGCGGTCACGTCGGGGCGGGCCGGGAGTGAGTCGGGGGCGGCGGCGACGTCGGGGACGGTGGCGCCGATGCCGGAGGCGTACACCCGGCCGACGATGCCGGCTTCCGGCGGGACGGTCGAGAAGACCTGCCAGGCCCCGGTTGCCGCGACGCAGCGGAGCCGGTCCGGCCCTGGGAGCAGGACGGAGATGGTGGCCGGCGCGTACCGGGCGAGCGCGGTGACGGTCCACCGGCACGCCTCGACGGCGGTCGACGCCATCGGCAGGCGGACCGTGACGTCCCGGACGAGCCGGTGGTGATCTACGCGCACGTGGGTCCAGACAGGGGAGGGGCGGCTGTCCGATCAAGCGTACTCACCGCAGCTCAGGGGTGGTCTTTCAAGATCAGTTCCGTCGTACACATGTGCTATCCACAGGGTGTGGATGGAGCCTGTGGATGCAGGCGGCTGGCGTTAGCCTGGACCCTCCGGTCGACGTGGAGGACTCGATGCTCATCGCCCAGCTCAGCGACACCCACCCGACCGGGGCGTGCTGACGGCCGTGGACGCCCTGCTCTGGTACGTCGCATACGGGTCCAACATGCACGCCGACCGGCTGAACTGGTACCTGGGCGGGGGCCGCCCCCCGGGCGGGCTGCGGACGTACCCCGGCTGCCGGGACTGCCGGCCGCCGCGCCGGTCGGCGGCGGTGCTGGTGCCCGGCGGGATCTACTTCGCCGGGGAGTCCCGGGCCTGGACCGGCGGGATGGCCTTCTACGACCCGGAGCTGCCCGGGGTGGCCGCGGCCCGGGCCTGGCTGCTCACCACGGAGCAGTTCGCCGACCTCGCCGCGCAGGAGATGTACCGGGAACCCGGCGCGGACCTTGACCTGATCAAGGTCGCCGTCGCGCGGGGGCGGGCGACCCTCGGCCCCGGCCGGTACGAGACGCTGGTCCGCACCGGCGTCCGGGACGGCGTGCCGATGCTGACCTTCACAGCGCCCGGGCGGGCGGCGGACGTCGAGTGGAACGCGCCCGCGCCGGTGTACCTCGCGATGCTCGCCGGGGGCCTACGCGAGGCGCACGGCTGGGACGCGCCGCGGATCGCCGGCTACCTGGCGGACCGGCCCGGGGTGGCCGGCCGGTGGGAGCTTCCCGCCATCGAGTCGTTGGTCGCCGGGGCACTCGACGGGTGACGCGCGGCACCGTTCGCGTCGGGCCCGGGCGCCGTTCGCGCCGGCCGGGGACGCCATTCGGCCGCGATCGGTCGACCCGCGGCCGGTAGTTGGCGGTGCGGGCTTCGCACAGTCCATAGTGGCCGGACGAGTCGGTAGCCTCGTGCACGTTCCACGCCGGCACCGCCAGAGGCCGGCCGTCTACAGGTGGGGGATCGTGTTGAAGAAGAGGCTGATCGGTATCGCCATGGCCGTCGCCGTCGCCGTCACCGGCTCGTTCGCCGTGGCCGGGCCCGCGCAGGCCGCCACCCCGGCCCTCCAGATCACGAAGGCGTACTACGACTCGCCGGGCACCGACAACCGGTCGAACAGCAGCCTCAACGCCGAGTACGTGAAGCTGACCAACCGCCTGTCCTCAACCGTCAACCTGAAGTCCTGGACCCTGCGCGACAAGTCGAGCCACGTCTACAAATTCACCAGCGACTTCCGGCTCGCCGCCGGCGCCAGCGTTTACATCCACACCGGCAAGGGCACAAACACCTCGACCGACCGCTACTGGGGGTCGGGTGCGTACATCTGGAACAACACCGGTGACACCGCGTACGTACGCAACTCCGCCGGCACCCTGATCGACTCCTGCTCGTGGGGGAGTAGCGGCAGCTACACCAACTGCTGACCGCGGGGGCCGGACCCGTCCGGTCGGTACGGCGGTCGGCTCTCGTGAGGGGGGAGCCGACCGCCGTACCGTCGTATCAGCCGAGCAGGCCGCGGCGCAGCTCGGGGGCGAGCGTCGCCAGGGCGGCGAGGAACGCCCCGAGGGAAGCCCGTAGAGGTGGCCCGCCGCCGGCCGCGCCGATCTGCGATCCTGGTCGGGATGACGACGACCTGGCGACACCTGCCCGCACCGGCCCGCGAGATCGCCGTGGCGGCCACCGAGGCCGTGGACGCGGCCCGGGCCCGCGACCGGGAGGCGTACGACGAGGCGGTCGACCGGCTCGCGGCGGCGGACCGGTCCGGCCTGGTGCTGGGCGCGGTGGTCCGGCTGCTGCTGGAGGAGACCCACCCCGACGGGCTGGACGGCGACGACATCCGGCAGGTGCTGGAGGCCTGCGTGCGGGGCGCGGCGAGCTGGCAGCCGGACGTCGACCCGCACGTGGTGCTGGTGCTGTTGGCCGGCGCCCTCGGCGTGTACGACCCGGACGACGACGCCACCCCGCCCGACCCGGCCGCACTGGCCCGACACGCCCCGCTGCTGCTCGCCGACCTGCTGGCCGGGATCGACCGGCCGCTCGACGGCTGGCTGACCGCCGCGTTCGCCGAGATCCGGCGCACGGAGCTGCACGACTGAACCGCGGAGGGGCCGGCGTGGTCGCCGAGCCCCAGTGCGTCGCGGGCGGTCAGGGGGACCCCGGTACGGGTGTGGCGGCGGGCGCATCAGACCGTGGCGGCTACCGTCGGAGCCAGTCGCCTGATCCGAGGGAAATGCGGATGCTTCTTCGTGACGTCGACGCCGGTGACGTCGACGCGTACCGCCGGATGCGCTGCGATCCGGTGATGATGGCCGACCTCGGCGGGCCGATGCCGCCGGAGTCCGTGCCGGGCCAACTCCGGCATGACATCGACCTGGTGGCGCGGGGCGTCGGGCTGATCAGGATGATCGTGCCCGACCCGGCCGACCCGTCGACGGTGGCCGGCACGGTGACCCTCCACCGGCACGAGATCGACGGCGAGCCCGGTGGCGAGATCGGCTGGATGGTGCTGCCGGAGTGCCAGGGGCGGGGAGTGGCCAAGCGGGCGGTCCGGCTGCTGCTCGAGGAGGCCCGCGAGGACGGGCGCTGGTCGCGGGTGCACGCCTTCCCCGGGGTCGGCAACGGTCCCTCGAACGGCATCTGCCGGTCGCTCGGGTTCGTTCTCCTCGGTGAGCGCGAGACGCCGTTCCGGGGCCGGATTTTCCGTACCCGGCACTGGGTGATCGACCTCTGACCAGGTGACCGGTCCCGGTCGGGACGCTGCCGCCCGGCGGGTTCGCGGAGGGTTCACCTGGGAGTCCCGGTTGTGGGAATGCCACGTCTGTCTATATACATGACGGACGATAGTTCGCCGACCCGGACGGAGCACCATGAACCGTACGCTGCGCATGGCCGCGACCACCCTCGCCGCCACTCTCGCCGCCACCGTCGGACTGGCCAACCCCGCCTGGGCCGCCAGCTACTCCGCCCCACTGCGGACCGCGGTCGCGGCCTTGCCGGTAGCCACCGAGGTACGCACCGGCTACAGCCGGGACCTGTTCCCGCACTGGATCGACGCCGACGGCGACCGCTGCAACACCCGCAACGAGGTCCTGCTAGCCGAGGCGGTCTCCGCGCCGACGGTCACCGGCACATGCACCCTCTCCGGCGGGCGCTGGTACTCCTACTACGACAACGCCTACTGGACGGCGACCGGCGACGTCGACATCGACCACATGGTCCCGCTCGCCGAAGCCTGGGACTCCGGCGCCCGCAACTGGTCCACCAGCCGCCGCCAGGCGTACGCCAACGACCTGGGGGACTCCCGCCCGCTGATCGCCGTGACCGACAACGTCAACCAGTCCAAGGGCGACCAGGACCCGGCCACCTGGATGCCGTCGTACAGTTCCGCCCGGTGCCGCTACGTCAAGGAGTGGGTGGTCACCAAGACCCGCTGGCGGCTCACCGTCGACACGGCCGAGAAGAACGCCCTGACCAGTCTGGCCAATTCCTGCTCCAACGTCACCATCTCGGTCACGTACGCGTACTGACCCGTCATGCTGCCGGCCCGTCAGCCACACCGCGACGGCACAGCGTTGACAGCCGTCCACCGCTGCCCTGTCGCTCACGTGGTCACCCAGAACGCACTAGAGGGCACATCCATCGATCGGATGTGCCCTCTTACCTGGTCGGGGTGGCCGGATTCGAACCGACGACCTCTTCGTCCCGAACGAAGCGCGCTACCAAGCTGCGCCACACCCCGAGGCGTGCGGACAAATACTAGCCCACCCCGTCCGATGGTCAAACTCGGTACCCCGTCCGCAGCTCGCCACCCCGCCGGGCCCCGGGCTGCCCAGGGGTCGATGTCGCAGACGACTCAGCTCCAAAGGTGCGCCGACCAGCCTGCCGTCCCCGCCGGGCCGCCGCCTAGGGTGGCGGATGCGCCCGACGAACCCGTCGCCCGAGCCTGACCGCCCGCCGGCCAGCCCGGGGCGGTGCCCGTAACTGGCCGGCGGTAGCGCACACGGGGCAGCGCCCAAGCGGCGCAGATCACACCCCGACCCGGATCGCCGGGCCATGCCGGGCCGCGCCGATCCCCGCGTGGGTCAGCGGGGAATCAGGGTGAGGATGCTTGCCTCCGGGCGGCAGGCGAACCGGATTGGCGCGGTCGGGTGGGTGCCCAGGCCGGCGGAGACGTGCAGCCAGGAGTCGGAGCCGGGCCAGCGGTGCAGGCCCTTCGCCATCGACCGGGGCAGCCCGCAGTTGGTCACCAGCGCCCCGTAGCCGGGCACGCAGACCTGGCCGCCGTGGGTGTGGCCGGCGAGCAGCAGGCCGAAGCCGTCCTCGGCCATCCGGTCGAGCACGGCCGGCTCGGGGGAGTGGGCCAGGGCGATCGACAGGTCCGCCGAGGCGGAGACCGGGCCGGCGACGGCGGGGTAGTCGTCCCGCGCGACGTGCGGGTCGTCGACCCCGACCAGCTCGATCAGCCGGCCGCCTGCCTTGACCGTCGTCCGGGCGTTGTTCAGGTCCGCCCAGCCGGCCCCGGTGAGGACGTCACGCAGCTCCTCGTACGGCAGCTCGACGCCCTCGGTGTACTCCCGGTCGGGAAGGAGGTAGCTGAACGGGTTCTTCAACACCGGCCCGGTGTAGTCGTTCGAGCCGAAGACGAACGCGCCGGGCAGGTCCAGCAGCGGGTGTAGGGCGCGCAGCACGCCGGGCACCGCGCCCGGGTCGGCCATGTTGTCCCCGGTGACCACGACCAGGTCCGGGTCCAGCGCCGCGAGCGACGCCACCCATTCCTGCTTGCGTCGCTGCTCCGGCATCATGTGCAGGTCCGACAGGTGCAGGACCCGCAGCGGCTCGGCGTCGGCCGGCAGCACCGGGACGTCGAACCGACGCAGGGTGAACATGTTGCGCTCGATGAGTGACGCGTACGCCAGGGTTGCCGCTCCGGCGGCGGCGGTCCCGAGGGCGAACCGGAATAGTGTGCGCTTTCGCATGCCAACCAGGGTAGTTTCACCGTTCATGAGCACGCTGAAGGACCGCCTCACCGCCGACATGCGCGCCGCACTCAAGGCGCGCGACGAGCTGACCACCTCCACCCTGCGGATGGCGCTGGCCGCCGTCGGCACCGCCGAGGTCGCCGGCAAGGTCAAGCGCGAGCTCACCGACGACGAGGTGCTCGCGGTGCTGACCAAGGAGGCGAAGAAGCGGCGCGAGGCCGCCACCGCCTTCGCCGAGGCCGGTCGCGCCGAGCAGGCCGCGAAGGAGACCGCCGAGGGCGAGGTGCTGGACGGCTACCTGCCGAAGCAGCTCTCCGACGAGGAGTTGGCCGAGCTGGTCGCGGGGGCGCTGGCCGCCGGCGGGTTCAGCGGCAAGGCCCAGATGGGCCAGGCCATGAAGGCAGCCCAGGCCGCGGTGGCGGGCCGGGCCGAGGGGGGCCGGGTGGCCGCCGAGGTGCGCCGCCAGCTCGGCCTCTGACGTGGCGCCCCCGGCCGCGCGGATCGGCCGGGCGCGTCGTCTGCTCGGGGGACGGCGACGCCTGATGCGCCTGGCCGCCGCGGGCGTCGTCGTACTGCTTCTCGTCAGCGCCCCCTGGCTGTGGACGAAGATTGCCGCGCACGGTCACGTGTACGGCGAGGCCGATGCGCCGGCTGCGGACGTCGTCATCGTCCTGGGGACCGAGGTGGCGGCGGACCGCCGCAGACCGGCGGAACGGCTCGCCGGCCGCCTGGAGACCGCCGCCGCGCTCGTACGCGACGGACGGGCCCGGGTCATCCTCGTGTCCGGGGACGGTGGCGGCGCGTCCGGCGACGAGCCGGCGGTGATGACGTCGTACCTGACGGGGCTCGGCGTCGACCCGCGGCGCGTGGTGGCTGACCCGTTCGGCCTGGACACCTATGACAGCTGCGCCCGGGCGCGCGAGGTGTACGGGGTCACCCGGGCGCTGATCGTGACGCAGTCCTACCACCTGTCGCGGGCGGTGACGCTGTGCCGGCACCTCGGTCTCGACGTCGACGGGGTGGCCGCCCGCTGTGCCGGCTGCGCTGCCACCCTGCTCGCGGAGAAGGCGGTTCGCGACTACTTCGCCAGCGGGAAGGCGGCGTGGGACGCTGCGCGGCGCAGGCCGCCAGCGGTCCGCTCGCCCGCAGACCCTGCTGTCCAGGATGCGCTACGGGACAGCTGAGCCCGTTCGGGCCGCACCGGCCGGGACTGTCGTGGTTGCGCCTCTGCTGAGTGGTGTACCGGTTGCGGTGATCCAACTCATGGCCGGTGACGGAACGGGAACGGGCGGGCACCCCCGAAGGGATGCCCGCCCGTCGCATCGTGCCCAGAGCTGGTGGGTCAGCCGGGGCGACCCGGGCGGCCGCCCTGGCCGGGCGCGTTGCCGGTGCCGTCGTTGTTCGGCGGGTTGACCGGTTTGCCGCTGCCGCTGCTGACCTCGATGGTCACCACTCCGCCCTTGATGGTGCGGCCGTTCGGGCTGGTGCCTGCGGCCTTGCCGGCCGCGCAGCTCGACGCCACCCGGCCGGAGGAGACCACCACGTCGAAGCCGGCGCCCTTGAGCCGGTTCTTGGCGGTCTCGAGGTCCTGGCACTTCACGTCGGGGATCGAGCGCTGGTCACCCTCCATGATCTTGCCGCTGGGCGGGGTGAACTCGATGCCCTTCTTGCCCTTCATGGCGTCGCGCAGCGTCTCGTAGACCGGGGGGTTGATGCCCGTCGAGACGTCGTGACCCATCTTCTGGTTGGTCTGCGGCCAGTCCGGGTCGGCCTGGATGCCGGCGACCGCGTACTGCTTGGTCATCGCGACCAGGGAGGAGGTCTTCTCCGAGTCGGTGGTGCCGGACTTGCCGGCCACCGGCTTGCCGACGATGCTGCGCACGTTCGGGGCGGTCGCGCCGGCACACTTGGAGGTCGACGAGCGGTCGCCGACCGGGCAGCGGGCCGCGTCCACGGCGGCCCGGGCGACCTCGGTGCTGATTCGCTGCTCGCACCGTGGGTTGGCGATGTCCAGCTTCTTGCCGTCCGGGCCCTTGATCTCCTGCACCGGGATCGGCTCGCAGTACTTGCCGTCGGCCGCCAGGGTTGCGTACGCGTTGGCCAGGTCCAGCGGCGTGGTGGCCGAGACGCCCAGGGTGAACGCGCCCCACTGGTGCGCCGCCTCCTTGTTGTTGGCGAACTTGGCGTCCTCGTCCGAGCGGAACTGGATGCCCAGCTTCTGCGCCGCCTTGACCACGTTCTCCGAGCCGACCTGCTGCTGGAGCGGGACGAAGAAGGTGTTCACCGATCGACCGAACGCGCTCCACATGTTGTGCACGCCGGCCATCGACTCCACGGAGTTGGTGGGGCAGTAGAAGTGCGTGCCCGGGCAGGCCGCGTTGCTGCCGCTGTCGATGATGTATTCCGACTTGAACTGCTTCGGTGAGTTGATCGTGTAGCTGAGCGGGATGCCCTTCTCCAGGGCGGCGACGATCGTGAAGATCTTGAAAGTCGAGCCGGCCTGGTACCCCTTGATGTCGCCGCCGCCGGTGAGCAGCGGGATCACCGTGTTGGGATAGTTGCCCCGGATCTTCTTCTTGGCCTTCGCCGGGTCGCTGTTGATCTTGTTCTGCGGCTTCTTCGGATCGTCGATCTTGAAGTTCCGGTTCACCGCGAGCGCCCGGACCCGCCCGGTGCCCGGCTCGATCGCCGAGACCATCCGGGCCGCCTTGCTGTTGACCCCGAGGCCCTTGCGGACCGCCTTGTCGGCACCGTTCTGCGCCTGCACGTCGAGGCTGGTGACGATGGTGTAGCCGCCGCTCTTGAGCCGCCGCTCCCGGTCGTACGAGGTCGAGCCGAACGTCTCCTGCTGCAACCACCAGCGGTAGAAGTAGTCGCAGAAGAAGCCCCACTCCTTCTTGTTGGTGGCGACGCAGCCGTTCGGGGTCTTCTTGTCCTTGACCACCATCTTGGTGGCCTTGGCAGCCTCGCCCTCCTCCTTGGTGATGGCGCCGATGTCGACCATGTTCCCGATGATGTAGTCACGTCGGGCGAGGGCCAGCGGGTACCCGGCCTTGGTGGTCGGGTCGTTGGTGGTCGGGGCCTTCACCATGCCGGCCAGCATGGCCGCCTCGTCGATCCTGAGCTTGCTCGGCGGCTTGCCGAAGTAGACCTGGCTGGCGGCGTAGACGCCGTACGCGCCGTTGCCGAAGGCGGCGATGTTGAGGTAGCGCTCCAGGATCTCGTCCTTGGAGAGCTCCTTGTCGACCTGGAGGGCCAGCCGCATCTCCTTGAGCTTGCGGGCGCTGGTGTCCTCGGTCGCGGCGACCACGTCGGCCGGGTGGGTGGCCGAGTACGCGATGGCCAGCCGGACGTACTGCATCGTCAGGGTCGACGCCCCCTGCTGGGAGTTGGCGCCGGACTGGTTGTTGACGAACGCGCGGGCGATGCCGTTGAGGTCGACGCCGTTGTGCTTGTAGAACTCGTGGTCCTCGGCGGCGATGATCGCCTTCTGCATGTACGGCGAGATGTCGGCGAGCTTCGCGTTGCGCCGGTTCTCGTCGTACATGGTCGCCAGCGGTGTCTTGCCGTCGGAGGCGAGCAGGTGGCTGATCTGGGGCGGGAGGCCCACCATCAGCTCCTTGGGCAGCGCTCCGAAGGTCTCCGCGCCGGCCTTGGCGGCCAGCCCGGACATCGCTACCGCGGGGAAGGCCGCCGCCGCGACCACCACGCCGGCCAGCAGGCCACAGATGAGTAGCGATGCGGCGTTGGTCAGCACATTGTGGTCACGTTTCCGCATCCAGGTCACCTCGACAGGGTACGCGAGTAGGGAATGAGGGGCGCTGGGGCGTCTTTCTCCCATTTCCTGCGCGCGCCGACCTCGTTGTGCTAAACGCACGAACCCTGGTGCGAGGTTGCGTGGATCCGGCGACGAGTCTTCACCGATCGGAGGAGCGGCGCGGCGTTTTCACGTACCCCGGCCGGGTAGACGGGGGCCGAAGGCCCGGGAAGCCGGGAGTGTCCGTAATAGTGGATTTTGCCGACAACGTTGCGTAATCAGTCGACTACAGAGCATGATGGTGGCGGTGACCCAGCCACGCGTCGTCCGGGCCGCCCGGGGGGTCGGGCGGACGGCAGGAGTATTCGACGGCTGGTCGCGCGACGTCGGTAGGTACTGCAAGGGGGGACGTGTACACATGGGCATGATCACTGACTGGCCGTCGCTGGCGGCGTGTCAGAACGGGGACCCGGACGCGCTGTTCGTACAGGGCGCTGAACAGAACGTGGCGAAGCGGATCTGCCGGAGCTGCCCAGTTCGGTACGAGTGCCTGGCCGACGCGCTCGACAACCGGATCGAGTTCGGGGTGTGGGGTGGCATGACCGAGCGGGAACGCCGGGCCCTGCTGCGCCGGCACCCCCAGGTCGCGAGCTGGCGGAAGATGTTCGAGGCGGCCATGAAGAAGAACGCCAAGGACAAGCCCGGCAAGGACAAGGTCCTGGTCACGGCCGGTTGACGCCGGTCACGGCCGGCTGATCGCCGCGCCGATCGTCCGCAGCCCGTCGATGTCGTGCACGTCGGCGGGCTGCGCCGTCACCGACACCGCCGGCACCTGCGGGAACGCCTCGCTGAACCGGGCCGCCACCCGCTGCTCGCGGTGCGCCTGCTGGGCCAGCGCGGCGTGGGCCCGCAGCACGTCGACGGTCCCGGACTGCCCGCCGGCCTCGGCCAGCCGGTCGGCGGCGGCCAGGCTGGTCGCCGCGTCCAGGGTGTCGACCGCCGGCCGGTGCACCCGGTTGAGCACCAGGCCGGCCAGCGGCATCCGCTCCTCGCCCAGCCGCCCGGCGAAGTACGACGCCTCCCGAACCGCGTCCGGCTCCGGGGCCGCGACCAGCAGGAAGGCCGTCTCCCGCGCCTGCAGGATCCGGTACGTCTGCTCGGCCCGCTGCCGGAATCCGCCGAACATCGAGTCCAGCGCGGCCACGAAGCCGGACAGGTCGGTGAGCAGCTGAGCGCCGAGCACCTTCTGCACCACCTTCGAGAACATGCCGAAGCTCGCGGTGACGAGGCTGAACATGCTCCGGCCCCCGCTGCGCGCCGGCGCCATCAGCAGCCGCAGCATCCGCCCGTCGAGGAAGCGGGACAGCCGGGCCGGCGCATCCAGGAAGTCCAGCGCCGAGCGGGACGGCGGGGTGTCCACCACGATCAGGTCCCACTCGCCCCGGGCGTGCAGCTGGCCGAGCTTCTCCATCGCCATGTACTCCTGCGTGCCGGCGAACGTGGAGCTCATGGCCTGGTAGAAGGGGTTGGCGAAGATGTCCGCCGCCTTCGCCGGGTCGGTGTGCTGGAGCACCACGTCGTCGAAGGTCCGCTTCATGTCGAGCATCATGGCGTGCAGCTCGCCCCCGCTGGCCTCGACGTCGATGTCCTTGACCTGGCGGGGTGTGTTGTCCAGCTCGGTCAGGCCGAGCGACTGGGCCAGCCGGCGGGCCGGGTCGATGGTGAGCACCACCGTACGCCGACCGTGCTGCTCGGCGGCCCGCAGCGCGAGCGCGGCGGCGGTGGTCGTCTTGCCCACCCCGCCCGCCCCGCAGCACACCACGATCCGCACGCCGGGGTCGGCGAGGATCTGGTCGACGTCCAGCTGCGGCGCCGCGTCTTCGGAAGGCACCAATCGAGCGTATCGGGCTTCGGGGGATCTCCGCGCCGTGCTGGCTGCAGTGTGCGTCACTCCGCCCGGACGAGCGCCCGGGCCAGCGTCTCGAGGCCCGCCCGGTCGACCCCGTCGGGCAGCAGCGGCAGCTCGGTCAGGGTGAGCCCCAGCTCGACCAGTTCGGTGCGGAGCGAGTCCTCCAACTCCCGGCGGATCAGCTGGTCGCGCGCCTCGGCGGCGAGCCCGGCGACGGTGTTCCGGTCGGCGGGCAGCCCGGCGGCGACCAGCCCGCGCTTCAGCTCCGCCGCGCTCACCGCCCGGCCCGCGGGTCGCGGCGGCCGGGCCGCGTTGACGATCACCCGGCCCACCGGGAAGCCGAGCTGGGTCAGCTCGGCGATCGCGTCGACGGTCTCCTGGACCGGCATCTCCTCGAGGAGCGTCACCACGTGCACCGCGGTCATCGGGGAGCGCAGCAGCGCGGCGACCCCCTCACTCTGGGTCTTGATCGGGCCCACCTTGGCCAGTCGGGCCGTCTCCGCCGTCACGTTGAGGAACCGGCCGATCCGCCCGGTCGGCGGCGCGTCCAGCACCACCGCGTCGTACGCCCGGCGCTGCCCGGCGGTGCGGGTGGTGGCCTCCTTGACCTTGCCGGTCAGCAGCACGTCGCGCAGGCCGGGGGCGATGGTGGTGGCGAAGTCGATCGCGCCGAACTTGCGCAGCGCCCGGCCGGCGGCGCCGAGCTTGTAGAACATGGCGAGGTACTCCAGCAGCGCCTCTTCGGCGTCCACCGCCAGGGCACGCACCTCGCCGCCGCCAGGGGCGGTGGTCAGGTGCCGCTCGGCGTACGGCAGCGGGTCGGTGCCGAAGAGCTGGGCGATGCCCTGCCGCCCCTCGACCTCCACCAGCAGGGTGCGCCGGCCCTCGGTGGCCAGCGCCATGGCCAGCGCCGCCGCCACGCTGGTCTTGCCGGTGCCGCCCTTGCCGGTCACCACGTGGAGGCGCGCCGGCCACTCGGCGCCGGTCGGGTCGGCCCGCCGTTCAGCTGCTCGCACCCGTCGAGCCTATCCACCCGGCGGCCCGGGCGACGGCGGCCGGCCCCTGGTGGTCCGGGCCGGCCGCCGCCCGAGCGGTCAGGCGATCTCGCAGACCCACCAGCCGGTCTTCCGCACGACCGTGAAACGGAGATCCTGGTCGGCGACCTTCTCGTCGGACGTGGTCATGGTCACCTTGGTGCTGACCGTGGCCCGGTCGCCGGTCTGGTTGTCCACCTTCGGGGTGGGCCAGGAGAACCGGGAGCTCTTGTGCTGCTCGACATACCCGCGCACCTCCGCCACCTTCGCAGCGATCTTCTTGTCGTCCCGCGACGCGGCGCAGACGTGGCTGGCAGCCTTCTTCGCGTCCCGCTCGCGGTAGACGCTGATGAGGAAGGCGTCCACCGCCTCGGCCGGCTCCTTCGCGCCCTCGCCACTCTCGACGTTTCGCAGGGTGAGGAAGGCGGCGGCTCCACCGCCGCCGCACAGCAACAGCGCCAGGGCGGCCACGATCGAGACGATCAGCACGCCGCGCCGCTTCTTCGGCGCTGCCGGGGCAGCGGCGGGGTACGGCGGGGGCGGCGGGATCGCGCCCGACGCGGGGCTACCCGGGCCGCCGGGCGCAGCGAACTGGGCCGGGCCGCCGAACTGGGGTGGTCCGCTGACCTGGGGTGGTCCGCCGAACTGGGCGGGGCCGCCGACCTGGGGTGGTCCGCCGAACTGGGCGTGGCCGCCGACCTGGCCGGATGTGGTGCCGGGCGGGAGGTGGCCGGGCGGGACCTGGCCAGGAGGGAGGTGGCCGGGCGGGACCTGGCCGGGCGGGATCTGGCCAGGAGGGAGGTAGCCAGGCGGGGCCTGCTGGGGTGGGGCCTGGCCGGGCGGGCCGGGGGCGCGGTCGCCGGAGGGCGGACCGCTGGGCGTGCCGGTGGCGTCGCCGTCGGGCGGTTGGGTCATGTCGATCCCCCGGGGTGCGGCCCGTCGTCGTCGCTCGGACGCGAGGGCTGGTCGAACGAAGGCGGACGGGCCGTGCGCGTCGTCCGTCGGAAGGGTAGCGGTGAACGGCCCGGCGGGTGGGTCCCCGGGCCGGGTGGGGCGCTGCTTCGATCATGGAGTGCCGATCCCCGCCATCCGGTACCGGACCCCCGATCTGTCGCATATGTGACTTGAGGTGCCCGGACATGCGCGTCCCGTTGTTCCTGTCGGGAATCGGTCCTACGTTCGTGCCGGCGCGGGGGACGGATCGGCAGATGTCCGAGCCACATGGTGACGACTTGATCAGGTGCGAGGCCCGGAGGCAGTACATGCGCGACACCGAGAACATCTCCCGAGCCCAGTTCCCGCCCTGCGGCAGCGCCCGGCGGGGCGGGACCGGTTCCGCGGGCGAGGAGGGACCGGTCACGGGCCTGCCGTTCAACGAACGGTCCTACCGGCGGCTGACCGACCCGGGGGAGATGCTGCGGACCCTGAGCCGCCCGGCCGAGCGCTCCCGGGACGAGGAGGAGCCGGGGTACGTCATCCATCTGCCGATCCGGGTGGCAGACCTGGCGGCGGCGGCGGCGCTGGCCGGCAAGGTCGCGATCTCGCTGGGCTTCCTGCCCGAGCTGGACGCCGGCGAGACCACCGTCTCCACCGCCGACGACCAGAACAACCGGCACCGGGTCTTCTGCGACCTCCTGCTGCCCGACCGGTCCCGCTGCCCCCAGCGGTACGACCACGAGGGGCCCTGCGGCGAGCCGCCGGCCGCCCCGGAGCAGCGTCCCGCGCCGCCCGGCGGCGTCGGATCGTAGGCTGTGGGCGGAAACGTCACCGCCTTCTAGGGAGCCCTGCGCCGATGCAGAAATGGGAATACGCGACCGTGCCACTGCTGGTCCACGCGACCAAGCAGATCCTCGACAACTGGGGTGAGGACGGTTGGGAACTCGTGTCCGTGGTCCCCGGCCCCAACCCGGAGCAGCTCGTCGCGTACCTCAAGCGCCCGAAGGCGTGAGCGACGTGAGCAACGGACCACACGCCAAGCTCGCCGAGCTCGGGCTGACCCTGCCCGAGGTGGTGCCCCCGGTGGCCAGCTACGTGCCGGCCGTCCAGTCCGGGCAGCACGTCTACGTCTCGGGGCAGCTCCCCGTGGCGCAGGGCAAGCTGCTGGCCACCGGGAAGGTGGGCGCCGGGGTCTCCGCCGATCAGGCCAAGGACCTGGCGCAGCGGTGTGCCCTGAACGCCCTCGCCGCCGTCGACGCGCTGGTCGGCCTGGAGAACGTCGTCAAGATCGTCAAGGTGACCGGGTTCGTGGCGAGCGCCCCGGGCTTCACCGGCCAGCCGGGCGTGATCAACGGCGCGTCCGACCTGTTCGGCGCGGTCTTCGGCGAGGCAGGCCGGCACGCCCGCTCCGCAGTGGGTGTCGCCGAACTCCCCCTCGACGCCCCCGTCGAGGTCGAGCTGATCGTCGAGGTCGCCTGATCCCCCGCCGCTCCCCGCGATCATGCACTCAGCGCCCGGATCAAAGCCGTGAACGGGCACAAATCCCGAGCCGTAAGTGCAAGATCGCGGGGAGCGGCGGGCGGGGTCGTACGATCGCTGACATGACGGGGCACATCACGGCGGCCGTGGGGGCGCTGGCGGGCGAGCTGCCCGGGTGGGTGACGCTGCTGCGCGCGCCGAACCCGGGGCCGATGACCCTCGACGGCACCAACACCTGGGTGCTGCGGGCCGGCCCCGGCGAGCCGGCCGTGGTGATCGATCCCGGGCCGGCCGACGACGGGCACCTGGCCGCGATCGCGGCGCACGGCCCGGTCGCCACCGTGCTGATCACTCACGGCCACCCGGACCACACCGAGGGCTCGCCCCGGCTGCGCGAGCTGCTCGGGGGCGCGCCTGTGCGGGCCGTCGACCCGGCGCACAGCCACGGCGGGCCGCCGCTCGACCCGGGCGGCGACCTAGACCAGGCGGGCCTGGTCATCCGCCCGCTCCCCGCGCCGGGCCACACCGCCGACTCGATCTGCTTCCTCGTGGAGCACGACGGCGGGCGGGTGGTGCTCACCGGCGACACCATCCTGGGCCGGGGCACCACCGTCGTCGCCCACCCGGACGGGCACCTCGGGGACTACCTGACCAGCCTGGAGCTGCTGTCGACGTACCGGGGGGTGCCGGCGCTCCCGGGGCACGGCCCGGCGCTGGCCGACTGTGGGGTCGCCGCCGAGTTCTACCTCGCCCACCGCCGCTCCCGGCTCGACCAGGTCCGGCGGGCGGTCGCCGAGGGAGTTACCACCGCGCCCGAGGTGGTGGCGCGGGTGTACGCCGACGTGGACCGCTCGCTGTGGTGGGCGGCCGAGTGGTCGGTCCGGGCCCAGCTGGAGTACCTGGGGGTCGCCCCGGACGGGGTGGAGCGGCCGTGACCTGCCCGGTCTGCGGCACGCTGGCCGTCCCGGGGGCGCGGTTCTGCCACAACTGCGGCGTCGCCCTGCCGGCCGCCGCCGCCCTGCCGACCGCCGAGCGGCGGGTGGTCACCGTGCTCTTCGGCGACCTGTCCGACTTCACCTCATGGTCGGAGGACCTCGACCCGGAGCGGGTCGGCGCGGTCACCGACCGGGTGCTCGCCTCCCTCGCCGGGGCGGTGAAGACCTTCGGCGGGCACGTCGACAAGCTGACCGGCGACGGGATCATGGCGGTCTTCGGCGCCCCGGTCGCCCACGAGGACGACGCCGAACGGGCCGTCCGCGCCGCGCTGTCCATGCAGCGGGCGGTGCGCCGGGTGCTCGACGACGAGCGGGGCGGCGGTGCGCCGCTCGGCCTGCGGGTCGGGCTGAACACCGGCGACGTGATCGCCGGCATCCAGGCGGCGATCGAGTACACGGTCATCGGCGACACGGTGAACACCGCCGCCCGGCTCGCCGACGCCGCCGCCGTCGGCGCGGTCTACGCGGGAGCCCGTACCTCCGCCTCGACCCGGCACGTGGCGTCCTGGCGGACACTGCGCCCACTGCGGCTCAAGGGCAAGCGTGAGCCGGTCGAGGCGTACGAGCTGCTCGGCCTGCTCGACGCGCCGGGCACCCGGTCCGGCCTCGGCGACGAGGCGCCGTTCGTCGGCCGGGAGACCGAGGTCGGCCGGGTGGCCGGCCGGCTCGCCGAGGTGATCGACCGGGGCGAGCCCCGGGTGCTGCTGATGACCGCCGAGGCGGGGATCGGCAAGTCCCGGTTCTCCGCCGAGGTGGAACGCCTCGCCGCCGGCTACGACGTCGGCGCAGGCCGGTACGCCACGCACACCGGCGCCCGGGTGCTCTCGGTGCGCTGCGCCGCGTTCGGCGAGCGCCGCCGGCTGGCGCCCCTGGCCGACCTGGTCCGGGCCGCCGTCGGCCTGCCCAGCGACCCGGCCACCGCGCTGACCCGCCCGGCCGTGGAGGAGCGGCTGCGCCGGCTCGGCCACCGCCTCGGCCGGCTCGGCGACGACGTCGCCCCGGTCGCCGTCGACCAGCTCCTGGCCCTGCTCGGGTACGCCGACCTGCCCGCCGGGAGCCCGGCCGACCAGGGCGAGTGGGGTTCCGCCCAGCCGCCCGTCGACGCGGACGCCGTGCCGAACGCGGTGGCCGACCTGCTCAGCGCCCTGGCCGCCGAGGCGCCCCTGGTGGTGATCGTCGACGACCTGCATGACGCCACCGCCGAGACCATCCGGGCGCTCGGGCTGGCCCTGTCCCGGATCACCGGCCCGGTGCTGGTGCTGCTGCTCGGCCGCCCCGAGCTGGTACGTACCGCCGGGGCGCTGACCCGGGTGGCGGACGCCGAGGTCCACGCGCTGCCCCCGCTGCGCGGCGCCGATGCGGCCCGGCTGCTCACCAGCTACCTTGGCGGCGGGAAGCTGCCACAGCCCGACGCCGACCGGCTGCTCATCACGGCCCAGGGCAATCCGTTCTACCTCGCCGAGCTGGTCACCCTGCTGATGGAGCGGGGCGCGCTGACCGCCGTGGCCGACCGGTCCGCCCCCGCCAACGCAGGCTGGCGGCTCGCGCCCGGCTCGCTCGGCAGTCGGCTGCTCTCCCGGGACCTTGCCGCCGTGCTCGCCGCCCGGATCGACGCGCTGCCGCCGGACGCCCGGTCGGTGCTGCGGGACGCCGCCGTGGTCGGCGACACCGTGCCGGCGGGTGCCCTGGAGGCGCTGCGCGAGCAGCGCGCCGGGTGGGCCGGCCGGCCGGCTGCCGTGGTGGCCGTGGAGCTCGACCGGGCCGTCGAGGAGCTGCTGCAACGCCGGATGCTGCACCGGACCCGCACCGGCTACTCCTTCGCCACGCCGCTGATGCGGGAGGCCGCGTACTCCGGGGTGAGCAAGGCCGAGCTGGCCGAGCGGCACGCCGCGCTGGCCCGCTGGGCGGTGCCCGGCGGGCCCGCCGCCCCGGGCGGGTTCACCGACGCGGCCCGGGACGCGTTCGTCGCCGAGCACGTGGAGCGGGCCGCCGCGCTCGCCGACGCGGTGAAACTGCGCCCGGACGCGCCGGCGCGCACCGTCGCCACGCTCGGGGTGACCGCGCTGGGCCGGGCCGCCCGCCGCTCGTTGCAGGCCGGGGAGCCGGCCGTGGCCGTCGAGTACGCCGAGCGCGCCGCCGAGCTGGCCCGGGACGGGTTGCCGGCGGCCGACCGGGTGGCGCACGCCCGCGCCCTGCTCCAGGTGGGCCGGGCGGCCGACGCGCTCGCCTACGCGGAGAAGATCGCCGCCAACGCCGGGGACGACGCCGTCGCCCGGACCAGCGCCCTGCTGCTCGCCGGGCAGGCCCACCAGGCCCAGGGCGACCAGGCCAGGGCGGCGGCCTGCTGGCAGGAGGCGTTGCAGGTGGCCACGGCCGGCGAGCTGCCGGCCCTGCGCGCCTCGGCGATGCGCCGGCTCGGCATGGCCGACTTCGTGGCCGGCCGGCTGGGTCAGGCGAGCAGCCGGCTCGCGGCGTCGTACCAGGTCAGCCTGACCGCGCAGGACCGGCGGGGGCAGGCGTGGTCGTTGCAGAACCTGGCCTGGGTGACCACCACCCGGGGTGACTTCGCCGGCACCGACGCGGTGCTCGGCCGGGCCGCCCGGCTCTTCGCCGAGTTGAAGGACCCGTACGGCCGGGCCTGGCTGCGCGGCACCACGGCGTTCGCCCGGCTGCTCGCCGGCCGGCTGGGGGAGGCGTGCCGGCTCGCGCGGGTCTTCCTCCCGTTCGGCGAGCGGGTCGGTGAGGCGTGGGCGGTCGGCACGCTGCGCGCGGTCGAGGCGTTCGCCGGCGCGGAGCTGGGCGAGATCGCCGAGGCCGACCGGGCGGCCCGCCGGGCGTACCGGGACTTCGCCGAGGTCTCCGACGACTGGGGGCAGGGCTTCGCCCTGGTGGCGCGCGGGGTGGTCGCCCGGGGGCTGGGCGAGCCGGAGCACGCCGCGGACCTGCTCGGCGACGCGATGTCGTACGCCGAACGGACCTCGCACCCGCTGCTCACCGGGATGGCCGGCACGCTGCGCGGCTTCGTGGCGCTGGACATGGGCGACTGCGACACCGCCGAGCGCTCGGCGCGCGCGGTGCTGACCGCCGTCGAGCCGCACAACCCGCAGGCGCCCGCTCAGGTGGGCCCCCGGGTGCTGCTGGCCACCGCCCGGCTGGCCGCCGGTGACTCCGCCACCGCCGTGGGGCTGCTCGCCCCGGTGGCCACCGCCTCCACGAACGCGCCGTCGTTGCTGTTCTCCCGCCGTCAGACCATGGCCCGGTACGCCTCGGCATTGCTCGCCCACGGCCAGCACGAGCAGGCCCTGGACTGGGCCCAGCGGGCGGTTGCCGTCCCGGCGGAGGACGTGCGCAGCCAGGTGATCGCGGCGAGCGTGCTGGCCGAGGCGCTGGACGCCTGCGGCCGGCCCGCCGAGGCGCTAACCAGTGCCGAGGAGGCCGTCCGACTGGCGTACGCCACGGAGCAGCGCAGCGAGCGGCTGGCGGCGGACGCGTTGCGGGTCCGCCTGCGGGGGTGAGCGAGACGCCGGTCCGGTGCGTTCGGCGCGTCGCGGGGGCCTCGTCGCGTCCCGCCGGACGGCCGGCCCCCGGGTCGGTTAGTCTGCCGGTTCCGCCGATGCGACGGCGGGTGGCACCGGTTACGGTGTCATTTCCGAGTGGCGGTCCACTGTGGCGACCGTGCCGGTCCTGGGGAGGACGCGATGAGGCTGCCACGCTCCAGCGCCGGCTGGACGATCGCGGTCTTCGGCGTCCTGGCGCTGCTGATGGGCGCGCTCGGGCTGCTCTGGCCGGAGGCCCAGCTGCGGATGCTCGGCTTCGAGGTGCCGCAGAGCCGGGCCGCCGGTGACTACACGGGCACCTTCCTGACCGCGTCCTCCATGGCGTCGTTCAACATGGGGGTCTACTACCTGCTGGCGACCGCCACCGAGTGGCGGCCCTTCTACCGGTTCACGGTCCTCTTCCGGCTGGTCACCTTCACCGTGTTCACCATCGCGGTGCTGGCCGACATCGCGCCGGGCCGGTTCTTCACGGTGGCGCTCTGGGAGGGGCTGGGCGCGGTCGCGACCGCCGTGGCCCTGCGCTGGGACGCCCGCCGGCCTGCCACAATGCCACCGGCCACGAACGGCGACCGGTCGGGCGCGGTGGACGGTGTCGTCCCGCCCGCTGGCGCGAACCGCTGAGCGGCCGGGCCGTTGGGTATTTTCGAACAGTGACCGACACCTCGCCCGGCGCCCTGCGGCTGCCCATCGTGCCCGGTCTAACCGATTTGGAGGCATTTGCCCGGGGTGGCTATGCCACCGTGTACCGGGCCACCCAGATCTCCGTCGGGCGCGAGGTCGCGGTCAAGGTGGAGAACCGCACCCTGGACAACGACCGGGACCAGGCCCGGTTCCTGCGCGAGGCCCGGGCGGCCGGGAGGATGTCGTCGCACCCGCACGTGGTGGACCTGTTCGACGTCGGGGTCACCGTCGACCGGCACCCCTATCTGATCATGGAGTTGTGCGACGGGTCGTACGCCGAGCGGATGCGCACCTCGCCGCTGGGCCCGGCGGAGACCCGCGACCTCGGTGTGAAGATCGCCGACGCGCTGGCCCACTCGCACGCCAACGGGGTGCTGCACCGCGACGTCAAGCCGGCGAACATCCTGCACTCCCACTTCAACCCGGCGGTGCTGGCCGACTTCGGGCTTGCCGTGCTGGCCGAGGTGCGTGACGCGTCGGTCACCCTGGAGGTGCTCACCCCCGCGTACGCGCCGCCGGAGATGTTCAACCACAGCCCGCCGTCGCCCGCGGTCGACGTGTACGCCCTCTGCGCCACCCTCTACGCCGTGATGCACGGTCGCCCGCCCCGCTGGCAGTCCGAGCGCAACCCCAGCCTGGTCACCGTGCTGGAGTTGTTCCACCAGCCGATCCCCGGGCTGCCCGGGGCGCCGGAGGAACTGCTCGACGTGCTCCGGGCGGGCATGGCGAACGACCCGGGCGCCCGCCCGTCCGCGGTGGAGCTGCGCGGCCTGCTCGCCGCCCTGCCGCTGGACCCGGTCAGCGCGCCGGTCAGCGGGGCTCCCGTGTCCGGCGGCCCGTCCTCGGGCGGCCCGTCCGGCCCGACGACCGGCACCGTCACCGGCAGCCCGTCCACCTCGGGCGGCCTGTACGGCACCAGCCGGCCGGGCCCGCCCGCCCAGCGTCCCCCGGTCGAGGACGACCACCCCACCGTGTCGACGACGTCCGGCCGGCGCTGGCGGCGGCGCTGGTTCCTCGGCGGGGCCGGGGCGCTCGCGCTGGCCGCGTCGGCCGGCGGCGGAGCCTGGGTGGCCGGTGGCGCCCCGGCCGTCCTGACGCCCACGCCGGTCGCCAGCGCGGTCGCCACGTCGGCGATCGGGCCGTGGGGCGCGCTGCCGGGCTGCGTGCCGGGTTCGCCGGGAACCGGCGGGCTGCCGACGGGCGCGCGGTGCGTCGCCGAGCTGGAGTGCTTCGGGCCGGTGCGTCTGGTGCGCGGCACCCGGGCCGAGGCCCCCCGGCTGCCCTGCGACGGCCGGCACACCTGGGAGACCTACGCGGCCGGCGAGCTGCCCGCCACCCTGGTCGGCGCGGGACACGCCCAGGTCAGCGCCGACCCGGCCGTGCGGCGGGTCTGCAACCCGATGACGTTCCGGCTGACCAGCGGCATCGCGTCCACCAGCGGCTGGCACCTGGAGGTGCTGCCGCCGGAGGAAGCGGACACCGACCGGACATACCGCTGCCTGGCCGGGCGCGGCGTCGACGGGCTCGACGAGCCGACCCTCACCGGTCGCTGAACCCGCCCTGGTGCCGGCGGCGTTCCTGGACCGCCCGGAGCGCGCTCCGGCTGTCCAGGGCCTCCAGCGTGTCCGCGTCGACGCCACCCAGGCCGGCGATCCCCGGGGTCGGCCACTCCGCCGGCCCGTCGCCCGTGCGCTCGCGGGCCTCGTCGCGGCGCTGCCGCGCCTCCGTCACCAACACCCCGGCGACCATCACCAGCAGGACGCAGAGCAGGGCGAGCACCACCGCCAGGATGCTGCGCGGACGCCACCAGGCCAGCGTTACCAGCAGGGTGAGCGCCGCGACCGAGGCGGCGACCGCCCCGGCGAGCGCGTCGGGCCGAGGGAATCGGGTCACCCGTCAAGGATGGCAAAGCCGGCGCGCGTGTCAACCGCCGTCCCGGGCTGCGACCTTCCCGGGCCGCTCGCCCGAACGGCCGGATGCCCTTCCGCAGTGGACGACGGCGCAGCCGGACGCGAGGCGCGGCGGAGGGCGTCATCGACCAGGCGTCTCGTCCGATGGTTGACAGGCTTCGACTGGCGACACGATGCGTTCGAGCAGGCGGACGAGTTGCTCGCGTTCAGCTGCGGTAAGAGCGGCGGTCAGTTGGTCGTTGGCGTCGTCGCCGAGTTTCTGGGTGCGCCGCAGGAGCCGGGTGCCGGCCTCGGAGATGGACACGGCGTTCTTTCGCCGGTCGCCCGGGTCGGGAGCCCGAACGATCAGGCCGTCTTCGTGTAGATCGTTCAGGATCGCGACCATGTCCTTGGGGTCAACCCGCAGGGACCGGCCAAGGTCGGCCTGTGAAACCGGCTCCCGCTCCGCCACGGCGCAGAGCACCGCGTGGTGCATCATTCTCACCCCCGCCTGCGCCAACGCCTCGGCCACGAGCCGGTGACCACGAGCTGCGGCGCGACCCAGCAGCCAACTGGGCAGGGTGCGGATACGTGCGGGAGCCTGCGAACCGTCTGTCACCCCGCCATGCTAACTATCCGTTGGGACTCCCCAAGGATATTCGATACCATGGGGTACACCCAACATTCTGGAGGGGGCATGCGTCGAGTCCGCTACTACCAGCACGGCGGCCCGGAGGTGCTCCGCCTCGAATCGGCACCCACCCCTCGGCCGGGGCCTGGCGACCTCCTGGTGCGCACCGAGGCGATCGGCGTGACGCTGCCCGTGGTCCGAAAGGTCCGAGACGGCGGCGACAGCGCGTCACTACCCGGCATCCTCGGCGGCGAGATCGCCGGCCGGGTGATCGCCATCGGCTCGCAGGTGTCCGGCTTCGCAGTCGGTGATCGCGTCACCTCGTTGACCTTCACCGGCTCCTACGCCGACGAAGTGCTCGCCCCGGCCTTCATGGCAAGCCGCATCCCGGACGATGCCAGCGCGAAACAGGCGGTGGCGCTGGTACGCAGCGGGCATGTCGCGCTCGCCGCCCTGGCCGCCGCCCGCGTCACACCCACCGACTCGGTGCTCGTCACCGGAGCGGCCAGCGGGGTGGGCCACCTCGCGATCCAGCTTGCCAAGCACAGGGGAGCCGGACGGGTCGTGGCGGCCGTCAGCTCCCGGGCCAAGGCCGACTTCCTGTACGGCCTCGGCGCCGACCACGTCGTCACGTACGGCAGCGACAACTGGGGGGACCCCGTCGACGTCGTTCTCGACGGCGTCGGAGGTGACCTTCTCCGCCCCGCCGTGGCAGCACTGCGCCCTGGTGGATGCCTCGTCTTCTTCAACTCCGGGGGCGGCACCATACCCGCCTACGAACTGCTCGCCGGCTCCAAGACCATCACAGGGCTGGCCATGGCCCACTTCGCCCAGACCCACCGCGAACTCTACGACCAACACCATCAGCAACTGTGGCAACTCAGCCGAACGACTCAGCTACGTGCCGCCGTACACGCGGAGATACCCCTCGCCGATGCTGCGACAGCACACCGCATCATCGAGGCTCGCGCGAACCTCGGCAAGGTCGTCCTCATCCCCTGACCGATCCGTGGCGGCTGGTCGTCAAGCACTCCGGAAACCACGCACGGCTCACAGCGGACGAGCGCCGGTGCAGCGTCAAGGCTGCGGGATCCGTTACAACAGTCGGGGAAATGACCCTTTCCTGGGCCTTTTGTGGGCGGTACTCCTGGGCTCGGGTCCCTAGAGTGACGCAGGTCGAGGTTTTCTCGACGCGTCCTGTTCCCCACCGGAAGGCAACCGCATGCCACGGAGAACCCGGTCCCTGGCCGCAGCAGGAATCGCCGGCGTCGTCCTCGCCGGAACGGCGTTCGCGCCCGCCTCGGCGGCGCCGACCACCACCGGCTGGGGTCGTCCGGCCACGTCGGACCGGACCGACCCGGTCGAGGCCCGGCGGGTCGACCGCGTGCCCACCCCGAAGCTCGACTGGTACGCCTGCTACGACTACGCCGAGTGCGCCACCGTCGACCTGCCGCGCGACTACGACTCCCCGACCGGCGCCACCACCGAGGTGGCGGTGCTGCGGGTCAAGGCCCGCGACCAGCAGCGCAGGATCGGCAGCCTCTTCGTCAACCCGGGTGGCCCCGGCGGCTCCGGGACGGACATCGCGCTCGCCGCGCCGTACTTCCTCGGCGACGACCTGCTGGACCGGTTCGACATCGTCGGCGTCGACCCGCGCGGCGTCGCGGCCAGCCAGAACGTCCGGTGCTTCCCGTCGGTCAAGGAACAGACCAAGGCGTACGCGGGGCTGAACGTGGCCTTCCCGTGGACGAAGGCCGAGGAGAAGGCGTACGTCGCCGCGTCGAAGGCGGTCGGCAAGGGCTGTTCCACCACCGGCAGGCCGCTGACCGGCGCGATGTCCACGGCCGAGGTCGCCCGGGACATGGACGTGCTGCGGCGGGCGGTCGGCGACCCGAAGCTGAACTACCTCGGCTTCAGCTACGGCACCGCCCTGGGCCAGTACTACGCCAACATGTTCCCCGACCGGGTTCGCGCCCTGGTCGTCGACGGCGTGCTCAACCCGAACGCCTGGGTGGGGCAGGGCAAGGCGCGCAACCAGCTCCAGGAGACCCGGCTGCGCAGCGCCGACGGCGCGTACGCGGCGCTGCGCGAGATCCTGGTGCGCTGCGACAAGGCCGGGGCGGAGGCCTGCCCGCTCGCGGCCGGCGACCCGGTCGCCTCGTTCGAACTGGTGGCGAAGCGCCTGCGCAAGAAGCCGGTGGTGCTCACCGACCCGGACACCGGGGAGACGTTCACGGTCGGCTACGCCGACTTCGTCGGGGCCGCGCTGAACGCCCTCTACAGCCCGTCCGGCTACGAGGACATCGTCGCGATCATCGCCGAACTGCTGGTACTCACCGACCCCGCGTCGGCCACCGCCGCCCGTCGCGCCGAGGCCCGGACGGCGATCGCCCGGCGGGCCGCCACCGCCCGCCAGCAGGTGCGTCGGGGGTACGACTTCCCGTACAACAACGGCCTGGAGACGTTCCTCGGGGTGGACTGCACCGACGCGTACCACCCGAAGGACGCCGGTGCCTGGCCGGCGCTGGCCGCCAAGGAGGACGAGCGGGCACCGTACTTCGGCCGGCTCTGGGCCTGGATTGCCGCGCCGTGCGCCCGCAACACCTGGACGGTCCGCGACGAGGACGCCTACACCGGCCCGTTCACCAGGCGGACCAGCGCCCCGGTGCTGGTGGTCGGCAACTACTGGGACCCGGCGACCAACTACCAGGGCGCGGTCGGCTCGGCGGCGCTGCTGCCGAACAGCCGCCTGCTCAGCAGCGACAGTTGGGGGCACACCGCGTACGGCACCTCGGCGTGCGCGACCGGCGCGATCGACGCCTACCTGATCAGGGGCACCCTGCCGGCCAAGGGCAAGGTCTGCGTCGGTGACATCCAGCCGTTCGCGGAGCAGCCCGGGGAGGCGGCGGCCGAGCGGGCCCCGGCGTCCAAGAGCGCCCTGGCCAACCGGGGCGCCCCGGCCCGGGGCGAGTCGAAGCGGCTGCCGCCGGTGGTGGCCCCGCTGCCCGGGATCGGATCGCTGACCGTCCGTTGAGGACAACTCGGGGGTACGGCGGCGATCGGTCGTCTGTCGTACCCCCGGGCCTGGCCGCGCGGATGACCACGCGGATGGACGTGAGCCGCTACTCTCGGTGTCCCGCAGGTGCACCCGTCAGCGAGGTCGCCGATGAAAATGTTCCTCACCCGGTCCCGGGTCCGCTCGGTCGCCACCACCCTGGCGGTCTCGCTGACCCTGACCCTTGCCGCTGCCGCCGGTTGCGACAGCCGGCAGGAGCCGCAGATCCCGTCCGTGAAGGAGACGCTGAGCAAGACGCACATCTACGGCCAGCCGACGCTGAAGATCGGCGTCTCCACCACCGGCCCGCTGATGGGCGAGCTGCACGGCGGCACCTACAGCGGGTTCGACGTCGAGATCGCCCGGTACATCGCCGCCCAGCTCGGCTACGAGGGCGACAAGCGGATCGAATGGGTGCCGGTGGCCACGGAGGACCGCATTCCCGCCCTCCAGGGTGGAGCGGTCGACCTGGTGGTCTCCACCTTCTCGATGACCGAGGAGCGCGAGAAGCTGGTCAGCTTCGCCGGGCCGTACCTGGTGACGACCCAGGAGGCGATGGTCCCGACCCGGCTGAAGGACAGCATCCACACCATCGAGGACCTGCGCGACCCCCGCTACAAGGTCTGCACCAGCGGCGGCTCGACCACCGAGGCCGAGCTGGGAAGGCACCAGATCAGGGTGTTCGTGGTCAAGGAGGTCGGCGACTGCATCGACGGCATCCTCGAGGGGCGCTACGACGCGGTCAGCTCGGACGAGACCATCCTCGCCGGCTTCCTCTCCAAGCACCCGAAAGACTTCACGATCATCGACATGCCCTTCGGCACCAGCGAGCAGATCGGCGTCGGGGTGCCGATCAGCGACCCGGCGCTGCGCGACCTCGTCGCGTTCTTCCTCGACAAGAGCTACCAGCAGGGGCGTAAGGGGCTGAGCAGCCCCTGGCTCACCGCGTACCACCAGACCCTCGGGCCGTGGCTGAGGGCACCCAAGGTCCAGCCCCCGCCGCTGAAGGTGCCGGAGCTGGTGGACTTCGATGACAAGGCACCCCGGTAATGACCGCCCCGCCCGTCACCGACGCCGACGTGGACGCCGGAACGCCGACGCCCCGGCCCGGCGAGGCGCGGCACCTGGACGAGCGCCGGGCCCGGGCCAGCCAGTCGTTCTGGACGGCCGTGGTGGCCGTGCCCGCCGTGTTCTCGGTGCTCCGGCTCGGCGTGGAGGCCGGCGGGGAGCTTCAGACCACCCTGCTGCTGGTCGCCAACGTCGGGCCGGTCAACCTGCTCGCCGGCTTCCTCACCACGGCGGCCCGGTTGCTCTCCACCGGCCTGGTCGCGGTGTTCGCCCTCGGCGCGGTCCTCGGGGTCAGCGTGGACCGGCTGCCCGGGTACCGCCGCCCGCTCTTCGCCCGCTGGGCGGACATCACCCCGGCCTGGTTCGTGGTGGCCAGCTTCCTGCTCGCCCTGATCACCTGGCCGCTGCTCTACCTGCCGCTGCTGCTGCCCGCGTTCGCCGCCGCGTTCCAGCTCCGCCCGGAGCGGCTGCACGACCTGCGCGCGGCCCGGGCGCTGATCGTCGCGGCCCTGCTCGGCGGGTACCTTTTCCTGCTGACGCCGACCCTGCTCGACGCCTGGCAGCAGCGGGAACAACTGGTCATGGCGCTGCTCGTCGTCCCGCCGGTGCTCGCGCTCGGCATCGCCGGGCCGCTGCCCGGGGCGGTGATCCGGCCGCTGGCCTCGGCCACCGAGGCCGCCGTGCTGGCCATGCTGGTGTGGGCGGCGCTGCCGGTCATCAGTACGCCGGTGCTGCCGCTGACCGTCAGCACCGTGCAGACCGAGTCCGGCGCGATGGAGGACGTGCGCGGCCACGTGGTCGTCGTCGACGACGTGAACATGGTGCTGCTCCAGGAACAGGGCGGCGTGCGGTACGTGCCGATCGACCAGGTGAAGGCGCAGGTGCTCTGCCCGAGCGAGGAGGAACTGCCCCGGCACCGGTTGCGGGTGCACCACTTCCACGTGGAGGACTCGCTGCTGGAGGGGCTCGGACGCCGGGTCCGCCCGCTGCACCGCATCGACGCCGCCTGCCGCGCGACGGGCTGACTTCTCCTTCGGTCAGCGCTCGGGGACGGCGTCCGGCAGCACGCCTTTCCTGAGCAGGCTCTCCCCGATGAGGCAGGCGTGCTCGGCGGCCTCGGCCAGTTCGGCGGCGATCTCCGGACTGGCCGAGGCAACCGCTGCGGACAGCAGTACGTCGACCGGCGTCGGGCCGGCCAGCCAGCGTCGCATCGACTCCTCCGCGTCGCCGTGCAGGGAGCCGCCGTACGACCAGTGGTCGATGACGTCGGCCAGGTGTCGGGCGGGGGCCTCGCCCGGGACGCCCGCGAACCCGGCCAGATACGGCCCGACGTCGACCCCCAGCTCAGCGACCGCGTCCAGCAGGTCCTGAGCGGGCGGGGCGGACGGGTACCCGTCGAGGGTCCGGCACCACCAGACGTGCACGAAGTGCTCGACCGCGTCCCGCTCAGCGGCCGGCCAGTTTTGCCACCGGCCGCTGATCCGGCGGGTCACGCGGTCCGGCCAGAGCCAGTGCTCCATCTCGCCGGTCGCGTACGCCTCCAGCAGCCGGGGCAGCAGGTGCGGGAACTCCGTCTCGTCCCCCCAGGTGCCCGGGTTCATCAGGTAGGTGCCGAGCTGGTCCGGGGTCAGCTTCCGCAGCGGCGTACGCGCGAACAGCGCCACGTCGGCCGGGTCCACGCAGTGCTCGCAGGCGGTCATGTCGGCTGGCAGCGGGTGGTGGGCGAAGGCGGCGTACAGCCG
The DNA here is from genome assembly GCF_044334565.1 of Micromonospora sp. NPDC020750. Taxonomy (NCBI): domain Bacteria; kingdom Bacillati; phylum Actinomycetota; class Actinomycetes; order Micromonosporales; family Micromonosporaceae; genus Micromonospora; species Micromonospora sp. NPDC020750. The sequence continues at coordinate 82,984 of NZ_JBIRTH010000002.1, forward strand.
CTCCACCGCCCGCTCGAACTCGACATCCTCCCGCACGACCCCAGTATCCCGGCCCGGTCAACGCGAATCTTGGAAGGAAATGGCCCCTCCGGGGGCCCGCTTCCTTCCAAGATCTCGATCGTCCCGATCTTGACGGCCGTCGGCGGTGCTGGGTGACTCACGGTGGGCGTGGCAGGATCGCGCAGGTGACCAGCAGACCCACCGCCGCGCAGCACCTGCTCGACCTCGCGCGGCTGCGCCGTGTCCGCGACCGGATCGACCGGGAGTACGCGCAGCCGCTGGACGTCGAGGCTCTCGCCCGGGGCGCGCACATCTCGGCCGGTCACCTCAGTCGCGAGTTCCGGCTCGCCTACGGTGAGTCGCCGTACAGCTATCTGATGACGCGGCGGATCGAGCGCGCGATGGCGCTGCTGCGCCGCGGCGACCTCAGTGTCACCGAGGTCTGCTTCGCGGTCGGCTGCTCGTCGCTGGGCACCTTCAGCACCCGCTTCACCGAGCTGGTCGGCGTGTCGCCCAGCATCTACCGCCGCGAGGCGGCAGCCGCGACGGCGGGCATCCCGTCGTGCGTGGCGAAACAGGTGACCAGACCGATCAGGAATCGAGAAGCGCAGGTCACGGCGCTGCACCTAGCCTGATTACCATGGATATCACCATTCACACGACCTTCCTGCCGCACACCGACCCGGACGCCTCCCTGGCCTTCTACCGCGACACCCTCGGCTTCGAGGTCCGCAACGACGTCGGCGGCGGCAAGATGCGCTGGATCACGGTCGGCCCCGCCGGCCAGCCCGGCACGTCCATCCTCCTGGCGCCGCCGGCCACCGACCCCGGCATTACCGACGACGAGCGCCGCATCATCACCGAGATGATGGCCAAGGGCACGTACGGCTGGATCATGCTGGCCACCCCCGACCTCGACGGCGTCTTCGAGAAGCTGCAGGCCGGCGACGCCGAGGTCGTCCAGGAGCCGACCGAGCAGCCGTACGGCACCCGCGACTGCGCCTTCCGCGACCCCGCCGGCAACCTGATCCGCATCCAGGAGACCCGTTAACCGTACGGCGATCGCGCAGTCCCGACCTGCGTGGACGGCACGGTGAAGGAGCCCGCACCAGACGTCGGTGGCCGCCAGCCTGGCGGCCACCGAGGTTCTGCTCGGGCTCCTTCGGCGGCTCCGGTCAGCCGTTCTTGCTGACCGGAGCGCTACCCACCACGTACCTGGTGCCGACCTCGACGCTGTTGGGGATCTCGCGGCTGGTCTGCGAGTCGCAGTTGACGATGTTCCAGTGCAGGTGGGGGCCGGTCACGTTGCCGGTTGCCCCGGATGTTCCGATCCGCTGTCCCTGGGCTACGCGGTCACCGTTGTTGATGATGGTGGCGCTCAGGTGTGCGTACTGTGAGCATCGGTTGTTGCCGTGGTCGACGAGTGCCATGATCCCGCCGCCGCCCGCCCAGCCCTCGAAGCGGATGGTGCCCGCGGCGGACGCGAGGATCGGCACGCCAACCGGCATGCCGAAATCGATGGCGTGCCGGTTGTAGGCATCGTTGTGGGAGAAGTTGCTGCCCGCCGCCTGGGTGATCGTGTAGGCACGTCCAGCGCCGAACGGCAGCTTGAACTGGGCGGAGCTTCCGCAGAGCGGGACGACGGGACCGTTCGAGCCGGTCTCCAGGAATCCGTCGGTGAGCCACCCGCCGCTCGAAAGCCGATTCCAGATGTTGGTGACACCGGCGAAGCCCTGGACGGAATCCCCCCGAACGTGGCAGGTGATGGTGACGACGTTGCCGTTGGGGACACTGCCGATCACCGCCCCGCTCAACGCCGGGGCGTTACGGATGTTCAGCGGAAGCCCGCTGGGCACATGCACCCTGACCTGGGCGGCGGCGTGTGCCGGTACGGCGGACAGGGCTATGGCCAGACAGGAAACCACGGCAGTGACCAGGATCTGCGTTAAGCGGCGCAGGGGACTCACCTCCGACGAGCCCACCGAGGCGGGCAATCGACGATCTTCGACAGGGGGATGGTATAGACCGATGGTGGTCAGGTCGAGGGGGCGAGGGCCAGGCCAGCTGGGGCGGCTGGTAGCGCCCTGGATCGCCGGAAGGCGTTCTCGGTCCGGGCTGCAGTCGATGAGGCCTTCGGCGTGACGAGGGTGTGCCGGTCAAAGTGCCCAGTCTGTGTCTACGGAGGGGTCGCACCACAACGTTTGATAGGGCGTGACGTTCGAGGAGTACGCCTTCGCCCGCAGCCCGGCGCTGATGCGACTGGCCCGCCTGCTCACGGGTGATGAGCACCGGGCTGAGGACCTCGTCCAAGAGGCTCTCGCCAGGGCGTATGCCCGCTGGGGCTCGACGGACCCGGCGTCTTCGCCGAAGGTTCGCTCGTGGTGGGTGAGGTGTCCGGTCGTTGGTTCACCGTTCGGGCGCAGCGAACGCCCGCCGGGGCCAGGGGCGGGACAGGTGAACTCGCCGCCGGACCGTATCGGGTGCGCCGGCAGGGCAGCGCGGTGCTGCAGATGTCGGTCAGGCCGTGCCAGGTCGAGGTGTTCCTCAAGGGCCGGGGGAGGGCTACCCGGAGGTGGACGGCCTGATGGTGCTGGGCGGGTACCGGGCGGCCAACGACATAGACGACGCCAACACCTGGTGACGCGAGGGAGCGGACCGGTCAGGAATCAAGAAGCGTGGGTCGTCGTGCCGCGCCTAGCGTGATGGCCATGAACATCACCATTCACACGAGCTTCCTTCCGCACGATGATCAGAGGAGATTCCGTTGAGCTGGAACAAGGGGGTTCGACAGCTCCACCGGTGGGTGTCCATCGCCTTCACGGTGACCGTGGTCCTCGGCTTCGTCGCGGCGAGCGGGGCGCTGCCCGACTGGGTGTTCTACCTGCCGCTGCTTCCGCTCGCCCTGCTGCTCTTCACCGGCCTGTACATGTTCGTGCTGCCGTACGCCGCCAAGCGGCGCGGCGGGCGAGGCGCGGTGTCGAGGCCAGCCGCGTCGTGACGGCCCGGCCGCCGACGTCGAGTGGTGGCTCGGGGATGTCCTGCCCGTGCATGCTCCTGAGGCAGAACGGGGACCGGTCGGTTCACGGCCGAGCCGGCCGGTCAGTGGCAGAGCACCGCCACGTTGACGAAGAGGCCGCACGAGGCGATCGTCGTCAACGTGATCGCGCCGGCCGCCCGGAGCGCGAAGTCGGCGCGACCACGTCCGCGCCGGGTGATCGACAACGTCTGTTCCAGGACGACCAGGACCAGCCAGCCGAACAGCAGGACCATCAGGTAGAAGTCCCAGGCGGGATTCGCGAACGCGCTCGCGTTGCCGTTTCCGCCGTAGTTGGGGCAGTCCTCGTAGCGGGTGATCGGCTGGAGGACCGCCAGCAACGCGAGGAAGAAGGCGCCGCCGAGGAGACAGACCCGGAAACCGCTGAGACGGGAGGGCCGCTGGCGGTCTTCGACCATCATCAGCTCAGCCTAGTGCGGGCCGGAGTTTGGCAAATGTTGGAGTTTGCTGTCACAGCAAACTCGCGCTACGAGCAAACTCGATGGCGCGAGGAGGCGGATCCGGGTGGACTCGGTCGTCGTACCGGAACGGTTGGTGGTTGGAGGACCAACCCCGCCGGCTGTACGAAGATCGACCGTTGCGCCACCGCGTCGCCCTTGGCGTTGAGCTGGTAGCCGTCGAGCCAGATCCAGCCGTCGTAGGTGATCCAGTCCTTGTGCACCCTGCAGGCTCCGTGATCGGGCTGTGGGGTCCACTGTGTAGGGCTCGCCTGATCGATCTGCTTGTGTCATCATCTCCGATGAATCGGTGATGATCAGTTCGTTGGGGGAGACGCATGCGGTTGATGAGGCTCTGTGTCGCCGTGTTCGGCGCGTTCGTCCTCGCCCTCACCTCGGCGGTCCCGGCCTCGGCGGCCACCACGGCAACGTACGACCTCTGGGTCTGGAACGTCGCGGGCTGGACCATGCACCGGGCCTCGACCACCGACGGCCTCATTCCGGCCCTGACCGGCTCGATCCGCGCCCGGGGCGCCGAATTCGTCGGCCTCAACGAGCTCTGCTACCAGCAGTACCAGGCGATCGTCGCCGATCTGAGGGCCTCCGGCTGGCCGCAGGACTCCACCAACTTCGCCCGCTTCGAGTCGTCCCGCGACACGGTCTGCAACGGGCAGGCGTTCGGCAACGCCATCTTCAGCAAGGCGCCGCTCGGTGCGGCGAACCGCTACACGCTGCCATCGGACGGCAGTGCCGAGCGGCGGACCCTGCTCTGCGCCCCGCTGTCCGCCCGCCCGCACCTGCGGTTCTGCGCCACGCACATCACGCCGTCGAACACGGTCATCAACGGCACGGCGATCAACGTGCAGCAACTGAACTCGGTACGCAGCCGGCTGGAGGCCTTCGCGGCGAGCGGTGACACGGTGCTCATCGCCGGGGACTTCAACGCCCAGCCCAACTATGGCCGGCTGAACAACTGGTACGCGCCAAGTCTCAACGTGGCCAACAACGCCAGCAACACCGGCTTCTACCGGGAGTTGGACGACCTGGACTCCCGCTGCGTCGGCTACGGCGAGACCACCGTCGCAGCCGGCAGCACCGGCGGGCCGTGCGGCCTCGGCAACAAGATCGACTTGATCTTCGTACGGGAGAACAAGCTCGCGGGCAGCTACACCGCCGACTCGCTGGCCATTCCGACCACCTGCACGATCGGCGCCTGTTCGGATCACCGCGTGGTGACTGGCACGGTGACGGTCAGCATCAACTGAGCATGGCCGTGTCCTGCTGACCCGGGCGCACTAGGCTCGCGCAACGGATCTGCGCGGTCCCGGGCGGTGTGCCGGGAGTGGCTGCGTCTGGACGATCAAGCCCGCCGGCTGTACGAAGATCGACCGTTGCGTCACCGCGTCGCCCTTGGCGTTGAGCTGGTAGCCGTCGAGCCAGATCCAGTGGTCGTAGGTGATCCAGTCCTTGTGTACCCGGATCAGCCGGAAGAAGATCGGCTGAACGAACTGCGGGCTCGCCGCCCGGGTCACGTGAGCCGCCGCGGTCGGCGATCGCGTGGATCTTGGAGCCGGGCTTGCCTCGGTCGACCGGGCTGGGTCCGGTCAGGTTTCCCTTTTGACCGCCCGTACGTTCATGGCGTCGATGCTCGCCCGGGACCAGTCGATCTGCCCGGCCGCACCGAGGACGTCGAGCACGGCCCGGTGCAGAGCGGGCATCACCCCCGCCGCGACCCACTGGGCGAACCGGCGGTGCGTGGTGCACCAGTGCACCGGGAACGAACCGGGCAGCTTGCGCCGGGAGCAGCCGGACTCCAACACGTACAGAATCGCCGCGAGCGTCGCCCGATCATCGCTACGGGACCGCCCACCACCTTGATGCCTTTCCGGGTGCGGGGGCAGCAACGGCTGCGCGAGGTGCCACAACGCGTCCGGGCAGTACTTCTCCACAATCCACACCCAGTCAACGAACGACCTTGCACTTCAACAACCCCAACTGACACACGGTCTAAGGCGGGATAGCGAGGAGGATAACGGCGTAGGGTCAGCGGGCGGGGACGATGGGGCCGCGGTGCAGCCAGTCGATGAGGTCGGGCTCGGCCAGCTTCGCGACCCGATCCTCGTATCGTCGCAGGTCATCTTCGTCGAGCAGGTCCCGCCACCGGCCGCTGACACCCTGGTTGAAGAACCGCTTCGGATCGCTCCACATCGCCGCGACCGGGGTCAGAGCCTCCGCCCGGCCGCGCATCGAGTCGAATGTCGCTGCCCGCACCAGATCCGGCCACCGCGACTCCGGCACCTCGATTCCGAGGCGCCCGGCGAGGAACCTCATCTGGCCTTCAAGATCTGACTTCAGATCGTCGTAGTGCAGCAGCAGCACGTTGGGCCGCTCCCGCTCGGCCCAGAACCCCGACAGGTGGTGCAGCATCGACGGCAGGCCCACCTGCACATTGGTGTCCTCCAGCCAGGCCCAGAACCGGTTGTACGCGGACTCCGCAGGCGCCGGAGCCGTACCGGCGGGCTCCTGCGCCGGGTTACCGCCGGCCGCCAGCATCGCGTCGAAGGCCTCCTGGGCGACGTTCTGGGAATGGGCGTCCCAGGAGATCGCGACGTCCCGCGGATCCCGACCGACCGCGACGTAGGTCACCCCATCATGGATGGGCAGCCCGTCGAAGGGCGTATGAGTCTTGATGAAACGGCGATGCCGCTGCGCCTCGTAGAACGCGAAGATGTCGTCCCGGCTGCGAGTCAACATGTCGAGCCAGTAGGTGAGGTCGTCCAGCTGTGCCGGCAGCTCCGGTGTCTGGAAGATCAGCAAGGCGCAAATCGTCTGGGTCCACGTCGTCCCGCACTTTGCGGGGGTCGAAACCACGATGTCACCTTCGCGGAGCGGAAAACCCTCCCACCGTCCGCTGTCCATGAGCTCGTTCTGGTACCGAACCATCGGTTGGCGCAACGGTCCTCCCCGCTTTCCGTTGGTCCATCCATAGTCGACTTAACCTATCGAACCGGGCGACCGTCGACCAGCCTGCTGGTCGATTCGAAGATCCCGGCACCCTCGTACGCCTTCGTCGCGCTCTCTGGTGCGATCGGGCTGCTGTAGCAACACCGGTTTCTACCGGGAGTTGGACGACCTGGACTCCCGCTGCGTTGGCTACGGCGAGACCACCGTCGCGGCCGGCAGCACCGGCGGGCCGTGTGGCCTCGGCAACAAGATCGACTTGATCTTCGTACCGCAGAACAAGCTCGCGGGCAGCTACACCGCCGACTCGCTGGCCATTCCGACCACCTGCACGATCGGCGCCTGCTCGGATCACCGCGTGGTGGTGGGCACGGTGACGGTCAGCATCAACTGAGCATCCTCGCCCCGCCCCACGCCTCCACGGCTGGTCCATGGCGAGCGCGGCGGAGAGGCTGAGAATGGCCGTGTCCCTGCTGACCTGGGCACACTAGGCTCGCGCAACGGATCTGCGCGGTCCCGGGCGGTGTGCCGGGAGTGGCTGCGTCTGGACGATCAAGCCCGCCGGCTGTACGAAGATCGACCGTTGCGCCACCGCGTCGCCCTTGGCGTTGAGCTGGTAGCCGTCGAGCCAGATCCAGTGGTCGTAGGTGATCCAGTCCTTGTGCACCCGGATCAGCCGGAAGAAGATCGGCTGAACGAACTGCGGGCTCGCCGCCCGGGTCACGTGGAAGACCATCCCGGCGCGGTAGTCGATCACGTCAGCCACCCGAGGAACCGGCGGTGGAGCGTCCCCGCCGGGGCCCAGCTCATGTCCTGGCTGGCGGCCACGAGGTACGAGCCCATGTAGAGGGCCAGGGCGATCGGTGAGGCCGCGTACTCCTGGAGCAGTTCGTGTCGGCGGGTGGCGCAGGGCCAGGGGGCGGCGCAGCCGGCGCAGAGCCAGATGGGCAGGACGGGGCCGTGCTCGGTCACTGGTCCTCACCCGGCCAGTGGCCCCGGTTGATCGGGATCTTGTGTCTGTGCCGGCAGGGCAGCTCGTTGCCGCACTTGCAGACGTACCGCCACCTGATCCACGACCACACCGGCTTGTGCCGGCGGGCCAGGGTCATCGCGACGGCGGCCAGGTACTGGCCGTAGGTGACGCGTCTGCCCATCCCATGCCTCCTCGGGTGAGGGGCGTGGCAGCCGGGCCACGAACGGTCATCCGACCACCACACCCAGCAACACCGTCCCACGCACGGCAGCAATCCGCAATATGCGGACTACCGATTCCGGTTGGCCTGTTGCGAACGGAATTCTCGTCGGCTAGTGGCAAGATGGCGGCCATGCCCCCACGTCAGAGCCCCACTGTCAGACGCCGACGGCTGGCGATGACCCTGCGACAGCTCCGAGACCGAGCCGGCATCACGTCGTCGGAAGCGGCCCGGCGGGTCGACCATGATGCGAGTTGGTTGAGCCGGATCGAGACAGCCGAGGTCAGGCCGCATCCCAACGACGTGCGGGCGCTGCTAAACCTGTACGGCGTGGACGGCGACCAGGCCGAAGCTGTCATCGCGGTAGCCCGACAGGCGCGGCAGCGCGGTTGGTGGCAGCGGTACAGCGACGTGCTGCCCGACTGGTTCGCGACCTACGTCGGGATGGAATCGGAGGTGTCCGCGCTGCGCATCTACGAGTGTCAGATGGTGCACGGACTGCTCCAGACGGAGGACTACGCCCGCGCTGTCTTCCGAGGCGCTCCCGTGCCGATGCGTGAGGAGGAGGTGGAGCGACAGGTCGCGCTGCGGATGGAACGGCAGACCATCCTCGGTGGTGAGGACCGGCCGGTGCTACGGGTGGTCCTTGATGAGGGTGCCGTGCGCCGTGCGGTCGGGGGACCGAAGGTGCTCCACGCCCAGATCATGCAGCTCATCGAGCATTCCACCCGTACCCGCCTTCGGGTCCAACTTCTGCCGTTCGGAGCGGGCACTGGGTTCGACGGCAGCTTCACCATCCTCGACTTCCCGCACATGCCTGAGCCGTACCCGGACGCTGCCGAGGACCGCTTGGTCTACATCGACACCCTCACGGGGGCGCTCTACTTGGAGCGACCGGCGGAAGTCGCCACGTACGCCACCGCATTCGAGCAGCTCTGTGCTCTCGCCCTCTCGCCCGCAGCCACCCGGGATACGCTTCGTGCGATTGCTCAGGAGTTGGCCGGTTAGCAAAGAGGTGTGGCGTGGACTTGTCTCGCGCGGTGTGGAAGAAGAGCACGCGCTCTGGATCGTCCGGTAGCTGCGTCGAGGTGGGTGACAACTTACCCCAGATTATGGTCCGCGACAGCAAGGACCAGCAGGGTCCGGTGCTGTGCTTCGCGGCAGAACAGTGGACCAGGTTTCTTCAGGGCATCAGGGCTGGCAAGTTCAACGCCTGGGAAACGGTCGAATACCGGATGGCTCCGCTGAGTGGTTGACGGCTTGACGTGAGCAAGCCGCTCCAGTGCGCCGAGATTGCGTTAGAGGCTGGGACGAGGACCTCAACTTTCTACCTGATGCCTGTCGGGTGACTGAGTATCAACAGCTGGGGCGGACGACCGGCGGAGTGTGCGTGAGCCCGCGTACATTGGGAAAACAAGGAGCCCTCTCCACGTGTATGTGGAAGAGGGCTCCTGTGTTGCTGGTAGATCAGATGGCGACTGGGGCCTTTTTGTGCCAGTCTGTGATTACCTTGGTCAGATGCACGACGTTCTGCTGACGCATGATTGGGGCGGAGGCATTCGGCTCGAAGTCCTCGTTCGCGGCCGTGGTACGCCAGATGCTGTCCTCGGTGACCGGGGCGGTCATGTGCCGGTCGAGCCGCTTGAAGAACTCTTGGATGTCACCGTCCTCGGCTCCGTCCTCCCGCAGGTTGCGGTAGACGCCGCCTAGGACGCGGAGCATGCCCACCGACCCCAGAAGCGAGGAATCGCGCAGCCTCATGGCCTTTGTGGGGGGCGCCGGCGGCTCGTTCTTCTTTTTCTCGGAGAGCGCGGGATCGTAGTTGTCCACGTCCTCCTCGGTGATCTCCGCAAGCGCGGTAAAAGCGATGGAGATGACATCCAGGAAGCCGCGAACGCTTTCGATGACCTCGTTGTCGGTCAGTGACTCGACCTTCTTGCTGACGCGGCCACCGGGACCGGCGATAACGGCCCGCGTGATGTCGGCGACGTGCTTGGCCCCCATCAGGTTGCGGTTGGCCAAGGTCATCCGGTCTCGCTCGATGTCGATCTTGCCCAGGAACAGGGGGTGGGTGACGATGTCGCTGAGCGTGCGGTTAGCGATACGCGATGTGTCGAAGCGAGCCCGGACGGCGCCGGAGATGCCCTTGGCGTTGTCCGCGACATCGACGAACATCTGCTGGCCGCTGACGCCGTCGGGCTCCACGTAGATGTCAACGCCGACGAACTCGTCCTTGAGTCGCTGCATTCGGCCGATCAGGGCCTCGCGGTCCTGCTCCAGCTTTGCCTTCTTGGCCTCGTTGGCGCGGTAGATCTCCCGGTCGATGCGGGAAACCTCGTCCGTGATGCGCTTCTTTTCCAGGTGCACCCCAAGGATGCGGTGCTGGCCGTCGATCGTGATCAGGCGTCCGATGCCGCCGATGGACCACGGGACGGTGAGGTAGCCGACCGAGCCGTCTTTGCTGATCGGCTCGAAGCGGCAGCCGCCAGTGTCGCGGATGAGGAGGGCCGGGGCCACCCAGCGAGGGTTGTCGGCAAGGTACTGGCCGAAGCCCTTGGCGTGGTTGATATCCACCTTGCGGTTGTCCGGGTCTGGCTTTGCCGGGTCGGGGATGGTGAGGATGACCGAGAGGTCGGCGAGCGGGATGCGCATCGTGTAGACGGTCCGGCCGCCCTGGCTGGTGCATATCGCCAGGTAGGTGGACTCCTCACGCACCAGGGAGAGGCGCGACGAATCGACAGTGATGGTCGACGGGTCGACAGCGATGGTCACAAATAGCTTCCTTTCCGATCAGCTAAAGTCCTATGTGGACTGCACATCACTCAAGATATGCAAACGTATTACTAGTCGTCAAGTTGGCGTGCTGGTTTCTAGATATAGATGCTAAAGCACCCATCACGCCAGGCAATCGGGGCGCGCAAAGGCCTTCACTGGTCAGGCGTATCTGGTGACCCCGGGCCGAGCTGCGCGAGCGCGACATCGGGCTGCACGCCATCGAGCAGGCATCGACACCGCCACCATGGAGGGCTGGGCGATGATCGGCATGCTGTCCGTGCTCGCCAAGCGGAGGGCGCGGTGGGGGCCCCGCACGTGCGGGGACGACACTGCTTACCTGCAGTCTTACGAGCTGAAGGGTGCCAAAAAATTGAGTCGGCTGAAACGGGCCGCCAGGAGTTCCGACTCCTTGCGCAGCTCCCTAACGGCCATGCTGGACACGGTACAAACCCGCACGAGACCCTGATACAAGATCATTGGCCGAGCCTGTCGGTCTCGCCCGGCGAACGAGCACCCACGGAGCAACGTAGATCCGTAGTGACGGTCGACTCAAGAGATTCCCAGCCACAGCCACCTTAGATGAACGGATTTGCAATGGTCTGGGGGGCAAAGTCCGCTGCAATGACCGTAAACCTCGCTGGCCCTGCCCCCGCACCTCAGTACGACTTGTCCTGTCCCAGCACGTGCTGAGCCACGAAGTTCAAAATCATCTCCCGACTCACCGGGGCGATTCGCCCAGCCCGTACCGCCCCCAACAACGTCGCCACCCCGTACTCCGTCGTCATCCCCGCCCCGCCCAGCGCCTGCACCGCCGTATCCACCGCCAACGCGGCGGCCTCCCCGGCCGCGTACTTGGCCATATTGCCGGAGACGCCGGCCTCCAGGTCCCGCCCCGCGTCGTACAGCGTCGCCGCCTTGTGAATCATCAGCCGGGCCAGCTCCACCTGCACCGCCGCGTGGGCGAGCGGGTGTGACACCCCCTGGTGCGTACCGATGCTCCGACCGCCCCAGACCTTTCGCGTAGCCGTGTACTCGCTGGCCCGCTCGATGGCGTACCGGCCGGTGCCGACGCCCATCGCCGCGACCGTGATCCGCTCCGGGTTCAGGCCGGCGAACAGCGCGGGCAGGCCGGCGTCCAGCGACCCGCCGACCAGGGCGTCGGCGGGCAGCCGCACGTCGTCGAGGTAGAGCAGGAACTGGTTCTCCGGGGAGACGATCTCCATGTCCAGCTTGGACCGGGTCAGCCCGGCCGCGTCGGTCGGCACCACGAACAGCGCGGGCTTGAGCTTTCCGGTGGACGAGTCCTCGGTGCGGGCCACCACCAGCACGTACTGCGCCTCGTCGACGCCCGAGATGTAGCACTTGCGGCCCGAAAGCAGCCAGTCGTCGCCGTCGCGGCGGGCCACCGTGCCGAGCCGGTGGAAGTTGGACCCGGCCTCCGGCTCGGTGATCGCGAAGACCACCTTGAGTGTGCCGTCGGCCATGCCGGGCAGGAAGCGTTCGCGCTGGTCCTCGGTGCCGTGCTTGGTGATGATCGTGGCGACGATGGCGGGGGAGACCACGAGCAGCAGCAGCGGGCAGCCGGCGGCGGCCAGTTCCTCGCAGACGATGGCCAGCTCGGTGATGCCGCCGCCTCCGCCGCCGTACCCGGTGGGGATGTTGACGCCGAGGTAGCCGAGCCGGCCGGCCTCGTCCCACAGCTCGGTGGTGTGCCCGCCGGCCTTCGCCTTCTCGACGAAGTAGCCGTGGCCGTACTTGCGGCCCAGCGCCCGGACGGCGTCGCGGAGCTGGTCCTGCTCGTGGGTGAGGTCGAAGTTCATCGGGGGTCCTCCTCGCAGTTGACCACGGCCAGCACGGCCCCGGTGTCGACCTGGCCGCCGGCCGGCACCGGCAGCTCGGCCACCACGCCGTCGGTCGGGGCGAGCACGGGGTGTTCCAGCTTCATCGCCTCCAGGGTCAGCAGCAGGTCACCGGCGGCGACCCGCTGACCGACCTCGACGTGTACCCGGGCCACCGCGCCGGGCAGCGGCGCGAGCAGCGACCCGGCGGCCAGCTCCACGGTGGGCAGCGGAAAGCGCGGCAGCTCGGCCAGGCTCGCCGCCCCGTCCGGGCCGTCCACGAAGACCGCCGACCCCACCCGGTGTACGCGGAAAGCCCGCCGCACCCCGTCGACGTCGAGCGTCACCCGGTCGTGGGTGGCCCCGACGAGGGCGACGGCCGGCGGGTTGTCGCCGGAGCCGTCCCCGGCCACCGGATGCGTCGACCACTCGGCGAGCGTGCCCGCGCGGTCCAGCCGGTACCGCACCTCGATCTCGCCGTCTGGGCCGATAAACCGGGTGACCTGCGGGAAGGCCGGCACGTTGCGCCAGCCCGAGGGGAGCCCGGCGAGCACGGTGGCCGCCGAACGGCGGGCCGCCGCCGAGGCGAGCGCGGCGGCGAGGGCCGCGAGGGGCACCCCGTCGGGCGGCAACAGCGGGGCGAACACCCCGTCGTGCCGGTCCAGGAAGCCGGTGTCGACCTCGGCGGCGCGGAACTCGGGGCTGCGCAGCACCCGTACCAGCAGGTCCCGGTTGGTGGTCACCCCGTGCAGCTCGGCCCGGGCCAGCGCGCCGGACAGCAGCCGGGCCGCCTCCGCGCGGGTCGGGGCCCAGGCGACCAGCTTCGCCAGCATCGAGTCGTAGTGCACGCCGACCGTCGAGCCGTCGACCACTCCCGAGTCGAGGCGCAGTCCCCGGGTCGGGGCGAACTCGCCCACCACGCCGGGAACCGCGAAGCGGTGCAGGGTGCCGGTGGCGGGCCGGAAGCCCTGGCCCGGGTCCTCGGCGCACAGCCGCACCTCGATCGCGTGGCCGGTGACGGGCGGGGTGGCCGCCAGCGGCAGCGGCTCGCCCTCGGCGACCAGCAGTTGCAGCCGGACCAGGTCCAGCCCCGTGACCGCCTCGGTGACCGGGTGCTCCACCTGGAGGCGGGTGTTCATCTCCAGGAAGTAGAACTCCCCGTCGGGCGCGAGCAGGAACTCGACCGTCCCCGCGCCGACGTAGCCGACCGCCCGGCCGGCGGCGACCGCCGCGGCGTGTAGCCGCTCCCGCACCCCGTCGGGCAGGAGCGCGGGGGCCTCCTCGACGATCTTCTGGTGCCGGCGCTGGATCGAGCAGTCCCGCTCGCCGAGCGCCAGGATCGTGCCGTGGGTGTCGCCGAAGACCTGCACCTCGATGTGCCGGCCCCGCTCGACGTACCGCTCGACGAAGACCGTGCCGTCGCCGAACGCCCCGGCCGCCTCGCGCCGGGCGGAGGCCACGGCCTCGGCCAGGCCGGCGGCCTCCCGGATGATCCGCATGCCCCGGCCGCCGCCCCCGGCGGACGCCTTCACCAGCACCGGGAAGTCGGTGATCTCGTCGGCCTCGGTCCAGGTCGGCAGCATCGGCACGCCCGCGTCGGCGAGCAGCGCCTTCGCCGCCATCTTGTCGCCCATCGCGGCGATCGCCTTCGCGGGCGGGCCCACCCAGGTCAGCCCCGCGTCGGTCACCGCCGCTGCGAACTCGGCGTTCTCGGCGAGGAAGCCGTAGCCCGGGTGCACGGCGTCCGCGCCGGACTTCCGGGCCGCGTCGAGGATCAGGTCGATCCGCAGGTACGTCTCGGCGGGCGTGTTCCCCGGCAGGCGTACGGCCTGATCGGCCTCGGCGACGAACGGCGCGTCGGCGTCGGCGTCGGCGTGCACGGCCACCGTCTCGACGCCCAGCATCCGGCAGGTGGCGAGGACCCGGCGGGCGATCTCGCCCCGGTTGGCCACGAGCAGTCTGGTGATCATGAGTGGCAGCCCCCTACATCCGGAAGACGCCGAAGCCGTCGGCGCCCCTCACCGGTCCGTTGTGGATCGCCGACAGGCACAGCCCGAGGACGGTACGGGTGTCCCGGGGGTCGATCACCCCGTCGTCGTAGAGCCGGCCGGAGAGGAAGAGCGCCCCGGACTGGGACTCGATCTGCTGCTCGACCATCATCCGCATCGCGGCGTCGGAGTCCTCGTCGTACTCGCTGCCCCGGGCGGCGGCGGCCTGCCGGGCCACGATCGACAGCACCCCGGCCAACTGCGCCGGCCCCATCACCGCCGACTTGGCGTTCGGCCAGGTGAACAGGAACCGTGGCTCGTACGCCCGCCCGCACATGCCGTAGTTGCCGGCCCCGTACGACGCGCCCAGGTTGACCGTCAGGTGGGGGACCTTCGAGTTCGACACCGCGTTGATCATCAGTGCGCCGTGCTTGATGATGCCGCGCTGCTCGTACTCCGTGCCGACCATGTAGCCGGTGGTGTTCTGGAGGAAGACCAGCGGGGTGTCGGAGGCGTTGGCGAGCTGGATGAACTGGGCCGCCTTCTGCGCCTCGTCGCTGAACAGCACCCCCCGGGCGTTGGCCAGCACGCCGACCGGGTACCCGTGCAGCTCGCCCCAGCCGGTCACCAGGGCCGTCCCGTACGCGGGCTTGAACTCGTCGAACTCGCTGCCGTCGAGCACCCGGGCCAGCACCTCGCGCGGGTCGAACGGCACCTTCAGGTCGGCGCTGGCGATGCCGAGCAGCTCCTCCGGGTCGTACTTCGGCGGCTGCGGGACCGGGTTGCGCGGCGGCGGGCCCTGCTTGCGCCAGTTGAGCCGGCGGACGCACTGCCGGGCCAGCCGGATGCCGTCCCGCTCGTCCTCCGCCAGGAAGTCCGCGAGCCCCGACTTCGATGCGTGCATCGCCGCGCCGCCGAGGGACTCGTCGTCGGTGACCTCGCCGGTGGCCATCTTCACCAGGGGTGGGCCGGCCAGGTAGACCTGCGACCGGTCCCGGATCATGATCACGTGGTCGGACATGCCCGGCACGTACGCGCCGCCGGCCGTGGCGTTGCCGAAGACCACGCTGACCGTGGGGATCCGCTCGGCCGAGAGCCGGGTCAGGTCGCGGAACACCCGGCCACCCGGGATGAAGATCTCCGCCTGGGTGGGCAGGTCCGCCCCGGCGCTCTCCACCAGGTTGATCATGGGGAGCCGGTTGGTGAGGGCGATCTCGCCGGCCCGCCGAGTCTTCGCGAGCGACCACGGGTTCACCGCTCCGCCGCGTACCGTCGGGTCGTTGGCGACGATCAGGCACTCCACACCCTCGACCACCCCGATGCCGGTCACCACGCTGGCCCCGACCGGGAAGTCCGTCCCGTACGCGGCGACCGTCGACAACTCCAGGAACGGGCTGTCCTGATCGAGCAGCAGCTCGATCCGCTCCCGGGGGAGCAGCTTGCCCCGCCTGTGGTGCCGGGTCACGTACTTCTCGCCGCCGCCCGCGCGGGCCCGATCGAGGGCCGCGTCCAGCTCGGCGAGGCGTTCCAGCAGGGCCTCCCGGTTGGCGGAGCAGACCGGCGAGGACGGGTCGAGCGCGCTGTCCAGTGTGGTCACAGGCCCATGCCCTTCGCGATGATCTCGTTCATGATCTCGGTGGTGCCGCCGCCGATGCCGAGGATCCGGGCGTCCCGGTAGTGCCGCTCCACCTCGGCGTCGCGCAGGTAGCCGTACCCGCCGTGCAGTTGCAGCGAGGCGTCGACGACGAAATCGCAGGCGGCCACCGCGACGTTCTTCGCCATCGCCACCTCGGTCACCACCGGCTCGCCGGCAGCCACCCGCTCGGCCACGTCGTGCACGTACGCGCGGGCCGCCTCGGCACGGGTGTGCATCTCGGCCAGCCGGTGCCGGATCAACTGCCGGCTGGCCAGCGGCCGGCCGAACGTGGACCGGTCCCGGCACCAGCCCACGGCCAGCTCGACGCAGCGCTGCGCGGTCGCGTACGCCTGGGTGGCCAGCGACAGCCGCTCGGCGGCGAAGTGCTGCACGATCGCCAGGAATCCGGTGCTCTCCTCGCCGATTCGGTTGGCGACCGGCACCCGCACGTCGGTGAACGCCAGCTCGGCGGTGTCCGAGCAGTGCCAGCCGAGCTTCTCCAGCCGCCGGCCGACGGTGAACCCGGGCGTGCCCTTGTCGATCACCAGCAGGGTGAGCTCCCCGCTGCCGGGGAAGCCGGTGCAGACCGCCGTGGTCACGAAGTCCGCCCGTACGCCGCTGGTGATGTAGGTCTTCGACCCGTTCACCACGTAGTGGTCGCCGTCGCGGCGGGCGTGGGTGCGGATCGCGGCGACGTCCGACCCGCCGTCCGGCTCGGTGATGGCCAGCGCGCCGATCATCGCCCCGTCGAGCGTGGGCCGGACATACCGGTCGACCAGGTCGTCGTCGCCGGAGGCCACCATGTGCGGCAGCGCGATGCCGTGCGTGAACAGCGCCGCGACCAGCCCGGACGAGCCGCCCGACCGGATGATCTCCTCGGTCACGACGATCGAGTCGAGCAGGTCACCGCCGCTGCCGCCCACCCGCTCGGGGAACCCGATGCCGAGCAGGCCCAGCTTCGCGGCGGTGGCGTGCAGCTCCCGGGGCACCTCGCCGGCCCGCTCCCAGCCGTTCAGGTGCGGCAGCACCTCCTTCGTGACGAAAGCCCTGGTCAGCTCACGTAGCTGCCGCCGTTCCGGGGTGTCCACGATGCTCACCGGGTCACCTCCCCGGCCGGCCCGGCGTTCCCGGCCGGCGGCCCGGTGCTCCCGGGCGGTGGCCCCGCGTTCTCGGGCGGCGGCCCGGTGGGCAGGTCGGCCGGCAGGTCGACCACGCGGGAACGGAGCAGCTCGCCGAGCGCCTTCGCCTGCGGGTCGAACCGGGTGGAGGCGGCCACCCCCTGCCCCAGCAGCCCCCGGACCACGAAGTTGACCGCCCGCAGGTTCGGCAGCTCGTACCGTTCGACGGTCAGCGGGGCCGTCTCCGGCAGCAGCTCGGCCAGCCGCTCGACGGTCAGCCAGCCGCACAGCCACGCCCAGGACGCGTCGGTGCGGGCCCAGACGCCGAGGTTCGCGTCGCCGCCCTTGTCGCCCGAGCGGGCCCCCACCAGCTCGCCCAGCGACCCCCGCCGGGTGGCGCGGGGGGCAGGCCCGTGTGCCGGCGGAGGCTGCGGTGCGGACGAGGCCGGCGCACGGGTGGTCGGCGGAGGCGCGATCGGGACCCGCTCGCCGGACGGGAGGACGGCGACGTGTTCGACCCCGCCCTGGGGCACCGCGTCGGCGGTGAACACCCCGTACGGGGTTGCGTCGCCGGGCAGCGTGGTCAACGTGCATCCCGGGTAGGAGGCCAAGGCCAGTTCCACCGCGGCGGCCGAGAACGCCCGTCCGGCCCGCGCCTTGTCGCCGTCGCGCAGGTGTACGTGCAGCAGCGCGCTCGCCGCCTCCGTGTCGCCCACGTCCGGGTGGTCGGTGCGGGCCAGGACGAACTCCAGCCCGTCCGTCCCGACCGCCGCCTCGACCTGCCCCCGGACCAGGGCAGCCTTGGCCGGGATGTCCAGCCCGCACAGGACGAACGTCATCGAGTTGCGGAACCCGCCGAGGTTGTTCACCCCGACCTTGAGGGTGTCCGGCGGAGGAGTGCCCCGGACCCCGGTGACCCGGACCCGGTCCGGGCCGTCCGCGATCAGTTCGACGGTGTCCAGCCGGGTCACCACGTCCGGGCCCAGGTAGTCCGGGCCGCCCACCTCGTACAGGAGCTGGGCGGTGACCGTCTCCACGGTGACCGCGCCGCCCGTGCCGGGGTGCTTGGTGAGCACCGACGAGCCGTCCGGATGGATCTCCGCGATCGGGAAGCCGGGGCGGTGGCCGCCGTCCGGCAGCTCCGTGAAGAAGCTGAAGTTGCCGCCGGTGACCTGCGTCCCGCACTCGATCAGGTGCCCGGCGACGGTCGCCCCGGCCAGCGCGTCGAGGTCGCCGCGCCCCCAGCCGAACCGGGCGATCGCCGGCCCGACCGCCAGGGACGCGTCGGTGACCCGGCCGGTGACCACCACGTCCGCCCCGGCGTCGAGGCAGGCGGCGATCCCGAACGCGCCCAGGTACGCGTTCGCGGTGAGCGCGTCCGGGCGGGCGAGGGCGTCGCCCTCGACGTACCCGATCCGGGCGGTGAGGCCGAGCCGGCCGGCGAGCGTGCCGATCGCGGCGGCCAGCCCGGCGGGGTTCAACCCGCCGGCGTTGGTCACGATCCGCACCCCGCGCTCCAACGCGGTGCCGAGGCAGCCCTCCAACTGGCGCAGGAACGTCTTCGCGTACCCGAGGCCGGGGTCGCGCAGCCGGTCCCGACCGAGGATCAGCATGGTCAGCTCGGCCAGGTAGTCGCCGGTCAGCACGTCCAGCTTGCCGCCGTCGAGCATCTCCCGCCAGGCGGTGGACCGGTCGCCGTAGAAGCCGGACGCGTTGCCGACCCGCAGCGGCGCGGTCACGCCGTCGCCCCGGCGCCGCGTGGCCCGCCGGACGGCGCCGTCGGCCCGGGGGAGGCGGCCGACCCGGCCAGTGGCTCGCGGCCCGCGCCCGGCGGGCCGGCGAACGCCTGCGCCACGTCGAGCCACTCGTCGGCGACCGGCCCGACGGCGACCAGGGCCAGGTCGGCGCGGTGCCGGCGCTGGGTGACCAGCAGGCAGAAGTCGCGCGCCGGCCCGGTGACCCGGTCGGCGGCGTCCGCCGGGCCGTGGGCCCAGGTGCCGCCGCCCGGCGCGGCGAGTTCCAGCCGCACCGGTGCCGTCGGCGTCGCCCGGCCGTGGGCCGCGAAGCCGTGCCCGAGGGTACGGAAGCCGAGGTGCGCGACGTGCCGGAGCCGGGCGGTCGGGGCCCGGGTGATCCCGAGCGCGTCGGCCACGTCCTCGCCGTGCGCCCAGGTCTCCATGATCCGGGCGGTGGCCATCGAGGTGGCCGACATCCGGGTGCCGTACCAGGGCAGCTTTTCCCCGGCCGGGACGGTGACGAGGGCCTGGACCAGCGCGGCGCGGCCCGCCCGCCAGCGGGCCAGCAGCTCGGCCGGCGGGGCGAGGAACTGCTCCGCGCCGTCATCGACCAGCCGGGTCGGGTCGGGGGCCGAGGTGACCGAGGCGAAGAACGCCCCGGGGTCGGTGGCGGCGAGCAGGGCGACGTGGTCGGTCCAGGCCAGGTGGGCGAGCTGGTGGGCGACCGTCCAGCCGGCGGCCGGGGTGGCCCGCTCCCAGTCGCCCGACGACAGGGGGGCGACCAGGGCGTCCAGCTCCCCGGACTCACCGGTCAGGTCGGCGAGCAACTGCGTGAGCAGGTCCGTGCGGTCGACCATGGGACCTCCAGGGCTGGTCGGGACGGGCCTCGGCGGCCCGGTCAGGGCGTGAGCAGGACGGCGAGTTGGCGTTTCCAGGTGCTGAGCAGGGCGGTCCGGCGGGCCGAGTCGTCGGTGAGCAGGTTGGCCACCCCGAGCCCGCGCAGCAGGTCGAGCGTGGCCTGCACGGCCTCCCGGACGCCGGGACGGCGCTCGTCGACGCCGAGCAGCGCGACGGTCAGCCGGTGCATCTCCCGGCCCACCCGGGCCTCCAGCGGCACCAGGGCGCTCCGCAACTCGGCGTCGGTGCGGGCGGCGACCCACAGTTCGAGGGCGGCGACGAAGAGCGGCCCGGTGAACGCCACGCCGAGCAGGTCGACCACCCGGTCGAGCCGCTGCGGCCCGGCGGGCAGCGCCTCGGCCTCGATGCGCAGCTCCTCGGCCCGGCGCTCGGCGAGGTGCGCGACCGCAGCGGTGACCAGGGCGGCCTTCGTGGGGTAGTGGTGCAGCTGGGCGCCCCGGGAGACGCCGGCCCGGGCCGCCACCACGGTGGTGGTCGTGCCGGACCAGCCGTGCTCGACGAGGCACTCGACGGTCGCCTCCAGCAACCGGGCCTGGGTGGCGCGGCTGCGCTCCTGCTGGGGGACGCGGGTCGATGCGACGGTCACGGGGACAGCGTGCCGCCGCCGAAACAAACAGTCAAGCCTGACTTTTTTCGCCCCCGGAGCGTCGCCGCGTATCCGCCGCGCACCCGCACCCGCACCCGCTCGCCCGCGCACCTGGACTGTCCGCCCGCACATCCGCCCGTGTGTTCGCCCGCGCATCCGGTAGGCCGGCGATCGTTGGCCGAGCTGCGGTACGGCAGGGGGATCGACATGCACACGTGGCCCAACCGTGACCCGTGCTCCGCTCCCTATGGAGCTGCCCGCATGAACGGGGCTCTTCAGGGCGGGGTGGTGGCGGGTGTGGGGCTGCCCGCATGAGCGGGGCAGCCCAGGGGCGGGTGGTGGCGGGGCGGCAGGGGCGGGGGCGCGTCTGCTCCGGGTCGCGCTGCCCGCTGGGCGCGTGGGCGGGGCAGCTCCATAGTGCCCGCGAGGTGGTGTCTCCTCCGCGCGGTTGCGAGGGCGGAGCGAGAAGCGAGAAGTGAGAAACGCGCGGGGCAGGGCGGGACGGACACCCGTTGGCCGCGGCCGGTGGTCGCCAACCCTCCCCGGGCGGCTCGGTGCGGGGCAGACGGCTCGGTGCGGAAAGACGGCTCGAGCGAGGCAGGCGGCTCGGGCCGGGCATCCCGGCCTGGATCGCGCGGGCGGCGGGTGCTGGGTCAGGTGTCGGGTGTCGGGTCAGCGGCCGTCACGGGGGCCGAAAACGGCGAGCGCGTCGGCGTCGCTGTGCCGGGAGCGTAGGTACTCGTCGGCCCACGCGGCGGCGTCCGGGAAGCCCGACTCCGCCGCCACCCGGGTGCACGCGGCGTCGACGTCGAACGCCGTCCGCCGCAGCTGAACCCCGGGTCCGAGCAGCGCCCAGTCCGCGCCGGGGCCGCCGTACGGCATGCCGATGCTGCCCGGGTTGACCACCAGGCGGCGGTCGACCAGCCGGGCGAACGGCATGTGGGTGTGCCCGCAGACCACCGTGCGGACCTCGGCCGGGACCCCGGCGAGGACCTCGGCCCAGCGGGCCAGCCGGGAGTCGACGAGGACGACCTCCTCGTCGTCGCGGGGCGTGGCGTGGCAGAAGAGCACCTCGCCCAGCCCGGCTACCGGCAGGGTGACCGTCAGCGGGAGCCCGGCCAGCCGGGCGACCTGGTCCTCGCGGAGCTGTTCAGCGGCCCAGTTCGACACGTCGATCTTGGATGGTGTGCCGGCCCGCGCCTCGACCAGTTCCCGGTCGGCGTTACCGCCCACCCAGCGGACCCGGTCACCGAGCCCGGCCAGCAGGTCCAGCACCTCGACGGGCTGGGGGCCGGCGGCGATGTCGCCGGTGAGCACGATCAGGTCGGCGGCGGCGACGTCCGGCTCGGCCAGCACCGCCTCCAGCGGGGCCAGCGCGCCGTGGATGTCGGACAGGACCGCGACATGTTCCAGCATCGCCCCACCGTCTCGCCCGCCGGCCGTGCCGTCCAGCGATTCTGCCCCGGGCAGACAGGACCGGGACACGACGGGGCAGGGCCGAGCGGGCGCGGTCAGACGCGGGCGCGGCGGGCCAGGCGCTCCGGGTCCAGGATGATGATGCTCTTGCCGTCCAGCCGCAGCCAGCCGCGCGAGGCGAAGTCGGCGAGCGCCTTGTTGACGGTCTCCCGGGAGGCGCCGACGAGCTGGGCGATCTCCTCCTGGGTCAGGTCGTGGGTCACCCGCAGCACGCCACCGTCGCGGGTGCCGAACCGGCCGGCCATCTGGAGCAGGTTCTTCGCGACCCGTCCCGGCACGTCGGTGAAGATCAGGTCGGCCAGCGAGTCGTTCGTCCGGCGCAGCCGGCGGGCCAGCACCCGCAGCAGCTGTTCGGCGATCTCGGGCCGGTTGTTGAGCCACGGCCGCAGGGCCTGCTTGCGCAGCCGCACCAGCCGGGTGTCGGTCACCGCGGTGGCCGTGGCCGTCCGGGGGCCCGGGTCGAAGAGCGACAGCTCGCCGACCATGTCCGACGGGCCCATCACGGCGATCAGGTTCTGCCGACCGTCGGCGGCACGCCGCCCGACCTTGATCTTGCCGGACAGGAGGATGTAGAGACTGTCGCCGGGCTCGCCCTCGTTGAACACGACCTCGCCCTTGCGG
This sequence comes from Micromonospora sp. NPDC020750, assembly GCF_044334565.1. NCBI lineage: Bacteria > Bacillati > Actinomycetota > Actinomycetes > Micromonosporales > Micromonosporaceae > Micromonospora > Micromonospora sp. NPDC020750. Next base: position 105,322 of record NZ_JBIRTH010000002.1, read on the forward strand.
ACCTCGATCGTCTCCATCTCCTTGGCGAGCGCCTCGGCAGCCTCCGGGTCGACCCCCTGAAAGATTCCGCTGCGGGCCAGAACCTCGTCCATCGCGCACCTCCGCCTACGCGTGCCGTCCGTCGGCCGGGTCCGCCGTCCGCTGATCCCTCGCGCGAGGCCAGTCTAGGCGCACGTGAGCAGCAATCAGAGGTGCACCCCTGGAATCTTGATCGTTGGACGTAACCTGCCCGGCCTGATCAACCACTATGATCGCCGGTCCGAAGGGCCCCAGCCGTCCTCGACGCGCCCGGGACGTAGGGTCTGCGGCGTGCTGACCGAGCCGACCCTGACCACCCGCCACGAGGACGGGTGGGACGTGCCGCTGCTCGTCTGGCGCGCCGACCGGCCGCTGCTCGCGGTCAGCTCCGCGCCGCTCGGCGGTGGGATAGGCGTACGGGACTGGGTGGTCAACGCGACCGTGCCGATGTCGTACCACCGGGACGACCCGGCCGGGCACCTGGCCGAACTGGCCGGCCGGCTCGGCCTGGACGGGCCCGGCGTCGGGCTGCTGACCGGGGTCGACGTCGCCGAGGTGATCGCCCGGACCGACACCGGGGTGCGGGTCTGGGCCACGGTGGGGCTGGGCACCCCGCTCCAGGCGGCCGAGCCCGCTCCCGCCGAGCCCGCTCCTGCCGAGCCCGCTCCCGCCAGGGCCGGGACGCGGGTCGGCACCGTCAACATCGTGGTCCAGGTGCCCGCCCGGCTCGGCGACGCCGCGTTGGTCAACGCGGTGGCCACCGTGACCGAGGCGAAGGTGCAGGCGATCCGGGAGCTGGGGCTGGCGGCCACCGGCACCCCCACGGACGCGGTCACCGTGCTCTGCCCGGTCGACGGGGCCCCGGCCGCGTACGGCGGGCCCCGCTCCACCTGGGGGGCGCCGCTGGCCCGGGCCGTGCACGCCGCCGTGCTGGCCGGCGGGGCGGGTCTCGTGGTCCCGTGGTCGCAAGGACGTACGGCCTGAAGTCCGACCGATCGGCCATCGTCAGCGCGTTGTCCGCGCGGTAGGGTCGCGGGCGATGTATGCTGCCGCCCCCTCCGGAATCCGCTCGCGTCGACGGGTCACGCCCGCCCTCGGCCTGCTGCTCACCGCGCTGCTCGCCACCGGCTGCGCGCAACCCGGCGACGAGCCGGTCTGGCAACCCGGGACCGCGGGCGGCAAAACCGGCACGGCCGGTGCCCCGACCCCGACCCCGGCCGGCACGCCGAAGGGTGAGGCGAAGAGCGTTTCGCTCTCCGCCACCGGCGACATCATCATGGGCAACGCGCCGAACCGGCTCCCGCCAGGCGGCGGGAAGGGGTTCTTCGACTCGGTCAAGGACGCCCTCGCCGCCGACCTGGTGATGGGCAACCTGGAGGAGCCGCTGACGGTGGACACCGGCACCGGCAAGTGCGGGGCCAACTCGACCCGGTGCTTCCAGTTCCGCGCCCCGCCGGAGTACGCCGCCCACCTGCGCGACGCCGGGTTCGAGCTGCTCAACCAGGCCAACAACCACGGGTACGACTACGGCCCCAAGGGCTACCAGAACACCCAGCGGGCGTTGGAGAAGCACGACCTGGCGCACACCGGCGCGCCCGACCAGATCACCGTGGTCGAGGTCGAGGGCGTCAAGATCGCCGTGGCCGGCTTCTCGTCGTACGTCTGGTCCAACAGCCTGGTCGACATCGACGCCGCCAGCGCGGTGGTCAAGAAGGCCGCCACCATGGCCGACCTGGTCGTGGTGCAGGTGCACATGGGCGGCGAGGGAGCCGACAAGACCCGGGTCCGGCCGGGCACCGAGATGTTCCTCGGCGAGAACCGGGGCGACCCGGTGAAGTTCTCGCACGCCATGATCGACGCCGGGGCGGACCTGATCGTCGGCCACGGCCCGCACGTGCTGCGCGGCATGGAGTTCTACCAGGGCCGGCTGATCGCCTACAGCCTCGGCAACTTCGCCGGCGGCGGCAACTCGCTGAGCAACAACGGCCGGCTGGGCTGGGGCGGCGTGCTCAAGGTGTCGCTCAAGCCGGACGGAAGCTTCGCCGGCGGATCGTTCGCCTCGACGTACATGAACTCGATCGGCAAGCCGACCATGGACCCGGACGACCGGGGCCTCGGCCTGATCAAGCAGCTCACCCGGACGGACTTCCCGCAGACCGGCGCCCGGTTCGACGACAAGGGCCGCATCACCGAGGGGTGACCGGGCGCGTCACCCGCCCGGGTGACCCGGCCGCACCCGCCGCAGGGCGACGCGCCGCCCGTGTGCGCACGACGAGTCGTCACCGGGTCGACGTAGGCTTTCCGTCGTGACCACCAGTCCCCCCGGAGCCGCCGAGACCGCACTCGGCCGCACGCGCCGCGCCCGGAAGATCGGCCGGGTGCTGACCGAGACCCACCCCGACGCGCACTGCGAGCTGGACCACGCCAACCCGCTGGAGCTGGCCGTCGCCACGATCCTGTCCGCGCAGTGCACGGACAAGAAGGTCAACGAGGTCACCCCGAAGCTGTTCGGCCGGTACCCGACGGCAGCCGACTACGCCGGCGCCGACCGGTCCGAGCTGGAGGAGCTGATCCGGCCCACCGGCTTCTACCGAAACAAGACCGACTCGCTGATCAAGCTGGGCCGGGGCCTCGTCGAGCGGTACGACGGTCGGGTGCCGGGGAAGCTCGCCGACCTGGTCACACTGCCCGGGATCGGCCGCAAGACCGCCAACGTCATCCTCGGCAACGCCTTCGACGTCCCCGGCATCACCGTCGACACCCACTTCCAGCGGCTGGTGCACCGCTGGCGGCTGACCGACGAGACCGACCCCGTAAAGATCGAGCACGCGATCGGCGCGATGTACCCGAAGCGCGACTGGACGATGCTGTCGCACCGGATCATCTTCCACGGCCGGCGGGTCTGCCACGCCCGCAAGCCGGCCTGCGGGGCCTGCACCCTGGCGAAGCTCTGCCCGTCGTACGGCACGGGGCCGACCGAGCCCGCCCCCGCCGCGAAGCTGCTCAAGGGCCCCCGGGCGCGGGACCTGGCCGCCGCCGCAGGCGTCGACCCGGAGCTGGTGCCGCAGCAGGCGGTCGTGGCGGAGGCGCCGTGAAGCGCCGCCTCGCCGCCCTGCTCCTGCCGCTGGCCCTGCTCGCCGCCGGCTGCACGGCCTCCTCCGGGGAGCCCGCGCCGCCCGAGCCCCGGAAGAACACCCGGCCGTCGCCGTTCGCCGCCTGCGCGGCCCTGACCGCGCCGCCGGCCACGGCGACGCCGACCGCGTCCGGAGCCGTGCCGTCCGCGTCCGTGCCGTCCGGGGCCGGTGCTGCCCCGGCCGGCGGGTCGGTGCTGCCCGAGTTGACGCTGCCCTGTTTCACCGGCGGCGACCCGGTCGCGCTGCGGGACGTCCGGGGGCCGGCCGTGATCAACCTGTGGGCGTCCTGGTGCCCGCCCTGCCGCAAGGAGCTGCCTGCCTTCCAGCGGCTCAGCGAGCGCGGGGCCGGCCGGCTCCAGGTGGTCGGGGTGAACGCCCGGGACGGCCGGGACGCCGCCCAGTCGATCGGCGAGGACTTCGGCATCCGCTTCCCGGTCCTGTTCGACCAGGGCGACAGCCTGAGCCGGGGGCTCAACCGCAACGCCATCCCGCTGACCGTGTTTGTCGACGCCGACGGCCGGGTCCGGCACGTCGACACCTCCGGCGCGCTGGACGACGCCCGCCTGGCCGAGCTGGTCCGCCGACACCTCGGGCTGACGGTGTCCGCGTGACCCGGCAGCCCCCGCCCTGGATCGACCCGCTGCTGGCCCGGCTCGGCAGCGCGCGGGCCGAGGACTTCACCCGGATCGCCACCCCGAGCAGCGGCGGGCGGGAGAGCGCCGTGCTGGTGCTGCTGGCCGAGGAGCCGGGGGCCGGCCCGGACGTGCTGGTCCTCCAGCGCGCCGCGACCCTGCGCAACCACGCCGGGCAGCCGGCCTTCCCCGGCGGGGCGGCCGACCCGACCGACGCCGACTCCGCCGCCACCGCGCTGCGCGAGGCCAACGAGGAGGTCGACCTCGACCCGGCCAGCGTCACCGTGCTGGCCGAGCTGCCGAAGCTGTGGATCCCGGTCAGCGACTTCGTGGTGACCCCGGTGCTCGGCTGGTGGCACCGACCGCACCCGGTGCACCCCCGGGAACCGGCCGAGGTCGCGCACGTCGCCCGGCTGCCGGTCGCCGAACTCGTCGACCCGGCCAACCGCATGCGGGTACGCCACCCGAGCGGCTGGATCGGCCCGGCCTTCTCGGTGCGCGGCATGCTGGTCTGGGGCTTCACCGCCGGGGTGCTCGCCACCCTGCTGGAGATGGGCGGCTGGTCCCGACCCTGGCCGCGCGACCGGGTCATGGACCTGCCGCCCACCGGTGCCGCCCCGGCGCCGTCGGCCGGCACCGACTCCGTCGACGAGATGGCCGGCCCGCTCACCTGACGTCACGTTCCGCGAGCGGCGGTCCGCCGCCGAGCCCGGTGCCCGTACCCTTGGGGCGTGTCCGCCGTGGATCTCGTCCTGCTACTGCTCATGCTCGTGTTCGCGATCAGCGGATACCGTCAGGGCTTCGTCATCGGGGTGCTGTCGTTCTCCGGCTTCTTCGTGGGCGCCCTGGTCGGCCTCCAGGCCGGCCCGCTGCTGGCCCGCCAGTTCGCGGACAGCGGCGCCCGCGTACTGATCTCCCTCGTCGCGATCTTCGGGCTGGCCGTGGTGGGCCAGGCGCTGGCCGGTTGGGTCGGCTCCCACCTGCGCCAGACGATCACCAGCGACGTCGGCAGGCGGGCCGACGACATCGGCGGGGCGCTCGTCTCGCTCGTCGCCGTCATGCTGGTGGCCTGGCTGGTGGCCGTGCCGCTGGGCTCGTCGTCGCTGCCCTGGCTCGCCTCCTCGGTGCGCAACAGCGCGCTGCTCACCGTGGTCGACCGGGTGCTGCCGGACAAGGCGCAGGAGTTGTCCAACGCGCTGCGGGACACGGTCGACACGAACGGCTTCCCGGACGTCTTCGGTGACCTCGCGCCCACCCGGGCCCGGCAGGTCGATCCGCCCGACCCGGCGCTCGCCGGCTCCCAGGTGGTCGCCAACGGCCGGCGCTCGGTGGTCAAGGTGCTGGGCTCCGCGCCGAGCTGCGCCCGCCGCATCGAGGGCTCCGGCTTCGTGTACGCCGACGACCGGGTGATGACCAACGCGCACGTGGTGGCCGGCACCCGGTCGGTGGCCGTGGAGCTGGACGGCAACCGGTACGACGGAGAGGTCGTCGTCTACGACCCCGACCGGGATCTGGCCGTGCTGCGGGTGCCGGGCCTGCCCGGCCCGTCCCTGCGCTTCGCCGCCGGCAACGCGGGCAGCGGGGCGGACGCGGTCGTGCTGGGCTTCCCGCTGGACGGGCCGTACAACGCCCAGTCGGCCCGGGTGCGGGACGTCGACCGGATCACCGGTCCGGACATCTACTCCTCGGGCGACGTCACCCGGGAGATCTACACGATCCGGGCGCTGGTCCGCAGCGGCAACTCCGGCGGCCCGCTGCTCTCCTCGAACGGCCTGGTGCTCGGGGTGATCTTCGCGGCGGCGGCGGACGACCCGAACACCGGCTTCGCGGTGACCGCGGCCGAGGCCCGCCCGGTGGCGCTGGCCGGCGCCGAGCGCACCCGCGCCGTCGGCACCGGCGACTGCACCTGACGCGGCCCCGGCTGCACCTGACGCGGCCCCGACCCGGTCAGGCCGCGGGGACCTTGGTCGTCCGTCCGGCGGCGGGCAGCTTCTCCCGGCCCCACCGCACCCCGCGGTCCAGCACCGCCCGCGCCATGATCAGCACACAGGTGCCGCCGTTGAGGAACGACGCCACCACGTCGCTCGGGTGGTGCATGCCCCGGTACATCCGGGTCAGCGCGACGCCGACGGGCACCAGCACCAGCAGCGTCCACCAGGCGACCTTCGCCGGGGTGCTGCGCGCCCGCAGGGCCAGCAGCACCGCGATGCCGACGTAGAGCGCCACCGCGGCCGAGGTGTGCCCGGACGGGAAGCTGGAGGTGGGCGGGGAGGTGTCCATGTGCTCGACGGCCGGGCGGCGGCGGTCGATGGCCATCGTGGTCAGCAGGAAGACCAGGGCCTGCGCGCTGACCGCCGCGCACAGGAAGACCGGTTCCCGCCAGCGGTGCAGCACCAGCCGCAGGACCACCGCCACGATCGCGGTGACCAGCACGATGGCCTGGGTGCTGGCCAGCGTGCTGAACACCAGCGAGACGTTGTTCCAGACCTCCGTGCGGTCGGCGGCCAGCTCACGGTTGACCGCGTCCTCGGCGGTGAACGGCCAGGTGCGCTCGAACACCCGGGTGACGAGCACCCCGAGCAGCACCATGACGGAGAGCAGCAGGCCCACGGGGAGCACCACCCGCTTGAGACTCTGGACCAGCACATCGGACATGGCACCGCCAGTACCCGACCGGGCCGGCCGCTACGCCTGCCCGCCGCCCGGGCCCGGCCGGCACGCCCCGTCGGCCAGTTCGGGCTCGACGCCCTCCGTCGCCGGGTGCGACGGGCGGCGGCCCGTGCGGGCCCGCCAGGTGCGGAAGGCGGCCGTCGTGGCGGCCACCGTCGCAGCGCCCAGCAGCCAGCCGCCGACCACGTCGCTGGTCCAGTGCACGCCCAGCGCCACCCGGCTCACCCCGGTCAGGCCGGCGACCACGACGGCGGCGGCCCACAGCGCCCACCGTGCGGCGGGGCGCTCCCGGGCGTACGGGAGGAAGGTCAGCATTAGCACCCCGGCGGCCAGGGTGGCGTTCAGCGCGTGCCCGGAGGGGAACGAGTAGCCGGCGGCCCTGGCCACCGGGTCGAGCAGGTCCGGCCGGTCCCGGCCGACCAGCAGCTTGAGCAGCGCGTTGAGCAGCCCGCCCACGGCCATCGTGGTGACCGCCCACCAGGCCAGCCGCGGGGCGTGCCGGGTGAACAGCCACACCACCACGGCGAGCACGGCGACCCGCAGCGGGCCGGGGCCGAAGGCATGGGTCCACACGGTCATGAATCCCACCCAGCCGGGATGGTCGACGGCATACCCGTGCAGGGCGTGGGTCACCGAGGCGTCCAGCCGGTGCAGCGGTGCCCAGGAACCCAGCACCAGCAGGGCGAGCAGGGCGAACGGCACCAGGACCAGGAAGGCCGCGCCGGCGGCGAGGGTGAGCCGCAGCCCCAGCGACCGGTCCTGGTCGAGGCGGCGGGCCCGCCACGACGGGGACGTTGACCCGGGAGTGTGCTGACCGGACGTGCTCATGCCACATCCCTACCCGGCCGGGTGCCGGATCAGGCCGGCCAGCGCCGATGGAACCCGACGGCGGCCATCGGTCAGCGGACCGACCGGCGGAGGCGACGGCCCACCAGCACGGCCCCGGCGGCCAGGGCGACGGCGACGGCGACGCTCGTCCAGAGCCGTTCCGGGTCGGAGCCGTCCGACCCGCCGGCCGGCCGGGCCGTCCAACGGGTCTGCTGGCGGGGCGCGGTGAAGCCGAGCGGGTCCGCGCCGGCTCCGGCGACCGGCTCCTCCTCGGTGGTACCGGGTGCCGGACCGAAGCCCACCACGCCCGGGGAGGAGTGGTCGTCGAGCGGGTTGCGCCGCACCGACGGCACGTCTGCGGTGAGCGCGGCGACCGGGTCCACCATGCCGTACCCGAAGCGGTCGTCGCGGCCGGCGGGCCCGATGTCCCGCGCGGTGCTGATCAGGCGGTTCACCACCTCACCTGCGGACATCTGCGGCCAGCGGGCCCGGATCAGGGCGGCGGTGGCGGCGACGAGCGGGGTCGCGAAGCTGGTGCCCTGCACCCGCCAGTACCCGCCCGGCCGGGCCCCGACCAGGCCGGTGGCCGGCGCGGTGAGGATCGTGGCGTGGCCGGTGATCGAGCCGGACCAGAGGTTGTCGCTGGCGCGTTCCAGGCCGGCGACGGCGATCACGCCCGGCTCCCGGGCCGGGTACCAGACCTTGGTGTCGGAGGACGCGGCCAGGTTGCCCGTGCAGGCGACCACCACCACGTCCCGGGCGAACGCGTAGTCCAGCGCCGCCGCCAGGGCGGGGCTGTCGCCGCCACCGCCGAGGGACAGGTTGATCACCCGGGCGCCGTTGTCCACGGCCCAACGGACCCCCTTGGCGACGATCATCGCGTCGTCGTACCGGTTCTCGTCGTCGAGGACCCGCACCGGGAGGATCTTCGCGTCGGGGGCCAGCCCGACCGCGCCGCGTTTGTCGTCGTCGCGCCCGGCGATCAGGCCGGCCACCGTCGTGCCGTGCCCGACCGGGTCCGGGCCGTCGTCGGTGTCGCCGTCGTCGACCAGGTCGATGCCGGGCAGCACCTGACCGGCCAGGTCCGGGTGCGAACCGTCCACCCCGGAGTCGATCACCGCCACGGTGACGCCGCGCCCGGTCGAGGTACGCCAGGCGGTCGACGCCCGCAGCTCGTCGAGCTGCCACTGCTCGTCGCGGACCTGGTCGAGCCGCGCCGGCGTGTCCACCGGCGACACCCGCCAGGGTGTCGCCCCGACCGGCGGCGCGGCGAGCGGGGCGTGGCGGGCGGGTGCGGCGTGGTGGGCCGGCGCGGCGAGCGCCGACGGCGGAACCGGACCGATGAGCGACACCGCGAGCGCCGTCGCGCCGAGCAGCGCGTGGCGGCTGAGCCGTCGCGCCGTCGTCGAACAGCCCTGCCGATCCCCAGTCACATTCCCAGCCATTCATCGCGACGGACACATGCTGCTCGGAGATTACCGGTTTTCCCCTCCGCCACACGCCGATCCAGCAACAGGTCACCGGAACGCCGCCGGCCCCGGCCGGTGCTGGCGTTCACTGCGGAGGGAGATGGGCGAGCTGGACCAGGCGTACGCCCTCCCGCCGGGTCACCAGCCGGGCCCGTCCGGGCGGGAGCGGGCCGGGCCGGACCTGGCCGACCAGCGGCCCCTCGTCCGAGCTGCCGGCCATCACCAGGCCGGGGGCGGACAGCTCGCGCAGCCGTTGGAGGAACTGGTCGTAGCCGCGGGTCGCGCCGCCGGCGCGGCGGGCCAGCACCAGGTGCAGGCCGATGTCCCGGGCCTGCGACAGGTACTCCTCCAGCGCACGCAGCGGGTTGACCGGCCCGCTGGCCACCAGGTCGTAGTCGTCGACCAGCACGAACAGTTCCGGCCCCGACCACCACGACCGCTCCCGCAGCTGTGCCGGGGTGATGTCCGAGCCGGGCAGCCGGCGCTGCATGTACCCGGCGGCCGCCTCGACCAGGTCGACGGTGCGGGCGGCGTCGGTGCCATAGCCGATTTCGTGCTCCGTGTCGATGGCGCCGAGCAGGCTGCGCCGGTAGTCCACCAGGATCACCCGGGCCTGGTCGGGGGTGAACCGGCCCACGACGGTGGCGGCCAGCGCCCGTAGGAACGACGACTTGCCGCACTCGGCGTCCCCGAAGACCAACAGGTGCGGTTCGGTGGCGAAGTCGAGCACCACCGGACGCAGGTCCGCCTCGGCGATCCCGACCGGCAGCGCCAGCCCGGTCGTGCCGGCCAGGTCCAGCTCCGCGTACGGCAGCACCGGCGGGAGCAGTCGGACCCGGGGCGCGACCGGCCCGGTCCACGCCCCGGCGACCGCCTTCACCAGCGTGGCGGTCTCCCCGTCCGGCCCGGCCAGCCGGGGCAGCGCGGTGAGGAAGTGCAGGCCCTCGCCGGTGATGCCCCGGCCGGGCGTCTCCTCCGGCACGCCCGCCGCAGCCGCCCGCCGGACCAACAGCGAGTCCGACGGGTCGCCGAGCCGCAGCTCCAGTCGGGAGCCGAACAGGTCCCGGACGGCGGGCCGGAAGTCCGTCCAGCGCAGCGAGCCGGCCACCACGTGCAACCCGTACGACAGGCCCCGGGTGGCCAGCTCGGTGACCAGCGGCTCCAGGTCGTCGTACTCGGCGCGCAGGGCGCCCCAGCCGTCGACCACCAGGAACACGTCGCCGAACGGGTCGGTGGTCGGCTGGCCGGCGACGGCGAGGGCGGCCCGACGCTGCCGGTACGCCGCCATCGACTCCACCCCCAGCGCGGCGAAGCGGCGCTCCCGGTCGGCCAGCAGGGTGGCCATCTCACCGACGGTGCGCCGCACGGCGGTCGGGTCGGTCCGGCCGGACACCCCGCCGACGTGCGGCAGGTCGCGCAGCGCGGCCAGCCCTCCGCCGCCGAAGTCCAGGCAGTACACCTGCGCCTCGACGGGCGTGTGGGTCAGCGCCAGCGCGAGGACCAGCGTGCGTAGCAGGCCCGACTTGCCGCTCTGCGGGCCGCCGACCACGCCGACGTGCCCGGCCGAGCCGCCGAGAGCCAGCCAGAGCAGGTCCCGACGCTGCTCGAACGGCTTGTCGACGACGGCCACCGGCACCTGGAGCGCGCCGTGCAGCTCCGGGTTGGCGGAGCCCAGCCCGCGCGCCGGGTCGGCGCCGACCGGCCCGAGCAACTCGTCGAGGGTGGGTGCGTCGCCCAACGGTGCCAGCCACACCTGATGGGCCGGCGGGCCCTGCCCGGCCAACCGCCCCACCAGCACGTCGAGCAGGCTCGCGGCGCCGGTGTCCGCCTCGGCGGCGGCCATCGGGGCGGGAACGGCCGGCTCCGACACCGGCACCGCATGGGTGGAGAAGGCGAGCAGGCGGGGCACGCCGGCCCCGCCGCGCCCCGCCGCGCCGTCGGGGCGACGCAGCGCCCCGGAAACGTACGCGGCCTTGAAGCGCACCAGCGGCTCGGTGCCGAAGCGCAGGTAGCCGTGCCCCGGCGAGCGGGGCAGCTCGTGCGCGTCGGGCACCCCGAGGACCGTCCGCGACTCCAGCGCCGAGAAGGTGCGCAACCCGATCCGGTACGACAGATGGGTGTCAAGGCCGCGCAGCCGCCCCTCCTCCAGCCGCTGACTGGCCAGCAGCAGGTGCACCCCCAGCGACCGGCCCAGGCGGCCGATCTGCACGAACAGGTCGATGAAGTCCGGCTTGGCCGAGAGCAGCTCGGAGAATTCGTCGCAGATCAGCAGCAGCGACGGCAGCGGGGCCAGCGGATTGCCGGCGGCCCGGGACCGCTCGTAGTCGCGCAGGCTGGCGAAGTTCCCGGCCCGGCGCAGCAGCTCCTGGCGGCGGACCAGCTCCCCGTTGATGGCGTCGACCATCCGGTCCACCAGCGGCAGCGCGTCCGCCAGGTTGGTGATCACCGCGGCGGTGTGCGGCAGCCGGTCGAACGAGGCGAAGGTGGCCCCGCCCTTGAAGTCGACCAGGACGAAGTTGAGCTGCTCGGAGCTGTGCGTGGCGGCCAGCCCGAGGACCAGGGTGCGTAACAGCTCGGACTTGCCGGAGCCGGTCGCCCCGATCAGCAGCCCGTGCGGGCCCATCCCGTCCTGGGCGGACTCCTTGAGGTCCAGCTCGATCGCCCCGCCGTCGGTGCCCACCCCGATCGGCACCCGTAGCCGGTCCCGGGCCGACCGGGGCCCCCAGCCCTGCTCGGCGCTGAAGCCGGCCGGGTCGCCGATGCCGAGCAACTCGGGCAGGCCCAGCTCGGCGTTGACCGGGGCGTCCGGCCCGCGTACGGCGGTGGCCAGCCGCAACGGGGCCAGCCGGCGGGCGACCGCCTCCGCGTCGGCGGGCGCCAGCCGGTCGGCGGCGCCCACCTCGGCGTGCCCCTCGACGGAGTGCGAGTCCAGCCGGCCGCCGCGCAGGTCGAGCAGGAGTGCGTACCGGTCGAGCAGGCGCGGCGGCGGGGTGTCCAGGTCGACGATGGTGACCGCGTCGATGCCGCCGTCGCCGACCAGGTCGGTGGCGCCGGTGAGGTCGCCGCCGTCGAGCACCACCACGACGTGCGGGCCGTCGGTGGCCGGGCCGGCCGGGCTGAACCGGGACCGGCTGGCCAGCACGTCGTCGAGGAGCCGTTCCAGCTCGGGGGCGGAGCTGGTGACCAGGCGGACCGGGCCGACGGCGTCGACGCGGGTGGGGTGATGGGCGTGCGGCAGCCACTTCACCCACTCCCAGAGGGCTCGCCGCTCCGGGCCGGCGCAGACCGCGACCAGCAGCTCGTCCGGGGCGTGGAAGACCGCGAGCTGGGTGAGCACGGCCCGGGCCAGGGCCTGGGCGTCGGTCGAACCGGTGTCGGGCCGCACGCGCCCGTCGGCGCCCCGGGCGGCCGACTCGCCCCGGACGTAGACCCGGGCGAAGCTGCGCAGCGACAGCGCCACCGGCAGGTCCGGCACCACCGAGTACGCGTCCAGGAACCGGCGCAGCGCGCCGGCGGTCATCGGCTCCAGCTCCTCCAACGGCCGGGTGACCGGCGGGACCAGCGGGGTGGCCAGGGTCTGCGGGCCGAGGCCCACCCGGACCACGGCGAAGTCCGGGTCGGCCGGCCGGCGCTCCCAGATCCGGTGGCTGTCCACGGTCGACCAGAGTCGGCCCGGGTCGGGGTGCCGGTAGTGCAGCCCGGCCCGTTGCTGCCCGGCGGTCCGCCTGACCCGGCGGCGCAACGCGGTGAGGTGCCGCAGGTACTCCCGCCGGGCGGCCATCATCTCCGACTTCTTCGGGGTGCCGGAGGCGCTGCCCCACGAGGTCACCAGCATCGCCACGGAGGACAGCCCGAACATCCCCCCGACCACGTACGAGTAGGCCCCGCCGCCCCGGCCGAACATCATCGCCATCGCGACCGTCCCGCCCAGCATGGGCAGCACCATCAGCGCCTGCTGCCAGCGGCTGCCGGTGACGGCGGGGATCTCCGGCGGCGCCTCGACGGGCAGCTCGCCGACCGGGATCTCCGGCGCGGGACGCCGGGGCGGTCGCTTGATGACGACAGTGGACACACGCCCTCCCCAGAGCGCTCGGTAACCCGAGCCTGGCTCATCGTAGGTAAAGTCCTGTCGTCCGCGCAGCCGCCATCCCCCCTCGATACGGAGAAGCGTCGATGACTACCGGGCTGGCCCGTGTCACGATCAGCGCCCCCCAGCGCCGGGTCGACGTCGCCCTGCCGGAGCAGGTCCCCCTCGCCGAGCTGCTGCCCGAGGTGCTCCGGCACGCCGGTGAGGGACTGGCCGACGACGGGGAGCGGCACGGTGGCTGGGTGCTGCGCCGCACCGACGGCATGGTGTTGCTCACCGCCCAGGCGCTGCTGCCCCAGGGGGTCCGCGACGGCGAGGTGCTGCACCTGGTGCCGGCCCGCGCCGAGTGGCCCGAGCTGGAGTACGACGACGTGGTCGAGGCGATCGTCGACGGGGCCCGCCGCCGGGGCGCGGCCTGGTCGCCGGCCGTCACCCGGGCCGCGGCCCTGGCAGGGGCGGCCGTCCCGCTCGCCGTCGGGCTGCTCGCCGTGCTCGCCGCCGAGCCCGGGCACCGGGCCGGCTGGCAGGTCGCGCTCGCGGTGGCGCTGCTGCTCACCGTCGCCGGCACGGTCGCCTCCCGGGCGTACGGCGACGGCGCCACCGGCGCCACGTTGGGCGGCTACGCCCTGCCGTACGCCGCCACGGCCGGCGCCCTCGCGGTCAGCTCCGGCGACCAGGTCGGCGCGTTTGCGCCGCTGCGCTGGCTGGGCGCCCCCGAGCTGCTGGCCGGCACGGTGGCGCTGCTGCTGGTGGCGCTGCTCGGCCTGCTCGGGGTGGCCAGCCGGGTCCGGGTCTTCGTGGCCGGCGTGACCGTCGGGGCGGCCGGCGCGCTCGTCGCGCTGGGCGGCCTGGCGCTGCCGGCCGAGGGCGCCGCGGCGGTGCTGTTCTGCGTCCTGGTCTTCGCGCTGGGCGGGCTGCCGCTGCTGGCCATCCGGTTGGGCAGGATGCCGCTGCCGCCGATCACCCTGCCCGGCGACGGGAGCCCCGGTGCCGAGGCCGCCCGGGACCTGCCGGACCGGGCCCGGGTGTACGCCGCCGTGGCCCGGACCGAGGAGATGCTGACCGGGATGCTGATCGGGCACGCCGTACTGGCTGCCGGGGCGGCGGCGGTGCTCGCCGCGACGGGCGGGACGGCCGGCCGGCTGCTGGTGGCGGTCGCGTCCGTCGTGCTGCTGCTGCGTTCCCGGCTATTCGTGGCGCTGCGCCACCGGGTGCCCCCGGTGGCCGCCGGGCTGGCCGGGGCCGCCCTGCTCGGCGGGGTGCTCGCCGTGAACTCCGGTCCGGCCGGAGGGCTGCTGCTGGCCGTCGGCGGGCCGGTCGTGGCCCTGGTCGCCGTGGTCGCCGGCACCACCTCCGCCCGGCGGCCCGTGTCGCCGTACGTCGGTCGGCTGGCCGACCTGACCGACACCGCGCTGGTGGTCTCCGTGGTGCCGGTGGCCTGTGCGGTGCTCGACCTGTACGAGCGGGCCCGGGGGCTGCTCGGCTGAGCGGCTCCCGGGCCCGTCGACGTCTGCCGGCGGTCAGTGCAGGGACTCGCCGCGCTCCTCGGCCTCCTTGGCACGCCGGTACGAGTTGTGGATCTCGGCCTCGGCCTCGACCCGGCCGACCCAGGTCGCGCCCTCGACCGACTTGCCGGGCTCCAGGTCCTTGTACACCTCGAAGAAGTGCTGGATCTCCAGCCGGTCGAACTCGCCCAGGTGGTGGATGTCGCGCAGGTGCTCCTGACGCGGATCCTCGTAGGGCACGCAGAGGACCTTGTCGTCCCCGCCCTTCTCGTCGGTCATCCGGAACATGCCGATGGTGCGGCAGCGGATCAGGCAGCCGGGGAAGGTGGGCTCGGGGACCAGCACGAGCGCGTCCAGCGGGTCGCCGTCCTCGCCCAGGGTGCCCTCGATGAACCCGTAGTCCGCCGGGTACTGCGTGGACGTGAAGAGGGTGCGGTCCAGCCTGATCCGGCCGGTCGCGTGGTCCACCTCGTACTTGTTGCGGTGACCCTTGGGGATCTCAACCGTGACGTCGAAATCCATCTTCCACGCTCCCTCGTCTGCCCACGCTGGCTAACGGAAACCAGTGGCGCCGCTCTCCAGGCAGGTGAATGCCCACCCGTCTGCTCCGGCCGCCGCATAGTCTTCGGACCGAAGTAGTGTCACCCAAGCTGTTTTCCAAGCGGGAGGAGGGGGCTGTGGGGAGGGAAGATTCACACTACCGCCCGGAGGGGGTTGACGGGCGAAAGGGCGGGCATCCGGGTTCCGGGGGCGCGACCGGGCGGGTCCCGGTGCCCGAGGCGCACCTGCCCCGTACCCCCGTGCCGCCCCCCGCCGACGACTTCGACCCCGAGGCCACGGCCCCGATCATCAGGGCCGGGGAGCGGCCTCCGCCGCCCGTGTGGCGGCCCTCGGATCGGGCGCCCATAGCCGACCGGGTGCCGGCCCCGGCCTTCCCCGCCGCCGGCTTCGACGCACCCATGCCGGAACCGGCAGCGGCCGGTGGCGCCGGCGGCGGGCCGCCGGCCGGGCCGCCCCCGGGGCACGACCGGCCGCCGGCCCGCCGCCGGCGCCTCCCGCTGGCCGTGCTGGCCACCGTGGTGCTGCTCGCCCTGGTCGGTGCCGGGCTGGCGGTGGTCCGGCCCGGCCCGGTCGCCGGCTGGCTCGGCGCGGACCGGGCCACCCCGCAGGCGACCGGCGAGGCCACCGAGCCGGAGCCGGTCCCGGTGCTCTCCGGCCCGGACGCTAACGCCCCCGAGCCCACCCCGGACGGGGTGCGCGCCGCCCTCGAACCGCTGCTGCGGGCCCCCGAACTGGGCAGCCGGGTCAACGTGTCGGTGGCCGACGTGACGACCGGCCGGTCGCTCTACTCGCAGGGCGGCGACGCCGGCACCGTCCCCGCCTCGGTGACCAAGCTGGCCACCGCCGTCACGGTGCTGGAGGCCCGCGGGCCCGACCACCGCATCCCCACCCGGGCGGTGGCCGGCGCAAACCCGGGAGAGGTGGTCCTCGTCGGCGGCGGCGACCCGACCCTCGCGGTGGACGGCGACGGCTTCTACCCCGACGCGGCCCGCCTCGACGACCTGGCCAAGCAGGTCAAGCAGGCGCTCGGCGGCACCGCGCCGACCCGGGTCACCGTCGACTCCTCGCTCTTCCCCGGCCCGGTGTACGGCCCCGGCTGGGACCCGGACATCCCCACCGGCGGGTTCGGCGCGGCGATCAGCGCGCTGATGACCGACGGCGCGCGCCGGGACCCGCGGGCCGCGAAGAAGAACTTCGACGCCGGCCACGGCTGGGCGGAGCGGGTCCCGCAGCCGGACCTGGTGGCCGGCCGCGCCTTCGCCAGGCTGCTCGGGCTCAGCAGCGCTGCCCCCGAGGTGACGCGGGGCACCGCCCCGGCAGCCGGCGCGGCCCCGTCCGCCGCTGCCCCCGCGCCCGGCGCCGAGCTGGGCAAGGTCGAGTCGCTGCCGATGATCCGGCTGGTCGACCTGATGATCACCGACAGCGACAACGTGATCGCCGAGGCGCTGGCCCGGCAGGTCGCGCTGGCCCGTGACCAGCCGGGGTCCTTCGTCGGCGGGGCGGCGGCGATGGACATCGTGACCGGCGAGCTGGGCCTGTCGGCCAACGAGATCACCCTTGCCGACGGCAGCGGGCTGTCCCGGAGCAACCGGATCAGCCCGTCCCTGCTTACCGACCTGATCTCGCTCGCCGGCAACGGAACCCACCCGGAGTTGGCCGCCATCTTCGGCGGCCTGCCGGTCGCCGCCTGGTCGGGCACCCTCGGCGGGCGGTACCAGGTACCGGCCACGGTGGCCGGGGCCGGCGTGGTCCGGGCCAAGACCGGGACGCTGACCAGGGTGCACGCCATCGCCGGGCTGGTCACCACCGCCGACGGCCGGCTGCTCACGTTCGCCCTGCTCACCGACCAGGCGCCGCCCGACTCGCTCGACGACACCCGGCGGGCCCTCGACCGGATCACCTCCGCGCTGGCCCGCTGCGGCTGCCGCTGAGCCGACCCGGCCCCCTTTTGTGGAGGCATGTCCTGTCATCGGCGAAAGGTGGGGGTGTTCCGGCGCGGGTACGGTGGGTGCATGGCGCAGTTCGTGGACTGGGATCTGGCCGCCGCGACCGCGGGGGCGTTGAGCAAGTCGGGGCCCCGGGTGTCGTACGCCGAGGCCGCCGAGGTGGTTTCCGAGCTGCGGCGACTGACCGACGAGGCGGCCGGGCACGTGGCCGACTACACGGGGCTCCGCTCGCAGGTGGTGCACCCGCCGGTGCGCGTGGTGGACCGACGGGACTGGGCGGCGACCAACATCGCCGGCCTGCGCGAGGTGATCACCCCGCTGGTCGGCCGGCTCGCCGGCGACAAGCAACCCGGCCCGCTCACCGAGGCGATCGGCTCCCGGGTCACCGGAATCCAGGCCGGCACCGTGCTGGCGTACCTGTCGGGGCGGGTCCTCGGCCAGTACGAGGTCTTCTCCGGCGACCCCGGCCAACTGCTGCTGGTCGCGCCGAACATCGTCGAGGTGGAGCGGAAGCTGGGGGCCGACCCGCGTGACTTCCGGCTCTGGGTGTGCCTGCACGAGGTGACCCACCGCACCCAGTTCACGTCGGTGCCCTGGATGCGGGCGTACTTTCTCGGCGAGGTGCAGGCGTTCGTGGACGCCTCGCAGGGCGGCGAGCACCTGGTCGAGCGGCTGCGCCGGGGGGTGGCCACCCTCTCCGACGCGGTCAAGGACCCGGAGAGCCGGGCCAGCGTGCTGGACATCGTGCAGACCCCCGCCCAGCGGGCCGTACTCGACCGGCTCACCGCGCTGATGACCCTGCTGGAGGGGCACGCCGAGTTCGTGATGGACGGCGTCGGCCCGCAGGTCATCCCCAGCGTCGAGCGGATCCGGGCCGCGTTCAACCGGCGCCGGGAGACGGGCAACCCGCTGGAGAAGGCGATCCGCCGGTTGCTCGGCGTCGACGTCAAGATGCGCCAGTACGCCGAGGGCCGCAAGTTCGTCCACGGTGTCGTCGAGCGGGTCGGCATGGACGGCTTCAACAAGATTTTCAACTCCCCGCTGACCCTGCCCCGGCTGGATGAGCTGGGCGACCCGGACGCCTGGGTCGCCCGGGTGCACGGGCCGGCCGGCGCCACCCCGACCGTCGGCTGACCGTACGCCGATGGCCGCGCTCGCCCCGTCGGTCGCCGCGGTCCGGCTCGCGGTCCGCCGCGCGCTGACCGGGCTGGCCGGGGACGGGCCGGTGCTGGTCGCCTGCTCGGGCGGGGCCGATTCGCTCGCCCTGGCCGCCGCCACGGCGTTCGTTGCGCCCCGGCTCGGCCGGCGGGCCGGGCTCGTCACCGTCGACCACGCCCTCCAGACCGGCTCCGACCAGCGGGCCGCCGCCGTGGCGGCCTGGGCCGCCACGGCCGGGTTCACGCCAGCCGAGGCGGTACGGGTCGACGTCGACGGCCGCCCCGGAGGGCCGGAGGCGGCCGCCCGCCAGGCCCGTTACCAGGCGCTGGTCGAGGCGGCCCGGCGGCACGGGGCGGCGGCACTGCTCACCGGGCACACCCGCGACGACCAGGCGGAGACGGTGCTGCTCGCGCTGGCCCGGGGCGCCGGCCCGCGTGGGCTGGCCGGGATGCCGCCCCGCCGGGACCTGTCCGGCGTGCCGCTGCTGCGCCCCCTGCTCGACGTGAGCCGCGAGCAGACCCGCAAGGCGTGCGCCGCCCTCGGGTTGACCCCGTGGGAGGACCCGCACAACACCGACCCGTCGTACGCCCGGGCCCGGGTCCGGTCCGACGTGCTGCCCGCGCTGGTCCGGGCGCTCGGCCCCGCAGTGCTGGACAACCTCGCCCGGACTGCCCGCCTGGTGGCCGCCGACACCGCCGCCCTCGATGCTCTGGCCGCCGACGCCTTGGCCGCGCCTGCCCCTGCGGTACCGGCCGATCCGGCCGCCGTCGGCGGGGCGAGGGGGCCGACGCCGGCGGGTGTGCGGGTGCCCGACGGCGGGTTGTCGGTCGAGGCGCTGGCCGGCCTCGCCCCGGCAGTCCGGACCCGGGTGCTGCACGCCTGGGCCCGGGAACTCGGCGCGGCACCCGCCGCGCTGTCCCACCGGCACGTCGCCGCGCTGGACGCACTGGTCACCGACTGGCGGGGGCAGGGCGCGACCCATCTGCCCGGCGGCATCCGGGTGGTCCGCCGTGCCGGCCGGCTCACCGCCGCCGGCCCGATCGCCTGACAGCTCACCGGCCGCCGACCGGTCGGCTGCTCGGCTGAGGTCGGCCGCTCGGCTGTTGGTGGTGGCCGGTGGGTCAGGGTCAGCCGTTGGCCGGTGGGTCAGGCGATCGTGGCGCGGTCGCGGAAGGTGGCCCGGTAGGCGTGCGGGGTGGTGCCCAGCCGGCGGGTGAAGTGGTGGCGTAGGGCAGCCGCGTCGCCGAAGCCGGCCCGGCCAGCCACGCCCTCCACGCTCAGGCCGGTCTCCTCCAGCAGCCGCCGGGCCAGCAGCACCCGCTGGTTGGTCAGCCAGTCGTGGGGCGTGGTGCCGGTCTCGGCGCGGAACCGGCGGGCGAAGGTGCGCGGGGTCATCCCGGCCCGGGTGGCCAGCCCGTCGACGGTGACAGGGCGGTCCAGGTGACCCATCAGCCACTCCAGCACGGGTTCCAGGGTGGGTGCCTCGGGGGCCTTCGGGATGGGCGCCTCGATGTACTGGGACTGGCCGCCGTCGCGGTGCGGCGGGACGACCATCCGGCGGGCCAGCCGGGTGGCGGTGGCCGAGCCGTGCTCCTGGCGTACGAGGTGGAGGCAGGCGTCGATGCCGGCGGCCGTGCCGGCGCTGGTGAGCAGCCGGCCGTCGGCCACGTAGAGCGAGTTGCACCGGACCCGGGCCCGGGGGTGGCGGCGCTGCAACTCGTCGACGTACCGCCAGTGGGTGGTGCACTCCCGGTCGTCGAGCAGCCCGGCCGCACCGAGCACGAACGCCCCGGAGCAGACGCTCAACACGTACGCGCCGCGCGCGTCGGCCCGGCGCAGCGCGTCCAGCACGGCGGGGGACACGTCCGTGTCGCCGTTGTGCGCGGGCACCGCGACCATGTCGGCGTCCTCGATGGGCCCGAGGTCGGCGTGCGGGGTGAGGTGGAACCCGGCGGAGGTACGCACCTGGGCGCCGTCGGACGTGCAGACGGTGAACCGGTAGCCGGGGAAGCCGTCGGCGGTCCGGTCGGTGCCGAAGACCTCGGCGAGCACCCCCAGCTC
The DNA here is from genome assembly GCF_044334565.1 of Micromonospora sp. NPDC020750. Classification (NCBI taxonomy): domain Bacteria; kingdom Bacillati; phylum Actinomycetota; class Actinomycetes; order Micromonosporales; family Micromonosporaceae; genus Micromonospora; species Micromonospora sp. NPDC020750. Next base: position 125,391 of record NZ_JBIRTH010000002.1, read on the forward strand.
GAACGGGGCCACCCCGTCGAGCGCGAGGATGGCGACGGATCGGAGCATGTGACGAGGGTAACCGTACGGGTGGCAGGAAATCGAGGTCTGGTGGCATAACTGCCACTGTCTGGCGGGTGGGCAGGCGCGCAGACTGGTTCCAGTCCGGTGCGCACCGGCGGCGAAAACATCCGATAACCCCCGCGAAAGCGAGCGCCGCCATGGCATTCCTGCCGTTCCTGCTCTTCCTGCTCCTCCTCGTCGTCGCGTCGGTCGCCGGCCTCGTCGCCGACACCCGGGACTCGGCCGACTGGAAGCCCACCGACGAGGGCCGCCGGTGGCGATCCAGTATCTGCTGACCCGGTTCGCGCCGAATGCGGAGAAAATCCCGGCGGGACCGCGTCGAAAGGGGCGGCCCCGCCGACGGAGGGCATCCGGCATACGGCAGGCTAGGAGCCATGGCTGACGGCTCCTGGTACGACGCCGACATCGACCACGTGATCATTTCCGAGGCGCAGATCCGCGAGAAGACGGCGGAGCTGGCCAAGCAGGTCTCGGCTGACTACGCGGGCGTCGACGGGCTCCTGCTCGTCTGCGTGCTCAAGGGCGCGGTCATGTTCATGGCCGACTTCGCCCGGGCGCTGGGCCGGCAGGGTCCTCCCGCCGAGCTGGACTTCATGGCCATCTCGTCGTACGGCCAGGGCACCACCTCCTCCGGCGTGGTCCGCATCCTCAAGGACCTGGACCGCGACATCGCCGGACGGCACGTGGTGGTCATCGAGGACATCGTCGACTCCGGGCTCACCCTCTCCTGGCTGCTGCGCTACCTGGAGTCGCGCTCGGCGGCCAGCGTCGAGGTCGTCGCCCTGTTCCGCAAGCCGGACGCGGTCAAGGTCCCGGTGCCGGTGAAGTACGTCGGGTTCGACATCCCCACCGAGTTCGTCGTCGGCTACGGCCTCGACTTCGGCGAGCGGTACCGCGAGCTGCCCTACGTCGGCGTGCTCAAGCCCGAGGTCTACGCACGGGCGTGAGGCCGCGTCGTCGGCCAGGCCGGCGAGGGTCCGCTTGACCGAGGACTACGCACGGGCGTGAGGCCGGCTCGTATCGGCACCCGTCAAGCGGACGTTCAGCGCGTTCTCAGCTGATCGGTCTACGGTAGGGGTCGGTGGCGTGGAGTAGCTATCCACGCCCGGCCCTTCGACCCGCGTGACCGGGCGGTCGGGTGGCCGGGCGCGGAACTCCCGCCACGCCGGCTGAAACCCGGTTCGCCTTACGCGTAACTGCTGGGCTCGCAAGCTCACATGTCGCGCGCACGGTGTACCGTCGAGTGACCGTGGTGCGGCAGTTGCGCACCCCGGGGTCGAGGCCGGCCCGCACGGCGGCTCCGGCCGCCGCCTCGGCGGCGACAAGCCATTCAGACGGTCAGGACGTCGATCAGGAGGATGCGGGCGCCTCGGCGCTCGACGACAGTATGGAACGTACGCGTTTCTTCCGCCGACCGGTGGTCTGGATCATCCTGGTCATCCTCGGCGCCGTTGTGCTCAGTCAGCTGTTCACCGCTGGTCCCAGCTACCACCGCGTGGACACTTCCGTTGCGCTCGATCAGCTGCATACCGCGAAGATCAAAAAGGCGGTCTTCCAGGACAAGGAGCAGACGCTCCAGCTCGACCTGGAAAACAAGACCAAGTTCGGTGACACCGACACCGACCGGATCGAGGCCCAGTTCCCGTACGAGGTGGGCGGCCAGGTCTGGAACGAGGTCCTCGACGCCAAGGCGGCCAACCGGGTCACCGGCCCGGCCGACACCAAGGTGTCGTCCGACAGCATCTGGGTGAGCCTGCTGGTCAACCTGCTCCCCATCGCGCTGCTCGTGCTCCTGCTGCTGTTCTTCATGTCGCAGATGCAGGGCGGCGGTTCCCGGGTGCTCAACTTCGGCAAGTCCAAGGCGAAGATGATCACCAAGGACACCCCGAAGACGACCTTCGCGGACGTCGCGGGCGCCGAGGAGGCCGTCGAGGAGCTGCACGAGATCAAGGACTTCCTGCAGAACCCGGCGAAATACCAGGCCCTGGGCGCCAAGATCCCGAAAGGTGTGCTGCTCTTCGGCCCGCCCGGCACGGGTAAGACGCTCCTCGCCCGCGCCGTCGCCGGTGAGGCCGGGGTGCCGTTCTACTCGATCTCCGGCTCCGACTTCGTCGAGATGTTCGTCGGTGTCGGCGCCAGCCGGGTCCGCGACCTGTTCGAACAGGCCAAGACGAACGCCCCGGCGATCGTCTTCGTCGACGAGATCGACGCCGTCGGTCGCCACCGCGGCGCCGGCATGGGCGGCGGCCACGACGAGCGCGAGCAGACGCTCAACCAGCTGCTCGTCGAGATGGACGGCTTCGACACCAAGGGCGGGGTCATTCTGATCGCCGCCACCAACCGGCCGGACATCCTCGACCCGGCGCTGCTGCGCCCGGGCCGCTTCGACCGGCAGATCCCGGTGGACGCCCCCGACATGGAGGGCCGCAAGGCGATCCTGCGGGTGCACGCCAAGGGCAAGCCGTTCGCCCCCGACGTCGACCTCGACGCGGTGGCCCGGCGGACCCCCGGCTTCAGCGGCGCCGACCTGGCCAACGTGATCAACGAGTCCGCGCTGCTCACCGCCCGCAAGGACGAGCGGGCGATCAGCAACGACTCCCTGGAGGAGTCGATCGACCGGGTGATCGCCGGCCCGCAGCGTCGGACCCGGGTGATGGGCGACCAGGAGAAGAAGATCACCGCGTACCACGAGGCCGGGCACGCGCTGGTCGCCTGGGCGCTGCCGCACGCCGCGCCGGTGCACAAGGTGACGATCCTGTCCCGTGGCCGCTCGCTGGGCCACACCCTGGTGCTGCCGACCGAGGACAAGTACACCCAGACCCGCGCCGAGATGATCGATACCCTGGCGTACGCGCTGGGCGGCCGGGCCGCCGAGGAACTGGTGTTCCACGAGCCGACCACCGGCGCCGGGAATGACATCGAGAAGGCCACCGGGCTGGCCCGCGCGATGATCACCCAGTACGGCATGAGCTCCAAGCTCGGCGCGATCAAGTACGGCACCAGCGGGGACGAGCCGTTCCTCGGCCGCAACATGGGCCACGAGCGGGACTACTCCGACACGGTGGCCGCCGAGATCGACAGCGAGATGCGGGCCCTGATCGAACTGGCCCACGACGAGGCCTGGGAGATCCTGGTGGAGTACCGGGACGTCCTGGACAGCATCGTGCTCGAGTTGATCGAGAAGGAGACCCTCTCCACGGCCGACATGGCCCGGATCGCCGGCCGGGTGGTGAAGCGCCCGCCGATGGCCCCGTACAACGGCTTCGGCAAGCGTCTACCCTCCACCGAGCCCCCGGTGCTCACCCCGACCGAGAAGGACGCGCTCAAGGCGCAGGCTCAGGCCGACGGCGCGTCCGTCGGCGGCGGCACGCCCAGCTCGAACAACTCGGACGGTACGCACTGAGTACCGACCCGGAGGTCGGTCCAGAGGTCCCCACCCAGGGAGCCTCGTCGACCGAGCCCGACACCGACGGGCTGGACTACCTCGCCGCGCGCCTGGTCAACGGAAGGTTGACCGGGCGCCCGGTCGAGGAGGCCGTCGACCTGCCCCGGATCGAGAAGGCGGTACGCGAGATCCTGATCGCGGTCGGGGAGGACCCCGACCGCGACGGGCTCGTCAAGACCCCGGCCCGGGTCGCCCGCGCGTACGCCGAGCTCTTCGCCGGCCTGCGGGTCGACCCGGCGCAGGTGCTCAGCACCACCTTCGAGGCCAACCACGAGGAGTTGGTGCTCGTCCGGGACATCGACGTGATGAGTCTGTGCGAGCACCACCTGCTTCCGTTCCGGGGCAGCGCCCACATCGGCTACATCCCCGGAACGGACGGCCGGATCACCGGCCTGTCCAAGCTGGCCCGGCTGGTCGAGGTCTTCGCCCGCCGTCCCCAGGTGCAGGAGCGGCTCACCTCGCAGATCGCCGACCTGCTGATGAGCAAGCTGGCCCCGCGCGGCGTCGTGGTGGTGCTCGAGTGCGAGCACATGTGCATGGCGATGCGCGGCATCCAGAAGTCCGGGGCGAAGACGATCACCTCGGCGGTGCGCGGCACGCTCCAGAACGACGCGAAGTCCCGGGCCGAGGCGATGGCCTTGATCATCCACCGCTGACCGCGGGATTCGCCAGCGGGCGACGCCGGGTCGCTGGACCTCACGGAGTCCGCCCAGGTCGGGATGGGCCCGCACGGGCGCGCCGCGTCCGGCCCGGCGGGCGGGTCAGCCGGCCAGCATCGCCAGAACGAGTCCCGCCGTGGTCGACACCGCCGGGACGAGGCAGACCAGGGCACCCCACCGGGGGGTCCGGTCCACTCGACCACCGGTCGCCGGGTTCGGCACCGCCCCGACGGCCGCCGCTGGATCGTCCACGGCACCGCCCCCGCCGGTCCGACGGCCTGACGCGCGGACTGCCGCCAACGACACGCCCGTCGGGTCCACCCGACCACGGGAGCCGGCAACCACCGGGACACCCGGGGCGGACTCCGTCGGGCCGTCGGCCGTGCCGCCGGGCGTACCCGGGCTCGAAGTCCGGCGGGTGGCTTCCCCGGCAGCCGCTGGACCGGTCGGCCCGTCGAACAGCCGGCCGACGGCGAGCCAGCCGGTGACGAAGGCAGCCACCGGCATCGGCACCCCACAGATCAACGCGACCACGCTCGCTGGGCCGGTGCCGGTAGCCAGGTAGAGCACCACCTGGAGCAGCGGTACGACCAGTGCCAACGGCCCGTACACCAGCAGGTTGCGGACCTTCGGCGGCCAGGCCCCCGGGCGGAGCGGGCTGCGCGCGGCCAGCACGCCGTCCGCCGCGTCCGCCCAGCCCCGGGCCGCCCGCAGCGCGCCCAGCACCGCCGTCGGCCCACCCACCATGCTCCGGGCCGCCTCCGTCAGCTCGGGCGGCGACGGCACCAGCACCATCGGGGGTACGCCCAGCTCTCGCAGCCGGGACCGCTGCGGGGCGAGTCGCTCGCGTACCGCGGTCAGTTCCTCCCGGGCGGCCCGGACCGCGCGGGCCTGCTCCGTCGCGGCGGTCGCCGCGCTCCGGCGCACCCCGTCGAGCTGCCGGGCCGCGGCGACGTACTCCGTCCAGGCGGTCGCGCCGTCGGCGGGACGGGGCGGTGCGGGATCGGCACCGGAACGCTGCCTGACCGGGGCGGCAGCCGTCGCCGCATCGGCGATGCTGGTCGGCTCCCGGCTCATGCGCTCTCCCCAGTCCCTGCGGCGTCAGCCCCGCCTGTGGCCTCGGCTGCGTCCCCGCCTCCGGCGTTGTTCACGGCATCGGCCCCGGTGCTGTTCGCGGCATCGGCCCCGTTGCCGGCGTTGTTCGCGGCGTCGGCCCCGTTCGCGGCGTTGGTTCCGTTCCCGGGGACGGACCCCACCGGGGGTTCGGCGAACGGCACCAGGAGGACGCCCCGCTCGTCCGGGCCGTCCCAGAGCATGGCCCGGTTCTTGCGGGGACGCCACTGCACCGGGTGGCCGAACACCGCCGTGAGCTGCGTTCCCGGCACGCCCACCGCCACGACGGCAGCGAGTTTGTCGACCTCGCCCTCGGCCTGGACGACCGCGGTGAACGGCGGCACCGTGCGCCACCAGCCGAGCAGGTGCCGGCCGGTCGGAGGGCCCTCCCGCAGCAGGGCCCGCAGCCGGTCCGGCGGCAGCTCCTGCGGGGCGGGTCCGTCGAGACCGAAGACCACCAGGTAGCCCGGCTCGTCGGTGTCCAGCGCGGCGAGCAGGCCCGGCAGGCCGACCCGGTCCACCCGATGCTGGCCGGCGAGGTCGGCGGCGAGCGCGTCGGCCACCGGCACCGCATCGGCGCCGAGCGTGGCCATGACGAACCGTCCCGTGCCGGGCCGGTGGTGCGCGGCGACGCTGCGGGCTGCGGTCGCGAGCAGCGCGGCGGCCTCCACCCCTGGGCCCAGGACAGCGATGTTGCGGCCGGCGGCCGGGCCGATCGGCACCGCCACCGTCGACCGGGACAGGTCCACCGCACGGCCGAGCAGGGCGGCCGGTCCACGGGCCCGACCCGCGAAGGCTGCCCGGTAGCGGGGGTCGTTGCGCAAGAGCGGACGCGCCCAGCCGGCGAAGACGACCGGGGGCGCGGATCGCTCCGCCCGGGCCTCCCAGAGCCGGTGTCGCAGCTCCGCGATACCCTCCGGGTCCTCGTGAGGGTCGGGGAACCGGACCATCCGCTCATGCCCCCGGGTCGCGCCCCGGGGCCCGCCGAGCCCGCCCGCCGTGTTCACCACCGCGCTGCCCACCGGCAGGCCGGCGGCGGCGTCGTTGCTCGGCTCCAGCACCGGGCCGCCGCCGGCAAGCGCCACCCGCACCGGAAACTGCCCGAGCATCGAGTCTCGGGTCGTCTGCCCACCGGCGATCCCGAGGTCGCCCTCCCCGGCCAGGACCAGGTGGACCCCGTACGCCCGGCCCGAGCGCGCCAGGGTGTCCAACCGGGCTGTCGCCTCGGCGGCCAGCCGGTCCCGGTCCGCGAGGAGCAGCGGGAGGTTGTCGATCACGCACACCACCCGGGGCAGGGACTGGTGCTCCCGCAGGGCGGTGAACCGCTGGCCGCCGGCGCGCTGCCCGGCCTCCTCTCGACGCTGGACCTCCGCGGCCAGCTCACCGAGGAGGTCCAGCACGTACTCCCGGTCGGCGGCCATTCCCGCCGTACGGACCTGGGGCACCCAGGACCGGTCCCGCTCGGTCTGGAGAAACTCCGCGAACGATTCGCCCTCACCGAGGTCGGCCAGGTGCAGGACCAGCTCGTCCGGGCCGTACCGGGCGGAGAGACCGAGCAGCACGTTGGTGAGGAAGGCGGCGCGGCCTGCGGCGGACCGGCCGCTGACCAGCCAGTGCGGGGTCAGCTCGGTGAAGCCGACAGTCACCGGCCGGCCGCCGGCGTCCCCGACAGTGGTGGCGATCCCCTCCGCCGAACTGGCTGTGCACAGTGGCTCGTCCGGGTCGGGGAGCAGGTCGGCCAGGCTGAGCCGGGAGCCGGCCTCCACCTCCTCGGCGAGCCGTCGGCAGACCTCGTCGACCAGTGCCGGGGGTGGATCGTCGTCGACGAAGACGGGCGAGTTGAGCCCTCCGGGCGGCTCCGCGCCCGGGCCGGCGAACGAGGTGCCGGGAGGGTCGCCCAACAGCGAGTACGCGTTGCGTACGGACAACGGGGTGGCCTGCGGCAGGGGGGCGCGGGTCGCGTACGGACCGGCCGGGGGCCAACCCGCCACGACGAGGTGTAGCCCGGCGGCGCGTCCCTGCTCGGCCAGCGCCTCGATCCGCCCCAGGTCGGTCGGCCCGGTCAGCTCGGGCAGCGCGGCGACGACCAGCAGCAGCGTTCGGTCGTGGCGGCGCGGTCGGCCGGTGCCCGGAGCCACCCACTGTTCCGCCTCGGTGAGTACCGCCCGTAGCCCGGCGACGTCCACCGCAGGTGGGGGTAGCAGCCCGGCGTCCGCGAGCGCCGAGAACGGCGCGAAGGTGTCGGGCAGCGCTACGGCCGGCCCGGCACTCGCATTGGTGCGCATCGTGTCGCTGGTGCGGACCGCGTCGCTGGTGCGGACCGCGTCGCTGGTGCGGACCGCGTCGACGGCGCGGACCAGCAGGCAACCGGCGGGCGTCGCCGCGAGCAGGCGAAGCAGAATCGCCCGGAGCAGCCCGGCCACCCGCGGGTCACGAACGTCGGTGTCGATCGCCAAGTGCCCTGTTCCGAGCAGCGGCACCAGCGCGGGGAAGCGCGCGTCCTCCAGCGGGGCGGCGGTGCCGACCCGGACGAAAGCCGGTGGCCCCTCCCCCGAGGGAGCCTCCGCGGCGACCGTCTCCAGTGGTTCCCCGGCCCAGCCGGGCGCCAGCAGGGCCGCCGTGCTACGGAGCCGGTCCGCGAGCTCGTACTGCCGGCGCTGGTCGGCCGGCGCGGGCCGGATCTCGTCCAGAATGCCGGCCGCTGCGGTGGCCGTCGCCTCCGCCCTCCGGTGCAGGGCAGCGGCGCGGTTTGTGCGTGTCCTCGGACCGGCCACCGCGTCCACCCCTCTTCCCGAGGCTGGCAACCCCTCCCCGCGCAGTGACCGTATCCCAGGTCGGCGCCCCCCTCCGGGATGCGCCACGGCGCTGCGCCCAGGTGCCGGGTGATTACCGGCACGAGGGCTTTCCGGTGGTGGTGGTGCGGGGTGGCTCCTCGCGTCGAGAGCGCCGGTCCCCTCATCACGGCGCGGCCACGCCCCCGTCCTCAGCGATCGGGCGCGCAGCGGGCCGGGCCAGTCGTGCCCCGGTCATGATCGGTGGCGTCTGGGGCATTGGGTACGAGGCGTCCAGCCGATAGCCTCAAGGGGTGGAATCAGTGCAGCCCTCCGCCGGTTCCCAGGTCTCCCGCGTACCGGCGCAACGGACCCCGCCGGAGCAACTGGCGCCCCCGTCCGGGGCACCGGCGCCGGTCCGTCCGCCGCGTCGGTTGCGCACCGTCGTCACCGTGGTCGCCGGGGTGGTCGGCCTGCTGATGCTCGGAGGCGTGGCGACCGCCTTCGTCCTGTACGAACGCGCCACCACCCCGGACCGCAGCGCCCCCGATGTGGTGGTCGACAACTACCTGCGCGCCTTCCTGGTGGATCGCAACGATGTCAGAGCCGAACAATTCACATGCTCCGTCAACCCTCCGCAGCTGAACGAGCTTCGGGCACTTCGCGACGACCTCCTCGCGCGAGAGAAGCGCTTCTCCACGACGATCTCGGTGAGCTGGGGCAGATTGGACGTCCACAACCAGGGCGACATGGCTCAGGTGGATGTCGACTTGATTATCTCTGCGCACGTGGACGGGATTTCACAGAGCGATCGACAACCGTGGCAGTTCAACGTCAGTCGTGTGGATGACGGCTGGAAAGTGTGTAACGGAGCTCCCGCTGCCTGAGGTGCATCACTCGATCCAGAGCAGGTGGACCGGGACCTCCAGGGTCGTCGGGGGCTGTCCTCGCCAGGCCCAGCGGTACCACTCCAACTCCGGAGTGACCCGCACGCAGATGTCTCCGTCCGTGCCCGAGTAGGTCTCGGTCACCGCACGCAGGTCCCGTTGCTCCCCGGTGTCCGTGACGTGTACGACTCGCCGCCCGGTGACAACGCCGGCATCGAACACCGGGGTCGGCGCGCGGTGGGTCGGCGCGTCCAGAGACACCAGGTGGACACCGGATTCCTGGGGTGCTCCGCCGCCCGGCCGGGTTCCGACGGACTCCACCCAGACCCGCTCGACCGGCACGAGTGGAGCGAACACCTCGACCTGCTCGGACTCGGCGCGATACCACTCCTGCTCCGGAATGACCGGTACGTAGGTGCGGCTGTTCTGCACCACCCGCTCGTCGGCACGCAGGTCACCGCGCCAACCGAGGCCCGGTAGCCCGATCAGGACCCGCTGACCGCGTAGGTCGACCCGGACGGTCGCGGGCACGATCTCGATCGGCCGGGGTCGCAGAGGGGCCCAGTCGGGTTGGTCGGCGAAGGGGTCGGGGAATGGCCCGGTCATGCGCCCCAGGGCCTCACGCCTTGCCGTTCAGCGGCGCGCCCCGGTCCCGCATGAACGACACCGGGTCGACGGCACCCCGGCTGGAACGATCTCCGTCGAGGTGTACCTCGAAGTGCAGGTGTGGCCCGGAGGAGTTGCCGCTGGTGCCGACCTCCCCGATCACCTCGCCGGCCTTCACGAGTTGACCGGGAACAACCCGGGGTTTGACGATCATATGGCAGTACCGGGTGACGTATCCGCCGGCGTGCAGCATGTCGACGAACCAGCCGCACCCGCCCTTGCCCGGCCAACCGTCCACGTCACAGCTCCGGCCGCCGCGATGGTCGGGGTCGCAGCGGGCTACCAGCACCCGGCCGGTGGCGGCGGCGCGGATCAGGGTGTGCTTCGGCGCGCCGATGTCGACGCCGTTGTGGCTGGGCCGACTCGCGGTCCGGAACCCGGACCCGACGCCACCGGGGATCGGCGCGGTCCAGCCCGAGGCGGCGATCTGGCCTCGGGTGGCCGCGTTGCAGATGTTCTGCTTCGCCACCTGCACCGTGCGGGCTGCGCCCCCGGCGAGCGCGTCCACGATCTTGCTGGCCAGTTCCTCGTGCTTGGCGTAGGCATCCGGGAAGGCACTGACCTGCACCCGCTGGGCGGCCCGGGTCAACGACATCTGCTCCCAGTTGGGGACCTTTACCAGCTTCTCGTAGAACTTCCGGGACGTGTAGGCCGGGTCCTGCAACTGTGCCGGTGAGCCCCAGCCCTGGCTGGGGCGTTGCTGGAAGAGGCCCACCGAGTCATGGTCGTTGCGGCTGCCGAGGTGGGGGAGGTTGCGCAGACCGGACTCCTGCATGGCGGTGGCGATCGCGACGACCCATCCCCGGGGCGGAACCTTCATGTCGGAGCCGACCTTGATGATGACGGCGGCGTTGCGGATCTGACTGTCGCCGTACTGGGCGAAGCGCGGCATCTTTCCTGACACGTTGACCTGGTGCGTCCGTCCGCAGCCGGACCGGGCCTCGGGGGAGAGGTCATCCCCACCGCCGCTCAGTTCGGTGAGGAAGAACGCCGCCGTGCCGCCGGTGCAGCAGAGCAGCGTGAGGGCCGCGGTCAGCGCGGCGGCCAGGGCCCCGACGCGCAGTTGCCGGCGGCGTGGGGCCCCGCCTTCGAGGTGATCGCTCATGTCCGCTCCCAGTCCACAGCGTCGACCAGCCACTGCCCGTCCGGAGCCACGAGCTCCAGCCGTAGACGCCCCGAGTCGAGCGGCACCAACACCTCCACGAAGCGCTCCGTCCGGGGCCGGAGGCTCGGTTCTCCGGTCGTCCGCTTCGCCGGGACCCCCGCCGGATCGGCACCGGCGAGTTCCTCGGTCAGTTCCGGCGTGGAGAGCGGGCGCAGGGCGGCATGCCATTCGTCGGCCCTGTCGTCGCGACCACCGAGCCAGGCGGCGGTGAACCTGTCCGCGACCTGCTCGGGCGGCGGTGCGCCCGGACGGCTCACCGGGGACGGGGGCGTGGTGCTCCCGACCACGCCGTCGTCCCCGGCAGTCGGGTCGACTGTGGTGATCGGCTCACTCGGTCGGTTGCTCAGGCCCGTCGCCGGGCCCACCGAATCGGAGAAGAGCCGCGCCGCTCCGAGAACCCCCACCACGAGGACGCCGATGGCCAACGCGATGCCCAGCCGGGACCTCAGCGCCTTCGTGAACAGGAATTCAATCGCCCGTCGCATCACACTCACCGCGCCTCGGTGCGGATCCGCGGCGCGGTGGGCCGCGAGGTCGCGGGCTTGGTGGAGCCGGGACGGTAGATGACGAAGGACGGGTTTTCCTCGGGCACGTCCGGCTCGGTCCATGTTGCTGGCTGGCGACGCCGGGGCTGGGGCGCGGTGGGACGCGCGGTGCCCTGCTGTTCGGGCGAGGTGGCCTCATCCGAGCGGTCGCTGCCGTCCGGTCGCTGCCGCTCGCTGGCCGTGGCGGTGCCGGTGGCCGTGCCGGTGGCGGTGGTGGTGGCGGCGGTGGTCGTGGCGGCCTTGGCCTGGCTCGGATCCTCGTGCCGGGCCTCCGGCCGGAGGCTGCGCTGCTCCAGTCCCACGCCTCGCCGCCGGGCCAGGGTGGGCTCGGCGGTTCCGCCCGGTTCGGCCACGTCCAACCGTGCGGCTGTGCGCATGTCCCGGAAGAACCGACGATGCCACGAGCCGGCCGAGCTGACGGCCTCGCTGCTGTCCTTGCCGCCGAGCTGGGTGATCCGACGGTACGGGCGCAGCAGCAGCCAGCCGACCACCCCGCAGAGCCACACCAGCACCACCTGGAGCCAGCCAGGCAGGGTCGCCGTGCTCATGATCAGGTCCACGGCGAAGAGGTAGATCGCGGCCCCGGTGCCGAAGATGGCGATGTTGAACACCGCGGCGACGACGGCGTTGGCCAGCCGCCGCAGTCCGGCGCTCGCCGGACGCATCAGGCCCACGGTGCCCAGGATCGGGGCCGCGATCACCGCCCACCGGAAGATGAGGAAGCCCAGCAGGACCAGTAGCGAGGCGGTGAGGTCGAACATCGCGAAGAGCAGCGCGGCGAGCACTGCGATGAAGCCGGAACCGACCCGGTCCATGTCCCGGACGCCCTGGAGGTACTCGTACGCCTCCGGGTCCTCGTCCTTGATCTGCTGCGCGACCCGCGCCCACTGTTGCTGCTTGGCGTCGATGGTCGCCTCGCGCGTCTTCGGATTGGACCGGAGCTTTTCCGCCTCCTCCCAGGAGATCGACTTCGCGTCGTAGAGCACGGGGCCGTACTTCTTGGCCGTCTCGCTGTCGGCCGATCCGAGCACTCCGCGCAGCCAGTTCCGGTAGAGCATGGACTCGGTGGCGGTGTCACTGGCCCGGACGGCAGGGGGGCGCTTGTCGATGCAGGCATCAGGGCTCGGCAGAGCGCACTTGTCCGCTGGAATGTCTCTGGTCGCGGGGCCGACCGCGTCGTGGACGACGCCGAGGGTGGTGACGAGCGTGCCGTCGGCGATGTTCGCGGACTTGACCGGCCAGGCGGCCAGGGCCGTAACAGCCACCATCACCAGCAGGGCCCAGCCCGCAGTGGTCATGGCGTTGCTCATGTCCGACTGGCGGGAGCGCCAGAGCAGGTAGAGGCCCACCACGCACAGCGTGACGATGCCGAAGACGCTGAACACTTTCTGGTAGACGGCCTTGGTAGCCTGCTCGACCAGCGGGTCGGCCCAGCCCCACATCGACCGGGGGTCCCAGGCCCGTTCTCGCAGCGCGTTCGAGCCGCCGATGATGGCCGTGGCGATCATGAACTCGCCGTTCGCCACGGTAGTGGTGAACTTGTAGTCCGGGTGGATGACCGCGGAGGCGCAGCCGCCCGGGATGTCGTACGTCGGGTAGCTGTATCCCGCGTACCCGTAGTCGCTGTAGAGGCCCTTCGGGCCGGGCAGTTTGGCGGAGTCCGGACGGGCGGCGAACCAGCCGGCGAGCCCGGAGTCGGGTGCGGCGGGGACCGGTGCGTTGCGGCACTTGACTTGGTCTTTGCTGACCTCGGTCAGCTTGCCGACGCAGGTGCGGAAGTCGGCCTGCCACTCCTGGGTGGTGCACAGATCCGCGCGGGCCTGGGCCGTCGGCGGGGCTGCGTACGCCGGGTCGCCGCCCACCAACGGCCAGGCGACGGTGGCCCCGGCGAGTACGCCGAGCGCGAGCAGGAACGCCGCTAACCGGGCCCGCACCCTCGCCATGTCACGCCTCCAGGTCCGGGAGATTGGTCGGCAGTTGCCCAGCCGTCGCGGCGACTGCGGCGGGGGTGGTGTCCAGGTGATCCAGCAGCCCGTCGACGTACGACACGTCCACCCGGACCTTCTGCACCCGCCCGTCGACGTCGCGCATGACGAACTCGCGGAAGCCGAGCCGGACGGCCGAGGTGGCGTCCGCGGTCGACAGCGAGGCCAGGGTGGCCTCGTACCCGTCGTTGACCGGGACGCGGAGCAGCCGCAGCGCCTCGGAGGCGATTTCGGTGTCCTCGGCGATCCGGCCGACGAAGACGGTGGAGACGAGGTTCTGGACGTCGAGGCCGAGGATGTCCCGCGGGTTCTGCGAAGCGACCAGGGCGGCGAGGTTCCACTTGCGGGAGTCGCGGGCGAGTCGGACCAGGAACGATCGGCCGGAGCGCCAACCCTCCATGAAGTGCGCCTCGTCCAGGCCTACCAGTTTCCGCGATGACATCGAACCGCCGTAGCAGCGGCGTACCGCCAGCCGGTGGGCGGTGTGCAGCATGGGCAGCGCGAGGGCCTCCTCGGCCGACCAGTACTCCCGTTCGATCTTGAGGTCGGGCAGCCGCAGCCCGGCCATGGTGATCACGGTGAGCGCCGCGTCGGCACCGAGCAGACCCTCCGGCGGGCGGCCGAAGAAGAGCATGGCCAGCGGCATTTCGGCCGTGTCCAGCAGCAGGTTGGCCAGTTCCTTGCCGGCGTCGGCGTCGAGCTGACCCAGGCAGGCGACCACGTCGTCCAGGGTGGACGTCTCCTCTGCCGGCACCTGGCGCACGGCGTGCCGGAACAGGGTGGCGGTGGACGCCTCCCGGGCCACCTGCGGCGGCACCAGCATCATGCAGATGTCCTGTACCAGCATGCGGCGCTCGGCGCGGGCGTTGGAGATCGCGATCTCGAACTCCCGGTCGCCGGTCGCGCCGGCGCTGAACTCGCTGCGTAGCGGCGTCGGGATGAGCGCGTACGGTGCCAGCGTCCCCTGCTCGGAGCCGGTCAGGTTGAGCACCCGCGAGTACGGCCGCAGCTCCGGCATGTTGCACAGCCGGGCCAGCGGCCCGGACGGGTCGAGCAGGGTCACCTGCACCCCGCGCCGGGCGGCGAGGTAGCCCAGCGCGCCGAGCAGCGTCGACTTGCCGCCGCCCGGCTCGGCGACGAAGACCGCGAGCCCGGAGCGTTCCCGCACCTCCATCGGGAAGTGCATGTCGAGGAAGACCGGCCGGCGGCAGGTGCCGGCGGTCCGCCCGATGAGGTCGCCGCGCCGGTCGCCCACCGTCGACGCGGCCTGTGGCAGCGCGGCGGCGAGCAGGTTGACCGGCATCCGGCGGACGTAACCGGTGTTGGCGATCGGCTCGCCGGGGATGAACTCCCGGGCCAGCCAGTCCTGGTTCTTCGGGTGTTGCAGCGAGACGCGCAGCTCCCGGGAGTAGAGCTGGATCAGCCGGCGGGCCCGTTCCAGGCACTCCTCCCGGGTCCGGCCGCCGACCGCGATCCGGTGCCAGCCGTGCGCCCGGGCGGAGTCCACCGGCAGGCCGGTGGTCATCTCGTCGCCGATCACCAGCGCCCGCTTGGCCAGTCGCTCCAGCTCGGGCGGGGCGTCGATGCCGTGTTCGGCGTAGTCGAGCTGCTGGGAGCGGATCATCCGCAGCCGGTGCTCAAGGTTGCGGAACGAGTCACCGGAGCCGAGGATGTCGACCCGGGTGGAGATCTCCATCGGCCAGGGCAGGCGCTCGTGGAAGTGCAGCCAGGGCTCGTGCCGCTCGGGGATCTCCAACGGCTCCATCCGGCCGACCGCGAGCACGGCCACGTGCCGCTCCTCGCCGGTCATCCGGTTGACCAGCTTCACCGTCGACCCGTACGGGGTGCGGTAGCGCTCGACCTGCTCGGTGAGGGCGAGGAGGTCTCCGCGCTCCCACCGGCCGTTGGTGATGGGGGAGAGGGTGCCGGGTGGGGCCATGCACAGCGCGACCGAGCGGTAGAGCAGCCACTCAAGCTCCTGCGCGGTCACCCGCCGCCCGCGCATGCCGAACGCGCCCAGCACCTCGTCGAACTGTTCGACGGTGCGGCCGAGCTTGCGGCGCTCGCCTTCGGCGACGCCCCGGCCGAAGGTGCGCAGCAGTCGCTCGGTGAGCGAGTCGCCGAGGGAGCGCCGCGCGAAGGTGACGCCGAGGTACGTCTGCCCCTCGGCGTGGTTGACAGAGAGCAGGTGCCGCTGGGCCGCCACCAAATGGTCGCCCCAGCCGGCGGTGCCCGGCACGTCGGGCAGCGGGGCTGCGGTGTGCGTGTCGATGGTGCGGGCCCACTCGTCGGCCGGGAAGGGCCGGGTGGTGCGGCGCAGGTGCAGCCGGAATCCGGCGAGCCCGGCGTACTGCTCGGAGATGGCGGCGAGCAGCGCCTCCCGTTCGGCGTCCGGCCGGAACGCCCAGCGCACCTCGGGCAGCCAGTACCAGGCGGTGACGGTGTTGGGGGTGAATGTCAGGTGGCCGGCGATCTCTGTGATGGCCAGTTCGACCGACGGGTCCCGATCCCCGAACTTGATCTTCGGTGCCCGGACCGGCTTGGCCTGCCTGGCCGGTTTCGCGGCCTTCCCGGCCTTGTCGGGCCGGGCCGGCTTGCCTGGCCGGTCGCGCCGGTCGACCGTGCGCTGGCGGGGCGGCGTGGCCTCCCGGCTGGCCGGCGCCGGTGCCGGCTCGGGCGCGTGGCGGGTCGCCAGCTCCGGTTCCCGGTGCGGTTCGGGCATCCGGTGCGGGGGCCGCTCCGGCTCCCGGACGGCGGGCGGCGCGACGTCGCGCCAGCCGTACGTCTCGTCGTCGGGGTCAGTGACCTGGGTGACCGGGGGCGGGGGCAGGTCGGGCCCCGCGGCGGGACGGACCGCCGGGAGCCGGTCCACCGGCTGCTGGGGGACCCGGGCCCGGCTCTGCGGGGCGGGTGCCGGTGCCGGTACCGGGGTGCGCTCGACCGGCGAGGGGGACCGCTCGACGGGGGCCGGCTGCACCTCCGCGCGGGCGGGCGGCGGTACGGCGGCCACCTGCTGGTGGGGGATCGCGGGCAGGTCCCGGCCGGTCGGTCGGGGCGGGGCCGGCAGCGCGGGCCGGGACGCCACCGGGTGGGCGCCGCCGAACAGGTCGAGGAACGGGGAGTCGATGTCCGCGTTCTCGGCGACCATCGGCGCGGGCGGCTCCGGTGCGCCCGGGCGTCCCGGTGCGGGGCGTGGCGCCTGGAAGACCCCGACCCGGCCGTGACCGGGCGTGGTGGCGAGCGCCGGGTCGAGGGCGACCTCGTCCAGCTCTTCGCCCACAGGGTAGTCGAACGAGCGCGCACGGTTACCCTGCGGTGCGGTGTGGCGTCCTGCCGGGGAACCCGGCGTGGAAGAGCGGCTCATGCCACCGCCTCACCCGAGTGCCGCGACCGCCCGATCGGTGTACGCCCGGTCATGCCAGTTCCTCCCGGATCCTGATCCGGCTCGCCACCATGCGCGGGTCGCGCTGCTCGACGGCCGACTCCCGGGTGCGTCGCCAGTCGGTCAGCGCGGTACGGATCACCATGCGCGCGGGCCGGTCCGGGTCGACGTACCGGAAGATGAACGAGGTGCTCACGATGGCGAGGGCGATCTCCCAGGCCGGGAAGAGTTCGACCCGCAGCGTGAACAGCCAGTGGATGAACATGTAGAGGGGTACGAGCAGCATGAACAGGCCGTACTGGGCGTACGGCAGGTGCACGGGCAGGGTGTAGCCGGGCGGCCCGAGGTAGACCAGGCGGGCCCGGTAGATGTCGTCGTCGGTGCGCAGCCGCATTTGCCCGCGCCTATTCGAAGATCAGGTCGATCAGGTAGTCACCGATGAAGAAGAGTGTCGCCGCCCCGGCGATGAAGGCCAGCCCGACGATCGCGATGGCGGAGCTGGTCAGCACCTTGGAGATCTCACCGCGGCTGGCCCGGCCGATGAAGATGACGCCGAGCACGGCCAGCAGGATCGGAGCGATCTTGCTGGCGAAGAAGGTGACGATGTTGTTGGTGTCGATGCCCTTGGGCGCCGGCTCGGCGAGTGGAGTCGACGCCAGGGTGTGGAGCGCGTGGCTGACGGCGGACGTCGTCGTCTCCATGAGCTCGATGGCGATCACTGGAACCTCCCCATGTCGCGGCCGGCGAAGCCGCGGCGGTGCAGTAGGCAAGCCTGGCGGGATGGTGCTTACTAGGCGCAGCGTCGGCGACCCTGCGTCCGTTGCCCACCACGGAGGGTGGTGAGCTTTGGGGGGATTTTTCCCGCTTTGACCCTCCCTCCAGGCTTCGCCGTCTCACTGCTGGGCAATTCCAAAGGGTACGGGCCGCCCCCCTTTGCGACAAGCCGCGAAGACTCGACCCGGAACGACCCGGACGTCCGATCGTACACCTGTTCCAATGCGCATGTCAGGGCCGTTCGTGCTGCGACGGACCGGGCCGCCGGGAGCCGCCGGAACGACCGGTACCGTGCAGTCGTGACCGATCTGGTGCGGGCGCAGGCCCCGGTGGTGATGGGTGTCCTCAACGTCACGCCCGACTCGTTCTCCGACGGCGGCCGGTACGCCGACTTCACCGCCGCCGTCGCACACGGGGTGCGACTCGCGGTGGACGGCGCGCACCTGGTGGACGTCGGGGGCGAGTCGACCCGCCCCGGTGCGGACCGGGTGGACGCGGAGACGGAGGAGGCCAGGGTGCTGCCGGTGATCCGGGAGCTCGCCGCCGCCGGCGTCGCGGTCAGCATCGACACCAGCCGTGCCCGGGTCGCCGAGGCCGCCCTCGCGGCCGGGGCCGCCGTGGTCAACGACGTGTCCGGAGGTCAGGCGGACCCGGACATGGCCCGGGTGGTCCGCGACGCCGGCTGCCCCTGGGTGCTGATGCACTGGCGGGGGCACTCCCGGGGGATGCGCGAGCTGGCCCACTACACCGACGTGGTGATCGATGTCCGGGCCGAGCTGGCCCAGCGGATCGACGCCGCGCTGGCCGCCGGTGTGCCGGCCGACCGCATCGTCGTCGACCCGGGCCTCGGCTTCGCCAAGACCGCCGAGCACAACTGGCAGCTCACCGCCCGCCTGCCCGAGCTGCTGGAGCTCGGTTTCCCGCTGCTGTTCGGGGCCAGCCGCAAGTCGTACCTGGGCCGGCTGCTCGCCGACGCCGACGGCGTCCCCCGGCCGACCGCCGGGCGGGAGGCGGCCACCGTCGCCACCAGCCTGCTCGCGGTGGCGGCGGGCGCCTGGGGGGTACGCGTGCACGACGTGCTCGGCACGGTCGACGCGCTGGCCGTCTGGCGGGCCGGCGGCCGTCCCCGCCTCGTGTCCGACCGGGCCGGCGGTAAGCGGATCGACGGAATCCAGACGGAGGGGGACCGGTGACCGACCGGATCACGCTGACCGGCCTGCGGGCGCACGGGCGGCACGGCGTCTACGACTTCGAGCGCGAGCGGGGGCAGGACTTCGTCGTCGACGCCGTCCTCGAACTGGACCTCGCGCCGGCCGCCCGCTCCGACGACGTGACCGACACGGTGCACTACGGCGAGCTTGCCGACCGGCTGGTCGAGGTGCTCACGGGGGAGCCGGTCAACCTGATCGAGACGCTCGCCGACCGGCTCCTCGCGATCTGTCTGGCCGACCCCCGGGTGGTCCGGGCGACGGTGACCGTGCACAAGCCCGAGGCCCCGGTCCCGCACGCCTTCACCGATGTCGCGGTGACCATGACCCGGACCCGTTCCGGCCCGCCGGCCCACCCGCCCGGCGGCGGCCCGACGTCGACCACCGGCCGCACGGCGCCGGCGCAGCCCCAACCGGAGCCGCAGCCGCAACCGGAGCCGCCACCCCCGTCCGCCGGGAACGGGGGTGTGGCGTGACCCGCGCCCTGCTCTCCCTCGGCAGCAACCTCGGCGACCGGGTGGCCCACCTCCGTTCGGCCGTGGACACCCTCGGCGAGGCGGTGCTGCTGGTCTCCGGCGTCTACGAGACCCCGCCGTGGGGCGACGCGGACCAGCCGGCGTACCTCAACGCGGTGGTGCTGGTCGAGGACCCGGCGGCGGCCCCACGGGACTGGCTGACGCGGGCCCGGGCCGCCGAGCGGCGGGCCGGCCGCGAGCGCGACCCGCAGCGCCGGTTCGGTCCGCGCACGCTCGACGTCGACGTGGTCGCGGTGTGGGACGACGCGGGTGAGCCGGTGCGCAGCGACGACCCCGAGCTGACGCTGCCGCACCCCAGGGCCCACCTGCGGGCGTTCGTGCTGCGGCCGTGGATCGACATCCAGCCGTACGGGCGGCTGCCCGGGCACGGTTGGCTGACCGATCTGCTGAACGCCGAACCGGTGGCCGGTGACGCCCTGGAACTGAGTCCCCGGCCGGATCTGGCGTTAGAGTCGTCGACATGAGCCAGTGGAGCCGGCCGGCATGACCCAGGCACAGTCCCCACCGCCGCGCGGGACGGACCCCGAACGGTCCAGGATGGGCCCCACCCGGATCTCCACCCTGGTCGTCGCCGGACTGGCCGCCGCAGCGGTGGCCTGGCTGGCGATCAGCGGCTTCTACTACGAGGGCTTCCCCCGCCTGCCGTGGCTGCCCGTCGTCACGCTGGCCGCGCTGGCGGTGCTGGAGGCGTACGCGGCGGTCAACACCCAGGGCCGGCTCAAGCGCAAGCCGGGCCGTGACCCGGTCAACCCGCTGCTGGTGGCCCGGTTCGTGGTGCTGGCCAAGGCGTCCGCGCTGGCCGGGGCGATCTTCGCCGGCTGGTGCGCCGGGCTGACCGGGTGGCTCTTCGTGGAGCGCACCCAGGCGGCCACCGAGGACCGCCCGGCCGCCGGGGCGGGGCTGCTCGCCTCGCTCGCGCTGGTGGCCGCCGCGCTCTGGCTGGAGCGGGCCTGCCGGGTGCCGGACCAGCCGGAGGACGAGCGTGACACCGGCGATCGGGAGAGCCGCCCGGGTCGACGCTGAGCGCGGGGGTTACGCCCGGCCCGGCGCGCAGGTACCGTGCCTGGCGACCGGTGAGCAACGGCCGCCCCGGTCCGCCCGCGTCGGACCCTGCGGCCGTGACCTGGGGAGGGCACGCGTCATGGGGTACGACGATCCGGGCCGCGACGCCCCGGTGCAGCCCTCGTCGGGCGTGCCCGCGGCGGTGCTGGAGAACGTCTTCGACGACCCGACGCACGGCGAGCCGGGGCGGGATCGAGTCGCCGTGCACGTCACCTGGGAGCTGGTGCTCGCCGCCGGCCTGGCCGTGCTGACCTGGCTGCTGTGGCGGGACGACCCGGCCGCGCTGCGCGACGACGGCCTGCGGGTCCTGCTGGTCGACGTGGTGGCGGTGGGGCTGCTCGTCCTGGCCGCCGGCCTGAGCCTGCGGACGGCGGCGGTGAACCTGGCGGTGGGCCCGGTCGCGGTCGCCGCCGCACTGCACTTCGCCGAGCAGGGCGACCGGGGGGTCGAGGTCGCGGTGGGCCACGCCGCGGCGGTGGCTGCTGTCGGCGGTCTGCTGGTGGGGCTGGCCGTGGTCGTGCTGCACGTGCCGGGCTGGGCGGCGAGTCTGGCCGGCGCGGCCGGCGTGGTGGTCTACATCGAGCGGCGGGCCACGCCGGTCCTCGTGCAGGGTGGGTATGACCCCCGCGACAGCGCGTTCTACCTCTTCGTCGGCTTCGCCGCGGTGGCGGTGCTCGGCGGCTTGTTCGGGGCGATCCGACCGGTGCGCCGGCTGGTCGGGCGGTTCCGGGCGGTGGCCGACCCGGCCCGCCGCCGGGGCGGGGCGGCCAGCGCCGTCGTCGTGGTCTCGTTCGTCCTGTCCACCGTCCTCGCCATGCTGGCCGGCATCCTGATCGCCGGCAACGGCGCCGGGCCGGTCGTACCGACCGAGGGACTGGGCTGGACGGTGCTCGCCGTGGGCACCGCGCTGCTCGCCGGCACCAGCGCGTACGGCCGGCGCGGCGGGATCTTCGGGACCCTGCTCGCGGTGAGCCTGGTCACCGTCCTGCTCGCCTGGTCCAGGGCCCGGGGCTGGCAGGTGAGCCGGTGGACGGTGGGCGGGGCCGCGCTCGGCGTCGGCCTGGTGGTGACCCGGCTCGTCGAGGCGTACGGGCGACCCCGGTCGGCGGGTGCCGACGTGGAGGCCCGTTCGGGCGGCGACGGCGCCATCAGCTCCGGCTGGTCGGTGCCCCGGCCGGCGCCGGTCGAGGACTGGCCGCCCGCCCTGCCGACCCGGTCCGACGACACACCCGCGGACCCCTGGGACGCGTCCCGTTGGGACACCCACCCTCCGCGCTGGGACGGCGGCGACCGCTGACGCCCCGCCCGTACACCGCCGACGGATACCCGGCGCGCACGGCGTCGGCGTACGCCGCGTGGCCGCCCACGCCCGGCCCGCGCCGCGTCCGCCGCGCCCCCGGTGATCTCGGCGGTTAGGCTCGGCGGCATGACCGAGACACCTTCCACCGGCACCGGCGGGAACACGTTCGAGGAGCTGGACGCGCTCTCCACCGAGGAACTGCGGGAGCGGGCGTTCGCGCTGGCCCGGGAACGTCGTGACGTCGGGTTCTACTGGTCGGTGCTGCGCCACCTGCCCAACGCCGACGAGGCCGCCGTGTTGGACGGTGCACCGAACTCGGTCGGCCCGACCATCGACGAGGCGTCCGCGCTGTGGCGGGAGCTGACCGGGCACGGCTACGAGGAGTCGGCTCCGCTGCTGCGGGCCAAGTTCATCGACTACCTGATGAAGCGCTAGCCGGGCCGACCGTGGTGACCCGCAGGTTTGCCCGTCGGGGCGTACCGGGAACTGGTCGCGCCATGCCTCCCACCAACCGCTCCGCCACGGTCAGCAGGTACGGGACCGCGGCCGGCACCGGCATCCTCGCGGTGCTGGTGCTCGTCGGGGTCTGCGGCAGCCCGTTGTACGTCGGGTGGGCGGAGGACAGCACCGACCCGAACGGGGCCGGCGGTTGGTTCCTGCGGCTGCTCGCCTGGCCGGCCTGGCGCCTCAGCTCCGACGACCCGGGGCAGGGGGTGCTCGCCACCGACCTGCGGGCCATCCTGCTGGTGATCCTGGCGGGGGCCCTGCTCTACCTGCTCCCGGCCTCGCAGGTGGCCCGGGTGCAGGGGTCGTTCAGCCAGTTCTTCTCCGGCTGGGGGGCGTACGTGCTGGCCGCCGGCCTGGCCGCGCTGGTCAGCACGCTGCTAGGGCCGGACCCGTCGCTGCTCGCCGCGCTGCAGGCCGCCGGCACCGGTGCCACCTACGGCTTCCTCTCCGGCTGGATCATCGGCACCGCCAGCCTGGGCGGCCGGGCCTGACCCGGCGGCCGGGCCGGGCCGCGGGCGGGGGACCCGGCCGCCCGGCGCGGTCAGCGTCCCGCCCCCAGCGCGCGTTCCCGGGTGAGCACGCCGGCCGGCCGGCCGTCGGCGGTCACCAGCGCCCGGTCCGCCCCGGCGGTGAGCATCACGGCCAGCGCGTCGTACGCCGACGAGCCCAGCGCCACCTCGGGCAGCCCGGCGGGGTCGGCTGGTGCCGGATCCAGCGCGTCCCGGGTGACTGGGGTCACGGCGAGCGCGCGGATGCCCCGGTCCTCGCCGACGAACTCCCGGACGAACGGGGAGGCGGGCGCCCCGAGCAGGGCCGCCGGGGTGTCGTACTGCTCCAGCCGGCCGCCCTCGGAGAGCACCGCGATCCGGTCGCCGAGCCGGACCGCCTCGTCCAGGTCGTGGGTGACCAGCACGATGGTCTTACGAACCTCCGCCTGGAGCCGGAGGAACTCCTCCTGCAACCGGGTCCGCACGATCGGGTCGACGGCCGAGAACGGTTCGTCCATCAGCAGCACCACCGGGTCGGCGGCCAGCGCCCGGGCCACCCCGACCCGCTGCCGCTGGCCGCCCGACAGCTCGTGCGGGTAGCGGCGACCGAACTGCCCCGGGTCCAGCCCGACCAGCTCCAGCAGTTCCTCGGACCGGCGGCGCACCCGGTCCCGGGCCCAGCCGAGCAGCCGGGGGACGGTGCCGACGTTCGCCAGGACCGTCTGGTGCGGGAAGAGGCCGACGTTCTGGATCACGTAACCGATCCGGCGGCGCAGCTCGACCGGGTCGACCCGGGTCACGTCCTCGTCGCCGAGCAGGATCCGGCCGCCGGTCGGCTCGATCAGCCGGTTGATCATCCTGAGCACGGTCGACTTGCCGCAGCCGGACGGGCCGATCAGCACCACCAGTTCCCCGGCCCTGACCTCCAGGCTCAGCTCGCGGACCGCCTCGGTGCCGTCCGGGTAGCGCTTACGGATGCCCTCCAGAGCGATCGACGCGGCACTCTGGCCGGCGTCACCGGTGGTTCCCGGGGTAACGTCCACGCATGTCCTTCCGCCTGAGCTACCGGGCCGACCCGGGTAACCCGTGGTTCTCCTGGCAGTTCGTGCGGGACAACTCTGACACGATCCTCGCCGCGCTGCGCGACCACGCCTCGCTGACCGCGCGGGCGGTGCTGATCGCCGCGCTGGTGGCCCTGCCGCTCGCCCTGGTGGCCCACCGGTTCCGCCCGCTCGCCGGCCCGATTCTCGCATTCACCGGCGTGCTCTACACGATCCCGTCCCTGGCGCTGTTCGCCTTCCTCGCGCCGTACCTGGGGATCGGGGCGGTGACCGTGCTCAGCGTGGTGGTGCTGTACGCGCTGCTGGTCATCGTCCGCAACGCCGTCGCCGGGCTGAGCCAGGTCCCGCCCGAGGTCCGCGAGGCCGCCGAGGGCATGGGATACGGCCGGTGGGGCCGGCTGCTGAGGATCGAGCTGCCACTGGCCCTGCCCGGCATCCTCACCGGTCTGCGGCTGGCCACCGTGTCGACCGTGGCGCTGGTGACCGTCGGGGTGGTGGTCGGCCGGGGCGGGCTGGGACAGCTCATCTTCGCCGGCTTCCAGAACAACTTCTACAAGGCCCAGATCATGACCGGCACGCTGCTCTGCGTCCTGCTGGCCCTGGTGCTGGACCTGATCCTCGCCGGGATCGGCCGGGCGGCCACCCCCTGGCTGCGCGGGATGCGATGAGCGGCCACTGGACGGGCCCGGCGAGCAGCCATGACACGCCCCCGGCGGGCGACCTGGGGGCGGGGCCGACGAACGACCGCAGGAGGGTAATCCGGTGAGCAACCCGGTCGGCCAGGCGGTGCTCTGGCTCAACGACCCGCTGAACTGGACCAACCCGGGCGGCGTCCTGGACCGGCTCGGCGAGCACCTGAGCATCTCGGCGGCGGCCGTGCTGCTCGGCTGTCTGGTGGCCTGGCCCGTCGGGCTCTGGCTCGGGCACACCGGGCGGGGCGGCGGGCTGGTCGTGCTCGTCTCCAACGTCACCCTCGCCGTGCCGACCCTGGCCCTGCTGACCATCCTGCCGCTGACCTTCCTCGGCTTCGGCCGACCGTCGGTGGTGGTCGCGCTGGCAGTCTTCGCGGTGCCGCCGCTGTTGGCCAACGCGTACACCGGGGTGCGTCAGGCCGACCCGGAGGCCCGGGACGCGGCGCGCGGAATGGGGCTGTCCGGCGGGCAGGTGCTGCGCCGGGTCGAGCTGCCGCTTGCGGTGCCGTACCTGGCGGCCGGCTTCCGGACCGCGACGGTGCAGGTGGTGGCGACGGCCGCGCTGGCGTCGTTCGTCAACGGCGGCGGCCTCGGCCAGATCATCCGGACCGGATTCGGCCTGGACATCGCCGCCGGGGGCGGGCAGATCATCGCCGGGGGCCTGCTGGTGGCCGGGCTGGCGGTGCTGGCCGAACTGGTGCTGGCGCTGGTCGAGCGGGTGGTCACCCCGCGCCCGCTGCGCCCGGCCCGGCGTCGGGCGAACCGCCGCGCCGCGGACGCCGTCGCCGGCACCTGAGGGCAGGGCCGTCCGACCGCCCTCGTACGCCTCCGGTGTGACGATCCGGTGACAAAGCGCGCCTCGGGTTGGCGGGGTCGGCCGTCAGGATGTTGGGTGGAAGATCGCGGGCGATGAACAAGAGGGGTCGCCCGTCGGACACGCGGCCGGCCCGAACGGGCCGCGCCGGGACACGGAAGGCGGGCTTGATGCGCGCACGTACACGCCTGGCAATCGGCGCGATCGGCGTCCTTACCGCGGCCGGGTTTCTCACCGGTTGCGGGGACGCCGGGTCCTCCGGGACCGAGGCGCCCGAGCAGGGCGCGTCGGGAGCCGGGTGCGCCCCGGTGGCTGGTGATCAACTGGTCGTCCTGACGGATGACAAGAAGCTGCAGAACAGCGACAACATCCTCCCGGCGATCAACGCGAAGGTGGCCAAGCCGCAGCTGGTGGCGGCGCTCGACAAGGTCTCCGCGGCGCTGGACACGCCGAAGCTGATCGGCCTCAACAAGGCCGTCGTCGTGGACCGCAAGACCTCCAAGGTCGCGGCGGAGGAGTTCGCCGCGGCGAACAACCTCACCCAGGGGCTGGAGAAGGGGCCGGGCGGCACGATCGTGGTGGGCGCCGGCAACTTCAGCGAGAGCGAGACCCTCGCCGAGCTGTACCGGATCACCCTCACCGCCGCCGGCTACCAGGTCAAGGTGCAGCAGATCGGCAACCGGGAGCTCTACGAGCCGGCCCTGGAGAAGGGCGAGATCCAGATCGTCCCGGAGTACGCGGCGACCATGGCCGAGTTCCTGAACACCAAGGCCAACGGCAAGGACGCCCCGGCGGTCTCCTCGCCCGAGCTGGACAAGACCGTGGCCGCGCTCAAGGCCAGCGGCGAGAAGGCCGGCCTCGCCTTCGGCGCGCCGTCGGCCGCCCAGGACCAGAACGCGTTCGCCGTCACCAAGGCCTTTGCCGACAAGTACGGGGTCAGCACCCTCTCCGACCTGGCCGCCAAGTGCTCCGGCAGCGCCACCGTGCTGGCCGGCCCGCCGGAGTGCCCGCAGCGGCCGATGTGCCAGGCCGGCCTGGTCAAGGTCTACGACTTCAAGGCCGGCTCCTTCAGCTCGCTGGACGCGGCCGGTCCGCAGACCAAGACCGCCTTGACGACGGGGAACGCCAGCGTCGGCCTGGTCCTCTCCTCCGACGGGGCCCTCGCGGTCGGCTGACCCACCACCGGTCGTCGGCGGCCCCGCGCCGCCGGCGACCGGTGCCCGTCAGGGCGTCCGCCCCGTTCCCAGCCGTTGGAACTCTCGGTAGGCTGCACACCCATGCCCGACCCGGTTGCCGTCACCGACAGGCGTGAGTCCCGTCTGCTGCCCGTGCTCTTCTGGACCGGCGTGGCGTTCGCCCCGGTCGCGGCGCTGATCCTGTTGGTCGCCGACGGCAACGGGCCGCTGCGGTTCGCCGCCGTGCTCGCCGTCACGGCCGTGGTGCTGATCGGTCTCTCGATCGCCCTGCGCACGGACGGCGGCGGCAGCCGGGCCGAGATCGAGGCCCTTTACGACGACATCGAGGAGCTGCGCCGCGAGCTGCGCGGCGAGATCGCCGCCGCCGGGCAGCGCGGCAACCAGGCGCTCGACGCGTCCCAGGGGGCCCAGGACCAGGTTGCGGCGCTGCGTCGCCGGCTCGACGCCGTGGCGACCGCCGCCGCCCCCGAGCCGTCCGCCGAAAGGCCGGCCGGCGCCGGCCGCGCCCGGGTCCCGCTCGCCGAGGCGTACGACGACGCGCGCCGCCCCCAGGACATCGACGAAGCCCATTCCGGGCGGGTCCGGGTGCCCGGGACGGCCCACGATGACGAGCCACCCGTCCGCCGGCCCCGGCCGACCCCGCGTTCCGGGGCCGAACGGCCCGTCCAGCCCGGCGGCCCCGGACCGGCGCCCCGGCCAGCCGAGCCCGACGCCCGATCGTCCGGGCCGGGTGCCCCTGAGCCGGCTGCCCGCCCGATTGCCCCCGAGCCCACTCCCCGCCCAGTCGGGCTGGTCCGGCACACCGAGACCGTGCACGTCACCACCCGGCACACCGTCGTCGACGGGCCGGAACCGGGCATGGGCCTGTACGGTGCCGGTCCCGCCGGCCGGTGGCCGTCCACGCCGCAGGAGCGACCGTGGGCCAGCGCGGTCGCCCCCGAGCCGGAGGACCACTGGGCCGGGCACGCCGACTCGTCCGCCCGTACCCGTCCCGAACCGCCCGACGACCGCTCCCGGCCGCCGCAGCCGACCGAACGGCACGCGCTCGGCCGCTCCGCCGCCCGTGCGGCGCCCGCCTGGCCCGTCCCGGGTGAGGAACCCGCGTGGCCCGTGTCACGGGACGAACCGGGCCGGACGGCCCTGCGCGACGAGGCCCTGCGTGGGGCGGCATCGCGCGACGGGGCCGCGTGGGCCGGCCGGCCCGACGACGCAGGCGGGGCGGGTCAGTACGGCGATGCCGGCCGGGTGGGCCGGTACGACTACGCCGACCGGTCCGATCACCACGACGGGCGCGGCCACGCCGACGGGCCGGACTGGGGACGCCCCGCCGACGGGCCGGGCTGGGGAGATCACGTCGACGAGCCCGGCCGGGCAGGCAGGGCCGACGAGTCCGGGGGAATGCGGGCGGGTGTGCCCGACGGGGCCCGGCCCGCCGACCGGGGCTCGTGGGACGCGCCGGGTTGGTCCGCCGGTGCCGGGCGTGCCCGCCCGTACCAGCCCGAGCCGGCACCCGCCGGACCCGGCCAGTGGTCGGAGCTGCGGGCCGGGGACCGCTGGGCGGAGGTGCACGACGACGAGCGGGGCCGGGAGGTCCGGGTCGGAGAGCGGCGAGCCACGGCGCACGCCGACGGCAGCGGGTACCGGGTCGAGGACCGCTGGGCGTCGGTGCGGCGGAGCGAGCCCCGCCCCGGACGCAGCCAGGGCGAGCAGCGGTGGGACGAGGATCCGGGCGGCCGACGGCCGGACCCGGAACGGACCGGCCGGCATCAGAACGCCGACGGGGAGTGGTCCGGCCATCCGCCCCGCGACGACCCGCCCCGCGCCGGTGGCGCCCGCTCGGCGGACCGCCGGCCCTGACCGCCGGCCGACCGGCCGCCGACGGAGCGCGGCGTACAGCGCCCGGCTACTTGTCGATGTCGCCCACCACGAAGAACATCGAACCGAGGATGGCGATCAGGTCCGGCACCAGGCAGCCGGGCAGCAGCGTCGCCAGCGCCTGCACGTTCGCGTACGACGCGGTGCGCAGTTTCAACCGCCACGGCGTCTTCTCGCCCCTCGACACGAGGTAGTAGCCGTTGATGCCGAGCGGGTTCTCCGTCCACGCGTAGGTGTGCCCCTCCGGGGCCTTCACCACCTTCGGGAGCCGGGTGTTCACCGGCCCGGTGAGCCGGTCCACCCGGTCCAGGCACTGCTCGGCGAGGTCGAGTGAGGCGTACACCTGGTCGAGCAGCACCTCGAACCGGGCGTGGCAGTCCCCGGCGGTCTTGGTGACCACCGGCACGTCGAGCTGGCCGTACGCCAGGTAGGGCTCGTCGCGGCGCAGGTCCAGGTCCAGCCCGGAGGCCCGGGCGACCGGGCCGGACGCGCCGAACGCGGCGGCGTCGGCGGACGACAGCACCCCCACCCCGACTGTGCGGGCCAGGAAGATCTCGTTGCGTCGGATCAGGTTGTCCAGGTCCGGCATCCGGCGGCGCACCTCGCCGATCGCCGCCCGGGCCCGACCCGTCCAGCCGGCCGGGACCTCCTCCTTCAGCCCGCCGACCCGGTTGAACATGTAGTGGATCCGGCCGCCGGAGACCTCCTCCATCACCGCCTGGATGGTCTCCCGCTCCCGGAACGCGTAGAACATCGGCGTGATCGCGCCGATCTCCAGCGGGTACGAGCCGAGGAACATCAGGTGGTTGAGCACCCGGTTCAGCTCGGCCAGCGCCATCCGCAGCCAGGTGGCCCGCTCGGGCACCTCCATGCCCATCAGCCGTTCGACGGCCAGCACCACGCCCAGCTCGTTGGAGAACGCCGACAGCCAGTCGTGCCGGTTGGCCAACACGATGATCTGGCGGTAGTCGCGTACCTCGAACAGCTTCTCCGCGCCCCGGTGCATGTACCCGACGATCGGCTCGGCGGCGATCACCCGTTCCCCGTCGAGGACCAGCTTCAGCCGCAGCACCCCGTGCGTGGACGGGTGCTGCGGGCCGATGTTGAGCACCATGTCGGTGCCGAGCTGCTCCCCGCCGGCCCCGGTGCCGACGGTCAGCTCGCGCAGGTCACCGGTGTCCGTGGTCATGCCCGTCATCGTGCCATGAGCGGATCGACGGTGACGCCGACCGGTTGGAGCAGCCACCGGTGTCCGCCGAGCCCGGCCGGGTCGGTCAGCTCGGCGACCGCCGACGCGGCGGCGAGCGCCCGCACGTACCGGGCCGGGTCGGTGGCGGCCAGGCTCAGCGGCGGTCGCCCGCCGTCGGCCCCGAGCGCCCGCAGCGCCTCCCGCTGCGCGAGCAGGGTGTACGCGCGACCCGCGACCCGCGCGCCGGCGGCGGCCACGGAGTCCATGGCGACGTGCGCGGTGACGTCGCAGGAGCCGTCGGGCACCGGGGGCACCTGTCGCCCGTCCCGGTAACCGGTCAGCGTCCGGCCGACGGGCCGGGACCGGCGCGCGTGCCCGTAGTCGACGGCCACGGCCAGCCCCCGGTCGAGGTGGCCCACGGCGCGGGCCCAGGCCTCGTCGCGTTCCCTGCCCAGCTCGACCTCCACCCCGTCGAGCGGGGGGCGCGTGGGCGCCCCCGGGACGGGCCACCACCGGGCGAGCCAGTCGGCGTCCTCGGCGCTGAGCGGGTCGCCGGTGGACTCGTCGCCCGTCGCCGGGTCCACCAGCAGATAGCGCCAGCCGTCCCCGGTGGGCACGGCCAGGTCCAGCGGGACGTTGTCGAGCCACTCGGTGGCCACCAGCAGCCCGGTGATCCCGGCCGGGATCTCGTCCACCCAGTCGACCCGCGCCGGCAGGCCGTCCGGGCGGGGGGCCCTCTCGACGGCGGTGAGCCGGAGCCGTCGGGCCAGCGGTGCGGGCCCGTCGGGTTCCTCGGGAAGCGCCGCGAGCAGCGCTCGCAGCAGCTCGCCCCGGCCCGCGCCCACGTCCACCAGGTCCAGGGTGGGCGGTCGGCCGAGGGCCCGGTCGACGGCGCGTACCAGGCGCAGGAGGCAGGACGCGAGCACCGGGGAGGCGTGCGCGCTGGTGCGGAAGTGGGCCGCCGGTCCGGGACCGGCGACGAAGAAGCCGCCGGGCCCGTACAGCGCCCGGTCCATCGCGTCCCGCCAGCGCGGCGACATCAGTTCATTCCACGTTCAGGGGCCGTCATCGTGCCGACCCTACGGTCTGGTGGCATGAGACGAATCGCGATCCCCGCGCTGGCGGTCGTACCCCTGTTGCTCGCCGGCCCCGCCGCCGCCGCGCCGCCGGCCGGCGGCACGCCGCGTCCGGTGCGGGCGGTGGTCGAGACCCCCGCCCTGTTCGACGACGCGGCCGGTGGCGACGCGGACGCCGACGACCCCGCGATCTGGGTGCACCCGACCGACCGGGGCGGCACGCTGGTGGTCGCCGCCGCCAAGAACGGCGGCCTGCGGGTGTACGACCTGGCCGGCCGCGAGCGGCAGGCGATCCCCACCCCGCCGGCCCCCGGCCCGGACGACGAGGCCGGCCGGTTCAACAACGTCGACCTGGTGGCCGGCTTCCGGCTGGGCGGCCGGCAGGTCGACCTGGCCGTGGTCACCGACCGGGGTCGCGACCAGCTCAGGTTCTACCGGATCGACCCGGCCACCCGGCTGCTGACCGACGTCACCGCGCCGGACGTGCCGTTCGCGTTCAGCCGGGACCAGGCCGAGGTGAACGAGCAGCGCACCGCGTACGGGCTGGGCACGCACGTCGACCGGGCCGGGGTCGCGTACGCGGTGGTCAGCCGGCGCAGCACCACCCAGGTGGGGACGTTCCGGCTGGTCGAACGGGCCGGCCGGGTCTCCTACCGGCCCGTGGACCGGCTCACCCTGCCCGCCACGTTCACCCTGCCCGACGGCACCGCCTGGTCGCCGTGCACCGACCCGGGCGACGGGCCGCAGGTCGAGGGGACCGTGGTGGACCCGGACACGGGCGTGGTGCACCTGGCCCAGGAGAAGGTCGGCCTGTGGCGGACCCGGCTGGTCGGCGGTCGGTTCGCCGAGGCCCCCCGGTCGGTCGAGCGGGTCCGCGAGTACGGCGTCCCGGCCGCGTTCGACCCCGTGGCGGACGACTGCGTGACCGACCACGCGGCCGATCCCGGCTTCGGCGGCCGGATCGCCCAGGACGTGGAGGGGCTGACCATCCACCGGACGGGACGCTTCGCCGGCACCCTGATCGTCTCCAGCCAGGGCGACGACACCTTCTACACGTACGACCGGCGCACGGGCCGGCCGGTCGGGCGGTTCGCGGTGGTCGACGGGGCGGTGGACGGCTCCCAGGAGTGCGACGGGGCCGCCGTGGTCGCCACCGGGCTGCCGGGCTTCCCCGGCGGCCTGCTGGTGGTGCACGACGGCCGCGAGACCCCCGGGACGCCGGGCGTGGACGGCGCGGCCCGGCCGGCGACCAACTTCAAGTTCGTCGACGCCGGCTTCCTGCGTCGCCGCTGACCGCCGCGGCCGGGTCGCCGCGCGTCCGCGCGGTGACCCGGCCGCAGCGGTGAAGGTTTTCACACACTCTTGTTCCGGCTCCTTAACCACGGCGCATACTTGCCATCGACCGGTACCCCCTTTTCGAGGACTGGATCGTTGCCATGAGCGCACCGCTGCGCCCGCGTCCGGCCGTGCCCTCCAGGGCCGCCGTACCCGCGGGCGGCGCCCCTGCCGGCGCCCCGCTCGTCTTCCCCCGCGTGCTCACCGTCGGTGTCATCGGCGCCGGCCGGGTCGGCGCCGTGCTGGGTGCCGCGCTCGCCGCCGCCGGACACCGGGTGGTCGCCGCCTCCGGCGTCTCCGGGGCGGCCAAGGCCCGGATCGCCCTGCTGCTGCCCGAGGCCCGGAACCGCTCCGCCACCTCCGTGGCCCGGGCCGCCACCGACCTGCTGCTGATCGCCGTCCCCGACGACGCGCTGGCCGGGGTGGTGGCCGGGCTCGCCGAGACGGGCGCGCTGCACCCCGGCCAGGTGGTCGCGCACACCTCCGGCGCGCACGGGCTGGGCGTGCTCGCCCCGGCTGCCGCCGTCGGGGCCCGTCCGCTGGCCCTGCACCCGGCGATGACCTTCACCGGTACGCCCGACGACCTCGGCCGGCTCGCCGGAATCTCGTACGGGGTGACCGCCCCGGCCGAGCTGCGTCCGCTCGCCGTCCGGCTGACCGCCGACCTCGGCGGGGTGCCGGAGTGGGTGGCGGAGGCCGACCGGCCGCTGTACCACGCGGCGCTGGCGCACGGCGCGAACCACCTGGTCACCCTGGTGAACGAGGCGGCCGACCGGCTGCGCGACGCCGGGGTGGGCCAGCCGGAGAAGGTGCTCGCCCCGCTGCTGCGGGCGGCGCTGGAGAACGCGCTGCGGCTCGGCGACGACGCGCTGACCGGCCCGGTGTCCCGGGGCGACGCCGGCACCGTACGCCGGCACCTGGAGCGGCTGGCCGCGACCGCGCCCGAGTCGGTGGCCCCGTACCTGACCTTGGCCCGGCGGACGGCGGACCGGGCCATCGCGGCGGGCCGCCTACGCCCGGCGGACGCCGAGTCGCTGCTCGACGTGCTCAGTGGGACCCATCGGGAGGTGGCAGCGTGAGTGTGAGGAGTGAGCCGATCTTGCGAGCCCCGCAGTCGCGAACCGAGGTGGCAGCACAGTGACCGAGTTGGTGCGGACCCGCGAGGAACTGGCGAAGGCGCGCGCCGGGCTGACCGGCACGGTCGGGGTGGTGATGACCATGGGCGCGCTGCACTCCGGGCACGAGACGCTGCTGCGGGCCGCCCGGGAACGGGCCGACCACGTGCTGGTGACGATCTTCGTCAACCCGCTCCAGTTCGGCCCGAGCGAGGACTTCGACCGGTACCCGCGCACCCTGGCGGCGGACCTGGAGGCCTGCCGGCGGGCCGGAGCGGACCTGGTCTTCGCGCCGGACCGGGAGGAGATGTACCCGGACGGTGAGCCCCGGGTGCGGGTGAACCCGGGCCTGTTCGGCGAGGACCTGGAAGGGCTGAGCCGGCCGGGCTTCTTCCACGGGGTGCTCACCGTGGTGCTCAAGCTGTTCCAGCTCACCCGCCCCGACCTGGCGTTCTTCGGCGAGAAGGACTACCAGCAGCTCACCCTGGTCCGGCGGATGGCCCGGGACTTCGACCTGCCGGTCGAGGTGGTCGGCGTGCCGACCGTCCGGGAGCCGGACGGCCTGGCCCTGTCGAGCCGCAACCGCTACCTCTCGGCGCAGGAGCGGGAGGCGGCGCTG
Organism: Micromonospora sp. NPDC020750; assembly: GCF_044334565.1. Lineage (NCBI taxonomy): Bacteria > Bacillati > Actinomycetota > Actinomycetes > Micromonosporales > Micromonosporaceae > Micromonospora > Micromonospora sp. NPDC020750. The sequence goes on from NZ_JBIRTH010000002.1 coordinate 158,919, forward strand.
AGCCTGTCGGCCGCGCTGCGGGCCGGCGCGGACGCCGCCGACCGGGGACTGGACGCCGGCGCGGTGCTGGCCGAGGCCCACCGGACGTTCGGCTCCGGCGCGGCCGGGGCCCGGCTCGACTACCTGGTGCTGACCGACCCGGACCTGGAGCCCGGCCCGGTCGCCGGCCCGGCCCGGCTGCTGGTCGCGGCCTGGGTCGGCGCCACCCGGCTCATCGACAACGCGGCGATTCGGCTCGCCCCCCGCTCCTGACCTCTCCGCGCGCGAAAGGCACCCCGATGTTCCGCACCATGCTCAAGTCGAAGATCCACCGCGCCACGGTGACCCAGGCCGACCTGCACTACGTGGGCTCGGTGACGGTGGATCAGGATCTGCTCGACGCGGCCGACCTGCTCCCGGGCGAGCAGGTGGCGATCGTGGACGTCACCAACGGGGCCCGGCTGGAGACGTATGTGATCCCCGGCGAGCGGGGCAGTGGCGTGATCGGCATCAACGGCGCCGCCGCACATCTGGTGCACCCGGGCGACCTGGTCATCCTGATCTCGTACGGGCAGCTGGACGACGCCGAGGCGCGGGCGTACCGGCCCCGGGTGGTGCACGTGGACGCCGACAACCGGGTGGTCGAGCTGGGCGGCGACCCGGCCGCGGTGGCGCCGGGCACGGCCGGCGATCCGGTCCCGAGCCCGCTCGCCGTCGTCGGCTGACCGGCCGGTCGGGTCGGCCGTCTGCGAACTTCGGCTCGTACGCGGTCTGTCACCGATGGTCATCTGTGGTTACTCTGAGGTCGCCGTCGTGAGCTGGTGGCTGGGGAGGCCCGATGCGCCGTGCGATGACGACCCTGTGCGCGGCCCTGGCCGCGGCGGTCGTGCTGGTCGGCTGTGGTGCCTCCACGGGGCTCGACGGCGACCTCACCGACGACTGGGCGGCCCTCGCCCCGGCCGGGCCGTTCACCCCGGCCGCGGGGGTGTGTCAGGTCGCCGACTTCACCGAGACGGTCACCCTGGCGGCGTACGCGCCGGTGGACTGCGCCGTCGCGCACCGGGTGGAGACCGTGTACGTGGGCGCGTTCCCGGCGGAGCGGGCCGCCCCGCCGGCCGGTGGGTCGACGGAGCTGCGCGGCGCGTTCGCGGACTGCGACGCGAAGGCCACCGGGTACGTGGGCGACGACTGGCGGGCGGGCCGGCTCCGGCTGGCCGTGGCGCAGCCGTCGAAGCCCGGCTGGGCGTCCGGTGCCCGCTGGTACCGCTGCGACCTGACCGAGGTGAGCACCGCCGAGGCGGGGGCCGTGCCGGTCACCCGCACCGGCAGCCTGCGCGACGCGTTGAAGGTGGCGTCGCCGCTGCGGCTGGGCTGCCAGCGCACCAGGTTCGCCGGGACGCGGGGGAAGCAGGTGCTGACGCCGGTCGGGTGCGCCACCCGGCACGACGCCGAGTTCGTCGGGGTGTGGAAGGCGCCGGACCGGCCGTACCCGGCCCGGGACGCCGACTGGGCCCCCTTCTACACCGGCTGCCGCTCGGTGCTCGCCCGCTACGTCGGCGTGCCGGACGACGGCGACCTGAGTTACCGCAGCGGCGTGATGATCCGCCCGCCCGGAGCGGGCCGGTGGCGGGTCGGCGACCGGGGCGTCCGCTGCTACCTGTGGCTCAGCGACCGCTCGGTGACCGCCTCGCTCAAGGGGGCCGGCCCGGCGGGGATCCCGGTTCGGACGAAGTAGCGGCGCCGGGCGTCGTAGCCGAAAACCGCTCGTCGTGCCCCCGCCGCCCGGGGCGAGGAACCTTCGGGTTGACTGTGCTCATGGACGTACCGACCGTCGACCTGCCCGCCCTGCCGTCGCTGCTGGCCGCGCCCGCGCCCGGCTGGGTGGAGACCACCGACGTGGTAGTGGTCGGTTCCGGGGTGGCGGGGCTCACCGCCGCGCTGCACCTGCGCGAGGCCGGCCTGCACGTCACCGTGGTCACCAAGGTCAACATCGACGACGGCTCGACCCGCTGGGCGCAGGGCGGCATCGCCGCCGTGCTCGACCCGGCGGACACCCCGGCGGCGCACGCCTCGGACACGGAGCTCGCCGGCGTCGGGCTGTGCGACCCGGCGGCCGTGCGGGTGCTGGTGGCGGAGGGGCCGACCCGGCTGCGGGAGCTGATGCGCATCGGCGCGGAGTTCGACCGCCATCCGGACGGCTCGCTCATGCTCACCCGCGAGGGCGGGCACCGGGCGGACCGGATCGTGCACGCCGGCGGGGACGCCACCGGCGCGGAGGTGCAGCGGGCGCTGCACGCGGCGGTCCGGCGCGACCCGTGGATCCGGCTGTTCGAGCACGCCCTGGTGCTGGACCTGCTGCGCGCCCCCGGTGACGGTCCGGGCGGGCTCGGCCCGGCCTGCGGGATTACCCTGCACGTGCTCGGCGAGGGCAGCGAGGACGGTGTCGGGGCGATCCTGGCCCGGGCCGTGGTGCTGGCCACCGGCGGGATGGGGCAGATCTTCTCGGCCACCACCAACCCGGCGGTCTCCACCGGCGACGGGGTGGCCCTCGCCCTGCGGGCCGGTGCGACGGTCACCGACGTGGAGTTCGTCCAGTTCCACCCGACCGCGCTGATCACCCCGCCCGGGGCAGGGGTGCCCGGGGCCGGCCGGGCCCAGCAGCCGCTGGTCTCCGAGGCGCTGCGCGGTGAGGGCGCGCACCTGGTCGACGGCGACGGCAAGCGGTTCATGGTCGGCCAGCACGAGCTGGCCGAGCTGGCGCCCCGGGACGTGGTGGCCAAGGGCATCCACCGGGTGCTGCTGGCCACCGGCGCCGACCACGTGTACCTGGACGCCCGGCACCTCGGCGGGGATTTCCTCGCCGGGCGCTTCCCCACCATCGTGGCGTCCTGCCTGGCCATCGGGGTGGATCCGGCCACCGGCCTGATTCCGGTCGCCCCGGCCGCCCACTACGCGTCGGGCGGCGTCCGCACCGACCTGCGCGGTCGCACCTCCATCCCAGGCCTGTACGCCTGCGGCGAGGTGGCCTGCACCGGCGTGCACGGCGCGAACCGGCTGGCCAGCAACTCGCTGCTGGAGGGGCTGGTCTTCTCCCGCCGGATCGCCGAGGACATCGCCGCCGGCCTGCCCGACCAGGCCCAGCCGGCGGCCACCGGCGCGTGGGCCGGCGGGGGCGGCTGGGTGCTGCCCGCCGACGGGACGCCGGCCCTGCAACGGGCGATGACCCGGGGCGCCGGGGTGCTCCGCTCGGCGCGGACCCTCGCGGGCACGGCCGAGGACCTCGGCGGGCTGGGCGCCGGCCGGGGTGTGCCCCGCACCGTCGACTGGGAGGCGACGAACCTGATCACCGTGGCGTCGGCCCTGGTCGCCTCCGCGTACGCCCGCCAGGAGACCCGGGGCTGCCACTGGCGGGAGGACTTCCCGACGGCGGACGAGCGGTGGCTGGGCCACCTGGCCGGCGCGATCGGGTCGCAGGGCCGGTTGACGTCCCGCTGGGAGGGGACATGGTGAGTTCTTGCGAGCCCCGTAGTCGCGAACCGAGGGAGTTTTCAGTGAGGGAGACGACGGAGCAGGCGTTGCGGGCCGGCGGGCTCGACCCGGCCGAGGTGCGGCGGGTGATCGTCAACGCGTTCACCGAGGACCTCGGCCCGGACTTCCTGGACGTCACCAGTGTCGCCACCATCCCGGCCACCCAGACGGACACCGCCGACCTGGTCGCCCGCGCCGACGGGGTGGTGGCCGGGCTGGCCGTGGCGGCGGCCGTGTTCGAGGTGGTCGGCGAGGTGACCGGGGCCGACGGGGGCGCAGGTGCCGCCGAGGTGTCGCTGGTGGCCCACGACGGCCAGCGGGTGGCCCGCGGCGACGTGCTGGCCACCGTGACCGGGCCCACCCGGCTGCTGCTCACCGCCGAGCGGACGGCGCTCAACCTGCTCTGTCGGCTGTCCGGGGTGGCCACCCACACCCGGGCCTGGGCGGACGCGCTGACCGGCAGCAAGGCGATGGTGCTGGACACCCGCAAGACCACCCCGGGCCTGCGGGCGCTGGAGAAGTACGCGGTGCGCACCGGCGGCGGCACGAACAAGCGGATGGGCCTGTACGACGTCGCGATGATCAAGGACAACCACAAGTTCGCGGCCGGCGGTGTCGCGGCGGCCTACCGCCGGGTCCGGACGGCCTTCCCGGACGTGCCGGTGCAGGTGGAGGTGGACACTCTCGCCGAGGCGCTGGAGGCGGTCGAGGCCGGCGCGGACTTCCTGCTGTTGGACAACATGACCCCGGCAACGCTGGCCGAGGTCGTGGCCGCGGTGGGCGACCGGGCCGAGCTGGAGGCCACCGGCGGGCTGACCCTCGACGTGGCCGCGCGGTACGCGGCGACGGGGGTGGACTACCTGTCGGTGGGCGCGCTGACCCACTCCTCGCCGATCCTGGACGTCGCGCTGGACCTGCGGACGCAGTGAGCCGGGCCAGGGCGCTGCCGCCGGCGGGCCGCCTGCCCGTGGGCGGCCGGTCCGTGCCGTCCGGCGAGTCCGGCGTCTAGGCTGCGTGCGTGCTGCTCTGCATCGACATCGGAAACACCAACACCGTGCTGGCGACCTTCGACGGCGACAAGCTGGTGCACTCCTGGCGGGTCAAGACCGACGCCCGCTCGACGGCGGACGAGCTCGGCCTGATGTTCCGGGGGCTGTTGGCCGGTGACGCCGTGGAGATCACCGGGGTGGCAGCCTGCTCGACGGTGCCGGCCGCACTGCGCTCGCTGCGCAACATGCTGGCCCGGTACTACGCCGACCTGCCGAGTGTGATCGTCGAGCCGGGGGTGCGCACCGGCGTACAACTGGCGATCGACAATCCCAAGGAGGTCGGCTCGGACCGGGTGGTGAACACGCTGGCCGCGTACACCCTTTTCGGCGGGCCGTCGATCGTGGTGGATTTCGGCACCACCACCAACTTCGACGTGATCAGCGGGCGGGGGGAGTTCCTCGGCGGCGCGTTCGCCCCGGGCATCGAGATCTCCTTCGACGCGCTCGCGGCCCGCGCCGCCCAACTGCGCAAGGTGGAGGCGACCCGGCCCCGGTCGGTGATCGGCAAGAACACGGTCGAGTGCCTCCAGTCCGGCCTGTACTTCGGCTTCGCCGGCCAGGTCGACCGGATCGTCGAGCGGATGGTCGAGGAACTGGGCGAGGTGAAGGCGGTGATCGCCACCGGCGGGCTGGCGTCGGTGGTGATCGGCGAGTGCCGGGCCATCACCCACCACGAGCCGATGATCACCCTGATCGGGCTGCGGATGGTCTACGAGCGCAACGTCTGACCCGCGACACACCCTCCCGACGTGAGCGGGGAACCCGCGCCACCCCGTTCCCGCCACCACGCGGCGGCACCGAACGGCAGGGCGGCAGTGGGGTCGATCAGGGCGGGCAGGTTATCCCGTAACGACCGCCGGAACGCTTGAGTACGCTCGGGACCTGACCCCGCCGAAATCTCCCTACTGAGGAAGCGTGCCGTGACCGAGCAGAACGCCGTGCCAGTCGACCCCGCCGACGACCTTCCCGAGCAGATGAAGGTCCGCCGGGAGAAGCGGGACCGGATGCTCGCCGAGGGCGTCGAGCCGTACCCCGTCGGATACCCCCGGACCAGCACGCTGGCGGAGATCCGCGAGAAGTACGCCGACCTGCCCACCGACACCGCCACCGGCGACCGGGCCTCGGTCACCGGACGGGTGATTTTCGTCCGGAACACCGGCAAGCTGTGCTTCGCGACCCTGCGCGACGGCGACGGCACCGAGCTCCAGGCGATGCTCTCCCTGGACCGGGTCGGCGCGAAGCGGCTGGAGGACTGGAAGCGCCTGGTCGACCTGGGCGACCACGTCGGGGTGACCGGCGAGGTGATCACCAGCCGTCGGGGTGAGCTGTCGGTGCTGGTCGAGCAGTGGGCGGTCACCGCCAAGGCGCTGCGACCGCTGCCGGTGGCGCACAAGCCGCTCAGCGAGGAGGCCCGGGTCCGTCAGCGGTATGTCGACCTGGTCGTCCGCCCCCAGGCGCGGCAGATGGTGCGGACCCGGGCAGCCGTGGTGCGCAGCCTGCGTGACTCGCTGCACCGGCAGGACTTCATCGAGGTGGAAACCCCGATGCTCCAGTTGCTGCACGGCGGGGCCGCCGCCCGGCCATTCGTGACCCACAGCAATGCGTTGAACACTGATCTGTATCTCCGAATCGCGCCGGAACTGTTTCTCAAGCGGGCCGTCGTGGGCGGCGTCGACCGGGTCTTCGAGATCAACCGCAACTTCCGTAATGAGGGTGTCGACTCTTCGCACTCGCCCGAGTTCGCGATGCTCGAGGCGTACCAGGCGTACGGCGACTACGACACCATGGCCGCGCTCACCCGCAATCTGGTGCAGCAGGCGGCGATCGCGGTCGCCGGGTCGACCGTGGTGACGCACGCGGATGGTCAGGAGTTCGATCTGGGCGGCGAGTGGCGTTCGGTGACGCTCTTCGGGGCGCTTTCCGAGGCGCTCGGCGAAGAGGTCACTGTCCGCACCGAGCGGGCCCTCCTGGTCGAGTACGCCGACAAGGTCGGCCTGGCCGTCGACCCGAAGTGGGGGCCGGGGAAGCTGGCCGAGGAGCTCTTCGAGGAGCTGGTCGTGCCGGGGCTGCGAGCGCCCACCTTCGTTCGGGACTACCCGGAGGAGACCAGCCCGTTGACCCGGGCGCACCGCGGCGAGCCGGGCCTGGCCGAAAAGTGGGACCTGTACGTCCTCGGGTTCGAGCTGGGCACGGCGTACTCGGAGCTGGTCGACCCGGTGGTGCAGCGGGATCGGCTGGTGGCCCAGGCGCAACTCGGCGCTCGGGGCGACGACGAGGCGATGCGGCTGGACGAGGACTTTCTCCGGGCCATGGAGTACGGAATGCCGCCGGCCGGGGGTATGGGAATGGGAATCGACCGGCTGCTGATGGCGCTCACCGGCCTGGGAATTCGGGAAACCATCCTCTTCCCGTTGGCCCGGCCCGAGTAGGGGTTCCGGGCCTCGGACGGTGTTGGATACCGCATCCTATTGACGTGACAAGCGTCGGGCGGGTTATTGTGCTGTCAGTTTGCAGGAACACCCTGCTCGAAAGGAATGTGGGACGTGGCCAAGCAGATCATTCACAAGCTGGTCGATGACCTGGACGGCGGGGACGCTGACGAGACAGTCAAGTTCGCGCTCGACGGTGTTCAGTACGAGATCGACCTCTCCAAGGCGAACGCCGAGAAATTGCGTGGTGCTTTCGCACAGTACGTCGGCGCCGGCACGAAGGTGGGCCGGGGCGGCGTGGTGGTCGGCGGTCGGGCCGCGCGCGGTCGGGGCGGTGCCACCGCCGATCGCGAGCAGAACAAGGCGATCCGGCAGTGGGCCAAGGGGAAGGGCAAGGACATCTCCGACCGGGGGCGCATCCCCCAGGAGATCGTCGACGAGTTCCACGCCACGCGCTGAGCGAGGACGCTGCGGGGTCACGGCCGGGTGCCGAAGGGCGTGGCCGGGGATCTCGGGGGCGGACCCGACACGGGGGACGCGGGCGACACCGACGCCGGACCGGAGCATGTCTCCGGCCCGGCGTCGCCGTTCCCGGGCCTGGCCTCCTCGGCGTCCCGGCGGCTTGTCGGGTGGGAAGAGCCGGGACGGTCCGGGCGTTGTCCACAGCCGGTGGAGAATCTGTCCACAGCCTGTGGACAACCGCCGTCGGGGGCGACCGGAGCCGCCGCAGGGCCCCTGAGGGGCCTGTGAGGGCCGCGGAAGCCGGCCCGGCCGGCGGTCCGAATTTCGCTCTGCGCGTACAGCCGGGGGTACCGGAACAGCGCCTGAGCGCGGACGGTTGTCAGAAAGGACGCTTGCCGGGCTCCCGCCGAGGACACACGACCTCAGCGGAGTCGGTCCGCGGCGATAGAGTAAGGAGGCACGGACGCCCATCCCGGACGTCCGCGCACCGGCCCCGCCGAGATCTGACATCAAGGCGCACGGCACGTGAGGAGCACGAGGGCATGTTCGAGCGGTTCACCGACCGAGCGCGACGGGTTGTCGTCCTGGCCCAAGAAGAGGCCCGGATGCTCAACCACAACTACATCGGGACGGAACACATCCTGCTGGGCCTGATCCACGAGGGTGAGGGTGTCGCGGCAAAGGCCCTGGAGAGCCTCGGCATCTCCCTGGAGGGCGTCCGTCAGCAGGTCGAGGAGATCATCGGCCAGGGCCAGCAGGCGCCGAGCGGGCACATCCCGTTCACGCCTCGGGCGAAGAAGGTGCTGGAGCTGTCGCTGCGCGAGGCGCTGCAGCTCGGCCACAACTACATCGGCACCGAGCACATCCTGCTCGGCCTGATCCGCGAGGGTGAGGGTGTCGCCGCCCAGGTCCTCGTGAAGCTCGGCGCTGACCTGAACCGGGTCCGCCAGCAGGTCATCCAGCTGCTCTCCGGCTACCAGGGCAAGGAGCCGGCCGCCGCCGGGGCCGCCCCGGGCGAGGCCGCGCCGTCGACCAGCCTCGTGCTGGACCAGTTCGGCCGGAACCTGACCCAGGCCGCCCGCGAGGGCAAGCTCGACCCGGTCATCGGGCGCGAGAAGGAGATCGAGCGGGTCATGCAGGTGCTGTCCCGCCGCACCAAGAACAACCCGGTCCTGATCGGTGAGCCCGGCGTCGGCAAGACCGCCGTGGTGGAGGGCCTGTCCCAGAAGATCATCAAGGGCGAGGTGCCCGAGACGCTGAAGGACAAGCAGCTCTACACCCTCGACCTCGGCGCGCTGGTCGCCGGATCCCGCTACCGCGGTGACTTCGAGGAGCGGCTGAAGAAGGTCCTCAAGGAGATCCGCACCCGCGGCGACATCATCCTGTTCATCGACGAGATTCACACCCTCGTCGGAGCGGGCGCGGCCGAGGGCGCGATCGACGCGGCGAGCATCCTGAAGCCGATGCTGGCCCGGGGTGAGCTGCAGACCATCGGCGCGACCACCCTGGACGAGTACCGCAAGCACCTGGAGAAGGACGCCGCCCTGGAGCGGCGGTTCCAGCCCATCCAGGTGGGTGAGCCGTCGCTGGCCCACACCATCGAGATCCTCAAGGGCCTGCGCGACCGCTACGAGGCGCACCACCGCGTGTCGATCACCGACGCCGCCCTGGTGGCCGCCGCGACCCTGGCCGACCGCTACATCTCCGACCGCTTCCTGCCGGACAAGGCGATCGACCTGATCGACGAGGCCGGTGCTCGGATGCGGATCCGCCGGATGACCGCGCCGCCAGACCTGCGGGACTTCGACGAGCGGATCGCCCAGGTCCGCCGCGACAAGGAGTCCGCGATCGACGCGCAGGACTTCGAGCGGGCGGCCCAGCTCCGCGACAAGGAGAAGCAGCTCCTCGGCCAGAAGGCGCAGCGGGAGAAGGAGTGGAAGGCCGGCGACCTGGACGTCGTCAGCGAGGTCGACGACGAGCAGATCGCCGAGGTCCTCGGCAACTGGACCGGCATCCCGGTCTACAAGCTGACCGAGGAGGAGACCTCCCGCCTGCTGCGCATGGAGGACGAGCTGCACAAGCGCGTCATCGGCCAGGAGGACGCGGTCAAGGCGGTCTCGAGGGCGATCCGGCGGACCCGGGCCGGCCTGAAGGACCCGAAGCGGCCGTCCGGCTCGTTCATCTTCGCCGGCCCGTCCGGCGTCGGTAAGACCGAGCTGTCCAAGGCGCTCGCCGAGTTCCTGTTCGGCAGCGAGGACGCCCTGATCCAGCTGGACATGTCCGAGTTCCACGACCGGTACACGGTGTCCCGGCTCGTCGGCGCCCCTCCCGGCTACGTCGGCTACGACGAGGGCGGGCAGCTGACCGAGAAGGTGCGCCGCCGGCCGTTCTCGGTGGTCCTGTTCGACGAGATCGAGAAGGCCCACCCGGACGTCTTCAACACCCTGCTCCAGATCCTGGAGGACGGGCGTCTGACGGACGGTCAGGGCCGGATCGTGGACTTCAAGAACACGGTCATCATCCTGACCACCAACCTGGGCACCCGTGACGTGGCCAAGGCGGTGTCGCTGGGCTTCCAGGCGTCGGACGACTCCGAGTCCAACTACGACCGGATGAAGCAGAAGGTCAACGACGAGCTCAAGCAGCACTTCCGGCCCGAGTTCCTGAACCGGATCGACGACACCATCGTCTTCCACCAGCTGCGTCAGCAGGAGATCCTGTCGATCGTGGACATCATGATCGCCCGTATCGAGAGCCAGATGCGCAACAAGGACATGGGCCTGGAGCTGACCGACAACGCCAAGAAGTACCTGGCGCTCAAGGGCTTCGACCCGGTGCTCGGGGCGCGTCCGCTGCGTCGGACGATTCAGCGTGACATCGAGGACAACCTGTCCGAGCGGATCCTGTTCAACGAGCTGACCCCGGGTCAGATCGTGGTCGTGGATTGCGAGGGCGACCCGAACAACATCGACAAGTCCCATCTCGTCTTCCGGGGCACCGACCGGCCGGAGGCCGTGCCGGACGCTGTCCCGGCGGACCTCGGCGGTACCGCCGCCGCGGGCGCGGACGAGTAGGCGACAGCGCTGAGGTAGGCGACAGCGCAGGAGGGCGACGGCCCCGGTCGGCGAGAGCCACCGGGGCCGTCGCCTTTCGTCGTGCGCCTTTCGTCGTGCCGTTCCCACCCCGACGGATCGTCCCGGGGCGGCGGGCCGGGCCCCGGCCGGGTCGGTGGGTCAGCCGCCCGTGGGCAGCGCCGGTGCCGTGGGGCCGTCGCCAGCCAGGCGGAACTCCGCCTCGCCGACAGGCTCCACCAGGCCGTCGGTGACCAGCCCGGCCAGCGCCCGGGAGCGCTGCACGTCGTCGGTCCAGACCTGGTCCAGCCGCTGGTGCGGCACCGGGCCGGTGGCCTCCCGCAGCACCGCCAACAGCAGTCCGCGTACCTGCCGGTCGGTGCCGGCGTACCGCTGGGGCCGGCGGGTCGGGCCGGCCGGGGCCGCCTGGCCGGACGCCCGCCAGGCGCAGACGGACTCCACCGGGCACCCCGGGCAGCGGGGCGAGCGGGCGATGCAGACCATTGCCCCCAGCTCCATGAACGCGGCGCTCGCCAACGCGGCGGCGGCCGGCTCCGAAGGCAGCAACTCCTCGGTGGCCACCAGGTCGGCGGGGCGGGTGGCCGGGCCGGCGTCCGGCTCCCCGGCGATCGCCCGGCAGACCACCCGACGCACGTTGGTGTCCACCACCGGGTGGCGCTGACCGTACGCGAAGACGGCCACCGCGCGGGCCGTGTAGGTGCCCACTCCGGGCAGCGCCAGTAGCTGGTCCAGCCGGTCCGGCACCGTGCCGCCGTGCCGCTCGACGATCGTCACCGCGCAGTCGCGCAGCCGCACCGCCCGGCGGGGGTAGCCGAGCCGCCCCCACATCCGGATCGCCTCGGCGGGCGTGTCGGCGGCCATCGCGGCGGGGGTCGGCCAGCGGGCCAGCCACGCCTGGAATGCCGGCAGCACCCGTACCACCGGCGTCTGCTGGAGCATGACCTCGCTGACCAGGATCGCCCATGCGCCCACACCGGGCACCCGCCACGGCAGGTCGCGGGCATTCTGCTCGTACCACCGGCTGACCAGGGTGGCGAAAGTGGGTTCGGACATCGCGTCGCCGATCATGTCACGGGCGATCTTCCCGCAGGTTGGGCGGGCCGGGCGGGGCGGTGCGGGGGACGGGACCGGATCGGGCAGAATGCCCGGATGAACGAGCTCGCGATCACCGTCATCGGCCGGGACCGGCCCGGCATCGTGGCCGACGTCGCCGAGGTGCTCGCCCGGCTCGGCGCGAACCTCACGGACTCCACGATGACCCGGCTGCGGGGTCACTTCGCGATGACCCTGATCTGCGTCGGTCCGGCCACTGCCGACGTCGAGGCCGGGCTGGCCCCACTCGCCGCCGACGGTCAGCTCCTGGCCACCGTGCGGGCGGTCACCCCCGACGGCGCGACGCCGCCGACCGGTGAGCCGTACGTGCTCTCGGTGCACGGTGCGGACCGGATGGGCATCGTCGCGGCGATGACCCGGGTGCTGACCGACGTGGGCGGCAACGTCACCGACCTGAGCACCCGGCTGACCGGCTCGCTCTACGTGGTGGTGGCCGAGGTCGAGCTGCCGCCGGGCTCCTCCGACGAGGTGGCCGGCCGGCTGGCCCGTAAAGCCGCGGAACTCGGCGTCGGGGTCAGCCTCCGCCCGGCGGACTCGGACCTGCTGTGACCGCGGAGTACGTCGGCCTCGGCGACTGGACAGCCGAGGCGTTGGCGGCGCCCGGCGAGGTACGTCCGGTGGTCTCCGCCCCGGACCCGGTGCTCGGCAGGCCCGGGTCGGAGGTGGACCCGACTTCCGACGAGGTGGTCCGCCTCGCCGCTGACCTGGTCGCCACGATGCGCGTCTCGCCGGGCTGCGTGGGCCTCGCCGCGCCCCAGGTCGGCGTGAGCGCCCAGATGTTCGCGGTCGACATCACCGGGCACCCGAAGGCGGTGACCGTGCACGGAACCTTCGTGCTGTGCAACGCCCGGGTGGTCGAGGCGAGCCGGTGGAAGGCAGGCCGGGAGGGCTGCATGTCGGTGCCCGATCTGACGGGCGACGTCAAGCGGGCCAGCCGGCTGGTCGTCGAGGGGGTGCTCCCGGGCACCGGCGCGCCGGTGCGGCTGGTCACCGACGGGTTCGAGGCGCGGGCGGTGCAGCACGAGATCGACCACTGCGCCGGCCTGCTCTTCCTCGACCGGGTGGCCGGTGCGCACGCGATCTACCAGCGCAAGGTGTACCTGTGAACCTGGCCGGGCGGGGCCTGGGCCGGGAGGCGGCCCGCCCGGACTCGCGGGCGGGCCGGGGCGGGCGGCCGTCGTGAGTGGAGAGTCGTACCGGTGACCGGAGGGTGGTCCGGCGCGTCGCGCCGGACGAGGGTGGGGCACGCCGTTACGGTGGAGGCATCATGCGTCTGACGGTCGGCCCCCTGCCATCCGCTGTGTACTGGCGGCGTCGAGCCGTCGTGGTCGGAGCGGGGCTTCTCTTCCTGATTGTCCTGCTCTATTCCTGCAACAATGCGGGTAACACCGGCACCACCCCACAGTCGAAGATGACACCCACACCGACTGCGGCCCCGGCTGCCGGCGACCCGTCCGTGGCCCCGGACCCGAGCGGCTCGGTGCTGCCCCCACAGACCGGCGCCTCTGGCGGCCCGGATGACTCCGGCAGCAACGCCGGCTCGTCCGGCGCTCCGCGCGACCCGGGATCCTCGGCCGGTCCGGCCGGGAACGATGCTCCGGCAGCCCCGGGCACCGACGTCGGGGCATGCACCGACGCGGAGATCTCGGTGACGCCGGTGGCGGCGCCGTCGTCGGCGCAGCGGGGCGCTGTGGTCAGCCTGCACCTCAAGATCAAGAACCGGTCGAACCGCACCTGCAGCCGGGACGTCGGCGCGGACTTCCAGGAGCTGTACGTGAAGTCCGGCGCGGAGAAGGTCTGGTCCTCCGACACCTGCGGCAACGTGAAGGGCTCGGACGTGCAGTCGTTCACCCCGGGCTTCGAGCGGTCGTACCAGGTGGACTGGAACGGCAAGGACACCAGCCGCTGCAAGGACGGGCTGGCGAACGGCCCGTTCCCGCCGGCCGGGAGTTACCAGGTCTTCGGGCGGCTGGACACCAAACTGAGCGAGCCGGTGAAGTTCACCGTCACGGGCTGAGCCGAACGGCCCGCCGTGCGGGTCGGGCCAGGCGGGGCGGGTCAGGGCGGGTCAGACGTAGCGCTCCAGGATGGACGCCTCGGCGAGCCGGGACAGCCCCTCCCGGACGCCCCGGGCCCGGGCGTCACCGACACCCTCGACGGCCTGTAGGTCCTCCACGGTGGCCCCGAGCAGCCGCTGGAGGCTGCCGAAGTGCAGCACCAGCCGGTCGACGATCGCCACCGGCAGGCGGGGGACCTTCGCCAGCAGCCGGAACCCGCGTGGGCTGACCGCCGCGTCCAGCGCGTCGGAGGCCGCCGGGTAGCCGATCGCCTTGGCCACCGTGACCAGGTCGATCAGCTCGGTGGAACCCAGCAGGTCCAGCTCGACCAGCGCCTCGTCCAACGTGCGGGGCTTGCGGCCGGTGGGCAGGTAGTCCCGGATGACCAGGGTGCGGTCGGCGTCCACGCCGGCCATCAGCTCGTCGAGCTGGAGGGCGAGCAGCCTGCCGTCGGTGCCCAGTTCCACCACGTACCCGGCGATCTCGTCGGCGATCCGGCGGACCATCTCCAGCCGCTGCACCACCGCCACCGCGTCCCGGACGGTGACCAGGTCCTCGATCTCCAGGGCGGACAGGGTGCCGGAGACCTCGTCGAGGCGCAGCTTGTAGCGCTCAAGCGTGGCCAGGGCCTGGTTGGCCCGGGACAGGATGGCCGCCGAGTCGTCCAGCACGTGCCGCTGGCCGTTGACGTAGAGGCTGATGATCCGCATCGACTGGCTGACCGAGATGACCGGGTAGCCGGTCTGCCGGGCCACCCGCTCGGCGGTGCGGTGCCGGGTGCCGGACTCCTCGGTGGGGATCGACGGGTCCGGCATCAGGTGCACGGCGGCCCGGACGATCCGGGTGCCGTCGCTGGACAGCACCACCGCGCCGTCCATCTTGCACAGCTCGCGGACCCGGGTCGCCGAGAACTCCACGTCCAGCGGGAAGCCGCCGGTGCACAGCCCCTCGACCACCTTGTCGTAACCGAGGACGATCAACGCGCCCGTCCGGCCGCGCAGGATCCGTTCCAGGCCGTCACGCAGCGCGGTGCCGGGCGCCATGAGCGCCAGGTTGGCCCGTAGCGGGTCCCCACTCGCGCCGCTGGCACTCCCGGTCACGCTGACGCTGATCGGACGGGCGGGCGAGCCCACGGCGCCGGTGCGGGCGTGGGGTGTCGCGCCGGCGGTTTTGCTGGCATCGCGGTCGATCGGCACCCGCACAGTCTACGGACTGGCGTGCGGTGGGTGCTGTCGTGGTTACTGTGATGTGTCACGACGGCACCCGATGGACACGCCGGGCGCTCTGCCGCGCTTGTCCGGTATCGCACGGGCGGTCCTGCCCGGTCGCCACCGTCGGTCACTCCGCGGATGCGCGGGCGGCACACTGGAGCGCCGAGCGCACGTCGGTGACCTCCATCACCCGCATGTTCTCCGGGCCCGCCCCGACGCTCTCCGGGCCGCATCCGGTCGGGACGAGCGCCACCCGGAACCCGAGCCGGGCCGCCTCGGCCAGCCGGCGTGGCACCGCGCCGACCCGGCGCACCTCTCCGGTCAGCCCGACCTCGCCGATCGCCACCAGGTGCGGATTGATGGCCAGGTTGAGCCCGCCGGAGGCGACCGCCAGGGCGACCGCGAGGTCGGCCGCCGGCTCCACCACCCGGATGCCCCCGACGGTGGCCGCGAAGACCTCCCGGTCGTGCAGGGTCAGCCGCTCGGCGCGACGCTGGAGCACCGCCAGCACCATCGCCAGCCGGGCCCCGTCCAGCCCGGACACCGTGCGCCGGGGCGAGCCCGCGACCGTCGCGCCGATCAGCGCCTGGACCTCGGTGACCAGCGCCCGCCGACCCTCCATCGCCACCGTGACGCAGGTGCCCGGCGTCGGCTCCGAGTAGCGGGTCAGGAACAGCCCGGACGGGTCGGCGAGGCTGCTGATCCCGCCCTCGTGCATCTCGAAGCAGCCGACCTCGTCGGCGGCGCCGTACCGGTTCTTCACGCCGCGCACCATCCGTAGCGAGGAGTGCTTGTCGCCCTCGAAGTGCAGCACCACGTCGACCAGGTGCTCCAGCACCCGGGGGCCGGCCACCTGGCCGTCCTTCGTGACGTGACCGACCAGCACGGTGGCGAGGCCGCGCTCCTTGGCCACCGCGACCAGGGCGGCGGTGACGGCCCGCACCTGGGTCACCCCGCCGGGCACCCCCTCGGTGCCGGGGGTGGAGATGGTCTGCACCGAGTCGAGCACCAGCAGCCCCGGCTTCACCGCGTCCAGGTGGCCGAGGACCGCGCCCAGGTCGCTCTCGGCGGCCAGCCAGAGCTGGTCGTGCAGGGCGCCCATCCGCTCGGCGCGCAGCCGCACCTGGCTGACCGACTCCTCGCCGCTGACCACGAGCGACGGGCTGCCGGCGGTGGCCGCCCACTGCTGGGCCACGTCGAGCAGCAGCGTGGACTTGCCCACGCCCGGCTCGCCGGCGAGCAGCACCACGGCGCCGGGCACCAGGCCGCCGCCGAGCACCCGGTCCAGCTCGCTGACCCCGGTCGGCCGGGCCCTGGCGGGGGCGGCGCTGATGGTGGCGATGGGACGGGCCGGCTCGGCCGGCAGCCGGGAGCTGACCACCCGGCCGGCGACGGTCGGACCGGTCACGGTGGACTCGACCACCGAGCCCCACTCGCCGCACTCCGGGCAGCGCCCCACCCACTTCGGGGGCTGGTGCCCGCAGGCGTCGCACTCGTAGGCCGGACGGGGCTCGCGGGCGGCCCGGCCCGCGCGCGGGGTCGCTCGGGAGGAGGGTGTCGCTCGGGGCGTCGTCACACCGGAACGCTAGTCCCCCCGTACGACGAAACACCGCCGGCGTGGCGGGTGCCACGCCGGCGGTGCCGTCGACGGTCGGTGGTGCGGGGCGTCAGCCGCCGTGGCCCGCGCCGGCCTCGGTGCCACCCTCCTCGCCGTGCGAGCCTTCGCGCTCGACGATCTGGGAGGGCTGCGGGAGCGGGGTCAGCGGGACGCCGATCGGGGCCGGGGTGCTGAGGGTCGTGCCGTTGCCGAAGTCGAAGGTCAGGTTGACCTGCTGCCCGACGAGCAGGTCCTCGTTCAGACCGACGAGCTGAAGGGACCGGCCGCCCTGCACGTTGAGCTGGACGTAGCTGAGGGCCGGGATCTCGATCCTGGCCGGCTCGCCGGCGGGGGCGGACGGGCTGGCCGACGCGGACGGGCTCTCCGACGCGCCCTCGGACGGGGACGGCGAGCCGCCCTCCGACGCGCTGGCCGACGGCGAAGCGCTGGCCGACGGCGATGCGCTGGCTGACGGCGATGCGCTGGCCGACGCGGACGGGCTGGCGGACCCGGACGCGCTGCCGGTGATCACGATCTCCCGCGCGCTGTCCGTGGTGACGGTCACCGTCACCGGGCTCTGCGTGTCGTTGTAGAGCACCGCGTTGACGGCGGCGTTCCCGCCGGACCGGTATTCACCGCCGCCCGGGTACTCGACGTACAGGCTGCGGACCTTGTAGCCGTTGTCCGAAGTCTGGACGTTGACGCCCTGGACCGACGGGGTCTTGTTGGCGGTCTCGGCCACCTGGCCGGCGCCGCAACCGGTCGCCAGCAGGCCGGTCGCCGCCGCCACGCCGGACAGCAGCAGGGCCGCCCGCCGGGAACCCCTGATCGAGCGCGTCACGTCGGTCCTCCTCGTCATGATCCCCACCCGGCCGTCACCGGGCACGGTGGCCATACCCGCGCAGACCGGCTTCAGGGTAGTTGGGGTTGATCGGGAGCCGCACGCCGACCCGGTACCACCACCTTCCCGGGGGCGCTCAGACCACCCGGCCGTTCGCCACCAGCAGCACCACGTCGATCAGCGCCACCAGCATCACCGCCCGGAAGGCGGCCACCCCCCGGCGGGCGCCGCGGCCGGCGTACCAGGTCAGGGGTGGCACCAGTGCGGCGGTCGCGACGGCCGACAGCCCGGCCCACGACGGCGGCCCGGGCGGCCCGACGACCAGGGTGACGGTCGCCGCGAGCAGTAGCCCGGCGGCGGCCACCCGGCTGCCCGCCGCGCCGAGCCGGTGCGGCAGCCCGCGCACCCCGGTCCGGGCGTCATCGGCCAGGTCCGGCAGCACGTTGGCGAAGTGCGCACCGGCCCCGAGCAGGGCGGCGGCGGCCACCAGCCAGGCCGGCGGGGCGGGCGTGCCGGGCAGGGCCAGCACCACGAAGGCGGGCAGCGCCCCGAAGGAGACCGCATAGGGCAGCACCGAGACCCGGGTCGACTTCAGCGGCCAGTTGTAGGACAGCGCGGAGACCAGGGCCACGGCCGCCCAGACCGCCGCCGTCCGGTTGGTCGTCGCCGCCGCCAGTCCGAACGTGGCCAGGGCCGCCGCCCCTGCGGCCAGGCCGACCGCCCGGGTGCTGACCGCGCCGCTCGCGACCGGCTTGTCGGTACGTCCCACCGCGGCGTCCCGGTCGGCGTCCAGGTGATCGTTGGACCAGCCGACCGCGAGCTGGCTGGCGAGCACCGTCAGCGCCACCACGGCCACCCCGGACGGGCGGTGCCCCACTCCCTGGGCGAGCAGCCCGGCGACCACGGTCACCGCCACGGCGGGCTCGGGATGACTTGCCCTGACCAGCCCTAACACCGTCGTCGACATAAGGGAAGTCTGGTCGTTACCGTCCAGTCGTGCCACGCTCGTGCCATGCGCGACGGTTCGTCCCGGGTGTCCGACCGCCCCCGCCTGTTACCCCCGAACGATCCACGGCAGTACGACGACCTGGCCGACGAGTGGTGGCGTCCCGACGGGGCGTTCGCCATGCTGCACTGGCTGGCCCGGGCCCGGGCGGCCCTCGTGCCGCCGGCCGCCCGGCCCGACGCGCTCCTGGTCGACCTGGGCTGCGGCGCCGGGCTGCTCGCCCCGCACCTGGCCGACAGGGGCTACCGACACGTCGGGGTCGACCTCACCCGCTCGGCCCTGGCCCAGGCCGCGCGGCACGGGGTGACCCCCGTCAACGGCGACGCCACCGCCGTGCCGCTGGCCGACGGCTGCGCCGACGTGGTGGCCGCCGGTGAGCTGCTGGAGCACGTACCCGACTGGCGGCGGGCGGTGGCCGAGGCGTGCCGGCTGCTCCGTCCGGGCGGGCTGCTGGTCCTGGACACCCTCAACGACACCGCGCTGAGCCGGCTGATCGCGGTCGAGATCGGCGAGCGGTTGCCGACGGTGCCCCGGGGCATCCACGATCCACGGTTGTTCGTGGACCACCGGGAGTTGGTCGCCGAGTGCGCCCGGCATGGCGTCGACCTGCGGGTCCGGGGCGTCCGCCCGGGGCTGGTCGGGACGCTGGCCTGGCTGCTGCGCCGGATCCGCTCCGGTGGTCGTCCACGGCCGACGACGGTCGGTCGGGCGCCACGGATCAGGCCGACTCGGTCGACTTCGGTGCTGTACCAGGGGTGGGGGGTCCGGCGCGGGTAGCCGGGTCGGTGTCGGGGTACTGGGGGCACCGGGAAGGGCCACCCGAGGGTGCGCGTCGTGGGTGTCCCGCCCGCGACCCGGGCGGCGTCCCGGACCGCGGCGGCCGGCCCCTCGTTGGTGAACGTGAGGAAGGCGGTCCCGTGGTCGTCGGACGAAGGCGACACGGGGACGACATGGGGGTTCGCGGACGAGAGGTGGGGAACGTGGCCGTACCGGTGATCGCGGGCATGGGGACGGCGCAGCCGCCAGGTGCCGCGCAGGACGAGCTCTGGCAGGGCTTCTTCTCGAAGCACTTCTCGGGCCGGACCCGGGCGCTGGCAGAACGGATCTTCGCCAACTCCGGGGTGAACCGGCGGCAGGCGGCGGTCAACCCGTTGCTGGAGGACGTCTCGGACTGGTCGACCGAGCGCCGGCTGCGCCGCTACCAGGTCGAGGCGCTGCCGCTGGGCAAGGAGGCGGTCGGCCGGGCGCTCACCGCCGCCGGTCTGGACGCCCGCGACATCGGCCTGTTCGTCGTCTGCTCGTGCACCGGGTACGCCACCCCTGGGCTGGACATCCTGCTCGCCCGGGACCTGGGCATGGCCCCGGACACCCAGCGCATGTTCGTCGGGCACATGGGCTGCTACGCAGCCCTGCCGGGGCTCGGCGCAGCCGGCGACTTCGTCACCGCACGGCAGCGCCCCGCGCTGCTGCTCTGCGCCGAGCTGACCAGCCTGCACATCCAGCCGGCCACGGCCCGGTTGGACACCCAGCAGATCGTCTCCCACGCGCTCTTCTCGGACGCCGCCGTCGCCGCCGTGGTCCTCCCCGGTGGCCGGGGGTACGCGCTGCGTGAGGTCACCTCGGTCACCGACACCTCCACGGCCGACCACATGACCTGGGAGGTCACCGACACCGGCTTCCGAATGGGACTGTCGCCGCAGGTGCCGCAGGTGCTCTCGACCCACGTCCGGGGTCTGGTCGACGGCCTGTTGGCCCGGCACGGCACCCGGCTCACCGAGGTGGACGGCTGGGCGGTGCACCCGGGCGGCCCGCGGATCCTCGACGTGGTGGAACGCGAGCTGGCGTTGCCGTCGCGGGCGCTGGCCGCGTCCCGGGCGACGTTGCAGGAACACGGCAACTGCTCCTCGCCGACGGTGCTGCTGATCCTCGACCGGCTGTTGCGGGCGGCACAGCCGCCCGACCGGGTGCTGATGCTCGCCTTCGGACCGGGCCTGACCCTCTACGCGGCCCTCCTCGAGGGCTCCGCCTGACCGGGTCGCCGCCCCGCTTGAGGCCCGGGCCGCGTTGCCTGACCGGCCCGGGCCGCCCCGGCTGACCGCGCGGCCGTCCGGCAGGACTCTTGCCGGGTCTCGGGGTCGGCGGGGACTGGCTAGGCTCGACCGCGTGGTGGGCAGCGACGTGGTTGACCGGCTCCGGGGCGGAGGGCTCGCCGCGCTGGCCGTCCTCGTCGTGGCCGTCGGCGCCGGATGGTGGCGGGCCGTGGCACCTGCGGTCGATCCGACCGGCGGCCCCGCCACGGCGTCCGGGGACGACGAGCGGCGCGGCCCCGGTGACGGGACCCGGCGCACCGGGTCCGGGGCGACGTCCGGCGACCCGGGCCGGGTGCCCCGGGGCGACGCGCGGCTGGTCGTCACCGTCGACCCGGCCGGCCGGGTTACCTCCGTCGTCACCGACCCGGCCACCGGACGGGTGGTCCAGCGGTACGACGCGGGCACCGGCCTCGGCGAGGCCACCGACGGCGGGTTGACCGGGACCGTCTGGCAGGCCCGGCTGGCGCTGCGCCCCGGCCAGCCCTCGCAGCGACGGGTCGTCGCGGCCACCACGGGAGTGCACCTGGTCCAGTACCGGTGCGTCGGTCCGGGGCAGCTCCTGCTGGTGACCGTCCGCTCCGGCCACCGGGACAGTCGCCGGGCGAACTGCGACGGTTCGCTTGCCACGACGTGGCTGAGCCGCGGGAACGGCCCGGTCCGGATCGAGCTGGCCGCCGCCGCCCCGGGGATCGTCCCGATCGTGGTCGACGCCCGGGTGGTGGCCCTGGCGTTCTGGTGAGCCAACGGTCAGGAACCGAGGCGGGCCAGGTCGGCGCGGTAGTCGTCGGCGGAGCGCAGGTCCGGCACCACCCGGACCGGGTTGCCGGTGCGGCCGACCAGCAGCGCGGTGGCGGTGCCGGGGCGGGGTGGCACGCGCAGGAACGCGCGCAGCCCGCCGCCCGGGTCGGCGAGGGCGCGCACGGTCGCGCCGGCCGGCACCGGAGTGGGGCGCAACGCGCGGGTGCCGTGGACGGTGACCACGGTGACCCCCGACGGCGCGAGCGCGGCGGCCTCGGCCACCCGGTCGGGGCAGGGGCAGGCGTCCACCAGGACGATCACTGCGGGGAGCAGCGCGCGTAACGACACGATCGAGTCGTCGGCGTCGACCAGTTCCAGGGCCGGCAGCGCGCGACCGGTCAGGTCGGTCGCCGTCGGGTACGGCACGACGGTGGGGCGGTCGCCTGAGCGGGGGGCGCGTGGCCAGGTGACGGCGAACAGCCCGGCGGTGGTGGTGAGCAACGCCACCAGCAGCACCAGCAGCGGCAGCCCGAGCGGCATCCGGCCGTCCCTCGGGACGGCCAGGCCGAGCAGCCGCCGCCACCGGTTCCGGCCGGCCTGCGGGCGCAGCTCGAGCCGGACCTGCGCAGCATCCTCGGCCAGCGCGGACGCGTCGTCCGGCACCACCACCCGCCCCCACTCCGGGGGCAGGCCGGGAAGGCCGTCGGAGGGGCCGTGACCATCTGCGTCGGGCATGCCCATCGGACCCCCTCGAACCGGCTCGGTGTGCGGACATCGGTTCGCCTCAAGGGTCCCGCACCGGCCCCTCCTCCCGCTACATCTGAGCGGGGCTGGTGCGGCCGGGCTACCATGGAAAGAGCGCATCGCCCACAAATCCACGCTCCGCCAACCCTCCACCGGGGGGTCACCTATCGGTTACGGAGCGTGTTCAGACCATCGGTTTGGCCGCCTGTCAAGCTGAAGAAAGACCTCTCACAGGGCCCCTGAGCTGCGCCAACGGTCAGGACAGCGGTGGGACATCGGTGCCTGAGCGTGTTACCCTAGACACAGCGAAAGGGGTTTCGAACCTATGGTTTTCAGTGTCGGCGAGACCGTTGTTTACCCCCACCACGGGGCCGCGCTCATCGAGGCAATCGAGACTCGGGTCATCAAGGGCGAGCCCAGGGAGTACCTCGTCCTGCGGGTCGCGCAGGGTGACCTGACGGTCCGGGTGCCCGCTGAGAACGCCGAGATCGTGGGCGTGCGTGAGGTGGTCGGCGAAGAGGGCCTCGGCAAGGTCTTCGACGTTCTCCGGGCTCCGCACACCGAGGAGCCGACCAACTGGTCGCGGCGTTACAAGGCGAATCTGGAGAAGCTGGCCTCCGGCAACCCGCTGAAGGTGGCCGAGGTCGTCCGCGACCTGTGGCGTCGGGAGCGGGAGCGGGGCCTGTCGGCGGGCGAGAAGCGCATGCTCGCCAAGGCACGCGACATTCTCGTCGGCGAGGTCGCGCTGGCCGAGAAGAGCACCAAGGACGGGGCGGAGACGTTGCTCGACAAGGTGCTGACCGAGGGCTAGTCCGCACAGCATCGTCGTACCCACCCCGCAGCAGAGAAACCCGAGGACCGCGACGTGACCGCGCAGCTCAATCCGCGCGGTGACGTCGCGGTCCTCGTGCCTGCGGCCGGTGCCGGCGTGCGGCTCGGCCCGGGCGTCCCCAAGGCCCTGCGCCTGCTCGCCGGGGAGCCGCTGCTCGTGCACGCGGTCCGCCGGATCGCCGCCGCCGGCTCCGTGCACACCATCGTGGTGGCCGCACCGGCCGGTGAGGTCGGGGCGGTCCGGCGGCTCCTCGCCCCGGTCGCCCCGGTGCTGGTCGTCCCCGGCGGGGCGGAACGGCAGGCGTCGGTGGCCGCTGCGCTCGCGGCCGTCCCCGCAGGCCCGGGGATCGTGCTGGTGCACGACGCGGCCCGTGCCCTGACCCCGCCCGACCTGGTCGAGTCGGTGGCCGGGGCGGTCCGCTCCGGGCACGACGCGGTGATCCCCGTCCTCCCCGTGGTCGACACGATCAAGGAGGTCGGTGCCGGCGAGGTGGTCCTCGGCACCGTGGACCGGTCCGCCCTGCGGGCCGTGCAGACGCCGCAGGGGTTCCGCCGGTCGGTGCTGGCCGCAGCCCACGCGGCGGCCGGCGACCCGCTCACCGACGACGCCGGCCTCGTGGAGAAGCAGGGCATCCCGGTGGTGTGCGTCCCCGGCTCCGAGTACGCGTTCAAGGTCACCCGCCCGTTCGACCTGGCGCTCGCCGAGCACCTACTGGCCACGGGCGCGTGACGCGTACCCTCGGCGCATGATCGTTCCTCGGGTGGCCATCGGCACCGACGTGCACGCCTTCGCGGCCGGCCGACCCTGCTGGGTTGCCGGCCTGCACTGGCCCGACCAGGACGGCCTGGCCGGTCACTCCGACGCCGACGTGGCCGCGCACGCGGCCTGCAACGCGCTGCTGTCCGCCGCCGGGCTGGGCGACCTCGGGTCGAACTTCGGGGTGGCCGAGCCGGAGTGGGCGGGCGCGTCGGGGGTGGCGCTGCTGACCGAGAGCGCCCGCCGGGTCCGGGCGGCCGGCTTCCAGATCGGCAACGTGTCGGTGCAGGTGATCGGCAACCGCCCGAAGATCGGGCCGCGCCGGGCCGAGGCCGAGGCGGTGCTGTCCGAGGCGGTCGGCGCCCCCGTCACCGTCTCCGCCGCCACCACCGACGGGCTGGGCTTCACCGGGCGCGGCGAGGGTTTGACCGGGATCGCGGTCGCCCTGGTCCACCAGGCCCCTGCCGTCTAGGCCCGCGATGTCCAGCGACGCCACCGCCCAGGGGTATCTCCAGCGCGCCCAGCTTCTGGCGGACCTCGGGCGCTACGACGAGGCGGCCGGCGAGGTCGGCCTCGCGTTGGCCCTGGAGCCGGCGAACGCCGCCGCGCTGACCACCCTCGGGCGCGTGCACCTCGCCGCCGGGCGGCCCGCCGAGGCGCGCGCCGCCGCCGACGCGGCCCTGGCCGTCGCCCCGGACGCGGTCGGCCCGCTGGTGGTGCGTGGGCTGGCGCTGGCTGACCTGGACGAGTACGCCGAGTCGGCGAGCACCGCCGACCGGCTCCTCACCGTCGGCCCCGCCGACGCGTACGCCCAGCGCAGCGCCGCCGCGATCCTGTCCGGCTCGCGCGGCGGGCAGGCCGCTCTCAACGCGGCCTGGCGGGGCGTGGAGTTGGCCCCGGAGGAGCCACAGGGGCACCTCGTCCTCGCCCTGGTCGCCGGCCGCCTGCGGCTCTACGACCTGGCCGAGCGGGCGTACCGGGAGGCGCTGCGGCTCGACCCGGAGCTGGCCGGGGCCGGCGACGAGCCGGGCATCGTCCGGCTGGAACGGCGCCGGTACGCCGAGGCGCTGGCGGAGCTGGCAGAGACCGTCCCGTTCACCCCAGCGCCGTCCGACCCGAACCGGAGCGGAGCCGACCCGCGTCGGGGCGAGGCCGACCCGCATCAGGACGGAGTCGGCCCGCGGCGGGGCGAGGCCGACCCGCATCAGGACGGAGTCGGCCCGCGGCGGGGCACCACCGATGAGCTGCGCCGCCTGGTGCTGTACGGGGCGGGTTGGTCGCTCGTGGGCACCGTCCTGGTGGCGATCGCGGCGGCCGGCGCGGCCGGCCCGTCCCGCTTCCTCGCGGTGCTGGTGGCGCTGAGCGGGGCGTTGGTGGGCTGGCTGCTCGCGGCGCGGGTGCCGGGGCTGACCCGTACCGTGCTGCCGGGCCTGCTGCGCTCGGATCGGTCGCTGGCCCTGGCCGTGTACGGGGTGGCCGCCGCGCCGGTGCTGCTCGTGCTCTACGCGGTGGTCGGCACGCCCTGGCCGCTGGTGCTGACGATCGCCGTCACCGCCGTGGCCGAGTTGGCCGTGTTCTCCCGTACCGTGCGCTGAGGCCGTGGCCGGCGGGCCCGTGGCCGGCCTCCTCGGCGCCCGTCGGCGCGGATCCGGCGCAGCGCCGACGATCGGACCTCGTTGTGGACCAGCTCTGGACATTTACAGTTAACAAACCTAATAATTAGCCACCCGTCGATACGCCTCCGGCGGGGCGATCCCCTACCGGGAGGACCGGATGCAGCGCAGTCCCCGAACACCGCTCCTGGCCGTCCTGGCGGCCCTCGCCACCGCCGCCGCAGCGACCCTGACCCTCGCCACCCCGGCCCTGGCCGCCGGCCCCACGGCCGCCTTCACCAAGACCTCCGACTGGGGTGCCGGCTGGGAGGGCCGCTTCACCATCACCAACGGCGGCCCGGGCACCGTCACCGGATGGCAGGTCGCCTTCACGCTGCCGACCGGCACGACGCTCGGCTCGTACTGGGACGCCACGGTGAGCAGCGCCGGCCAGCGACACACCTTCACGAACCGGTCCTGGAACGGCACCGTCGCGCCCGGCGCCTCGGTGTCGTTCGGCTTCCTGGCCACCGGCGCGGGCTCCCCCACCGACTGCACCCTCAACGGGGCACCGTGCGGCGGCGGCATACCCACCTCCCCGCCCACCACGACCCCGCCCCCGACCACTCCACCCCCGACCACCCCGCCCCCGACCACCCCGCCCCCGACCACCCCACCCCCGACCACTCCGCCCCCGACGACCCCACCGCCGACCACCCCGCCGGTTGGTGGGCTGCCCAAGCACGCGCTGATCGGCTACCTGCACGCCAGCTTCGGCAACGGCGCGGGCTACCTGCGGATGGCCGACGTGCCCGCCGACTGGGACGTCATCAACCTCGCCTTCGGCGAACCCACCTCGGTCACCTCCGGCGACATCCGCTTCCAGCTCTGCCCCGTCACCGAGTGCCCCGGCGTGGAGACCGAGGCGGAGTTCACCGCGGCGATCCGGGCCAAGCAGCAGCAGGGCAAGAAGGTGCTGCTCTCGATCGGTGGCCAGAACGGGCAGGTGCAGCTCACCACCACCGCCGCCCGCGACACCTTCGTCCGGTCGGTCTCCGCGATCATCGACCGGTACGGCCTCAACGGCCTGGACATCGACTTCGAGGGCCACTCCCTCTACCTCAACACCGGGGACACCGACTTCCGTAACCCCACCACGCCGGTCGTGGTCAACCTGATCTCGGCGATCCGCACCCTCAAGCAGCGCTACGGGGCGGGCTTCGTGCTCACCATGGCCCCGGAGACGTTCTTCGTGCAGCTCGGCTACCAGTTCTACGGGTCGGGCCCGTGGGGCGGACAGGACCCCCGGGCCGGGTCGTACCTGCCGGTGATCCACGCGCTGCGCGACATCCTCACCGTCCTGCACGTGCAGGACTACAACTCCGGCCCCATCGTCGGGCTGGACAACCAGTACCACACCATGGGCAGCGCCGACTTCCACATCGCGATGACCGACATGCTGCTCACCGGGTTCCCGGTCGCCGGGAACGCCAACGCCGTCTTCCCCGCCCTGCGCGAGGACCAGGTCGCCTTCGGCGCACCATCCTCGACCAGCGCAGGCAACGGATACCTCGCACCCGCGGGCGTACAACAGGCGGTGACCTGCCTGGTCAAGGGCCAGAACTGCGGCGGGTACGCCCCGCGCAGCGGGACCAACCCCGCCTTCCGGGGCCTGATGACCTGGTCGATCAACTGGGACCGGTACTACTCCTGGGAGTTCCGGCTCAGCCACGGCCCGTTCCTCAAGGCGCTGCCCTGACCCGGAGCCCGAAGAGGATGCCCTGACCCGTCGCCGGACGCCGCCCGCAGTGGTGGCGGCCGGCGACGGCAGTCGGCCCGGTCACGGCCACCCGAGACCGGAGGCGTCCTAGCCGCGGCGGGACCAGGTCCAGGCGTAGCCACTCGGTCGCGGCGTCGCAGAGGTCGAGGGGGCGGAACGTGTCGACCATGACGGCCAGCTCGTCGAAGGCTTGATCCCTACGCGGGCGGGCCCCGGCGAACCCTTGACGTGGCTCCGGTCCGTACGGGTCTGGATCTTGGAAGCAAGTGGCCCCTCCGAGGGCCGAAATCTTCCAAGATCTGCCTGTTTACCTTTGGCGGGGTCTCATGTCCAGGTTGCCCTTCGAAGCGTCGGTGATGTCAGAGCGAGCGCGGCTGCCGTGGCCAGGGCCACGGAGCACGCGACGAGGATCGTGCTCGCGGTGGTCGCGTCGGTCACCGTGCCGCCGAAGAGCAGCAGGAGCACTCGCGGAAGGGTGATCGCGGTCAACATCAGGCCGACGATCGCCTCTTCCGCCTTCTGCAACATCGTCGTGGTTCTCCTGCCTGCGATGCTCCTGGGGCGCGGCACACCCTCGGCCCTCAAGCAGGTCGAGGGTCAAGCCGTGTCTCAGCGAGTGACGCAGGCGCTCAACCCGTGGCGAGGGCGGTGAGGCGGTCGACGGAGACGCAGGAGGTCAGGCAGCGTTCCTTGGCGTCGCTGGTGAGCCGGGCCGTCCAGGTGGTGAACCCGCCGTCGCCGAACTCGACGGTCTCGCCGCCGTGCGTCGCGGTGAGCCCCAGCGCCGCGCCGACGTAGTAGCCCCGCCCGCCCGTGCGGTCGGGCTCCTCCACGAGTGGCACGCCGCCGGCCGCCAGGGTGGGCAGAACCGTGTCGGCGACGCGCTCCCGTAGCACGGGGGAGTCGAGAACGGTGAACCGCAGCCGGGGTGCGGCGGACGGCACCAGGCGGGCGAGGACCCGCTGCCAGTAGTCGAGGTGCAGCGTCAGCAGCCGGGCCTCCGTGCGGCCCGAGCCGGTGTCGCGGGCGCTGGACACCAGCGCGAAGAGCCGAAAGTGCGTCTGCATCCCCGCGTCGAACCGCTGCGCCCGCAGCACCCGATGGCTGGCCGCGAGGTGCACCTCGCCCGGACCGCCCCCGCGCAGCCGCCGGTCGGCGGCCTCGACCGCCAGCGCGTTGGTGGGGTCGCTGAGCACCTCCAGCGAGCGGGTCGCCGTGACGATCCGGTTCTGGCTGCCGGGGGTGACCGCCGCACAGGTGCCCAGCGGCACGACGGGGGACAGTTCCACGCCCGCGACCTCGGCGGGCAGCAGGTCCCACAGCAGCGCCTGCACGGCGGCCGTCGCACGTGGATCGCGGTCGGCCGGGCGTACGAAACGGTCCTCCCGCCAGCGGCGCAGCACCTCGGGCGGCCGCACCCGCGCGGCCCGCGTCTGGGCCAGGGAGAGCAGGAGCGTGGTCAGGTCCGAGGCCGGCAGGGCATCCAACGTCCCGCGTACGCCGTCCGGCAGCGCGGACCACACCCGCCGCTCGGCGTCCGACATCCCGTCATCGCTCATCCGGGCAGGATGGTCGACGGCGGCCGGCCCGGTCCATCGACTTTCGCCGGCCTGCGTCGGCTATGCGCGGCGCGCCCAGGTCCAGGCGTAGCCCGGGTCCTCGCACTCGGTCGCGGCGTCGCACATGTCGAGAGGGCGGAACGTGTCGACCATGACGGCCAACTCGTCGAAGAAGTCGGCGCCGATCGACCGCTCGGCGGCCCCCGGCTGAGGGCCGTGGGTGAAGCCGGACGGGTGCAGCGAGATCGAGCCCTGTTCGATGCCGGAGCCGCGCCGGGCCTCATAGTTGCCGCCGGTGTAGAAGAGCATCTCGTCGGAGTCGACGTTGTGGTGGTTGTACGGGACCGGGATGGCGTCGGGGTGGTAGTCGACCTTGCGCGGCACGAAGGAGCAGATCACGAAGTTCGGGCCCTGGAACGTCTGGTGCACGGGCGGCGGCTGGTGGATCCGACCGGTGATCGGCTCGAAGTCGTGGATGGAGAACGCCCACGGGTAGAGGTGCCCGTCCCAGCCGACCACGTCGAACGGGTGGTTGGCGTAGACGTACCGGGTCCACCCGCGCCGGTGCCGGACCAGCACCTCCACGTCCTCGCCGTCCACCTGTAGCGGGGCGTCCGGCCCCCGGACGTCCCGCTCGCAGTACGGCGAGTGCTCCAGGAACTGGCCCCGCACCGACAGGTAGCGCTTGGGCGGGCCGATGTGCCCGGTGGCCTCGACGGCCAGCAGCCGGACGGGTTGGCCGCCGGCCGGCACGAGGCGGTGGATGGTCGAGGTGGGGATGACGACGTAGTCACCGGCGACCGCGTCCAGCACGCCGAACGGCGATTCCACCCGCAGTGCGCCGGACTCGACGTACAGGCAGTGGTCGCCGGTGGCGTCGCGGAACAGCGGGGAGGGCCGGTCGGCGAGCACGTACGCGATCCGGACGTCGTCGTTGGCGAGCAGGTACCGCCGGCCGAGCACCGGGTCGGCCCCGGCCCCGTCGAGCTTGTGGGTGCGCAGGTGGCGGGGCTTGAGCGGCAGGTTCGGCGCGCGGGTGACGGCCTGCGGGGTGTACTCCTCGGCGGCGACGATCGCGGTCGGGGCGTACCGGTGGTAGAGCAGGGACGAGTCGGAGGAGAAGCCCTCCTGGCCCACCAGTTCCTCCGCGTAGAGGGTGCCGTCGGGCTGCCGGAACTGGGTGTGCCGCTTCCGGGGCACCTCGCCGACTCTGCGGTAGTACGGCATGTCGCCTCCCGATTCGTCCCGTTCACCGGCCGTTGGCGTCCGATAATCGGACGCTGTTGTCCGTTCCTTGTAGCGTCCCGTAAGTTCTTGTGTCGTGTCAACGCAGGTGCCCCGCCTCTTCGCCGGACTCGTCGACGACGCCGCCGTCTTCCCGCCCGGCAGCGCGACGCTGCCCGACGCGGTCGCCGCCCACCGCCGCCACCGCGACTCCTGGTACGCCGGCCTGGTCGGCCCGCTGCTCGTCCCCGCCTCGGCCGTCGTCGCCGGCGAGCTGACCCCGCTGGTCGACCCCGCCGAGGGCCTCGTCGTCGGGCTGATCGGCGACACCGGCGTCGAAGGGCTGCCCGCCGCGCTGTCGTTCCTGGCCCCGGCCGGCGTCACCGCCCGCCAGGTCGAGGTGGCGGTCGCCCGGCGCGGCGAGGACCCGCAGCCCGGCCTGGCCGAGCTGCTGAAGCTGACCGGGCGGTGGGACGGCGTCGACGTCTACGCCGAGATCCCGCTGACCTTCGGGCTGATGGGGGCGCTGGACACGGTCGCCGCCGCCCGCGCCGACGGGGTGCCGGTCGCGGCCAAGTTCCGCACCGGCGGGCTGGCCGCCGAGCTGTTCCCGACCCCGGTCGAGCTGGCCGCCGTCATCTGCGCCTGCCGGGACCGGGGGCTGCCGTTCAAGCTGACCGCCGGGCTGCACCACGCCGTGCGGCACCGGGACCCGGAGACCGGCTTCACCCACCACGGCTTCGGCAACGTGCTCGCCGCGGCCCTCGCCGCCGCCGACGGGGCCGAGGTGGCCGAGGTGGCCGTCCTGCTGGCCGCGACCGACCCGGCGCCGCTGGTCGAGCTGGCCCGCACCGGGCGGGACGGCGACCGGCCGCTGTGGGTGGGCTTCGGCTCGTGCAGCATCGAGGAACCACTGACCGATCTGATCCGGCTGGGGCTGGTGAACGGGGGGTACGACGGATGACCTGGGTGACGGAGGCCGAAGGCTCGGCGTACGGGGTGCGCAACCTGCCGTACGGGGTGTTCCGGTGGGGCGGGGACGATCCGCGGATCGGCGTACGCATCGGGAAGTTCGTGCTCGACCTGGCCGGCGCCGAGGCGGCCGGGCTGGTGCTGGCCGCCGGCGCGTTGGGCCGGCCCTCCCTCAACGCGTTCCTGGCGCTGGGCCGTCCACAGTGGACGTCCGTGCGGCAGCGGGTCACCGAGCTGCTCACCGACGAGGCTCACCGGGCGGCGGTGGAACCGCTGCTCGTCCCGCTCGCCGAGGTCGAGCTGCTGCTGCCGTTCGAGGTGGCCGACTACGTCGACTTCTACTCCTCCGAGCACCACGCCGGGAACGTCGGGCAGATCTTCCGCCCCGGCCAGCCGCCCCTGCTGCCGAACTGGAAGCACCTGCCGATCGGATACCACGGTCGGGCCGGCACCGTGGTGGTCTCCGGCACTCCGATCGTCCGCCCCACCGGGCAACGGGCCACCCCGCAGGGCCCGGTCTGCGGCCCGTCCGTACGCCTCGACATCGAGGCCGAGGTCGGCTTCGTCGTCGGCGTGCCGAGCGCGCTCGGTGACCGGGTCGCGGTGGCCGACTTCGCCGACCACGTCTTCGGGGTGGTGCTGGTCAACGACTGGTCCGCCCGGGACATCCAGGCCTGGGAGTACCAGCCCCTCGGCCCGTTCCTCGGCAAGTCCTTCGCCACCTCCGTGTCGGCCTGGGTGACCCCGCTGGACGCGCTGGCCGACGCGTTCGTGCCCGCGCCGGACCAGGACCCGCCGGTGGCGGAATACCTGTGCGACGTGCCGCACGTCGGGCTGGACCTGCGGCTGGCGGTGGAGTGGAACGGCGAGCGGGTCAGCGAGCCGCCGTTCGCCACCATGTACTGGACCCCCGCCCAGCAGTTGGCCCACCTCACCGTCAACGGCGCGTCCCTGCGCACCGGCGACCTGTACGCCTCCGGCACCGTGTCCGGTCCCGAGCGGGGGCAGGTCGGCTCGTTCCTGGAGCTGACCTGGGGCGGTACCGAGCCGGTCAAGGTCGGTGGCGAGACCCGGACCTTCCTGGAGGACGGCGACACCGTCACCCTCACCGCCACCGCGCCCGGCCCGGACGGCACCACCGTCGCCCTCGGCGAGGTCACCGGGACCGTCCACCCGGCCCGCTGACCGGGGCCGAGCCGCCCCGCCGCGCCACCGGAACGCGGCTTCGACGCACCACCGAACCCCGATCGCACCCGCTGTGCGATCGGGGTTCGGCGTAGCCGCGTTTAGCGTCGGGACCGTCCGTCGCGGCGGCCCCGGCCGGCGGCGCAGCGCAGCGGCGCCGGCTGTCGTGGACGTCTCAGCGGACAGAAGGTAAAGAGCATGACCGATCTCGCGGGCGCCGTCTGGCGCACCAGCAGCCGTTCCAACGACCAGGGACTGTGTGTGGAGGTGGCGGACAACCTGGTCGACACCGCCGGCGTGGTCGCGATACGCGACTCGAAGAACCCGGCCGGGCCGGCGCTGGCAGTGAGCCCGCCGGGCTGGACCGCCTTCGTCGACGCCATCCGGGTCGGGCGGTTCCGGGTCTGATCGACGCCCGGGGAGGCCCGGTCCCGCCTCGCCCCGGGACGGCCCCCAGCGGCGGAATTCCCGCCGCTGGGGCCCCGCCGCACGCTCACCCACCGTACCGTGGAGGACACGGGAGGTGTCATGTCGACGGTCACGGTCACCCAGTTCATCCAGGCACCCGCCGTCGACCTGTGGCGGATCCTGGTCGACCTGCCGGCCCGCGCGGACTGGCTCTGCACGGTCGGCCAGGTCGAGCTGCTCACCCCGGGCCGGCTCGCCCCGGGCACGGCCTGGCGGGAGACCCGCACCCGGCCGGACGGCGGCGGACAGGCCGAGGAGTTCGTTGTGTTGGAGGCCGTGCCGCCCCGCCGGCTGGTGCTCACCTCGCTCGGCATCGGCGTGAGTTACCGGACCACCTGGACGCTGCATACCGTGCGGCGCCGCCGCCGGTCCTGCACCGCCGTCACGGTGCGCCAGGAGGCGGTGTCCACCGCCCCGTACGGTCGCGTCCTGGCCCTGCTCTTCGGCAGCCTGGCCGCCCGCGCGGTCGAGGGAGCCTTCCGCCGGGACCTCGCCGACCTCGCCCGCGCTGTCGACCCGGCGGCTGCCGCGGAGGCGGCCTGACCGGGGCGACGGCGGCCCTCCTGGGTAGGGTGCCGGGCGGAGGTGCGGCATGGTGTTCGCGAGGGGGCGGCGGCGGGTCGCGATGGCGGTCGCGGCGCTGGTCGGTGCCGGGGCGGTCGCGGTGGTCGTGCACCGGGTGCTCGCTCCCGCCGAGGTCGACACGCCCGCCCGGGCCGGCTACCCGGCGGCGGTCACCCCCGCGGTCGGGGTGGTGGGCCGGTTGCCGGTGGCCCCGCTGATCGTGGACGGCCGGCTCCGCGTCTACGCCGCCACCCGTCAGGTGTACGCCGACCAGCCGGCCGACAGTCGGTACCGGGTCACCCCGTACTGGTCGTACCGGCGCTGGCCGGCCGAGGTCAGCGGGGTGGTGGCGGAGGGGACCACCGTGGTCAGCCGGTGGTCGGACGGAAAGCTGGTGGCGCTGGACGCGCGTACCGGCCGGGTGGCCTGGGAGGCCGACGGCCCCGCGCCCGCCGAGGGCTGGACCGCCCGCCGCACCGGGGCCGGGGCGGTCTGGGACCCGCCAGGGCTCTTCCTCGCCCGGGCCTCAGACGGCCGGCCGGTGCTGGTGGTCTCCGGGGCGGACGGGGTGCGCGGCATCGCGCTCGCCGACGGCCGGCAGCTCTGGTCGGCGGACGTGGACGGCGGGTGCCGTGCCGACGTGGCCACCACGGCGGCCGGGCAGCTCGTCGCCGTGGACCGCTGCGCCGGGCCGGCAACCGTGGAGTTCCGCGACGTGGTCACCGGGGCGCAGACCACCCGCTGGGCGCCCCCGGGAGCGACCGCCGAGCTGGCCGTCACCCCGGTCGGGTGCGTGAGCCACCGCTCCCGGTGCCGGGGCCTGCGCACCACCGGCCCGGCCGGCGGGGCGGGACGCGGCTGGCTGGTCGGCGCCGGTCCGCCGGCGGCCGCCCCGGCCCTGGACCCGGCGGGGTCCGAGCTGGACGGCGAGCGGGTCGTCGCGGCGGCCGACGGGGCGGTGAGCGGGCGGGCCGCCCGGACCGGCGAGGAGCTGTGGCGTCGGGCCGACCTGGGGCCGGCCCGGATCATCGCCGCCCAGCCCGGCCGGGTGCACCTGCTCACCGAGGCGAACGACCTGGTCACCCTGGACCCGAGCTCGGGCGCGGAGCGCTCCCGCTTCCCGCTGGACGTGGGCCGGGACGGCATCGGCTGGGTGCCGGGTCTGGCGTACGCGGGAAGCGGCTACGTGGCGATGGAGCGGCTCCGCGAGCCGGCCGACCCGGACGCCGACGACCAGCGCTACTTCCTCATGTCCGAGCCGGTGGTGCTCGCCGCCACCTGAGCGAGCCACACAACGGACACCGCCCGGCCCCTGCCGTCACGACAGGGCGGACTCGGCCACCGCGAGGAAGGCGTCGTTCTCCGCCGGGGTGCCGATGGTGACCCGGACGCCGTCGCCCGGGAACGGCCGGACGATCACCCCGCGCACCTCGCAGGCCCGGCCGAACTCCACCGCCCGGTCGCCCAGCGGCAGCCAGACGAAGTTCGCCTGGCTCGACGGCACGTCCGGGACGAGCTTGCGCAGCGCCTCGGTGACCCGGTCCCGCTCGGCGACGACGAGCGCGCAGCGTCGCTGGACCTCGTCGGCCTGGGCCAGCGCGGCGAGCGCACCGGCCTGGGCGGCCATGCTCGTGGAGAACGGGGTGACCACCTTTCGCACGGCGGCGGCCACCTCGGGGGCGGCGACGAGGAAGCCGATCCGCAGGCCCGCCAGCCCCCACGCCTTCGACAGGGTGCGCAGCACCACCACGTTCGGCCGGTCCAGGTAGGTCAGGCCGTCCGGCACCTCGGGGTCGGTGACGAACTCCCGGTACGCCTCGTCGATGACCACCAGCACGTCGTCGCCGACCGAGTCGAGGAACCGGTCCAGCTCCGGACCGCGCACGGCCGTGCCGGTCGGGTTGTTCGGGTTGCAGACCAGCACCATCCGGGTCCGGTCGGTCACCGCCGCGGCCATCGCCGTCAGGTCGTGCCCGTGCCCGGCGTCATTGGGCACCCGCACGCTGGTCGCGCCGCTGGTCGCCGCGATGATCGGGTACGCCTCGAACGAGCGCCACGAGTACAGCAGCTCGTCGCCGGGCAGGCAGGTGGCCCGGACCAGGTGCTCGGCCAGCGCCACCGACCCGCAGCCGGTGGCGATCCGGTCGGCGTCCACCCCGTACCGCTCGGCGAGCGCCGCGCGGAGCGCCACCACGCCCATGTCCGGGTACCGGTGCGAGCCGGCGACCGCCTCGGCGACCGCCTCCACCACGCCGGGCAGCGGGCCGTACGGCACCTCGTTGCTGGCCAGCTTGATCGCCTCGGCCAGGCCCAGCTCGCGGGCCAGGTCGGCGGGGCTGCGGCCGGGCACGTAGTTCGGCAGCGCGTCGAGGTCGGCGCGGGTCAGTCGCAGCGGCGGCTGGCGGCGTCCGGTGTCGGTCATGAGGTGTCTCCCGGGGGGTTGGCGGGGTCTTTCGGGGCGGCGGATCCAGTGCCGGCACCGGGGACGCGGGGGAGCTGGACCACCACGGTCTGCGCGCGCTTGTCGTGCAGCGCTTGGCGCAGCGGATGGTCGAACAGCGGCGACAGCGCGTCGACGAGCTGGAGCAGCAGGCCGAAGCCGCAGCAGTACCAGAGCAGGGTGGGCAGGCCCAGCGTGCTCCACCGGCGCAGCGCCCGGCCGAAGCCGAGCGGCTGGTCGGCCTCGACCGGCACAGCCCGTACGCCCATCATCCGCTTGCCGAGGGTCTGCCCGTTGCCGGCCATCGTCGGCACCTCGTAGGCGAACCAGAGCGCGGTGGCGATCAGCAGGATGGCGACCTGGAGCCCGCCGGCCTGCTCGCCCGGCTGGGGCAGCCCCTCGGTGGACGAGTCGCCGGCCATGGCCCGGCGCAGCACCTCCCGGAAGTACGGGGTGATCTCCTCGACGTACCGGTAGACGAACCAGCCGTTGACGACCGCGTTGAGCAGGAACACGACGCCGAAGTCGATCAGCCGGGCGATCAGCCGGGCACCGAAGGAGGCCAGCGGCAGCCCGTGCGGGCGGGGCACGGGTGGGCGCCCGGGCCAGTTCGGGTACGGCCAGCCGGGCGGCGGCCCCTGCGGGTGCCCGTACCCGGGTGGCGGGCCGTGCCCGTGGCCCGGGCCCTGTTGCGGGCCGCCGACCGGTCCCTGCTGCGGGCCGGGTCCCGGCCAGCCGGGGAACGGGCCGGGCCCGGACGGCCCCAGGGCGCCGGGCGACCCGGGCTGCTGCACCGGGGGCATGGCCTGCTGCCCGTGCGGCGCGGCCTGCTGCCCGTGCGGCGCGGCCTGCTGCCCGTGCGGCGCGGCCTGCTGCCCGTGCGGCGCGGCCTGCTGCCCGTGCGGCGCGGCCTGCCGGCCGGGCGGCGCGGCGGGGCTGGCCGGGGGCGGGGGCTCGACCGGGGGTGGGCCCTCCGGCGGGGTGGCGTCGACCGGGATCGGCGCTCCGATCCATCCCCCACCGTCCCAGTACCGCCTGGTCTCGCGGTCGGCGGGGTCGACGTACCAGCCTGGTTGCACGCTCACGGAGCAACCTTAACGACGACCGTCCGGGCGAACTTGTCGTGGAGGCACTGCTGCCAGGGCTTGTCCCACAGCTGCCAGAGCCCGTCGACGTAGCTGAGCCCGGGCACGAACATGGCCCCGACGAACTGCACCAGGTACCGCCGGCCGGCCGTACCACGGTCCAGCGTCTGGTTCGGGTCGAGCGGGACGACCCGGATCTTCATCACCTTCTTGCCCAGCGTCTGGCCGGTCCGGCGCAGGTACTCGACGTGGTAGAGCCAGTAGAGCCCGAGCATCAGGACGAGGAGCCCCAACTCGGCCAGGAGCAGCGGCAGTATGAAGCCGGTGATGAAGTCGCCCGCGTCGGCCGCGTAGTACGTGCCAGCCGGGTGGTCCTGGTCGATGCCGCCGAAGATCGTGTACGCAAAGATCATGAAGACCGGCAGGAACAGCACCACGGCGACCAGCCCGGCGACGGCGCTGTCGATCAGGTAGGCCAGCAGGCGGTCGCTGAAGCTGGCCAGCGGCTGCCCGCCGGGGCCGACCGGCACCGGCGGGAACCCGGGACGCGGCGGCGGGGCCCAGCCGGGCGGCGGGGCGTAGCCGGGCGGGCCGGTCCAGCCGGGCGACGGCGGCGGGCCGGCGACGGCGCCCGGCGGGGCGTACCCGGCGGGGCCGGGCTGCGCCGGGACGGCGTACCCCTGCGGGGCCGGGGCGGGGGGCGGCGCGACGCCACCGGCGGCGGGCGGCTGCCCACCGGCCGGTGGCGTCGGGTACGTCGGAGGCTGGGTCACGCTGGACAGTGTCGCAGGTGGGCTACAGGTTGCCCCGCTTCTCCTGCTCCCGCTCGATGGCCTCGAACAGGGCCTTGAAGTTGCCCTTGCCGAAGCCCAGCGAGCCGTGCCGCTCGATCAGCTCGAAGAAGACCGTCGGGCGGTCCTGCACCGGCTTGGTGAAGATCTGGAGCAGGTAGCCGTCCTCGTCCCGGTCGACCAGGATCTTGCGGGCCTTCAGCTCCTCGATCGGCACCCGTACGTTGCCGATCCGGGCGCGCAGCTCCGGGTCCTCGTAGTACGAGTCCGGGGTGTCCAGGAACTCGACGCCGGCCGCGCGCATAGCGTCGACGCTGCCCAGGATGTCGTTGGTGGCCACGGCGATGTGCTGGGCGCCGGGCCCCTGGTAGAACTCCAGGTACTCGTCGATCTGCGACTTCTTGCGGGCCACGGCCGGCTCGTTGAGCGGGAACTTCACCTTCCGGGTGCCGTTCGCGACGACCTTGCTCATCAGGGCCGAGTAGTCGGTGGCGATGTCATCGCCGATGAACTCCGCCATGTTGGAGAAGCCCATCACCCGCTTGTAGAACTCCACCCACTCGTCCATCCGGCCCAGCTCCACGTTGCCGACCACGTGGTCGACGGCCTGGAAGAAGCGCTTCGGCTGGAGACCGGCGTCGATCATCGGCTGCCGGTCCACGATCGGGCCCCGGGCCACGAAGCCGGGCAGGAACGGGCCGGTGTACCGGGAGCGGTCGACCAGGGTGTGCCGGGTGTCGCCGTACGCGGCGATGGCCGCCATCCGCACGGTGCCGTGCTCGTCGGAGACGTCGTGCGGCTCGATCAGGCCGGTCGCGCCCTGCGCGGTGGCGTGCGCGTACGCGGCGTCGACGTCCGGCACCTCCAGCGCGATGTCGCTGACACCGTCGCTGTGCCTCGTCACGTGGTCCGCGCCGGTCGCGTCCGGGCGCACCGCGCCGGTCAGCACGAACCGGGCCGAGCCGCTGGTCAGCACGTACTCGGCGTGGTCCCGGTAGCCCTGCTCCGGCCCCCGGTACGCCACGCAGGTCATGCCGAACGCGGTCGAGTAGTAGTGCGCGGCCTGCTTGGCGTTGCCGACCAGGAAGTGCAGGTGGTCGAGCCCCCGGACCGGGAACGGGTCGTGGCTGATGTCGTGGTCGACTGCGCCGACCAGCACGTCGACGTCGATGTCCTCGGTCGACTGGGGTCGGTCGATCGCCTGGGTCATGGTGACCTCCCTTGCGTACCGGCCGGCCTCGCGGGCCGCCGTCGGTGGGTTGTCTGGCGAGGATCGCCGGATTGCGGGTGGTTGGGCAACAGTTGGTCGAATCCCTGGTCAGGTTGCGCATTCGGTATGGTCTGCACCCGTGACTGCTGTGCAGGATGTCCAGCTCGACGAACTCGACGCGCGACTCATCGGGCTGCTCGCCGAGGAGCCCCGGATCGGGGTGCTGGAGTGCTCCAGGCGGCTCGGGGTGGCCCGGGGCACCGTCCAGGCCCGGCTCGACAAGCTCGTCGACCGGGGCGTGATCGGCGGCTTCGGGCCGGACGTCTCCCCGGCCGCGATCGGTTTCGGGGTGACCAGCTTCGTCACCCTGGAGATCAGCCAGCGGCTCGGGCACGACGCGGTCACCGCACACCTCGCGGCGATCCCCGAGGTGCTGGAGGCGCACACCATCACCGGCTCCAGCGACCTGCTCTGCCGGATCGTCGCCCGGTCCAACGCCGACCTCCAGCGGGTGATCGACCAGATCGTCTCGTACGAGGGCATCCGCCGGGCGTCGACGATCATCGCGCTCGCCCAGCAGATCCCGTACCGGGTGCTCCCCCTCGTCCGCTCCGCGGCCCGGGAGACAAGGGCACCCGCTTGACGTCCCCGGTGGAGCAGGGGCCCTCTTAACACGTCCGCCGCGCAGAAAGCACCGCGACACGGGCGCGCGGGCACTCGACCCGGCGGTGATCGTCGTTACCGTGTCCGGTGTGGCGAAGGTGGGCGGCCTCAGGTTGCGTGGTTGGCTGCTGCTCGCCCTCGTCACGGTGGTCGTCCTCGCCGCCGCCGGGGTGTGGAACCCGTGGCCCGGGGTGTGGGACTGGGTCGACCGCAGTGAGCCGATCTCCGAGCCCGACGTGGTCTGGCAGCAGCGGATCGGCGGGACCCCGAAGAGCGTCACGATCGCCGGCGGCGCCGTCGTCGTCGAGCAGCGTACCCGGGTCGAGGCGCGCAGCCTCGCCACCGGCGTCCAGCTCTGGGAGCGCAAGGCCGACTGGTCCGCCGTGGCCGGCGGCGACCGCGACCCGGTCGTCGCCGTGGGCAAGCTCCTGGTCAAGGGGTACGAGCTGCTCGACCCGATCACCGGGGCGACCCGCCGCCGCGACGACGACGCGGTGGCCGTGTGGACGTACCGGAACCTGCTGCTCGACGCCCGGTGCACCGAGGCGACCGACTGCACGCTGAGCGCCTGGGACCCGCGCGGCACCGCGCCCCTGTGGACGGCGTTCCTGCCCGGCGTCAGCACCGGCCTGTTCGCCGACAACCCGGACCTGCTCGGCACGCGCCGGCTGAGCACCACCCGGGTCGACGACGGGGTGGCCGGCCCGGAGGCGGTGCCCCCGCTGCTCGGCTTCCCGGTCGACGGCCGGGTGCACGTCGTGGACACCGCCACCGGGCGGGTGCTCCAGGACGTCGAGCCCGGCCGGGACGAGCGGCTCGCGGTGGTCGGCGGCCGGATGCTGCGGATCCGGGCGGTCTCCCAGGACGGGGCGTGCGCGTTCACCCTCACCGCCCACGACCCGACCACCGGTCGGGAGGTGTGGCGGCGCACCGGGGTCAACCTGCGCACCGCCGACAGCGCCGGCTGCGCCCAGCGGGAGGACCCGCAGGGCGCGCGGAACGTGCTGATCGGCGTCGCCCCGAACGGCCGGGAGGCCGTCATCGACGGGTACGACGGCCGGCTGCTCCAGGTCAACGGCGAGGGGGAGAAGCTGATCGCGGTCGACGACCGGTACGCGCTGGTGCGCACCGCCGACAAGCGGTCGATCGTCGCCCGGGAGTTGGGCGGGAACCGGACCCGGTGGACCCGGGCGGCCGGCGGCAGGAGCGGTGGGACGCTCACCCCGTACGCGGCGGTGCTCGCCGAGGAGAAGCCGAACCGGCTGATCGCGCTGGACCCGCGTACCGGTAAGGAGCTGTTGGTGCTGCGGACCTCGGCGAACGCTCTGGCCATCGGCCCGGCCGGCATGGTCATCGGCGAGGGCCGGGAGATCGGGTACGTCCGTTTCGGCGCGGGCGGGGCGGCCCCCGCGCGGCCGTCCGGCGACGGTGGCGTCCCCGGCCCGGGCGGCCCAGGCCCGGGTGACCCGGGCGGGGGCACCGACGGGGGGCCCGGCGATTGCGGGCCGAAGCGGGAACTCTGCCCCGAACGGGACGACAAGGACGGCTGAGTGCGACGGGTGAGAGCGGCGTCCCAGGACCGACCCGTCGGGTGTCCCCGATCGGCCGGCCTGCCCTAGGCTTTCCGCTCATGAGCAGTGCCGCGTTCTCCTACGCTCCCTTGCTGCCGACCGGGCCCGATCAGACCGAGTACCGCCTGGTCACCGACGAGGGCGTCGACGTCGTCCACGGGCCGGGCGGGCGCCGTTTCCTGACCGTGGAGCCGGCCGCGCTGACCGCGCTGACCGCCGAGGCGATGCACGACATCGCCCACTACCTCCGCCCCGCGCACCTGGCCCAGCTCCGGTCGATCATCGACGACCCGGCGGCCTCACCGAACGACCGGTTCGTCGCGCTGGACCTGCTGCGCAACGCGAACATCGCCGCCGGCGGGGTGCTGCCGATGTGTCAGGACACCGGCACGGCCATCGTGATGGGCAAACGCGGCCGGCACGTGCTGACCGACGGCGGCGACGCCGAGGCGATCTCCCGGGGCGTGTACCAGGCGTACACGAAGCTGA
Source organism: Micromonospora sp. NPDC020750 (assembly GCF_044334565.1). Taxonomy (NCBI): domain Bacteria; kingdom Bacillati; phylum Actinomycetota; class Actinomycetes; order Micromonosporales; family Micromonosporaceae; genus Micromonospora; species Micromonospora sp. NPDC020750. Next base: position 200,036 of record NZ_JBIRTH010000002.1, read on the forward strand.
ACCTGCGCTACTCGCAGCTCGCCCCGCTGACCATGTGGGACGAGCGGAACACCGGCAGCAACCTGCCGGCGCAGGTGGAGATCTACGCCGAGGATCCGGACGGCCACCCGGACGCGTACAAGTTCCTGTTCATGGCCAAGGGCGGCGGCTCGGCCAACAAGTCGTACCTCTACCAGGAGACCAAGGCGCTGTTGAATCCGACGCGGATGATGCAGTTCCTGGAGGAGAAGCTGCGGCTGATCGGCACCTCGGCCTGCCCGCCGTACCACCTGGCCGTCGTCATCGGCGGCACCAGCGGCGAGTACGCCCTCAAGACCGCCAAGTACGCCTCGGCGAAGTACCTCGACGCGCTGCCCACCTCCGGCTCGATGACCGCGCACGGCTTCCGGGACCTGGAGCTGGAGGCCGAGGTGCTGGAGCTGACCCGCAACTTCGGCATCGGCGCGCAGTTCGGCGGCCGGTACTTCTGCCACGACGTGCGGGTGGTCCGGTTGCCCCGACACGGCGCGTCCTGCCCGGTGGCGATCGCCGTGTCCTGCTCGGCGGACCGGCAGGCCGTCGCCAAGATCACCCCGTCGGGCGTGTGGCTGGAGCGCCTGGAGACCGACCCGGCGCGGTACCTGCCCGACGTCACCGACGAGACGCTCGACGCGTCCGAGGTGGTCCGGGTCGACCTCAACCGGCCGATGGACGACATCCGCGCCGAGCTGTCCAAGTACCCGGTGAAGACCCGGCTGTCGCTGACCGGCCCGCTGGTCGTCGCCCGGGACATCGCACACGCGAAGATCGCCGAACGGCTGGACGCGGGCGAGGCGATGCCGCAGTACCTGCGCGACCACGCGGTCTACTACGCCGGCCCGGCCAAGACCCCCGAGGGGTACGCCTCCGGCTCGTTCGGCCCGACCACGGCCGGCCGGATGGACGCGTACGTCGAGAAGTTCCAGGCAGCCGGGGGCTCCATGGTGATGCTGGCCAAGGGCAACCGGTCCGCCCAGGTGACCCGCTCCTGCCAGCAGCACGGGGGCTTCTACCTCGGCTCGATCGGCGGCCCGGCCGCCCGGCTCGCCCAGGACTGCATCCGCCACGTCGAGGTGCTCGAATACGCCGAGCTGGGCATGGAGGCGGTCTGGAAGATCGAGGTGGAGGACTTCCCGGCCTTCGTCGTCGTCGACGACAAGGGAAACGACTTCTTCGCCGAGGTCACCAAGCCCGTGCTCACCGTCGGCCGCCGCTGACCGGTCGGGCCACCGAAGTCGTCGCACGCGAAAGGGGCGCCGGGCGGAAGCCCGACGCCCCTTCGTCGTCAACCTGCGTCAGGTCGCCCGGCCGACGAGGAACGTGCCGCTGAAGGTCTCCGACACGACCCCGTCGCCGGTGCGGGTGTAGACGGCGACCCGGTGGATGCTGGCGGTCGTCGGGGTGTAGGTCACCGACGCGGAGCCGTCCGTGCCAGCGGCGACCGTCTGGGTGGGGCGCCCGTCGAACGAGTAGACGTACTCCGTCACCCCGGCCATCCCGGGCCCGAAGACGAACGTGCCGGGCGTTCCGGCCACCGCGCCCAGCTTGCCGATCGGGTACTCGACGGAGCTGACGGTCGGCTTGGTCGCCAGGTAGAAGCGACGGTGGGCCTCGCCCGAGGGCAGGTCGCCGGCCGTGCGGCTGCGCACGTACACGTCGTTGTAGCCCGGCCGGGTCGGCGTGACCGTGACCGTGGCCGTGCCGTCGACGGCCGCGCCCACAGTCTGCTCCGGCCCGTCGTTGAGCCGGTAGGTGTACTCGACCACGTCATCCATGCCCGGCGCGAAGGTCAGGGCGCGCGGCTGGCCGTACCCGGCGGTCGGGTTGCCGTCGGTGATCGTCGGGCTGGTGACGCGTACCCGGAACGTGTAAGTGGTGGCGGGCGACACGTTGCCCGCCCGGTCCACCGCCCGCACCGACAGGACCCGCGGCCCGTCGTCGTCCGGCGTGATGGTGACCGTCGCCGAGCCGCCCGGCTGGTCGGGGGCCACGTAGCTCGTCGGCCCCCCGGACAGGTCGTATCGGAACTTGTCGGTGTCGGTGTCGCCGTTCGCGGCGAAGGTGAACTGGCCCGGGATGCCCGGCCCGCCGTACCAGCCCAGGTCGGCCGGGTAGTCCGGCGAACTGACCGTCGGCTGAGCCGGTTGGGTGGTGTCGACGGTGAACCGACACTCCGCCGACCAGGCCGAGGCGGCGTCGGCCGAGTCGGTGGCCCGCACGGCGAACGCGTACGTCCCGCCGTCGACCAGGGAACCAGCCGGGATGTCGTACCGGAACTGGCCAGGCGCGGCCTTCGCCGAGGACGTCCACTCGGTCCGCTGCGTCGGCTGCTCGACGGGCCACCAGGCGAAGGTCGCGGTGACCTGTTCCACGGCCGCCGGCTGCGCGTCCGGGTCGCTGACGGTTGCCCTGAAGTACGGCGTGGTGGTGCTCACGGCCAGGCCGGCGGCACAGGTCAGGTCGGCGACGCTGAGGTTGCCCGGCACGTCGGGCGCGGTGTTCGCCGACGCGGTGGCCGGGCCTGCGGTGGCCAGTGCCCCGGTGCCGGCGAGTAGGGCGGCGAGCCCTACGGTGACGAACCGGCGCGGCATGCGCCGGGGACATTCGGAAGGTACCCCGCTGGAACCCCCGTTGACCTGCACGATGCTGCCCTCCACTGAGGCCGGGATGATTGAACGATCTTAACTTCGTGAGTGTTCTTCCGTGCAGATATTTCGGCTGGCATCGATGCCTTGGCCATCCGGGAAGGAGATGCGGTGGGGCCGGTGAAAGAGGGAAAAAGCCAGGCGGCGACATCGGTGCGCCCGCCCACCGAAGTGGACGGGCGCACCGCCCCCGTCGGATGCCGTGGCCGACAACCACGACCGATTGTGCGGGCCGGCGCTGCCGATCCGCTCTCATCTCGCTATCGGCCTGCAGGTGGCGGCCCGTTATCGCCGGGTTACGCTGCTGGAAGTTCCACGAGGCCAGCGGGGGGCATCCGGTCATGCGGTTCGGGATCCTGGGACCACTGCGGGTGGGCGGCGGCGAGGCCACCGTCACCGCGGCCCGGGACCGCACCGTGCTCGCCCTGCTCCTGCTGCGTTCCGGCCGGGTGGTGCCGGCCGAGGAGCTGATCGACGCGGTGTGGGAGGACCGGCCCCCGGCCACCGCCCGGGCGCAGCTCCAGACCTGCGTGTCCCGCCTTCGCCGGCGCCTCACCGAGTTGGGCGTGCCCGCCGACCTGATCCTCACCGACCCGGCCGGCTACGGCATCCGGGTCGCCCCGCCCGAGCTCGACGCGGAGCTCTTCGCCGAGCGGGTCGACGCCGCCCGGGCCGCCGTGGCGGCCGGCCGGCTGCCGGAGGCGCAGCGCCAGTTCCGGGCCGCGCTCGGCCTGTGGCGCGGGGCCGCCCTGAGCGGTGTCACCAGCCGCACGGTCCGACGCCGTGCCCAGGTCCTCGATGAGCAGCGGACCGCCGCGCTGGAGGAGTGCGTCGACGTCGAGCTACGGCTCGGCCGCGCCGGCGACCTCGTCGACGAGCTGACCGAGGCGGTGGACCGCAACCCGCTGCGGGAGCGGCTGCGCGGCCAGTTGATGCTCGTCCTCTCCACGGTCGGTCGGCAGGCCGACGCCCTGGCCGTCTACCGCGAGGGCCGACGGCTCCACACCGAGGAGCTGGGCATCGAGCCCGGCGCGGCGTTGCAGGAGCTGCACCAGCGGGTCCTCGCCGGCGACCTGGCGATGGCCGGTTCCGGCCGAGGGCCGGCCGCCCCGGTGCGGGGCCTGCCCCGGGCGATCAGCGACTTCACCGGGCGGCAGCAGACAATCGCTCGGCTGGTCAAGGAGATCGAGGAGGACGACGCCCGGGTCCAGCTCATCGACGGGATGGCCGGCAGCGGCAAGACGACCCTCGCGGTACACCTGGCCACCGCCCTCGGCGACCGCTACCCGGACGCGCACCTGTTCGTCGACCTGCACGGGCACAGCGAGCGGGAGCCGCTGTCGCCGGCCGCCGTGCTGGCCGGGTTGCTGCGCCAGCTCGGCGTGCCCGGCGAGCGCGTCCCCAGCGACGCCGACGAGCGGGCCGCGCTCTGGCGCAGCGAACTCGCCGGCCGGCGGGCCGTGGTGGTGCTCGACAACGCGGCCAGCGCCGCGCAGGTGGGGCCGCTGCTGCCCAGCGGCCGGGGCTGCCTCACCCTGATCACCAGCCGGCGGCGGCTGACCGGTCTGGACGGCGGGAAGCCCTCCTCGCTGACCGTCCTGGAGCCGGACGAGGCGGTTGAGCTGCTCGCCCGGGTGGCGGGCGTCGACCGGGTGGCCGCCGAGCCGGTCGCCGCCGCCGAGGTGGTCCGGCGTTGCGGCCACCTCCCGCTGGCGATCCGGCTCGCGGGCGCCCGGCTCGCCCACCGGCCGAGCTGGCGGGTCGCCGACCTCGCCGCCCGGCTGGCCGCCGGACGCGACGCCCTCACCGAGCTGGTCGCGGGCGAACGCTCCGTCGGCCAGGCCTTCGCCCTGTCGTACGCGCAGGTGAGCCCGGCGGCGCAGCGGATGTTCCGGCTGCTCGGGCTGCACCCGGGGGCGTTCTTCGACAACCGGGTGGCGGCGGCGGTAGCGGACCTCCCCGTGTCCGACGTGCAGGACCTGCTCGACGATCTGGTCGACGCGCACCTCGTCGAGGAGCCGGAGCGGGGCAGGTTCCGCTTCCACGACCTGGTCCGCGACTACGCCCGGCACCGGCTGGCCGAGCCGGGGGCGGTCGAGGCGCGGGGAGCGGCGTTGGAGCGGCTGCTCAACTTCCACCTGCACACCGGCGCGGAGCTCGACCGCCTGGTCAACCGGTCGGCCAGCAACGCCCCCTTCGCGCTGCCGCCGGTGGGGCGTCCCGATTTGGTCCGCTGCTGCCTGACCGATGGCCAGGACTGGCTGGACGAGAACCGGGCGACGCTGGTGGCGCTGGTGCGGCTGGCCGAGCAGGAGGGCAGCGACCGGTACTGCTGGCAGTTGGCGCGGGCCTGCTGGAGCTACTGGTTCTCCGAGGGGCACCTCGACGAGCTGATCGAGGCGCACGAGGCCGGGCTGCGCGCCGCCGAGCGGCTGGGCGACGACGTCGCGATCGCCACCATGCACAACTACCTCGCCTCCGGCCACCACCGCCTTGGCCGCTACCGGGAGGCGCTGGCGTCGATGAAGGTCGCCCTGCGGTTGCGGGAACGCCTGGGCGACCGGATCGGTCAGGCGGGCACCCACAAGAACGTGGCCGCGGTCCTCTCGGTCACCGGCGACCTCACCACGGCACTGGCGCATCTGGACACGGCGCTGGCGCTGCTGCGGGCCGAGAGGCACGACGGCGGGATCGTCGCCACCTTCACGAACCAGGCGTCGATCCTGTTGATGTCCGGCCGGCCGGAGGAGTCCCTGGCGGTCTCCCGCCGGCAGCTCGCCCTGGCCCGGTCCGGCGGCACCCTCTACGACGTGGCGAACGCGGTGGGACACGTCGGCATGGCCCGGGCCCGTCTGGGGCACGGCGAGGTGGCCGTGCGTCGCCTGCACGTCGCGCTGCGACTCAAGCACCGGCTCGGCAACCGGTACGGCGTCGGCGAGCTGCTCAACGAGATGGGCGTCATCGAGCGCGCGGCGGGTCGTCCCGAGGGCGCGGCGGCCCGGCACCGGGAGGCGCTGGTCGCCATGACCGAGGTGGGCGACCGGGCCGGGCAGTGCGCGTCCCGCAACCTGCTGGCCCGGGCGCTGCTCGACCAGGGGGATCGGGCCAGCGCTCTGGACCTGTACCGCCGGGTGCTCGGCGACGCGCTGCGGCTCGACGTCCGCTACGAGCAGGGCCGGGCGCTGGACGGCATCGCCCGCTGCCTGCGGCCCGTCGACCCGGCAGCCGCCCGGTCCCACTGGCACCGGGCCCTGGGGCTGTTCCGGCAGGTCGGCTCGCCGGACCGGCACGAGGTCGAGCGGCTGCTCGCCGGGTTGGACTGAGCGATCATCTGCGGCCCGGCGGCGGTCGGGGCAGGATGGTGGGCGTGACGACTCCAGAGGCAGCGGGCTACCGGATCGAACGCGACTCGATGGGCGAGGTGGAGGTGCCCGCCGAGGCGCTGTGGCGGGCGCAGACCCAGCGCGCGGTGCAGAACTTCCCGATTTCCGGGCGGGGGATCGAGCCGGCCCAGATCAAGGCCCTGGCCCAGATCAAGGGCGCGGCTGCCCAGGTGAACGGCGAGCTGGGCGTGATCGACGCGGACGTGGCCGCCGCGATCGCCGCCGCCGCCGCGCACGTGGCCGACGGCGGGTACGACGACCAGTTCCCGATCGACGTGTTCCAGACCGGCTCGGGCACCTCGTCCAACATGAACACCAACGAGGTGATCGCCACCCTGGCCGGCCGGGAACTGGGCCGGGACGTGCACCCGAACGACGACGTGAACGCGTCCCAGTCCAGCAACGACGTCTTCCCGTCCTCGATCCACCTGGCCGCCACCCAGTTCGTCGTGGAGGACCTGGTGCCGGCGCTGACCCACCTCGCCGAGGCGCTGGAGGCCAAGTCGGCCGAGTTCGAGACCGTGGTCAAGGCCGGCCGCACCCACCTGATGGACGCCACGCCGGTCACCCTGGGCCAGGAGTTCGGTGGGTACGCCGCCCAGGTCCGCTACGGCGTCGAACGGCTGGAGGGGGCGCTGCCCCGGCTGGCCGAGCTGCCGCTCGGCGGCACCGCCGTGGGCACCGGGATCAACACCCCGTTCGGCTTCGCCGCGGCGGTGATCGCCAAGCTGCGCGAGTCCACCGGCCTGCCGCTGACCGAGGCGCGCAACCACTTCGAGGCGCAGGGCGCCCGGGACGCGCTGGTGGAGACGTCCGGGCAGCTCCGGACCATCGCGGTCGGCCTCTACAAGATCGCCAACGACATCCGGTGGATGGGCTCGGGCCCCCGGGCCGGCCTGCGCGAGCTGCGCATTCCGGACCTCCAACCCGGCTCGTCGATCATGCCGGGGAAGGTGAACCCGGTGGTCGCCGAGGCCGTCCGGCAGGTCTGTGCCCAGGTGGTCGGCAACGACGCCACGGTCGGCTTCGCCGGCTCCCAGGGCGACTTCGAGCTGAACGTCATGCTGCCGGTGATGGCCCGCAACCTGCTTGAGTCGATCCGGCTGATCGCCGCGTCGAGCCGCCTGCTCGCCGACCGCTGCGTGGCCGGCCTGGTCGCGAACGCCGACGTCTGCCTGGCGTACGCCGAGGGCTCGCCGTCGATCGTCACCCCCCTCAACCGTCACCTCGGGTACGACGAGGCCGCCTCGATCGCCAAGGAGGCGCTGGCCAAGGAGATGTCCATCCGGGACGTGGTGATCGCCCGGGGACACGTGGCCGACGGCAGGCTCACCGCGGACCAGCTCGACGAGGCCCTCGACCTGCTCCGGATGACCCATCCCTGAGCCCGCCGGCCACGGGCGGGACCCTGTGGGCCGGCCCTTTGGAGCTGCCCCGTTCACGCTACCGGCCCGGCCCGGCCGGCGTCCTGGCTCGGCTCCGCTCCGGTGGTTGGTCGCCGTAGCTGCGGGGTGGTAGCCAGAACGGGGCAGCTCCAAAGGCGACGACCGCAGTGTCCGTCAGCCCGGCGTGGGGTCCCCGGATCATCCGAGCGACAGGGGCAGGAAGTCATACCGGGCCGGGCGACCGAGGGTCCCGGCTAGGGACGATCAAAAGGGCAACGGGGGAGAGAGCCATTCGATCGTCCGCTCTCTACAGTCGGTGCTCGGGTGGAACGGACGGGGCGTCCCGGTCGAGCAACTGCTCCGCGCGGTGGCCCGGGGAGACGTCTGATAAGGGCGCCGCTGCTTTCGGAAGGGTCTCCGACGGCCGCGGGAGCCGTTCCGCGCTGGGCCTCCGGCAGGTGGCGGAGCATCGGTGGAGACCATCATCAGTGTGGAGGGCGGTTGTGGTGACCGATGAACAGACGACGACAGCGGCCTTCCCGGTCGCGGTGACCGGACAGGCGGTGCTCGATCCGGAGATCCTGGAGAGGCTCGAGCGGGAACGGATCGTCTGGCTGTGCACGGTGCGACCGGATGGGTCGCCGCACGTCACGCCGGTCTGGTTCCTGTACCGGGACGGCGAGTGGTGGATCTGCACGCAGGAGCGGAACCGGAAGACCCGTAACATTGTTGCCGATCCCCGGGTGTCGCTGGCGCTGCCGGACGGCGTGTACCCGGTGGTGGCGGAGGGCGCGGTCACCATCGTACGTTCGTCCTTCCCGGAGTGGGCCGTCGACGGATTTCGCCGCAAGTACGACTGGGACGTCACGGCCACGGCCGGGCCTGCCGGGGACAACATCCTGCTTCGCGTCGCCGTCTCCCGTTGGCTGATGACGGACACTTCCTCCTGATCGCGCTTTCCCGGCCGCCCGGCGGCTGCGCCGGTCGGCGTGGACGGGGACGCCCCGGTCGTGGAGGGCAGGTAGCGGCGTGACGTGGGTCAGGGACGGGGGGCGGCCCTGCGGGCCCGGTAGGCGGTGACCGCGGCGCGGTTTCCGCAGCTCGCGTCGCAGTACCGCCGGGAACGGTTCTTCGACAGGTCGACCAGCACGTTGTCGCAGTCCGGGTGGTCGCACACGCGTAGTCGGCTCAGCTCGCCGCTGCGTACCAGGTCGGCCAGGGCCATCGCGGCCTCGACCGCCATCCGGGTGGCCAGCGGTGCGTCCCTGGGCACGGCGTGCAGGTGGTACGGCTCGTCGTCGTGCCGGACGAGCTGCGGCAGCGCCCCGGCCTCGCGCAGCAGCCCGTTGACGATGGCGACGATCCCGTCGGTGTCGGCGTGCCAGATCCGGCGCAGCCGGGGGCGCAGGTCCCGGACGGACCGCAGCTCCGCGTCGGTGTGCTCGTGCCGGCCGGTCCAGCCGTGCGCGGCGAAGAACGCGTCCAGGGCGGCCACGTCGGGTAGTGCCTCGCCGTGGTCGCCGGTGGTGTTGACCAGGGCGGCGGTGGCGATCAGCCCGTACTCGGTGTCATGGGCGAAAAGCAACTTGACTCCTGTCAGGCGACCCGCCTAGCGTCATCGGTGTAAGGCTACTTCACCCATGACGGACTGAGGAATTCGATGCGTCCACGACCCGCCGCCGGCACCGGTCTCGGCCTGGCGCTGCTGTCGGCCGTCACCTTCGCCACCTCGGGCACCTTCGCCCGGTCGCTGATCGAGGCCGGCTGGTCCGCGGAGGCTGCGGTGGTCGCCCGGGTCGGCATCGCCGCCATCATCCTTGCGGTGCCAGCGGCGTTGGCCCTGCGCGGCCGGTGGGGCGTGCTGCGGCGCAACCTCGCCCCGGTCGGCGTCTTCGGGCTCCTCGGCGTCGCGCTCGCCCAGGCGTGCTTCTTCAACGCCGTCCGCTACCTCCCGGTCGGCGTGGCGCTGCTGCTGGAGTACCTGGGCATCATCCTCGTGGTCGGCTGGATGTGGCTGGCCCACGGGCAGCGTCCGCGCCGGCTGACCGTGGCCGGGGCGGTCGCCGCGCTGGCCGGTCTCGTCGGCGTCCTCGACCTGACGGGCGCCGGCCGGCTCGACCCCGTCGGCGTGCTCTGGGGGCTGGGCGCGGCGGTCGGGCTGGCCGGGTACTTCGTGGTCGCCGGCCGCCTCGACGACGGCCTGCCGTCCGTGACGATGGCCAGCGCCGGCATGGCCGTCGGCGCGGGGGTCCTGCTCCTGCTGGGCCTGGCCGGGGTGCTGCCGCTGCGGGCCACCTTCGGCGAGGTGACCTTCGCGGGGCAGCGCACCAGTTGGCTGGTCCCCATTGCCGGTCTGTCGCTGGTCGCCGCGGTGGTCGCGTACCTGGCCGGGATCGCCGGCACCCGGATCCTCGGGGCCCGGCTCTCCTCGTTCGTCGGGCTGACCGAGGTGATGTTCGCGGTGCTCATCGCCTGGCTGGTGCTGGGCGAGCTGCCGACCGTCGTGCAACTGTTCGGTGGCGCCCTGATCGTCGCCGGGGTCGCCCTGGTCCGCCTCGACGAGCTGCGCGGGTCGCCCGTCGACGACCGGCCGGGCGACCGTCCCGTCGAGCCCGCGCTCGCCGCCGAGGGCTGACGCCCCCACGGTCACGCCGGTGGGTGGAAGGCTGGCCGGATGCTGACCCATGTCGTGTTCGACGCCGACGAGACCCTGATCGACCTGCGCCCGGCGGTCACCGGCGGACTGGTGGCCGTACTGGAGGAGATGCGGAGGCTGACCCCGGCGGCGGCCGGGATCAGCCTCGCGGACCTGGAGTCCGACTGGCACGCGGTGTTCCGTGCGATGAGCGCCGCACCCGTCATGGAGATCCGGCGGGCCGCGCTGGCCCGGTCGCTCGCCCGGGCCGGCCTCGACGCGCACCTGGACGACGTCGCGGCGATCTTCTTCGCCCGGCGCTTCGCGCTGACCCGCCCCTTCCCCGACGTGCTGCCGGCGCTCGCCGCGCTGCGCGGCCGGTACACCCTGGGCTACGCCACCAACGGCAACAGCCGCGCCGAGCGTTGCGGCCTCGCCGGCGAGTTCGCCTTCGAGTTGTACGCGCACGAGAACGGCCTGCCGAAGAAGCCCGCTCCCGAGTTCTTCGCTGCGGTGGTCGACGCTGCCGGGGTGCCGCCGGAGCGGATCGTGCACGTGGGCGACTCGCCCAGCCACGACGTGCTCGGGGCCCGGCGGGCCGGGCTGCGGGCGGTCTGGCTCAACCGCCCCGGCCTGCCCCGCCCGCCCGGCGTGCCGGCCGACGCCGAGGTCTGCACCCTGGCCGACCTGCCGGACGCGGTCGACCGGCTCTGCGCCGGCCGCGAGATGAGCGAGGCGTAGCTCCTTGCCCGCCGGGGCGCTCGCCGACGCCGCGATGACAGTGAGCCGGCGAAAGCCCGAATGCCGTGTAATACGGACGCCCATCTGGCGGAACGTCCAGCGGTGATATGGGATGACTGCCACGTCCCTCAACGAGAGGATCTGATGTGGTGAGCAAGCGCTTCACCGCCGGTGCCGTCGCAACCGCAACGGCGTTGGCACTCACGGTGACCGGAGTGGTGGGCACGGCGAACGCCGAGCCGACCGCGACCCGGGAGTTCACCGTCGTCGCGGAGGCCGGCGTCTCCGCCGACGCGGCGATCGCCGCCATCACCGCCGCAGGCGGCACCGTGGTTTCCCGCACCGACGAGGTCGGTCTGTTCCAGGTCACCAGCGACCGTACCGACTTCGCCAGCCGGGCGACCGCGAACGCGGCCCTGCTCGGCGCGGCCGAGCGGAGGGCGATCGGCCGCAAGCCCAAGCTCGACCGGGTCGAGCAGGAGCACCTCCTCGCCCAGACCAAGGCCAAGGCCAAGGCGAAGGGTGCCGTCGCCAAGCGGGGCAAGAAGATGGACCCGCTGGACGAGAAGCTCTGGGGACTGGAGATGATCCGGGCCGACGAGGCCCGCAAGGTGGAGCCGGGCGACCGTCGGGTCACCGTCGGCATCCTGGACACCGGTGTCGACGCCAGCAACCCCGACCTCGCGCCGAACTTCAGCTGGTCCCTGTCGCGCAACTTCGCCCCGGACATCCCCGAGGTCGACGGGGAGTGCGAGGTCGCGAGCTGCCTCGACCCGGTCGGCACCGACGACGGCGGCCACGGCACCCACGTCGCCGGCACCATCGGGGCCGCCGCGAACGGCTTCGGTCTCTCCGGCGTCGCCCCGAACGTCACCCTGGTCGAGCTGAAGGGCGGCCAGGACTCCGGCTACTTCTTCCTCGACCCGGTCGTCAACGCCCTGGTGCACGCGGGCAACGTCGGCCTCGACGTGGTGAACATGTCCTTCTACGTCGACCCGTGGCTCTACAACTGCACCGCGAACCCGGCCGACTCGCCGCAGGCGCAGACCGAGCAGCGGGCGACCATCGAGGCCATGAAGCGGGCGCTCGACTTCGCCCACCGCAAGGGCGTCACCCTGGTCGGCTCGCTGGGCAACAACCACGAGGACCTGGGCGCGCCGCGCACCGACACCTCCAGCCCGGACTACGGCGCCGACCCGTACGACCGTCCGATCGACAACGCCACCTGCTGGGACCTCCCGGTGGAGGGCCCGCACGTGATCGGCGTGTCGGCGGTCGGCCCCTCCGGCAAGAAGGCCGACTACTCGAACTACGGCACCGAGCAGATCTCGGTCGCCGCGCCGGGTGGCTGGTTCCGCGACGGCTTCGGCACGGACACCTACCGCCTCGACGCCAACATGATCCTCTCCACGTACCCGAAGCACGTGCTCCAGGAGGAGGGGTCGGTCGACGAGAACGGCAACATCGTCGAGGGCTTCGAGGAGTCGGTGTTCAAGCAGTGCAAGGCCAACGGCGACTGTGGGTACTACACCTACCTTCAGGGCACCTCGATGGCGTCGCCGCACGTCAGCGGCGTCGCCGCGCTGATCGTCAGCAAGTACGGCAAGAAGACCCGGGATGGCCTGGGCATGGACCCGGCCAAGGTCGAGCGGCAGCTCTACCGCACCGCCACGGAGCGTGCCTGCCCGGAGCCGCGCCTGCAGACGTACACCAACGAGGGCCGGGACGCCGAGTTCAACGCCTACTGCGCGGGCGACTCGAAGTTCAACGGCTTCTACGGCCACGGGATCATCGACGCGTACGCGGCGGTGAAGACCCGCAGGTGACCACCGGTGCCACCGGGAGGGCCCGGGCGACCACGGTCGCCCGGGCCCTTCGTCGTCCCGGGGATCAACGCCGCCAACCCCGGGCGGCCAGGGCGGCATGGACCTCCCGGGTCAGCGCGGGGAAGTCGTGCCGGAGGCGGCGGCCCGGCGCGTGCAGCACGATCCATCCCGCGCAGACGAGCTGGTTGAGCCGGCGGCGGTCGCGGTGCAACTGCTCGGCGTCGACGTGCGGGTCGCCGTCGTACTCGACCGCGACGCGGAACTCCGGCCAGGCCAGGCCCGGATGCAGGACGAGCCCCGAGGCCAGCCGGACCGGGTGCCGGGCGACCGGGCGGGGCAGCCCGGCGAGGACCAGCCGGACCCGCAACTCGGACTCCGGCGGTGACTGCGCCCCGGGATCGGCCAAGCCGAAGACCCACCTCGCCCGCCGGCCCCCGGGCCGGTCCGCGTTGCGGACCCCGATCGCGGTCAACGCGTCCCGGGTGGTCAGGCCCTTGCGGAGCAGGCTGTCGACGATCCCGACGGCCCGGAGGGGCTCCAGCCAGACGGCGGTCTCCCAGGCCGCCGTCGCCGGATCGGTGCGGGGGAGCGCCCACGCCGCCGCCGCGACCGCGATCGGCGCCGCCCCGACGACGGTCGGGTCTTCCGGGCGCCCCGCAGCGCCCGCGACTCCCACGGCGCCCCGGCCGAGACACGGCCCGGCGCGAGCGGCGTCGCGCGGTGTTGGTGTCGAGCGGGTGGCATCGCGCGGCTGCGGCGTCGGGCGGATGGCACCCGGGGCGGGCGATGATGCTGCCCCGATCGTGGCCGGGCCGTGAGCCGGCAGCGAGGAGTGGGCGTACAGCGGAACGTGGGCGGACAGCGGAACGTGCGGGGACAGCGGAACGTGCGGCGGGAGCGGGGCAGGGGCGGGCAGTGGGGCAGGGGCGGGCAGTGGGACGGGAGTGAGTAGCGCTGCGGGGGCCGGTGGCGAGGTGGCGGGGCGCAGGTCGGTCAGGTGCACCCGGAGCCCCCGCTGGCTGCGCAGCCCCGCCGCGCGGGGGCTGGCCACGTGCACCTCGTCGGAGAACCCGGCGGCGTGCTCGACCCCGTACAGCAACGCCGCCGACGGGCCGGCGAGCGCCGAGCCCGGGTGCAGTTGCAGGGACGCCGCCCGGCAGGCCAGCGTGTGGTCCAGGTCGAGGCGGGAGTCGGCGTAGATGTCGCGGCGCAGGTTGACCCAGGCCGAGCTGCGTAGCTTGTGCGCGGTGACGAGGCCCAGCCGGATCGCCTCGGAGGCGCGGAAGACCTGCCAGGCGAGGGCGGACGGGCGATCAGGGTGTCGGGGCATGCGCCCAGGCTCCCGGCAGCCGCCGCGCCTGGATACCCCTGTGGACAACGCCCCGCCCGGTCGACCGATCCCCCTGTGGACAACCAGCCGGATGCCCTCCGGCTGTGCTAATGGCCTCCTCCCGACGCGTCGGGGCCCGGCGGCCGGCATCAGGGGGGCGAGGGCGGTGGCGACGGCGCTGGCCGCCGTCAGGGGGCGAGGGCGGTGGCGACGGCGCTGGCCGCCGTCAGGGGGCGAGGGCGGTGGCGACGGCGCTGGCCGCCGCGAGCACCTGCTCGCCGACCACCTCCGGGTCCAGCGGAGCCAGCGCGACCACCCCGACGCTCGCCTCCAGGCCCGGCACGCCGAGTACCGGCGCGGCCACCCCGTACGCGCCGGGCTGCAACTCGCCGCTGGTGGCCACCGGGTCGGCGGAACCCGACCGGCCGCCGAGGATGGCCCGACCGGCCGCCCCCCGATCCAACGGGTGCCGCGTCCCCGTCCGGTACGCCACGTGCAACGACGTCCAGCTCGGCTCCACCACCGCCAGCGCGACCCCCTCGCCGCCCTCGACCACGGTGAGGTGGGCGGTCGCGCCGGCCTGTTCGGCGAGCCGGCGCAGGGCTGGCAGCGCGCCCTCGGCGAGCAGCGGCTGGGCCCGGCGGGCCAGGTGCAGCACCCCCGCGCCGAGGCGCAACCGGCCGTCGCCGTCCCGCCGTACCATGCCGTGCCCGCTCAGTGCGCCGACCAGCCGGTAGACGGCCGCCCGGCCGATGCACAGCAGGTTCGCCGCCTCGGTGACGGTCAGCCCGCCCGGGGCGTCGGCGACCAGGTGCAGCAGCCGCAGCCCCCGGTCCAGCGTCTGGGCCGTCTCGCCCCCGCGCGGCCCGTCGCCGGGTCGCGCCGTCGTGCCGTACTGCCGTGCCGCCTCATCCACGAGGGCAGCGTACGACCCGGCACCGGGCGTCCCGGGAATGCGTGGACGGCTACCCTTGTGAGGTGACGCTACGCCTGTATGACACTGCCACCCGATCGGTGCGGGACTTCGTCCCGCAGGAAGCCGGCAAGGTGGGGGTCTACCTGTGTGGTCTCACCCTCCAGGCACCCCCGCACATCGGTCACCTTCGCTCCGGCGTCAACTACGACGTGCTGCGCCGCTGGCTGCTGGCAAAGGGGTTCGAGGTCCGGTTCATCCGCAACCTGACCGACATCGACGACAAGATCCTGGTCAAGGCCGTCGAGCAGGGCCAGCCGTTCTGGTCGATCGCGTACGCCAACGAGCGGGCGCTGACCGGCGCGTACCAGGCGCTGAACGTGCTGCCGCCGACGTACGAGCCGCGGGCCACCGGGCACGTCCCGGAGATGCACGAGCTGATCGCGAAGCTGATCGACACCGGGCACGCCTACCCGGCCACCGACGGCTCCGGCGACGTCTACTTCGACGTGGCCTCCTGGCCGGCCTACGGCGCGCTCTCGGGCCAGTCGCCCGACGCCATGCAGGCCGCCGGTGACGTCCAGGAGCGGGGCAAGCGTGACCCGCGCGACTTCGCGCTGTGGAAGGGCGTGAAGCCCGACGAGCCGGCCGACGCGTACTGGCCCTCGCCGTGGGGCCGTGGGCGGCCCGGCTGGCACATCGAGTGCTCGGCGATGTGCTGGCGCTACCTGGGCGCCGAGTTCGACATCCACGGCGGCGGGCTCGACCTGACCTTCCCGCACCACGAGAACGAGATCGCCCAGTCGCAGGCCGCCGGCCTGCCGTTCGCCCGTTACTGGGTGCACCACGGGCTGCTCAGCATCGGTGGCGCGAAGATGGGCAAGTCGACCGGCAACGCTCTCGACCTGGCGTACGTCGCGTCGCTCGGGGTGCGCCCGATCGAGCTGCGTTACTACTACGCGGTCGCGCACTACCGTTCGTTGATCGACTACACCGAGGACTCGCTGCGCGAGTGGGCGACCGGCTTCCGGCGGATCGAGGGGTTCGTCCAGCGGGCCGCCGAGCGGGTCGGCCCGGGTGAGTTCGGGAAACTGCCGGAGGACTTCGTCGCCGCGATGGACGACGACCTGAACACCTCGGCCGCGTTCGCGGTGCTCCAGGAGATGATCCGGGACGGCAACAGCGCGCTGACCTCCGGCGACGATGTGACCGTCCGCACGGCGCTCGCCTCCGTGCGGGCGATGCTGGATATCCTCGGGATCGACCCCCTGGACGAGGCCTGGACGGGCGGCGGTCGCGTGGATGACCTGCGCGACGTGATGGACTCGCTGGTCGCGCTGGCCCTGGAGCAGCGCGCGCAGGCCCGCAGCCGCAAGGACTGGGCTGCCGCGGACGCCGTCCGCGACCAGCTCAAGCAGGCCGGTGTGATGATCGAGGACACCCCCCAGGGCCCCCGTTGGACTATTGGAGAGCAGGACTGATGGCCGGCAACTCGCAGCGCCGTGGCCGGCGACTGACGTCGAAGGCAGGCGCCCCGAAGGGCTCCGGAGGCAAGAACAAGGACTCCCTCGCGGGCCGGGGCAGGACCCTGCCCGCCGACGAGCGCCCCTGGCACAAGGGGTACTCGGGCACCGAGAAGCTGCCGCAGCGGACCGCCTGGAAGCAGGACAAGGAGCTCCGGGCGGCGGCCGAGGAGGGGCGTGCCCCGAAGATCGGCAAGCCGGGAACCAAGGACACCACCTGGGGCAGGGGCGGCGGTCGGGGCGTTCCGGTCGGCCGGGGCGGCGGGGCCGCCGGCCGGGGCGGAAAGCCGACCGGCCGCACCGGCCCCCGGGTCGCGCCGGGCCGCAAGTCCAACCCGTCGAAGGACAGCCCCGAGCTGCTGGTCGGGCGGAACCCGGTGCTGGAGTCGCTGCGCACCCAGGTGCCGGCCACCGCGCTCTACATCGCCCAGGGCATCGAGAGCGACGACCGGATCAACGAGATCATCCGCACCGCCGCCGACCGGGGCATCGCCCTCCTGGAGATCAGCCGGGCCGAGCTGGACCGGATGACCGGCGGCGTGCTGCACCAGGGCGTCGGCCTTCAGGTGCCGCCGTTCGCGTACGAGTCCTTCGACGACATGGTCGCCGCGTCGCTGGAGCAGACCGCCCCGCTGCTGGTAGCGCTGGACGGCGTCACCGACCCGCGCAACCTCGGCGCGGTGATCCGGTCCGCCGCCGCCTTCGGCGCGCAGGGTGTCTTCGTACCGGAGCGGCGGGCTGCCGGGATCACCGCGACCGCCTGGCGGACCAGCGCCGGCGCGGCGGCGCGGGTGCCCGTCGCCCAGGTCACCAACCTGACCCGGTCGCTCAAGGCATGCCGGGACGCCGGCTTCATGGTCGTCGGCCTTGACGCCGACGGCGAGACCGACCTGTACGACCTGGAGGCCGCCGTCGGGCCGCTGGTCGTGGTGGTCGGCTCGGAGGGGCGCGGGCTGTCCCGGCTGGTCGGCGAGACCTGCGACCTGACCGTGAGCATCCCGATGATCTCCGAGGTGGAGTCGCTCAACGCCAGCGTCGCCGCCGCGGTGGCCCTCGCCGAGGTGTCCCGCCGCCGGGCCGCCGAGGGCTGATCCCGCAGACACGGAAAGGGGCGGTCCGCCGAGATGCGGGCCGCCCCTTCCGCCTGTCCGGGGCCTACAGCTGCCGGCTCCAGACGAAGATGATCAACGTTCCGTCACCCCGCGACCGGCCGCCCCTGACCGAGTAGCCCGACGATGGGGGTGCCCACCGACCGGCGGGCACCCCCATCGCGTCGTACGTCAGACCCGCTTGCCGGTGGCGGCGTTGAAGACGTGGGTACGGCCGGTCCGCGGCTTCACGAACACGGTGTCACCCATGTTCGGCATGGTGCGCCGGTCGGTGCGGACCACGAAGCGCTCGTTGTGACCCTCCATCGCGGCGTGGCCATAGACGTTGACGTCCGAGCCGAGGTCCTCGACCAGCTCGACCACGACCGGCATGCCGCCCTCGGTCGGGCTCACCATGTCGCAGTCCTCCGGGCGGAAGCCCACGGTCACCTTGCTGTCGCCGCCCTCGGCGCGGGCCGCCTCGACCTGCTCGCGGGTCAGCGGGATGTCCAGCTCCGCGAACGTCGCGCCCTGCTCGTTCAGCGGGACGGTCTTGATGTTCATGGCCGGGGAGCCCATGAAGCCGGCGACGAACACGTTGGCCGGGGTGTCGTAGAGCGCCCGGGGGGTGTCCACCTGCTGAAGGACGCCGTCGAGCATGACGGCCACCCGGTGGCCCATGGTCATGGCCTCGACCTGGTCGTGGGTGACGTAGACCATGGTGATGCCGAGCTTCGCCTGCAGCGACGCGATCTGGGTACGGGTCTGCACCCGGAGCTTGGCGTCGAGGTTCGACAGCGGCTCGTCCATGAGGAAGACCTGCGGCTCGCGGACAATCGCCCGGCCCATCGCGACCCGCTGGCGCTGACCGCCGGAGAGGGCCTTCGGCTTGCGGCTGAGGAACTCGTCCAACTGGAGCAGCCCGGCCGCCTCCTTGACCCGCCGGTCGATCTCGGCCTTGGGGATCTTGCGCAGCTTCAGCGCGAACGCCATGTTCTCGTACACCGACATGTGCGGGTAGAGGGCGTAGTTCTGGAAGACCATCGCGATGTCGCGGGACTTCGGCGGGAGGTGGGTGACGTCGCGCTGGTCGATGTAGATCGCGCCGTCGTCGACATCCTCCAGGCCGGCGAGCATGCGCAGGCTGGTGGACTTGCCACAACCGGAGGGGCCGACGAGGACGAGGAACTCGCCGTCGCCGATTTCGAGGTCGAGCTGATTCACTGCGGGACGCTCGGTGCCCGCGTAGATCCGGGACGCCTTCGCGTAAGTGACCGTGGCCATGGTGGAGCGCTTCCTCTCACCGGCAGGAACGTGCCGGACGATCCGAGTGAAGGAGCAACCGGTGCCCTGTGGCGCCGGCCATCCGGGCGACGTTCCGGCAGCGGGGGCCGCCGGAACTGTCATCCGTGTCACTGCACCGTAAACGGGTTTCCGCAACCTGCCAACACGAGAACCAGCGGATGCGACGGACGGCATTCACATTCCGGGCAGTCGGGCACAGCCAGGCATCAATCTCCGCGTGGTTCCGCCCACCCGCCGTCGGATGACAGCCGGCAGGGTCGGCAAATCGGCGTTTTCCGTGCTGGGAGGGCCTGCCGAGGGACAAGTCCCGAGGTCTGTCGCTTATGCTGACCACGCACGACCTGCCCCTGTAGCTCAGCTGGCCAGAGCACTCGCCTTGTAAGCGAGATGTCGCCGGTTCGATCCCGGCCGGGGGCTCCAATTTCACAAGGCGTTCGATGGCACCCGCCGCCATTGCTCGCCGGAGTTTAGGCAGCGCTGACAGTAATCGGGCTCGCGGGCGGCCGGGCGGACCCGAAGACCAGTGTCCGGTCGCCGCCGAACTGCTCCGGCGCCTGCCGGTCGACGTTCAGCGGAGGTGGGATGAGCCGCGCGGTGGAGGAGTCCAACCGGGCCATGCTCCGCGCCCGGGACGCCATGGACCGGGCCTACGCCGAGTTGCTCGACATCCCGGCCCTGGCCCGGATCGCGCACGTCTCCGAGGCGCACTTCATCCGCACCTTCCGCGCCACCTTCGGCGAGACCCCGCACCGGTACCTGCAACGGCGTCGGGTCGAGCGGGCCATGTACCTGCTCGCCCAGACCGACCGGGATGTCACGGAGGTCTGCTTCGCGGTGGGGTTCAACAGCCTCGGCACCTTCAGCCGGACGTTTCGCCAGATCGTCGGCGAGTCGCCGACGGATTACCGCCGGCGCAGGGTGCCGGCGGACGTGCCCGCGTGCTTCGCCAAGGCCTGGATGCGACCTAGCAGTTTTGGATAAGCAGCGGGTCGGGGCGGTCGAATAGCGTTCTCGGCATGACGATGAACGCGATCAGCCGCTCCCAGATCTACGTGCTCGACCAGGACGAGGCCCTCGACTTCTACGTCGGCAAGCTCGGCATGGAGGTCAACACCGACCAGGACCTCGGCTTCATGCGCTGGCTGACGGTCAACCTGCCCGGCGACCCGGAGCGGGAGATCCTGCTGGAGACGCCCGGCTCGCCGGCCCTGGACCCGGCCACGGCAGAGCAGGTCCGCGAGCTGCTCACCAAGGGGGCGCTGGGCGGCTACCTCTTCATGACCACCGACGACGCGCACAAGACGTACGAAGACCTGGTTGCCAAGGGCGTGGAGATCACCGACGAGCCGACCGAGCGCCCGTACGGCATCGACTTCGGCGTCCGGGACCCGTTCGGCAACAAGATCCGTATCGGTCAGATGTTCCCGCGCGGCTGAGCGGGGCGGGTGGGTCGGGAGGCGCGGGTTAGCATCGCGCCTCCCGACCCGTACGAGGTGACGATGGCGAGCCGCCTGCTGTTCCTGGCCCGGCACGGTGAGCAGGACCGGCCCGCCGGCACGACCGACGACCCGCCGGAGGTGGGGCTCTCCGCCCGGGGCCGGCGGCAGGCGGCCCTGCTCGGCGAGCGGCTGGCCGGGGTGCCCTTCACCGCCGTCCACCACGGGCCGCTGCCCCGGGCCGCGGAGACCGCCGGCCTGGTCGCCCGGTCGCTGCCCGGGGTCCCGGTGTACGCCACCGAACTGGCCGGCGATCACCTGCCGCACGACACCGACCCGGCCGGCCTGCCCTCGGCGTACGCGAGGCTCCTGGCGGGGTTCTCCGCGAGCGAGCGGGTCGACGGGCCGCGGCTGACGGCGGCGGCCGTCGCGCGCTTCGCCACCCCGCCGGCCGACGGAGACGACCGGGTGCTGGTGGTCACCCACACGTTCCTGATCGCCTGGCTGGTCCGGCACGCGTTGGATGCCCCGCCCGGGCGTTGGCTGGGGCTGAGCCACCACAACGCCGGGCTGACCGTGATCCGCCACAGCTCGGCCGGGCCGCCGACCCTGGTCGCCGTCAACGACGTGGCCCACCTGCCGGCCGAGCTGCGCGGCACCGGGCTGCCCCCGGACTACCGGTTCTGACGCCCTCCGGGCGGAGCCCGCCTCGACGAAGCGCTCCTCCGGCCCGGCGGCGGGTCAACCGGCGGCGGTGAGCACGAGCGCGGCCAGCGCCGACGCGGCCTGTGGCGGCGTGCCCGCGACCGGGCAGTCGGTCCAGTCGACCGTGGCGGTGCCGACGGTGAGCCGGTATTCATAGGCGTCGGAGCAGCGGCCGGCGGCGTCGGCGGTGCCACCCTCGGTGAGCCGGGGCTCGGCGGCGAGCCGCCGCAGCCGGTCGAGATCCGCGGCCGTGAGCCGGCCGGTGCGCCGGGTGCCGGCGCGGTCGACCGCCGTCCATCGGCCGTCCGGTTCGACGGTGACCGTGTCGCTCCCCCCGGCGAAGCCGCCCGATCGTCGGACGACCACCCGGGCGGCCGGGGCCGGGGACGCCTCGGCCGGGACGTTGGCGCCGGGGGTCCCGGCAGTGGTGCCCGGCGCGGCGGTCGTCCCGGGGGAGGCGGGCGGCGAGACGGTGGCGGACGGCGGCGGCGCGGGGGTGCCGGGATCGCCGGCCGCGCATCCGCTCGCCCCAGTCAGCAGCGCGGCGATCATGGCGATGCGGAGGGGGGTCGATCTCATGCCCGTCGGACGTGTCCGGACTCCGCCCGGTTCCGTCACCTTGTCCTCCTCATCCGTTCGGCCAGTGTTGGAGTCCGGAAGTGGTTGCCCCCTTCCCCTTTCGTCGAGAGATCACTATATCTACATGCGTGACTACCCCCGTCACACATTCCTTGCCAGGAGGGCACGTGAAGAAAACCCTCGCCGCCGCTAGCGCAGCGTTGCTTACCGGCGGCCTGCTCACCTGCGTCGCCACCACGGCGCAAGCGGCAGCCCCCACCCCGGATTCGTCGGCAGCCCGTGCCGACTCGGTCCTCCGCAGCAACCCCGGCGCCGTCCAGGGCGCCAGCGGAGAGGCGTACCAGGCAGTTCGGACCAAGGTGGACGCCGACGGCGCTTCGCACACCCGCTACTCCCGGACCTACCAGGGCCTGCGGGTCTACGGCGGTGACTTCGTCATCCACGCCAAGGCGAACGGCGAGTACGCCGGGGCCTCGGTGGGCCTCGCGGCCCCGCTGACCCTCGCCGCCAGCCCGAAGGTCACCTCGGCCAAAGCCAAGGAGGCCGCGCGCAAGGAGTTCTCGGGCTCGCTCACCGCCGTGGGCGCCCCGGAGTTGTTCGTCGACGCCAGCTCCGGCAAGGGCCGGCTGGCCTGGGAGACCGTCGCCTCCGGCTGGAAGGCCGACAAGCAGACCCCCTCGAAGCTGCACGTCATCACCGACGCGGTCACCGGCAAGGTGATCGGCTCGTACGACGAGATCGAGACGGTCACCGGCAGCGGCACGGGCATCTACACCGGCACGGTCAGCGTCGACACCACGCTCTCCGGCAGCACGTACCAGATGATCGACCCGGTGCGCGGCAACGGCCGTACCTGTGACATGAACAACGGCACGTCGACCTGCACCACGTTCACCGACGCCGACAACGTCTGGGGCAACGGCGCCAACACGAACCGGCAGTCCGCCGGCGTGGACGCCCACTTCGGCGCCGCGATGACGTTCGACTACTTCAAGAACACGCACGGCCGCAACGGCATCTTCGGCAACGGCGCCGGCGTGCCGAGCCGGGTGCACTACGGCAACGCCTACGTCAACGCGTTCTGGGACGGCGCGCAGATGACGTACGGCGACGGCTCCGGCAACTCCCGCCCGCTGGTCTCCCTCGACGTGGCCGGCCACGAGATGAGCCACGGCGTGACCGAGGCGGTCGCGGGCCTGGTGTACTCCGGCGAGTCCGGTGGCCTCAACGAGTCCACCAGCGACATCTTCGGCAACATGGTGGAGTTCTACGCCAACGCGCCGAGCGACCCGGGCGACTACCAGGTCGGCGAGAAGATCAACATCAACGGGAACAACACCCCGCTGCGGTACATGTACAACCCGACGCTGGACGGCTCCTCCGACTCGTGCTGGTCGACCAGCACGAAGAACAAGGACGTGCACTACTCCTCCGGCGTGGGCAACCACTTCTACTTCAACCTCGCCGAGGGCACCGGCGCCACCGCGTACGGCACCTCGCCGGTCTGTGGCTCCGCCCCGGCGGTGACCGGCATCGGCCGGGCCAAGGCCGAGAAGATCTGGTTCCGGGCGCTCGACGTGTACTTCACCTCCAACACGTCGTACGTCAACACCACCACCCCGGCGAACACCTCCCGCGCGTACACCCTCAAGGCAGCGACTGACCTGTACGGCAACTGCTCCACGGAGTACAAGGCCGTCCAGGCGGCGTGGACCGCGGTGAACGTGGCCGGCAACGACGCGCCCTGCTCGTCGACCGGTAACGACTTCTCCGTCACGCTGTCGCCGACCTCCGGCTCGGTCGCCCCGGGCGGCTCCGTCGCCACCACCGTGGCCACCGCCACCACCAGCGGCACCGCCCAGACCGTGACGTTCTCCGCGTCCGGCCTGCCGACCGGCGCGACCGCGTCGTTCAACCCGACCTCGGTGACCTCGGGCGCCTCGTCCACCCTCACCATCGCCACCACGTCCGGCACCCCGGCCGGCACGTACAACGTCACGGTCACCGGCACCGGCACGGTGCCCCACAGCGCCACCTACACGCTGACCGTCACCGGCACCGGCGGCTGCACCGGCGCGGGCCAGAAGCTCGGCAACCCCGGCTTCGAGTCCGGCAACACGGTGTGGACGGCCAGCTCCGGCGTCATCGCCCAGCACGGCACCAGCCAGCCCGCCCGCACCGGCACCTACAGCGCCTGGCTGAACGGGCGCGGCACCACCAACACCGAGACGCTCTCCCAGTCGGTGAGCCTGCCGGCGGGTTGCAGCTCGTACAACTACAGCTTCTGGCTGCACATCGACTCGGCCGAGACCACCACCAGCACCCAGTACGACAAGCTCTCGGTGCAGGTGCTCAACTCGTCCGGGACGGTGCTGGCGACCCTGGCCACCTACTCGAACCTGAACAAGGCCGCCGGGTACAGCCAGAAGTCCTTCTCGCTGGCCTCGTACGCCGGCCAGACCGTCACCCTGAAGTTCACCGGCACGGAGGACTTCTCGCTCCAGACCTCCTTCGTCGTCGACGACACCGCGGTCAACGTCGCCTGACGTAGCCGTACCCCGGCGGGCCCGGCGGCCACCCCACACGGGTGGTCGTCGGGCCCGCCTCGTTATGGTCGCCGTACCGGCCCGACGCTCCCGCGCCGCGGACCGGGGCAGGCGAGGCGAGGGAGTTGGTGGGGGTGTCGGACGCGGAGCTGACCGTCGGGACGGCCGGGCCGGTGGCCACGATCGTGATCTCCAATCCGGGGCGGCGCAACGCGATGACCGCCGCGATGTGGCGGCAACTGCCGGTGCTGCTGGACCGGCTGGAGGCGGACGAACGGATCCGCGCGCTGGTGCTCACCGGCGCGGCCGGGACCTTCTGCGCCGGGGCCGACCTGGGTGACCTCGACGAGCTGCTGGACGCCGGGGACGCCAGCATCGCTGTGGCCGCCGAGGAACGGCTCGCCGCCTTCGCCCGGCCGACCGTGGCCGCGATCGAGGGCGCCTGCGTCGGGGGCGGCTGCCAGCTCGCGGTCGCCTGCGACCTGCGCCTCGCCGCCGCCGACGCCCGGTTCGGCGTGCCGCCGGCCCGGCTGGGCCTGGTCTACCCCGTGCCCACCACCCGGCGGCTGGTCCGGCTGGTCGGCCCGTCCGCCGCGAAGCACCTGCTCTTCACCGCCGAGCTGATCGACGCCGAGCGGGCCCTGCGGATCGGGCTGGTCGACGAGGTGCTGCCGCCCGACGGGCTCGCCGCCCGGGTGGGCACGGTCACCGCCGCGATCGCCGAACGCTCGCGGCTCACCGTCGCCGCCGCCAAGGAGATCGTCGACGAACGGGCCGACGAGGACCGGATCGCCTGGTGGCACGGGCAGGTCCGGGCCAGCGGGGAGGCCCGCGAGGGCGTTGCGGCGGCCAACGAGCGCCGGCCGGCCCGGTTTCGCTGGACCCCGCCCGCCGCTGGCTGACCCCGGGCGCGACCGCCAGGGGACGGCCGGCGCGACGCCGGCTCTCCACGACCGTCCGTCGACGCGGGGGCCGGCGGGTGCCGCGCCGGGGCGTACCCCTGACGCGGCCCCCCGTTCCCGCCGGCCGGTCCGTCACCGCCCGGCGAGCGCCGCCCAGCTCGGCACGACCGGCTCGTGCCGCAGCGGCATGCCCGCCTCGGCCGGCGTCCGGTCGCCCTTGCGTTGGTTGCAGCCGTAGCAGGCGGCGGTGGTGTTCCGCCAGGTGTTCCGACCGCCGCGCGAGCGGGGCAGCACGTGGTCGACGGTGCCGGCCGGCCCGCCGCAGTAGGCGCAGCAGTGGCCGTCGCGGCGCAGCACGCCCGCCCGGGACCAGGCCGGGCCGGCGCTGAACCGCCAGCGGGTCACCACGTACCGGACGAGGCGGACCACCCGGGGGACCGGGAAGACCCCGATCACGCGGTCCGGCTCGGCCTCGTGGATCTCGGCGACCCGCCGGCAGAGCATCCGGATCGCGTGTTGCACGGTGACCCGGTGCAGCGGGCCGAGGTCGGCGTTGATGACGAGAACGGCGTCCACCGGGCACTCCCTCCAGGATCGACGGTGGGTGGGCCGGCCGGCGGGGAGCCGTCCGGTCCAGCTGGGGACGGGGCGGCTCGACGCGTGCGGGCACGCGTCAGCCGGGCCACCCGTCCCGGGGGGCCTCACTGCGACAGCCATCGACGGGCAGCATTGTCGACACCGTGCTGAAGTGCGACAACGGCATGACTTGCTCCCGCCGGGCTGGTTGACCTTGCGCGATCACGGTAGGTCGGCGGGGGTGAGGCCGGCAACGTATTTCGATCCGCCCGCGACCTCGCCGGGCCCGCGCTGGCGGCGGGACCGGGCGGTGGCGCGGGCGGTGGCCAGCGGCCGGGTCACCCGGTCGGCCATCCGGACGGTCAGCTCGCCCTCCAGCAGCGGCCGGTTCACCTCCCCGGCCACCGCGAGGGCCGGCCCGGACACCGTCCGCCAGACCGCGGTCAGCCCGGCGCCCAGGCCGACCAGGGCGACGGCGGCCCGGGTGGCGGGGGAGCCGGCCGCGGCGGCGGCGCTCACCCCGACCACGGCGAGGAGCACCACCAGCAGCGGGGCCAGTACCGGCCAGAAGATGCCCCGGGCCGCCCGCGCCACCAGCTTCCGGTCCCGGATGATCACGTTTCGCGCGACGACCGCGTAGTCCTCCTCGTCGAGGAGGTCCCGGGGGTGCAGCCCGCCGGTCAGCACGCTGCGCCACAGGTCGCCCTGGTTGCGCAGCTCGCGGGCCAGCTCGCCGAGGCCGGCCTCGGCCGGGTCGCCGACCCCGGCCCGGGTGACCGCGTCGGCCCATGCCCGCAGCGACCGGCGCACCACCGCGGCCGAGTACGGCGGCAGCACGCTGGCCAGCTCGTCGAGCCAGCGGCTGATCTCGATCTGCCGGCCGGCGAAGCGCCACGGCACCTGGTCGGCGTCGCCGCGCCGGACGGTGTCGGCCAGCGACCTGCCGAGCCGGTAGGCAAGCCCGACCCGGTGGTTGGTCGCCATCGCCCAGCGCAGCACGTCCACGTTGAGGTCGTCGAGGGCCAGCAGCAGCGTCCCGGCCCCGGCCGGCAGGGCGGCCCGGGTGTCCCCGGTGGACGGGACGCCGCCGCCCGGGGCGACCGTGGGCGGCGCGGCGGTGCCGCCGCGGGTCAGCCCGGCGATCTGGGCGAGCGCCACGTCGATCCCGTCCAGGTACATCCCCAGCCGCCGCCGGCCGGACATCTCGGTGAAGTTGGTCAGTTTCGCCGGCGGCTGCGCCGGCCGCCCGTCCGTCGACAGGTCGGCCGTCCGCGCGTGGTGGTACGCGTCCGCCAACCACCAGCCCAGCCGCAGCGCCGTCACGATGCAGGCCCGCTCGTCGCGCAGCAGCCCGTACGCGTCGTCGTACCGGCCGCCGCCCGCCTCGTCGCCGGGCGGCCCGCCGGCCGCGTCGCGCCGGTGCACCGTGGACACCCTCTCGACCTCCCGTGCCGGCGACGCCGGTGGATGTCAGCCGAGGATAGATCAGATTTGCGGCAGTTTGTGGTGAATCAGGGCTTTTGCGGCCCTCGCCGCGCGAGCAGGCCGCGCGGGCGGACCGAGCGGACGGGCTCGGCCGCGGCCCCCTCGGCCCGCAGGATGTGGTTCGCCGCGATGATCCCGGTCGCCGCCGCCCGCTCCATCAGCGCGCTCGGGAAGTCGGTCCGGACGCCGTCGCCGGCCAGGTAGAGCCCGTCGGCGCCGGTGCGCACCCCCGGCCGCCACGCGTGACCGCCCGGGGCGAACGCCGGGGCCCGCGCCTCCACCCGGGCCCGCAGCTCGCGCACCCGCAGCCGGGCCGCCTCCGGCCAGAGCGCGACCAGCTCGACCCGCATCCGCTCGGCCAGCTCCTCGGCCGGCACCCCCTCGTCGCAGGCGTACGCGTGCAGCTCCACCACCGAGCCGCCGGTGCGCTCCGCCCAGCGGCGCGACTCGTCCTCCAGCCGGTGGTACAGGGTCACCGAGTCCAGCGTGGGCTGCCGGGACACCCCGCTGAACACCGCCCGCCCCCCGTCGACGTCCCCGTCGCACCAGTACCGCGCCACCGCGTACGGCGGGCCGGGGGCGCCGAACGCGGGCATGGCCGCCACCAGCTCCGGGGCGGCACCGGCGAGCACCGGCGAGGCGCCCACCAGCAGGGCCAGCGCCGGTGGGTCGACGGCCAGCACCACGTGCCCGGCCGGGTACGCCGCGCCGTCGGCGGTGGTCACCCGCCAGCCGTCCGGGCCCCGGTCCAGCCGGGTCGCGGCGGCCCCGGTGACCACCCGTCCGCCGTGCTTATCCACGTGCCGGGTCAGCGGCTGCCAGATCGCGGTGGCGTAGTCCGCGTCCGGGCAGTCGAAGGTCAATCCCTCAGGGTTGCCGAGCAGGTAGAAGTGGAACTGGGCGATCATCTCGGCGGCCGACATCTCCGCCTCGTGGTTGAAGAACGAGTGGGAGAAGACCTCGAACAGCATCGCCCGGGCCCGGTCCGGCAGCCGCAGCGAGGTGAGCAGTTCGTCGGCGGTGGCGCCATCGAACTCGGCGTACGTGCGCACCGGGTCGTAGGTGAGCAGCGGCAGCGCGGCGTCCCGGTCCATCCCGCGCAGGTCGGCCAGGCGCAGGCTCGGGCTGCGCAGCAGCAGGGCGAGCAGGTTCGCCGGCGGGGCCGGCGGCAGCTTGCCGAACTCCTCCGTCGGCCACTCGGCGCTCAGGACCGGGTACCCGGGAACCGGCCTGAGGAACGCCAGCCCCGGGTCGATCCGGCGCAGGATCGACCGCCAGTTGTAGTACTGCCGGAAGAACGCGTGGAAGCCGTGCTCGTTCACCTGGGTGCCGTCGGCCAGCGGCTCCGGCCACGCGCCCAACCGGCCGCCGAGGGTCGACGCGGCCTCCAGCACGGTCACCCGCACCCCGCGCTCGGCGAGCACCACCGCCGCCGACATGCCGGCGATCCCGCCGCCGACCACCACGGCCTCGACCGGGAGCGACACGCGCGGGGCGGCACCGCCGCCCGGGTCCACCACGTGTTCCCGTACGCCGATGAACCGGCCCACCAGCCGCGACAGCGCCATGCGACTCAGTCTGCCCGAGGGGCGGGGGAGGGGCCGCTTCCGACGCGGGGCGGCCGGCGAGGGCTTCCGGTCACGACGGGCGGCAGTGCGGCTCGCGGTCGGAGGCGGGCCAGACGTACTCCAGGCCGGGCCCGACGTCGTCGAAGAACGGACGGTAGTGCTCCGGATCCTTGCGCAGCAGCGAGGAGCGGTGGCTGCGGTGCAGGTCGTCGCGGCCCAGCCAGGGCGGCAGCTCGCCGGCCTGCGCCAGCACCTCCTGGGTGCGCACGGTGACGACGCCGCAGGCGGCGGCGAGGTCGGTGGCCAGCGTCGCCGCGCAGGTGTCGGCCCGGCCCGGCTCGCACCACACCGCGCAGACGTCCAGGCCGTAGCGGACCAGCGCCTCCTCGTACCCGGCCCACATCTTGACCGCCGGGTGGTTGCGCCAGCCGTACCCCGGCCAGGTCAACCCGCGCAGCACCTGGATGGCCTCCACCCGCTGCTTGCCCAGCCGCCTCTGGTCCAGCGTCCGGGCGCTGGCCAGGAAGTCCGGGTACGGCAGGAACGTCTGCATGCCGCTGCTCTACCCGTACCGGGCCGCGACATTCGTTCATGATCGTGTGGGGCTGCGCGGTCGCCCGTCGGCTGACTACGATTCGGCGCATGGCGGAGCCCCTGCGTGACCGCGCGCGTCGCGCCACCGGGTGGCGGCTGCGGATGAACGGGGAGAACCGCCCGCACTACGTCGTCTGCGGGTCGGACCCGCTGGCGTACTGGGTGGTGCGGGCGCTGCTCGCCACCGAGCTGGACACCGGCCGGATCCGGATCACCCTCGTGGTGCCCGAGCGGCGCCGCTCCGAGGGCCCGGACGGCCGGGACGTCGACGGCATCCAGGTCGTCCGGGCGGACCGGCTCGACGAGGCGACGTTCCGCCGGGCCGGGCTGGCCGGCGCGGACGGGCTGGCCCTGCTGCACCAGGACGACGTCGGCAACATGCACGCCGCGCTCTGCGCCCAGGAGGTGGAGCCCCGGCTGCGGCTGGTGGTGCGCATGTTCAACACCAGCCTGGCCAACGGGGTGCGGCAACTCTTCCCCGACTCGGCGGTGCTCTCCGACGCGTCGATGGCCGCCCCCGCGTTCGTGGCCGCCGCGCTCGGCGAGGTCGCCCCGACACACTTCCGACACGGCGGACGCACCCTCTACGTGGCCCGCCGCACCGACGTCCGCCCGCAGGACGTGGTGTGCGGGGTGGCCGACACCGGCGACCCGTCCCGGCCCCGGGTGCTGCCCGCCGACGAGGCGACCGCCGACGTGGTGCTCGCCGAGGCGACCGGCCAGCCGCCCGGCACCGAGTTGGCCGCCCGCAGACTGGTCCGCGCCCGGCGCCGTCGCCAGCCGGTCGCGGTGCTGCTCCGCGCGGTCCGCAGCTTCGCCACCCGCAAGATCGGCATCGCCGTGCTGGTGCTGCTCGCGGTCATCGCCGCGCTGGGCTGGCTCAACTCCCGTGCGGCCGGGGTCAACTGGGCCGACGCTCTCTACCTCACCCTGGTCACCACGCTCACCGGCGAGGATCCGGACGTCACCAAGCCCGTCGCCGCGCAGGTCATGCAGGTGGTGCTCAACCTGGCCGGGCTGGCGCTGATCCCGCTGATCACCGCCGTGGTGGTCGACGGGATCGTCAACGCCCGGCTGGCCCTGCACGCCGGGCGGATCCAGCCCGACCGGTCCGGGCACGTGGTGGTCGTCGGGCTGGGCAACATCGGCACCCGGGTGATGGCCCAGCTGCACGACTTCGGCGTCGAGGTGGTGGCCATCGACCGGACCCCGGACGCGCGGGGCGCCTCGCTGGCCCACCGGCTCGGGGTGCCCGTGCTGGTCGGCGACGCGGCGCTGGAGGAGACGCTGCGATCCGCCTCCGTGGAGACCTGCCAGGCGCTCGTCGTGGCCTCCACCGACGACGGGGTCAACCTGCGGGCCGCGCTGAACGGTCGGGGGCTCAACCCGGACCTGCGGGTGGTGCTGCGGCTGTTCGACGGCGATTTCGCCGAGCGCATCCAGAAGGCGTTCGGGATCGGCATCTCGCGCAGCGTGTCGTACCTGGCCGCGCCCTCGTTCGCCGCCGCCCTGCTGGACCGGGCGGTGATCGCCACCATCCCGGTGGGCCGGCACGCGCTGCTGGTCACCGAGGTGCCGGTGGCCGCCGGGTCGCCGCTGGACGGCCGCCCGCTCTCCGCCGTGGCCCACCCCGGCGAGGTACGCCTGCTCGCGCACGCCCGCGCCGGGCTGAAGGCGGACTGGTCGGCCGATTCCCGCCTGGTGATCAGCGCCGGTGACCGGTTGACCGTGGTGGCCCGCCGGGCCGGGCTGACCGCCCTGCTGCGCGAGACCACCCCGCCCCCGCCGGACCACCCGCCCGACGCTCCCGCCGGCCCGCCCCCGCCCCGGGCGAGCGGGGAATGAGGGGATTCCCGAATTCGTGCCTTCCGGCGGCCTCCAAGGTAGTGTGGAAGTCATGGCCGCCGCGTACGAGGAACTTCCATTCAGCGATTTCCTGCACAAACCTGCGGCTGGGGCAGACCGGCTGGAGTCGGTACGCGCGCTGCGGCTGCGCCGACGGGGGGCCGGCGATCTCGCGTTGACGCGTGCTGACCAGTTGGAGCGGGACGCCGTCGTCATCGATTTAACGGCCCGGCTGCTGGCCGGGCTGGTCCGCACCCAGCCGTCGGACGCCGTGCGCCGGGTGCTCGGCGAGGCGCTGCCGTGGGTCTCCTTCCTGCCCGAGTCCGACGTCGACCAGTTGCTCACCGAGTTGATCGAGGTGGCCCAAGGCGCCGCGTCGCTGGAGAACCTGTCACCGGTGGCGGTGCTGCTGGCCCAGTGGCGGCACACCGCCGAGATCCACGCCGACCCGGCGCTTCTGGAGATGCTGACCCGCGAGCCGACGGGAGATCTCGGCCCGGTGCCCATGCCCGAAGGGCGGGAGTGAGCCCGAAGCGCGGAGACCGGGCGGCACCGCCAGCCGTCGGCGTCGAGTTCGAGCTCCGCTTCGCCGACTCCGCCGCCGCAGACGGCTGGGAGCACCTTGCCCGTCAGGTGCCGGCGAATCTGAGGCGTGCCTACGAGGCTCTGCGGGCAGCTCCCCGGGCGAGGAACACGCCGGAGCGACAGCACCGCCTCAAGGGCTCACTCGCGTCGGCCGTCTGGAAGGGCCAGGAGTTCGAGCGCTGGCAGTACGAGGTGACCGGCGGCGGGCGAATCTGGTACCTGATCGACGACGAGCGTCGTACGGTCTGGCTGACCTACGCCGGCGTCGGCCACCCGCGCGAGACTGCCTGATCAGCGCCCTCGGCGGTGGACGCCGTACCCGGTGAACAGCGCGGGCCGGCTCCAGGCGCCCAGCCGTCCGGGCAGCGGAACGTCGTCCCACGGCACCCGGCGCAGCAGCCGGTCGAGGAACAGCCCGAGCAGGAGCCCGGCGATCGAGTCGGTCAGCCAGTGCCAGCCCAGGTAGGTGGTGGTGCAGAGCACGACCACCGGCGGCACCGCCCGGACCACGGTGACCAGCGACGGCGGGACGGTCCGGTTGAAGGTGGCCAGCAGCGGCGCCAGCAGCAGCGCGATGACGCCGTACCAGACGATCGCGTTGGCGACGTGCCCCGACGGGTAGGACTGGGCGAACCGCACCGGCAGGTCGTGCTGGAACAGTGGCAGGGTCGCCTCGGCGGGCAGGAACGGCTCCTTGACGCTGGCGCTCGGCGCGGGCCGCGCGGTCCACACCTTCAGGGGGCCGATGGTGAAGGACGTGAGCACGAAGGCGAGCACCGGCGGCAGCACCGGCCGCACCGACCGCGCCCGGACCGCCAGCAGCACCCCCATGCCCAGCGCGATCAGGGTCAGCGGGCTGCCCTGGCCCAGGTAGTTGAACACGACCGCGACCCAGTACGCCGCCGTGGGCCGGTGCGCCTCGGCCCAGTCGGCCACCGCCCGGTCGACGCCGAACAGCCGGTCGGCGGCGAGCGCCGCCGTCAGACCGACCAGGGCGGCGACCAGCAACGCGTCCCACCACCAGCCCGCCGGCCGTACGGGCCGGAGCTGGACTTTCCGCCGTACCGCTTGGGTTTCCCGCACGCGACCACGCTACCGGCCCGCCGCCCGCAGGCTGTGGGGCGAGCCACGAAGAGAGGCGCTCGGCCGGGTTACCCGGCATGCTTGTCGGCGTGCGGATCACCTCTGCCCTTGTGGACCCGGCGTTGCTCGACCTCCCCTGGTCGACCCCGCTGGAGAAGTGGCCTGCCGAGCACCTGGTGGCGCTGCCGCAGGGCATCTCTCGGCACATCGTCCGGTTCGTCCGGTTCGGTGAGTACGTGTATGCGTTCAAGGAGACCCGCGAGCGGATCGCCGAGCGGGAGTACGACCTGCTGCGGGCCCTGGAACGGATCGACTTCCCGTCGGTCGAGGCGGTGGCGGTCGTCGCCGACCGGCAGACCGAGGACGGGGAAACCCTCGAATCGGTGCTGATCACCCGGCACCTACAGTTCTCGCTGCCCTACCGGGCGCTCTTCTCGCACACCCTGCGCCCGGAGACGATGGGCCGGCTGCTCGACGCGCTGGCCGCCCTGATCGTCCGGATGCACCTGACCGGCTTCTTCTGGGGCGACTGCTCGCTGTCCAACACCCTGTTCCGCCGGGATGCCGGCGCGTTCGCCGCCTACCTCGTCGACGCCGAGACCGGGGCGCTGCACAACGCCCTGTCCAACGGCCAGCGGGGCGAGGACCTGGAGATCGCCCAGGTGAACATCTTCGGCGAGGCGCTCGACCTCCAGGCCGCCGGGCTGCTGCACGAGTCCATCGACCCCGAGGTGGTCTGCGAGGAGGTCGTGCAGCGCTACGAGCGGCTCTGGCACGAGATCACCTACGAGCAGCAGATCGAGCGGGAGGCCCGGCACGACATCGAGGGCCGGATCCGGCGCCTCAACGAGTTGGGCTTCGACGTGGCCGAGGTGGCCCTGTCCACCATCGCCGACGGGCGGTACCTGATTCGGCCGAAGGTGGTCGACGCGGGCCACCACCACCGCCGGTTGCTCCGTCTTACCGGCCTGGACGCCGAGGAGAACCAGGCCCGCAGGCTCCTCAACGACCTGGACGCGTACCGGGCGGAGAGCGACCTGTCCGACGAGCAGCAGGCAGCCCACCGCTGGCTGACCGAGGTGTTCGAGCCGGTGGTCCGGGCGGTGCCGGCGAACCTGCGGCGCAAGCTGGAGCCGCAGGAGCTGTTCGCGCAGATCATCGAGCACAAGTGGCTGTTGTCCGAGCGGGCCGGCCGGGACGTCGGCATGGGCCCGGCGGTGCAGTCGTTCCTGTCCGACGTGCTGGTGCACCGCCCCGACGAGCAGGCCGTCCTCGGGGTCGAGGTCGACGCCCTCGGCTGAGCGGCCGTCGGGCCGCGACACGTGCCCGGCGCGGAAACGCCCAGGGCAGGTGTCGCGGGGGTGTGCCATCACGTCCAGCGGGTCTGCCAGGTCGGCCCCTTTGGAGCTGCCCGCATAAACGGGGCAGCCGCAGACGGGGCCGAACCGGGCCCTGCCCGTCGGGCGTGGGCGCGTGGGCGGGGCAGCTTCAAAGGGGCCGCACATGTTCCTGCCCGTCCGGCGTGGGCGCGTGGGCGGGGCAGCTTCAAAGGGGCCGCGCCGGGCCGGGTCGGCCCCGACCCGCCGTCCCGACCGGCGGGGCGTCACTCCAGCCAGGAGCCGCCCTTCATCACCCGGACCACGTTCAGGTCGTCGTCGAGGACGACCAGGTCGGCGCGGAGGCCGACCTGGAGCGCGCCGACCCGGTCGCCGAGGCCGATGGCCCGGGCCGGGGTGGTGGCCACCATCCGGCAGGCGTCCGCCATCGGGATGCCGGCGTGCACGGCGTGCCGCAGGGCGGCGTCCATGGTGAGGGTGCTGCCGGCGATCGCGCCGCCCCGGGTCAGCCGGGCCACCCCGTCGGCCACGGTCACGGACTGGCCGCCCAGCTCGTACTCGCCGTCGGGCATGCCGGCGGCGGCCATCGCATCGGTGATCAGGGCGGCCCGCTCCGGGCCGGCGGTCGAGGTGGCGAAGGTGAGCATCCCGGCGTGCAGGTGTACCCCGTCGGCGACCAGCTCGCAGACCACGCTCGGGGCGTCCAGCAGGGCCACCACCGGGCCCGGCTCGCGGTGGTGCACCGGGCGCATGCCGTTGAACAGGTGAGTGCCGACGCTCGCGCCGGCCGCCACCGCGGCCCGGGTCTGGTCGTACGTGGCGTCGGTGTGGCCGACCGCGGCGACCACCCGGTGGGTGGTGAGCAGCTTGATCGCCTCCAGCGCGCCGTCCCGCTCCGGGGCCAGGGTGACCATCCGGACCGCGCCGCCGCCCAGCTCGATCAGCGCGGCCAGCTCGTCGGTGGACGGGTCGCGAAGGAACTCCGGGTTCTGCGCGCCGCACCGGGCCGAGGAGAGGTACGGCCCCTCGAAGTGGACGCCGGCCAGCACGCCCTCCTCGACGAGCGGCCGGAACGCGGCGGTGGCGTCCCGCATCAGCTCGTACGGTGAGCTGACCAGGCTGGCCAGCAGCGTGGTGGTGCCGTGTCCCAGGTGGAAGGACGCCGCCTGCCGGGCGGAGTCGGCGTCGCCGGTGGTGAACGTGTGCCCGCCCCCGCCGTGGGTGTGCATGTCCACGAAACCCGGCACGATCCAGTGCCCGTCGCGCGCGGACGGATACTCGGCGACGGCGGTGATCCGGTCGCCGTCCAGCTCCACGCAGCCCTGCCGGACCACGCCGGTCGGGGTCACCACCTTGCCGTTCACCCGAAGCGCCATCACTTCTCCAGACTGTCGAGGGCGAGCAGGGCGGCGCCGAGGCAGCCGGCCTCGTCGCCGAGGGCCGCCGCGACGAGACGCGGCTCCCGGTGGAAGGTCATCCGCTCGTGCAGCGCCGCGCGCAGCGGGTCGAACAGGAGGGGTCCGGCCTGGGCCAGGCCGCCGCCCACCACGACAGTCTCCACGTCGAACAGGGACTGGCCGGTGGCCAGGCCGTCGGCGAGCGCCTCGACGGCCTCCGCCCAGACCCGGGTCGCCGCAGGCTCGCCTGCTGCGGCCCGGTCGGCCACCTCGGCAGCGGTCGCGGGGACGCCGGTCAGCTCGGCGTACCGGCGGGCGATCGCCGAGGCCGAGGCGACCGCCTCCAGGCAGCCGCGCCGGCCGCAGCCGCAGCGCGGGCCACCGGGGCGGACCAGGATGTGCCCGATCTCCCCGGCGGCGCCGTGCGCGCCGGTGGCGGCCGACCCGTCGACCACGTGCGCGGCGGCGATGCCGGTGCCGATCGCCACGAACAGCACGTGCCCGGTGCCCCGGCCCGCGCCGAGCCGGGCCTCGGCCAGGCCACCGGCGCGCACGTCGTGGCCGAGCGCCATGGGCAGCCCGAGCCGCGCCACCGCCAGGTCCCGCAGCGGTACGTCCCGGAAGCCGACGTTCGCCGACCACACCGCCACCCCGGCGGCCTCGTCGACGACGCCGGGGACGGCGACGCCGAGCGCGACCGGCTCGAACCCGTCGGCCCGCGCCTTGCCGGCCAACCCCTCGGCGACGTCCAGGATGGTGTCGACCACCGCGTCCGGGCCCCGGCCCGCATCGGTGGGGTGGCGCTCGGCGCGCAGGGCGCCGCCGTCCCGGCTGACCAGGGCGCACTTCATCCCGGTGCCGCCCACGTCCAGCGCGACGACGACGTCGACTGGGCTCACGTGAGCACCACGGAGCGGGTCAGGTGCCGGGGCGCGTCCGGGTCGAGGCCGCGGCTGGTGGCCAGGGCGACGGCGAAGCGTTGGGCGAGGATCAGGTCGGCCATCGGGTCGACCGGGGTGCGCCCGGCCGCCCAGCTCGTGAGCACGGTGTGGCAGCCGTGGGTGCGGCTGTGCACGAAGGCGGCCCCGGTGGCTGCGACGTCCTCGGCCAGCCCTTCGGGGATGTCGCCGAACGCCCAGACCAGCCGGCCCGGGGCGGCGATCGAGATCGGGCCGTGCCGGTAGTCCATGGCCGGGTACGCCTCGGCCCAGAAGGTGGCCGTCTCGCGGCACTTCAGCGCGGCCTCCTGGGCCAGGCCGACCGTCCAGCCCCGGCCGAGGAAGGTGACCTGCTCGACCTGGGCCGGGTCGATCGGCAGCGGGGCCCGGACGGTGACCTCGGCATCGGCGGAGAGCGCGGCGAGGTTGTGGCCGAGGTGGGCGCGGAGCAGGGCCAGCGCGGTGGTCGCGAACCGGGTCTGCACGACCGAGCGTTCGTCGGCGAACGGCATGGTGATGGCGGCGGAGGCGAACTCGACGGCCGGGGAGCCGGGGTCGCCGACGATGACGGTGGTGGGGAGTTGGCCGCGCAGCGCGGCGAGCAACTCCAGTACCTCGGTGGTGGTGCCGGAGCGGGTGATGGCGATCAGCCGGTCGTAGCGGCGGCCGGGCGGGAACTCGGACGCCTGGAAGGCGTCGGTCTCGCCGTGGCCGGCGGCCTCACGCAGCCCGGCGTACGCCGTCGCCATGAACCACGACGTGCCGCAGCCGACGATGGCGACCCGCTCCCCGGGGCGCGGCAGGTGCTCGGTGACCGTGGGGGCCAGCAGCGCAGCCTCCCGCCAACAGTCGGGCTGACTCGCGATCTCCGCGTGGACGAACGCCATGAGAACTCCTCACCGGGCGGCCGTGCGCAATACGGCGCAATATGGCCGTCTTTCGCGCGTTATTCTGCGCGAGACATCGCGACCCTGGCAACCGGCTGCCCGATCGCGCAGAGCGAAGTTTTGCGCCTAGGTAGTTTCGCGCACTACTGTGCACGCAATCAATCATCCTTCGTGCAGAATCGGTGGAGGCACCCGCGGTGGACCGGTACG
Organism: Micromonospora sp. NPDC020750; assembly: GCF_044334565.1. Lineage (NCBI taxonomy): Bacteria > Bacillati > Actinomycetota > Actinomycetes > Micromonosporales > Micromonosporaceae > Micromonospora > Micromonospora sp. NPDC020750. The sequence continues at coordinate 237,501 of NZ_JBIRTH010000002.1, forward strand.
CCCGATGGAACGCGCTGCTGGAGATGCTCACTGACAACGGCCGGGTGAGCGTCGAGGATGCCGCGGGGCGGCTGGCCGTCTCCCAGGCCACCATCCGGCGCGACTTCGACCAGCTCGCCCAGCAGCAGATGATCACCCGGACCCGGGGTGGCGCGGTGGCCAACGGCGTCTCCTACGACCTGCCGCTGCGCTACAAGACCGCCAAGCACTCGGCCGAGAAGCAGCGGATCGGCGCCGCCGCCGCCGCGCTGGTCTCCCCGGGCACCGTGGTCGGCCTCAACGGCGGCACGACGAGCACGGAGGTTGCCCGGGCGCTGGCCGTTCGGCCGGACCTGAACACCAACGCCGAGGGCGCCCAGCTCACCGTGGTCACCAACGCGCTCAACATCGCCAACGAGCTGCTGGTCCGGTCCCGGATGAAGGTGGTGGTGGCCGGCGGGGTGGTCCGCCCCAAGTCGTTCGAGCTGGTCGGCCCGCTGGGCGGGGCGCTGCTGCGCGAGGTCACCTTGGACGTGGCCCTGCTCGGGGTGGACGCGATCGACCCGCAGCTCGGCGCCGCCGCCCACCACGAGGGCGAGGCGGCGATGAACAACCTGATGGTGGCCCGGGCGAAGCGGGTGGTGATCATCGCGGACTCGTCCAAGCTGGGCGGGCACGCGTTCGCCCGGATCTGCCCGGTCGACCGGGTGGAGACGCTGGTGACCGACTCCGGCGCGGATGCCGGGTTGGTCGACGCGTTCCGGGCGGCGGGCGTGCACGTGATCTGCGCCTGAGTGGCCGACACGCCGAACTGCATACCGGGTATTGCGGGCCGGTGTATACCGCGTATGGTGTGCCTCGTCACCTGCAGCTATCGGGGGAGGCGCAGCTTTGCCTGCTGTCCTGGAAATAGAAGGTCTACGCAAGACGTACAAGAGCCGACGCCGGGGCGTGCGACATGCCCTGGACGGCTTCGACATGCTGGTCGAGCAAGGCCAGGTGCACGGCTTCCTCGGCCCCAACGGGTCGGGGAAGACCACCACCCTGCGTACCCTGCTCGGTTTGATCCGGCCCAACGGCGGCCGGATGGCGATCCTCGGTCAGGAGGTGCCGGCCGCGCTGTCCGCCGTGGTCGGCCAGGTCGGCGCGATCGTGGAGAGCCCGCAGTTCTTCCCGCACTTCTCCGCCCGCGACACGCTGTCGCTGCTCGCCGGGGCCGGCGAGGTGCCGCAGAATCGGGTCGACGAGGTGCTGGAGCTGGTCGGCCTGCGGGACCGCGCCGGCGAGCGGGTCAAGACGTACTCGCTGGGCATGAAGCAGCGGCTCGCGGTCGCCTCGGCCCTGCTCAAGAAGCCGAAGCTGCTGATCCTGGACGAGCCGGCCAACGGCCTCGACCCGGGCGGCATCCGGGAGATGCGCACCCTTATGCGCGATCTGGCCGCCTCGGGGATGACCGTGGTGCTGTCCAGCCACATCCTCGGCGAGATCCAGCTCATCTGCGACTCGGTCACCATCATCTCGCTCGGCCGGCGGGTCGCGTTCGGCCCGGTCGACGAGGTGCTCGCCGAGCACTCCGGCGGCGCGGTGCGGGTCCGCCTGGAGGCGGCCACCGACCTGCCGAGGGCAGCCGACGCGCTGACCCGGGCGGGCGTGGCGGTGACCGCCCAGCCCGATCACCTGATGCTGGCCGGGGTCGACAAGCCGGCCATGGTGAGCCGGCTGCTCGCCGAGCAGGGCCTCTACGTAAGCGAGTTGGCCCCGGTCACGGTCGACCTGGAGAGCGTCTTCCTGGAGCTGACCGCGACCGCCCCCGTGCCGGGGCAGCATCGCCAGGTCGACGAGTCCACGAAGGTCGGCGGCACGGGTCAGCCCGGCGCCGTCGGAGGAGGTTGGGGCGCATGAGCCTCTATCGCACGGAGCTGCGCCGGCTGGGCAAGCGGCGCTTCACCCGCTGGGCGACGCTGCTCGGCCTGCTGGTCCTCGGGGCGGTGCTCGTCGGGGTCTTCTTCACCAACCAGAAGATCGGCGCCGACCAGCAGGCCGCCGCGCAGCGCCAGGCTGAGCAGCAGTACCAGGAGCAGGTGCGCTGGGCCGAGCAGGAACGGGCGGCCTGCGTACAGGCCAAGGCGTCCGGCCAGGAGCAGTCGGAGGGCCGGTACCCGCCGGACTGCGCGATGATCGAGGGTCCGCCGCGGGAGAGCATCCAGGCGGAGTGGTTCCTGCCGTCGACGTTCGACTTCCGCGGCAGCTTCGAGGAAATGATCGTCACGTTCACCGCGATCCTGGCGGTGATCGGGTTCGTGGTCGGCGCCTCCTTCGTCGGTGCCGAGTGGAGCTCCGGCGGGATGATGAACCTGCTGCTCTGGCGGCCCCGGCGGCTCACCGTGCTGCTGACCAAGCTGGCGGCGCTGCTGACCGGGCTGGTCGCCCTGACCGTGGCCGCCGCGGCGGTCTGGACCGCCGGGTTCTGGCTGGTCGGCACGCTGCGCGGCAGCACCGCGAAGATGACCGGCGGGACGTGGCAGTCGTTCGCGCTGACCGGGCTGCGCGGGCTGGTGCTGATCGTGGTCGCGGCGACCATCGGGTTCGCGCTCGCCTCGCTCGGCCGGCACACCGCGATGGCCCTCGGCGGGGCGATCGGGCTCGCCGTGGTCGGCCAGTTCGGCGTCGGCATCCTGCTGTCGATGGCCGGGACCCGGTTCATCGAGGCGTGGCTGCTGCCGACGTACGGGTTGGCCTGGATGCAGAAGAAGGTGACCCTGGAGAACTACGAGGCCTGCAACGCCACCTACTACGGGGAGTGCAAGCCGGACACCCTCGATCTGACCTGGCAGCACGCCTCGATCCTGCTCGCCGTCGGGCTGGTGGCCGCCCTCGGCGCGGCGCTGGTCACCATGCGCCGCCGCGACGTCGCCTGACCGGGTTCCGCCGGGGCGACCCGGACCGCACGTCCGATGCGGTCCGGGTCGCCCCTGGTTAGGCTGGTGATCCCCTGGTCGGCGTGCCTCTGCCGGCCCTTCGCACGCCCGCGTGAGGAGCGCCATGCCGCCTGCCGACGCCTCCCCGGCCGCCACCGAACGGCCCGAGCCGGGACGCCCCGGCGACGGCGACCGGGCGATTCCGGGCGTGGAGGCTCCGGAGGGCGCGGGCGGCCGGGAGCAGGTCGTCCCGCTGCCCCGGTCCGCGCCCGAGTCCGTCGCGCCGGCGTCCCCGCCCGAGTCCGTCGCGCCGGCGTCCGAGCCACCCGCGCCGGCCCCCGGCGCCGCCGGTCTCACCGAGCGCGAGCGGCGCATCCTCGCCTTCGAACAGCAGTGGTGGCGGCACGCCGGCGCGAAGGAGCAGGCAATCCGGGACGGCTTCGGCCTCTCCGCGACGCGCTACTACCAACTTCTCAACGGGCTGCTGGACAACCCGGCCGCCCTGGCCGCCGAGCCGGTGCTGATCGGCCGGCTGCGCCGCCTGCGCTCCTCGCGGGCCCGCAACCGGCGGCGCTGACCCGGCCCGGCCGGCCTTGTGGCTCGTCCCGGCCGGGAATGTCCCCGGCCGGGCCGGGTAGCCGGCGCGGTGGCGGAAGGAGCGGAGGATGACGGCAGGGCACCGGGGCGTACCGGTCGGCAGGGATCGTGCCGGGCGGGCGGACACCACGACGGCGGAGGCGGCGGCCGGGCCGGGGACCCGCGCCGGGTCGGCGGGACCGATGATGCGGGTACGGTCGGCGTCCGCTCCGGCCCCCGGCCGAGCGGTCAACGAGGATCTGGTATTCCGGTTCGGCCCCCTGGTCGGCGTCCTGGACGGGGCGACCGTACCGGAGGGCTTCGACACGGGCTGCCGGCACGGGCCGGCCTGGTACGTCCGGCACCTCGCCGCCCGGCTCGGGCTGGCCACCGCCGCCCGCCCGGCGGCCACCCTGATGAGCAGCCTCGCGGCGGCGATCCTGGCGGTTCGGGCGGACCACGGCGGCGACTGCGACCTCGACCACCCCGGCACACCCTCGTCGACGGTCTGCCTGCTGCGCGCCGGCGGGAACGAGGTCGACTGGCTGGTGCTCTGTGACAGTCCCCTGGTGCTCGACGTCGGCGGTCGGGTCGACGTAATCGCCGACGACCGGCTGGAGACCGCGGTGGCCGACCTGCGTCGGACGGTGGGCACCCTGCCGGAACCGGCCGGCGACGGCGACCGGACCGACCGGTTCCGGCGGGCCGTGGGGCTGCAACGGGAGCGGATGAACCGCACGCACGGCTACTGGGTCGCCGCCGCCGACCCCGACGCCGCGTACCACGCGCTCACCGGGACGGTGCCGCTGCGCGGGCCGGGCGGCCTGCGCCGCGCCGCCCTGCTCACCGATGGCGCATCCTGCGCGGTGGAGCAGTTCGGGCTCTTCGACTGGGCGGGGTTGCTGGACCTGGTCACCGCCGAGGGGCCGGGCGCGCTCGTCGACCGGGTCCGCGCCGCGGAGCGCGACCGGCCCGACCGGTTGCGCCGGCACAAGCCCACCGACGACGCCTCGGCCGTCCTCTGCGAGTTCGACCCGGCGTGACGGTTCGCCGGGCGGCGGCCGATGCCCGCGGCGGCCCCGCCTCGGCCGGGCCGCCGCCCCGCTGCGGCGGGGGCGCAGACCGGGTGCGACCAGGTCGTACCCGCGCCGGACCGGGGGAGCGGTACGGCAAAGGGTGGACTCGGGCGGGTGCGGACCGGCAGACTGCGGCACGTGACGGGTGCGGTGCGGCTGGAGCCGGTGGGTGAGCGGAACCTTGAACCGCTGCTCTCGGTGGCGGTCGCCGAGGCCGAGCCGGACGACGTGATGCCCCCGGTCGACGCGCCGGCCGGGTGGTCGCACGCCCGCCGGCAGGCGTTCCGCGACTACTACCGCACGGGCTTCGCGGGCCTCGCCGGCCCGTCCCGCACCGCGATGTACGTCGTGCTGGTCAGCGGCGAGGTGCTGGGGATGATCCGGATGACCCGCCGCGCCGAGCCGGGGACGGTGGAGGCGGGCGTCTGGCTCGGCCGGTCCGCCCGGGGGCAGGGCGTGGGCGCGGCGGCCCTGCGCGAACTGCTCAACCTCGCGGCGGCGGCCGGAATGCACACTGTCGTGGCGGAAACCACGCGGGACAACGCCGGGGCCATTTCCGTGCTCCGCAAGTGCGGCGCGAAATTGATCGAGGACGGCGACACGGTGCGGGCGGAAATCAGTCTAGACGCCACTCCGCCCACTTTCTGAGCCCACTCCGAAAACGATTGTCTCCCGTGGCCGGGATCGTTTCGGCTGTCGTCTTCACCCTCTCCCGCGAGGTATCCGACCGGCCCTCCTGATGCCCCCGTCGGGTCTGTCCAGCGAGTGTCACCTGACGTTTCGCGGCAACGCCGACGGGTACTGCCCGCCCGTCCGCTTGAAGCGGGACGTCCAGGCAGAGGCCGCTGTTGCGCTGATCCCCGGTAGCTGTTTTCCGGGCCTTTCCCGAAATGGGCTTTCCCTCCTACCGGGGAGCTAAGGAGAACTGATGAAGAGCGGAGCACGAATCGGACTCGCAGTCGGTTTCGGCTATCTTCTCGGTCGCCGGCGTAAGCTGCGCACCGCCCTCGTCCTGGCCACCGCCGTGGCGGCCGGGCGGGCCAGCCGCAGTCCCGGTGGGCTGTTGAAGCAGGGCCGGGAACTGCTTCAGTCGTCCCCCCAGTTGAGCGGCCTCAGCCGCCTCGGCGGGCCCCTCGTCTCGGCCGGCAGGGCCGCCGCGACTGCCGCGGCCGGCAACAGCATCGAGGCCGTGAGCGGCCGGTTGCGCGGCCGCGCGGACGCCCTGCGCCGGAGGTCGTCCGGCGCGTCAGGGGGCAACGACGGCCGACGCGAAGAGTCGGGCCAGGGCCAAGGCCAGGGGCAGGGGCAGGGGCAGGGCCAGGGCCAAATTCAGGGGGACGGGTCGAAGCCCGGAACCGAGGACACCGACAGCCGGCGGGGACGGTGACCATGGCCGAGAACATGAAGCCGGGTGGCCTCGCCGGCAGGGCCTGCGACCAACTCGGCGGCGAGCTGCGCAACCTCGCCTCGGCGATCGGTGAGCGCGCGGTGACGGCGGTGACGGAGAAGGTAACCGGCGCGACCGGGCGGCTCAGCGAGTACGCCCAGCAGGGCGGCGGCCCTGGCCTGATCGCCGCGGCCACGGGCACCCAGAAGCTCGCCGAGGGCAAGGCCCCGGTGAAGGCCATGTTCCATGCCGGCCTGGCCGGCGGTAAGGAGAAATTGATGTCGGCTCTCGGCAGAGGCGGCAAGGGAGGCGGCAAGGGAGGCTCGAAGAAGCTCAAGGTCACCAACATCATCGAGTCGATCGAGGTGGGCGTGCCGATCCGGGTCGCGTACGACCAGTGGACGCAGTTCGGCGACTTCCCGAGCTTCATGAAGAAGGTCGAGACCGTCGACACGGACGGCGACGAGAAGCTGACCTGGAAGGCGCAGGTGCTCTGGTCGCACCGGACCTGGGAGTCGACCATCGTCCGGCAGATCCCGGATCGGCTGATCCACTGGCGCTCGAAGGGCGAGAAGGGCTCGGTGGACGGCACCGTCAGCTTCCACGGGCTGACCCCCGACCTGACCCGCATCCTGGTCGTTCTGGAGTACCACCCGCAGGGCTTCTTCGAGCACACCGGCAACCTCTGGCGGGCCCAGGGACGGCGGGTGCGGCTGGAGCTGAAGCACTTCGTCCGACACGTGATGACGCAGACGGTCCTCGACCCGGACTCCGTGCAGGGCTGGCGCGGCGAGATCGAGGACTCGGAGGTGGTGCGGGACCACGAGACCGCCCTTCGCGAGGAGCGCGAGCAGCGGGAGCAGCGGGAGCAGCGCCCCCGCCCCCGCGACGAGGAGTACGACGAGTACGCGGACGAGGGGTACGACGAAGCGGAAGCGGAAGAGGAGGAGCCGCCACCGCGCCGCCGCCAGCCGGAGCAAGCCCGCCGCCCGCAGCGTCGCGAGGAGCTGGAACGCCCCCGCCTCCGGGAGCCCCGGGAGGAACCGGCGCCCCGGGAGGAGCCGGAACGTCCCCGCCCGGCGGCCCGCCGCCGTCCGGAGCCGCCCTGGCGACCCGTGGTCCGACGACGGCGACAGGAGCGGGGCGAGTGACGGTCGCCACGGGAGGCGCCGGGGGTGGCGGCGCGCTGGAGCAGGCCGGCGGCGCGGTCGGAGGACTGGCCGACGTGGTGGAGACCGTGCTCGACAAGGGCGTGGTGATCGACGCCCAGGTCGCCGTCGGAGTGCTCGGCATTCCGCTGCTGGAGATCAACGCCCGGGTGGTGGTGGCGAGCATCGAGACGTACCTGTGCTTTGCCGAGATGGTGGACCGGCTGGACATCTCTGCCGCCGAGGGCGACGGGCTCGCGGGCCTGGTCGGGAACGTCTCCGAAGCCGCGCGGGGCTTGCCGCCGACCCCGGCGACGCGGCCGGCGGAACCGCCCGGGAGCTGGGCGGCGCGACCGGCGGCGTCGGGGAGGCGGCCCGGCGAGCGCGCCGGGGGAACGGGGGGCGGTGACGTGGCCGACGGGACGGGACTGTTCGTCTACGGCATCGTGCCGTCCGACGTGGAGCCGACCCCGGACGCCGCCGGGGTGGGCGACCCGCCGAGCGAGGTCGCGGCGATTCGGCACGGCGAGCTGGCCGCGCTGGTCAGCGAGGTGGGGCTGGAGGAGCCGCTGGGCCGGCCGGCCGACCTGACCGCGTACCAGGAACTGCTGGACGGGACGGCGGCGGTGGCGCCGGTGCTGCCGGTGCGCTTCGGCACCGTGGTCACCGGCCCCGACGCGGTGACCGAGCTGCTCACCGCCCACCACGACCGGTTCGCGGCGGCCCTCGACGGGTTCGAGGACCGGATCGAGTACATGGTGCATGCCCGCTACCACGAGCAGCCGCTGCTCGCGGAGCTGCTCGCCGCCGACCCGGAGGCCGCCGACCTGGCTCGGCAGGTACGCGGGCAGCCGGAGGCGGCGACCCGGCCGCAGCGGATCCGGCTCGGCGAGATCGTCAGCCAGGCGGTGGAGCTGCGCCGGGAGGCGGAGAACCGGCACGTCCTGGACGCCGTGACGCCGCTCGTGGTGGACAGCGCGGTCCGTCCGCCGAGCAGCGAGCTGGACGCGGTGAACCTGGCGTTCCTGGTGGACTCCGCGCGGGCGGACGAGTTCGCCGACGCGCTGGAGGCGTACGCCGGGCGGCGTCGGGACCTGCTCCGGATGCGGCTGCTCGGCCCGCACGCCCCGTACGATTTCGTCGCCGCGCACCAGCTGGCGGGCTGACCGGTGGACATCCTCTGGGCGCTGCTGACCCTGCCGTACGCCCCGGTGCGCGGGTTGACCGCGGTGGTGAAGGTGATCGCCCGGGAGGCCGAGTCCCAGCAGCGCAACCCGGCGAACGTGCGCCGGGAGCTGGAGGAACTCGACCGGGCGGCGGCGGCCGGCGACATCACGGAGCGGGAACGGGACCGAGGCCAGCAGCGGGTCCTCGACCGGCTGACGCCGACGGGCGGGCGCGGGACGAGGCGGGCCGACGGCGGCGCGCGGAGGCGGGCCGGCAACGGCAGGCGGAAGGGGTGACAGGGAGGTGAGCGGGATGACCCAGGGACGGATCCGGGACGTCGGCGCGCCGGCGGACGGGTGGCCGGGGGAACGTGACGACGACCGGTACGACGACGAGGAGTACCCCGAACCGCTGCCGGCGGCCGAGGCGGCGCGCGAAGGGCTGCGCCTGATCACCACCCTCGCCGGCCGGGAGCCGCAGGGCGTCGTCTCGCTGGAGTCCACGGACGAGGGCTGGCGGGTGGGGGTGGAGGTGGTCGAGGATCACCGGATTCCCGCCTCCACCGACCTGCTCGGCCTGTACGAGATCGACATTGACGTCGACGGGGAGCTGCTCGGGTACCGGCGGGTGCGCCGCTACCAGCGCGGGAAGGGCGAGGTGGGCTGAGATGACCAGTCCGCGCACCCCGTCTGTGGTGCAGAACTCCGGCCAGGTGCTGCCGGCCGGCCACGAGCCGGCGAACCTCGGCGACATCCTCGAACGGGTGCTCGACCGGGGCATCGTGATTGCCGGCGACATCCGGGTCAGCCTGCTCGACATCGAGCTGCTGACGCTGAAGCTGCGCCTGGTCATCGCGTCGGTCGACACCGCGCGGCAGATCGGCATCGACTGGTGGGAGCACGACCCGTGGCTCAGTTCGCGCGCCCGCCCGCCGGTGGAGCCGGGCCCCCGGGACCCCGAGGAGGTCGAGGCCGAACGGCGGCCCCGGGTGGCCCGGCGGGCCGCCGTGTTGAGGGAGGACCGCGATGAGCTGCACGGCTGAGCCGCTTCCGGGTGACCCGGAGCCCGCCGGGGACGCCGCCGGGCGCTGGCTGCACGGGGTGGCCCGCGAGGCCGACCGGGCCATGCTGGCCGCCGTCACCGGGATGGACGGCGGGCCGCTGCGGGCCGTGCCGGCCGCCGGCCTGGTCGCCGTGGTGAGCACCGCGCCGCTGGCCGAGTACGGCGAGGAGGCGCTGCGCCGCAACCTGGAGGACCTGACCTGGCTGGAGCGGGCCGCGCGCACGCACCACGAGGTGGTGGCCGCGCTGTCCCGGGCCGGCGCGGTGGTGCCGACCCGGCTCGCCACCGTCTACCGCGACGAGCGGGGCGTCGCCCGGCTGCTCGCCGAACGCCGGGCCGAGCTGGCGGCCACCCTCGACCGGCTCACCGGCCGCGCCGAGTGGGGCGTCAAGGGGTACGCCGTGCCGGGCGCGACCGTCCACGCCGCCACGGGTGGTGGGGCCGCACCCGAGGGGGCCGGGGTCGCGTACCTGCGGCGGCGCCGGGCGGAGCTGACGGCCCGGGACGAGGGGCAGCGGGCCGCCGCCGAGGCCGCCACAGCCGTGCATGACGCCCTCGCCGGGTACACAGTGGCCGCCCGCCGGCACGCTCCGCAGGACCGCCGGCTCTCCGGTGCGCCCACCGCGATGGTGCTCAACGGGGCGTACCTGGTGGACGTCCCCACCCTCGGCGGGTTCACCGGCCTGGTCGCCGCGCTGGCCGGCCGGCACCCCGAGGTGCGCCTGGAGCTCACGGGCCCCTGGCCGGCGTACTCCTTCGCCGAGGACCGCCCGCCGGAGCCGGCGCTGACCGTCAAGGATCCGGCATGGTGACCACCGCCCTCGCGCCGAGCAGCGCGGACGACCCGCTGGCGTACCGGTCGGTGGCGCTGGTGGACGTGCTCGACCGGGTGCTCGCCCGGGGCGTGGTGGTCTCCGGGGACATCACCATCGCCATCGCCGACGTCGACCTGGTGCGGATCTCCCTGCGGGCGCTGGTCGCCTCGATCGGCGCGCTCGTCCCGCCGGAACCGCCGGTGACAGCGGGGCCGTACCCGCCCGGCCTGGCCGACGGGGTGGCGGAATGACCGGGATCGACCCCGATCGGGACGCCCGAGTCCGGCGGGACGGCACGGCCGGGCCGGACGGGATCGTCCGGTGGGAGGAGGCGAGGGAACTGGCCGCCGCCCTCGACGAGCCGCAGTGGCGGGCGCCCCGGGTGACGCCGCTGGATCGGCGGCTCGCCGTGGACCGGGACTCCGTCGAGCGGGGACTGGCCAGCCTCGTGCTCACCGTGATCGAACTGCTGCGACAGCTCATGGAACGCCAGGCGCTGCGCCGGGTCGAGGTGGGCGACCTCACCGGCGAACAGGTGGAGCGGATCGGCGTCACGCTGATGGCGCTCGAGGAGCAGATGACCGGGCTGCGGGAGTACTTCGGCCTGGCCCCCGAGGACCTGAACCTGGACCTCGGCCCCCTCGGGCCGCTGCTGCCGACGGACTGACCACCCGCCCCGACCGGCGACCGCGTGGCGGACCGCCCCCGCCGCGACCGGCCGACCGCCCCCGCGCCGGCCCGTCCTCAGCGCGCCGCCCGGGCCTCCGCGTACGCCGCCAGCCAGGCGACCTGGTCGGGGTCGAGGGACGGCCGGACCCGCCGTCGCGCGGACTCGACGTGCCCGGCGGTGATTGTCGACGCGGTCATCGACTCCCGCATCGCGGCGAGCGCGGCCTCCCGGACCAGCGCCGCGCAGTCGGCAGCCGAGAAGCCGTCCAGCCCGTCGGCGAGCGCGGCGAGGTCGACGTCGTCGGCCAGCGGGACGTTGCGGGCGGCGGCGCGCAGGATCTCCGCCCGGCCCGCCCCGTCCGGCGGGGGCACGTACACCAGCCGCTCCAGCCGGCCGGGCCGCAGCAGGGCCGGGTCCACCAGGTCGGGGCGGTTGGTCGCGCCGACCACCACCACGTTGCGCAGCGACTCCACCCCGTCCAGCTCGGTGAGCAGGGCGGCGACCACCCGGTCGGTGGTGCCCCCGTCGCTGGCCTGCCCGCGAACCGGGGCGAGCGCGTCCACCTCGTCGAGGAACACCAGCGTCGGGGCGGCCTCCCGGGCCCGGCGGAACAGCTCCCGGACCGCCCGCTCGCTCTCGCCGACCCACTTCGACAGCAGCTCCGCGCCCTTCACCGAGAGCACGTTCGCCCGGCCCGACCCGGCCAGCGCCGTGACCAGGTACGTCTTGCCGCAGCCGGGCGGCCCGTAGAGCAGCACCCCGCGCGGCGGCTGCACCCCGAGCCGGGCGAAGGTGTCCGGGTAGGTCAGCGGCCAGAGCACCGACTCGGTCAGCGTCTCCTTGACCTCGACCATGTCCCCCACGTCGTCGAGGGTGACGTTGGCCAGCTCCAGGGTGGACCCGGCCATCGTGGTCGGCCGGACCACCTCCAGGGCGGCGGTGAAGTCGGTCATCGCCACTGTCGGCGACTCGGCCGACTTCTGCCGCAGAGCCGCCCGCACCCCGGCCTCCCGGACCAGCGCGGCCAGGTCGGCGGCGACGAACCCCGGGGTACGCCCGGCGACCTCGTCGAGCCGGACATCCCCGGCCAGCGGCACCTGTCGGGTCAGCACGGTGAGCTGCTCCCGGCGCAGTGCCTGGTCGGGCAGGGGGACGGTGATCCGTAGCGAGAGCAGGTCCGGCCCGCGCAGCGCGGGGTCGACCGCCTCGGGACGGCTGGTCGTGCAGACCACCGCAGTCCCGGCCCGGACGGTCTCGGCGAGCAGCTGCCGGAAGACGGTGGACAGCGGTCCGGGGTTCTCGGCGGGGGCGAGCGCCTCCACGTCGGTGACCAACAGCACGGCCGGGCCGTTTCCGCGTACCTCGTCGGCGGTGGCGCGCAGCCGTCGCGCCGCCGCGTCGTTGGTGAGCGCCGCCAGCTCGGGGGCCCAGAGCGGGCGGACGGTCGCGCCCACCCGGGCGGCGACGGCCCGGACCAGCGCGGACTTGCCCGACCCGGCGGGCCCTGCGACCAGCACCCCGAGCGACACGGCGGTGCTCAGCCGGCCCAGCACCTCCCGGTGGTGGAACCCGAGGTCGAGCAGCTCGGTCAACTCCTCGGCCTGGGCCCGCAGCCCGGGCAGCTCGTCCACGCCGGGTGCGTCCTCGGCCCCGCCCGCATCGTCGGGCCGGTCGGTCGGCTCGTCGGTCCCGTCGGCCCGGTCGGCCGAGGCGTCGGCCCGGCCAGCCCGGTCGGCCGTACCGCCGTCCGGCCCGGTGCCGGGCCGGGCCGCGCCGGGCGGGCCGCCGTTCCGGGTGGTCTGGCCGTGCTCCCAGCCGACCACCGTGTCCATGGTGACCAGCGCCCCGAAACCCGGCTCGGCGGCGGTCACGGTGAGCAGGGTGCTGGTCCAGGCGTACCCGACGGTGCTGGACAGGCTGCGGCGGGCCGCCTCGACGAGAGTGCGTACGGAGGCGTCCGGCAGCACGTCCTGGGGCAGCAGGGAGACGTCGTCCCCAGCGGTCACCACCTTGCCGAGCAGGGCGAGCCGCAGCATCTCCGGGGAGACGGCGGCGACCACCTGGACCGGCCCGGCCAGGGTCACCCGGCGGGCGGGGACCACCGGCGCCCGGCTCACCGTCACCTGCCCGCCGTCGCGGATGCCGAGGTTGCCCAGCAGCAGATCGTCGGCGTAGAGCAGGGCGGTGCTCGCGGCCGGCCCGGCCGGGGCGACGATGCCGGCGGTCACCCGCCGCCCGGCCAGCCGGACCGGGTCGCCGGGCCGCAGCGCCAGTGCGGTCAGCACCTCCGGGTGCAGCCGGACAACGCCGCGCCGGGCGTCCAGCGCGGCGGGGCGCAGGCTGGCGGTGAGGGTCAGGTCGGGTGCGGCCATCGCCCGAGGGTAGCCGCCGGGAAAAGGAAGACCCCGCACAAGCGCCGCCGAGCGGGCCGGACCGCCCCACGCTGTCGCCCACACGTTCGTGGCCCGTCGGTGTCGGCCGTCGGATGAGAGCGGTGGGGTTCAGGGCGGTGGAGTCAGGGGCGGTCGCCGGGGCCACCGAGCAGGGACTGGTCGCGCCGGATCAGCTCCGCAAGCCGGGCCGTCGGGTCCGCCGTGAGCTGGTCCGGTTTGGGCACCCACGCCGGCACGGTCCTTACCGACAGCGGCCAGACCGGCGGCGGGACGGTGGCCGCCTCCGCGCCGACCGTCACTTGCCCGCCCGACCAGCCGACCCGCAGCGGGTACGCCTGCCCGTCGTGCTCCACCCGGACCGTGACCGTCACGCCGGGGTGCGTCGCCACCACCCGGGCGACCGCCTCGGCGACCTCCGCCACCGGGTCCCGCCCGACGGACGCGTCCATGGTGCCGCCGGCAGTCCCTGCCGTGCCGCCGGCAGTCCCTACCCCGCTGTCCGTCGTGCCGCCCACCGTGCCGGCCGTCGTGCCGCCCACCGTGCCGGCCGTCGTGCCGCCCACCGTGCCGGCCGTCGTGCCGCCCACCCCGCCGGCCGTCGTGCCGCCCACCCCGCCGGCCACCGTGCCGCCCACCGTGCCGGCCGTGGGGCCGGCTGGCAGGGCGCGGAGGGTTCCTGCCCGGCCCGGCGGGCCGGCCAGCCGGGCCGCGTCCCCGCCCGCCCGGTCCGGCGTGGTGCCGGTCGCCGCCCCGTTCGGGCCGACGTCACCGCCCTCCGGGGGAACCGGGACGGGGTCGCTCACCGGCCGGCTCGGGACGGTTGCCCCGCCCGGCCGGCCCCGCCCGGCGTCGCTTCCCGGCGGCACCCCGGCGGCGTCGGCGGCGGACGGGGCTGCGGCCTTCCGGCCGGGCTCCTCGGCCGGCTCGGTGCCCCGCCGCCGGAGTGCCTCCTCGCGCCGGGCCAGCCGGGCGAGTGTCTCGTCCAGGTCACCTCTCATGTCGCCATCCCTTCCGGTGAGTCGGATCCCGAGGCAGGGCTCGTTCAGTCCCGTCCCTCCCGGGTGGCCCGGTCCAGCGCCCGGTCCAGGACGACCAGCAGGGCGTCCCGCACCGAGAGCCGGTCCCGGGCGTCGAACCGGATCAGGGGCACCTGGTCGCCGATGGCCAGGGCCCACCGGATCGAGGTGAGGTCCAGGGCCAGCCGGCCGTCGAAGGCGTTCACCCCGACCACGAACGGCAGCCCGGCCCGCTCGAAGAAGTCGATCGCCGGATAGCAGTCGTCCAGCCGGGTGCTGTCCACCACGACCAGCGCGCCCAGCGCTCCCCGGGCCAGGTCGTCCCACATGAATCCGAACCGGGCCTGGCCGGGGGTGCCGAAGAGGTAGAGCTTGAGGCTGCGGTCGATGGTCACGCAGCCGAAGTCCATCGCCACCGTGGTGGTGGTCTTGCCGGACTGACCGCCCGGGTCGTCGATGCCGATCCCGACGCTGGTCATCTCCGCCTCGGTGGTCAGCGGCGTGATCTCGGAGATGGCCCCGACCGTGGTGGTCTTGCCGACCCCGAACCCGCCGGCAATGAGGATCTTGACCGGGATCGGTGGGGCGACCCGGCCCGGACCGCGGTCCGGCGCGGCGTGCTGCGGCCCGGCCGGCGGCCGGTACGGCGGCGGAGCTGTCGGCGGTGGGGCCGGCGGCGGTGGGGCCGGCGGAGTGGCCCGTCCGGTGGCCGGCGCGGTGCCCGCCGGAGTGCCGTAGCGGGTGGTGGCGCTGTTGGCGGCGAGCCCGCCGAGCGGGGCCGCCGGCCATTCAGGAGATCGCACGGAGTCCATCAATCACTCGCAGGATGAGGTCGGGGTCAAGGGCGTCCTCGGCAGTGCCGACGTGCACGTCGAGGTGGCCGGCGCCCCGCAGGTCGCCGACCAGGACCCGGGTGACGCCGAAGTGCATGCGGGTCCGGGCCGAGATCTCGGCGACCGAGATCGGCTCGCCGCAGAGCGCGATGATCGCCTGGAGCTCCGGGGCGAGCCGGGACGCGGGCGTGGCGTTCCACCCGCCGGCCTCGGCCCGGGCGGTCACCTGGGTCTCCAGTCCGATCGCCGGGTCCGCCCCGGCCACCCGGCCGGCGGTCAGCACGAACGGGCGTGGGCCGGCCGGCCGCTCCGGCTCGGGGGCGGCCGGCGCGCCAGGGACGCCGTCCGGCCCGCCGTCGCCGCCCGGGGACGACGCCCGCAGGTAGGGCCGGATCCGGACCGTGGGTTCCGGACCCGGCCCGGTGCCGGCGGCGTCCGAACTCACTGCTGGACGGCGTTCTTCAGCTCGACGATGAGTCGTGGGGTGAGGGCGCCGCCGGCCCGCCCGGCGAAGAGGGTCATCTCGTACGCCACGGTGCCGAGGTTCGCTGACCGGTCGGCGACGACCCCGAGCACGGATCCGCTGCTGATCGCGCTGATCAACAGGTAGCCGTCGGTCATGTCGACGATCACCCGGTTCAGCCCGCCGAGGGCGTACCAGCTCGCCGCGCCGCCGGCGAGGCTCGTCATGCCGGAGACCACGGCGGCGAGGCGTTCGGCGTTCGACCGGTCCTTGATTGCCGACATGGCCATCAGCAGCCCGTCGGAGGAGACCGCGATCGCCTCCATCACCCCGGCGGTGCTGGAGGTGAAGGAGTCCAGCAGCCAGTTGAACGTCCGGGCCTCGGGGCTGAGGTCCCCGGCGCCGGGGTGGTTCTGGTGCTCGACGTTGTCGTGCAGGAACGGGCTGGTCACCGTGTTGATCCCTCTTCATGGCGGCGGGCTGGACAGACTTCGCGCAGAGCACGGGCGACGCCCGCCTCGAACTGGTTGATCAGGTCCCGCACCTCGGCCGGGTCGCCGGGGTCGGAGACCGGCAGGGGTCGGGGCGGCGAGACGGTCAGGTTGGCGCCGGGGACCCGCCGGCTCAGCCGGGGCGAAACCGGCGGCGCGTCCGCCGCGGTCGGGGCGGGCGTCGGGGCCCGCAGCCCCGCCCGGCGTACCCCGGCCTCGAACGCCTCGACCAGGGCGCGGGCGGCGGCCGGATCGGCGGTGGACGCGTCCACCGGGCCGGCCACCGGCCCGGTGCGGGGCAGGCTCGCCCCGGGGATGCGCTGCCGGATGCCCGAGCCGCCGCGCAGGGCGCCGGCCACCGACCCACCCGGCCCGGCGACCGGCGGGGCTGACCCGGTGCCCGCCCCCGCCCGGGGCGTCGGCCAGGTCGGCGGCCCGATCTGTGGAGCGGTCGGCGGGCCGGGTGGGTCGCCGGGCCTGCCGAACAGCGGCCCGGCGGGGAAGGAGATGCCCCGGGTCCGCACGGGCAGCGGCGGCGCGGCGGCGGGGCCGGCCCCGCCGACCGCCGCGCCGTCACGGGGCGGCCGGGCCGCGCCGGACGCCGCCGGGGGAGCGGCGGCATCGGACACGACCGGCGTGACGTCGGCGGTCGGCGGGGTGATCACGGGTGGCGGCGGGCCGGCGGCGGGAGCTCCGGTCCGGCCCGGCCCGGCGGCCAGGGCCCCGGCGCCGGCCCTGAAGGCGTTCCAGGACTGTCCGGACTCCATGGACCGGGTGGCCCGGCTGAGCAGCTCGGGGTCGAACCCGGGCGACGCCGTCGGGTCGAGCGGGTCGGCCCCGACCGTCGGGTGGGGCGACGCGGCGACGGCGGCCAGGGCCCGCCTGGGGCCGATCGGCTCCGGCCGGGCGGGGGTGGTCCGTCGGTCCCGGTCCGGCACCGACGCCCGGGCCACGTTGGCCCCCGCCCGGTCGGCCGGCGGTACGACCAGCAGCGCCGACGGGACCTCCAGCCGGGCGGTGACCCCGCCGACAGCGGTCGGGACGAGGTCCACGGTCCAGCCGTGCCGGCGGGCCAGCCGGCCCACCACGAACAGGCCGAGCACCTCGGTCGGGGCGAGGTCGAGCCGCTCCCGGCGGGTGAACCGGGCGTTCGCCTCGGCCAGCCGCTCCTCGGTCATCCCGATGCCCCGGTCCACCACCGACAGCCGGACCCCGCCCTCGGTCGGCGCGGCGGTGACCGTAACCCGGGTGTGTGGCGGGGAGAAGACGGTGGCGTTCTCCATCAGCTCCGCCGCCGCCAGTACCAGGTCGCCGACGATCGCCGGTGCCGCGGACACGCCGGGCGGGACCTGCACGTCGACCCGGGTGTAGTCCTCGATCTCGCCGAGGGCGAGGCGTACCGCGTCGGCCAGCGGCACCGGGGCGACGTGCGCGTCGGCGTCGGTCGACCCGGAGAGCACGACGAGGCTGCCGGCGTTGCGGCGTAGCCGGCTGGAGACGTGGTCGAGGCGGTACAGGTGCTCCAGCCGGTCCGGGTCGGTCTCCTGCCGTTCCAGCTGGTCGATGAGCGCGAGCTGCCGGCCCACCAGGTTCTGTGTGCGGCGTCCCACGTGCCCGAACATCTGCGCCACGTTGCGCCGCCCGGCGACCTGCCGCTCCACCAGCCGCGCCGCGGTGGTCTGCACCCGCTCGAACGCGCGGGCCAGGTCGCCGACCTCGTCCCGCCCCCGGACGTCGACCGGGTCGAGGCGGATCGGCGGGACGCTCTCGATCTCGTCGTCGGCGATCCGGACCAGTTCGGCTTCGGCGGCCCGGGCGACCCGATCGGCGCTGTGGGTGAGCCGGGTCAGCGGGCGGGCCACCGTCCGGGCCACCGCCACGCTGAGCAGCACCACGACCAGCAGGATGGCGAACGCCACGTCGCCGACCAGCCAGGCGGCGACGAGCGCCCGCTGCTGTTCGGCCCGTACCTGCGTGGTGACGTCCGCGATGATCTTCTTCTCGACGAACTGGCCGAGGGTGATCATCGAGCGGACCGACGGGAAGAGCGTGTCCAGCGGGATCATGGAGATCGCGGCGACGGGGTCCCGCACGCTGTGGGCGAGGAACGCCGGGCTGGTCCGGGCGGCCACCGCCGCGTCGTCGAGCAGGGCCAGCTGGTGCTGCTCCGGGGTGATCAGGCTGCGGAACCGCTCGTTGTTCACGTTCAGCTTGGCCATGCAGGCGAGGTAGCTGGCGGAGACCTGCGGGTCGCCGGTGGCCCGGACCAGGACGATCAGGGTGGCGCACGCCCCGATCCACTCGTCGGCGCGCAGCAGCGCGTCCAGGGCCAGCACCTGCTGGCCGATCGTGGTCGTGGTGTCGACCTGCCAGGGCAGCCGCAGCGACTCGATCAGCGTCATGGAGACCGGGCCGAAGGTCTCCATGACCTGCGTGGGGGTGGCCCGCCCGGCCAGCACGGCGGTACGCAGGTCGGCCAGCCGCCGCACCCCGTCCAGGGCGGTGGCGACCCGGGCGGGGAGTTGGTCGCCCAGTTCGGCGCGCAGGTCGGCGACCCGGTCGTCCACGGTGGCCGACGCCTGGATCAGCTCGGTGCGGGTGACCCGGCCGAGCAGCAGCCCGACCGAGAGCAGGCGCTCCTGCTGGATGCCCTGCACCAGCGTGCCGACCCGGTTGGCCACTCGGACGCTCTCGGCGGTGTCCGCGGCCCGCCCGGCAGCGGCGATCCGGTCGAGCACCACCGGCACGGCGAGCCCGACCATGCTGAGCAGCGGAATGATCACCAGCAGGGCGA
The DNA here is from genome assembly GCF_044334565.1 of Micromonospora sp. NPDC020750. Classification (NCBI taxonomy): domain Bacteria; kingdom Bacillati; phylum Actinomycetota; class Actinomycetes; order Micromonosporales; family Micromonosporaceae; genus Micromonospora; species Micromonospora sp. NPDC020750. The sequence continues at coordinate 256,289 of NZ_JBIRTH010000002.1, forward strand.
GCTTGCCCCGGATGCGGAGCCTACCGAGCAGCATCGAAGGGCCCCCACCGTGCGGTGCCGGCGGCGCGGCCTAGCCCGGCCGGCTGGAGCGTCCGGGGCTCGGCCGGGGCTAGCGTGCCGAGCGGGGCGGGCCCCCGGGGCTCGCCCGGCGGTTCCCAGCCGGTGCCACCCGGCGACGCGCCGGCGTCCTCGTCGGCCCGGTGCTCCCCGACGGCCCGACGGCGGGCCCGACGGTACGCGGCGACCAGCATCGCCGCGAGCGCGGCGACCAGCAGGACGGCCGCCCCGAGAGCTGCCCCGGCCAGCCACCGCTCCCGGTCGAGCCGGTCGATCCGTTCCCGCAGCAGCACGTCCAGCTCGTCGAGGATGACCGGCTGGAGCTGCCTGGCGGCGCTCTGCGCGTTGTTCCGGGCGGCGGTGAGTTCGGTCAGCCCGCCCAGCCCCGGGGCATCCTCGGTGCCGGCCCGGCCGGTCGGGGCGGAGAGCGCGGCGAGCCGCTCGACGGCCCGCTGGTAGTTGTCGAGCGGGGTGAGCACGTTGGCGCCGAGTTTGGTGCTCTCCGTGCTGTCGACCGCCGCGCGCAGGTCGGTGACCAGGTCGGTGGCGGGAGTGAGGGCGGCCACCCGCAGGCCGGCCAGCTCGGGCCCGGTGCGGATCCGCTCGGCGGTGGGGCGGCGGGCGGCGAGGGTGGCCAGGTCGGCGAGGCGGCCGGCGGTCACGAGCGCCTCGGGCAGCTCCTCGCTGACGGCGTCCTGGAGGAAGAACGAGTCCGACTGCGGGTCCCGCATCAGCCCGGAACCCTCCCGCACCTTGCGGTGCAGGGCCAGCAGCAGGTCGGTGACCTCGCCGTACGCGACGAAGGCTGCCTCCGGATCGGTCAGCGCCCGGTCGGGCAGCGCCTCCAGCTTGGCCCGGAGCCCGGTCCACCGGTCGTGGGTGCGTAGCTGGTCACCGATGCGGGTGTCGACCGAGGCGGCGTCCTGCACCGCCCGGTTCAGCGCCTCGCGGGACGCGGTCCGCCCGGTGACGGCCGCTGACTGGGCGTCGACCAGGGCCAGGGTGACGGGGCCGAGGGCCCGCAGGTACTCCACGCCCATCCGCTCACGGACCGCCAGCCCCCGGTCGTCGTTGGTGAGCCGCCGCTGCTGGGCGAAGAGGAACGCCACCGGCACGAGCAGTGCCACGACGAGCAGCAGCGGCAGCACGCGACCCGGGAGGGCGGGCCGTCGGGGGACCCGCTCCGCAGGGACGGTCATGGATGGCTCCTCCGGCGACGGCGGGGGACGGGCAGGGTGTCGGGGGTCGCCGATGCAGTCCCGCTCACCGGACCGGAAAACTAACTGACCAGGCAGGGCCGGCAGAGCCGCCGGTCGGTCAGTTTTGCGTCACTTCGAGCGATGTAACGCCGTGTGCAGCCCAGCCGCACTCTTGGTGCATACGGTTCGGTGGACATGGATGGATCGGATGTGATTTTGGGAGGAACATCGGAATTCACGTGATCCGAATTCATCTCACTGGGCCGCGCCGTACCCTGCGCGGTCGATCCGATCCGGCCGCCGATCGGCCTCACCGGACGGACGTACGGAGGATCTCAGCCAACGCTCAGGAATTGCCCCGTACCGTTGTGCCCCATGAGATCGCCGTTGCCGGTCGCGCCGGTCCGACGGGCCCTGGGCACCCGCCGCCGCCGGATCGTCGCCGGGTCGGTGGTGGCCGTTCTGGTGGCCGCCGTCGCGGTGTGGGCGACCCGGTCCGACGAAGCCGGCTTCCGCACCGAGTCCGCGCTGGTCACCGTCCGGTCCGGGCCAGCAGGCGACGAGCCGGTGGACCTGGACACCACGTTCTACCTGCCGGACGACGCGTCGGCCGGCCGCAAGGTGCCCGCGGTGCTGCTCGCGCACGGCTTCGGCGGCACCAAGGAGTCGGTCCGGGCCGACGCCGAGGACCTGGCCGCTCAGGGGTACGCCGTGCTCGCCTGGACCGCCCGGGGCTTCGGTCGCAGCGGCGGCCAGATCCACCTGGACAGCCCCGACCACGAGGTGCGGGACGGCGAGCGCCTGCTCGACTGGCTGGCCGCCCGACCGGAGGTGCGCACCGACGCCCCCGGCGACCCCCGGGTCGGCGTGGTGGGCGGCTCGTACGGCGGCGGCCTGGCCCTGCTGCTGGCCGCCCAGGACCGGCGGGTCGACGCGATCGTCCCCATGATCACCTGGAACGACCTGTCCCGCGCGTTCCTGCCGGAGAGCACCGGCAAGGACGCCACCTCCGGCGTGTTCAAGAAGGGCTGGGCCGGGATCTTCTTCGGCGGCGGTGGCAACGCCGGCTCCGGCCCCGCAGGGCTCTCCGGCACCTCGGCCGCCGAGCCGGAGGGTGCCCCCGCCTCGGCCGGGCCGCCCAGCCCGGCACCGGGCTCGGGGCCGGGCACCGGCTCCGGGCGCACCCCGGCGGGCGCGGCGGACCCGGCGTGCGGCCGGTTCGCCGCCGACGTCTGCGCCGCGTACCTGCGGATCGCCACCACCGGCCGGGCCGAACAGGCCGACGTGGAGCTGCTGCGCCGGTCCAGCCCGGCCCCGGTGCTGGACAAGATCAAGGCGCCGACCCTGCTGGTGCAGGGGGAGGCGGACAGCCTCTTCCCGATCGCCGAGGCGGACGCCAACGCGCGCGGCATCGCGGCGAACGGCACCCCGGTCCGGGTCGCCTGGTACACCGGCGGCCACGACGGCGGCGCGGGGCCGCGCAACGACTCCGACCGGGTGAAGTACCTGACCGTCCAGTGGCTCGACCACTACGTCAAGGGCGAGGGGTCGGCCCCGGGCGACGACTTCACGTACTCCCGGATCGCCGGCTTCGACGCCCTCGACCGCGGCCTGGTCGCCACCGGCTTCCGCACCGCCGACTACCCCGGCCTGGCCGGCGACGGACGTCGCGAGGTCGCGGTGACCGGCCGGGCCCAGCCCGTCGCGAACCCGCCGAACGGCAACCCGGCGGCCATCTCGTCGGTGCCGTTCGCCGGCGCGCTCGGCTCGCTGCTGGACGGGGTGGCCGGCGACGTCCCAGGCCAGCACGCCCGGTTCGAGTCGGAGCCGCTGGCCGAGGCGGTGGACGTGGCCGGCGCGCCGACGGTCTCGATCCGGGCGGCGTCGCCCACCGGCGAGGCGGTGCTGTTCGTCAAGCTCTACGACGTCGACCCGACCGGCGCGGCGACCCTGCCGAACGGGCTGGTCGCCCCGGTCCGGCTCACCGGGCTGCCGACGGAGGTCAATGGCGCGACGCCGGTCACCGTGACGCTGCCGGCGATCGTCCGCCGGATCGAGGCCGGGCACCGGCTGCGGATCACGGTGGCCACCACCGACCAGGCGTACACCACGCCGGTCGAGCCGACCGTCTACACCGTGGCGGCCGGCGACGGCCCGGTCGTGCTGCCCACCGTGGCCGGCGAGCCGATCCCCACCACGGCCGTCGTCTGGCGCTGGGTGCTCGCCGGGCTGCTGGCCGCGATCGCCGTCGGGCTCGTCGCGGTCGTCCTGCTGGCCCGCCGCCGGCACCGCCGCCAGGACAGCTCGGTCCACCCCGAGTACGCGGGCGTCCCGCTGGCCGTCCGGCAGCTCCGCAAGGAGTACGCCGACGGCTTCGTCGCCGTGTCGAACGTCGACTTCGAGGTGCACCCCGGCCAGGTCGTCGGCCTGCTCGGGCCCAACGGCGCGGGCAAGACCACCACCCTGCGGGTGCTGATGGGGCTGACCCAGCCGACCGCCGGGGAGATCTACGTCTTCGGCCGCCGGTTGGTGCCCGGCTCGCCGGTGCTGTCCCGGATCGGGTCGCTGGTCGAGGGCCCCGGCTTCCTGCCGCACCTGTCCGGCCTGGACAACCTCAAGGCGTACTGGCGGGCCACCGGCCGGCCGTGGGCGGACGCGCACTTCGACGAGGCGCTGGAGATCGCCGGGCTCGGCGACTCGGTGCACCGCAAGACCCGCAAGTACAGCCACGGCATGCGACAGCGGCTGGCCATCGCCCAGGCGATGCTCGGCCTGCCCGAGCTGCTGGTGCTCGACGAGCCGACGGACGGCCTGGACCCGCCGCAGATCGCCGAGATGCGCCGGGTGCTCCAGCGCTACGCCACCGACGGGCGGGCCGTGCTGGTCTCCAGCCATCTGCTCGCCGAGGTGGAGCAGACCTGCACCCACGCCGTGGTGGTCAACAAGGGGCGGATCGTGGCGTCCGGCCCGGTCGAGGACATCGTCGGCGAGTCGCCGAGCGTGCTGCTCGACGTCACCGACCCGGCCGCCGCGCGCGAGGTGCTGGGCCGGCTCGACGGGGTCACGGTGCTGCCGGACTCCGACGGGAACCTGGTGGTGGACACCAACGGCACCGCGCGCAGCGAGGTGGTGGCCGAGCTGGTCCGGGCCGGGATCGGGGTGGACCGGGTGGTGCCGCGCCGCCGCCTGGAGGACGCGTTCCTCGCCCTGGTGGGCGAGAACTCTCGGGGAAGCGGGGACCGGTGATGAGGCAGTCGTCCTCCACGGTGGGCGCGGCGGCGGGCTACCGCCCCTCGGCCACCCTGCCGTTCGCGGCGGAGTTCCGCCGGCAGGCGTCCCGGCGGCGTACCCAGCTCGCGCTCGGGTTCATGGTGCTGCTGCCGCTGATCATCCTGATCGCGTTCCAGTTCGACTCCGGCGAGGACGACCGCAACGGCGGGGGCGAGTTCGCGAGCCTGTCCGACCTGGCCACCTCGGGCGGGCTGAACTTCACCCTCTTCGCGCTGCTGGTCTCGGCGTCGTTCCTGCTGGTCGTGGTGGTGGCGCTGTTCTGCGGCGACACGGTGGCCAGCGAGGCGAGCTGGGGCAGCCTGCGCTACCTGCTGGCCGTCCCGGTGCCCCGGGCCCGGCTGCTCGCGGTGAAGCTGGTGGTCGCGCTCGCGTACTCGGGGCTGGCCCTGCTGCTGCTCGCCGGCACCGCCCTGCTCGCCGGCACCCTCCGGTACGGCTGGGAGCCGCTGAGCAGCCAGGTGGCGGCCCAGTTGGAGCCGGGGGAGGGGCTGCTGCGGCTGCTGGCCGTGCTCGGCTACCTTGCGGTCGTCCTGCTGGCGGTGGCCGGGCTGGCGTTCCTGCTCTCGGTCGTCACGGACGCGGCGCTCGGCGCGGTCGGCGGTGCGGTGCTGCTGTGGATCCTGTCCAGCATCCTGGACCAGATCACCGCGCTCGGCGGGATCCGGGCGTTCCTACCCACCCACTACGCCAACGCCTGGCTGGGGCTGCTGTCGACGCCGGTGCAGACCGACGACGTGGTGCGCGGCTGCATCTCGGCGATCGCCTACGCCACGCTGTTCTGGTCGCTGGCCTTCTGGCGCTTCACCCGCAAGGACATCACGAGCTGACGGCCGCTCCCGGCCGATCGCCGGCCTGTCAGGCACGTTGCGCTCAAGCAGGATTTGCCGGGTCCGGCCCGCACGGGCCGTCGTGGTCGGGCGGGCGTGGGCAGCGGTCGGGGCCGTCGAGGCGGGCGTCCCACCAGACCGGGTACGCGCGACTAACGGTCCTCCTCGGAGAGGGCCGCAGGCGAGCGCGACCGCCACCAGCGAAGGATCGATCGCCGTTTGCCGGTGAGCGGAGATCGGGTAGATCTTGGAAGATTTCGGCCCCCGGAAGGGCCGTTTGCTTCCAAGATCTCCCCGTTCGGGGTCCCGGCCCCCGTGAGAGTCCGGGTCAGCCGGGGGACTTGGGCTGGGGGTTGCGTCGTCGGTTAGGTCGAGCGCAGCAAACCACCGGCAAACCTGTTGGACTGGTGGACCTCGCCGAACGGGTACGGGACATGGGCTTGCGCGAGCTACCGGTGACCCATGCCCGCGCGATCGCCGTCGGCCGACTCCCGTTCCATCACCGTGATCCCTTCGATCGGATGCTGGTGGTGTAAACGGTCACCGAAGGCTTGACGTTGGACACCGGCGACGCGTCGATCGCGCTGTATGACGTGGACGTCCTCAAGGTGTGACCTGGTCCGGGTTCTGTGCCGACATCTCACGAGGCCCGTCTCGGGTGCTGCTTCACCCGGTAACAGGTGAATCGCCTGCGTGAACTACGGGATTCGCCGTGACCAGTCGCTTGTGGAAGTGGTGCTTCGCGGTGCCGTCCGGCATCTCCGGCGTACGCCCGACCTCCTGATAGCCGTGACGGTGATAGAAGCCGGGCGCGTGGAAGGACATGGTCGCCACGACGACCCGGTCGCAGCCGCGCTGCAGGATCTCGTCCTCGGCTGCGGCCAACAGGCGACGACCCAGGCCACGGCCTCGCTGCTCCGGCTCCACCCACAGGGAGGTGATGCCGCCGCAGCCGCCCCAGGTCCACCCGGTGATCCCGCCGAGAAGGGTGCCGGCGTCATCGGCCCGGATGGAGAACGGCGTCTCGTCGTCCGAGGCGATGGAGGATCGGTTGATGGCGTCCAGTTCGTCTGAGAGGCGACGTTCCAACTCGGGGTCGTCCTGGCCGGTGAGCAACGTGGTCATGACCGGATCCTGACGCCCGATCGGAATCCGGGCATCCCCATTTTCGATCGCCGTGCCCCGGCCGGCGCCGGAGCGGCCGACGTGCCGACGTCGTGGGAGCCTTCCCGATTGGAGGGATTTCGTGGACACCTCCCGCCCTTGCTCGCATGCTGGATGCATCGATCAGCATCGTTGGAGGTGTCGCATGAAGTTCGACCGACTCGGCGGACTCGTCCTGTCCCTGTTCCGCATGGTGGTCGGCCTGCTCTTCCTGTGCCACGGGCTGTCGTCGCTGTTCGGCGTGCTCGGCGGTGCCCGGGGCGCCGGCCAGGCCGTCCCGTTCGGCGAGTGGCCGGGCTGGTGGGCGGCGCTGATCCAGGCAACCTGCGGCGTGCTGGTGCTGGCCGGGCTGTTCACCCGGCCCGCCGCGCTGGTCGCCTCGGGCTCGATGGCGTACGCCTACTTCGTGGTGCACCAGCCCGACGGGCTGCTCCCGCTGCGCAACGGCGGCGAGCTGGCGGCGCTGTTCTGCTGGTCGTTCGTGCTCGTCGCGGTGCTCGGCCCCGGCACCTGGGCGTTGGACAGCCTGCTCCGCCGCCGTCGGGAGCCCGCCGTCGCGGCCCCGGTGCCGGGCAAGCGGTCCGTGCCGGCTTGAGTCGCACCCCCGCCGCTACGGCTTGTACGGCGCGTCGGTGTGGCTGACCTCGGTGAACGTGCTGCCGGAGAGCTGGTAGTACGAGGTGCGTCGGATGTCCAGCTCCGCCATGCCCCGCTCGGCGGAACGGGTCAGCCAGACGACCTTCGCCCGGCCGCCGGACACGGTGATCGAGACGACCGGGGTCCGGTCGTCCAGTTCGGCCAGGCTCCGGTAGACCGGCTCACCGTCGGCGTTGCGCCACACCACCAGCGTGTAGAAGGTGCCGCTGCCCCCGCTCTTGAGGGCGACCGCGCCGACCGCGTCCGCCGCGCCGTCGCCGTCGAGGTCGCCGATCCCGCAGGGCTTCTGGAGGGTGACCGTGTCGCCGTCCTCGCCGGACCAGACGCCCTCGGCCAGCGGGAGGTAGTCGGCGTACCCCTGGTAGGGGACCTTGGTGCTGCCGACGTGGGCGCCGGCGAGCTGCTTGCAGGTCAGCGCGGGCACCTTCTTCGGCGCGGGCTTCGGCGGCGCGGCGGTGGTGCCGGCGACGGTCGGCTCCGGCGGGGCGGCGGGGCCTGTCGTCGCCGGGGCCGGCTCCGGGCCGTCCTCCGCCGGGGCGGCCGGCTCGTCGGCGGCCGGAGCGGTGGTCGTACCCGCCGAGGAGGTCGACCCCCCGGCGTCGCAACCCGCGGTCATCAGGCAGGCCAGGGCGAGGATCGCGAGGCTGGGCAGGGTCCGGCGCATCGGCCAGTTCCTCTCTCGGGGGTGGGCTTCCCGCACGGTAGCGACCCCACGCCACCCGCATCGTCGGCCCCACGCCACCCGGCCGGGCCCCGTCTCCCGTCCCCCCGCTGTTCCCGGTGCGCGCACTTTCACGGAATGTGTGGCATCCGCGCGCGCCATAGCCACACATTCCGTGAAAGTGCGCGCAGGGGAGGTGGGGTGGGGGGACGCGGGGCACGACCGGCCGTGTCACCCGATCAGCCCCCGCACACCCGCCACTGGTCACCCTCCTTGACCAGGCTGATGACCCTGTTCCGGTCCGCGATCTTGACGGTCACCTCGGCGCTGGTGTCGCCGTTGCTGGTGTGCACCTGGGTGTTGGTGACGCGGTACTCGTCCAGGGGCGGCTCGGCCTGCCGGGCCCGGGTGAACTGCGCCTCGGTCTGCCGGCTGCGCAGTCGCTCGCAGAGCCGGGCGTACGCGGCCGGGTAGTTGCCCGCCTTCGTGTCGTCCAGGTATGCGGTCGCGGCGTCCCGGGCCGGCGTGATGGTGCCCTGCACGGTGCGGAACAGCCAGAGGCCGCCGCCGACCGCTCCGGCGCAGCAGAGCAGCGCCACCACGGCGACCACGATGATCACGGTGCGGGTCGTCCGGCTGAGCCCGCGGGACTTCTGGGGCGGCCCGGGGAAACCGGGCGACGGGGGGTACGTCACGCGGTGAGCGTAGAAACCCCAGGCCAGCCCCCATGCAGGCCCCCCTTGGAATCGATCAAGGCCAACGTTGCGGGCGGTGGTGTCGTCGACTCCCACGGTGACGGTGTGATTAATTCAATGCCCAGGGGCGGCCCATACGCTGGAACCTCGGGTGGCGGAGCCGGCGATCCGCCGTAGACTCGTGCGCACAACTGAATACCTCATCCAGAGGGGCAGAGGGATACGGCCCGACGAAGCCCCGGCAACCACCCGCGCGCTCGATGACGAGCGGTGCGGACAGGTGCCAATTCCGTCCCCGCCGCAGGGTGCGATGCGGGGAAAGATGAGAGGACCTTCTCGACATGACGTCGACCCTCGCCGCGTCCGGCATCGACACCACCGCCAGCCCCGCCCGCGCCCTGGTCTGCCGGGCCTGCACCGCGCGCTACCCGCTCGCCGCGCAGCACGCCTGTTACGAGTGCTTCGGCCCTCTTGAGGTCGACTACGACGCCGCTGCCCTGGCGCGGGTGACCCGCGAGCAGATCGAGGCCGGCCCGCAGAACATCTGGCGGTACGCCGCCCTCCTCCCGGCCGGCCAGGACCCGGCCACCCGGGTGACCGTCGACCCGGGGCTGACCCCGCTGGTCGCCGCGCCCAACCTCGCCGCCGAGCTGGGCATCACCGCCCCGCTCTGGGTCAAGGACGACAGCGCGAACCCCACCCACTCGTTCAAGGACCGGGTGGTCTCGGTGGCCCTCACCGCCGCCCGGGCGCTCGGTTTCACCCGGTTCGCCTGCGCCTCGACCGGCAACCTGGCCAACTCGGTCGCCGCGCACGCGGCCCGCGCCGGGGTCCCCTCGGTCGTGTTCATCCCCAGCGACCTGGAGGCGGGCAAGGTGGTCACCACCGCCGTCTACGGGGGCGAGCTGGTCGCCATCGACGGCTCCTACGACGACGTGAACCGGCTCTGCGGCGAGCTGGTGGAGACCGACGAGTTCGAGGACACGGCGTTCGTCAACGTCAACGTCCGCCCGTACTACGCCGAAGGCTCCAAGACCCTCGGGTACGAGGTGGCCGAGCAGCTCGGCTGGCGCATCCCGGCCCAGGTGGTCATCCCGATGGCCAGCGGCGAGCTGCTCACCAAGATCGATAAGGCGTTCAGCGAGCTGGTCGAGATCGGCCTCGTCGAGGCCCCGGCCGGCGGCTGGAAGGTCTTCGGTGCCCAGTCCGCCGGCTGCAACCCGATCGCCGCCGCCCTGCACGCCGACACCGACACCATCACCCCGGTCCGGCCGACCGGCATCGCCAAGTCGCTCAACATCGGCGATCCGGCCGCCGGCCTGTACGCCCTGGAGGCGGTCCGGCGCACCGGCGGCTGGATGGAGTACGCCGACGACGACGAGATCCGCGACGGCATCCGGCTGCTGGCCCGGACCACCGGGGTGTTCGCCGAGACGGCCGGTGGGGTGACCGTCGCCGTGCTGCGCAAGCTGGTCGAGTCCGGCCGGCTCGACCCGACGGCGGAGACTGTGGTGTTCAACACCGGCGAAGGGCTGAAGACCATCGACGCCGTCGCCGCCCAGGTCGGCCCGACCCACCGGATCAGGCCCTCGCTGCGCGCCGCCCGGGACGCCGGTTTGCTCGGCTGACCTGCCCGATCTCGATCGACCCTGGCGCGGCCTGCGGCCCTTCCCCGCCCCGGCCCGGAAGCACGCCGCGCGCCGCGCCCCACCGGCCCTGCCCGCCGCCCCGGCCCCGACCGTCCGGTGGACGGGTGGATCGCCCGGACGGGGGATGGGGCGGATCCCCCGAGTAACCGACTTTTAGCCCTGCGTGAGAGAAACCCGCCACCGGGGACTTGACGACAGGAACCGGACGGCGCAGGATGCTCGGTGCGGGAGGGCGTTTCGCCGAAGACTTTTTAGTTCTTGCGACCCAACGCCGAAGGCGTTGTGCGATCGTCCCTCCCGACCACGTCCGATCGGGCCGGCGATTAATTCGCTGGCCCGATCGTGTTTCCCGGGTCACCCTCAGTCCATGGGCATCACGATCACGCCGATCGACCCGGCCGACCAGAGTGCGGTCGACGCGGCGTACCGGATCAGGGCGGCGGCCGACGCGGCGGACGTCCCCGACTTCCCGCCGCTGTGTCGGCGACGGCTCGAGGCCGGGCTCCGCCACCCGATGCCGGGCGGAGCGCCGGTCTGGGCGCTCGCCCGCCGCGACGGCGTGCCGGCCGGCTACCTCGCCCTGGACCTGCCGCAGCTCGACAACACCGACAACGCCGCCGTGGACCTGTTCGTGGACCCGGCGCAGCGCCGGCACGGGGTCGGCCGGGCGCTGCACGAGCACGGCCTGCGGGTGCTGCGCGAGCGGGGGCGCAAGCGGGTGGTCGGGATGGCCGTCTCGGCCCTGCCCGACGGGCCGGGACGCGACGGGGCCGGCGGAGCGTTCGCCGCCGCGGTGGGCGGCCGGCCGGTGCTTCCCGAGGTCCGCCGCCGGCTCGACGCCGCCCGGCTCGCCCCGGCCGCGCTCGACGCCCTGCTCGCCGAAGCCCGGCCCCGCGCCGCCGGCTACCGCACCGTCCGCTGGCGGGGGCCCGCCCCCGAGGAGTACGTCGCCGACGTGGCCCACCTCGACGGCCGGCTGATGACCGACGCCCCGCTGGGGGACCTGGAGTGGGAGCCGGAACGGGTCGACGTCGAGCGGGTGCGTGGCGTCGAGCGGGCGCTCGATGCCCGGGGCCGCCGCCGCTACCACCACGGTGCGGTGCACGTGGCGTCCGGCCGGCTGGTCGCCTGGACGCTGCTCGACGTCGGCCCCAGCGCGTCGTGGCACGCGTTCCAGCAGATCACCATCGTCGACCCGGCGCACCGGGGGTACCGGCTCGGGCTGCTGACGAAGGTGGAGAACCTGCGGTACGGCCTCGCCCACGAGCCGGAGCTGCGCTTCGTGGACACGTTCAACGCGGCGGCCAACGGACACATGATCGACATCAACGAGCGGCTCGGCTTCCGTCCCGTCGACGCCTGGACCGACTGGCAGCTCACCATCTGACCGGGCCGCCGTGCGACCGCCCGGCTGTTCAGCGCCGCGCCGGCCCGGGCGGCGTCCCGGAACGCCGGCGGCGGTCGTCGGCCCCTACTGTCCGGTTCGCGGCTGGGGCATGATGGCGGGCATGACGGAGACCCCGCATCCCCTGCACGACAGGCACGCCGACACCCTCAACCGGGCGCTGACCGCGATCGCGGAGCGTGGGTACTGGTCCGCCTACCCGGAATCACCCAGCCCCCGGGTGTACGGCGAGACCGCCGCCGCCGACGGCAAGGCAGCCTTCGAGGCGTACCTGAACGGCGACTTCCCGCTCGACCAGCCGGGCGCCGGTGACCGGGTGGCCACCGAGGCGAGCCCGTTCGGGCTGGAGCTGAACGTCCGTTACCCACACGCCGGCGCCGACGAGCTGGTCGCCGCCGCCTCCGCCGCGCTGCCGGCCTGGCGCGACGCCGGCCCGCAGGCCCGGGCGGGGGTCTGCCTGGAGCTCCTCGACCGGTTGCACAAGCACGTCTTCGAGCTGGCCAACGCGGTGCAGTTCACCAGCGGACAGGCGTTCGTGATGGCCTTCCAGGCCGGTGGGACGCACGCGCTGGACCGGGCGCTGGAGGCGATCGCCTACGCGTACGCGGAGATGACCCGGCACCCGGGGACGGCCGGCTGGGAGAAGCCCGCAGGCAAGGGCGACCCGCTGCGGATGACCAAGACGTTCCACGTGGTGCCGCGCGGGGTGGCCCTCGTCATCGGCTGCAACACCTTTCCGACCTGGAACTCGTACCCGGGGCTGTTCGCCTCGCTGGTCACCGGCAACCCGGTGGTGGTCAAGCCGCACCCGCGCGCGGTGCTGCCGCTGGCCATCACCGTGCGCTACGCCCGGGAGGTGCTCGCCGAGGCCGGCTTCGACCCGAACCTGGTGCTGCTCGCCCCCGAGGCCCCCGGCGAGAAGCTCGCCTCGACGCTCGCCCTGCACCCGGCCGTGAAGATCGTCGACTTCACCGGCTCCACCGAGTACGGCGACTGGCTGGAGGCCAACGCCCGGCAGGCGGCGGTCTACACCGAGAAGGCTGGCCTGAACACGGTGGTGATCGACTCCACCGACGACTTCGCCGGGATGTGCCGCAACCTGGGCTTCACGCTGACCCTCTACAGCGGCCAGATGTGCACCACCTCGCAGAACATCCTGATCCCGTCGGATGGCATCGCCACCGACCAGGGGCACAGGAGCTTCGACGAGGTGGCCGCCGGGATCGCCGCGGCGGTCGGCAAGATCACCGCCGACCCGGCCCGGGGCGTCGAGCTGACCGGGGCGATCGTCAACGACGGGGTGCTGGAGCGCCTCGACGAGGTTACAAAGGTCGGCGAGGCCGTGCTGGAGTCGCGGGCCGTCGAGCACCCGTCATTCCCCGGCGCGGTGGTCCGCACCCCGACGATCGTGAAGCTGGCGGCCGGCGACACCGGGACGTACTCGCGGGAGTGGTTCGGGCCGATCTCGTTCGTCATCGCGACCGACTCCACCGCGCACGGCCTGGAGATCCTGCGCTCCACGGTGGGGGAGAAGGGTGCGCTGACCGCGGCCGTCTACTCCACCGACGAGGCGGTGCTGGACGCCGCCGAGGCGGCTGCGGTCGACACCGGGGTGCACCTGTCGTGCAACCTGACCGGGGGCGTCTTCGTGAACCAGTCGGCGGCGTTCTCCGACTTCCACGGCAGCGGCGCCAACCCGGCCGCCAACGCGGCCCTGACCGACGGCGCGTACGTGGCGAACCGGTTCCGCGTCGTGCAGAGCCGCCGCCCCGCCTGACGGGCCGCCCAGGGGCCCCCTCGGCGCGCGGGCGTCGGGCCGGGCCCCTGGGCACCCCCACACCCCGCGCCGGGCGTCGGGCCGGGCCCTGGGCACCCCAACCCTCAAGCGCCGGGGCGCTCAGGCCGGGCGGCGCATCTGGAGCTCGCGCAGGGCGGGAATCACCGGGTGGGGGACCCGGACGCCCGTGTCCACGAAGCCCAGCCTCTGATACGCCCGGTAGGCGCGGTCGTTGCCGACCACCACCTCCAGCATCAGCTCCGGCCGGCCGCACTCGCGGGACCAGCCGGCCACCGCGTCGATCAGCTCCGCGAGCAGGCCGGTGCCCCGCCGCTGCGGGGTGACGTAGACGGCGTACACCACGGTCAGGCCCGGCTCGTCCGGGGCGACCGTGCCGCCGGCGTGCCCCAGGAGCCGGCCGGCGGGGCCGCCGGGTCGGTCGGTGCCCGGGTCGGCGACGAACTGCGCGGTGTGCCGGCCGACGGCGACCGAGGCGATCCGGGCCGCGTAGTCGGCGTGCGGACGGGCGGCGGCGTCCGCCAGGGTCTCCAGGAAGGCCAGCGGGGCGTCGGCGAGCATCTCAAGGCGCAGCGCGCGCATCCGGGCCGCGTCCCACGGGGTCACCCGGTGGACGACGGTCGCCCGCGTGGCCGGGGCGAGCGTCCTGTCCGGCGCGGGGCGCCCGGCGGCCGCCGGGCGGGGACCTGCTGTCATTCCGCATGCTTACCGCAGTGACGCCGGCCTATGCGCCTCCGGGTCGAGGTCGGTCCGATATTGCCTGATTTGCGGTCGTGCGCCTGCGTGACGGCTCGTGTACCGTGCGATTTTGGTCACTGAATTCAGGGTCGTCGTCGACCCCGAAGCCGGTGGTCCGGGGCCGCCGGTTCGCGCCGGCGTCCCGCCGCTTTGGCAGGCCGCGCGACGTGAGGAAGTGCACCGTGGCACAGGGCACCGTGAAGTGGTTCAACGCCGAAAAGGGCTATGGCTTCATCGCCGTCGACGGGGGGCAGGACGTCTTCGTCCACTTCTCCGCGATCGAGATGGACGGCTACAAGGCGCTGGACGACGGACAACGGGTGGAGTTCGAGATCGCCCAGGGGCAGAAGGGCCCACAGGCCGAGCGGGTCCGCGTCGTCGCCTGACCGCCCGCCCAGGTCCGGGGCCCGCGGCTGGGCGGGCCCGGGCCGACCCGCCCGCGACCGCGACAACGGGGCACCCCAGCCGGCCCCGCCAGCCGGACGCCGTGGCCGAGTGCGTCAGCCGGCCGCGGTGGCCCCGGGGCGGGCTGGCGACGCGGGACTGGGCCTCGACGCGGAACTGGGCCTCCGGTGCGCCGACGCGCTGCGCCCCGCCGATGGGTGCCGACCCGGCGGGTACCCAGTCGAGCCCTGCCGGCGGGTGCCGACCCGGCGGGTGCCCAGTCGAGCCCTGCCGGCGGGTGCCGACCCGGCCGGTACCCAGTCGAGCCCCGCCGACATCTTCGCCGACGCCCGCCCTGCTGCTGGTGGCCCGCCCCGTACCTCGATTCCGAACCGCACCCCGCCAGCCCGCGCAAGTTCAGGGAATGTGTGGCCTTTCGGCGCTCCATGACCACACATTCTCTGAATTTGCGCCGATCGGGGGGCCCGGCGCGTAGCTCGGTCCCGGCCGGGCCTGCCATGACGCCGGTTGCCCCGTCGCTCCCGGGCCCGCAGGTCGATGGCTGCCTCGGGTTTCCCGGCCGCCCGGCAGGTCCATTCGTCGACGGCGACGGTATCCCCGAGCGCGGCCAGTACGGCCAGCGCCACCGGGGCGCTGACGGTTGCGGAGCCGGTTCGGCCTGGCCGTCACGTAACCGGGCGACGGGCGTGCGGGGTCCGGTGACCGTCGTCGGTAGGTGGGTGAACTTGGCCGAGTCGGCGGGCGGACAGCGCTGGTCAGGGCTCGCAAACCGGGTCCGGACCCGGCATCGTGCTTGCACTCGGCAGGGGAGAGTGCTAAACAAGTCATTGGCACTCGCATACCGTGAGTGCCAATGGTCGGGACGGTGGGGCCACGGGCTCCCGGCGGGCAACCGCCGGGTGGCGCATGGCCGGTCGTCGCGGGCTATCCGGCCCGGCCGAGGAGACGTCGTCGTCGCCAGGTGGCGACGTCCCAAGGTGCGTACACCAGGCGGCCCATCCGGGACACACACTCGGGTGGCCCGTGAGTGTCCAGGAGGACAACGCCGTATGGCCAAGATGATCGCGTTCGACGAAGAGGCTCGCCGTGGCCTCGAGCGGGGCATGAACCAGCTCGCCGACGCCGTGAAGGTGACCCTCGGCCCCAAGGGCCGCAACGTGGTGCTCGAGAAGAAGTGGGGTGCCCCCACCATCACCAACGATGGTGTGAGCATCGCCAAGGAGATCGAGCTCGAGGACCCGTACGAGAAGATCGGCGCTGAGCTGGTCAAGGAGGTCGCGAAGAAGACCGACGACGTTGCCGGTGACGGCACGACGACGGCGACCGTCCTGGCCCAGGCCCTGGTCCGTGAGGGCCTGCGCAACGTGGCCGCCGGCGCCAACCCGATGGCCCTGAAGCGGGGCATCGAGGCCGCCGTGGCCAGCGTCTCGGAGGAGCTGTCCAAGCTCGCCAAGGACGTCGAGACCAAGGAGCAGATCGCCTCCACCGCCTCCATCTCCGCCGGTGACAGCACCGTCGGTGAGATCATCGCCGAGGCGATGGACAAGGTTGGCAAGGAAGGCGTCATCACCGTCGAGGAGAGCAACACCTTCGGCCTGGAGCTTGAGCTCACCGAGGGCATGCGCTTCGACAAGGGCTACATCTCCGCGTACTTTATGACCGACCCGGAGCGTATGGAGGCCGTCTTCGACGACCCGTACCTCCTCATCGTCAACAGCAAGATCGCCTCGGTGAAGGACCTGCTCCCGATCCTGGAGAAGGTCATGCAGTCGGGCAAGTCGCTGCTGATCATCGCCGAGGACATCGAGGGCGAGGCCCTGGCCACCCTCGTGGTCAACAAGGTCCGTGGCACCTTCAAGTCGGTCGCCGTCAAGGCGCCGGGCTTCGGTGACCGCCGCAAGGCCATGCTGGCTGACATCGCCATCCTCACCGGTGGCCAGGTCATCAGCGAGGAGGTCGGCCTCAAGCTGGACGCCGTCGGCCTCGACATGCTGGGCCGCGCCCGCAAGGTCGTGGTGACCAAGGACGAGACCACCATCGTCGACGGTGCCGGCGACGCCGAGCAGATCCAGGGTCGGGTCAACCAGATCCGGGCCGAGATCGACAAGAGCGACTCCGACTACGACCGCGAGAAGCTGCAGGAGCGCCTGGCCAAGCTGGCCGGCGGTGTTGCGGTGATCAAGGTCGGCGCGGCCACCGAGGTCGAGCTCAAGGAGCGCAAGCACCGCATCGAGGACGCCGTTCGCAACGCGAAGGCGGCCGTCGAGGAGGGCATCGTCCCGGGTGGTGGCGTCGCGCTGGTGCAGGCCGGCAAGACCGCCTTCGAGAAGCTGGACCTGACCGGCGACGAGGCGACCGGCGCGCAGATCGTCAAGATCGCGCTGGACGCCCCGCTGCGGCAGATCGCCGTCAACGCCGGCCTCGAGGGTGGCGTGGTCGTCGAGCGCGTCCGCAACCTCGACCCGGGCCACGGCCTCAACGCCGCCAGCGGCGAGTACGTGGACCTGCTGGCCGCGGGCATCATCGACCCGGCCAAGGTCACCCGGTCGGCGCTGCAGAACGCCGCCTCCATCGCGGCG
The DNA here is from genome assembly GCF_044334565.1 of Micromonospora sp. NPDC020750. NCBI lineage: Bacteria > Bacillati > Actinomycetota > Actinomycetes > Micromonosporales > Micromonosporaceae > Micromonospora > Micromonospora sp. NPDC020750. The sequence continues at coordinate 273,411 of NZ_JBIRTH010000002.1, forward strand.
CTCTTCCTCACCACCGAGGCCGTCGTCGCGGACAAGCCGGAGAAGGCCTCGGCTGCCCCGGCTGGCCCGGGTGGCGGGGAAATGGACTTCTGAGTCCAGCTCCACCGAACGCCGAAGGGGCGGGCCGCTGACACGGCCCGCCCCTTTCGTCGTCTGCCGGCCCGCCGGTCACGTCGGCAGGGGTCGCTGGTTGCGTCGCTTCCGGGCCCGGTCGTACGGCGGGTCAATGCGGATCGGCTCGTCCACCAGGACCACCGGCTCCTCGGCCGGGGGCTCGTCGTCCTCCGTCATCTCCGCGAGCTGCTCGGCGTCGCCGTAGTCCAGCCGGTCGAACGGCAGCTGCCCCGGGATCTCCTCGACCGGCACCCAGGTGGCCGGCTGCGCGTCGTCGGTCTGCTCGTCGTCCGTGGCCATGACCGCCTCCTCTACCCAGACGGTAGGGGCCGTCGATGGCCGACGCGGCCGAACGGCGCTATACAGGCCCATGCCCGTTTCGCCGCCCGGCCTGCCAACGCGGCGTCCGGCGGCCCGGCCTGCACGCACCCGGCGGCCCGGCCTGCCACGCAGCCAGCACTCGGCGGCCCGGGCACCGGCCCGGGCGTCCCCGCTCATCCGGTGGCCGGCAGCGCCTTGCGGTACAGGAAGAAGACGCGCTCGATCCGGGCCCCCGCGCTGCCCGAGTAGAAGGGCACCGGGCCCACCCAGCCGATCTGGGCGGATTCCACCCCCTCGGCCCGCTGGTCGCGCAGGCACCGGCGCAGCAGCACCCCGCCGATCCCCGTGCCCTCCGCCTCCGGGGCGGTGCCCATGGGGCCGAACCAGCTCGGCCGGGACGAGCCCCAGGCGGCGAAGCCGAGAACCGTGCCGGCCCGTTCCGCCAGGTGTGCCCCGGCGCCGGGGCGTCCCAGCGAACCGGCCAGCTCACTGTCCCACGCGCCGCCGAACGTGGACCGGGCGAACGCGGCCAGCGCCGGCAGGTCCGCCGGCTCGGCGCGCCGCACCGTGACGCCCCGCTCGGCCAGCCGCCGCTCCGCCGGCTCCGTCGTCCGCAGCGCGGGCGATTCGTCGTACGACAGGTCGGCCGTCATGTTCCACGCCGTGCGGTCCTGGGCGTAGCCCAGCGCCAGCGCGGCGCAGACCGCCGGGGTGTACCGCACGTCGATCCCCGGCCAGGCGTAGTACGGCGGGTTGCCGGCCAGCAGCACCTCGGTCGCGCCCCGCCCGGCGAGGTCGCGCTCGGCCCGGTCCAGCAGGGCCCGCCCGACGCCCCGACGCCGTCGCTCGGGGGCCACCGCCACCAGGTCGACGTGCCCGACCGGGGGCTCCCCGCCGGAGAGTGAGGCGATCAGCGCGCCGACCAGCTCCGTCCCGTGGTACGCGCCCAGCCCCAGCACCGTCCGGTCCGCCCCGGCGCGGGTGTGCAGGGTGTCCACCACGGCCCCCGCCTCGGCCGCGTCCTCCGGCAGGTCCAGCGCGCGCCGGCACAGGTCCACCACGGCGGGCAGCGCGCCCGGGGTCAGCTCGGCCAGGGTGGTTTCCGCGTCCATGGTCGCCGACCCTAGATCACCGACCGGCCCGCCGCACCTGCCGGCCCGCCGCACCTGCCGGCCCGCCGCACCCGGCGGGCGGGTGGCGGCGGGGGTGAGAGGCCCGCGCCGTGGGCGTCGACGAGGGACCCGAGTCATCCGCCGAGGGCGGCGCGGGTCATCCCTCTCGGGCGGCGCGGACGGCCGCGTACGCGTCGACGAGGCCAGCGCCGGTGATGTTCGCGTCGCCGCCGCAGGCGTCCGCCGGGTTGCGGGAACGGTACGTCGCACCGGCCGGGGTGGCGGTGTCCCGCAGGATCCGCCGGGTCCGGTCCAGGTCGCCCACCAGTGCCGGGTTCGCCGACCACATCAGCGCCACCACCCCGGCCACCTGCGGGGCCGCCATCGAGGTGCCGTCCAGCCTGGCGTACGTGCCGCCCGGCATCGCGGAGAGCACCCCGACGCCCGGGGCGACCAGGTCCGGCTTGCTCCCGCCGGGCACCGGCCCCCGGCTGGAGAAGGGGGCGACCTTCCGGTCCCGGTCCACCGCCCCGACCGTGAGCACGTCCGGGTACGGCGCCGGGGGGTCCTCGATCGACCCGCAGTGCGGCCCGGTGTTGCCGGCCGCCGCGACGACGAAGATGCCGGCCGCGTCCAGCGCCGCCGTCGCCGCCCGCAGCGCCGCCGGGTCGCAGCCCTCGATCGGCGGGCAGCCCCACGAGTTCGTCAGCACCTGTGGGGCCCGCTCGGGCCGTCCGTCGGTGAACGGGTCGCCACCGGTCGGGAACGGGGCCAGCATGAACTGGAGGCAGTCGAGGTAGCGGGCCGGGTTGCCGAGGTTGCGGTCCAGGTTCACGCAGCCGACCCAGCTGGCACCCGGGGCCACCCCGATGCCGCCGCGCCCCACCGCGCTGCCCGCCGTGTGCGTGCCGTGCCCGCCCTGGTCGGTCGGCGTCGTCGTGTGGTCCCACGGGTCGTACCAGGAGTCGTCGCCGCCCCGGAAGCCGGCGGCCAGCGCCGGGTGCCGGCCGTCCACCCCGGAGTCGGAGCTGCCCACCACCACGCCGGCACCGGTCACCCCCAGCCCGGACCAGACCCGGTCCGCGCCGATCAAAGACACGTTCCAGGCCGGCCCGGCCGGTGCCGGGGCGTCGCCCCGGCTGGTCGGCGCGGCGGCCGGCAGCGGGCGCAGCCGCTGGCTGACCAGCACCCGGGCCACCTCCGGCCGGCCGGACAGCCAGGCCCGCACGGCCGGGCCGCCGTCCACCTCGATCGCGTTGACCAGGTAGTACGGAGTCGGGCCGAGCCGCAGCCGGGCCAGGTCGTGGCGCAGGTCGGGCTGGGTGCGCTCGGCCGTGGCGACGAGCCGCCGGTAGACCTCCCCGGCCCGGGCGTCCCGGCCGGCCCGGCCCGGTGCGCCGGCCGGGATCCCGCTCAGGTCGGCCTGCTCGTGCAGCACCACCAGCAGCCGCTCGCCGTGCAGACCGGGCCGGCCGGGACCGAGGTAGACCGCCGCCGCCCCGGCGAGCAGGACCACGGCGACCGCCGCCGCCACCGGCCGGCTGGGCGTCCCGCCGCGCGGGCGGGCCAGCAGCACGCCGTACGCGACGGACAGCACCGCGGCCACCGCGAGCCCGGCGGCGGCGGTGGCCGCCACCCAGTACGGCACGTCGCGGGTGGCCGCCAGGACGAGGGTGTTCTCCTCCGGGTCGACGAAGGCCAGCGGCCCGAGAACGCCGAGCCCGACGAGCCAGCGCGCCGGGCCGGGCCCGGCGGACCCGCCCGCACGGGCGGCGGGGGCCTGGAGGGCGGCCAGCACGAAGCCCAGCGGTGGCAGGGTCAGCAGGGCGGGCAGTTGCGCCCCGGACTGCCCGGACCCGGCGGCGACGAGCAGCAGCGCCACCCCGGCGACCGCACCGCCGACCAGCACCAGCCGGGCTGGCCGGGGCGGACGGCCGACCGCGAAATGCGCCCAGAACCGGGCGTCGAGCAGCGCACCGGCGAGGACGCCGACCGCCGCGGCGGCGACCGCCGCGAGGACGGTCTCCAGCAGCCCTCCGAGCGCCCCGAGCCACGCCCAGGGCAGCACGGTCGCCACCCCGGCGGCCACCGCCAGCAGCGTCACCGTCCCGTTCCCGCAGGCGGCCGGCGGCACCGGGGCGGGCCGTCCGGACGTGCCCGGTTCACCGACCGCCCCGGCACCCGGGGACGCCTGGGTGCGGCCCCTGGCGAGCCGGCCGAGCACGGCGGCGAGCAGGCCGGCCGCCACGGCCAGCGCGGCGAGGTACGCCTCGTGGTGCACCGGCGGCAGGGCGCGCAGCAGGGTGAGCGCGCCGACGGCCAGCACCCCGGTGAGCCAGGCCCGGCCGGTGGCCCGGATCGTCCCGGACCGGGGCAGCAGCGTGAGCAGCAGCGCCGGCACGCCGGCCAGCAGGACGGTGACGCCGGCCACCACCGGCCAGAGCCAGACCGCCCGGTCCAGCCCGCTGATCAGCAGGATCTGGTCGGTCAGCCAGCCGGCCAGCTCGGCGGAGACGGTGACCGCGACAGCCCAGCAGCCGACCAGCACCGCCGCCACCACGGGCCACGGGCCGGGGCCCGACGGCGGCGGACCCGGCACGGCCGGAGGCAGGGGCTGGCCTGCGAACGGTGGGGGGTCGACCTCCATCCCCAGACAGTACGGCGTGATCACGACATGCCGCGGGACGGCCGGGACGGTTACCGTGGACGGGTGCGTGACCCCAACGTCTCCCGAACCGTCGCCGGTCAGCTCTCCCCGGCGCGCCGCGCCACCGACCTGCGCCGGCTGCGCGCCGAGCGGTTCGACGTCCTGGTCATCGGCGGCGGCGTCACCGGTGCCGGGGCGGCGCTGGACGCGGCCTCCCGAGGGCTGAAGGTGGCCCTGGTGGAGGCGCGCGACTACGCGGCCGGCACCTCCAGCCGGTCCAGCAAGCTGATCCACGGCGGCCTGCGCTACCTGGAGCAGTTGGAGTTCCACCTGGTCCACGAGGCGCTCACCGAGCGGGGGCTGCTCGCCACCCGGCTCGCCCCGCACCTGGTCCGGCCGGTGCCGATCCTGATCCCGCTGCCCGCCGGCCGGGGCGCACGGGACGTGCCGGCCCGCACCTTCCGCCGGTCCTACTACGGCCTCGGCGTGGCCGCGTACGACGCGTTCGCCGGGCTCTTCGGGGGCGGCCGGGGCATGCCGCTGCACCGGCACCTCACCCGGGAGGGGGCGCGGCGGATCTTCCCGAGCCTGCGCGCCGACGCCTTGGCCGGGGCGATCCGCTACTACGACGGGCAGGTCGACGACGCCCGGCTGGTGGTCACCCTGGCCCGCACCGCGGCCAGCCTCGGGGCGACCGTGGTCAACAGCACCCGCGCGGTCGGCCTGATCCGGCAGGCCCGCGAGGTGACCGGCGTCCGGGTCCGTGACCTGGAGGCCCCACCCGGCTCGCCCGACGCCGAGTTCGAGGTGCGCGCCCGTACGGTGATCGCCGCCACCGGCGTGTGGAGCGACGACATGTCCCGGATGCTCAACGACGTCGGGCTGCGCCCCGGCTTCCGGGTCCGGGCGTCCAAGGGGGTGCACCTTGTGGTGCCCCGCTCGGCGATCACCGGCGAGACGGGGCTGATCCTGCGCACCGCCACCAGCGTCCTGTTCGTGATCCCCTGGGGCGGGCACTGGATCATCGGCACCACCGACACCGACTGGCGGCTGGACCGGTCCCACCCGGCCGCCTCGGCCCGCGACATCGCGTACCTGCTGGACCAGGTCAACACGGTGCTGGACCGGCCGCTCACCACCGCCGACATCGAGGGCGTCTACGCCGGGCTGCGCCCGTTGCTGTCCGGCGAGGCCGACTCCACCTCCAAGCTGTCCCGGGAGCACGCCGTCATCGAGCCGATGCTCGGGCTGCTGCTGGTCGCCGGGGGCAAGTACACGACGTACCGGGTGATGGCCTCCGACGTGGTGGACCACGCGGCCCGCCGGCTCGGCGGGGTTCGCCCGTCGCGCACCGCCGACCTGCCGCTGCTCGGCGCCGACGGGTACGCCGCGATGTGGCGGGACCGGGCCGACCTGGCCCGCCGGCACGGGGTGCCGGTCGGGGTGGTCGAGCACCTGCTGGAGCGGTACGGCACCCTGACCCTCGACCTGCTCGCCCTGGTCGATGCCGATCCGCTGCTGGCGTCCCCGCTGGCCGGGGCCCCGGAATACCTCGCGGCCGAGGTGACGTACGCGGCCCGCGCCGAGGGGGCGCTGCACCTGGAGGACGTGCTGACCCGGCGTACCCGGATCTCCTTCGAGACCACCCACCGCGGCCTGGAGTCCGCCGAGCACGCCGCGGAGCTGATGGGCGCGGTGCTGGGCTGGGACGCCGCGACCCGGGCACGCGAGGTCGAGCACTACCGGGCGCGGGTGGAGGCGGAGCGGCAGTCCCAGCTGATGCCGGACGACGCGACCGCCGACGCGGCCCGGCTCGGCGCGCCGGACGTGCGGGGCTTCGCGGCGGACCGGGGCGCCGACGGCGATCCCGTCGAACTCCCGTCGTTCCCCCGGTGACCGACCCCCCGCCGCAGGCCGGGGTCAGAGCACCTTGCCGGGGTTGAACAGCCCCTCCGGGTCCAGCGCCGCCTTGATCGCCTGGTGCACCCGCACCCCGACCGGCCCGATCTCGCGGGCCAGCCAGTCGCGCTTGAGCAGCCCCACCCCGTGCTCTCCCGTGCAGGTGCCGCCCAGCTCCAGGCCGAGCCGCATGATCTCGTCGAAGGCCCGCCGGCCCCGGTCCAGGCTGGCCGGGTCGGCGCGGTCGACCACGATGTTCGGGTGCAGGTTGCCGTCGCCGGCGTGTCCCACCACGCCGATCGGCACGGCGCACTCCTCGGCGATCCGGGCCACCCCGTCGAGCAGCGCGGCGAGCGAGCCCCGGGGGACGGCCACGTCGTCGATGATCAGCCCGCCGTTCCCGCCCGGGTACGCGTCGGCGGCGAACTTCTCCATCGCCGGGTGGGCCAGCCGGCGGGCCTGGAGCAGCGCCGCCGCCTCCGCCGCGTCGGTGGCCGCGTACACCTCGTCGGCCCCGGCCGCCTCGCACACCTCGGCGATCCGGGCCAGGTCCTCGGCGGCCCGCGACCCGGTGTCCACGGCGGCGAGCAGCAGCGCCTGCGCGTCGGTGCGCAGCCCCATCGGCTGGTACGCCTCGATCGCCGCCAGGTGGGTCCGGTCGAGCAGTTCCAGCAGGCTCGGGGTGAGCCCCTTCGCGGCGATCTCCGCCACCGCCACGCCGGCCTCCGCCGTGGAGTCGAATACGGCGACGAGGGTGAGCGACGCCTCCGGGGCGGGCCGCAGCGCGACGGTCACCTCGGTGACCACCCCGAGGGTGCCCTCCGAGCCGACGAAGAGGCTGGTCAGGTCGTATCCGGCGACGCCCTTGGCGGTGCGCCGGCCGGTGCGCAGCACCTCGCCGGAGGCGAGCACCACCTCGAGGCCGAGCACGTACTCGGTGGTCACGCCGTACTTGACGCAGCACATGCCGCCTGCGTTGGTGGAGACGTTGCCGCCGATGGTCGACGACTCCCACGAGCCGGGGTCCGGCGGGTAGTACAGCCCCTCCCGCCGCACCGCCCCGGCCAGCGTCGCGTTCACCACGCCGGGCTGGACCACCGCGATCCGGCTCACCGGGTCGATCTCCAGGATCCGGTCCATCGCCACGGTGCTCAGCACGATCGCGCCGTCCACCGCGTTCGCCGCGCCGGCCAGCCCGGTCCGCGCCCCCTGCGGCACCACCGGTACGCCGTACCGGGCCGCCGCCCGGACCACGCCGACCACCTCGTCGGTGCCGCGTGGACGGACCACCACCAGCGGCGTCCCGGAGGCGCACAGGTCGGCCTCGTCCCGTTCGTGCATCCGGAGCAGGTCCGGGTCGGTCAGGACGGCGTCGTCGCCGAGCACGGCGCGCAGGTCGGCGAGGAGGGGTGAGGCAACCATGCAGCAGAGGCTAACCTCCGGCTAGTTTGGCCACCATGCTCTATCTTGACCGGCCCGCCTGGCCGGCGCGCGGGCGACTCTGGTCGCATCTGATCAGCGACGTCTCGCCCGCCGAGCTGCACGCCTTCGCCGAGGCGCTCGGCGCGTCCCGCCGCGCGTTCGACCGCGACCACTACGACATCCCCGCCGAGCGGTACGCCATGGCGGTGCACCTCGGAGCCAGGGTGGTCCCCAGCCGTGAACTGGTCCGCCTCCTGCGTGCATCCGGCCTCCGCCGCCCCAAACACCTGACCCACCCCACCCCCTGACCCACCCCACCCGCCCCGTCCCACCGCGCGACCCCCCTACCGCGTGGCCACCCATTGCCCCACCGCGCGACCGCCCACCGCGCGACCGCCCACCGCGATCTTGCACTTGCGGCCCCAGTTTTGCGCCTTAGGTGGCATATGTGCGGGCCGCAACTGCAAGATCGCGGGCGCGGGCCGCGGGCGCGGGCCGCGGGCCGCGGGCCGCAACTGCAAGATCGTGGGGGCGAGGGCGGGTCGCGGAGCGCGGAGCGCGGGGAGAGGTGGGGTGGGGGCGGGTTAGTGGAGGGCGGTGAGTTCGCGGTGGAGGTTGGCGCGGGCCGGGTGCTCCCAGCGGGCGGCCAGGGTGGGCAGCCGGTAGAGGGTGGGCAGGGACAGCAGGCCGTCGAGCACCGAGGCCCGCCCGGCCCGGAACACCGGCTCCGGCACGTGCGCGTACTCCCGACGGACGGCGGCGGCGTACCGGTCGTACTCGTCGGGGGGACCGGCCAGCACGGCCAGGTCGGCGTCGCAGAGCAGCGCGCCGTCGCGGTCTCCGGCCGCGACCGCGTGCCCGGCGGTGAGCAGCACCAGCCGGCGGACCTCCGCCACCGCCACGGTCGGCACCCCGACCCCGGTCAGCAGCGCGTCGGCGAGGTCGGCGCTGGCCCGCTCGTTGCTGTCCCCGCCGGCACGCGGGTCGTAGATCGCGTCGTGGCACCAGGCGGCGAGCCGGACCAGGTCGGGGTCGTCGGCCAGTTCGGCGTGCGCGTCGACGACATCGAGGACGGCGGTCAGGTGCCGGGCGGTGTGGTAGTGCCGGTGCGGTTCCCGCCAGCGGGCCAGCAGGCCCGCCCCGGCGTCGGTCAGCGCCAGTGAGTCCCCGGCCCCGGCGCCCCGGGCCGCCGCCCGCCACCGGCCGATCAGTTCTGCCGCTCCCCGGCGGCCGTCCGAGCCCGTCATCTGGCCGAGTCTGCCGGAGCGGGCGAGGATTCACCGCCCTCACGGTGGGTAGTCCCCGCCATGGCCGTGGCCCGGGATCGCCGATCGTCGCTGCTGCGGCGCGCCGGCCTGCACGACGGCGTGGCCGACATCGACTCGGCGCGGATCTCGGCGGCGATGGAGGAGCTTCGACGTCGCAGCAGAGCCACCCTGCACGATCGGCTGCACCGGGTCCGGATGGCGATGGGCCTGGCCGTGCAGGCCGGGCTGGCCGCCGCGCTGGCCTGGGCCATCTCCCACCACCTGCTGGGAAACCCGCAGCCGGTCTTCGCGCCGATCTCGGCGGTCGGCGCCCTGGCCGCGTCGGTCGGTCAGCGGCTGCGCCGGACCGTCGAGCTGATCGTCGGGGTGGCGGTCGGGGTGTTCCTCGGCGACCTGCTGATCTACCTCGTCGGCACCGGTGGCTGGCAGCTCGGGCTGGTGGTGACGGCGTCCATCGTGCTGACCCTCTTCTTCGGCGGGAGCGTGTCGGTCGTCATCCAGGCGGCCGCAACCGCCGTGCTGATCGTCACGCTCAGCCCGTCCACGGAGGACCTGGAGATTCCGCGCTTCGTCGACGCCTTCATCGGCGGCGGGATCGCGCTCGTGGTGACGGCGGTCCTGTTGCCGCTGAACCCGCTGCGGGTGATCAACCGGGCCGCCCGGCCCGCGCTGGACCTGCTCGCCGATCAGCTCGACGCCGCCGCCGAGGCGCTGCGCGGGCAGGACCGGGACAGCGCCCAGCGGGCCCTCGAACGGCTCCGCGAGAACAAGGAGGAGCTGAGCACCCTCATCGAGGCGATCGAGGGCGCGAAGGAGACCAGCATCCTCTCCCCGGCCCGTTGGCACCGGCGCAGCGAGCTGACCCACTACGCCGAGGCGGCCGACCCCATCGACCGCGCGATGCGCAACAGCGGGACCCTGATCCGGCGTTCCGTGACGATGATCGAGGACGGGGAGCCGGTGCCGGAGCCGATGCCGGATGCGGTGGCCCACCTCGCGGAGTCGGTCCGCCTGCTCCGCCACGAGTTCGCCATCGGGGCGGAACCGGAGAAGGCCCGGGAACGGTCCCTGCGCGCGGTCAGTGAGGCCGGCCGGGCGTACGCGCAGGGGGTCGGGTTCTCCGGCAGCGTGGTGATCGCGCAGGTGCGCACCACCGCCAGCGACCTGCTGGTCACCTCCGGCATCGACCAGGAGGAGGCCAACCGGCTGATCCGGGTGTCCTTCGGCGAGCAGGAGAAACCGACCGTCGGCCCGGCCGAGAGCGTCCCCGCCCCGAAGCCGCCCACGGCCCCGCCGCTGGGCTGAGGCGCCTCAGCCCAGTTCGGCGAGGGCGGTGAGCAGGCTCTCGACGTGCTCCGGCGTGCTGCCCAGGCCGATGCTGGCCCGCAGGGCGGTCGGGGGCAGGTCCCGGTGCCCACTGCGCCCGGCGGCCTCGGTGAGCAGCCGACGGGCCAGCGGATGGGCGCAGAACAACCCGTCGCGGACCCCGATGTCGTACCGAATGGCCAGCTCCGCCGCGACCTCGGCCGAGTCCCGGCCGGCCAGCACGAACGAGACGATGCCCACCCGGGGCGAGTCCGGGCCGAAGGTGCGCAGCTCCACCACGTGCGGCAGGGCCGCCAGCCCGGCCCGCAGCCGGGCCAGCAGCGTCTGCTCGCGGGCGTGTAGCGCGACCCGGTCCGCCCCGGCCAGCGCCGCGCACACCGAGGCGAGCGCGACCGCGCCGAGCAGGTTGGGGGTGCCGGCCTCGTGCCGGGCCGGGCCGGTGGCCCAGCGCACATCGTGGGTGGCGGCCCCGACGTGACTGGTGGCGCCCCCACCGGCCAGGTACGGCGGGGCCGCGTCCAGCCAGTCGCCCCGGCCGAGCAGCACCCCCGCGCCGAACGGCGCGTACAGCTTGTGCCCGGAGACGGCCAGGTAGTCCACGTCCAGCGCGGCCACGTCGACCGGGGCGTGCGGGGCGAGCTGGGCGGCGTCCACCGCGATCCGGGCGCCGTGCCGGCGGGCCACCCGGGCCAGCTCGGCCACCGGCCAGCGTTCCCCGGTCACGTTGCTCGCCCCGGTCACCGCCACCAGCACCGGCGGGCGGGCGGTGGCGCCCCGGCGCAGCTCGGTCAGCGCCGCGTCCAACGCCCGAACCGCCTCGGCGGGGGCGGCCGGCACCGGCAGCCGCACCGAGCCGCGCGGCCAGGGCAGCAGGTTGGCGTGGTGCTCCCCGGCGAACGTCACCACCGTGGTCCCGGTGGGCAGGGTCCGGGCCAGCAGGTTCAGCGCGTCGGTGGTGTTGCGGGTGAACACCACGTGGTCGTCGGCGCGGGCGCCGAAGAAGTCGCCGACCGTCTGCCGGGCCCGCTCGTATTCCAGCGTGCAGCGCCGCGACAGCGCGCCGGCGCCGCGGTGCACGCTGGCGTACCAGGGGAGCAGCTCGGCCACCGCGTCGGCCGCGGCCCGCGCGCACGGCGCGCTGGCGGCGTAGTCCAGGTTGATCTGGCCCGGCACGCCGAGCACGTCGAGCGGCCGCGACGACGCCGACACGGTCCGCGCGGGCGGCGGCGTGAGCGAGGGTACGAGGGTGACGGTCATGGCACGACCTCCGGGTCCGGGGACCCCGGGTGACAGCACCGGGACGGGGTCCGCGCTTGCCCAGCGCCGGACAGGGCTGGGCCCGGTCATCACCCGGGGCACCCCACCGCGAACTCGACGAGGGTTGCCGGCCAGCAAGCCGGGGCTTGACGCTGGCGCTCGTGACCTGACGACAGGATAACGGTCGACCGATGCGGCCGGAACAGCCAGCGGGGGATGACTACGCTGATGTAATGGCCGACACCCCGCCCGGCGGCGCCGCGTCGCCGTGGACCCCGCACGATCTCCCTTCGCAGCCCGGTGGGGCCGCCCCCCGGATGCCGGTGCGCCGGCTGGGCTGGCGGCGGGTCCTGGTGGTGGTCCTGGTTGTGCTGCTGATCGCGGCGTGCGCGGTCTACATGCTCTTCAAGCTCGGCTTCAACCTGGGGCCGGAGGCGCTGCTGATCGGCGTGGTCGCCGCGATCCTGCCGGTGCCGGTGCTGGTCTCCTGCTTCCTGTGGCTGGACCGGTACGAGCCGGAGCCGTTGAAGTATCTGATCTTCTGCTTCGTCTGGGGCGCGTTCGTCTCCACGGCCGCCTCGCTGACCGTCAACGGGTTCTTCGCCGCCCGGTTCGCCGACTGGGGGCTGCCCGACGCGTTGACCGCGGTGCTGGTCGCCCCGTTCATCGAGGAGTTGACCAAGGCGATCGGCCCGATCCTGCTGCTGATCTTCCGCCGCCGGGAATGGTCCGGCATCACCGACGGCCTGGTCTACTGCGGGCTGTCGGCGGTCGGCTTCGCCATGGTGGAGAACATCCTCTACCTGGGCGGTTACGGCTACGCCTCCGGCGTCAACGAGTACGGTCCGGCGACCGGGGCGCGGCAGGTCATCGCGATCTTCATCGTCCGGATCCTGCTGTTCGGCTTCGCCCACCCGCTGTTCACCTCGATGACCGGCGTGGGTCTCGGCATCGCCGCCCGGACCGCCGACCGTCGGGTGCGCTTCCTCGCCCCGGTCGCGGGCCTGCTGCTGGCGATGATGCTGCACGGCACCTGGAACCTGCTGCCGTCACTGGCCCAGGCCACCGGCCAGACGATGGTCGCCCTGTACGGCTACCTCGGGGTGATGGTGCCGATCTTCTTCGGCATGGTCGGGTTGGCGGTCTGGCTGCGCGGCTGGGAGGGGCGGCTGACCGAGCGCACCCTGCCCGACTACGTGCGGGCCGGGTGGCTGACCCCGCCGGAGGTGGCGGCGCTGGGCAGCCTGGGCCGGCGGCACGCCGCCCGGACCTGGGCCCGGCGGGTGGCCGGCGACGCGGGGCTCAAGGCGATGCGCGGGTACCAGTTCTCCGCCACCCGGCTGGCGCTGCTGCGCGACGGGATGCACCGAGGGCTGGACCGTCGGCCGGCTGACCGGGAACGGACCGCGTGGGAGGAACGGGAGCTGCTGGACGCGATCACCGCGTACCGGTCCTTCTTCGTCGGCCGGGATCCGCAGGTGCCGGTCGGGAGCTGGGACGGCCACCGCTACCACCTGCGGTTCCCCGACGGGTCGCAGCGGCCGGTCGACGCCCCGGACGAGCCCGTGGTGCCGATCCCGGTGGTGCTCGCCCCGCCGCCGCCCCCGGCCCACCCGGGGCCTTACGGCCCGCCCGGCTGGTACGGTCCCCGCCCGGGCGCCCCCTGGCCGCCGGGCGCCGCCTGACGGGGCGGGTCAACCGGTCAGGCGGGTGCTGCCTGACGGGGTCGCAGCGGCCGGTCAGGTCATCAGGCCGGTGAGGAAGTCACCGATGCCCACGGCCATCGCCGCCAGGCCCGCCCCGATCGCCTTGCACATCTGCGCCGCGCTGTCCGGTCGGAAAGCCACGAAGTAGATCAGGAACGCGACGCTTCCCCAGAGGAGAACCTTCTTCACGAATACCGGCACGATCCCTCCCCAGGGCGCTGGACGTGCCTGGCTTCCCGTAGTCGGCAGCCGCAAACGACGCGTCGCCGACCGGGGTGGACGACGGGGGAGGCCGGGACGGACCCGGGGGAGGAAAGCGGAAGGGCCTGCCGGAGGCGTTACAGGTACAGGCCGGTGGAGCCGTTCGACTCCGACTCGATCCGTTCGGCGGCTACGGCGTGCACGTCCCGCTCGCGCAGCAGGACGTACCCCCGGCCGTGCAGTTCGACCTCGGAGCGGTCGTCGGGGTCGAAGAGCACCCGGTCACCGGAGACGATCGAGCGGACGTGCGGCCCCACTCCCACGGCGGTCGCCCAGGCCAGTCGCTTACCCACGGCGGCGGTTGCCGGGATCACGATGCCGGCGGTGGAGCGGCGCTCACCCTCGCTGCCGTCCACCTTCACCAGCACGCGGTCGTGCAGCAGACGGATCGGCAGGCCGGAGTCGAGGTTCTGGTCGACGGTCACGACGGAACGGTACCGCGTCCGACCGGGCCGCCCCGCTGGTGGTTGCGCGGACGCCGATCGGGGCAATGTGTGGCGGAACCGCCCTAGGCTGGGGCGACGGACGTATCCTGTCCCCCCTGTCCTCCGGGCAGGTTGATTCTGATGCGGGAGGTGCGCTTGAGCCGCTTCGAGCGGGTACGGGGACGGCTCCGCCGCGCGTACGAGTCGGGCCGGGAGTCGGTGCGGCGGGCCCGCGCCGACCCGACCACCGTCGCCGACGGCGGGCCGGGCCGCGCCGGGGCGACGGGCGGCGTCGACTCCACCGGGGAGGCCGGGGTGGCGTCCCCCACCTCGCCGGGCCCGGCGGCCCCGCCGTCGGCGACGGTGGTCGGCGTCGAGCCGCCCGCCGCGATGCACAACTCCACCGCCAGCCGGGACGACGCCGACGTGCCGCACGCCCTGCGGATCGCCGCCGCCTGGTCGTGGCGGCTGATCGTCGTAGGTGTGGTGTTCTGGGCGCTGCTGAAGATCGTCGCCACCATCAGCATCGTGATCATCCCGCTGGCCATCGCGCTGCTGCTCTCGGCGCTGCTCGCGCCGGCCGTCGGCTGGCTGCTGCGGGCGCGGCTGCCCCGCTCGCTGGCCACGGCGGTGGTGCTGGTCGGCGGCCTGGCCGGCGTCATCGGCACGCTGACGCTGGTGGTGAACGAGTTCATCAAGGGCGTGCCGGAGCTGAGCAAGAAGTCGTCCGAGGGCGTCCGGCAGATCCAGGACTGGCTCAAGACCGGCCCGTTGCACCTGTCCGACAGCCAGCTCACCCGGTACATCGACGAGGCGCAGGACTGGATCAACAACAACACCGAGAAGTTCACCAGCGGGGCCGTCTCCACCGCGGCGACCCTGGCCGAGGTGCTGACCGGCATCGTGCTGGTGCTCTTCGCCACCTTCTTCTTCCTGCGCGACGGCAGCCGGATCTGGCGCTTCCTGGTCCGGCTGCTGCCGGTGGCCGCCCGGTGGAAGGTCGACGACGCCGGCCGGGCGTCCTGGGAGACCCTGGGCGCCTACGTCCGGGCCACCGTGCTGGTCGCGTTCATCGACGCCGTCGGCATCGGCGCCTTCCTGGTCTTCTTCGACATCCCGTTCGCGTTCCCGCTGGCCGCGCTGGTCTTCCTCGGGGCGTTCATCCCGATCGTCGGGGCGGCGCTCTCCGGCGTCGTCGCGGTGCTGGTCGCGCTGGTCGACAGCGGCCCGGTCACCGCGCTGATCATCCTGGGCGTGGTGATCGGCGTGCAGCAGGTCGAGGGCCACATCCTCCAGCCGCTGATCATGGGTCGGGCGGTGGCGATCCACCCGCTCGCGGTGATCATCGGCATCGCGGCGGGCGTGGTGCTCGCCGGGATCACCGGGGCGCTGGTCTCGGTGCCGCTGATCGCGGTGCTCAACACGGCGGTCCGCCGGCTCGCCGCGCGTACCGTGCCGGACACCCCGCCGGACGCCGTGGTGGTCGCCTCGAAGGCGCCCTGACCGTCCCGTGGAGCCACCGGGCCCGTCCCCGCCGTCGCGCGGGGGCGGGCCCGTCTCTCGTCGGGCGCGCGTGCGTCAGGACCGGCCGGGCGCGTGCGTCAGGACCGGCCGAGGCGTTCCAGGGCGCCCCGGGCGACCTCCGGGCGGGTGGTGTACCAGAACGGGGGCAGCGAGCGGCGCAGGAACGGGCCGTAGCCGCGCGCCGTCTCCAGCCGCGAGTCGAGCACCGCGACCACGCCCCGGTCCCCGGTGGCCCGGATCAGCCGGCCCACCCCCTGGGCCAGCCGGACGGCGGCGATCGGCACGCTCACCGCGGCGAAGCCGGAGCCGCCGCCCGAGTCCACGGCTGCGGCGCGGGCCGCCGCGAGCGGCTCGTCCGGGCGGGGGAAGGGCAGCCGGTCGATCACCACGAGCTGGCAGGCGTCGCCCGGCACGTCCACGCCCTGCCACAGGGACATCACCCCGAACAGGCAGCTCGACCGCTCCTCGCGGAACCTGCGGACCAGCAGCGGCAGCGACTCCTCGCCCTGGAGCAGCACCGGCAGGTCGGTCCGCGCCCGCAGCAGCTCCGCCGCCTGCTGCGCGGCCCGCCGCGAGGAGAAGAGCCCGAGGGTACGCCCACCGAGCGCGCCGACCAGCGCAAGCAGCTCCTCGCCGGCCGCCTCGGGCAGCCCGGAGACGCTGGGGCGGGGCAGGTGCGCGGCGACGTACAGGATGCCCTGCCGGGCGTAGTCGAAGGGCGAGCCGACGTCGAGCGACCGCCAGCCCGGCCCCTCGGTGGCCGGGACGGTGCCGGTGGTGGGGCGGCTGCCCGGCGCGGCGGCGACCGGGGCGGCACCGGGCGGGGCGTCACCACGGGCCGTGGCGACGGCCAGCGCGGCGGCGGCCGGGGACGGCGGGGAGGGCGTCGGCGCGTCCAGGCCCAGCGCCCGGGCCACCGTGTCGAACCGGCCGCCCAGCGCCAGGGTCGCCGAGGTGGCGACGACGGTGCGCTCGTCGTAGAGGTGGGTGGCGAGGGTGCCGGCGACCGAGAGCGGGGCCACCACCAGGGCCCGGCGGCTGCCGTTGTCCGGCTTCTCCACCCAGGCCACGTCGTGCTCGGCCTCCTCCAGCAGCCGCTGGGCGGTGGCGGACAGCTCGTCCAGCACCGCCTTGGCCTGCTGCTTGCGCACCGGGTCCGGGTCGTCGGACTTGACCTCGCCGATCGCGTCCAGCGCGGCCCGGGTGGCCGCGTCGAGTAGCGTGCACGCCTCGCGCAGTGGCCCCGGCAGCCCGGCGGTGAGCCGGCCCGCAGGCACCTCGGCCAGCCCGACGGCGAGGGCGTCGCCGGCCTCGGTGAGCCGCTCGGCGACCTCGGGGCGCAGCAGCGGGCGGGCCCGCCGGGTGGACCGGTCGATCAGCTCGGGCACCAGCTCGGCCTGGGCGGCGGAGGAGACCCGGTCGGCCAACTCGTGCGCCTCGTCCACGATGAGCAGCTTGTGCGGCGGCACGATGTGCCGCCCGGCGAGCATGTCGACGGCGAGCAGGCTGTGGTTGGTGACCACGAGGTCGGCCTCGCGGGCCCGGGCCCGGGACGCCTCGGCGAAGCACTCCGCGCCGAACGGGCAGCGGGACGCCCCGACGCACTCCCGGGCCGGCATGGACACCAGCCGCCATGCCTGGTCGTCGACGCCCGGGTCCAGCTCGTCCCGGTCGCCGGTCTCGGTCTCCAGCGCCCAGTCCCGCAGCCGCTGGATCTGCTTGCCCATCCGGCCGGCCTCGCCGAGCCACTTCCCGCCCCCGCCGCCGGCCCGGGGCTCCACGGCGTCGAAGAGGGTCTCCGTCGGCTCGTCCTCGGTCGAGTTGTCCAGCCGGGCCAGGCAGAGGTAGTGGTGCCGCCCCTTGAGCACCGCGAAGGTGGGCCGCCGGCCGAGCACCGGCTCCACCGCGTCGGCGAGCCGGGGCAGGTCGTGGTCGACGAGCTGGGACTGCAACGCCAGGGTCGCGGTGGAGACCACCACCGGGCCGTCCACGGTCAGCGCCGGGGTCAGGTAGGCCAGCGACTTTCCGGTGCCGGTGCCGGCCTGCACCAGCAGGTGCTCGCGGGAGGTCACGCACTCCTCGATCGCGGTGGCCATCTCCTGCTGGCCGGGGCGGGCCGCCCCGCCGGGGACCGCGCCGACCGCCGCCGCGAGCAGCTCCCCGGCGCTCGCCCGCTTCCCGCGCCGCCGGGATGCGCTGCGGGGGAGGGCGGAACCGGGAGCGGTGCGCGGCGGAGTCACCGTGCGACGGTACCCGCCGCCGTCGACGCCGGGCACGCCCCGCCCCGCGTGGCGGGGTCACCCTACGGAATCCCACGGGCCGCATCCGGTTACTTCTCCCGCGCGACGGATGGGCGGTATCGACTAGGGTGCGACTCATGCCGAGCGACGTGGTCCGCGTGATCTACCGCAAGTACGACGGCAGCGCCCACCGCGACTACCCGGCCCGTCGGCTGGCCGAGGACGATCTCGGCGTCTGGCTCGGCGTGCCGGCCGGCACCGAGTCGGTCTACCACGGCCGGCCCTCGGTGGAGCAGATCCCCTTCGTGTTGCTGGTGCCGCGGCACGCCTGGTGGACGGGGATGTTCAACCCGCCGCCGCGGACCAGCGAGGTCTACTGCGACATCACCACCCCGGCCCGGTGGGAGGGCGACGACACCGTCCACCTGGTCGACCTGGACCTGGACGTGGTGCGCCGCCGGGGCACCGGGCTGGTCGAGCTGCGCGACGAGGACGAGTTCGCCGAGCACCGGGAGCGCTTCGGCTACCCGGCCGACCTGGTCGCCGAGGCCGAGGCCGCGTCCCGCCGGCTGCTGGTCGCGCTCGGCGACGGCAGCGAGCCGTTTGCCACGTCGTACCGGAAGTGGCTGGCCCTGGTGGTCTGAGCCCGCCCCTCCGTCCGGGGCGTCACCAGCGCGGTGGCCAGGCTCCCCGGCTTCCCGACGCCCCACCCACCCCGAACGTGACCCCCACCCCTCGGGCGCTCACCGGGCGGGAGCGGGTGGGGTGGGCGATGATCCGGGGATGGACGAGTTCGGTGGAGTGGAGGTCGTGGCGCCGGAGGGCGGCACGGTGCGGGAGCTGTTGCGGGTGGGCGGCGGGGCGGTGGACCTGGGGGCGGTCGATCCCCGGTCGACGCCGGGGCTGCCCGCGGCGGCGGGCCGCGGCGGCGCCCGCAAGGCGTGGGCGCGACAGCAGGTGGAGTTGGCCGGTGTGGGGCTGGGGCGACAGCAGGAGATGCTGTTCGCCGCGGCCAAGGGCGCGGCCGGACCGGATGCCCCGGCGAGCGCCCCGACGACCGCTGACGCGGGCCTGGGGCGGGGTCGCCCCGGGCGGGTGCTGCTGGTGCTCCAGGCCATGGACTGCGGTGGCAAGGACGGCACCATCAAGCGGGTGGCCGGCGCGATGAATCCGCTCGGGCTGCACATCCGCTCGTTCGGCCCGCCCACGGCCGCCGAGCGGCGGCACGACTTCCTGTGGCGGGTCCGGCGTGCCGTGCCGCCGCCCGGGTACGTCGGGATCTTCAACCGCTCGCACTACGAGGACGTGCTGATCGCCCGGGTGGAGTCGCTGGTGCCGGCGGCCACCTGGCGGGCCCGGTACGACAAGATCAACGCCTTCGAGCGGGAGCTGACCGACGCCGGGGTGGCCCTGGTGAAGGTGATGCTGCACATCTCGTACGCCGAGCAGGGGGAACGGCTGTCGGCGCGGCTGAGCGACCCGGCCAAGCACTGGAAGTACAACCCGAGCGACCTGGACTCCCGGGCCCGCTGGGACGACTACCAGGCCGCGTACGCCGAGGCCCTGGAGCGGTGCGGCACGGACGCCGCGCCCTGGTACGTGGTGCCGGCCGACCGGAAGTGGTACCGCGACTGGGCGGTGGCCCATCTGCTGCGGGAGACGTTCGGTGACCTGGATCTGGGGTATCCGCCGGCGGACTTCGACGTGGCGGCTCAGCGTAGGCGGTTGTGCGGTGATTGACCGGGTCAAGGTGAACGACAGGTGAACGACCAGTAAATGGCGGCTGGCCGAGGGTGGGCCGAGGAATTCGTGGTTCCGCCGTTTCCTAGCATTCCCACTGCAGGCACCCCCGGGGCGTCCGCCGTCCTTCCACCGACACGACGAGGTCCAGGCTGTGAAGTTTTCCTTCCGCCCCACCGAGGGCGCCTTCTACGAGCTCTTCACCAGGGCCGCGCAGAACTTGGTACGGGGCACCGCGCTGCTGAACGAGCTGGCCCTGCCCGGCGTGGACGTGCAGTCGGTCAGCGAGCGGCTCACCGAGGTCGAGCACGACAGCGACCAGATCACCCACGACCTGTACAAGAAGATCAACTCTACTTTCATCACCCCGTTCGACCGCGAGGACATCTATCGCCTGGGCTCGCTGCTCGACGACGTGATGGACCACCTGGAGGCCGTGGGCAACCTGCTCTACCTGTACGGCCTGACCAAGCTGCCGTCGCTCCCGCGTGAGCTGCACGACCTGGTCAACGTGCTGGACCAGCAGGCCAAGCTGACCGCCGAGGCGATGCCCCGGCTGAAGTCGATGAAGGACCTCGAGGACTACTGGATCGAGTGCAACCGGCTGGAGAACGACGGCGACCAGGTGTACCGGATGCTGCTGGTCCGCCTCTTCTCCGGCGAGTACGACGCCCTGACGGTGCTCAAGATGAAGGAGGTCGCCGACGAGCTGGAGGCGGCCTGCGACGCCTTCGAGCACGTGGCGAACACCGTCGAGACCATCGCGGTCAAGGAGTCCTGATCCTGTGACTCCCGAACTCATCGCCGTGCTGGCGGTGATCGCGGTGGCCCTGGCGTTCGACTACACCAACGGCTTCCACGACGCCGCCAACGCGATCGCGACCAGCGTCTCGACGCGCGCCCTGACCCCCCGGGTGGCGCTCGCCCTCGCCGCGGTCGGCAACTTCGTCGGCGCCCACTTCGGCGCCGGCGTCGCCAAGACCGTGGGCGACGGCCTGGTCACCCTGCCCACCGGCGTGGCCAGCCTGGGGGTGCTCTTCGCCGGGGTGCTCGGCGCGATCGCCTGGAACCTGATCACCTGGTACTTCGGCCTGCCGTCGTCGTCCTCGCACGCGCTGTTCGGCGGCCTGGTCGGGGCGACCCTGCTGGCCGCCGGCGGGGTGGTGCAGTGGGGCACGATCGGCGCGAAGATCCTGCTGCCGATGGTGCTCTCGCCGATCATCGGCCTGACCCTGGGCTACCTGCTGATGCTGGCGATCCTGTGGATCTTCCGCAACGGGCAGCCGGGCAAGCTCAACCGGGGCTTCCGCTGGGCGCAGACCGCGTCGGCGGCGGCCATGTCGGTCGGCCACGGCATGCAGGACGCCGCGAAGACCATGGGCATCGTGGTGCTCGCCCTCTACACCGGTGGCTTCCAGGACGACAAGACCCACATCCCGGGCTGGGTGTTCTGGACCTCGGCGGCCATGCTGGCGGCCGGCACGTACGCCGGTGGCTGGCGGATCATCCGGACCCTGGGTCGCAAGATCATCGACCTGGGTCCGCCGGAGGGCTTCGCCGCCGAGACGGTGGCCAGCGCGGTGCTCTACTTCAACGCCCTGGTGCTCCACGCGCCGATCTCCACCACCCACACGATCACCTCGGCGATCATGGGCGTGGGGGCGACGAAGCGGCTCTCCGCCGTGCGCTGGAACGTCGCCGGCAACATCGTGATCGCCTGGGTCATCACGTTCCCGGCCGCGGCGCTGATCTCCTGCGTCGCGTACCTGCTGGTCCGCCCGCTCTTCGGCTGACCGCCGGTTCGGAGGGGCTCCCCGCGTCGACGGGGAGCCCTTCCGACTCACTTGTAGCGCACGCCGATCTGCTCGCGGACGGCGTCCAGCAGGGCCATCACCTCAAGGGTGGTCGAGTGCGGGACGAGCGGGCTCTCGGTCAGCCCTGCGGCGAGACAGCGCTGCACCTCGGCGGCCTCGTACTGGTAGCCGCCGCCGGTCAGGTCGGCGGGGATCGTCTCCGGGGCGGCCCCGGCCCGGTGCAGGGTCGCCGACGGCGGCCGGAAGAACGGCGCGGGCAGGTCGATCCGGCCGGCGGTGCCGGTGATCGAGGCGACCATCGGGGTGGCCCCGATCATGCCGCAGCTCAGCGTCGCCACCGCCCCCGAGTCGTACCCGAACACCATGCCGGTGTTCTCGTCGACCCCCTCGGGGCCGAGCTTCGCCCAGGCCCGGACGTGCTGCGGGACTCCGAGCAGCAGGTGGGCCAGGCTGACCGGGTAGACGCCCAGGTCGAGCAGGGCCCCGCCGCCGAGCGCGCGGGACCGCATCCGGCTTTCCGGCGCGAACGGCCCGGCCGCCCCGAAGTCCGCCTGCACGCCGGTGACCCGCCCCACCGCCCCCTCGGCGATCAGCTCGACCACCCGCAGGATCAGCGGGTTCGTCCGCATCCACATGGCCTCCATGAGGAAGACCCCCCGGGCGCGGGCCGCCTCGACCAGTTCGGTGCTGTCCGCCAGGTCGAGGGTGAACGGCTTCTCCACCAGCACCGCCCGGCCGGCGGCCAGGCAGGTCATGGTCGCCTCGTGGTGCGCGACGTGCGGCGTGGCCACGTAGATCGCGTCCACCTCGTCGTCGGCGGCCAGATCCGCCCAGGAGCCGTACGCCCGCTCCGCGCCGTGCCTGTCGGCGAACCGCCGCGCGCCCTCCGGTGTCCGCGAGCCGACCGCCACCAGCTCGGCTCCCGGCACCAGCCGGAGGTCCTCGGCGAAGCGGCCGGCGATGTGGCCGGTGGCCAGAATCCCCCAACGTGTCATGCGCCCACGCTAGCCGGGGCCGGTCCGGGCCCCGACGTCCGCCGAATCGGGCGACCCACCCTGCGGGACTAGGCTCGACGTATGACGATCGACAGCGACGGCTTCGCCGCCCCGCCGGCCCTGGTCGAGCACGCCCGCCGGTTCCGCGCCGAGGGCAACCCGCCGGCGCGGCCCCGGGTCTCGGCCACCGTGCTGCTGCTCCGCCCGGCCGGCGCCGACTTCGAGGTGTACGTCATCCGCCGCGTCGCCGCGATGGTCTTCGGCGGCGTGTACGCCTTCCCCGGCGGCGGGGTGGACCCGTCGGACTCCCAGGCCCATCTCGACTGGGCCGGCCCGGAGCCGGCGGCGTGGGCCGGGCGGCTGGGCGTCGCGCCGGACGCCGCACAGGCCGTGGTGTGCGCCGCCGCCCGGGAGGTCTTCGAGGAGTCCGGGGTGCTGCTGGCCGGCCCGGACGCGGCGACCGTGGTGGGCGACGTCAGCGGCGACGACTGGGAGGCCGCGCGGCAGGACCTGGAGGCCCGCCGCCGGGGCTTCGCCGACCTACTGGCCGGCCGGGGGCTCACCCTCCGGTCGGACCTGCTGCTGCCGTGGAGCCGGTGGATCACCCCGGAGTTCGAGCCGCGCCGCTTCGACACGTACTTCTTCGTGGCTCTGCTGCCGCAGGGGCAACGGACCCGGGACGTCTCCGGGGAGGCCGACCACACGATGTGGGTCCGCCCGGCGGATGCCCTGGCCCGGGCGGAGGCCGGCGAGCTGACCATGCTCCCGCCGACCCTGGTCACCCTGGCCCAGGTGGCCGCCGCCGGTGACCTCGCCGGGGTGGCCCGCGCGTCCGCCACCCGCGACGCCGCCACCCCGATCACCCCCCGCCTGGACCTGCCGGAGGACGGCGAACCCCGCTTCGTGCTCGGCTGAGCGCCCACCCCCTCCTCGCCGATCTTGCACTTCCGGCCCGGTCAAATCCGGCACACCACCCGAAACGGGGGCCGCAACTGCAAGATCGACGGGGTGGGGTGGGGCGGGGTTGGTGGGGTCAGCCGAAGCGGCCGGTGATGTAGTCCTCGGTCTTCTTCTGCGACGGGTTGCTGAAGATCTTCTGGGTGTTGTCGTACTCGATGAGTCGGCCCGGGTCGCCGGTCTTCTCGATCGAGAAGAACGCCGTGCGGTCGGAGACGCGGGCGGCCTGCTGCATGTTGTGCGTGACGATGATGATGGTGAACTTGTCCTTGAGCTGGAACATCAGGTCCTCGATGGCCAGCGTGGAGATCGGGTCCAGCGCGGAGCAGGGCTCGTCCATCAGCACCACCTGCGGCTCGACCGCGATCGTCCGGGCGATGCAGAGCCGTTGCTGCTGGCCGCCGGACAGGCCCGCGCCCGGCTTGCCGAGGCGGTCCTTCACCTCGTCCCACAGGTTCGCCGAGCGCAGCGCCCGCTCGGCGGCCTCGTCCAGGATCGACTTCTTCCGCACGCCGTTGAGCCGCAGCCCGGCCACCACGTTCTCGTGGATGCTCATGGTGGGGAACGGGTTCGGCCGCTGGAAGACCATGCCGATCGTCCGGCGCACGGCGGTGACGTCCACGTCGCGGTCGTAGATGTTCTGCCCGTCGATGGTCAGGTCGCCCTCGACCCGGGCCCCCGGCAGCACCTCGTGCATCCGGTTGATCGACCGCAGGAACGTCGACTTGCCGCAGCCGGACGGCCCGATCAGGGCGGTCACAGTCTTCGGCTCGACGGTCAGGTTGATGTTCTCGATCGCCTTGAAGGCGCCGTAGTAGGCGGTGACGTTCGAGGCGTCGATGCGCTTGGCCATGGTGGTGGTACCTCCGGGGTTCATCGGCCGAGCCGGTTCCGGCGGGCCAGCAGCTTCGCCGCGACCGTCAGGATCAGCACGAGGGCGACCAGGGTCAGCGCCGCGGTCCAGGCCCGTGCCGGGGCGTACCGCGACGCGTCACCGGCCTGCTGGTAGACGAAGAGGGCCAGCGACGACTGGTTGTTCTCGAACGGGTTGAAGTTGATCGCCGCGCCACCGCCGGCGACGAGCAGCACCGGCGCGGTCTCGCCGGCCGCCCGCGCGACGGCGAGCATGACGCCGGTGACAATGCCGGGCAGCGCGGTCGGCAGCACGACCCGCAGGATGGTCTTCCACTTCGGCACGCCGAGGGCGTACGCCCCCTCGCGCAGCGGCGCGGGGACGAGCCGGAGCATCTCCTCGGTGGAGCGGACCACGGTGGGCAGCATCAGGACGCTCAGCGCGAGCGCGGCGGCGAAACCGGAGAAGCCCGGCCGGCCGTCGTTGAACACCGGCGAGACGACCAGCACCCAGAACGCCAGCACGAACAGGCCGGAGACGATCGACGGGATGCCGGTCATCACGTCGACGAAGAACCGGATCGCGAAGGCGAACCGGCCCCGGCCGTACTCGACCACGTAGATGGCGCAGAGGACGCCGAGCGGGACGGTGATCAGCGCGGCGATGCCGACCTGCTCCAGCGTCCCGACGATCGCGTGGTACGCGCCGCCGTTCGGGTCCCGGGCCCCGATGTTGTTCATCGAGGTGCCGAAGAAGTCGCCGTCGAGACGCTCGACGCCCTTGCTGACCAGCGTCCAGACCACCGAGGCGAGGGGCAGGACGGCCAGCACGAACGCGGAGTGGATCAGCGCGCTCCAGGTGCGGTTGCGGGCCGACCGCCGCCCCTCGACGGCGTTGCTGGCCGCGAAGAGGCCGGCCAGGTGGAGCAGCGCGGCGAGGACGACGACGAGGACCGGGCCGCCGATGCCGGCGCCGTACACGATCGCGGTGGCGACCACGAGGGCCGCCAGGGCGATCGCCGGGGCGGCGTACCGGGGCAGGCGCTTGGCCCGGAGGTCGGGCGGCTGGGCCGGGGGCCGGGTGTGCTGGTTGGCGACGGTGGTGCTCATGCGGCCGACTCCGTGAACTCCCGGCGGCGGTGGACGATCGCCCGGGCGGTGATGTTGACGATCAGCGTGATGGTGAACAGCACCAGGCCGGAGGCGATCAGCGCGCCCCGCCCGGTGTCGTTCGCCTCGCCGAACGCGTTGGCGATGTTGGCGGCGATAGTGTTGCCGCCGTTCTCGATGAGGTTGAACGAGATGCCGAAGGTGATGCCGAGGGTCATCGCCAGCGCGATGGTCTCGCCGAGCGCCCGGCCCAGGCCGAGCATCACCGCGGCGATGATGCCGGGGCGGCCGTACGGCAGCACTGCGGTGCGGATCATCTCCCAGCGGGTCGCGCCGAGCGCGAGCGCCGCCTCCTCGTTCGCGGTCGGGGTCTGGAGGAACACCTCGCGGGAGAGCGAGGTGATGATCGGCAACACCATGATCGCCAGGACCAGCGAGCCGAGCATGATCGACTTACCGAACGGACCGTCGCCCCCGAAGATCGGGATCCAGCCGAAGTACTGGTTCAGCCAGGCGGAGAAGTCCCGGACCGGGGTGACGAAGACGTCTCGTCCCCAGAGCCCGAAGACCACGCTCGGCACGGCGGCGAGCAGGTCGATCAGGAAGCCGAGGGCGGTGCCGAGCCGGCGCGGGGCGTAGTGGGAGAGGAAGAGCGCGATGCCCAGCGCCACCGGCACCGCGATGAGCAGGGCCAGCGCGGAGCTGAGCACCGTACCGAAGGCGAGCGCGCCGATGCCGAACTTGGGGGCGGTGTCGTTCGGCGACCAGCCCTCGTACGTCCAGAAGTTCGCGGTGTTGGCGCGCAGGGCCGGCACCGCCTTGGCGATCAGGAAGACCGCGATGGCGGCGATGATCACCAGGACGGTGGTGCCGGCGGCCAGGGTCAGACCGCGGAACGCGCGCTCCGCGCCGAAGGCCCGCGCCCGGGGTAGGCCACCGCCGCCGCCGAGGCCGTCCCCGCCCGGGGTACGGGTGCTGACTGGTGACTCGGCCACACGCGCCGATGCGCCGGCGGGCCGCTCCTGGCCTGAGGCCACGCGGATCCCGCCGGTGCCGGCGTCGGCCGAGCGGTGAGGGGTTTCACCCATCTGCTCGCTCGCTTCGAGTTGAGGGAGGTGGTGTCGTGGCGTGGGGTCAGGAGAGGTTCTTGACCGCGGCCTCGACCCTGGTCCGGACCGATTCCGGCAGCGGGGCGTAGCCCAGGTCGGTCAGCTCGGCCTGGCCCTCGGCGCTGGCCGCGTGGCCCAGCAGGCCCTTGACCAGCGGCAGCTTGTCGGCCGCGAGGCCCTTGCCGCAGACGATCTCGTACGTCACCAGGACGATCGGGTACGCCCCGGCCTCCTTGGTGTTGTAGTCGACCGACATCTTGAGGTCGTCGCCCTGGCCCTCGATCTTGGCCCCGGCGATGGTCTTGCCCGCGTTCTCGGCGGTCAGCTCGGCGAACTCGCCCGCGCCGTTGCCGATCTTCGCCATCTTCAGGCCGGCGTTCTCGGCGAAGGACCACTCCATGTAGCCGATCGAGCCGTCGGCGCCCTTGACCGAGCTGGCCACGCCGTCCGAGCCCTTGGCGCCGGTGCCGCCCGGGGCCTTCCACGCCTTGGCGTTGTCGAAGGTCCAGTCCGCACCAGCGGTCTTGGCCAGGAACTTGGTGAAGTTGTCGGTGGTGCCGGACTCGTCCGAGCGGTGCACCGTCTGGATGGTGGTCGACGGCAGCTTGGCGTCCGGGTTGTCGGCCTTGATGGCCGGGTCGTCCCACCTGGTCACCTTGCCGGCGAAGATCTTCGCCAGGGTGGCCGGCTTGAGCTGGAGGTCGTCCACGCCGCTGACGTTGTGGGCGACGGCCACCGGGCCGATCACCATCGGCAGGTGGACGGCCTTGCCGCCGGAGCACTTGGCGTCGGCCTGCGGCTGCTCCTCCGGCTTGAGGGCCGAGTCGGAGCCGGCGAAGTCGGCGGTGCCGGCGATCAGCGCCTGGATGCCGGCGCCCGAGCCGGACGGCTCGTAGTTGATCGTGCTGCCGGCACACTTCTGCTGGTAAGCCTTGATCCATTCGGCCATGGCGTTCTTCTGGGCCGAGGAGCCCTGCGCGTTCAGGGTGCCGGTGGCGCAGTCGGCCGCGGCGGCCGACCCGGAGGCGGAGGCGCCGCCGGCGGGCTCGTTGTTGTCCGAGCCGCATGCACTGAGACCGAGCACCGCAGTGAGAGCGAGGCAGGCGATAGTGCCGTGCCGCTGGAGCTTCACCTGAGGGTTTCCCTTCACGTCTGGACGGGCCGCTCCGGATGGGGGCCCGGGGGCCGGCGTGACCGGCTGACCTGAAAGCTAGGAGCGCCAGGTAGCCGGATCGCCCGTCAGAAGTGAACGAGGGGTGAACAGGTGCGGCCGGACAGATGGCCATGGGCCGAGGACGGGTTGTCCAATTAGTGAACGCGCGGCTCGGGATCGCTGTTAGTGCGATATCAGCCGTCAGCGCGTCGAGGTCTCCGTGTTGCCTCGCCGTGACGTGCTGGTTGGGGGGTTGGTGGCCTCAGCCGAGGTGGTAGTTGACGTGGGCGCACCAGCGGGCGAAGCCGGTCCGCTCGTACAGCGCGACCGCCGCGGTGTTCGACTCGTCGACGAAGAGCATCACCCGGTCCAGCCCTCGCCGGTCCCGCAGGTGCGCCAGTCCCGCCGCGGTCAGCGCCCGGCCCAGGCCGCCGCCGTGCGCCGCCGGGTCGACCCCGAGCACGTAGACCTCGCCGATCCGGGCCGACCCGGGCCGCTCGTGCACCTTGGTCCAGTGGAAGCCGAGCAGCCGCCCCGTGGCGGACTCGACGGCGAGCAGGAAGCCGGCCGGGTCGAACCACGGCTCGGTGAGGCGTAACCGCAGGTCGGCTGCCGTCCACCGGCCCTGCTCGGGGTGGCTGGCGAAGGCCCGGGCGTTGAGCGCGAGCCAGGCGTCGTCGTCCGCCCCGGGGACGAACGCGCGCAGGACCACCCCGTCGGGCAGGGGCGGCTCGGCCGGCGGGTCGGCCAGTGGGCGACGTAGCTGCCAGAGCACCCGGGACCGGGTGAGGCCGAGGTCGACGGCCAGCGCGGCGGCGGACGGGTGGTCGCCGTGCGCCCAGGCCCGCACCGGCCCGGTGGCCGCGTCGAGCGCCGCCCGGGCCAGCACCCGGCCGGTGCCCCGCCGCCGGCGGGTGGGGTGGACGGCCAACTCCACGCCGACGCCGGCCGCCGGGTCGGTGGTGTCCAGGTGGGCGTAGCCGGTCAGCGTCCCGTCCGGCGCGCGGGTGGCGAGGTGGACGGCCGGGGCCCGCGGGTCACGCAACCGCAGCAGCGTGTGCTCGTCGAACGGGTCGGCCCCGTCGGCGTCCCCGGCCGCCCGGGCCAGGGCCAACACGTCGGCCGCCTCGGCCGCCGTCAGCGCCGCGCTGTGGGTCACCCGGTCGGTCGTCAACTCGGCGCTGCTCATTCCGTAACCGTAACGGGTGCGGCCCGGGCCGTGGCCGCTCCGCCGGCGGCACCCCGCCACCACGACCCCCGCCACCATCGCCTCCGCCTCCGCCGGTGGTCGGGGTGTCCCCTGCCGGCGGGGTGGTCGCTCAGGTGGCGCCGGTGGGGACGGGCAGGGCCTCCAGCCGGAACCGGCCGGTCAGGTCCGGCAGGAGGCCGTGCAGCGAGTCCACGGTGCCCTGCCGGTCGCCGCCCGCGTCGTGCAGCAGTACGACCGCGCCGGGCCGCACTTCGGCCGAGACCACGGCGGCGATCCTCGCGGCCCCCGGCGCCCTCCAGTCCGACGGGTCGACGGTCCAGTGCAGCGGGATCATGCCGATCTCCTCGGCCACCGACACCACCTGGTAGGTCCACGCGCCGCCGGGCTGACGGAAGTAGCCGATCGGGGCGCCGGGCACGGCGTCCCGGATCGCCGCGTTGGTGCGCAGCAGGTCGGCGCGGATCACGTCCGGCGACCGCTTGCCGAGCAGCACGTCATGCTGCCAGGAGTGGTTGCAGAGGGTGTGCCCGTCGGCCACGATCGCCTGGATCAGGTCGGGGTGGTTCCGGGCGTTCTCGCCGACCACGCAGAAGGTGGCCTTGACGTCGTAGTCCCGCAACAGGGCCAGGACCTGCGGGGTGTACCGCGGGTCGGGCCCGTCGTCGAAGGTGAGCGCCACCATCGCCGAGCCCGTGCCGGCCCGGGCGCCGAACAGGCCGTCGCCCGCTGTCTCCGACGGTTGCCCGGTGGCGTCGGCCTGGCCGCCCACGGTGGGACTGGGAGTGGGCTTGGCAGGACCGGAGGTCGGGGCCGATGGCCGGGGGCGGTCCCCCGGCGGCTGGTCGGCGTACGGCGGGTCGTCCGCGTGCGCCGAGACTCCCGTGGGGTGTGGCCTCGGCTCGGGGGCCATGCTCTGCCCGAGCGCGTACGCGGAGCCGAGCAGCGCGACCACCACGACCGCGGCGAGCCCGACGAAGCGTCCGCCCGCTGTGGGGGTCATCAGCCGACACCGCCGCTCGGGCACCGGGACCGGCCCCTGTTCGCCCCCGTGGTCATCGCACGCACCGTCGCCCCTTCCGCCGTCAACCCGGCAGTCAGAATAAGACCGACGAGTCGTGCAAAAAGGGCAAATTGGGAACAGTGTGGCCGGCAGGACACCCCCGGCCGGACCCGCGAGGCCCCCGACCCGGCCGATCGTGACTCAGGCCGGGATCGTGACTCAGACCGGGATCGGGGCGTGCTCGGGCTCGGGCAGCGACCGCGACGGCGGCACGACGAACTTGTAGCCGACCTGGCGGACCGTGCCGATCATCGACTCGTACTCCGAGCCGAGCTTGGCCCGCAGCCGCCGCACGTGCACGTCCACCGTCCGGGTGCCGCCGAAGTAGTCGTAGCCCCAGACCTCGCGCAGGAGCTGGTCCCGGGTGAACACCCGGCCCGGGTGCTGGGCCAGGAACTTCAGCAGCTCGAACTCCTTGTACGTCAGGTCGAGCGGCCGGCCCTTGAGCTTCGCGGCGTAGGTGTCCGGGTCGATGGTCAGCTCGCCCGCCCGGATCGAGCCGCCGGCCCCGGCCGTGGCGTTGCTCAGTCGACCGACCGCCAGTCGCAACCGGGCCTCGACCTCGGCCGGCCCGGCGCCGGCCAGGATGACGTCGTCGACGCCCCAGTCGGCGTTCAGCGCGATCAGCCCGGCCTCGGTGACCACCGCGACCAGCGGCACGCCGAGCCCGGTGGCGTGCAGCATCCGGCAGGTGGCCCGGGCCTCGCTCAGCTCCGTCCGGGCGTCCACCAACACGGCGTCCGGACTGGGCCCGGCGACCAGGGTGCGGACGTCGCGCGGCGCGGTGCGCACAGAGTGTGGCAGCAGGTCGAGCGCCGGCAGAACCATCGATGGTTCGCCTGCGCGTGCGGTCACCAGCAGCAGGATCTCCACACGATCACCTCCGTCCCGGCGGCCCTGCGGCCGCGCGCGACCAGCGACACTCCCTGGTAGGGGTGGCGCTGAGAACTTGCGTGGGTCCCGGCGTCGCTGACGGGCGGGTATCGGCTTGAGCGTAACCGACCGCCCCGGCTGCGCTTCCGTTCCGCTTCCCCTTTGTCCGTCTTGCCCGCGATCACGTCGCAGGTTTTAACGTTGCCGAAACCGTGGTCACCACGGTGGTACCCGGGTCTGGCACGATCGGGACGTGTATCCCCCGACCTCCTCCGAGGCCGGCCGGGACCCGTGGGTCGACGACGACGTCCCACCAGGGCCGGCCGGTCGCGCGCACCCACCGGTCCCGCGCACCGGCCCGGACGTCGACGCCGACGGTCCCCCGGCCCGGCGGGGTCGCCCCCGCCGGCTACGCCGCAGCGGCGACCCGGGCTGGCGACCCGACGACGAGGCCGACGACGACGTCGACGAGGAGGAGTTCGAGCCGGTCGAGGTGCACCGGCCGCTCTCGCTCACCATCGCCGGGTTCGCCGCGCTGCTCGGCGTCGGCCTGGTGCTCGGCGCGCAGACCGCCGGGCCCGGGCACCGGTTGCCGTTCGCGTTCATCATCTTCGGCGTGCAGCTGATCTTCGTCCTGGCCTGGACGATGGCCATGCGCCCGCCCGCGCTCCTGCTGGTCGCCCTGGTCAGCGGGGTGGTGGCCGCCGCCGCCGACACCGCCGCCGTGCAGTCCGACATCGCCGGCCTCGCCCCGCTCGGGTACCTGGCCGCCGGCGGCTTCCTGCTCGGCGTGCTCGGGCAACTCGTCCGCCGGGTCGACCGGGTCCGGGTCACCGACTCGCTCGGCACCACCCTGCTGATCGTGGTCGGCGTGGTCGCCTTCGCCACCCTCATCGTGCTCAGCCGGATTCCGGCCGGCACCCAGGCGATCACCGTCTGCCTCACCGCCACCGGTGTCGCGCTGACCGTCGCCCGGCTCACTGACGCGGTGCTGCCCTGGCCCCGGCTCGCGCCGCAGGTGCCCCGGGGCGCGGCGGGCGTGGTGGCCGGCGCGATGGCCGGCACCCTGGCCAGCGCCGTGCTGGGCAGCTACCTGGTCAGCTTCACCCCCACCAGCGGTGCGGTGATCGGGCTGGTCGCCGCCGCCACCGCCGTGCTGGCCGACCTCGCCGTCGGGTACGCCGAGGCGGGCCGGCTGATGGCCGGCGAGCCGCCGACGATGTGGGCCGCCCGGCACATGCAGGGCCCGCTCGGCGGCTTCGCACTGTCCGCCCCGGCGGCGTACGCGATGTGCGTGTTGTTCCTGTGAGCGACCGGGCGGCGGCGCCCGCCCGTCGCCCGGTCTCGGCCAACGGTTGAGGGTTCCCCCTCCCGGGTACTGTGCGGTGCGCCGCAGGGCGGCAGAAACCGGACCGTCGACGTCCCACGGGCGCCGGCCAGGACAGAAGGAGGCGGGCGTGGCGGAGGCCTACCCGGCGCACGAGGAGCGCCCCCGGCGACGTGGGCGCAAGGTGCTCATCACGCTCCTGGTCCTGCTGGTGATCCTGGCCGGGCTGCTGGTGGCCGCCGACCGGATCGCCGTCGGGGTCGCCGAGCGGGCCATCGCCGACCAGGTCACCAAGGAGATCGCCAAGCAGGACGCGCAGTCCTCGGCGCCCGAGGTCGAGGTTGGCGGCTTCCCCTTCCTCACCCAGGTGCTCGACGGCAGGTACGAGCGGATCACCATCAAGCTGCGCGACGTGCAGGGCGCGGTGCGGGGTGACGCGGTCAGCCTGCCGACGCTGGACGTCGACGCCCGCAACGTGCGGGCCTCCCTGGACACCCTGCGCACCCAGCAGGGCGACGTGGTCGCCGAGACCGTCGACGGCACCGGCACCATCACGTACGACAGCCTGGCCAAGCTCCTCGACCGGCCCGGCCTGACCCTCGGCGAGCGGGACGGCCAGCTCGCCGTCACCGCCCCGGTCGACATTCTCGGGCAGAAGCTGACCGTCACCGGCACCGCCAAGGTGACCGTCGGCAAGGAGGGGCAGGTGTCGTTGAGCTTCGCCGACCTCGACGCCGAGGGGTTGCCGAACATCCCGCTGGCCCGCACCCTGCTCAACAACTACGCCAAGGGCATCTCGATCGACGTGCCCCTGCCCGAGCTGCCGTTCCAGCTCGTCGTTCGCGAGGTCAGGCCGCTGCCCGGGGGGCTCGCGGTGACCGCCGCCGCGAAGGACGTCCCGATCAACTCGGCCGGCTGAACCGCCCGACCCCCGGCCGGGACGGTGTCGCCCGGCCGGGACGGTCGTCCCGGATGCTGGTCGGGCCGGTGGCACTCCCCGGGACGGCTGGTAGCCTCCCTGTTCATGGGGATGCACCTCACCAAACGGCGCGCGATCGACCTGTGTCGCGTGGCCACCTGCCTGTGTCGCCCCGTCATCTGACGGCGGGGCTGTCCTCGGCCGCCTGACGGCGGCCACCGGCCACAGGGTCTGCGTACCCTCCGGTTCTCCCCCTCTTCGCCCGGCAGCGGCGCCGTCGCACGAACCCGTGATCCCGTCCTTCCCACTGGGTCCCGCGCGTGGTGCGACAGTCACCTACTTCGATCCCGCGCAGGCTCACCATCCATCCTCACCAGGGAGTGATCTGATGAGTCGCGACACCGCACTCGTCTCGGCCGAATGGGCCGAGAAGAACATCGACGCCCCGGGCGTCGTCTTCGTCGAGGTCGACGAGGACACCTCGGCCTACGACACCGGTCACATCGCCGGCGCGATCAAGCTGGACTGGAGGACCGACCTCCAGGACCAGGTCCGCCGGGACTTCGTCAACAAGAGCCAGTTCGAGGCGCTGCTCTCCGAGCGCGGCGTCGGCAACGACGACGTCGTCGTGCTGTACGGCGGCAACAACAACTGGTTCGCCGCGTACGCGTACTGGTACTTCAAGCTCTACGGCCACCGCGACGTCAAGCTGCTCGACGGCGGTCGCAAGAAGTGGGAGCTGGACGCCCGACCGCTGGTCACCGACGCGGTGACCCGGCCGAGGACCGAGTACGTCGCGCAGGAGCCGGACAACACGATCCGCGCCTTCCGCGACGAGATCGTCGACGCGATCGGCACCAAGAACCTGGTCGACGTGCGCAGCCCCGACGAGTTCGCCGGCCGGCTGCTCGCCCCCGCCCACCTGCCGCAGGAGCAGGCCCAGCGCGCCGGGCACATCCCCACCGCGATCAGCGTGCCGTGGTCCAAGGCGGCCAACGAGGACGGCACCTTCAAGTCCGACGACGAGCTGCGCAAGATCTACGCCGCCGCCGGGCTGGACGACGGCAAGGAGACCATCGCCTACTGCCGGATCGGCGAGCGCTCCTCGCACAGCTGGTTCGTGCTCCAGGAGCTGCTCGGCCACCCCAACGTGAAGAACTACGACGGTTCCTGGACCGAGTACGGTTCGCTGGTCGGCGTGCCGGTCGCGCTCGGCGACGAGCCCGGGGAGGCCTGAGCCATGACCGCTCCCACCGCTGCCGGGTGCGCCGCGCCCGACCAGGCCGCCCCGCTGCCGGCCAGCCTGGACCTGGAGAAGGAAACCGTCATCACCGGCGTCGTCCGGTCCGAGGCGGGCGAGGTCATCGCGGGCGCGTACGTCCGGCTGCTCGACTCGACCGGTGAGTTCACCGCCGAGGTGGTCACCTCCCCGGCCGGCCAGTTCCGCTTCTTCGCCGCGCCCGGCACCTGGACGCTGCGGGCGCTCTCCCGACACGGCAACGGCGACGCCACCGTCACCGCCGCCCGTGGCATCAACGAGGTCGCCGTCACGGTCGCCTGAGTGTGTGTCGATAAGGCCCCCTGCTGTCGCTTCGTGCGCGGCAGGGGGCCTTATCGACACCTGAGGTTGTGGGTGCAGCCGTCCGAATGGCCGGGTCGCAGCAGGCAGCGTCGCCGGTGTGGCAGCCGCCGGTCGCAGAACACCTGATGCTGCCCGCTGAGGTCGCCCTCGGCGGAGATGGTGGTCTCGCCGACCTGCACCTGCGGCAGGAACCCCAACGAGCGGGTCAGCGCGCGGGCGAGGACGTGCGCGGCGGCCAGGTCGGCCGCCAGCACCGTCAGGTGTACGACGAACCGCTCGGCCTCGCTCACCGGTACGCCCGTGGGGCGACCGGGTGCGGTCGTGGGGCGACCGGGTGCGGTCGTGGGGCGAACCGGGACTGCCAGTCCCGCAACGTCTGCTTGATGCGGGCGTTCTCGTCCCGGGTGCGGTCCAGTTCGGGGGTCAGCGCGGCGAGGTTTTCGGCGACCCGGTGCAGGAAGGCGCTCACCTCGTCGGGGTCCAGGCCCCGGTGGACCAGCGTGAACTGCCGCTCCCGGACCCGCCCGGCGCACACGGGCCGGTACGCCGCCGAGCGATAGTGCCGGCCGGTGTTGCCCGCGCCGACCGGCCGTCCCTGTTCGGGTTGTCGGTGCCGGGCGGCTGTGCCTGCTGGACGGCTGTCGCGGCGGAGACGTCGGAACGGGTTGCGCACAGTCGGTCCACCTTCCCGAGGTGCCCCTGTCCGGGGCGGTGTGGGGTCGGGGCGGGCCGTCATTCCTGCGACGGCCCGCCCCGACGGGGGAGTGAGCGCTGCCCGTTGCCACGCGAGGAGGCTCGACAGCCAACTTATTCGCACCTCTCGCATGAGTCAACGGTGACACACGGTGTTTTTGTCGTCGCTTGTCGAACGCGCAGGCCTCGTGATCAAATCGGAGTTGCCACGCGAGGAGCGCCATGCCTGCTATGCCCGATTACCTCAGGATCTCTACCGGAATTATGGAAGCTGTGCGGTCTGGCAAGTTGAAGCCCGGCGACAAGCTTCCGTCCATCGCTCAACTGTGTGAGCAGCACAAGGTGGGCCCATCCACCATCCAGCAGGTGTTCATTCGGCTGGAGGCCCTGGAAGTAATAGACCGACACCAGGGCAAGGGAGTGTTCGTCACCGATCCCGATACCTGGATGCGGAAGCCTTAGCCTGCCACGCTCGGCGCTGCCGGCTTGAGGCCAGGCGGTTGTGCATGGCTGGATGGGCGTTGTCGTGTGCGGCCCGCCCGCCCCCGCCCCGTGCGCTTTCTCATGGGCCGGCCCTTGATCGTCTGCTGGTCACCGGCGCGACACGCCGGGCAGGGTGCCGGTACGCGACAGACGATCACCGTGGCTGGCCGTCGGGCACGGCTGGCGTCGGCAGCATCCGCGGGCGGGATCGGCAGGAGTTGGAGCGGTGACCAGCGGGGCTCCCGTGGGGCGGGACCGGCGGCGGGACGGGGCGACCGGTTGCGCGGTGACCGCCGCACCGGGAGCATCCGCGCACGCGGCTTCGATATGCGCGGTACCGGACACTCCGCGACTATGCCGGGGGCCTGAGGAAGTGCCAGCCGGGTGACAAGCTGCCCTCGATCAGTGAGCAGTGTGGCCGGTTCAAGGTCAGTGCGTTAACGATCAACCTTCTCAACGTGCGGCTAAAGGCGCTCGGGGTGATCAGCCGTCACCAGGGCAAGGGCATCTTCGTCACCGATCCGGAGACGTGGCTGCGTAAGCCCTGACCGGTAGCTGACACTTCTTCGGGTCCGCCATGGGCTTGCCCAGGCGGCCATCGAGCATCGTCTTGATAGACCGGCTGTGACGCCGCGTGACGCCCGGTCAGCGGCAGATCCGGGCACCCGACTTGGATCGTCGAGGCGATCGAGGCCGGCTGCGCAGCCCTGAGTTGAGGCGTGGTCACTCCCGGCCGGCGAGCGCCAAGGCGACGTCCAGCTCGTGCTGCTTGGCTGGAGATAGGGTGCCAATCCGCTTGAGCAGCGACTCCTCGCCGACAGTCGTGCCCCAGGTGCAAAAGATCTTCCCGGCCTTGGGCAATGCCACTCGGACCACGCCGCTCTCCGCCAAGCCCTCCTCGGCTCCGAAGAAGACCTCGATGCCGATGGCTCGTGGCTCCGGCCCGGCCTCCTCGAGGATTCGGCGTCGCTCGTCGATGTCGACCGCCTGCTCGCCGGACATCAGGACGAACCCGAGCTTCTGCGCCGGGGTGGCCGGCTCGACGATCTGCATGGCCAGGAACTCCGGCCCCGCACCTCCCGAGAGCAGCACGACGGGCCGCTTGTCGTCGATCTGAGCCCACCAAACCTCGCCGCGCTCCACATGCCCTCCTCGCACCCGGCCCGTGTCAGCGCTGCCCACCTGGCTCGCGATGCCATTCCCTGTATATCAAGGATGTTCGGGTGCACGCTCATCGGCAGAAGCGGATGGGCCGATCCGCTCAACGCCGTATCGCTGGCGAGTCGATCGAGCGCATCCTGGAAGAGATCGAGGAGGCGGCGGACGCGGCGATCGCCAGTGCTGTCGTGGCGCGTCGATCGTCCGAAGGGCCCGGGATTCCCTGGGTGCAGGCAGTCCGGGCGATTCCCTCAGGAGGGATCCGTTCCTGACGCCAACCGCTGCGCATCGGCTCGGGCCGGTCGTCCTCAGGGGTGACCGGCCCGAGCCGTGACCGTTGCGGCGCCCGCCCGCCTCCACGGGTACCCGGCCAGGACGTGCGCCCACCTCGCCGGGGTCCGGCCCCCGCCGTACGAGGGTGAAGAGAGCCGGCCTCGCGCGGACCTCGCCGCTCCCGGTGTGAAGTCGGCCCGACCGGATGCGCGGCTAGACTTCAGGTTGGCAGTTCAACCGTGCACTGCTGTGGCGGGCGCGGCCTCGGGAGGGTGTTCCAGCACCCTCTCGGGGGTCCGTCCGACTCCGACGGCGCCTACTCGCAGAAGACCCGCACTTTGGCATCGGGCTGGTCCACCTCCACGGTCATCTCGTCGAGGTGCTCCACGAGCGCCTCGAGCTGTTCGGGCTTGAGCTGCGTCAGGTCGAACGGCACACCCGACTTGTTCAGTTCGGTGTTGGCCTGGCCGAGTGCCTGCGGCGGGATCAGGGCCGCCAGCCGTACGCCGGCCCGCAGCAACTGCAGCGGCACCCGCACGTTGACCCGTCCCGGCTCGCCGTTCTCGACGGTGTCCACCAACACCCGCAGGTACTTCGCCCTGCCCTTCGGCCGGGCGTCGAGGCTCGACGCCGCCTCCGGCTGGTCCCGTTCGAGCGCGGCGATGAGCTGCTCCGCCTCCTCTGCGGTGATCTTGCCCTCGGCCAGCATGTCGAGGATGTCCTTGCGCTGTTCGTTCATCGGAACCTCTCCTATCGGATGGTTACGAGCACAGCCGAACGGCCCTGCTCGATGTCGACCCGGGTGCCGGGCAACGCGGAGATGACCCGCCAACCGGTGCCGAGCGCGCCCACCACACTGATGCGGTACACGAGGCAGGCCACGGCCGCCACCAGCACGACCAGGACCACGACCGGCGAGAACACGAGCACTACGGGGAGCACCGGGACCCAGATCCGGATGGGACGACCGTCCGGGCGTTTGACCCGTACGGTCAGCAACTGCGGCATCACGTGCGGCCCTCCAGTTCGGACAGCGCCTGCTGTGTGGTGATCTCGCCGCGGCGCAACCGATCGATGACGTCGGCCCGCGACGGCGCCGGATCCGTCTCGACGAAGTCGAGCATCTGCATGATCCGGTTCAGTCGTGACTTGATCGTCGGGTAGCTCACCCCGAAGATCCGCTCCATCTCCTTGATGGACCCGTGACACCGCACGAACGCCGTGACGAAGACCTGATCCTCGACGTTGAGCTGAGCCAGCTGCGGTAGCTCGAACTCGCCCTCGATCGCGACGCCGTTGCCTGCCAGGCGCACCCGCTCGACGACGAACGGCTGGCCCCGGGTCAGGTTCGTGAGTTCCTGCCAGTCCATCGCCTGCTCTGTCATATCTAAATTTGTACCCCGCTCAACTTCAACTTTCAATATGTTGATCTTAATTTTCTTAAGCAAGCGCTTCGGTGGTCGCCTGCACCGGCGGGTGGAGCCGGCGTGCCGGCCGGGGTGGCGACACCGCGTGACACGATGTCCCGGTGAGTGGTGCTGCCCAGGCGGGATACGCCCCGCCGACCGGTCCCCGAGAGCCGACGCCCGCCCGCCGTCGGTCCCACTGGCTGCTTGCCGTGACCGTGGCCTGGGCGGTGCTGCTCGGCGTACTGACTTGGGTGTCGGTTCGCGACGACGGGCCGACCGTGCGCGAACAGCGCACCCTGGCCCAGGCCGGGCCGGTGGTTGACCGCGCGGTGGGCGAGCTGGTCGCGGCGGCTGCCGGGGACCGGGCCGTCGCGCTCGTACCGGACCGGATCGAGCAGGGCTGTACGGTGACGCCTCTGCTCGACGGCGCGACGCTGGCGCGCGCGGTGGAGGTCGTCGCGCCCGGCGCGGACCCGCGCGCCGTGCTCACCGAGATCGCCGACCGGCTACCGGCCGCCTGGCGGGCCGGCGTCCGGGTGACCGGCGACGGCCCCCGGTTACGTGCCGACGCGGGGGAGTTCGTGCTGGTGGAGGGGCGTCCGGCCGGTGACGGCCGGGTCCGGCTGAGCGTCCGCACCGGGTGCCGCCCGGTGGGCGACGGCTACCGCGCCCCCGCCGCCCAGGGCGGCCCGGAGGTGGCCGCCCTCGCCGCCGCCCTGCGGGCACTCGGCACCCCGGCCGCGCCGGCTCCCGTGCTGGTCGCCGCGCCGTGTCCCGGCGGTGGGGGGCCGGCCCGCACCGCCCGCGTCACCCTCGACCCCGCCCCGGCCGAGCCGGCCCGCGCGCTCGCCCCGGTCGCCGCCGGTGCCGTCCTTTTCGACGCCACCGAGGGGTACGCCTACCGACAGGGCCCGGTCACCGTGGCCCTGGCCGGCACCGAGCTCACCGCCAGCACCGGCTGCGGAGGCTGACCCACCTGGCGGCGGGTCAGGGGACCGGCCGTCAGTAGACGAGCGCCTGCGCCCCTTCGGCCATCGCCTCCTCGACGAAGACCGCCGCCCCGGCGATCCGTACGCCGGGCAGCACGTCGTCCGGGCCGATGTCCCGGCGGGCCGCGCACTGCGTGCAGGCCGTCACCTTGCCGGTGGTCATGATCACGTGCAGCAGCTCGGCCAGCGGCGCGGAGTGCGGCAGCTCGAACTCCTGCGCCCGTCCCGGCAGCGCGAACCAGGTCGACTCCCCGGTCAGCCAGAGTGAGACGTCCACCCCGGACGCGGCAGCGGTGGCGGCGACGGTGAAAGCCTGCGCGCACCGCTCGGGCGCGTCCGCGCCGGCGGTGACCTTGACGACGAGAGTGCGGGCCATGACGCCAGCATAGGATGGCCCGGATGGTTACCGAGATCGGGTTCGTCAGCTTGCTGGTCGCCGGCCTGGGCGCACTCGCCGGTGGCCTGGTCTACCTTGCCGTACGCATGTCGAGAGGACGTTGGTGAGCGCGAGGAGTGAGCCGGGTCTGCGAGCCCCGCAGTCGCGAACGGAGATAAACCTGTGAGCGGCGAGAATGCTCTACAGCCTCCGTGGTTGAACGCCCCCCCGGTCGACCCGTACCCGTACGAGGAGAGCCACGACCTGCGGGTGGGCCCGAAGCTGCACCCGACGCTGGACGGACTGCTGCCCTACGTCGGGGTGTGGCGGGGTCGGGGTCGGGGCGGGTACCCGACGATCGAGGACTTCGACTACGCCCAGGAGATCCGGATCAGCCACGACGGCCGGCCCTTCCTGTCCTACGAGTCGCGGGCCTGGATCCTCGACGAGGAGAGCCGGCCGGTGCGCCCCGGCGGCCGTGAGGTGGGCTGGTGGCGTCCGGTGCTCGACGGCGACGGCCGGGCCACCGACGAGCTGGAGGCCCTGATGTCCGTGCCGACGGGCGTGATGGAGCTGCACATCGGCAAGCGCAAGGGCACCCAGTTGGAGTTCGTCACCGACGCCGTGGTCCGCACCTCCACCGCCAAGGAGGTCACGGCCGGGCACCGGCTTTTCGGCATCGTCGAGGGTGCCCTGCTGTACGCCCAGGACATGGCCGCCGTCGGCCACCCCCTGACCCCCCACCTCTCCGCCCGTCTCCTCCGCACGGCCGGCTGACCCCACCCCACCATCAAGAGGTTTGCGTCACGCCGGGCCGCCCCGTGACGCAAACCTCTTGATCAATGGGAGCGGAAGCGGGGTTGGGGGTGAGGGCGAACTATAGTCGGGTGGTGCCCGAATCCTCCCTTGCGGAAGTGCTCCGCGCCCGTGGGCTGCGGCTGACGGCGCAGCGGCAGTTGATCCTCCAGGCGGTGCTGGACCTTGGGCACGCCACCCCGGAGCAGGTGCACGGTGCGGTCCGCAAGGTGGCCGCCGGCGTCAACATCACCACCATCTACCGGACGCTGGAGCTGCTGGAACGCCTCGGCCTGGTGACCCACACCCACCTGTCGCACGGCTCGCCCACCTACCACGCGGCCGGTGAACACCAGCACGTCCACCTGGTCTGCCGGGAGTGTGGCGCGATCGACGAGATCGACCGGGAGCTGCTCCGGCCGCTCGCCGACCGGCTGGCCGGCGAGCGGGGGTTCCGGGTGGACATCGGGCACGTGGCGCTCTTCGGCGTCTGCGGTCGTTGCGAGGACGGGGAGCGGAAATGATCGACATCGCGGGTGCGGTCGCGGCCGAGGCCATCGACGAACAGACGCGGGACCAGCCGGATCCGGCGCACCGGGCGGCCGGGGTGCGCGGGGTCGCCGCCCACTACGGCGACCCGATGCGGGAGCAGCGCACCCTCGACACCGCCGTGGGCCTGGTCGACCGGTCGCACCGGGGGATCATCGCCGTGCCCGGCGAGGAGCGGATCGGCTGGCTGCACACCCTCACCACCCAGCACCTGGCGACGCTGAACGCCGGCGAGGGCACGGAGCTGCTGGTGCTCTCCCCGCACGGCCACGTCGAGCAGCACGCGATGGTCGCCGAGGACGGCGAGACCACCTGGCTGGACACCGAGCCGGGCGCCACGGGCGGTCTGCTGACGTACCTGGAGCGGATGCGGTTCTTCAGCAAGGTCGAGCCGCGTGACGCCACCGCCGAGCACGCACTGCTCTCCCTGGTCGGCCCGGAGGCGACCGGCGCGCTCGGCACGCTGGGCGTGACCGGGCTGGCCGAGCCCGACGCCGTCGGGGTGCCGGGTCCGAAGTTCCGCTCCGGCGAGATGCCGTCCCGACCCACCGTCCGGTACGCCGTCGCGCCGCTGCCGATCGGTGGGTGGGCCCGCCGGGGCCCGCTCGGCGTGGACCTGCTGGTGCCCCGGGTGGCCATGGACCAGGTGGTCGCCGAGCTGCGCGGTGCCGGGGTGCCGGTGGTCGGGCTGTGGGCGTACGAGGCGATCCGGGTGGCCGCCCGGCGGGCCCGGGTCGGGGTGGACACCGACCACCGGACCATCCCCGCCGATGTGGACCTGATCGCCCCGGCCGTGCATCTGGACAAGGGTTGCTATCGGGGCCAGGAGACCGTCGCCCGGGTGCACAACCTGGGCCGGCCGCCGCGTCGGCTCGTACTGCTGCACCTGGACGGGGTGACCACCGACCTGCTGCCGGCCGCCGGCACCCCGGTGACCCTGGACGGCCGGGCGGTCGGTTTCGTCGGCACCGCCGTGCACCACCACGAGCTGGGCCAGGTCGCCCTGGCGGTGGTCAAGCGCAACGTCGGAGACGACGCCCGCCTCCTGGTCGGCGAGACGGCCGCCGCGATCGACCCTTCCTGAATCGGCGTTCAGTCAGACGGTCGACCTGCCCGGGCGGGCCGTCTAGGATCGCCGACATGACGACAGGGACGTTGATCACGGTTGCCCCCACCGGCGCGGAGTCGGCGAAGGCGGAGGTCCCGGCGCTGCCGGTGACCCTCGACGAGCTGCTGTTGACCGCGAAGGAGTGCGAGGCGCTCGGCGCCGCCGTGATCCACGTCCACATCCGCGACGACGACGCGCGGCCCACCCTCGACCAGGGGCGGCTGCGGGAGACGGTGACCGCGCTGCGGGAGAGCACCGACCTGGTCGTGCAGCTCTCCTCCGGCGGGGCGGTGACCGACCCCGAGGCCGACCGGCTGGCCGTGCTGGACGCCGGGCCGGACATGGCCTCCTGCACCATGGGCACGCTCAACTTCGGCGACGACGTCTTCCTCAACCGCTGGGAGTTCATCGTCGGACTGCACACCCGGATGCAGGAGCGCGGCATCGTTCCGGAGTACGAGATCTTCGACCTCGGCCACCTGACCGCCCTGCAACGCCTGCTCGGCAAGTACGGCCTGCCGCACGGCGGGCACGTGCACGTCGACTTCGTGATGGGGGTGCCGGGCGGCATGCCGGGCACCACGCAGGCGCTGGCCGCCGCCCACCAGGCGCTGCGCGACCTGCCGGAGGGGACCACGTTCTCGGCCACCGGCATCGGCCGCAGCAGCATCCCGGTGATGCTGGCCTCGCTGTCGGCCGGCGGGCACCTGCGGGTGGGGATGGAGGACACCGCCACGTACGCGAAGGGGCAGCCCGTCGAGTCGAACATGCAACTCGTGGCGCGGGCGGTCGGCTTCGCCCAGCTCGCCCAGCGCCCGCCGCTGACCACGGCGGCGGCCCGCGAGCTGCTCGGCCTCTCCTGACCGGGCTCGCCGCGGTGACCCGCGAACTTTCCTGACCACGACGGCGGCCCGCGACCCGTTCCGCAGGCCACGGCGGGGCGGGGCGGCGTCGGCTTCCGCCGGTAAGTCCCGCTTCGGCCCGCGCCC
The DNA here is from genome assembly GCF_044334565.1 of Micromonospora sp. NPDC020750. NCBI lineage: Bacteria > Bacillati > Actinomycetota > Actinomycetes > Micromonosporales > Micromonosporaceae > Micromonospora > Micromonospora sp. NPDC020750. The sequence continues at coordinate 316,456 of NZ_JBIRTH010000002.1, forward strand.
CTGTCGTCGGGCGGGCAGCCGGCCTGCTCACCCTCGTTCCGGCCGCCGCCGCCCAGTCGGTACCGTCCACGTTGTGAGAACGACGTACGAGGGCGGCGCGCCGCTCGCCGAGGTGGTCCGCTCGGGATTCGTGGAGGGGCTGCACCGCGGCTCGGTGGCGGTGCTCGACGCGGCCGGCGAGCCGGTGGCCGACGCCGGGGACGTCACCTCCCCGATCTTCCCGCGCTCGGCGAGCAAGCCGATGCAGGCGATCGGCATGCTCCGCGCCGGGCTGCCGCTGAGCGACCCGGCCGACGTGGCGCTGGTGTCGGCCAGCCACGCGGGGGAGGAGTTCCACGTGGCCCGGGTGGGCGAGCTGCTGGCCGCCGGCGGGCTGGACGAGTCCGCCCTCGGCTGCCCACCCGACCTGCCGATGGGCGAGCTGGCCCGGGAGGCCGTGCTGCGGGCCGGCGGCGGGCCCACCCGGGCCCGGATGAACTGTTCCGGCAAGCACACCGGCATGGTGCTCACCTGCCTGGCCGCCGGCTGGCCCCGGGAGGGCTACTGGCGTCCGGAGCACCCGTTGCAGCAGCGGCTGCGGGAGACCGTCGAGGAGTTCGCCGGGGAGCGGGTGGCGGCCGTCGGGGTGGACGGCTGCGGGGCCCCGGTGCTGGCCGTCTCGCTGACCGGGCTGGCCCGGGCGTTCCTGCGGCTGGTCACCGCCGAGCCCGGCTCGGCGGCGCGGACGGTCGCGGACGCCATGCGGGCGTACCCGGAGGTCGTGGGTGGCACCTGGGCGGAGGACAGCAGGCTGATGCGCGGCCTGCCCGGCGCGCTCGTCAAGATCGGCGCGGAGGGGGTGATCGCCGCCGCGCTGCCCGGCGTCGGCGCGGTCGCCGTGAAGATCGACGACGGGGCGGCGCGGGCCCGGATGCCGGTCCTGGTCTCCGCGCTGCGCCGGCTGGGCGCCAGGGCGCCGGTCCTTGACGAGTACGCCGAGCTGCCGCTGCTCGGCGGTGGCCTCCCGGTCGGGGCGGTCCGCCCGCTCTGGTGACCGGGCGGGCGCCCTCGCCGGGCGGCTCTTTCTCACACCAGGAGGTCAGTTCTCACCTGAGAAAGTCGAGCAGGGCGGGGTTGACGGCGTCCGGGCGCTCCAGGGGGAGCAGGTGGCCGGCGTCGGGAACGTCCGGCAGCCGGACCGCGCCGGGGACCTCGGCGGCGATCCGGTCGGCGAGCCGGCGGATGTCCGGCACGTCGGCCGTCCCGGCGGCCACCAGCACCGGTACGCGCAGCTCGCCGAGCCGCTCGATCGCGGGCGGGTCGAGCTCGGCCACGTCCACGGCGCTCAACGCCAGCTCGGCGGCGAGCGCCTGCCGGTCCATCTCCTCGGCGAACCGGACCAGCGCCGGGTCGACGTCCTCCGGGCGGCGGCCCGGGCCGACCACCCAGAACCGCACCTCGCCGGCCGCGCCGGCCGTGAAGTCCTCGGGGTCGGTCTCGCCGACGAGGTCGTCCCAGAGGTCGTTGGTCTCCTCGGACCACTCGTGGCCGCCGATCGCCGTGCCGAGGAGCGCGAGCGCGTGGATCCGCCCCGGGTGCGCCAGGGCGGTGTCGACCGCCACCGCCCCGCCGAACGAGCAGCCCACCAACGCGGCCCGGGGCAGGTCCAGCGCGTCCAGCAGCCCGACGACGTCGTCGTGGTGGGCGAACGCGTCGGGAGGCAGTTCGGAGTCGCCGTAGCCGCGCAGGTCCACGGTGATCACCCGGTGCCGGGTGGCCAGGGCGGGCACCTGCTCCCGCCACATCCGCCGGTCGGCGATGCCGGCGTGCAGCAGCACGACGGGGGTCCCGCTGCCGGTGTCGTCGTACGCGAGGTTCGCGCCGTTGATCTCGATCTTCGTCACGACGGGAAAAGGTACGGACCGGACAGACGGCGCGCAAACCGGTTCTGAGACCTCGCTAACTCTGGCTAGCATTCTGCTTGCAGGAGCTAGCGGTGCCGGTTAGCGTGGGGCCATGGCCAGCTCCAAGGACCTACCCGATGTCGGCGGGTTCATCCGTGACCTGCGACGCAACGCGAAGATCTCGTTGCGGCAGCTCGCCGAGCAGGCGGGCGTCAGCAACCCGTACCTAAGCCAGATCGAGCGCGGCCTGCGCAGGCCCAGCGCGGAGGTGCTCCAGCAGCTCGCCAGCGCGCTGCGGGTCTCCACCCCCGCGATGTACCTGCGCGCCGGACTGCTCGACGACAAAGAGGGGCAGGGCGTGCTCGCCGCCATCGCGGTCGATCCCGATTTGACCATGGCGCAGAAGCAGTCCCTCACCCAGATCTACGAGACGTTCCGCCGGGAGAACGCCCGGCTCGCCGAGGCGACGGCCGCCGCCGACGCCCCGGCGACGGCCAGCGCGCCACAGGCCCCCGCCACGGTGGCCCCGGCCGCGACCGGGCCCACCACGCCGGAGGGCACCCCGACCGAGGCGGTCCTGGAGTCGGTCGCCGTCACCGAGGCGGGCTCGGCGCCGGCCCCGCGCAGCAACAGCCCAGCGAGGAAGGCCGCCCCGCAGGCGGCCGACAGGACCGCCGCCGCGGTCGACGAGGACAAGACCGCTGCCGCGGTCGAGGAGGAGAAGTCATGACCCAGCCGAAGACCAACCGCATCCCGGCCCCGCTCTACGCCGCCGCCGGCGCCGGTGACCTGGCGATCGAGCAGCTGCGCAAGCTGCCGACGGTCGTCACCGACCTGGGCGGCAAGGTCGTCGCCGGACTCGGCGGCAAGGCCGTCGTGACCGGCTTCGAGCTGCGCCAGAGGGCCACCGAGACGCTTCGCACCGCCAACCAGACCGCCACCGAGCTGAGCGGGAAGGGCGTCCAGGCCGAACTGAACCGCCTGCGCGAGGCGGCCGACGTCAACCGGCTGCGCGAGGCCGCCGACCTCGACCGGATCCGCGAGCTGGCCGCCCGCAACGCCGCCGTCGTCGTCGCCGGCGCGCAGGCCGCCCAGGTGCGGGCCCTGGCCGCGTACGGCGAGCTGGTCGCCCGCGGCGAGCGGGTGGTCGGCGCCGGGGTGCTGGACGCCGCCGACGCGGTCAACGCCGACATCGAGGCGACCGAGGCGGAGCTGACCGCGACCCCGGCGGCCACCCCGACGGTGACCGAGGCCCCGGCGGCGGCGAAGACCGACGTCCCGACCCCGGCCGACGTGGCCGAGGTCGTGGAGGCCAAGCCGGCCGCCGCGAAGACCCCGCGTACCCGGGCGACCAAGGCGACCGCGGCCAAGGCGACCGGCAAGGCGGCTCCGCAGGCCGCCGCCGACACCCCGTCGGCCATGCTGCCGAAGACGACCCGGCGCACCCGCCCGGCCGCCGAGTAGCCAACCCGCCGACCCGTGCGGCACGACCCCGGATGCGTCCTGACGGACGGATCCGGGGTCGTCGGCATAAGCTTGCCGGCATGGCCAACGCCGCGCCGATCTTCGCCTTCGAGGTCCAGTACTGGATCACCATGCTGTTGCTGGTGTTCGCCCTTGTCATCGAGGGGGTGGCACTGGTGCACGCGATCACTCAGCGCGGCGAGGGCTTCGCCGCGATCGGCACCCTGCCCAAGGGCGGGTGGATCGCCATCCTCGCGGTCTGCCTGGTGCTCACCCTGCTGACCAACAACGTGCTCAACATCTTCGGCCTGATCGGCATCGCCGCCGCCCTGATCTACCTGCTCGACGTTCGGGCCGGGCTGCGCGACCTGCACGGCGGCCGGGGGTCGTCCTGGTGAGAGGGTTCCGCTGGCCCCCGCCGCCGGACGGTGGGCCACGGACCTGGGGCCCGGGCCCGGGTGCCCCGCGCACCGGCCGGCCCGCCCTGCCCGAGCCGGAGACCGAGCTGGTCACCACCCCGCACGGGGTCCGGCTCGAACAGCTCGTCACCGGCGTCGGCGTCCCGGCCACCGTGTTCGCGCACGGGCTGGGCAACGGCATCGCCACCACCCGCCCGTTCGGCAGCGGGGTCACCGGCCGTAAGGTCTTCTTCCAGTTCCGGGGGCACGGCCGCTCCGACGCGCCGCCCGGCCCGTGGAGCTACCTGGACCTGGCCCGTGACCTGCGGGCCGTCGCCGACCTCGGTGGAGCCACCCGGGCGTTCGGGGCCAGCCTCGGCGCGGGCGCGCTCTGCCGGCTGCTGGCCGAGAGCCCGGAGCGCTTCGAGCGGCTGGTCTTCTTCCTCCCGGCCGCGCTCGACCGGCCGCGGGGCCAGGTTGCCCGGGACCGGATCACCGACCTGGTCGCCGCGGTCGAGAGCGGCGACGCCTCGGCCGTCGCCGACGTCGTCGCGGTCGAACTGCCGCCCGCCGTGCGCAACACCCCCGCCGGGTGGGCGTACCTGCGGCAGCGGTTGGACCAGCTCCTGCGCGACGGCCTCGCGGCGGGCCTGGCCGGGCTGCCCGACCAGGTTCCGCTCGACGACCGGGCGGCGCTGGCGGCGGTGGACGCCCCCGCACTGGTGCTCGCCTGCACAGGCGACGACCTGCATCCGGTCGAGGTCGCCGAGCAGCTCGCCGCCGCCCTGCCCCGGGCCACCCTGCACGTGTACGACCGCCCGGGCGTGCTCTGGTCGGAACGCGCCGACCTGCGGGAACGGATCTCCACGTTCCTCAACGGGTGACCTGCTGTCAGCCGGTCAGCTCCGGCGGCAGGTGGGCGGCCCGCACGTCGAGCAGCCACCGCTCGACCGTGGCCTCGTCGGGCCGGTCCGGCAGCGGGGTACGCACGGCGTCGAAGTCCCGTTCCGCGTCGGCGATCAGGGCCCGCGCCTCGTCCAGCTCGCCGCCGGCCACCCGCTCGCCGAACGCCCGGAACCGCTCCGGGTCGGCCAGCCGGATCTCCAGGACGCCGGTGGCGTACAGCAGTTGGCCCTGGTGCACCAGCCGGGCCAGGTGCCGGGCGTGCTTGGCCGTCCGCCGCCGGGTGTCGGCCGAGAACGTCCCGTCGCCCCGCGAGACCAGCTTGCGGAACTGCTGGGTGGCGTACCCGAGGTAGGCGTCGCGGACCCGGGGCGCGCTCAGGAACGCCGAGCGGATGGCGACCAGCCGGTCGCCCAGCTCCGTGCGGGTCTCGTAGCAGTCGTCGGGCAGCCACATCAGCTCGGTGGCGGTCGGGTTGCCGCTGAGCGCGAGCCGGGCGTACTTGCCGGCCTCGTGCAGGGTGACGTCCGGGTCGGTGGTGACCAGCGACTCGCGGGGCGGGCGCAGCCCGTGGAAGGCGACCGTCGGCGCGGCGTACACCCCGATCCGGTCGACGTCGGACCCGGGCCCGGCCAGCCCGTACGCGACCGAGCCGACGACGCCGGAGAGCAGCAGGTGCATACAGCCGAGCATGACGCAGGACACCCGTCCGCGAAACCGGACTTCGGCTGTCAGGTATTGCTGTCAGGGTCGACCGCATGACGACGAAACCCCTGTCAGGGAAGATTGCGCTCGTCGCCGGGGCGACCCGGGGCGCCGGCCGGCAGATCGCGGTCCAGCTCGGCGCCGCCGGGGCCACGGTGTACGCGACCGGCCGCAGCAGTAGGGCCGGGCGTTCGGAGCTGGACCGGCCGGAGACCATCGAGGAGACCGCGGAGCTGGTCACCGCCGCCGGGGGCACCGGCATCGCGGTCCGGGTTGACCACCTCGTCCCCGACCAGGTCCGCGACCTGGTGGCCCGGATCGACGCCGAGCAGGGCCGGCTCGACGTGCTGGTCAACGACATCTGGGGCGCCGACCACATGGTCACCTGGGAGAAGCCGGTCTGGGAGCAGCCCCTGGAGCCCGGCTTCCGCACCCTGCGGCTGGCGGTCGACACCCACATCGTCACCAGCCACTTCGCGCTGCCGCTGCTGATCCGCCGCCCCGGCGGGCTGGTGGTGGAGATCGGCGACGGGACCCGGGAGTACAACGACGCCCACTACCGGCTGTCGGTCTTCTACGACCTGGCCAAGACCTGCGTGAACCGGCTCGCCTTCACCCAGGCGCACGAGCTGGAGCCGCACGGCGGCACGGCGGTCGCGCTCACCCCCGGCTGGATCCGCTCCGAGTACATGCTGGAGCGCTTCGGGGTGACCGAGGAGAACTGGCACGACGGCGCGGCGAAGGACCCGCACTTCCTCATCTCGGAGACCCCGGCCTATGTCGGGCGGGCGGTGGCCGCGATGGCCGCCGACTCCGACCGGGCCCGCTGGAACGGTAAGTCCGTCTCCAGCGGCGAGCTGGCCCGGGTGTACGGCTTCACCGACCTCGACGGCAGCCAACCGGACGGCTTCCGCTACATCAGCGAGGTGGTGGACGGCGGCAAGCCAAGCGACGTCGCCGACTACCGCTGACCGTCCCGCCCCCGCCGCATGACGGCCCGGTCACTGCGCCCCGCCGTACAGCGCGGCGAGCCGGGCGGCGGCGTCGGCCACCCGCTGCCGCAGCTCGGGCGGGTCGAGCACCTCCACCTCCGGCCCGAGCCGCAGCAGCAACTCGTACGCCACCTCGACGGACTCGACGGGCAGCCGGGTGACCACCCAGCCCTGCCCGTCGGGCTCGCCGGCGGCGCGGGTCGCCTCGGCGTACCCGAAGGGGGCCTCCGGGGCCCGGCGGAGCGCGCGCAGGCCGGCGGGGCTGAGCCGGACGCCGACCTCGGCCCGCTGCATGCTCCGCAGGAACGCCTCGGCCTGGTCGCGCCAGTGGCCGCCCAGGTCGAAGCCCTCGTCCCGGTCGAACGTCTCCTCGGCCGTCAGCACGTCGGCCACCCGGTCCACCCGGTACGTCCGGGTGGCGTCGCCGAGCCGGGCGACCAGATACCAGACCCCGCTCTTGAGCACCAGCCCGTACGGCTCCACCCGCCGGACGACCTCCCGCTCGCCGCGCCGGTAGCGCAGCTCGACGACCCGGTCCCGCCACACCGCCCGGGCCAGCTCGGCCAGCCATGGCGGCGGCGTCGCGTCCCGGAACCAGCCCGGCACGTCGAGGTGGAACCGCTGCCCGACGCGGGCCGGCGCGTCGCGCAGCGCGGGCGGCAGCGCGGCCAGCACCTTCAGCTCGGCGGAGGCGACCGCGTCGGCCAGCCCCAGGTCCCCGGCCGGGCCGGGCAGGCCGGTCAGGAAGAGCGCCTCCGCCTCGTCCCGGGTCAGCCCGGTCAGCCGGGTCCGGTACCCGCCGATCAGCCGGTACCCGCCGGAGCGGCCCCGGTCGGCGTAGACCGGCACCCCGGCGGCGGAGAGCGCCAGCACATCCCGGTACACGGTCCGCTCGGAAACCTCCAGCTCCCGGGCCAGCTCGGCGGCCGTCATCGTCTCCCGGGACTGGAGCAGCAGCACCAACGAGATCAACCGAGAGGCCCGCACCCACCCATTGTGTCGGGCGGGGACGACGGGCCGGATGTGCCGGTCGCCGTTAGGCTCAGCGGTCGTGAACGTACCCAGCAACATCACCGCGCCGGTGACCGGCGCCGTCGGTCGGTTCTTCTCCGGGGTCGGCCTGCTCCTGCGCGGCCTCGGCCTGTACGTCCGCAGCCCCGGCCTGATGCTGCTCGGCATCGTCCCGGCGCTGCTCTCCGGGGCGCTGTTCGTGGGAGCGTTCGTCACCCTGGTGTACTTCGTGGACGACCTGGCCGCGCTGGTCACCCCGTTCGCCGACGACTGGTCGGCCACCGCCCGCAGCCTGGTCCGGGTGATCGCCGGGCTGGCCTTCCTCGGGGTCGGCGGGCTGCTCGGGGTGCTCACCTTCACCGCGGTCACCCTGGTCATCGGCGACCCGTTCTACGAGAAGATCTCCGAGCGGGTGGAGGAGCGGTACGGCGGCACCCCCGGCGCGGTGGAGGTGCCGTTCTGGTCGTCGCTGCGCCGCAGCCTCGTCGACTCGTTGCGACTGGTTGCGATCTCCGTGCTCGTCGGCATCCCGCTCTTCGCGGCCGGGTTCATCCCGGTGGTCGGCCAGACGGTCGTGCCGGTGATCGGGGCGGCGGTGGGCGGCTGGCTCCTCGCCCTGGAGCTGACCGGGGCGGCGTTCTCCCGGCGCGGCATGCGGCTGCCGGACCGCCGGGCCCGGCTGAAGGTCGACCGGCCCACCACCCTCGGCTTCGGGGTGGCCGTCTTCGTCTGCTTCCTGATCCCACTCGGGGCGGTGTTGATCATGCCGGCGGCGGTGGCCGGCGCGGCCCTGCTCACCCGCCGCTCCCTCGGCCAGCCCGTCGAGGAGCCGCACCGGTCCGCCGGTGGGCCGACCGGGCAGCCGCACCGGCCTTTCGAGGCGCCGCACCGATCCGTCGGGGAGGGCTGAAGTGGAGATCATCCTGGCCGAGGGGGACATCACCGCCCAGCGGGTCGACGCGATCGTGAACGCGGCCAACTCCTCGCTGCTCGGCGGCGGGGGCGTGGACGGCGCGATCCACCGGCGGGGCGGCCCGGCCATCCTGACCGAGTGCCGGGCGCTGCGCGCGTCCCGGTACGGCCGGGGCCTGCCGACCGGCCAGGCGGTCGCCACCACCGCCGGTGAGCTGCCGGCCCCGCTGGGTGGTGCACACGGTCGGGCCGGTCTTCTCGGCCACCGAGGACCGGTCGGCGCTGCTGCGGGACTGCTACACCAACAGCCTGGCGGTGGCCGACGGGCTGGGCGCCGCTACGGTGGCGTTCCCGCTGATCTCGGCCGGCATCTACGGCTGGCCGGTGGAGGACGCCGTACGCCAGGCCCTCGCGGTGCTGCGTGCCGCGTCTCCGGCGCACGTCACCGAGGTCCGTCTGGTCCTCTTCGGGGCCGAGACGTACGCGGCGGCCCGGCGGCTCGCCTCCTCCTGACCGGCGGGGCATGTCCGAACAAACAACGCAAAAGCGGACACGGGCGGCGTGAGGCCCTATCTTGATAGGTGCAAAAGGTGCAAAGCCGTCAGGAGTGCGTCGCGTGGAAGCTGCCCGGCTCAGGTCCGCCGTCTGGGTGACCACGGCCTGTCTGCTGGTGCTCGGCGCGGCCGACCTGGCCCGGGCCAGGTCGCGGGAGGCCGTGCCGGCCGGTGCTGAGCGCCCCATGCCGCTTCCGCCCGGCCCCCGGACCACGATCGGGCTGGACCCCGCCGCCGGGCCCATCGTCGCGGCCACCCAGGAGCGTGCCTGCACGCCGGAGCTGGGCGGCGGCCCCCACCCCGACGAGGACGTCTGGGTGTTCGGCCTGCCGGCCGGTGCGGTCGCGGCCCGGTTCATCGCGGTGACGCCCGCGTTCGCCACCGGAGATCAGGGGCGGGTCGTCACCGCCGTCCCGGCCGAGGGCGGCGCGATCGTCGACGATCATGGCGCCAGTCTGGCGTGGCTCCGCCTGCCGGCCGGCTGGACGCTGGTGGGCGGTACGGCGACGATCGCCGGGGACGCCGACAACTTCGTGCTCGCCCGCGTCTGCGCGGCCAGTCGGCCGTCGCCCCCGGGGTCGCCCTGAGCGGGGTACGCCCTCGCCGCCGCCCCTCCGAAGGTCGATCTCCGCGCCGATGTCAGGACAGCTCGCGCCGGCAGGACCACTGGGTGGCCACGGGCCGGTACCCCAGCCTCTCGTTGATCGCCAGCATCGGCGCGTTCGCCGCGTCGTTCGAGGTGTACGCGACGCGTACCCCCGAGGCGGCGGCCCGGTGCAGGGCGTTCGCCTTCGCCAGCCGGGCCAGCCCCCGGCCCCGGTGCTGCGGCACCGTGGCGGTGTAGTCCGACCACATCCGGTCGCCGTCCCGCTTGACCAGGCTGAACGCGACGACCGCACCGTCGGCCTCGACGGCGGTGCTGGCCTCCCGGTCCAGGCCGAGGTTGTCCCAGACCTCGTACCGGAAGCTCTCGTAGCTCATGGCGTCCCTCGGCACGTCGCCCGGCTCGTCGACGGCCGCCGCCCGGTTGGCCAGGTAGACCTGGTACGGGTCGAGCCCGCTCAGCGGGCACAGGCGTACGTGCGGGGGCGCGGCCGGCGGCGGGGGAGCCGAGCGCAGCTCCACCGCCGAGTAGCGCAGCTCCCGGCCCGCCGTGAAGCCGTGCCGACGGGCGAACGGCAGCCCGTCGGCCAGCGCCCAGCCGTGCACCCGGCGGATGCCGAGCGGGGTCAGGTGGTCCAGCGCGGCGGCCAGCAGCCCGGAGCCGATGCCCCGCCCCCGGTGCCCGGGGTGGACGTGCAGCAGCGACACGTCGCCGGACCCCACCTCGGACGTCTGACCGTCGCGGTACGCCGACACCCAGCCCACCACCGCGCCGTCGACCTCGGCCACGAAGGCAGTCCAGTCCTCGCCGGGCGACGGCTCGGTGATCATCTTCCGGGTCGAGGCCACACTCCGCACGAGGTACGGGAACACGAGCGCCCGCAGGGCCACCACGTCGGCGGCGTCCTCAGGCCGGGCGACGCGGATCGTCATCGGGTCTCATCCCGGACGGCGGCGACGGCCTCCACCTCGACGAGCTGGTCGGTGTACCCGAGCACGGCCACCCCGAGCAGGGTGCTCGGCGGATCGTGGTCGCCGAACGCGTCCCGGACCACCTCCCACGCGGCCACCAGGTCGACCTGCCGGGGCGACGCGACGTACACGGTGGTCTTGACGACGTCGGCGAGGCGGGCCCCGGCGGCGGCGAGCGCGACCTCCAGGTTGGCCATCACCTGCCGGGCCTGGGCCGCCGGGTCGCCCGGCGCGACCGTGCGACCCTCGGCGTCGAGCGGGCAGGCCCCGGCGGTGAACACCAGCCGGGCCGGCGGGTCGACGGTGGCCGCGTAGGCGTACTCGGCGGCGTCGGACAGCTCGGGTACGCGCACCAGCGCCACGGCATCGCTCATCCGCGCGACGCTAGTGCGCCCGCCGGCCCCGCCGCCACGGCATTACCGCGCACCACGGCTCACGCGGAGGCGCGGACGACCAGTTCCGTGGGGAGGACGAGGGCCACCTCGACCTCCTCGCCGGCAGCCATCCGCAGCAGTTGGCGGGCGGCCTCCCGGCCCAGTTCCAGCAGCGGCTGCCGCACCGTGGTCAGCGGTGGCTCGGTGTACGCGGCGGTCTCGATGTCGTCGAAGCCGATCATCGCGACGTCTTCGGGCACCCGCCGACCCGCCTCGCGCAGCGTCCGCATGGCCGCGTGTGCCATCAGGTCCGACGCGGCGAAGACGGCGTCCAGGTCGGGGTGGGCGTCGAGGAGCCGGCGCATGGCCGCCGCCCCCGACTCGCGGGTGAAGTCCCCGAACGCGACCCGCTCCGGCAACCCGGCCTCGGCGACCGTCTCCAGGTACCCGGTGAGCCGCTCCATCCCGGCGATCATGTCCTGCGGGCCGGCGATGGTGGCGATCCGCCGCCGCCCCGAGTCGAGCAGGTGCCGTACCGCCCGGGTCACCCCGCCGACGTGGTCGACGTCGACGTACGGCACCCCGACGTCGCCGAGCGGGCGGCCACTGCACACCACCGGGATGCCCAGCCGGGCCAGCTTCCCCGGCAGCGGGTCCGCCCCGTGCAGCGAGGCGAAGATCGCCCCGTCGACGTGCCGCCCGGTGGTGTACCGCTCCACCCGGGCGTGCCCGGCCGGCGAGCCGGCCAGCATCAGCACGAGCTGCTTGTCGGCCGCCTCCAGCTCCTGGGCGACCCCCCGGATGATGCTCGGGAACACCTGGTCGTCGGAGAACACCCGGGTCGCCTCCTCGGGCAGGACCAGGGCGACCGAGTCGGTCCGCTGGGTGACCAGGCTGCGGGCGGCCAGGTTCGGCACGTACCCCAGCTCGGCCACCGCCAGGCGGACCGCCTCCTGGATCGGCTCGGCGACGGTCGTGGAACCGTTCACCACCCGCGAGACCGTCGCCCGGGACACGCCGGCCCGCCGGGCCACCGCCTCCAGGGTCGGCCGCTGGACCGTCGTCATCGGAGTGCTCACCACCTCGTCACAGCCCGTTCCGGGAGATCACCCCCTGGTACCACCGGGCGCTGGCCTTCGGTGTGCGCCGCTGGGTCAGGTAGTCGACGTGGACGATCCCGAACCGCTTGCGGTACCCCTCGGCCCACTCGAAGTTGTCCAACAACGACCATACGAGATAGCCGCGCAGGTCCACTCCCCGGCCAATGGCTTCGTGTACCGCCCGAAGGTGCCCGTCGAGGTAGGCGATCCGGTCGGTGTCGGCCACCGGAGTGGCCCCGTCCGGCCCTGCCTCGCCGCCCCGGTCCGGGAACGCCCCGCCGTTCTCCGTGATCATCAGCGGCAGGCCCGGGTAGTCGGCGGCGAGCCGCTCCAGCAGGCGGGTGAGTCCGGCCGGCTCGATCATCCAGCCCATCTCGGTCAGCGGCCCGGTCGCCGGCAGGAACTCCACCGCCCGCTCGGTCCCCGGGTACGCCCCGCCGCCGGCGCCGTCCGGCCGGCCGGCCACGTACGTCGGGGCGTAGTAGTTGATCCCGAGCAGGTCGATGGGGGCGGCGATCAACTTCTCGTCCCCGTCCCGGATGAAGGTCGGCTCCACCATCCGGGAGACGTGCTCCAGCACATCGGCCGGGTAGCCGGCGCCGGTCAGCGGGTCCAGGAAGATCCGGTTCTGCAACCCGTCGACCAACCGGACCGCTGCGGCGTCCGCCGCGCTGTCCGGGTCCGCCGGCTGCACGTCCGCCGGGTTCAGCGTGATCCCGACGACCTCCGCGCCGGCCGCGCGCAGCGCCCGGGCCGCCAGGCCGTGCCCGAGCAGCAGGTGGTGCACGGCGGCGAAGGCGGCCCCCGCGTCCCGCACGCCGGGGGCGTGCACCCCGTTGCCGTACCCGAGGTAGGCCGAGCACCACGGCTCGTTGAGCGTGGTCCAGGTGCGGATCCGGTCGCCGAGCCGGCCGTGCACCGCCGCCGCGTACGTGGCGAGGTGTTCGGCGGTCTCCCGGTTGGCCCAGCCGCCCCGGTCCTGGAGGGTCTGCGGCAGGTCCCAGTGGTAGAGCGTGACGATCGGGTCGATGCCCCGGTCCAGCAGCGCGTCGGTCAGCCGGTCGTAGAAGTCCAGGCCGCGCGGGTTCACCGGCCCGGTGCCGTCGGGCTGGATCCGCGACCAGGCGACCGAGAACCGGTACGCCCTCAGCCCCAGCTCCGCCATGAGGGCCACGTCGTCGGCGTACCGGTGGTAGTGGTCGCAGGCGACATCGCCGGTATGGCCGGCGAAGACCTTGCCCGGGGTACGGCTGAAGGTGTCCCAGATGGACGGGCCCCGGCCGTCGTCGCGGGCCGCGCCCTCGATCTGGTACGCCGCAGTGGCCGCACCCCAGACGAAGCCTTCGGGGAATCGGAGTTCACTCACGCCTTGACCGCACCTTCCATGATCCCGCCGCTGATCTGTTCGGATGCTCCGGGTGTCTAAGAGAGCGCTCTCACAAGAGAGTGGTGGTCCGGTCACCGAATGTCAAGAGAGCGCTCTCAAAGCGCGCCTCAGCCGGTGCGGAGGCCGTCGAGCAGCGTCCGGTCCCCGGCCACGCCAAGGGTGTCGAAGCTGACCCGGCCCATCAGGGCCAGCAGCAGGTCGCTCGCAGTCCCCGTGACCTCGGCCCGGGCGTGGTGCTCGTCGTGGTCGAGGATGGTGTCGGTGTCCAGCAGCGCGACGCCCTCGCCGCGCAGCCGCAGGTACCAGTCCTGGCCGGCGTCGGGCGCGGAGAGGTGCACGACCCCGTGCCACCGGCCGGTCGCCGTCCGCTTGCCGGCGGGCAGCCAGGTGTCCAGCACCTCGCTCACCCCGTCAGCCGCGAGCTTGGCCTCGATCGGCTCGCCGGCGGCGATGGCGAGCTGGGCGTCCCAGCGGTGCACCGACGTCTCGTGCGCCACCCGGCGGGGCCAGAACCCCGCCTTCTTCGGCTGCGGCGCCCAGTTCCACGCCGGGGCCTCCGGGTCCAGCCCGTCGAACGTGGTCATCAGCCGGTCGTACCCCTGTTGGAAGAACTGCAACGGGGTCAGCTCCGGCGGCGGCCCGCCCGCCTCGACACCCTCCGGCCGGGTGGTGCTGTTGGCCGTGACGTAGATCTGCACCCGGCGGTAGACCTCGCCGAGGTGCAGGGTCAGGTCGGTGATCGTCCAACCGGGGCAGGAGAGCACGGGTGTCTCGGGAGGCGCTTCCGCGACGGCGGCGGCGAACGCGGGCCCCTCCGCCCGGAGCGCGCCGATCCAGAAGTCCTTCGTGCCGTGCAGTCTGCTCATCAGGATCCTTCCGGGCGACCGGGCCACCAGTGGGTGCCACGGCTGCCCCTCAGCCTAGGGTGAAAGGCGTGTCAGACGTTAGTGCCCAGCCGGCCACCGAAATCCACGCCGCCGACCCGATGTCGTTGGCGAGATACACCACCCTGCGCCTCGGTGGCGCGGCGGGACGGGTCGAGACCGCCGCCAGCGCCGAAGAGATCGTACAAAAGGTGCAGCAGGCGCGCCTACGGGACGACCAGGTGCTTGTCCTCGCCGGGGGCAGCAACGTGGTGATCGGCGACGCCGGCTTCCCCGGCACCGTCGTGCTGGTGCGCTCCCGGGGGCTGCGGGTGGTCGCCGAGGACGCCGACACCGTCACCGTACGGGTGGAGGCCGGCGAGCCGTGGGACGACCTGGTCGCCGCGACCGTGGCCAACGGCTGGTCCGGGTTGGAGTGCCTGTCCGGCATCCCGGGCTCCGCCGGCGCCACCCCGATCCAGAACGTCGGCGCGTACGGCCAGGAGGTGGCCGAGACGATCACCGGCGTCCAGGTGTACGACCACGCCGACGGCACCGTGGGCCGGGTGGAGGCGGCCGACTGCGGCTTCGCGTACCGGTCGAGCATCTTCAAGTACAGCGAGCGCTGGGTGGTGCTCTCGGTCGACTTCCGGCTCGCCCGGTCCCCGCTGTCCGGCCAGGTCCGCTACGCCGAGCTGGCGCGGGCGCTCGGCGTCGAGGTCGGCGACCGGGTGCCGCTGGCCGACGCGCGGGCGACCGTGCTGCGGCTGCGGGCCGGCAAGGGCATGGTGCTCGACGCCGGTGACCCGGACACCTGGTCGGTGGGCTCGTTCTTCACCAACCCGGTGCTGGACCGGGAGGGCTACGAGCTGCTGCGCGAGCGCGCCGCCGACCTCGGCGAGCCGCCGCACTGGCCAGGGGCCGGCGACACGGTCAAGGTCAGCGCGGCCTGGCTGATCGACCGGGCCGGGTTCGCCAAGGGCCACCCCGGCCCGGAGGGGGTGGCCATCTCCGGCAAGCACACCCTCGCCCTCACCAACCGCGCCGGCACCGCCAGCACGGCGGCCCTGATCGCCCTGGCCCGCGACATCCGCGACGGCGTCCACGCCCGCTTCGCGGTCACCCTCCACCCCGAACCCGTCCTCATCAACTGCACCCTCTGACTTACCGTCAGGTGGGGGCGACGGCGGGCCAGGGGACGGTCAGTTCGCCGAGGCGCCAGCGGCGGGGGCGGTGCTCGATCGGCCAGCCCGAAGCGCGGGTCGCCGCGACCGCGTGCAGCCAGCGCTGGCGGGGGCCGAAGGGGGCGTAGGGGGCGGCGGCCCGCCAGGCGTCGTCCAAATCGCGGAGCAGGGCGTGGATGGGTTCGCCCGGCACGTTGCGGTGGATCAGTGCCTTCGGCAGCCGCTCGGCCAGCTCGGCGGGGCTGGCCAGCGTGGTGAGCTTGGCGGCCAGGGTGAGCGTTCGCGGGCCGGCGGCGTCGACCAGCACCCAGCCGCCGAGCCTGCCCAGTTCGTCACAGGTGCCCTCGACCAGTGCCCCGCCCGGGGCCAGCCGGTCGGTGACCGTGCGCCAGGCGTCGGCGACCTCGCCCTCGTCGTACTGGCGGAGCACGTTGAACGCCCGGACCAGGACGGGCCGCAGCCCGGCCAGCTCGAACCCGCCCCGGGCGAAGGTGAGCCCCGGCGGGTCGGCGGCGGGCCGGGCGGCGGCGACGCGTACCGGATCGATTTCCAGCCCGACCACCCGCACGTCGGCGCGGACCCCGGCGGCCAGCCGGGCGCGCAGCTCCACGGCGGTGACCGGCGTGGCGCCGTAGCCGAGGTCGACCACCAGCGGGTCCGGCGCCGCCCGGAGCCGGCCGCCGCACGTCCCGACGATCCAGTTGTCCACCCGGCGCAGCCGGTTGGGGTTCGTCGTGCCCCGGGTGACCACGCCCTGGGGTCGCATCAGCGCCGCCCTCGTCCCCGGGACCGGATCACTCCGGGTGCCTCACGGGTTCGTCCGATGCACCTTGTGCTGGGCGGCCTGGGCCAGCGGGCGGACCACCAGCCGGTCGATGTTCACGTGCTGCGGGCGGGTCGCGCACCAGGCGATGCAGTCGGCGACGTCCTCGGCGACCAGCGGCTCGGCCACCCCCGCGTAGGCCGCCGCCGCCCGCCCGGCGTCGCCGCCGAAGCGAACCAGCCCGAACTCGTCGGTCCGCACCATCCCCGGATCGATCTCGATGATCCGGACCGGCCGGCCGCACAGCTCCAGCCGCAGCGTGCCGGCGATCGCCGTCTGCGCGTGCTTCGCGGCGGAGTATCCGCCCCCGCCCTCGTACACGATGAAGCCGGCCGTGGAGGAGACGACCACGACGGTGCCGGCGCCGGACGCCTCCAGCGCCGGCAGCAGGGCCTGGGTGACCCGCAGGGTGCCGAGCACGTTCACGTCGTACATCCACTGCCAGTCGTCCACCGAGCCGGACTCCACCGGGTCCAACCCGCGTGCGCCCCCGGCGTTGTTGACCAGCAGGGTGACCGGGCCGGGAGCCGCCGCGGCGGCCTCGGCCAGGCCGTCGACCGACTCCTGCGAGGTGACGTCGCACTCCACTGCGGTGGCCGCCCCGCCGGCCGCCTCGATTCCGGCGACCAACTCGGCCAGTCGGTCGGTGCGGCGGGCGGCGGCGAGCACGTGGAATCCCTCGGTGGCCAGCCGGCGGGCGGTGGCCGCGCCGATCCCGCTGGACGCCCCGGTGACGATCGCGACAGAGGTCATCCGGCCATTCTCACCGGTCGGGCCGGTCCGGTGCCAATGGGCGGGCGCGCGGCGCGATGAGGTCCGTCACGCTCGGGGGTTGGCGGGACGCATTTCCGATACCCGATGGGGAAGATGACACCCGGCGCGCAGGTTGACCGAGAAGCGCCGGTCGTGCGGGACGGCGTCAACCGTGACAGAGGGAGCGGACGTGGCGGAATTGCACACCGGTATCGGTCGTCAGCGAGGTGCCCGGCCGTGGCCGCTGCCCCGGCGTATCGCCACCCTGTCGGTGCACACCTCACCCCTGCACCAGCCCGGCACGGGCGACGCGGGTGGGATGAACGTGTACATCCTGGAGGTCGCCCGGCGGTTGGCCGAGGCCGGCGTCGAGGTGGAGATCTTCACCCGGGCCACCTCCGGCGACCTGCCGCCGGTGGTGGAGATGGCACCCGGCGTGCACGTCCGGCACGTCACCGCCGGTCCCCTCGAAGGGCTGACGAAGGAGGAGCTGCCCGGCCAGCTCTGCGCGTTCACGGCCGGGGTGCTACGGGCCGAGGCGGCCCGCCCACCGGGCCACTACGACCTCATCCACTCCCACTACTGGCTCTCCGGGCAGATCGGCTGGCTGGCCAAGGAACGCTGGGGGGTGCCGTTGGTGCACACCGCCCACACCCTCGCCAAGGTGAAGAACGCACAGCTTGCGGTGGGGGACCGGCCGGAGCCGAAGGCCCGGGTGATCGGCGAGGAGCAGGTGGTCGCCGAGGCCGACCGGCTGGTCGCCAACACCGAGGTCGAGGCCCGCGACCTGCTCCACCGGTACGCCGCCGACCCGGCCCGGGTCGCCGTGGTCGAGCCCGGCGTCGACCTGGGCCGGTTCCGCCCCGCCGCCGGGGACCGGCACGCCGCGATGCTCGCCGCCCGCCGCCGGCTGGGGCTGCCCGCCGAGGGGTACGTGGTGGCCTTCGTCGGTCGGATCCAGCCGCTGAAGGCCCCCGACGTGCTGATCCGTGCCGCCGCCGCGCTGCGTGAGCGCGACCCGCTGCTCGCCGACGAGCTGACCGTGGTGATCGTCGGCGGCCCCAGCGGCAGCGGGTTGGACCGGCCGACCGCCCTGATCGAGCTGGCCGGCTCGCTCGGGGTCGCCGACCGGCTGCGCTTCCTGCCGCCGTGCACGGGCGACGACCTGCCGGCCGTGTACCGGGCCGCCGACCTGGTCGCGGTGCCGTCGCACAACGAGTCGTTCGGGCTGGTCGCCCTGGAGGCCCAGGCGTGCGGTACGCCGGTGCTGGCCGCCGCCGTGGGTGGCCTGGTCACCGCCGTCCGGGACCAGGTCAGCGGGGTGCTGATCGACGGCCACGACCCGGTCGACTGGGCTCGTGAGCTGGCCCGCCTGTTGCCCGACCGGGTGCGCCGGGCCACCCTGGGCCTGGGCGCCGAGCGGCACGCCCGCAACTTCTCCTGGGACCGGACGGTCTCCCACCTGCTCAACGTGTACGGCGAGACGATCGCCGAGCGGCGCGGCCGGATGGCCGCCCAACTCGCCGGCGACCCCGCCCTGAGCTGTTCGTGGTGAGACGGGGCAGGGCCCCGCGTCCATGGAGACCTCCGGTGCCCCTTCGCCGGCGGCGACCGTCCGGTGGGCGGGGCGGGGCGGCCGTAGAGTGGGGCGGATGAGCAGCGCGAAGAGCGAAGTCGCCGCCCTGATCGAGTCGGTGTGCGCGGAGCGGGAGCTGGTCGCCGAGTCCACCGGCGAGGCGTCGTACGCGGTCACCCTGCCCGGCACCCACAAGCTCAAGACGGTCTGCAATCTCATCGTCGGTGAGCACGCGCTGCGGGTCGAGGCGTTCGTGATGCGCCAGCCGGACGAGCGGCGCGAGGAGCTGTGGGCGTGGCTGTTGCAACGCAACGCCAGGATGTACGGGGTGTCCTTCTCCATCGACGCGGCCGGCGACGTCTACCTGACCGGCCGGGTCAACCTCGGAGGGCTCGACGAGGCCGAGCTGGACCGGCTGCTCGGCGCAGTGCTGACGTACGCCGACGAGTCCTTCGACACGATGCTGGAGATCGGCTTCGGCGCCGCCATCCGGCGGGAGTGGGAGTGGCGGGTCAAGCGCGGCGAGTCGACCGCCAACCTGGCTGCGTTCGCGCACCTCTTCGAGCCGTCGCCGGCGACGTCGGCGCAGGCGGGGGGTTCGGAGCCGTCCTGAGGGGTATGCCGCACCGCGCGGTGCGGCACTGGGACCGACCGCGCGCCGAGGACGGACTGTCGAGGAGCGTGCATCCCATGGCTCAGCGAAACAGCTCAGGTCGCGGCGGGACTGCGACCAGGACGAAACGGCAGGCGGGCAACCAGACCCCGAACACGCCGGGGATCTCCGAGTCGGAGATCTCCCGGATGAGGGCCGACGACATCCGTGGCCAGTTGCGTCGCCGCGGCGTCTCCGGGATCTCCGCCCTGCGCAAGCCGGAACTGGTGAAGACCCTGACCCGGACGCTGCGCGCCGAGGTCCGCTCCGGCGGCGCGGCGCGGGGCAGCACCGGGCCGGCGGGCCGGGCCCGTGGCACGAAGACCGCAGCCGGCGCGCGCAAGGCGACCGGGGGTGCCCGCAAGGCGGCTCCGGCCCGGGCGAAGGCTACGGGGTCGCGGGCGAAGGCAGCTCCGGCCCGGGCCAAGGCGGCCTCCGCCCCGGCCCGGAAGGCAGCCCCGGCCAAGGCGGCTCGGGCCAAGGCGGCTCCGGCGCGGGCGAAGGCTACGGGGTCGCGGGCGAAGGCGGCTCCGGCCCGGGCGAAGGCGGCTCCGGCCCGGGCGAAGGCGGCCTCCGTCCCGGCCCGGAAGGCGGCCCCGGCCCGCAAAACGACCACGACGGCGGCCGGTAACCGGCGGGTGGCCCCCGCCGGGGCCCGGAAGGCCGCCGCGAACC
Organism: Micromonospora sp. NPDC020750; assembly: GCF_044334565.1. Lineage (NCBI taxonomy): Bacteria > Bacillati > Actinomycetota > Actinomycetes > Micromonosporales > Micromonosporaceae > Micromonospora > Micromonospora sp. NPDC020750. Next base: position 336,240 of record NZ_JBIRTH010000002.1, read on the forward strand.
AGCGGCAGGCCGTCCCGTCGGCGGCCGGCCGGTCGGGCACCAACCAGCGGCAGGCGCCGGCCCCGGCTAGCCAGGGTGCCCCGAACCGGCAGCGGTCGGCCGTCCGGACCGGAGGTTCGACGTCCCGCTCGGTGCGGTCCTCGCAACTCATCACGTCGCTCCAGGACCGGCCGGAGCGCCCGGGGCGCAGCCTGGTCACCACCGACCACGACGTGATCCGGCGCTGGGCGCAGGAGCGCGGCGCGCGGCCGGCCACGGTCGCCGGGACCGAGCGGGAGGGTCGGGCGGGGGTGCTGACGTTCAACATGCCGGGCTACCGGGAGAGCAGCCGGATGCGCGAGATCACCTGGGACGAGTGGTTCGACACCTTCGACGTACGCCGGCTGAACCTCATCTACCAGGAGCAGTTGCGTGACGGACGGCAGAGCAACTTCTTCCGCACGGAGTCGCCCGATCGGGCTGACGCCTGAGGGTTTGCGGGAATGCCCGGCGGGTAGACGCTGTTGGCCCAAGCGAGGCCGGGTCCCGGTTCCGGACGACGGTGCTGTGACCGGCGAGACAGCCGATCCGGGTTGAATCCGCAATCTGGGCGAACTAGCTTTATTGCACCGCGCCAAGCTCGGAAACGTTCGGGGGAGCGGCGGATCGATCAGATCCGTGCACGGGCGAGGCGCAGGGGAACGGATGGGTCACACCGTTGGGGGACGGTGCCATCCGGGGGATCCGGCGGCGCGAGCGGGCGACGCTTACGGGGGTGAGGGTCGCCCGCCGCCGCCGGGCACGTTGCGAGCGTCCACCACGGCCCAAGGTCGGGGTGGACGCTTTGCGCGTTCCTGAACCCGCCCCCCGCCCCCTCTCGGGGCCCGCGCCGGAACATGGCCCGGCATGATCGTCTGCTGGATACCGACACGACACGCCGGGCCCGCTGTCGCTCAACGACAGACGATCATGAAACCACCCCGTTACCGGGATTCGCGTCCAGTCCGGGGCGGATGTCCGTTTGTCTGGTTAGTTGGTGGCCGGGGGGCTGCCGGCCCCGGCGGCGGCCCCGGCCAGGGGCTGCCCTTCCCCATGCCGCAGGGCGGCCACGCGGCGTTCCCGAGGCGGGCCGGCCAGGAGGTGGCCCCCGGCGGCCAGCAGGCCCAGCGCGCCGACGATCAGCCAGTGCAGGTCGCCGAGGTGCTGGAGGCTGAGCCCGCCCAGGGCCGGCGCGACGAACGACGCCGCCGGGAAGGCCAGGTAGAACACCGACTGGTAGCGGGCGCGCAGCCCGGGCGGGGCGAGGTCGGCGTTGATCTGTGCGTTCGGCGGGGCGGCGAGCATCGAGCCGGCCGTCCAGACCACCGCGGCGGCCAGGTACGCCGGCAGCGTCCCGGCGAAGGCCAGGGCACCGAAGCCGAGGGCGAGCAGCGTGGTCGACGCGGCGAGCACGACGCCCTTTCGGTACCGGTCGACCAGCCGGGGCACGAAGAGTTGGCCGAGCACGATGAGGGCACCGCCGAGCGCCACCACCGTCCCGTACGCCGACGGCCCCAGCCCGTCCGCGCGCATCGCCAGGGGCATGATCGTCGAGGTCTGCATGGTGAGCACGGCCAGCACGAAGGTGAGCCCGACGAAGACCAGGAACGTCCGGTCGGTGAGCGCGGTGTGCAGCCCGGGCCGGCGCGGCCCCCGGGTGCCTCCCCTCCGGGCGGTCCGGTGGCCGTCCGGGGACGGGGTGGCCCGGGTGCGGGCGAGGGTCTCGGGGACCTTCCACCAGATCACGACGGCGGCGGTCAGGGTGGCCCCCGCGTCGACCAGGAACAGCGCCAGGAAGCTGGCCTCGGCGAGCAGGCCGGCCAGCAGCGAGGCCACGGCCATGCCCAGGTTGAACGCCCAGAACTGGAGGTTGAACGCGCGGGAACGGCGGTGCTCCGGCACCACGTCGACGATCGCGGCGACGAAGGCCGGGCTGGGCATGGAGTGCACCACCCCGACCAGGGCGGCCAGCGCGGCGATTGCGGCCAGGTGCCGGCTGAAGGCCAGCCCGACCATCAGCCCGGCGGTGGCCAGGTGCGCGGCGAGCAGGGTGGCCCGCCGTCCCCACCGGTCGGCCAGCACCCCGCCGAGCAGCACGCCAACCGCGCCGCCGGCCCCGTAGGCCCCGACCACCGCGCCGGCCAGCGCGGCGCTCGCCCCGCGCGCCTCGGCCAGGTACAGCGGCAGGAAGAGCATGGCGAACGCGCCGGCCCGGTTGATCAGCAGACCCGCCCAGAGGTACCAGAACGTGGCGGGGAGACCGCCTGCGGAGTCATGCCACCAGCGCCGCAGGGGATGCATCCGACCTCCCGGTAAAGCTTGTTGACAATTCCGTCGACGGTAGGAAAGCCAGGGCCGGGCGCGCCAGCGTGTTCCTGGTCACCGGGTCGGGGCGGCCCGGCGGCCCCGGTCGGGCTCCGGGGCGTACCCGTCGGTGGCGGACCCGACCGGCTCGGCGGGCGCGGTGGCCGCGGCCTCGGCCTCGGCCGCCTGGGGCGCCGGGGGCCGGACGACGGTGACCGGCTCGACCGGCGCGGCCGGCGGGCGCAGCGCGGCGGCCCGCCGCTCCCGGGCCGGGCCGGAGACCAGGTGGCCGACCGCCATCGCCGCGCCGAGCGCCGCGCAGCCCAGCCAGAGCGCGCCGTTGCCGGCCTGCTGCCGGACCAGGCCGCCGAGCAGCGGGGCGGCGGCCCCGGCGAGCTGCCAGGACAGCGAGAACACCCCCTGGTACCGGCCGCGCAGGTCGGCGGGGGAGAGCTCGGCGATCAGGGTGGAGTTGGACGGCGAGTTGAGCATCTCGCCGACGGTCCAGACCAGCACGGTCAGCGCGTAGAACCAGGCGACGTCCGCGAACGCGGTGAGCCCGAAGCCGACCCCCATCACCACGGCGGCCAGGGCGAGCACGTGCGAGCGGCTGCGCCCCCGGATCAACCGCGGGACGAAGAGCTGCCCGGCCACGATCAGCACCCCGTTGAGCGCGATCACGGTGCCGTAGGTGGACGGGCTCAGGCCGTCGTCGCCCATGGCGATCGGCAGCATCGAGATGTGCTGGAGGAAGACCAGCGCGCCGAGCAGGTTGAGCGCGACGAAGCCCAGGTACACCCGGTCGGTGAGGATGGTGCGCAGCGCGCCCCGGGGACGGGCCGCCTCGGCGGCGAGCGTGACCGCGACGGCCGAAACCCGGGTCTCTCGCACCTTGACGAAGATGATCACGGCCGTGGCCAGGGTGGTGATCGCGTCGATCACGAACAGCAGCAGGTAGCTGGCCTCGGCGGCGAGCCCGGCGAGGATCGCGGCGCTGGCGAAGCCGAGGTTGATCGCCCAGTAGTTGAGCGAGAACGCGCGCAGCCGGTCCCGCTCCGGGACGACGTCGATCATCATGGCGCCGAACGCCGGCCGGGCCGCCTCGGCGAACAGGCCGAGCAGCAGCGCGCCGACGGCGACCGCCCAGAGTTCCCGGGCGAAGCCGAGGGCGAGCATCATGCTCGCCGCGCCGAGGTGGGCGGTGAGCAGCGTAGGTCGCCGGCCCCACCGGTCGGCGAGCGTCCCGCCCAGCGTGGTGCCGACCGCGCCGCCGACGCCCCAGAGGCTGAGCACCAGGCCGGCCGCGAGCTCGTCGAAGCCGCGCTCCTGGGTGAGGTAGATGGCCAGGAAGATCAGGACGAACGAGCCGAGCCGGTTGATCAGGGTGCCGGCCCACAGGTACCAGAAGGTTCTCGGCAGTCCGCCGGTGGTGTCCCGGAACCAGCCCCGCATCGTCCGCACGCTCGCGCCCCCGCCTCGGTAATGACCGACCTATCTAAAGCGCCTTACAACCTAGTCTCGCCCGTGATCGCTGGTCACCAGCTTTTCCACGTGGTGGTCGTCACCGCCCGTCCCCGCGTGTCCACCGGAGGCGTACGGCAGGATGATCGGCATGACTGCGAGCGAAGGGCCCACCATCGGGACGCTGGTCCTGCTGCGGCACGGCGAGAGCGACTGGAACGCGAAGAACCTCTTCACCGGCTGGGTCGACGTCGACCTGACCGCCAAGGGTGAGAACGAGGCGCGGCGCGGCGGCGAGCTGATGCGCGAGCACGGCCTGCTGCCGGACGTGGTGCACACCAGCGTGATGCGCCGGGCGATCCGCACCGCCGAGCTGGCGTTGAACGCCGCCGACCGGCACTGGATCGCGGTGCGCCGGTCGTGGCGGCTCAACGAGCGTCACTACGGCGCGTTGCAGGGCAAGGACAAGAAGCAGACCCTGGACGAGTACGGCGAGGAGCAGTTCATGCTCTGGCGCCGGTCGTACGACACGCCGCCGCCGCCGATCGCCGACGACGACGAGTGGTCGCAGGTCGGCGACCCCCGGTACGCGCTGCTGCCGGCCGAACTGATGCCGCGCACCGAGTGCCTCAAGGACGTCGTCGAGCGGATGCTGCCGTACTGGTACGACTCGATCGTGCCGGACATCCTGGCCGGCCGGACGGTGCTGGTGGCCGCGCACGGCAACTCGCTGCGCGCCCTGGTCAAGCACCTCGACCAGATCAGTGACTCCGCGATCGCCAAGCTGAACATCCCGACCGGCATCCCGCTGCGCTACGACCTGGACCCGCACCTGCGCCCGCTCACCCTGGGCGGGACGTACCTCGACCCGACCGCCGCCAAGGCCGCCGCCGCCGCGGTCGCGAACCAGGGCCGCTGACGACGTCGGAAGGGGCCCCTGCCGACGCCTCGCGCGCGGCAGGAGCCCCTTCCGGACCGGCTCACTCGGCCGACGCGGCGGGCTCCCCGGTGATCAGGTAGACGACGCGCTCACCGGCGTTGACCGCGTGGTCGGCGAACCGCTCGTAGAAGCGGCCCAGCAGGGTGGCGTCGATCGCCGTCTCCACCCCGTACGGCCAGTCGTCGCCGAGCAGCACCGCGAACAGGCTCTTGTGCAGGTCGTCCATCGTGTCGTCGTCGCGGTCGAGTTCGGCGGCGAGATCGGCGTCGGGCGCGGCCAGCACCTTGCCGATCTTCTCGGCCATCCGGTCGGCGATCGACGCCATGTCGGTGAAGACCGTCCGCAGCTCCGCCGGGACCGCCGGGGACGGGTGCCGGCGCAACGCGGTCTTCGCCACGTGGTCGGCCAGGTCGCCCATCCGCTCCAGGTCGGCGGCGACGTGCAGGGCGGTGATCATGGCCCGCAGGTCGGAGGCGACAGGCGCCTGCCGGGCGAGCAGGTCGCAGACCCGCTCCTCGACGTGCCGGTAGAGGTCGTCGATTTCGGCGTCCCGCTCGATCACGGTCTCGGCCGCCTGACGGTCGGCGGTGAGCAGGGCGCGGGTGGCCTCGCGCATGGCGGCACGGATGGCCTCCGCCATGTCCACCAGCAACTGGCTGACGATCTGGAGGTCGGCCCGGAACTCGTCGCGCATCATCACGTCCTGTGGTCGGTGGTCGCCGGCCCGGCGGTCCGGGCGTCGGCGCAGGGGTCGAGCAGGTGCGCGACCACCGTAGGTCGGGGGAGATGCCCGGAGGTGAACGCCGGTGAACGGCGCGGGACCGAGGAGTGAACATTGCCGGAAGCGAGGGCGCTTCATCCCGTTTATGGCGATACCCCGGTGAACAATGACCCTACGATCGCCGGGTGGAATGGGCGGTGACGGCGGCGATGGTCGTGGCGCTGGTGGCCGGGCTGGCCATCGGGGCGCTGCTGCCCCGGCTCGTGGGGGCGTGGCGCCGCCGCGGCCCGGCCGCCGGGGGCAGCGGGTTCGGCCGCCTGCTCCGGACCTGGGGGAGGCCCGCGATGGTCGACGATCAGCAGACCGTCCTGTCCAGCCTCGGCCGCCGGACGGTGGACTCGCTGCGCGCCGGCGTCGTGGTGCTCGACACCGACGACGTGCCGGTACTGGTCAACCCGGCGGCCCGGGCGATGGGGCTGCTGCGCGCCGGGGCCACCCCCGGCACGATCGCCGCGCACCCGCTGATCCGTACGCTGGCCGGGCAGGTGCGCCGCACGGGCGCGCGGCGCGAGATCGAGCTGGACCTGCCGCGTGGCCGCGACAACGCCGGCCCGGGCCCGCTCGGCGTGCACCTGCGGGCGATGGCGGTCGGCGGCGGGCACGTGGCGGTCGAGGCGGTCGACGTCACCGAGTCGCACCGGCTGGCCCAGGTCCGCCGGGACTTCGTGGCCAATGTCAGCCACGAGTTGAAGACCCCGATCGGGGCCCTGCAACTGCTCGCCGAGGCGCTGTTGGACGCCACCGAGCCGGCCGGCGCGGCGGCCATCGACCTCCCCGAGGACCTGGTCGCGGCCCGCCGGTTCGCCGAGCGCATCCAGCACGAGTCGACCCGGCTGGGCCGGCTGGTGCAGGAGCTGCTGGAGCTGACCCGGCTCCAGGGGGCCGAACCGCAGCCCGCGCCCGAGCCGGTCGCGGTGGACTGGGTGGTCGCCGAGGTGCTCGACCGCACCCGCACCAGCGCCGCCGCCCGCCGCGTCGAGGTGATCATCGAGGGCGAGCGCGGGCTGACCGTGTACGGCAGCGACTCCCAGATCGCCACCGCCGTGGCCAACCTGGTCGAGAACGCCGTCAACTACTCGGGCGAGGACACCACGGTCCGGGTCACCGCCCGGGCCGAGGGCGAACACGTCGCGATCTCCGTCGCCGACCAGGGGATCGGGATCGCGCCGACCGACGTGGAGCGGGTCTTCGAACGGTTCTACCGCGCCGACCAGGCCCGGTCCCGGGCCACCGGCGGCACCGGGCTGGGCCTGGCGATCGTCAAACACATCGTCAGCAACCATGGCGGACGGGTCGAGGTGTCGAGCACTCTGGGGGGTGGGTCGACGTTCACCCTCCGGCTGCCCGCCCGTCCACCGGACGACCTCCTGCCGACAATGCCGTCCGGTGGGATCGAGGCCGGCCCGGCCGAGCTCCGGCAGGCATGACCGCGATGAAAGGACAAATCTGTTGAGCCGCGTTCTGGTGGTCGAGGACGAGGAGTCGTTCTCCGACGCCCTGTCGTACATGCTCCGCAAGGAAGGCTTCGAGGTCTCGGTCGCGGCCACCGGCCCGGCAGCCCTCACCGAGTTCGACCGGACCGGCGCCGACATCGTGCTGCTCGACCTGATGCTGCCCGAGATGTCCGGCACCGAGGTGTGCCGGCAGCTCCGCCAGCGCTCGCACGTGCCGATCATCATGGTCACGGCGCGGGACAGCGAGATCGACAAGGTGGTCGGCCTGGAGATCGGGGCCGACGACTACGTCACCAAGCCGTACTCGCCCCGGGAGTTGGTCGCCCGTATCCGGGCGGTGCTGCGCCGGCAGAGCCAGGAGGCGACCGACTCGGGCACGCCGACCCTGACCGCCGGCCCGGTGCGGATGGACATCGAGCGGCACGTGGTCACCGTGGACGGGGGCAGCGTGCAGCTTCCGCTCAAGGAGTTCGAGCTGCTGGAGCTGCTGCTGCGCAACGCCGGCCGGGTGCTGACCCGGGGGCAGCTCATCGACCGGGTCTGGGGGGCCGACTACGTCGGCGACACCAAGACCCTGGACGTGCACGTGAAGCGGCTGCGCTCGAAGATCGAGCCGGAGCCGTCCGCGCCGCGGTTCATCGTCACCGTCCGCGGACTGGGCTACAAGTTCGAGCCGTGACCGGGCGGTGCCCCGCGCCGGGCAGCCCCGACGTGCCGGCCGGCTGACCGTTGCGGGGCCTCAGCCGCTGGCCGGGTGCGGAGCGACCTGGCCCTGGCGGATCCGGGCCGTGCACAGCTCGGCGAGCTTCGCGTACGCGGGCGCGCCGATCAGCGCGGTCAGCTCCGGGCCGTACGAGACGTACATCGACTCGGCGCCGACGTGCGCGTCCGTCGACGAGGTGCACCACCAGTCCAGGTCGTGCCCGCCCGCGCCCCAGCCCCGGCGGTCGAACTCGGTCAGGGTGGAGATCAGCACCTTGGTGTTGTCCGGGCGCTTGTGCCACTCCTGGTCCCGCCGGACGGGAAGCTGCCAGCAGACGTCCGGCTTGTACTCCAGCGGGTGCACCCCGTCGCGCAGCGCCTGGGCGTGCAGCGCGCAGCCGCCGCCGGCCGGGAAGTCGGCGTCGTTGAGGAACACGCACGGGGCGTCGACGTCGCGGGTGGCGGTGCGCCGGGCGGGGTTCTCGCCGTCGATGGTGTCCTCGGAGGTCCAGTTCCTGAACCCGCGCCGGAAGTGCTGCCAGGTCCCCGGGGTGAGCCGCCTGACCGCCGCGCGGACCCGCTTCTCGTCGTCCGGGTCGGTGAAGAACGCGCCGTGCGAGCAGCAGCCGTCGGCGGCCCGGCCGGCGACGATGCCGTGGCAGCCCTTGCCGAACACGCACGTCCAGCGGGACAGCAGCCAGGTCAGGTCGGCCCGGACCACGTGCGTGGCGTCGGCCGGGTCGACGAACTCGATCCACTCCCGGGGGAAGTCCAGCCCGACCTCCCGGCTGCGCGGGTCGTCGGGATCGTCGACCAGGGTCCGGATCTCGATCTGGCTCGTCACCCGGCCCAGCGTACGCCCGGTCGCCCGGTCCCACCGGCGAGCCGACGATCCGGCCAGGCCCTACTGTCTTCAGCATGCGACTGGGAGTCCTCGACGTCGGGTCCAACACCGTGCACCTGCTGGTGGTCGACGCCCACCGCGGCGCGCACCCCTGGCCCGCGCACTCCGAGAAGGTGGTGCTCCGGCTCGCCGAGCAGATCGGCCCCGACGGCGCGCTCACCGAGGCGGGGGCGGACGGCCTGGTCAAGGCGGTGGGCGCGGCCCGGGCCGCCGCCGTCGGGCTGGACGCCGCCGACCTGATCGCGTTCGCCACCTCCGCCGTGCGCGAGGCCACCAACGCGCAGGAGGTGCTGGCCCGGGTGCGCGACGAGACCGGTGTACGCCTGGAGGTGCTCTCCGGCGCGGACGAGGCACGGATGACGTTCCTCGCGGTGCGGCGGTGGTTCGGCTGGTCGGCCGGGCGGCTGCTGGCGCTGGACATCGGCGGCGGCTCGCTGGAGATCGCCGCAGGCATCGACGAGTACCCGGACGTCGCGGTGTCCCTCCCGCTCGGCGCGGGCCGGCTGACCCGCGACCGGCTCCGGGTCGACCCCGACAGCGCGGCCCCGCCGTCCGCCGAGGCCGTGGAGGAACTCCGGGAGTACGTCGACGGGCTGCTCGACCCGGTGGCGGAGAAGATGGCCGAGATCCACTGGGAACGCCCGGTGGCCACCTCGAAGACGTTCCGCACGCTGGCCCGGCTGGCCGGCGCGGCCCCGTCCGGTGCCGGGCTCCGGGCCCGGCGCAGCCTGACCCGGGACGGCCTGCGGCAGGTGCTCGGCTTCGTCCGGCACATCCCACCGCGCCACCTGTCCGAGCTGGAGGGGGTGAGCGTCGGACGGGCACACCAACTGCTGGCCGGGGCGGTGGTGGCCGAGGCGGTGATGCGCCGGCTCGACGTGCGGTCGCTGGAGATCTGCCCGTGGGCGCTGCGCGAGGGGGTCATCCTGCGCCGGCTGGATCAGCTCACGCCGATGTGAGAAACCGTGGCCGTTACGCGGTGGTTTGCGACCGCTCGTCACGATGCCGCAACCGGACCGGGCTACGCTGGCTGGTGTGACTTCCCGCGTGCCGGTGCTCCTGTCCACTTCCTCGGTCTTCCCTGAGCGGACCGCGGCGGCGTTCCAGTTGGCCGCGGCGCTCGGCTACGACGGCGTCGAGGTGATGGTCTGGACCGACGCCGTGAGCCAGGACGCCGGCGCGCTGCGCGGCCTGGCCGAGCACTACGGGGTGCCGGTGCTCTCCGTCCACGCGCCCTGCCTGCTGGTCACCCAGCGGGTGTGGAGCCCCGACCCGTGGGAGCGGCTGCGTCGGGCCGGCGAGCTGGCCGAGACGCTGGGGGCGCCGACCGTCGTGGTGCACCCGCCCTTCACCTGGCAGCGGGACTACGCCCGCAACTTCGCCGACGGGCTGGCGACGATCGCCGACCGGTTCGACGGCCTGCGCTTCGGGGTGGAGAACATGTACCCGGTGCGGATGGCCGGCCGGCAGTTCGTCCCGTACGTGCCGGGCTGGGACCCGACCGAGACCGGCTACCCGTCGTACACGCTCGACCTGTCGCACTGCGCCGCGTCGCACACCGACTCGCTGGAGATGGCCGACCGGATGGGCGGTGCCCTGGCCCACGTGCACCTCGGCGACGGCACCGGCGAGGGGCGCGACGAGCACCTGGTCCCGGGGCGAGGCACGCAGCCCTGCGCCGAGCTGCTCCGGTCGCTCGCCGGGCGCGGTTTTACCGGCTCGGTCGCCGTGGAGGTCACCACCCGGGGCGCGAGGAGCCGCGCGGTCCGCGAGGCCGACCTGCGCGAGGCCCTGGACTTCGCCCGCGCCCACCTAACCGCCCCGTCCCCGATCGACGCCTGACCCACCCCGGCCCGCCCGGCGCACAGCGACCCTCTCCGCACTTTCAGGGAAAGAGTGGTTATTCCGACCCGGATGGCCACTCTTTCCGTGAAAGTGCGGGGGCGGGCCGTGGGGGTGAGGGTGGGGCGGGGTCAGCTCACCGGGGTGAGGGACTCGTCGGCCGGCGCGGCGACCTGCTCGCCGATCGCCGCGCGCTTGCGGGCCCGGTGCGCGGCCACGTGCGAGCGGGTCGCGCAACGCTCTGAGCAGAACCGCCGGCAACAGTTCGACGAGGTGTCCAGGTAGACGTTGCCGCAGCGCTCGTCGGCACAGACCCCGAACCGGGCGCTGCCGTACTCGCAGAGCCAGACCGACAGCCCCCACGCGGCGCCGGCCAGGTACTCCGCGCTCACCGACGCGCCCCGGCTGGTCACGTGCATGTGCCAGTCGCTGGAGTCGTGGCCGGAGATGCGCGGCTGAACCGGGTACGCCTCCAGCAGCGTGTTCAGCTCGGCCACCGCCTGGACGTCCCGCCCGGAGGTGCCGTAGTCGAAGATGTCGCGCAGGCGCTTCTGTGCCCGCCGGAAGATCGCGAGGTCCCGCTCCGCGACCTCGTCGCGCATCCACGCGTTCTCGTCAGGGAAGATGGCCCGCAGGTCGTCGAGGTCGTCCAGTCGGGCGTTGACGAGGTCAACCCCGGTCCGGGCGTACGCGTCGAAGTTCACGCCTTCAACCGTAGACGACTCAGGGGAGTCGCGGTGTATCGATGTAGTGCGGCAGGAACCGGGCGTAGCCGTCGGTGATCAGACTCCGGCTCTCCCGGACCCCCGCGCCGGCCGGCTGTCCGTCGACAATCCAGCTGCCCAGCACCACGTGGTTGCCGGCGAACTCCGGCAGGGCCCGGAACTCCTGGTAGCAGAAGCCCTCGTCGCCGTAGATGCCCGGATTGGTGATCTCCTGGCCGCCGGTGACGATCCGCACCGAGCCGCCCTCCCGGCCGAGCAGCGGCTTGGCCACGTACTCGGTCATGCCGCGCGGCGAGTCCAGGTATGCCGGCAGCAGGTACTCGTGGCCGGGGTACAGCTCCCACAGCACGGCGAGCAGCGCCTTGTTGGACAGCAGCAGCTTCCACACCGGCTCGATCCAGGTGGTCGGGGTGCCCGGGTCCAGCGCCAGCGGGCCGTACGGCTCGGCGAGCATCCACTCCCAGGGGTAGAGCTTGAAGCAGGTGGTGACCGGACGGTCGGCGGCGTCGACGAAACGCCGGCCGTCCCAGCCGACGTCCTGGATCGGCAGCAGCTCCGCCGCGAGCCCGGCCTGCCGGGCCGTCTCGGCCAGGTACCCGGCGGTGATCTGGTCCTCGCCGGACTCCTCCTCGTTCGACCAGGCCACGTGCACCTGCTTGTCGTGCAGGTCGGCGCCGAACCTCGCCCAGGCGGCGACGAGCCGCTCGTGCAGGCTGTTCCACTGGTCCGCCTCGGGGCGGGTCTGCTCCAGCCAGTACCACTGGACGATGCTCGCCTCGACCAGCGAGGTCGGGGTGTCGGCGTTGTACTCCAGCAGCTTCGGCGGCCAGGTGCCGTCGTAGCAGAGGTCGAAGCGGCCGTAGAGGCTCGGCGGCGCCTCGCGCAGCGACCGGGCCACCGCCTCGGCCGCCCAGGCCGGGATGCCCAGTTCGGCGTACCGGTTGCGGGCCACGATGTGCTCGGCGGCGGCGACGGACATCCGGTGCAGCTCCGCGGTCGCCTCCTCCAGCCGGAGCACCTCCTCCAGGCCGAAGACGTACGCCGCGGTCTCGTCCCAGTACGACATGATCCCGCCGTCGGGCAGTTCGGTGTCGATGTAGACCAGGCCCTGCGAGCGGACGGTGGCGTCCCAGTCCGGGCGGGGGGTGACCGCCTCGCGCCGCACGTCAGCCCCCGCAGGAGGCGAGGTGGGTGCCGAACCCGCCGCGCTCCGGCACGGCCGCCGTGACCGGCCCCGAGTCGGTGCGGGCGGCGGTGGCGGCGGCCGGCACGTTCATCGCCAGCGCCACGGTCGTCCCACCACCGACCGGCCCGAGCGCGCAGTCGTCATCGTCGTCGGAGGACATGTTGCAGCCGGAGAGGGTGAGCGCGAGGGCGGTCAGCGCGCCGAGCTGCACGGTGGCCGACCGGAGTCGGCGTCGGGGACGTTCTTCCACGTGGATTGTTGTAGCCGATCCGCGCCACCTCGGCAGCCCGGGGGCACGGGGCCGACGTACGGTGCCCGCCTCCCGACGCGGGGACACGCCCGGGCGTTACCCTCGGCTCATGCTCCGTTCCGTCATCCTTGCCGCCTCCCGGTCATCCCAGGTCGAGCGGCTCGTCGCGACGGCCCCGTTCACCCGGGACGTCGTCCGCCGTTTCGTCGCCGGCTCCGGCACCGACGACGCGTTACGCGCGACCCGCGAACTCGTCGCGGACGGCCTCGCGGTCACCCTCGACAACCTCGGCGAGGACACCGTCACCGCAGAGCAGGCCACCGCGACCCGGGACGAGTACCTGAGGCTGCTGAGGCTGCTCTCCGACGCCGGGCTCACCCCCGCCGCCGAGGTCAGCGTGAAGCTCTCGGCGCTCGGCCAGATGTTCGACGAGCAGCTCGCGTACGACAACGCGCGGGCGATCTGCGCGGCGGCGGACGAGGCCGGCACCACGGTCACCCTGGACATGGAGGACCACACCACCACCGATTCGACCCTGGACGTGCTGGCCAGGCTTCGCAAGAGCTTCCCGTCGACCGGCGCGGTGCTCCAGGCGTACCTGCGACGGACCGAGTCGGACTGCCGGGAGCTGGCGTCGGTCGGGTCCCGGGTGCGGCTGTGCAAGGGGGCGTACAAGGAGCCGGAGTCGGTGGCGTACCAGTCCGCCCGCGAGGTGGACAAGTCGTACGTGCGGTGCATGAACATCCTGATGTCCGGCGACGGGTACCCGATGCTGGCCACCCACGACCCGCGCCTGATCGCCATCGGCGAGGACCGGGCCCGCTGGTTCGACCGGGGGTCCGACCGCTTCGAGTTCCAGATGCTCTACGGCATCCGGCCGGAGGAGCAGGCCCGGCTGGTCGGCGAGGGCTACCGGGTCCGCACCTACCTGCCGTACGGCACCGACTGGTACGGCTACCTGATGCGCCGGCTCGCCGAGCGCCCCGCCAACCTGGCCTTCTTCGGCCGGGCCCTCGTCTCGAAGAAGTAGGCGGGCCCGGACGGCCGTGGCGGCGCTCGCCCGAACGGCGCGGAGGTCGTAACCTTCGGCGGGTGACCGATGGGCTGGACAGGTGGGACGAACCGCGGCGACGCAAGCCGTGGCCGCTCCTGGCCGCCCTCGGCGTGGTCCTCCTGCTGCTCACCTGCGGCCTCCCGGCCGTGCTGCTGGTCGGCGTCCTGCACGAGGCCGCCGGCCGGTCCGTGGTCGGCAGGCTCGGGCCCGCCGACGCGGCCGACCCCGCCACCCTGGCGGCCGGTCAGCTCGGCGAGCGGATCGCCGCCCAGCTCGACCGACAGGCCACCGCCCTGCTCGGCGGCGACCGGGCCGGGTTCCTCGCCGTCGCCGAGCCGGCCGCCCACCCCGCCCTCACCCGCCGGTACGGCGCCCTGCGGGCGCTGCGGGTCACCGTCTGGCGGCCCGAGCAGACCGGCCTGCCGACCCTGGTCCCCGGCCGGCCCGACGAGTGGCGGATCATGGTCCGCTTCCAGTACTGCCTCGTGGTGCCCGGCTGCCGGCCGAGCCCCGTGCTGATCAACACCCGGTGGCGCGACGCCGCCGGGGCGCCCCTGCTGGTCGCCATGGAGGAGTCCCGGTCCGTCGAGACCGGCACCCGGCCGTGGGAGGTCAGCGAGCTGGTGGTCGCGGTCGGTCCGCGTACCGTCGTGGCCACCACCCCGGCGCTGCGCGGGAAGCTGCCCGGCCTGCTCCGCCAGGCCGAGACGGCGGCCCGGGTCGCCGACGGGTACGCGGTCGGGGGCGCCCCACCCGACCGGTACCGGGTCTTCTACGCCGGCCGCGCCGAGTGGCTGAGCTGGTACGGCGGCGGCCGGGCGACGTGGACCGGCGGGTACGCGGTCACCGTCGGCGGTGGCCACTACGAGGTGGTGCTCAACGCCGACGGACTTTCCGCCACCGGCGCTGACGACCTGCTCCGGCACGAGCTGACCCACGCCGCGTCCCTGCCCGAGCGCGGCTACCCGGGCACGTCCACCTGGTGGCTGGTGGAGGGGATCGCCGAGTACGCGGGCAGCGGCGCAACGCCGGTCGGCCGGTACGAAGGGCTGGCCAAGGTGCGCGGGATGCTCGCCCCGGGCGGCGGCTGGAACGGCCGGCTGGACGACCTGGCCCCGGCCGACGACGCCCCCGCCCAGCGGGTCGGCGGCAGCTACGGCGTCAGCTACCTGGCCGTGCGGCACCTCGTCGACCGGTTCGGCGAGCAGCGGGTCCTGGCGTTCTTCAGGGCGGTGGTGCACGACCGGCGGACGCCGGAGAAGGCCTCCGTGCAGGCGTTCGGTGAGCTCTGGGCGGGGCTGCACGACGAGTGCGTCAACTACGCCCGTTCGACGGCCGGCTGACCGGGCCCGGCCTGGTCGCGGCTCACGGCTGCCCCGTGTCCGGCACCGGTGAGATCGCGCCACCGGCCGACAGCAGTCTCTCCGCCAGCGCGCGACAGCGGCTCCCGAGCTCCGGGGGGTCGAGCACCGTGAAGTCGTGCCCCAGCAGGACCATGTGCATGAGCACGAAGTCGAGGCTGCCGGCGCCGCTGAGCACCTCGCAGAGCTCGCTCCCCCGCCCTCGTACGACGGCCGCCGACGCCGGGATCTGCGCGCGCACCGTGTCGGCCGACGCGTGTACGAGGAAGCGCGCCCGGTGCGGGTAGACCCGGCTCGCCACACCCTCCTGCACGTACGTCGCCGCATCGGGTGCCGCGCGCGGGCGGAAGCGCCAGGTCCGTGCCGCCACCTCGGTCATCCGGTCGACGCGGAAGCTGCGCCAGTCGTCGCGGTCCAGGTCGTAGGCGAGGAGGTACCAGCGCCGGTCGGAGGCGACCAGGCGGTAGGGCTCGACCCGCCGCCGCGCCTCGCTCCCGGACGGGTAGTCGAAGCCGGCCTCGACCCCGTCGCGGCAGGCTCGGGCCAGCGTCATGAGCACCTCGGGGTCGACCGGCGGGCGGCCGCCGCTGAAGGACTCCACCGAGCCGGAGAGCGCGCGCACCTCGTGCCGTAGCCGGGTGGGCAGCACCCCGTCGAGCTTGGTCAGCGCCCGGAGTGCGGCGTCGCCGACGCCGGCGACCCCGCCACCCGCGCCGGCGAGCAGCGAGACCGCGATGGCGATCGCCTCCTCGTCGTCGAGCAGCAGCGGCGGCAGGTCCTGTCCCGGGCCGAGCTGGTAGCCGCCGCCGACACCCTGGCTGGCATGCACCGGATAGCCGAGCGTGCGCAGCCGCTCGACATCACGCCGTACCGTGCGCGGCGTGACCCTGAGCCGGTCGGCGAGCTCGGGGCCGGTCCAGACCTGGCGCTGCTGCAACAGCCCGAGCAGGGTGAGGACCCGCTCCGTCGTACCCCGCTCGTCACCGCGCGCCACGCCCATGTCGCCCACCCTGCCAGAGATAGCGGACCGATCCTGTCCGCCAGGGGTGTCAGGGTGACTCCATGGACGCAGACGCACTCGACTGGAACCGGACGCTGCGCGAGCAGTTCGAGTTCCACTGGAACCATCAGCTCCGAGCCCGGCTCGCCGGCCTCACCGACGACGAGTACTTCTGGTCGCCGGCGCCGGACGCCTGGAACGTGCGCCCGCGCGGCAGCTCGACCGCGCCCGTGCAGGGCGGTGCCGGGGACTTCACGATCGACTACGCCTTTCCCGCGGCAGTCACCACCATCGCCTGGCGGCTCGGCCATGTCATCGTCGGCGTGCTCGCCACGCGCAACGCCGCACACTTCGGCGCGCCGGCGGCGTCGTACGAGACCTGGGAGTACGCCGGCAGCGCGGCCACCGCGCTCGACCAGCTCGAGGCCCAGCTCGACGTGTGGCTGACCGGGGTACGCGACCTCGGCGAGGCCGGGCTCCGGGTGCCGGTCGGCGCGAAGGAGCCCTTCCCCGAGTTGCCCATGGCCGCTCTGGTGCTGCACATCCATCGCGAGCTGATCCACCACCTGTCCGAGGTCTGCCTGCTGCGCGACCTCTACCCGCATGCGGAACCCGCTACGAACGGAATAGCCCGATGAGCCGCCAGTTCCAGGTCACCTTCGACGCACACGACCCGCGGGCGCTGTCGTTCTTCTGGCGCGACGCGCTGGGCTACGTCCATCCCGGCCCGCCCGGGGTCGACCTGCCCGAGGACGCCGACCCGATGGCCGCGTGGGACGACTTCCTCGCGCGGATCGGCGTGCCGGAGGAACAGCGCAACACGAGTTCGGCGATCGAGGATCCGGACGGGCGCGGCCCGCGGCTCTTCTTCCAGCAGGTGCCGGAGGACAAGGTCGCCAAGAACCGCGTCCACCTCGACGTCCGGGCGGCTCCCGGCCTGCGGGGGGAGGAGCGGATGGCGGCGCTGGAGGTCGAGTGCGACCGGCTCGCCGCGCTGGGAGCGACGCGGGTACGTCGCTACGAGCCCGATCCCCCGATGGGCTCCGGCTTCATCGTGATGACCGACCCGGAGGGCAACGAGTTCTGCCTGGACTGATGCAGCTCAGCCGTGGTCGCGGGAGCCGCGGCCGGTCCTGCGGCCGAGGTGTGGCCCGGCGGTGGCGAGGTGCCCCAGCCCCCGTGATCGACCGCTGTCGGGGCGGCCGGGTGGGCCTGCGACACTAGTCGCGCTCCCAGCGCGGAGCCCTGGTGCGCGTCCGGAAGCGGACCAGGGCACCCGTCCGGTGGCTCCGGTGGCGCCGCCGGAGCCACCGGACGCCTTCCGCGCCGGTCGGCGTAGAGCACGAGAGTGCCGTTCACGCTGTGCCCGATGAGGGGCCGCAGTGAACCAGCCCGACCAACCCCCTGGACCAATCTGTGTCGCGACCTGTCGTCCCTTTCGGACTCGCTGCGACGGTTTCGGTCGATGTGATATTTATCTATCCTTTCCGAGGCGCGATCTTTGGACGGGCCCCACGTGAGACATTGTCGGCGCCATGGGGTGCGCATCTGGTTACCCTGTGTGACTTTCCTTGTATCTCGCAGAGGTGGGGTTCGAATGGTCGGACACGGGGGCTTTCGCCTGCTGTCCCAGCCCAGACGGGTGGTCGCGGCGATCGCGGCGACGTCGCTGGCGGCGGGGCTGTTGTCGGGTTCGCCGGCATCGGCGAAACCGGTGGACGACGGGCAGGCGAAGCTGCCCGCTATGTCGCCGGGCCGGTCGGTGAAGGGGGTGAAGCCCCTTCCGACGAACTTCGTGGCGCCGCCTGACCAGGCGAGGTCGAACCACCGGCCGTCGCGGACGGCGTGGCCGAAGGCCGCATCCGCGCAGGTGGACCTGGCGGCGTCGGCGTCCACCACCGGTGCGCGGAAGGCGGTGCCTGCGAAGGCGCGGGCGGCGGGGACGCCGGTGTGGGCGCAGCCGGTCGCGGCGAAAGGCGGTCGGTACGCCGGCCCGCAGCGGCTGGAGGTCACCGTCGTCGACCGGGTCGCGGCGGAGGCTGTCGGCTTGGACGGGGTGCTGCTGTCGGTGGCTCCGTCGGCCGGGACCGCCAACGGCACCGTGCGGGTCGGCGTGGACTACGCCGAGTTCGCCGAGGCATACGGCGGTAACTACGGCTCGCGGCTGAGGCTGGTGCGGCTGCCAGGGTGTGCCCTGACCAGCCCGCAGGTCGCCGAGTGCCGCGCCGCGACCCCGCTGCCGTCGACCAACGACGTCGCCGCCAACTCCGTGTCGGCGGAGGTCCCGCTGACGGCCGCCGGTCCCGCCGCCCGCGCGGCGGACACCGCGACGGTGCTGGCGGCCGTCGCGGCTGTTGGGGACGAAGGCGGTGAGGGTGGCACCTACGCCGCGACCGAACTGTCGCCGTCCCAGTCCTGGACCGCGGGTGGTAGCACCGGCTCGTTCAGCTACTCCTACCCGGTGGCGCTGCCGTCTACCCGCTCCAAGTTGGTGCCGAAGGTCGCACTGTCGTACGACTCGGGTGCGGTCGACGGGCAGACCTCCTCGACCAACGCCCAGGCGTCGTGGGCCGGTGACGGATGGACCACTCCGAGGTCGTACGTCGAGCAAACCTTCGTTTCCTGCAAGGACGATCCGGGTGGCAGTCCCTCCCCCGTCGAGACCTACGACCGTTGCTACACCGGCCCGATCCTGACCATCGCGTTGAACGGCTCGTCGAGTTCGCTGATCTGGGATGCCACCAAGGAGGTGTGGAAGCTCCAGAACGACACCGGAGCCGTGGTCACCCAGGTGACAAACTCGGGCAACGGCAGCGGGACCTACAACACCGACTACTGGCGGGTCACCGAGCGCGATGGCACGGTCTACGAGTTCGGTCGCAACCGTTTGCCGGGCTGGACCGCCAGCAAGGCGGAGACGAAGTCGGTCGACCACACCCCGGTCTACTCGCCGCACTCGGGCGATCCCTGCTACAACTCGGCGGGTTTCTCCTCGTCGGTGTGCACGATGGCGTACCGATGGAACCTGGACTACGTCAAGGACGTCCACGGCAACGCGATGGCCTACTACTACAACCAGGCCACCAACTACTACGGCCGTAACAAGGGTGTCACCGACGTCACGTACGTCCGGGACAGCAACCTCGCCCGGATCGACTATGGCTTCCGCGACAACGGGGCGTACGGCACCGTGCCGAACCAGGTCGTCTTCAACACCGGCGACCGCTGCCTGTCGGGCACCTGCCAACCGCTGAACTCCGCGAACAAGGCGAACTGGCCAGACGTGCCGTTCGACCTGGTCTGCAACTCCGGCACCGACTGCCAGGCGTGGAGCCCGTCGTTCTTCTCCACCGCCCGGCTGACCTCCATCGAGACTCAGCAGTACGACACCGCCACCTCGACCTACAAGAAGGTGGACTCGTACGCGCTGGCGCACACCATGCCACCCACCGGCGACGGCACCTCCCCGACGCTGTGGCTCACCTCGATCACCCGCACGGGCCACGACACCACCTCGGGCGGTTCCACCACGGCCGTCGCGCTGCCCTCGGTGTCGTTCAGCGGGATCAAGCTGGCCAACCGGGTCGACACCACCGGCGGCCTGCCGAGCTTCTACCGGCAGCGCATCTCGGCGATCACCACGGAGATCGGCTCCGTCATCTCGCCCAGCTACGAACTGCCCCAGCCGTGTACCGCCCCGGTCACGACCAGCCCGGCCTCGAACACGAAGTCCTGCTACCCGGTCTACTGGACGCCGGAGGGGTACGTCAACGAGATCCGGGACTGGTTCCACAAGTACGCCGCCACCCGGGTCACCGCCACCGACCTCACCGGGGGCGCCCCCGCCACGTCCACCAGCTACGAGTACGTGGGCGGTGCCGCCTGGCACTACGACGACAACGAGGTGGTCAAGGCCAAGTACCGCACCTACGGCCAGTTCCGCGGCTACGGCAAGGTCCGGGTGCGCGGCGGCGACGGGGTCAACGATGCCCGCACGCTGTCCGAGACGGCGTACTACCGCGGCATGAGCAAGAACAACAACACCACGGTCGTCAACGTCACCGACTCGGCCGGCGGGAATCACGAGGACGTCGACCAACTCGCCGGCCGCGAGTTGGAGTCCACCCGCTACGTCGGCGACGGCGGCCCGGTGGACAGCTCGGCGGTCACCTCCTACTGGGTGTCGGGAGCGACCGCGACCCGCACCCGCACCGGTCTCTCCCCGCTGACCGCGACGATCGCAGCCCCGGTGCGGATCTGGCGGCGGCAGGCGGTCACCACCGGTGGCACCACGACCTGGCGATACAGCGCGACCGACAACTCGTACGACGCGTCCACCAGCTCGGCCACCTTCGGCCTGCTCAAGCACACGTACGAGCATGCGGTGCCGGTGAACGCCGCCTACGACCGGTGCACCACCACGTCCTACGCCGCACCGAACACCGGACTCAACCTCGTCGGCCTGACCAGCGGGACCGAGACGGTGTCGGTAACCTGCGGCGGCTACGCCCAGGGTTCGTCGGCCACGGTGCCGGGTGCCATGAACGCCCTGACCGCCCCGGCCACGGTCAGCCGGCCGGCGCAGGTCCTCTCGCACGTCCGCACCTTCTACGACGACCCGGCCTTCGCCACCACGTTCCCGCAGGCCGCCGCGCCCACCAGGGGCAACGTCACCATGGTCCGGAAGGCCGCCGACTGGGTCTCCGGCGCGTACGTCTACCAGACCACCGACCGGGCGGAGTTCGACGCGTACGGCCGGGCTACCGGCAGCTGGGACGGCAACGGCAACAAGAGCACCGTCAGCTACACCGACAACGCCGTCGGCCTCACCACCGCCCTGATCGCGACGAACGCGGAGGGCCACGCCACCGCCAACACCGTCACGCCGATGCGGAACCTGACCACCGCCAGCACCGATCCGAACGGGATCGTGAACCGCAGCCAGTACGACGCGCTGGGCCGGCTCACCGGGGTCTGGCTGGCCTCCCGGGCCATCAGCAACCCCGCCCACGTCAAATACACCTACACGGTGTCGAAGACCGGGCCGACGGCCACAACGGCACAGACGCTCAACAACAACAGCGGCTACCAGAAGACGACCACCATCTTTGACGCGCTGAACCGGGTGCGGCAGACCCAGGCGGAGACCCCGCAGGGCGGCCGGATGGTCACCGACACGTTCTACGACAGCCGGGGCTGGGTGCGCGCGACGTACAACGGCTGGTGGGACGCTTCCGTCACGCCGAACACCACCCCGGTTTCCGCCGACAACCTGCTGAAAAAGGCGCTGAACCAGACCTTCAACACGTACGACGGCCTCGGTAGGGTCACCCTGGCCGAGAGCGCCCGCGACGGCGTGGTCAAGTCGGCTACCAGGACCGTGTACAACGGCGACCGGACGACGGTGATCCCGCCGACCGGCGGCACCACCACGGCGGTGGTGACCGACCCGATGGGCCGGACCGAGAAGCAGCTCCAGTACACCTCGGCGCCGACGTTGAGCAGCCCGGCCAGCCCGTTCACCGGGATCTACCACCTGACCGGCGGCACGACGGTCGCCACCAGCTACGGCTACGACGGCGGCGGTAACCAGGCCACCCTGACCGACACCGACGGCAACGTCTGGACCAGCCAGTACAACCTGCTCGGGCAGGTGGTCAGCAAGGACGACCCGGACGCCGGCACCAGCACCATGCATTACGACGGAGTCGGCAACATCGTCGAGACCACCGACTCCAGGGGCAGGACGACGTCGTTCACCTACGACAAGATCAACCGCAAGACGGCCCACCACGCTGCCGCCGTGTCGGCGCAGGCGACGGGCAATCAGCTCGCTGCCTGGGTGTACGACAACGACAATCTCGCCGTAGCCTTGATGACCAACCCGATCGGCAAACTGACCACGTCGACTGCCTTCCGCAACGGTGCCGCGTACAGCACGCAGTGGACCGGCTTCAACGCGTTCGGCTCCTCGACCGGCGAGACGGTCACCATCCCCGCCGTGGAGGGGCTGCTCGGCAACACCTACGGCTACACCCACAGCTTCAACAGCACTACGGGCAAACCGTCCGGTGACAGCTACCAGGCCCGGGGCGGTCTGCCTGCCGAGAGCACCCTGCGCGGCTACGTAGGCAACCTGGACATGCCCAGCGGCCTTGCTGGCCTCGCGACCTACGCCAGTTCGACGGATTACGACGCCTGGGGCCGGGTGACCCGGGGCGTCGTCGGCCCGAGCAACAGCGCGGCCTCCGTCGTCAACACCTACGACGACCACAACAGCCGGCTCCAACAGCAGTCGGTGACGAAAACGACGACCACGACCAGCGATGTCGGTAGGAAGGACTACGAGTACGACCTGTACGGCAACATCCTCAAGACCGTCGACACCCGCTACCTGCCGGGCGCGGCCTCCGAGACCGGGTGCTACCGGTACGACGCACTGCGGCGGCTCACCGGGGCATGGACCGCGACCGACGACTGCGCGGTCACCCCGACGACGGGCAACCGTGCCATGGTGGGCAGCGGGATCGGCGCCACCAGCGCCTACTGGACCGAGTGGGAGATCAACTCGCTCGGCAACCGCACCAAGCAGACCCAGTACTCGCTGACCGGCGGCACCGACACCGCCACCACCTACGCCTATGACGGCAACGGCGGCGGGCAGCCGCACACCGTGACGGGTACGACCACCACGGGCGGCCTCACCGGCAGCACCTCGTACGCCTACGACAGCGCCGGCAACATGACCACCCGTCAGGCCGGCCAGGGCACGCAGACCCTCGCCTGGGACGACACCGGGGAGTTGACCTCGGTCACCGGCGGCACCGACGGGGACAGCACGTTCCTGAACGACGCCGACGGCAACCTGCTCATCCAGCGGGACCCCGGGGTGACCACGCTCTACCTGTTCGGCGAGCAGATCACCCTGAACACCACCACCCAGACCCTGAGCGGTGTCCGGTACCACGCGCTGCCCGGCGGGGCGGCGGCCTACCGGACGGGCAGCGGCACCGCGTACGGCTTCATCGTGCCGGACCACCAGGGCACGCCGAGCCTTTACCTCAACAACACCGCCCAGGTGCCGACCTGGCGGCAGTACACCCCGTACGGCGCACCGCGTGGCGCCACCGTGTCGGCGCCGGACAACCGGGGCTTCCTCAACCAGCCGCTCAACCCGACCACCGGCCTGACCCAGGTCGGCGCCCGCAACTACGACCCGACCATCGGCCGTTTCGTCTCGCTGGACCCCCTCCAGGATCTGACCGACCCGCAGCAGTGGAACGGCTACTCATACGCCAACAACTCCCCGGTCACCTCCAGTGACCCGTCGGGAATGATCCCCGAAGACTGCAGGGACCACGACTGCCGCGGCTATGACCCCATTAACGGCTGCCCGTACGGCTGCGGTACGCCGGAGAACATCAAGTGGGGCGACGACAACGGCAAGACAACCACCAAGTCCAGCAAGGACAACCACCCGCGGGACCTGGGATATGGCATCCGGGTGCCGGAGAGCGTGCCGTTCGACGAGTTCATGCGTCGCTGGCGCGAGCAGCGGGCCAAGTGGTTCTCGGAAAGAAGCCAGGGCAACAACACGGACTGGATGCGCGTCGACACCGCCGTACTCGCCATGAACATCTGCGCCGAGATGGGCAGGCCCGGCGGGTGTAAGCAGTGGATCGAGAAGGAACTCTGGGAGACCCTCTACCAGTGGGGCGTTGACAACCTGCCGATGGACGAGAGCCCTGGCATGGTCGGCGGCATAGGCAAGGGTGGAGGCAAGAGCGGCGGCAGAGGCACCGGATCGCGTCGCGGCGGCTGCATGAGCTTCAGTGGTGACACCGAGGTCCTCATGGCCGACGGCACCACCAAGAAGCTCGAAGAGATCCAGGCCGGTGATGAAGTTCTGGCGTCTGACCCCGAAACCGGCGAGCAGGGGCCGCGCACCGTCACCCGCGTCTGGGTGCACACGGACGACCTGGTCGATCTCGATATCGGCGGCGCTCTCCTAACCACCACCGAGGACCACCCGTTCTGGAACCAGACCGACCGCGAGTGGCAGTCTGCGGAGGCTCTCGACCAGGGCGATTTGGTAGCTGGTCCGTATGGTCACTTTGCCCCCGTGGGATACCTCCGGCCGGCCTCGGTCAGGACGGCATTGGCATACAACCTGACCGTTGACGGCATACACACCTACTATGTTCTGGCCGGCGAAGCGCCTGTCCTGGTGCACAACACGGACGGGCAGCCGGTACCAAAAATCATCCAGCGGGGAATTCAGCAGATCATGGATGGAACGTTGCAGCAGCGCGTCAATCCGGATGGGTCGTTGGATGTGTATCAAGGTGGCAACAATCGAAAGACGCAATGGTGGGCTGGTGCTCAGATCTACGCACCGGATCCGAACAACAACGCTTATCGTATCTTGAAGAAGGGTGATAAGTTCGCTTATGTGGCTCCGGATGGAAAGAACCCGACCGGGCATAACTACAACAAGCTGACTCCCTACGTTCCCGGGTGTTGAGGTTGATGCGACATCAAAAGCAGCTGTCAGGTCAACTCGTGGCAGAAATGGAAAACTTCGGTTTCAAGTTCCTCGGCTTCCAAAAGTCGACCGGGATACCAAGTTTCGCTGCCTGGATGGTGGCGTCCTGTCGACCGAACGAGGGACGGCGAGACCGAATTGTGGCACTTGCCGACCCGGATCAGGTCTCCAAGGCCAACGCGGATTGGTATTCGTTGTCGGAGGAATCTGGTCTGTTTGCGGACAGGCGCTTCCTGGTCTCGCTTGAGGTTCCTCTCATGGCACCTGAGGGGGGCGATGAGGAGGTGGGTGAGCTTGTATGGGGCTTGGTTGAACTGGCCGAGGAGTGGGACGTCATGGGCGTCGGAGCGGCGTCAGGCGTTCTCGGCTGGGGGTTCGGCTGCCCCGGATTTGCAATGTCCTCGGTGAGCGGGTCAGTTTTCGTTCAAGGAACCGTTTGGCAGGACAGCATCGGAATCGCCGTTCTGCCCTCCCCCTTTCAAATTCCTTCTCTCCGCGAGGTTGTCCGTCGAAATGTGGGGAAGTCGTACCGTACGACGGCGGAGAACGAGGATGCCATGGCCTGGCTCGCCCGTGGTGCATGGTTGGATGACTAATCAGGGGGCCTGAAGCGAGCATCCGTGGCTTGCGGCGTCGCCGCAGGCCTGGAGTTGCCGTTCACATATAAGTGGTTGGCGGTCATGATTTCAGGCGTGCGGCACCGTGGCGAACGCCGCATGATCGACCGCACTCCGGGGCGGAGACTAGGAGCCTGAGACACTGTTCTCGCTCCCAGCGCGGAGCCCCGGTCCATTCCGGAGTGGGCCAGGGCACCCGTCCGGTGGCGCCGCCGGCGCCACCGGACGCCTTCCGCGCGCCGGATCTTCGGTGTCGACGTGCCGTGTCACTGACATGGTGTTATCCGAGTGCGGCGGTGCCCCAGGTCAGTGACACGAAGTCGATCATGGACGACAGGAGCGGGGCGGCGGGGATGATCAGCGGAAAGTTCCAGATCAGAGCCGAGGAAACACCCGTCAGGACATGATCAGTTGTGGGAAGGGATCGCGCCGGTCACAGCCGTCCCGCTACCGTACTGGTAACACGCGCGTAGCCCGTCCTGGCGGGAGCATCCCGTCCGGCGGCACGCGCCGGGCATGGGATGGGTCGGTGAGCCATGGCCGGGTCACAGTCCGACGGTCGGCTGTCGGAGGTCAAGTTCCTCACCGTCGCCGAGGTGGCGACGGTGATGCGGGTGTCCAAGATGACGGTCTACCGTCTCGTGCACAGCGGTGAACTGACCGCCGTGCGGGTCGGCCGGTCGTTCCGCGTGCCCGAGCACGCGGTGCACGAGTACCTGCGGGGCGCCTTCCAGGAGACCGCCTGATCCGTCCGTTTTGATCCGTTCCGGGCCGCCCGGCCGGATGCGACGTAACGGGCATCGACGGGGGCGCGTTGGTCCTGCTGACGCTCTCCGGTTACCCTGGACCGGACCGTGACCTGACACCGGTGCGCCCCACCGCCCGCCAGTCGGTCCGGTCCGTTGTCCGCAAGCGGTCGTCGACGCCACTACGTGGTGTCATCCGGTCCGTCCCGCACGTTGCAATCGAAAGGCTGTCGTCGTATGGGCTCGGTGGTCAAGAAGCGCCGTAAGCGCATGGCTAAGAAGAAGCACCGCAAGCTGCTGCGCAAGACCCGCGTCCAGCGTCGCCGTCTCGGCAAGTGACCCGGGCCGGGCCCTGGCCCGGCAGCGCGTCACTTGCCAACTGTCGACCCTCGGAGGCTCAGGTGATCAGGCCGCGGTTCCCCCGGCTCGATCTCCCCTGTCGAGGTAGGTGCACGACATGACCCCCGGTGGCACCTCAGGTGCCCCGGGGGCGGTTGTCGTCACCGGGACCGGGCGCTACCTCGGCGCCCACGTCGCGGCCCGGCTCGCCGCCGACCCGCGGATCGAGCGGGTGATCGGCGTCGACCCGGCCGATCCGAACCCGGAGCTGGCCGGCCTGCTCGGCGGCGTCGAGCTGATCCGGATCGACCTCGACTCCCTCGGCAGCCTCCTCGCCGACCTCGACGTCGACGCCGTCGTGCACCTGGCCCTCGCCACGGCCCCCGACCAGCAGCAGGGCGGGCGGTCGGCGATGAAGGAGCAGAACGTCATCGGCACCATGCAGCTCCTCGCCGCCTGCCAGCGGGCGCCCCGGCTGCGCAAGCTCGTGGTCCGCTCGTCGACCGCCGCCTACGGGGCGTCGTTCCGCGACCCGGCGGTCTTCACCGAGGAGACCGAGCCGCGCGAGGTGCCGCGCGGCGGCTTCGGCCGCGACATCCTCGACATCGAGGGGTACGTCCGCGGCTTCCGCCGCCGCCGTCCCGACGTCACCGCCACCGTGCTGCGGTTCGCGCCGTTCATCGGCTCCACCGCCGACACCACGCTGACCCGGTACTTCTCCCAGCCGTTCGTGCCCACGGTGTTCGGGCGGGACCCCCGGCTGCAGTTCGTGCACTTCGACGACGCGCTGGAGGTGCTGCACCGGTCGGTCGCCGAGGACCACCCGGGGACGTACAACGTGGCAGGGCCGGGTGTGCTCGCCCTGTCCCAGGCGATCAGGCGGGCCGGCCGGGTGGGCGTCCCGGTGCTCGAACCGGGCCTGTCCGGGGCCGCCGCGATGGCCCGCAACCTCGGCTTCGGCCGGTACGGCCTGGACCAGGTCGACCTCTTCGTGCACGGCCGGGTGGTCGACACCTCCGCGCTGAAGCGCGAGTACGGCTTCACGCCCCGGTCAACCGTCGCCGCGTTCGACGACTTCATCCGCGCCCACCAGGGCGGGGTGGTGGTCACCCGGGAGTACCTCGCCGCCGCCGAACGGGCCGTCCTCGACGGCATCCGCCAGGTGCGCGCGGCCGTACGGGAGCAGCCGTGAGCCGGCCGGACGAGCAGGGCGGGAGGGCCGGGGCCAACGGCCGGTACGACGTACCGCCGGTCTCGGCCGGCCAGAACGGGGAACCGGCGCGGCGAAACGGCCATCACCCGGCCCCGGACGCAGCCCTGATCCCGGACGCCGAACCGGCCCCGGACACCGCCCCGACCTCGGACACCGAACCGGCCTCGGGCACCGCCCCGACCTCCTCGGACGCAGTGTCGACGGGTGAGCCGGTGGCTTCCGGGCCGCGGGAGCCGGCGGTCCCGGACGGGCCCGGCGACGTGTGGGACCGGCGGGTCGCGTCCGGGCTGGCGTTCCTGCGGCGCCGATTCTCCGGCGACTACCCGGTGGACGAGTTCGGCTTCGACCCGGACCTGACCGAGTCGGTCTTCCACCCGCTGCTGCGGATGCTCTACCGGGACTGGTTCCGCACCGAGGTCACCGGCCTGGAGCACGTCCCGGCGGACGGGGCCGGCCTGGTGGTCGGCAACCACTCCGGCACGGTGGCGCTGGACGCGCTGATTCTCTCGGCAGCCCTGCACGACCAGCACCCGGCCCACCGCTACCTGCGGCTGCTCGGGGCCGACCTGGTCTTCCGGATGCCGGTGCTCTCCGCGGTCGCCCGCAAGACCGGCGGGACGGTCGCCTGTAACCCGGACGCCGAGCGGCTGCTCGGCTCCGGCGAGCTGGTGGGCGTCTTCCCCGAGGGGTTCAAGGGCGTCGGCAAGCTCTACTCCGACCGGTACAAGCTGCAACGCTTCGGCCGCGGCGGGTTCGTCTCGGCGGCGCTGCGCACCGGCACCCCGATCGTGCCGGTGGCCATCGTGGGCGGCGAGGAGATCTACCCGATGCTCGCCGACATCAAGCCCCTCGCGCGGCTGCTCAAGCTGCCGTACTTCCCGGTCACGCCGACGTTCCCGTGGCTCGGCCCGCTGGGGATGGTGCCGCTGCCGAGCAAGTGGCTGATCGAGTTCTGCCCGCCGATCCCGACCGCCCACCTCACCGACTCCGCCGACGACCCGCTGGTCGTGTTCAACCTCGCCGACCAGGTGCGGGAGACCATTCAGCAGACCCTGCACAGCCTGCTGGAGCGCCGCCCCGATCCCTTCGGTCCCTAACCCGCCCGGCCTCCCTCTCAAGGCGTTGATCAAGAGGGTTGCGTCATCCCACGAGGGATTCCTGACGCGAACCTGTTGACCAACCCGGGGTGGGTCAGTGGGCGTGGCGGCGGCGGTGCAGGGCTAGGCCGGCGCTCACTGCGCCGGCCAGCACCCCGGCCGCTGCCGTCGACGGCAGGGCGATCCTGGCCGCCCGCCGGCCGGTGCGGAAGTCCCGTACCTCCCAGCCCTCCTGCCGGGCCTGCCGCAGCAGGGCGCCGTCCGGGTTGATCGCCACCGCCCGGCCGACCGTGGAGAGCATCGGCAGGTCGTTGGCGGAGTCGCTGTAGGCGGAGCAGCGGGACAGGTCCAGCCCTTCGACCTCGGCGAGTTGGGCCACCGCCTCGGCCTTGGCCGGGCCGTGCATCAGGTCGCCGACCAGCCGGCCGGTGTACGCGCCGTCGACCACCTCGGCAACGGTGCCGATCGCCCCCGTCAGGCCCAGCCGGGCCGCGATCACCCGGCCGATCTCGACGGGCGCGGCGCTGACCAGCCAGACCCGCTCGCCGGAGTCGAGGTGCCGCTGCGCGAGGCGGCGGGTGCCGGCCCAGATCCGGGGGGCCATCAGCTCGTCGAAGATCTCCTCGGCGAGCCGTTCCACGTCGTCCACCCGCCAGCCCTCGACGAAGGCCAGGGCGGCCTCCTTGGCCTGCGACATGTCCCCGGCGTGCTCGGTGGCGAGCACCCGGAACCGCAGCTGCCGCCAGGCGAACCGGGCCAGGTCGCCGGTGGTGAAGTACTTCCGGGCGGCGAGCCCGCGGGCGAACCAGTAGATCGACGCGCCCTGCATCATCGTGTTGTCCACGTCGAAGAACGCGGCGGCGCCCGGGTCGGGGGCGATCGGGGTGGCCGGCGCGGCCTCGGTCTCCGCCCAGC
Source organism: Micromonospora sp. NPDC020750 (assembly GCF_044334565.1). Taxonomy (NCBI): domain Bacteria; kingdom Bacillati; phylum Actinomycetota; class Actinomycetes; order Micromonosporales; family Micromonosporaceae; genus Micromonospora; species Micromonospora sp. NPDC020750. The sequence continues at coordinate 365,694 of NZ_JBIRTH010000002.1, forward strand.
CGGCCGTGTGACCGTGGCGGTCGGTGCTGACTGTCACCCTGCGGGTACGGGCCACGCGACCTCCCTCGCTCGACGACCACGACCAGTGCCTTCCGCGAGAGTAACCGGGCCGGGTGGCCCCCCGGCCCGTCGAGCGGGAACTGTGGCGCACAATGCCCGTCCGCTGGTGAGAGGCCCTGTCGGCACCCCGTGGCGGGCTGGGCCGCGAGCCGAGGGCCGTCGCGCGGTGGGTCGGTGGGTCGGCGGGGCGGTGACTCAGCGGTCGCCGGGACAGGCCGCGGGGGTCGGTCCGAGAGCGTCGCTGCCGGCCGGGGCGGGCAGCTCGCAGTCGATGGCCGCACGCAGCGCGTCGGAGCGCTTCCGGATCGCGTCGAGCAGGGCGAGCGACCGGCGGATCCGGTCCCGCTCCGCCCGGCTGGCCCCGTCGAGCAGGTCGCCGACCGCGCGGCGCTGCCCGGCGACGAAGGTGTTCACCGCGTCCAGGCCGGCCGGGTCGGTGCGCTGCGCGGCGGCGCTGGTCAGCAGCCGTACGCCCTGGCGGCTGTCCGAGTCCATGTCGTCGAGGACGGCCTCGAACCCGAGCCGGTCCCCGCGCAGCGCGGCGGCCTCGTCGAGCCGGGTGCGGGCGAAGTCGAGGAAGAGCTGGCCACGGCTGAGGTTCGAGCTGGCCAGCGCGAGCTGGGCCCGTTCCGTGGAGCGCTTCATGCCGTACAGGGCGTCGCCGGGCACCGCGTTCTCGCTGGCGGCGGAGATGCCGGAGACGGCGATGGCGCCGGCGGCCACCCCGACCAGGATGGCGCCCCGGGCGCGGGCCCGGCGGGCGGTCACGGCGGGCAGGAACGAGCCGCGCTGCCCGGCGCCGACCGCGCCCCGGTGGCCGGCAGGCCCCGCCTCGGTCGACCCGGTCGCCGTGACGCCGACACCCTCCCGTTCGGCCGTGGCGACGAGCATCGCCCGTAGCCCGGTGCGGAAGCCGGTGTCGATCTCGACGGTCGGGGGATCGGCGCTGAACTGCCGGCTGACCGCGACGAGCGCGGCGAGCTGGTCGTCGGCCCGGGACCTGACGTGGTGACGTCGGCCGCCGTTGGCTTCGTCGAGAAGCTGCGCGAAGCGCTCGGCGCGCCGGCGGGAGAAGAGGTCACTGTCCACCGCAGGCACCTCCTCTCGCTGGTCACGGCCGGTCGGCCGCTGTCCTCACCAGCGACCGGCGGCAGCGCGCGCCGACGAACGAAAGGCCGTGGTCGGCCGCGCTGTCCGGACCGTGGGGCCCGGGGATGCCGGGGCAACCACCGGTCGCACCCGGAGAAACGCTCCGCGCCGGGCACGGGTTACGGGGCCGGCGGGAGCGAAACCACGAAGAGTGATGGTCGTCACGCCCCGGTGAGCGTCGATCCATTCGTCCGGGGGGTGGGTGAGCAGGGCAGCCGTCGCTGCCGCCGGTGTCGACCGGAAGTTCCGCGTGCCGCGGCGGCCGGATCGGTGCGGACCGGGGAACCGGGTCGGGGCTCGCCGCAGCGGTCGGATCAGGGCTGGAAGCCGTCCGGCAGGAGCCGGGCCAGGGCCCGGACCGCACGATACTGCAACGCCTTGATCGCGCCCTCGTTCTTGCCCATCGCCCGGGCGGTCTCCGCGACCGAGAATCCCTGGAGGAACCGCAGCACGATGCACTCCTGCTGCTCCGGGTTGAGCTGCTTCACGGCGGTGAGCAGCGCGACGTTGGTGATGTGCTCGACGACGGCAGCCTCCGGGCTGCCCTCCGGCCCGCGGTCCTCCCGGTCGGCGTCCAGCACGTCGCCGGTGGTGACCTCCAGCCGGTACCGCCCGGACTTGAAGTGGTCGGCGACCAGGTTCCGGGCGATGGTGACCAGCCACGCGCCGAGGTCCCGGCCCTGCCACGTGAAGCTGCCGATCCGCTTGAGGGCACGCAGGAACGTGTCGGAGGTGAGGTCCTCGGCGAGCTGCCGGTTGCCCACCCGGAAGTAGACGAAGCGGAAGACCGTGTCCACGTACCGGTCGTAGATCAGCCCGAACGCCTCGGACTCGCCGGCCTGGGCGCGTTCGATCAGCTTCCAGACCTCCGTGGCCGGGTCGGACGGGTCGGGCCGGCTCGGGTAGCCGGTCGACGTGCCGCCAGGCCCGGCGGGCGGCCCGGCCGGCGGCCCGGCGGGCACCGCCGGCAGCACCGCGGTCTCGGTCGCCGCCGGGTCGGTCGCCGATGGCGTGTCGCCGGTGCGCCGGCCCTGGGCCGGCATCATCGGCCTGGCCGGCGAGGCGACCCGGCCGCCATTGCCCCCGGGTGCGGCCGGGCGAGGTGGGGCCTCGTTGTGGTGCGAGCGGTTGGGCAGGCGTCTGGACGCCCCGTCGCCGCGCACAGGTTGGCTCCACATGTCGTCCGAGCCGCGCGGCGCGCCCAGCCGTTCGTTGAGGGCGGCGCGGGCCGCCCCGGCCAGCCCGCCCGGTCGCTCTGCGTAGCTGAAACTGGTCACCGTGCCTCCCCGGTCCGGTCCCACGCCGGCCGCCGGCCCGCCGCCGTGCGGGCGGGGCCATGGTGGTCGGGCAGGATCCTTCCGGGACATGCCGACGGGCGGCAGATCCCATTGAGGTGCTGGTCCAATGCACTCACAGGCACGGGGGCCTCCTCGGGCTGAGGGGTGTCGACTCACGGCAAATGGGGTGAGCCGACCCGAGTGATGATAGGGCCAACGTCACCCGCGCGTGGCAAGTCCGTTACACAGAGCGGAAGTATTTCCCGACCCGTCGTACCAATGGCGGACCGGTTGTCCGTCGCGCGTGGTTGACTTTCGCCCGGGGAGCTGGTCCGCAATGGAACCCCAGGTCACCGGGCTGATGCCGGCCCCTCCGGCGGGCCCCCGGACGGCGTGCGGCCGGGCCGGCGCGACGATGCCGGCGAGGCCCGGACGCGGCGTCGGGCCCGGCTCGGGCAGGGCCGGTTGGCGGAGGCTACGCCAGACTCCGCCACCGTGCAGGACGTAGCCGACGACTCCGCGCCGAACCTCGTCGGCCGGCTCCGCCGGGCGGCGGTCGGCCACGGCGGCCGTCCCGCGTCGCGCTGGCGGGACACCACTGTGACCTGATCACTACCGGACGCCTCGGTGGCCGCGGTCACGCCCGCCCCGGCCGCGCTCGGCCGCCCGACCGTCCCGGCACCTCGCTCACCCTCCGTGCCGGCCGACGACCCACTGCCCGCCGACGGCTGGTGGGCTTCAACGTCTACCCGCACGAGGTGGAGGCGGTGTTTGCCGGCGCATCCGGGGGTGGCCGAGTCGGCGGTACCGGGTGTGCCGCATCCGCGGACCGGGGAGACTGTCCGGGTGTACGTGGTGCCGGCGCCGGGGCGCCCGGTGACCGGGTGGAGCTGCTCGCCCACTGCGCCCGTAACCTGGCCCGGTTCAAGTGCCCGACCGCCGTCGAGTTCGTCGACGCGCTGCCGTACTCGGCGATCGGCAAGGCGCGCGAGACCCAGCTCAGGCCGGCACCGTCCCCGGCGGCGCCGGCCGACATCCGCACGGAGGTTCCCGATGTCCAGTGACGCCCGACTCGCCCTGATCACCCGCCCCGGCTGCCACCTCTGCGAGGACGCCAAGGTGGCGCTCGACCGGGTGGTGGCGGTCACCGGGGACCGGTGGATCGAGCGGGACGTGACCGGCGACGTGGAACTGGAGCGCGAGTACGGCGACCGGCTGCCGGTGGTGCTGCTCGACGGTAAGGAGCACGGCTACTGGCGGGTGGAGGAGGAACGGCTGCTGCGGGACCTGACCACCCCGCAGCTCTGAGGCCCGCGCCGCCGGTCTTCCGCCCCGCCCTTCCCCGCGCGTCGGTGCGGGTCCTATCGTGCTGGGATGACCCCTGCGCGTCCCCATCTCGTGTGGGACTGGAACGGCACCCTGCTCAACGACCTCGACCTGGTGGTGGCGGCCACCAACGCCGTCTTCGCCAGCGTGGGCGGCCCGACGGTCAGCGCGGACGAGCACCGGGTGCGGTTCCGCCGCCCGATCGCCGACTACTACGCCGAGGTGCTCGGCCGGGCCGTCGACGACGCGGCGTTCGGCGAGCTGGACCGGATCTTCCACGACGCGTACCGCAGCGGGCTGACCACCTGCGTGCTCGCCGACGACGCGGCGGTGGCGATGGCGGCCTGGCCGGGCGGCCAGTCGCTGCTGTCGATGTGGTTCCACGACGAGCTGGTGCCCGCGGTGCACACCCACGGGCTGACCGACCGGTTCGCCCGGGTGGACGGGCTGCGCGCCACGGTCGGCGGGGACCGCAAGGCCGAGTCGCTGGAGCGGCACCTGACCGAGCTGGGGATCAACGGCCGCGACGTGGTGCTGATCGGGGACTCGATCGACGACGCCGACGCCGCCGAATCGGTCGGCGGCCGGGCCGTGCTCTACACGGGCGGGTTCACCGACCAGGCCCGGCTGCGCGCGTCCGGGCACCCGGTGGCCGACACCCTCACCGAGGCGGTCACCCTCGCCGCCACCCTCCGATGACCGGGGCCGGTCAGGTGCGCAGGTAGGTCAGCACGGCCAGGACGCGGCGGTGCTGGGTGGTGTCCGGGGGCAGGTCCAGCTTGGTGAAGATGTTGCGGACGTGCTTCTCCACCGCCCCGTCGGTGACCACCAGTGCGCGGGCGATGGCCGTGTTGGAGTGCCCCTCGGCCATCAGGGACAGCACCTCGCGCTCGCGGGGGGTCAGTTCGCGCAGCGGGTCGTCGCGTCGACGGCGGACCAGCAGCTGGCCCACCACCTCCGGGTCGAGCACGGTGCCGCCCGCGGCCACCCGGGCCAGCGCGTCCATGAACTCGTCGATGTCGGCCACCCGGTCCTTGAGCAGGTAACCCACCCCGCCGCCGCCGGACCCGCCGGTGGTGGCGAGCAGGTCGTCGGCGTACGACACCTCGACGTACTGGGAGAGCACCAGGACCGGCGTACGCGGGACCAGCCGGCGGGCCTCCACGGCGGCGCGCAGCCCCTCGTCGGTGTGCGACGGCGGCATCCGCACGTCGACGATCGACACGTCCGGACGGTGGGTCACCACCGCCTCGACCAGCGCGTCGCCGTCGCCGACGGCGGCCACCACCTCGTGCCCCTGTTCGGTGAGCAGCCGCACCAGCCCCTCCCGGAGCAGCACGGCGTCATCCGCGATGACCACCCGCATGATGCTGATGTCTACCACGTCCGGGCAGGGAGCCGGGCCGTCGACGCTCACAGCGGCAGTTCCGCGCGGACCTCCGTCGGGCCGCCGGCCGGGCTGACCACGTCCAGCCGGCCACCGGCCGCCCGCACCCGGTCGGCGATTCCGGCCAGGCCGTGCCCCTTGGCCAGGTGCGCCCCGCCGTGGCCGTCGTCGGTCACGCCGACGGTCAGCCGGCGCTCGTGCCGGGTCACCGCGACCGCGCACTCCGTCGCCCCGCTGTGCTTGGCGACGTTGGTGAGCGCCTCGGCGACCACGAAGTAGGCGGTGCTCTCCACGGCCGGGTCGAGCCGTCCGCCGGGGACCTCCAGCTGAGGGTCGATCCGCAGCTCGACCGGGACCAGCCCGCGCCCGGCCAGGGCCGCCAGGGCGCTGGGCAGCCCGCGGTCGACCAGGATCGGCGGGGCGATGCCCCGGGACAGGGCGCGCAGCTCAGCGAGGGTGTCGCGGGTCTGGGTGACCGCCTCGTCGAGGGTCCGGCCGGCCGCCTCCGGGTCGGTGGCGAGCTGCTGGCGGGCCCGGCTCAGGTCCATCGCCAGCCGGACGAGGCGCTGCTGCGGGCCGTCGTGGATGTCCCGCTCCAGCCGGCGCAGCGCGGCGGCCTCGGCGGAGACGGCGGCCCGCTTCTGCTCCTCCAGCACGGTGATCCGGTTGCGCATCTCGGCCACCCCGGTGAGCAGGGCGCGGGCGAAGCCGGCCTGGAGCCGCGCGCACCCCCGGACCACCATCGGCAGGGTGATCAGGAAGAACACCCCGATCGCGGTGTTCAGCCCGATCCGGGCGGCGGGGGAGTCGCCCAGGCCGAGGAGCTCGTTGAGGCCCTGGTTGTCGGGGCTCTGCGGCAGCGCCCAGTCGTACGCCCAGTAGAGGCAGCCGAGCAGGGTCCCGGCCCACCAGACGACGGTCACCACGAAGGTGAGGAGGGACACGATCAGCTTGAGGATGCCGTGGGCCAGGTCGAGCCAGGACTGGGCGTCCCGGATCGGCATGAAGATCCGCCGCCAGGCGCCCGCCCCGGGTTCGGGCTGCCGGTAGTCCGGCCGGATCCGGGCCTGTCCGAGCACGGCGGGCAGCCGCAACCGCTCGATGTCGGCCAGCCCACGGGCGGCGTACAGGGTGCCGGTGAGGACCGGCAGGCCGATCACGGTCACCACCAGCCCCAGGCCGAGCGCCAGCCCCACCAGCAACACCACGAAGCTGGCCAGCGCCAGGGGCAGGCCGAGCAGCACATAGTTGGAATCGTGCAGGAGTTGGCGGGGGACGCTGGGCGAGGTGGTGGGCGGGTCGGCGACGGTAGCGGCGGTCATGGTTCGAGGCTAGGCAGCCGGACCGTTCGGCCCCATCCCGCCGCCCGGCCTCTCCCCTGTAGGGGCAGCCCTACCAGGTGCCGCCTGGCCGACGCGCGATTGGTGAGGGAAGTCGGGATTGAGCAATAATCGGCGGGGCGGTGCGGGGCCGCCGTATCGATCTTGTGGAACGGAGGGGCAGGTGGAGGCGGGTCGGGGGTCTTCAAGATCGCGATTTGTGCGTCTGTTCACAAGCGCCTACTCTGTAGTTCCGACGCGTCCTGCTAGCACAGCCGGCAATCTCGGTCGTCAGCGGGAGTCCCGATACGGCCGGCCTCTTGAGCTGGCCGAGGATCGCACCGCACGGAGTCTCATGAGTCAGCAGCACCGTCACCCTGGCGCGCCCGGCCGCGCCGGTGCCGTACCGGCGCTTCCGGACCTGCCCGAGGCGACCGTCGCGCGGCTTCCCGAGTACCTTCGCGCCCTGCACAACCTCGCCGAGTCCGGCCATGAGACCGTCTCCAGCGAGGGCCTGGCCGCCGCTGTCGGGGTCAACTCCGCCAAGCTCCGCAAGGACCTGTCCCACCTCGGCTCGTACGGCACCCGGGGGGTCGGCTACGACGTCGCCCTGCTGGTCGACCAGATCGAGTTCGTGCTCGGGCTCACCCAGCGGCGGGCCGTCGCCCTGGTCGGGGTGGGTAATCTCGGTCACGCCCTGGCCGGCTACGCCGGCTTCGCCAGCCGCGGTTTCCGGATCGCCGCGCTGCTCGACGCGGACGCGTCCCGAGTCGGCGAGGAGATCAACGGGATGGTCGTGCGGCACGTCGACGAGCTGCCCGCCGTCGTCGCCGAGGAGTCCATCGCGATCGGCGTGATCGCCACCCCGGTGCCCGCCGCCCAGGCGGTCGCCGACCAGCTCGTGGCCGTCGGCGTGACGAGCATCCTCAACTTCGCGCCGTGCGTACTCTCGGTGCCGGAGGGGGTCGACGTGCGCAAGGTCGACCTCGCCATCGAGCTCCAGATCCTGTCCTTCCACGAGCACCGCAAGGCGTCTCTGACCGCGCTGCCCGCCACCGGCGGCTCCGCCCTCACCGCCCTGCCCGGCGGGCTCGCGGCCACCGATCCCCAGGAGGCGATCGGCACGTGAAACTGCTTGTCGTCGGCGCGTCCTACCGCACCGCTCCCGTCGCCACCCTGGAACAGCTGGCAGTCGCCCCCACCGACCTCACCCGCACCCTGGACCGCCTGGTCGCCCAGCCGTACGTGAGCGAGGCGGTGCTGGTCTCCACCTGCAACCGGGTGGAGGTCTACGCCGCTGTGTCCGGCTTCCACGGCGGGCTCGGCGACATCTGCGCCGTTCTCGCCGAGCAGGCCGGCGCCCCGGCCAGCAGCCTGGCCACTCACCTCTACGTGCACTACGACGCCGTCGCCGTGGACCACGTCTTCCGGGTCGCCGCCGGGCTGGACTCGATGGTGGTCGGCGAGGCGCAGATCCTCGGCCAGCTCCGTGACGCGTACCACTGGGCGACCGGCGCGGACTCGGCCGGCCGCCTGCTGCACGAGCTGATGCAGCAGGCGCTGCGGGTGGGTAAGCGGGCACACGCCGAGACCGGGATCGACCGGGCCGGCCAGAGCGTGGTGAGCGCCGCGCTCGGCCTGGCCGCCACGCAGCTCGACGGCGAACTGGCCGGGCGCCCGGCCCTGGTGGTCGGGGCCGGTGCGATGGGCGCGTTGGGCGTGGCGAGCCTGTCCCGGCTCGGCGCGGGCCCGCTCACCGTGACCAACAGGGGGGCCGACCGGGCCATGCGGCTGGCCGAGTCGTACGGGGCCAGCGCGATACCCATGGCCGAGCTGACCGACGTGCTTTCCACAGTGGACATCGTAGTGGCCGCTACGGCGGCGACCGAACCGGTCCTCACCCGCGACGTGGTCAGCCGGGCACTCGCCGACCGCGACCCCGACCGGGGGGCACTCGTGCTGCTCGACCTCGCCGTCCCGCGCGACGTGGAGGCGGGCGTGGCCGCACTGCCCGGCGTCGAGGTGATCGACATCGACCGAATGGCTGCGATACTGGCCGACGGGCCGGCTGTCGCCGACGCCGCGGCCGTCGAGCGGATCGTGGCGGGTGAGGTCGAGTCCTTCCTCACCTGGCTGCGCGGCGCCGACGTCGCCCCGACCGTGGCCGCGCTGCGCAGCCGGGCCGAGGACGTGGTGACCGTCGAGCTGCGCCGGCTGGCCCAGCGCCGCCCCGAACTCAGCGCCGACCAGCGGGCCGAGGTGGCCCGGACGGTGCACCGGGTGGTGCAGCGGCTACTGCACCAGCCCACGGTGAAGGTCCGCCAGCTCGCCGCCGAGCCCGGCGGCGACCAGTACGCCGCGCTGCTGCGCGAGCTGTTCGACCTCCAGGTCCCGCAGACCTCCCCGGTCGACACCGTCCCCGACGTGGTCGACACCGACCCCACCCCATACCCCGGAGGCGAGAGATGACCGCCCCCCTGCGCCTCGGCACCCGGGGCAGCGCGCTTGCGATGGCCCAGTCCGGCCACGTCGCGGCCGCGCTCACCGAAGCGACCGGCCGAAAGGTGGAGCTGGTCGAGGTGGTCACCGCCGGTGACCGCTCGGTCGCCCCCGTGCACCGACTCGGCGTCGGCGTGTTCGTCTCCGCGCTGCGCGACGCCCTGGCCGCCCGGACCATCGACTTCGCGGTGCACTCCTACAAGGACCTGCCCACCGCGGCGGCCCCCGGGCTGCACATCGCGGCGGTGCCGGCCCGGCAGGACCCGCGCGACGCGCTGGTCGCCACAGGCGGGCGCACCCTCGCCGAACTGCCGCCCGGCGCGGTGATCGGCACCGGCGCGCTGCGCCGCATCGCCCAGCTGCACGCGCTCGGGCTCCAGTTTGAGGTCACCCCGATCCGTGGCAACGTGGACAGCCGCCTGGCGCGGGTCCTCGGCCCGGATGCCGACCTCGACGCGGTCGTCCTCGCCCGGGCGGGGCTGGCCCGGCTCGACCGGGCCGGCGTGATCACCGAGACGCTCGACCCGATGCTCATGCTGCCCGCGCCCGCCCAGGGCGCGCTGGCCGTGGAGTGCCGGGTCGACGACCCGGACCTGGTCGAGCTGCTCGCTGCGCTCGACCACGCACCGTCCCGTGCCGCGGTCACCGCGGAACGGGCGTTGCTGGCCACCCTGGAGGCCGGGTGCAGCGCACCCGTGGCCGCCTATGCGGAACTCGCCGAAGGTGACGTCGGCGAGGAGATATACCTGCGCGGGGCGGTGATCAGCCCGGACGGTTCCAGAGACCTTCGGCTGTCCCGCACCGGAACGCCCGCCGACGCGGCGGAGATCGGCAAGGCACTCGCCGCTGAACTCCTCGACCTCGGCGCCGACTCGATCCTCGGCCTAGACGGACACGCCGGCCCGGGGACCCAGCAATTTGGGAGCACAGAATGACCCGCACCCGTAAGCCCGTCGGTCGCATCGCGTTCGTCGGGGCCGGTCCCGGCGACCCGGGCCTGCTGACCCGCCGGGCGCACGACGCCCTGGTGGACGCCGACCAGGTGGTGTACGACCGGGGAGTCCCCGAGTCGCTGCTCGACGCCGTCCGCGCCCAGGCCCGGTCCGACGCCCAGTTCACCCCGGCGGAGGGCGTGCCGGGAGACGTGGCGAAGGTGCTGATCTCGGCCGCCCGCTCCGGCCAGAACGCGGTGCACCTGGTCGCCGGTGACCCGTTCGGCCACGACTCGGTGGTCAAGGAGGTGCAGGCGGTCGCGCGTACCGCCGCGCACTTCGAGGTGGTCCCGGGCGTCGGCCAGGCCGAGGGCGTCGCCACGTACGCGGGCGTGCCGTTGCCGGGCGTCCGCACCGCCGCCGACGTCGAGGACGTCACCACGCTGGACTTCGACGCGCTGGCCGCGGCCGTGGGCCGGGGCTCGCTCGCGCTCGCCGTGGACGCCGGCGACCTGGCCGCGGTCCGCGACGGCCTGCTCGCCGCCGGGATCGACGGCACCACCGGCGTCGGGGTGACCGGCGACGGCACCGGCGACACCCAGTACACGACCACGTCGACCGTCGACTCGTTCGTCGCGGCGGCGCTCGGCTTCACCGGCCGGGTGGTGCTCACCGTCGGAGAGGGCGTCGGCCAGCGGGACAAGTTGAGCTGGTGGGAGAACCGGCCGCTGTACGGCTGGAAGGTGCTCGTCCCCCGGACCAAGGAGCAGGCCGGCGCGATGAGTGCCCGGCTGCGCGCGTACGGGGCGATCCCGTGCGAGGTGCCGACGATCGCGGTCGAGCCGCCGCGCACCCCCGCCCAGATGGAGCGGGCGGTCAAGGGCCTGGTCGACGGCCGGTACGCGTGGGTGATCTTCACCTCGGTGAACGCCGTCCGGGCGGTCTGGGAGAAGTTCGCCGAGCACGGGCTGGACGCCCGGCACTTCGGCGGGGTCAAGATCGCCTGTATCGGCGAGGCCACCGCCGACGCGGTCCGCGCGTTCGGCATCCAGCCGGAGCTGATCCCCGCCGGGGAACAGTCCTCCGACGGGCTGCTGGCCGAGTTCTCGCCGCACGACGAGATCCTCGACCCGGTGGGCCGGGTGCTGCTGCCGCGCGCCGACATCGCCACCGAGACGCTCGCCGCCGGGCTCACCGAGCGCGGCTGGGAGGTCGACGACGTGACCGCGTACCGGACGGTGCGGGCCGCCCCGCCGCCCGCCGAGATCCGGGACGCGATCAAGTCGGGCGGGTTCGACGCGGTGCTGTTCACCTCGTCCTCCACCGTCCGGAACCTGGTCGGCATCGCCGGGAAGCCGCACGCGCGTACCGTTGTCGCCGTCATCGGGCCCAAGACGGCGGAGACCGCGACGGAGTTCGGCCTGCGGGTCGACGTGCAGCCGCAGCACGCCTCGGTGCCCGACCTGGTCGAGGCGCTCGCCGCCTACGCCGTCGAGCTGCGAGAGAAGCTCGCCGCCATGCCAGCCAAGCAGCGCCGCGGCTCGAAGGTGCAGGGGCCGACGGCCCTGAGGTTCCGCTAGTCGCCAGGGAGGCCCCTCATGTCGTACCCCGAGATCCGGCCCCGCCGGCTGCGTCGCACCGCAGCCGTGCGGCGGCTGGTCTCCGAGACCCGCGTCGACCCGGCCGAGCTGGTCGTGCCGATGTTCGTCAAGGAGGGGCTGACCGAGCCGCGGCAGATCGCTTCGCTGCCGGGGGTGCTCCAGCACTCCCGGGACTCGCTGCGCAAGGCGGCGGCCGAGGCGGTCCAGGCCGGCGTGGGCGGGATCATGCTGTTCGGCGTGCCCGCGTCGCGTGACGAGCGCGGCTCGGGCGGCACCGACCCGGCGGGCATCCTCAACGTCGCCATCCGGGACGTGGTCGCCGAAGTGGGCGACGCGACCGTGGTGATGAGCGACCTGTGCCTGGACGAGTTCACCTCGCACGGGCACTGCGGGCTGCTCACCGCGGACGGCGCGGTGGACAACGATGCCACCCTCGCCGCGTACGCCGAGATGGCGGTGGCCCAGGCCGACGCCGGGGTCGGGATGGTCGGGCCTTCCGGGATGATGGATGGCCAGGTCGGTGTGGTCCGCCGGGCCCTGGACGCCGCCGGGCACACCGACGTCGCCGTGCTCGCGTACGCGGCGAAGTACGCCTCCGCCTTCTACGGCCCGTTCCGCGACGCCGTGGAGTCGGCCCTCGACGGCGACCGACGCACCTACCAGCAGGACCCGGCGAACCTGCGGGAGTCCCTGCGCGAGGTCGCGCTGGACGTCGCCGAGGGCGCGGACCTGGTGATGGTCAAGCCGGCACTGCCCTACCTCGACGTGGTGGCGGCGGTCCGGGCCGCCGTGGACGTCCCGGTCGCCGCCTATCAGGTCTCCGGCGAGTACGCGATGGTCGAGGCCGCCGCCGCGAACGGCTGGATCGATCGGGAGCGGGTGATGCTGGAGACGCTCACCTCGATCCGCCGGGCCGGCGCCCAGGTCATCCTCACCTACTGGGGGGTCGAGGCCGCCACCCTGCTCCACCAGCGTTACTGAGCCGCGCCGCGTCGTCCTCGCCGGCCGGCGAGGACGACGCGGCGGCATCGTGCGCGTGCCTGGTGAGCACAGCGATCGCGTGAGGGTTGACGGCCCAGCAGCGCGGCGAAGCGGTCCGGCTGCTGGATCCGGGCAGGGGATGGATTGCGCACCCCGACCGGCAGGTGCTGGAACACGACGAGCGCGGCGGTGTCGCCGGTGCCGGTGTCGGTGTCGCGCGGTTGCACCGCCCTCGCCTGATCGTCGCAGGTACCGAGCGGGCCATTCGGTTCCCCAATCCGCTACTCGGCGTTACCTTGACTAATCTCCGCCCACCCCTCCTCGGTTCCTTTGCTCTGCTGCAGCGGAGGCAACAGTTACTCAGTGTCCATGCTTGCGCACAGGGGCCCGCGTGGCCGATTGGACATCGGTCCTGTTCGCAGCTGGTGTTGCCTGGATGGCAGCAGAGCAAAGTGCGCGCGGGGGGGTGTTGGCGGGTCGGGTTGGCGTAACGCAGAGTGGTTTTCCGGCTCGGCTTACTTTCATTACCCAGCGTGTCGAGAGATGCCCCGCAACCAGGATGCGACGCGTTGATGAGGGCAAGTTGTCCACAGGTTTGTCCACAGGGATTGTCGACCGCCTGCCGGGGTCGGCAGGCTCCCGGTATGGCTTCCGCACTTGATCCACCACCGCCCGGTCCGACGGTCGGGCCTTTCCCCATCGCCGGGCTGGTGCGCAAGGCTCGCCGCATCGCCGGCCTGGGGCAGCGCCAGATGGCGCGCTTCGCGAAGGTGGCGCCGTCGACCGTGGGCCGGGTGGAGACCGGTGCCATGACGCCCAGCCTCGCGGTGCTGGAACGACTCTTCGGCGCGGCCGGCCTTTACCTCGCCGTCGTCGACCAGGACGGCCGGGTGATCCAGCCGATGGCGGACTGGGACGACACCCGCGACGGTGCGGGGCGACGCTACCCGTCCCACCTGGACACAATTCTCGACCCCGAGCCGGGCGACTGGTGGGCCGACATTTACGGCCTGGCCCGGCCACCGGAGACGTTCCACCGCTGTCCGGTGGACCGCGAGGCGCGTCGGCGGCGCAGTCAGTGGGAGGTGAGGGTGGCGCAGCACCGCAACGTGCCGCCGCCGAAGGACATGCGGGAGCGGTACTGAGACGGCCCCCGCCCGGGCGGGTACCCGGGCGGGGGCCGTCGTCGGCCGGAGCAGGATCAGTCGTCGTTGGCGATGGTGCCCACGGCGAGCGGGTCGGCCAGGCGCAGGCCCGGAACCCCGGCCACCAGGAGGTTCACCTTCTCGTCGGCCTCCCGCTTCCGGTCACCGCGCACGGTCACCGCGAAGGTCAGCGAGGTCTGCCCCGCCGCGAGCGTCTTGCAGCCGACGTACGGGTCGTAGTCCGACCCCGCCTGCGCCGTGGTGCCGAACGTGGCGGCGCAGACCAGCACGGGCTGGGACAGCGGCCGGGACACGGTGACGCTGAACGTCAGCGGGCGGGTGCCCTTGTCGCCCTCGACCACCGTCGCGTCGCCGACGCTCAGCGACGCCCGGGACCGGAACCGGGCCACCTGCGGGTCGTGGTCGCTGGAGCCGCGCGACCCGTCCCCGGTGAACTCCGCCGGCCAGTCGGCGTTGATGTGCGCCGCCCGCACCTGGACCAGGTCGTCGCGCAGCGCGTCGTTGACGAACAGGTGGTCCAGCGTCTGCGCCTGCCCCTCGAAGCTGTACGAGTACGCGGACGACGGCACGTCGGCGACCAGGTCGTCCCAGAGGCTGTGCAGGCCCGCGTCGTACAGCGAGGCGAGCTGGTCCGACGGGGTCGGGTCCGCCCCGGTGGCGATCGGGTCGTCCGGGCGGGGGAAGACGTTCAGGTCGCCGCCGTAGACCACCCGGGAGTTCCGGTCCGAGTTGTGGATCGCGGTGACGAGCGCGGCACCGTACGCGGCCTGCTCGGCGCGCTGCCCGACCCGGCTGTCCGGCCCGGACGAGAAGTGGTTGCTCAGCGCCCACAGGTGGTACCCCTCGGCACCGCCGGGGGTTGCCCGGACCAGGAACTTGCCGAGCTGCGGGGCCCGGGTGTAGACGTTGTTGCCGTCCTTACCGGTCGAGGTGTCGGTGTCGGCCGGCAGCACCGCGTTGAGCGCCTTCGGGTTCTGCACGTCCGCGTTGGACGGCAGACCCGCCGACCGGTACGGCACCACCGGCGCGGAGCCGAGCAGCGGGTCTGCGGCGGTCGCCGTCGCCAGCGACAGCCGGTCGGTGCGGTACAGGAACCCGGCGGTGATGCCCCGGGCATCCGCGCCGGTCCGGTCGTACGCGGCGGCGTACGCCGGGCCGCCGGCGGCGGCGATGGTCAGCGCCAGGTCCTGGAGGGTGTCCGGGGCGCCGTCGGCGTTGTCGGTGTCCCCGCAGACCAGCTCCGTACCGGAGACGGAACAGATGTCCTGGTCCTCGGCCTCCTGCACCAGGATCAGGTCCGGCGCGTGCAGGTCGGTGCGGATCTGGTCGGCGAGCGAGGCCAGGTGCTCCCGGTAGTCGGCCTCACTGGCCGGCACGTAGTCGAACGGCGGGCGGACCCCGGTGCAGCCGGGGTTCCCGGTGAAGTCGCAGCCGTCGAACGGGTCGTCCCGGTGGTCGTACAGGTTCTCCACGTTGTACGTCGCGATCGCGATCTCCTGCGACCGGTCGGCCGGCTTCGGCGGGTTGTTCCGCGACGGGTCGGCCCCGGCGGCGAAGACGGCCTTCTCGACCTGGACGCCGTACTTCTCGAACGAGTAGTAGATCGCGCCGTACGCGTCCTCGCCGAGGGTGTCGAAGGTCCTCGACGGCGGCAGGATCGCGGTGCTGTCCCCGGCGGTGCCCTTGACGCCCATGCTGCCCAGCATGATCCGCTGGCCGTTGCCGTCGTCGAAGCGCCGGGTCGGGTCGTTGTCCAGCGGGTGCGCGTCCCGGAACACCCGGCGGGCGTACTGGTCGGCGCGGTCCAGCAGCGGGTCGTCCCGGTCGACCACCCAGGTCTCGGCGTCGGCCGTGGACGGGAAGACACCCCGCCCGCTCACCGCGCCGCTGCCGGCGCGGACCCGCAGCCGGGCACCCTCGTGCCGCTCCCAGAACCGCTGCGCGGCGGCCATGTCGGCCGGGGGCACCGCGTCGTCGACTGTGACGACGGCGTTCACGTCCAGCCCCGAGGCGACCTTGCGGACCAGGGAGGCACCGGAGAGCTGGGTGGAGTTGAAGTACTCCGACACCCGGGCCCGGAGCACCACCTCGTCGCCGACGGTCGGCACGTAGCCGCCGGGCAGCGAGGGGAACGAGCCCACGAAGACGAAGATGCCGTCCGAGGACGTCGGGTCGGCGTCGGTGGCGTCGGCACGGCTCTGTAGGAAGAAGCCGCGCTGCTCCGCCCCGGCCGAGGTGCGGGCCAGCGTGAGCTGGGTGATCACGCCCCGGACGTCGTACAGGCTGCTGCTGGTGCCGTTGCCGGAGGCCGGCGCGAGCGGCGACCGGTCGGCCGGGCCGGCCTCGGCGTCGGTGGTCGGGCCCTGCACCTCGCCGACGGTCAGCTCCCGGGTCACGGTCACGGCCAGCGTGCAGGTGGCGGTGCCGCCGTCGGCGTCGGTGGCGGTCAGGGTCACCGTGTACGCCCCGGCGGCCAGGTCGGCGCTGGTGGCGACGGTGGCACGGGCGGTGCCGCCGACGGCGTCGGCCGGGGTGAACCCGGTCCGGGTGATCGAGCCGGTGGCCGGGGCCGGGCTGACCGAGGTGACCGCCAGGTCGACGATCGCGTCGTCAGGGTCGGTGGCGGTGACCTCGCGACTGGCGGCGGTGCCGGCCGCCGTGGTCAACGCGCCCCCGCAGGTGACGGTGGCGGGCTGGTCGACGGGGCCGCCCCCGTCGACGGTGTGGGAGCCGAGCCCGTCGAAGGTGTCGGTGGCGAAGCCGGCCCACTGGGCGGCCGGGGCGAACGCGTCCGACGGGTCGGTGTCGCCGGAGGTCACCGTGGGCAGCCGGCGCAGCGTGTTGTCGGCGGTGCTGGTGAGGCCGCTGCCCCACTCGGCGCCCGGATCGACGCCGACCTGGCCGATCGAGTCGACCACGGCGTCGCCCCTGCGCAGCACGATCGCGTCGTCGCCGTTGAACAGGCTCGCGGTGGTGGTCTGGTCGGCCTGGGCGAGGATCGCCGGGACGGCGGAGGCGGCGGCGAACACGAACGTGTCGCCCGGGGCCACGGTGCCGGTCAGCGCCAGGGTGGTCGCCGTGGTGCTGCCGTTGAAGTGGAGCTGGAGCTGGTAGCCACCGCCGGCGAGGTCGACAGGGGCGCCGGTGCCGTTGTACAGCTCGATCGCCTTGTTGTTCGACGAGCCTTCGACGTATTCGGAGATGAACAGGTCGGTGGGCGCGGCGCTGGCCGCGGGGGGTGCGATGCCGATGACCGGGATGGTGACGGCAGCGGCGGTCGCTAGCGCGGCGTATCTGCGGCGCGTGCGCATGGGGCCTCCACGATGGATGGTCGGGAACCAACGCACGTTAAGGCGCGGCGCTGTCCGCCGTCCATCCCCCTAGGGCGCATTGGTGGATACCCGACCCACGCCCTTCTGCGCCGGTTGCCGGGTCAGCGGGCCGGGTCGAGGTGGTGCACCAGCTCGGCCACGTCCGCGCTGTACTCGCACCACTCCCGGTCGGAGCGGTACCCCAGCTCGGCGTTGACCTTGAGCATCGCCTCGTTGGCCTGCGCGTTCCAGGTCTGCACCTCGGCCAGCTCCGGCTCGGCCGAGCGCAGCTCCAGCAGCATCCGCGCCTTGATCGCCCGGTCGATGCCGTAGCCCCGGTGGCCCTGCACCACGATCGTGTCGTACTGGTCGGCGCGGGTCGGGTGCTGCGCCGGAACCACCACCTCGGTCAGCCCGGCCACCTCGCCGGTGCGCTCGTGGATGGCGAGCACGATGTACGGCTTCATCCCTCGCCGGTGCAGCGTGTCCAGGCTGTCCCGCAGCCGCTGCGGGTCGTACGAGCTGGGGCGCAGCTCGCCGTCGTCCACGTCGCGCACCTCGGCCTTGGCCCGCGCGTACGCGTCGATCAGGTCGTCGGGCGGGCCGCCGGGGCAGAACTCCAGCCGGTACCCCGCGCCGACGGCGGTGGCCATCTCGGCCAGCGCCGTCCAGTCCACCGCGGACAGGTCCAGCACGCTACGGGTCTCCACGTACTCCCGGGAGAAGCCGAGCGCCTCGTAGAACGCCACCGCCGGGGTCTCGCCGACCACCTCGACCCCGATCGACCGGAACCCCTCCTGGTAGACCCGGTGGGCGACCAGCCGGACCAGGTCCCGGCCCAGGCCGGTGCGGCGCGCCGTCGGGTGTACCAGCACCTCCAGCACGCCGATGTCGCCGAGCAGCAACACGTGGACGTGGCCGAGCATCGCGCCGGGCCCGCCCCCGGCGGTCGGCTCGGCCTGGACCACCCAGGAGATCCGCCGCTCGCCGGGCATCACCTCGGAGAGGTACTCCCGCAGGGAGCTCTCCTGCCACGGCGGATCCTGCGGGAGGTCGGCCGCCAGCACCGCGTTCAGCGTGTCCAGCAGCGACGCGATTTCGGCGGACGACGCGGTCCGGGGATCCCACTCGCGCACCATCACCCGTCTAGCTTGCCGCTAACGGCAGCGTGACGGAAGTGTCCAGTTCGCCAATGTATGTGGATGATCACGTCACGTGCGACTGGCCAACCCGTACTCGTTGGCCTTGTCGAAGACGTCCTGGGCGTACCGGCGTACGTCGTTGTACGACAGGATGGACCCCCACCAGTCGCCCGGGACGGTCAGATTCCGGCCGCCCTTGCACAGGTAGTTGCCGGCGGCCAGGGCGGCGTCGTCGAGGTCGTGCGGGTCCTTGCGGCCGTCGTTGTCCGCGTCCGCGCCGATCTCCTGCCAGGTGGTCGGGATGAACTGCATGGGCCCGATCGCCCGGTCGTAGACGGTGTCCCGGTCGTAGAGCCCCCGGTCGGTGTCCAAGATCTTCGACCGGCCGCCGTTGCCGTCGAGCGGGTCGCCGATGATCTCCGGGAGCGCCCGCCCGTCCGTGCCGAGGCTGGCGCCGTTGGCCTGGCCGTGCCGCGACTCGACGTACCCGATGGCGGCGAGCGTGGTCCAGCTCAGCCGGCAGCCGGGGGTGCTCTGCGCGAGGACCAGCTCGGCGTAGCCGTACGCCTGCACGGCCACCGGCGAGATGCCGGCCTTCGCCCCGGTCTGTTGCGCCCACCCGGCGAGCGCGTCGGCGGGCCGGCCGGTCACCACCGGCCCGCTTGGCAGGCCGCCCAGGCCCGGGGTCGCGCCGGGCAGCGCCGTCGCGCCGGGCGGCAGCGCGGTGCCGGTGGCGCCGGGCACCACCCCGCCCGGTGGCGCCGCCGTGCCGCCCTCCGGGGTGGTGGCGGTCGCGTCGACCGCGACCGGACGGGACTCCGGCGCGGTCGCCGGCACCAGCAGCGCGCCGGCCGCGGCGGTCGCCCCGACCAGGGCGAGCAGGAACAGCCCGGGCAGGGTGAGCCGGCCGCTCGGACGCCGGGACCAGGCCCGGGTGGCCTGTGCGGCGGCGAGGGCCGCCTGCCGGGGCGGAGGCATGCGTACGGCGTGGGCGAACGGCACCCGCCGCCGGGACCTCCTCGCCCGCCCGTCTCCGGCCACGACCGTCGCGTCGGCCTTCTCGGTCTTGTCGGCTATGTCGCTCCCGGCGGCCTTCTGGTCCGCGTCGGCCTTGCCGGTCCCGGCGGCTTTCCCGTCGGCGTCGGCCTTCCCTGCGGTGTCGGCCTTCGAGGTGCTGTCGGCCACCTCGGAGCCGTCGGTCTCCTCTGCGGGGCCGGCCGTTCTCCCCGTCGGGTCGGCGGCGTCGGCCGTTGCTGCCGTGGTGGCGGCCGTCGCCGACGGGCCGGGCTCCGGCTTCTCTTCCGGGTGGGTGGGGTCGCTCTGTCCAGCCGTGCTCGCGGCCGTCGCCGTCGTGCCGGCCTCCGGCCCGGTCACCGCTGCGGCGTCGGTCTGGCCGGCGTCCGCCGGTCCCGAGGCGTCGGCGGGCCGGGGAGCGGTGGGTTGGGGGGCGGTGGGTTGGGGGGCGGTGGGTTGGGGGGCGGCATCGGTGGGTGCCGTCGACCGTAGCCAGGGCCGGCGGGGGCGCGGCAGCCAGGCGCCCACCGCCGGGCGCCCGCCCGGGTCCTCGGGCGGCGCGGCCGGCCGTAGGGGTCGAACCGTCGACTTGTCCTCGCCGTCCACCACCCGTCGAGTATCACCCATGTCCCGCGTCCCGTCAGGACCGGTCGTACTCTTGTGCCATGCCCCGGTACGAGTTCCGCTGTCGCGCTTGCGGCGACACGTTCGAGATCAACCGTCCGATGGCGCGGGCCGGTGAGCCGGCGCCCTGCCCGCAGGGGCACGACGACACGGTCAAGCTGCTCTCCGCGGTGGCCGTGACCGGTCGGGGCGGTGCCGGCACGTCCGCGCCGGCCCCCTCCGGCGGGGGCTGCTGCGGCGGGGGCTGCGGCTGCTGATCCCGCCCGCTCCGGCCGCCGGTTCCGCCCGCCGGCACCGTCGGAGCAGCGCCGACGCTCGTCGTGCTCTTCGCGCGGGGCGTACCGCCCGGCCTGCCGGTTACGGCCCTCGATGGAACCTTGGGTCTGATTCCGCCCGGCCGTTCTCACGATGCGTGACGGCGCGACCATGGGGCAGCATGAACCCGTCGTAACGGGGGCGGAGGTTCGACTTATGTCGCCAGGGAACCACCTCCCGAGCGGTTGGGTGACCTTCGTGTTCACCGACATCGAGGGTTCGACACGGCTGGCCCAGCTGCTCGGCCCGGAGTACCGCCCGGTGCTGCGGGAACACCGCCGCCTGCTGCGCCACACCCTGGCCGGCACCGACGGAGCGGAGCTGCTGACCGAGGGCGACTCGTTCTTCATCGCGTTCCCCGACGCCGGCGCGGCGCTCACCGCCTGCCTCACCGCACAGCGCGCGCTGTCCACCCACGACTGGCCGGCACCCGAGGCCGCGCCCCGGGTCCGGATGGGCCTGCACACGGGCTGGGCCGAGCCGCGCGACGGCGAGTACGCCAGCGCCGAGGTGCACCGGGCCGCCCGGGTCGCCGCCGCCGCGCACGGCGGGCAGGTGCTCTGCTCGGGGGCCACCGCCCGGTACGCCGACCCACTGCCGGCGGGCGCGTCCCTCATCGACCTCGGGCTGTACCGGCTGCGGGGCTTCGACGACCGGGAACGACTGTTCCAACTCGTCGCGCCCGGCCTGGAGCGGCAGTTCCCCCGGCCGCGCACCGCCGACGCGGTGGCGCACAACCTGCCGACCCAGGTCACCTCGTTCGTCGGCCGGGAGCCCGAACGGGCCGAGCTGCGCCGCCTGGTCGAGCGGCACCGGCTGGTCACGGTGCTCGGCGCGGGCGGGGCGGGCAAGACCCGGCTCGCCGTCGAGCTGGCCACCGGGATGGTGGAGGACCACCCGGACGGGGTCTGGTTCGTCGACATCGCCGCGGTGACCGACCCCGGGCTGGTGGCGTTCGCGGTCGCCGCCGTACTCGGGCTGCGTCCGGAGCCCGGCCGCCCGATGGTGGCCACCCTCGTCGAGTACGCCGCCGCCCGCCGGATGCTGGTCCTGCTCGACACCTGCGACGCCCAGCCGTCCGCCTCGGCTGAGTTGATCTCCCGGCTGCTCGCCGGCGGGGGCGGGACCCGGGTGCTCGCCACCAGTCGCGAGTCGTTCGGCCTGCCCGGCGAGGTGGTGTGGCGGATCCCGCCGCTGTCCGTGGAGTCCCGGCCCGACGGCGCGGAGAGCGATGCGGTGGCGCTGCTGCTGGACCGCACGGTGGCGGCGCGGGGCGGGCGGCAGCCGGCTCCGGCCGAGGCGGCGGACCTGCGGCGGGTGGTGCAGCGACTGGACGGTCTCCCGCTCGCCATCGAGCTGGCCGCCGCCCGGCTGCGGGTGCTCTCCGTGGGGCAGCTCGCCGAGCGCCTGGACGACGTGCTGGGCACCCTGGACGCCGGCCGGGACGACCTCGGCCCGCCCCGGCCCGAGCCCGGCTGGACGGGCAACCAGCAGGACACCGTCGACCTGGTGGCGGCGTCCCGGGGCAGTGCGCCGCCCACCCCGGCCGTCCGGGCG
Organism: Micromonospora sp. NPDC020750; assembly: GCF_044334565.1. Lineage (NCBI taxonomy): Bacteria > Bacillati > Actinomycetota > Actinomycetes > Micromonosporales > Micromonosporaceae > Micromonospora > Micromonospora sp. NPDC020750. The sequence goes on from NZ_JBIRTH010000002.1 coordinate 387,354, forward strand.
ATGCAGCGCTCGGCCCGGGAGCGGCACCTCACCATGCAGGCCACCGTCACCTGGTCGTACCGGACGCTCGGGCCCCGGGCGGCCCGGCTGCTGCGCTGGCTCGCGGTTTTCGCCGGGCCGGTGGACCTGCCGACCGTGGAGTGGTTGCTCGACGACGACCCGCTCGACCCGCTGTCGGTGCTGGTCGACAAGTCGATGATCCAGGCCGAGCCGCACGCCGCGGGAGGCACCTACCGGATGCTCGACCCGATCCGGGCGTACGCGGCGCGCCGACTGGTGCAGGCAGGGGAGGAGCGGGCCGCCCGGGACCGGCACCTCGCGTGGTCGACGCACGCGCTGCGGCGGGCGCACCTCGGCCCGGACGGCCGGCGGGTCACCCTCTCCCTGTACGCCCTGGACCCGCTCGCCGGCGAGCTGCGGGCCGCCCTGCGCTGGTGTGCCACCGGCGGCAGCGCCCGGGCGGGGCTGCGCCTGGCCGGTGGGCTGGACCAGTGGTGGCGGGAACGTGGGCTGGCCCGGGAAGGGCGGCTCTGGCTGTTCCGGCTGTACGGCCGGATGGCCGAGACCGGGGAGGTCGTCCCGGATGACGAGCTGGCGGCGGCGTACCACATGCACTCGCTGCACGCCGGTGCGGACGGCGAGTTCACCGAGGAGCTGCGCTACTCCCAGCGGGCCGAGGCGGCGGCCCGGCAGGCCGGCGACGCCGGCCTGCTGGCCCGGGTGCTGGCCGGGCGGGCGGGGCCGCTGATCGACCTGGGACAGTTCGCCGAGGCCGAGCGGGTCTGCCGGGAGGTCATCGACTGGGCGCACGAGCGGGACGTCGTTTCCGACGGGCTGCTCGCCGTGTTCAGCCTCGCCGAGCTGCTCTGGCGGCGGGGCGCCCTGGCGGAGGCGGCGGAACTGCTCGGCGCGGCCCGCCCGGTCGAGGCGGCCCGCCCGGCCGACCGGGGACGCCGGTCGGTCGACATGCTGCTCGGCATGGTGGCGCTGGCCCGGCGTGACCTGGTCGCGGCGCACGAGCACCTGCTGGTCGCGCTGCGGTCCCGGATGACCCACGGGTTCCACCGCCGGGCCTGCGACACCCTCAACGCGATCGCGGTGCGGTGCGCCGCCGGGGACGACCCGCTGACCGCCGCCCGGCTCTTCGGCGCGGCCCAGGCGATCCGGGCGAGCATGCGGTCGACGCCCGGCATCTGCGGCCCGTACTGGCTGGAGCAGCAGGCGGGGCTGCGCCGGACGCTGGGCGACGCGGCCTTCGACGACGCGTACGGCGAGGGCGGCGAGCTGCGGCTGGAGGAGGCGGCGGCGCTGGCGCTGGCGGTGGAGCACCCCGACCTGGGCGCGGACTCGGCCCGGTTCCGGAGCACCGGCCCGGTCGTACCGCGCCAACTCGGCTCCCGAACCGGACCGCCGCTCGGCGGGCCACCCGGAACGCGCCTGACCCGAGCCGCCCCCCCGCCGGCGGCCGGTGACATCAGTTGAGACAGGCGAATGCCCCGGGTCGCTGGAGGCGGCCCGGGGCATTCGCTTCTGCTGTCAGCGCACGAAGCGCGGTGGGCTGACGAAACTCTCGTTGTACAGCCGGTCCAGCGCGGTCACGTGGTACGTGTACCGCTGGCCGGCCTCGGCGGTGGCGTCCACCCAGGACTGCACCGCGCCGGGGGTGGCCCGGACCGTGCCGACCAGGTGGGACGCGTCGGCGAAGCCGCACTTCCCGACCAGGCCGTTCCCGTCGAACCGGTAGATCGCGTACGAGGCCGCCTTGCCGAGCGGGCCCACGCCGTCGGCCAACTGCCGCCAGCTCAGCCGCACGCCGTCGTCCTGCCGCTGCGCGCCGGTCACCACCGGGGGCAGCAGCGGCTTCGCCGCCAGGTGCGGCATCGCCGGCACCAGGGCCGGGCGGGAGTAGTGCTCGGCGGCGTAGATGTCGGTCGCGCCGAGCCGGTTCGCCCGCACCTGCACGGCGGAGAAGTGCGAGTTGCCGAGCACCTCCGGGTACGACCGGTTGAGCGTCAGGTGGTCCGACAGCTCGCGCGGGTTCATCCAGAACGACCCGTACGCCGGGTCACCGCTCTTGTAGTCGGCCTGCCCGATGTAGAGCTGCACGCGGGTGCCGCGCACCGTCTCGGCCCACCACGGCACCAGCCGGGCGTAGTCGGCGGCCGGGTACTGGCCGATGTACCAGTAGAGCTGCGGCACGATGTAGTCGATCCACTCCTCCTTCACCCACTTGCGGGTGTCGGCGGAGATGATGTCGTACGACTGGCTGCCGGTGGTGTCCGAGCCGAGCGGGTCCGCCGACTTGTTCCGCCAGATGCCGAACGGGCTGGCCCCGAACTTCACCCACGACTTCGCCGCCTTGATCTTGGCGCTCATCTCCTGCATCAGCAGGTTGATGTTGTCGCGCCGCCACTCGGCCCGGTCGGTGAAGCCCCGGTTGAACTCGGCGAACGTCGCGTCGTCCGGCACCTGGTGGGTGCCGCTCGGGTACGGGTAGAAGTAGTCGTCGAAGTGCACGCCGTCGACGTCGTACCGCTTGACGGCGTCCATCATCGCGGTCTGGACGAACTCGCGGACCTGGGGAATGCCGGGGTTGTAGTAGAGCCGGCTGCCGGCGACGCCGGCCGGCGGGTACGCGAAGGTCCACTCCGGGTGCTGCCGGGCCGGGTGGTTCGGGGCGAGCTGCGAGATGTCCGCACCCGCGCCGCCGGGAGCCGGCATGGAGACCCGGTACGGGTTGAACCAGGCGTGGAACTCCAGGTTGCGCTTGTGCGACTCGGCGACGAGGAAGGCCAGCGGGTCCCAGCCCGGGTCCTGCCCGCGCACCCCGGTCAGGTACTCCGACCACGGCTCGTGCGGCGAGGGCCAGAGCGCGTCGGCGGTGGGCCGGACCTGCACCACCACCGCGTTGTGGTTCAGCTTCTTCGCCAGGTCGAGCAGGCCCAGGTACTCCGCCTGCTGAGCGGCGATCCGGTCCGGGGAGGTCTGGGACGCCTTGCTCGGCCAGTCGATGTTGACCACCGACGAGATCCACATGGCCCGGAACTGTTGCTTCGGGGTGGCCGGGTCGGTGGTGCAGGAGGTGGTGGTGGCGGCGTCGTTCGCGTCGGTCCCCGCCGCGCTGGCGGCCGTGGGGGAGACGGCGACGAGCGCCCCGAGCAGTGCTACGGCCAGCCCGGCGGCTCTGAGCCGAGTTGCCTTCATCCGGTGCGTCCCTTCGTTGGGGCTCGGCGTGACGGGGTCGGGTGGCGACGGACCCCGCGCGGCCGACCCCGGCCGTTGCGCGTGGCACACACCATCGGCAACATTCGCCGATGGGAATCTGTCGCTGGTAGGAAATTTTCACACCGGGTGGGGGTGGCGCAAGCCCTCCGGCCAGATCCGCGCCGACCGGCCACCCGATCGCCCCGGACGTGACCCGACCCGCCCGCCGGACCGTGACCTCACCGACACCGACGGTCGGGGTTCGCGGCTCGGCCGGCTGGGTAGCTTGGCCGGTCACCGGCCGCCGCGGTGGTGGTCGCACGGTGGGAGGGGTGAGCGCGGTGTCCGTGCTGCGTACCAAACCGATCAGGGACGTGATGGCCCAGGGAGAGGCGGACGGCAGCGACGGCGGGCCCGGCCTGAAGCGCCGGCTCGGCGCCGTCGACCTGACCGGCTTCGGCATCGGCATCGTGATCGGCACCGGCATCTTCACGCTCACCGGCATCGAGGCCCGGGACAGCGCCGGGCCGGGCGTGGTGATCTCGTTCGCCATCGCCGGGGTGGTCGCCCTGCTCGCCGCCCTCTGCTACGCCGAGCTGGCGTCCAGCGTCCCGACCGCCGGCAGCGCCTACACCTACGCGTACGCGACCATGGGCGAGATCGTCGCCTGGATCATCGGCTGGGACCTGCTGCTGGAGTTCGCCCTCGGCGCCGCGGTGGTGGCCCGGGGCTGGTCCGGCTACCTCGCCGAGCTGTTCAACCTGCCCACCGCCTGGTTCGGCGAGCAGGGCAGCGTGGTCAACCTCGGAGCGATCGGCATCGTCCTGCTGCTCGGCGTCGTGGCGGTCATCGGCATCCGCGAGTCCGCCCGGGTGACCAACCTGCTCGTGTTGGTCAAGGTGGCCATCTGTGTGTTCGTCGTGGTCGCCGGCCTGTTCTTCGTGAAGGCCGCGAACCTCACCCCGTTCATCCCGCCGGCCGAGCCCGCCGGGGCCGGCGACGACGGCATCAAGCAGCCCGTCACCCAGGCGCTGTTCGGGCTGGAGCCGTCCGTCTTCGGGTTCGCCGGGGTGCTCAGCGCCGCCGCGGTGGTCTTCTTCGCGTACACCGGCTTCGAGGCGGTGGCCAACCTCGGCGAGGAGACCAGGCGGCCCAAGCGCGATCTTCCCCTGGGCCTGCTCGGCACCCTGCTGATCTCCACCGTGCTGTACATCGGCGTCTCGCTCGTGGTGGTCGGCATGGTCCCGTACACCGATATCGACCGGGGTGCCCCGATCGCCTCCGCCTTCAACGCGGTCGGCGCCGGCTGGGCCGGTGTCCTCGTCTCCATCGCCGCCGTCGCCGGCCTGACCAGCGTGATCCTGGTCGAGCTGGTGGCCATGGGCCGAATCGGCTTCGCGATCAGCCGGGACGGGCTGATCCCACCGTCGATCGCCAAGATCCATCCGCGCTGGGGCACCCCGTACCGGATCTCGGCCGTGATGACCGTGGCCGTGGCGCTGCTCGCCGGCTTCCTGCCGCTGTCCGCGCTGGCCGACCTGGTCAGCATCGGCGCGCTCTGCGCGTTCGTGCTCGTGTCGGTCGCGGTGCCGATCCTGCGCCGTAAGCGTCCCGACCTGGAACGGCCCTTCCGGGTCCCGTTCTCCCCGGTGCTGCCGATCGTCTCCGCGCTGGCCTGCTTCTACCTGATGCTCAACCTGTCGGTGGAAACCTGGCTCCGGTTCCTGATCTGGATGCTGCTCGGAACGCTCATCTACTTCGGCTACGGCTACCGCCGCAACCGCCTCGCCACCCAGAGCCCCTCCCATCCCAACCCCTGACCACCCCCACCCCGGGTGGGTCAGGTGAAGAAGCGGGAGAGGTGGCGGGTCGTTGGTGGGGTGGCGTTCGGGGGGAGGGGGGTGAGGTCGGCGAAGATGCTGGCCCCGTCGCAGCCCACGTGCAGGGGGTACCAGCGCGGGGTGCCCGGCGGGCGCTGGAGGCAGATGCCCTTGAACGTCTGCACGTCGAGCAGCCGGACATGGGTCGGGTCGGCCACCGCGTTCACGTGCTGCCACCAGGGGCTCATCACGTGCAGCACGCCGCCCGGCCGGAGCACCCGGTGACACTCGTCCAGCAGGGGCAGGAAGTCGATCAGGTGCTCCAGGATGTGCACCGCGAAGAGCACGTCCACCGAGTCGTCGGCCAGCGGCAGCGAGCCGGAAAGGTCGGCCACCGCGTCCACCCCCGGGGCGGGGAAGAGGTCCAGCCCCAGGTTGCCCGGGTACTGCTTGGTGCCGCCGCAGCCCAGGTCGACCACGACCGGGTCCCGGCCGGCCACCCGGACCCGGCCCCAGACCCCGAACACCCCGGCGAGCCGGCCGACCAGGTCCCGGACCCGCCGGAGCTGCCCCGCGTCGTCGACCTCGCCGGTCAGGTGGGCCACCCCCTGGTCGAAGCGCACCCGCACCGCGAGGTCGCGCAGCCGGTCGTCGTGGGACGCCTGATCCGCCCACGCCTCGGCGAGGAAGTCGTCGACCGCCCGCAGCCGTTCGGCCGAGGGCGGGGTCAGGGCCAGCGCGACCATGGGCCACCTCCGCCGGCCGCGTTACCCGGATCCGCCGCGGCTATGCCCGCCGCGGCGGACCGTTCCGGGCGGATCACCCCGGGAGGGCGGCGGATAACCCCGGGTGGCGGATCAGCCGGGGAGGCGGCGGGCCGGGCGGCCGGGGCCCCGGATCCGCTGCCGGGGCGACGGGGTGGCCGCCTTGGGCCGCTTGAGGTGGTACCGGTGCAGCTCGCTGCTGCCCGGCATGGACGGATCCTCGCTCATCGACACCAGCTCCCAGCCCTGGTCGCCGGCCCGGTTCAGATGGGCCAGCGACGTGTCGCCGTACGGGGTGACGTCGACCATCGAGCCGTCCGGGCCGTACCAGACGAAGACGATCTCCCAGCCGGTGTCGGTGCTGGCCGCCTGGCGACGGCGGACCAACAGCGCGTACTCCCACTTGAGCATGGGGTCATTGTCACCCCGGGACCGCCGGTCGGCACGCCGTCAGTCCTCGGCGATCCGCCCCGCGTCCACCCGCACCCGGCGGTTGACAGCCACCGCTTCGAGCATCCGCCGGTCGTGGGTGACCAGCAGCAGCGTCCCCGGGTACTCGGCCAGCGCCGACTCCAACTGCTCGATGGCCGCCAGGTCGAGGTGGTTGGTCGGCTCGTCGAGCACCAGCAGGTTCACCCCGCGCCCCTGGAGCAGCGCCAGCGCCGCCCGGGTCCGCTCGCCGGGCGACAGCGACGCCGCCGGCCGCAGCACGTGGTCGGCCCGCAGGCCGAACTTGGCCAGCAGCGTCCGCGCGTCGGCCGGCGCCAGCTCCGGTACGGCCAACTGGAACGCGTCCAGCAGGGGCTGGCCGCCGAGGAACAGCCCTCGGGCCTGGTCGACCTCGCCGACCACCACGCCGGGGCCCAGCGCGGCGTGCCCGGCATCCAGCGGCAGCCGGCCCAGCAACGCCCCGAGCAGGGTGGTCTTGCCGGACCCGTTCGCACCGGTGATCGCCATCCGGTCGGCCCAGTCGACCTGGAGGGTCACCGGGCCGAGGGTGAAGTCTCCCCGGCGTACCACGGCGTCGCGGAGCGAGGCCACGACGGCGCCGGCGCGGGGCGCGGCGGCGATCTCCATCCGCAGCTCCCACTCCTTGCGCGGCTCCTCGACCACGTCCAGCCGCTCGATGAGCCGCGCGGTCTGCTTGGCCTTCGCCGCCTGCTTCTCGCTCGCCTCGGAGCGGAACTTGCGGCCGATCTTGTCGTTGTCGGTGGCCTTGCGCCGGGCGTTCTTCACGCCCTTCTCCATCCAGGCGCGCTGGGTGCGGGCGCGGGCCTCCAGCCCGGCCCGGGTGTCGGCGTACTCGGCGTACTCGTCGCGGGCGTGCCGGCGGGCCACCTCCCGCTCCTCCAGGTATGCCGCGTAGCCGCCGCCGTAGTGCCGGACCTGCTGCTGGTGCAGGTCCAGCTCCAGCACCCGGGTCACCGTGCGGGTGAGGAACTCCCGATCGTGGCTGACCAGCACCGTGCCGGCGCGGAGCCCGGTGACGAACTGCTCCAGCCGGTCCAGCCCGGCCAGGTCGAGGTCGTTGGTGGGCTCGTCGAGCAGGAAGATGTCATACCGGCTGAGCAGCAGCGAGGCCAGCCCCGCGCGGGCCGCCTGCCCGCCGGAGAGGCCGGTCATCGGGTGGTCCAGGTCGACGGCGAGGCCCAGCTCGGCGGCCACCTGTTCGGCCCGCTCCTCCAGGTCCGCCCCGCCGAGGCCCAGCCAGCGCTCCAGCGTGTCGGCGTACGCGTCGTCGGCCCCCGCCGCACCGGCGGTCAGCGCCTCGGTGGCCGCGTCCAGCGCAGCCTGGGCGGCCGTCACCCCGGTCCGCCGGGCCAGGAAGTCCCGTAACGTCTCGCCCGGCCGGCGCTCCGGCTCCTGCGGCAGGTGCCCGACCGCCGCGGTGGGCGGGCTGAGGGTGACGCTGCCGGCCTCGACCGGCAGCAGCCCGGCAAGGGTACGCAGCAGCGTCGACTTGCCCGCCCCGTTCACCCCCACCAGGCCGACCACGTCGCCCGGGGCGACCACCAGGTCCAGCCCGGCGAAGAGCAGCCGCTCCCCGTGCCCGGCGTCGAGATCCTTGACCACCATCGTCGCGCTCATGAGAAGGCGAGCCTATCGGTCGCGCCCATCGGCGTTCGGCGGCCGGTCCGGCGGTCGGTTCCGGCACCCGGCACCCACGCCCGTCCCGCGCGGGGCAGACTCACCGGGGTGGCGACGACTCTGGCGATCGACTGCGGCGGCGGCGGCATCAAGGCGTCGGTGCTCGACGGGGCGGGGACGATGCGGGCCCGGCCGCTGCGGGAGCCCACTCCGTACCCCCTGCCGCCCGCGCTGTTCGTGAAGACCCTGCTGGACCTCGGCGGCCGGCTGCCCACGGCGGACCGGGTGACCGTCGGGATGCCCGGCATGCTCCGGCACGGCGTGGTGGTGGCCACCCCGCACTACGTGACCCGGGCCGGCCCCCGCAGCCGGGTCGACCCCGACCTGCTGGCCGAGTGGTCCGGCTTCGACGCGCGTACGGCGGTCGCCGACGCCTTCGGGCTGCCCGCCCTGGTGCTCAACGACGCCGAGGTGCACGGTGCCGGGGTGGTGGCCGGCACCGGCCTGGAGCTGGTGCTGACCCTCGGCACCGGGCTGGGCAGCGCCGTCTTCGACGGCGGCGTGCTCGCCCCGCACCTGGAGCTGTCCCACGCCCCGGTGCGCTGGGGCACCACCTACGACACGTACGTGGGGGAGCCGGAGCGCCGCCGCCTCGGCGACGCGTTCTGGTCCCGCCGGATCCGGCAGGTGGTGGACGGGCTGCGCCCGGTGTTCCACTGGGACCGGCTCTACCTGGGTGGGGGCAACTCCCGGCTGATCCGGCCCGAGCAGCTCGCCCGGATGGGCGACGACGTGGTGGTGGTGCCGAACACCGCCGGGATCGTCGGTGGCGTCCGCGCCTGGGACCTGCACAGGGGAAGGACGCCGGCCTGACCGTGCCGTCGTCGACCCGGTCCGGCGGGTTTCGCCGCAGGAACACTCGCGTTCCGCGCGGTGTTGTGCCAGCGTCGGATCAGTGACGGCGCGAGACGAGGAGGTGGGTCATGGATCTTCTGGCGGAGTACCGGCGGGCGACCATGTTCTTCGAGATGGGTGACGCGTCCGGAGCGGTTCGGCTGCTGGAGCCGATCGTCGAGGCCGAGCCGGGCAACTCCTCGGTACGACAGCTGCTGGCCCGGGCGTACTTCCAGACCGCCCAGCTCCACCGCGCCGAGGAGCAGCTGCGCGAGCTGGTCGACCGGGACCCCAGCGACCACTACGCGCATCACGTGCTCGGCCGGACGCTGGAGCGGATGAACCGCCCGACGGACGCGCTGCGGCACCTGCGCATCGCCGCCGCGATGCACTCGACGAACACCGACTACGCGACCGCGCTGCACCGGGTGGAGAACCGGGTCAACGGCGGTCGCTGAGGTCGGAGGCGGGCGGAACACCGACGGGCGGCCGGCACGGAGCCGGTGCCGGCCGCCCGGGCCCGCCCCGGGAGGCTGCTGGCCCGACCCGGCGGGGCCGGCCTAGCATGGGCTGCCATGGGACGTGCGCAGGTGGTGGAGGCGGGATGAAGCTCAAGCTCGACCTGCACGACATCTTCAACAAGGGCCAGGACATCGACCGCGCGCTGCGCGGGATCATGGACGAGGCGGTGGCGAAGAAGGCCACCCTCGTCGAGATCATCCCTGGCAAGGGTTCCGGCCAGCTCAAGAAGCGGGTGCTGCGCTTCCTCGACCAGAAGGACGTCAAGCAGCTCTACCACCGGGTGGAGAAGGACTCGAAGAACTTCGGCCGACTCTTCATCCACTTCCGCTGGAAGTGAGACCCCCAGCTTTCCGACCTCCCGCGTGATCCCGGGTATGGCTTCTGACCCGACGGCCTGGAGGCGGCCCAATAGTGGCTGGGCAAGCCGGGTCCCCTCAGCGAGGATTGGGGGCTCTTGCCCGATCGAGGAGGGGAGCCGGAGCGCCCGCCGGAGGCGCAGTAACCGCGGCCCCTTGATCGCCGCCAGCTCGCCAACGCGGCGGCGTGCGCTCCCCTACTGCCTGTGTCGGGTGGCACCGTTGTGAAGATGAGGCAAGATCGCAAGTATTGCCAGGGTGTCGTGGGCGTGGCATTCCGAGGGGGCGCAGTGCGGTGACGACGAACGAACCCATCGTATTCGATCAGGTGCAAATCGGGCGAGGGTTGCTCCCGTTGGCCCAACACGGTTACGTGGTTGTCGAGCAGGGTGTGCTCCGCCTGCTGGGAAGCAACCGGCAACTGATTGACCACGCGCCGCTGGCCGCCATCACGGTCGCGCCGATCCGCTTCACGAGGGGCCAAGCCGTGGCGCTGACCATCAACGGCACAAAGTACAACGTCTCGCCCGGTTGGGGTGCCCACGTGGGCAGCCTGATCCTGCCCGGCGACACCAGACAGGTCAAGACGGCGGCGGCGTACCTGGTACGGCTAGTCGAGGCCGCCCGCCGGCAGGGGGCGCCATCGCCGGGCTGGTGACCTGAACCGGCGGCCCGTCAGCGTGGGGTGTACCGCAAGCACCACTGCGAAGGATGCACGTACGCGTGGCCTGGGCCGGTTCGTGCGCTTCCGCTGGAAGTAGCGACGCCATGGCCCGTGCCCGCTGTGCAGGGGCTTCCCGGGGGCGCTGAACCGATGAAGGTCGACCCGCCCCGGCGACTACGCCCGACGCCCATCCGTCAGGCGACGCAGGCCAACCCCGGCCGGCCCAGCCGGCCAAGGCGCCCTGCGCCAAATTCACGGAAAGAGTGGCCATTCCGCACGGAATGGCCACTCTTTCCGTGAATGTGCGTGCCTACAGGGACGTGAATGTGCGTGCCTACAGGGGGTAGGTGCGGGCCACCGCGAGCATCTCCGAGCTGTGTGAGCCGGCCACGCCGACGTTTGGCGGGCGGGGGCGGAAGCCGGGGACGGCGTCCAGGCCGTCGCTGGCGTCCATCGCCCGCAGCGTGGTCGGCCGGGTGCCGGACGTCAGCACCAGGGTGATCTCGATGCCCTCCGGCGGCGGGGCGTGGAAGACGATCCCGAAGCCCCACTGCGCGTCGTCGGCGGGCCGGCCGGCGTCGATCCGCCGCCCGTTCACGGTCGCCGACTCGACCACGGTCGCGCCGTTGACGTGCAGCGTGGCGAGCCGCACGGGCCGCTGTGGGGTGAGCCGCACCCGCACGGTCCGCCGATCAGAGGAGGCAGAGCCGGTACCGGTGTCGGCGAGGATCTCCAGCTTCGGCGCGGGCGCGTTCGCCGCCTGGGCCGGACCGCCCCGCAGTTCGGTGTCGCCGAGCCCGGGGAAGTCCCCGACCTCGGCCACCCCGTCGACGTACCCGTCGGTCCAGGGCTGGGGGTCGGTCTCGCGGCTGAGCCAGCGGGCCTGCCCGGTGCCGGCGTCCAGGGCGTACATCAGGTGGGTGGGCACCGGGTGGGCGGCGTCGAACCGGTCGACGGCGAGCCCGACCCCGGCGAACACCGCCGCCGCGAGCCCGGCGGCGACGGCCGGCAGCGCCCCCGCCCGGCGGGCCCGGGCCGCGACCATGCCGCGTTGCCCGCCGGCCTCCGGGTGCAGCAGATCCACCACCGGCAGCGCGGCGAGCCCGAGCAGCACCGCGAACAGGGCCGCGACGCCGCCCATCGCCATGCCGAGCGCCGGGAAGAGCAGCACCACGGTCGGCAGCAGGATCACCACGGCGACCGCGCCGGCCAGGGTCACCGCGACCACCGGCCAGGGGCCGTCGATCCGGGTGCCCAGGGCGACCAGCCCGGCCGCCGCGCCGGCCAGGGCCGGCAGGGTCGTCAGGTACGCCCCGCCGGGCACCAGCAGCGCGAGCACCACGCCGAGCACGGCCAGCCAGCCCAGCCCGCCGATCGCCAGGGCGGCCGGTCCGACCCGGCGGCGGGTCAACGCGTACCAGGCGACCAGGATCGCGGCGGCGAGCGCCACCACCGCGAGCCGGTACCAGGTCGGCCGGTACGGGTCGAGCAGTTCGGCGTAGCCGGGCCGCACGGCGGTGATCCCCGCCCAGAGCAACTGCGCGGCCAGCGGGGCGGCGACGATCGGCACCAGCGCCAGCCCGAACCCGGCGGCGAGTCGCCCGTACGTGGTCCGGCCGCGCCGACGGGCCAGCCAGCCGAGCGCGGCCACGGCGACCAGCGCCGCCAGCGCCAGCGGCAGCACCAGCCAGCCGGGGTAGCGGACCAGGCCGCCGGGAACGGGGAAGTACGTGGCGTCGTGCCCGGAGCGCAGGTCCGTCAGGTCGGTGCGGCCGAACTCGCGGGCCAGGCCGAGCGCGTTGTCGCCGTGCTGCTGGAGGCTGGCCCGGTCCATCGCGGCCGGGGTGTCCAGCGGGGTGTGGTAGATCGCCCCGCCGTCGATGTACGCCGAGTTCAGCCCGGCGAACCCCGCCCGGTCGAGGAACGCGGTGAAGTCGGTGTCGTTGGGCAACGCCCGGTAGATCTCCACCGCGAACGAGGTGCCGACGGGGTGTGGGGCGGCCCGGCCGAAGACGTCCACCAGCTTCGCGTTGTCCCGGGACGTCTCGAACATGATCACCGGGCCGGTGGAGCCGCGCGCCTCCAGGTTGAGCACCACCCCGCCGTCGGCGGCGAGCGGATGGTCCGCCGCGAACGCGGACGCCCCGCACAGGCATGCCTCCTCGGCGTCGGTGAGCACGAAGACCACGTCGTTGCGGGGGCGGGGACCGGCGGCCATCGCCCGGGCCACCTCCAGGATCGTGGAGGTGCCCGCGGCGTCGTCGTTGCCGCCCGGCCCCGACTGCACCGAGTCGTAGTGGGCGACCAGGAACACCTTCCCGGTCGGGTCGGTTCCGGGCAGCCGGGCCACCACGTTGCGGACCCGGGCCAGGGTCGCCCCGGCGGCGGCCCCGCTGAGCTGGCCGGCCTCCTCGGCGACGGTGTCCTGCACCGTGGTCTCCAGGCCGAGGCCGCGCAGCACGCTCTCCACGTGCGCGCGGACTTGGTCGTTGGCCGGGCTGCCGGCCGGGTGCGGCCGGGCCGCGATGGCCTGCACGTTCTGGTACGCCCGCCCGGCGCTGAACGCGTCGGCCGGGGCGTCGGCCGGGGCCGGGTCGGGGGTGTCCAGGTCGTACGCGACGGTGCCGCCGACCGCGAGCAGGGCGCCGAGCGCGGCCAGGGCGGCGAGCGACCGGCGGCGGGGCCGGGTCAGCGCCCGCTCTGCGGCGCGGGTGGGGGGCGGTGCGCCCACGGGGTCTCCTCGGGGGTGGGGCCAGGGTGGGCACCATCCTGCACCGCCGGAGCCGGCAGCGGGAATGCCCGGCAGGTCACTTGTTCCCGTTGCCCGCCCGGTTCGTGACGGATGGCATGCCGCCCGTGCCGGGCCCGTCGTGTTGTGTGCGACCGTTGTCTAATACAGGATCAGCAGGGCACTCGGAAGGAGCCCGACATCACCAGCGATCTTCCGCGTCTCGCGGCGGTGACCCGGCCGCACCGGGGGCCCGGCCATGCCGGTCCCTCCGTCGTGCCGTACCCGCACGGCGGCCTCGGCCGGCACCCCAACCTGCCGCCCGGCGAGCGGCTGCGGGTGCTGCTGGTCGAGGACGACGAGGGCGATGCCTTCCTGGTCAGTGAGCTGCTCGCCGAGACCAACTCGATGATCGAGCTGTCGGTCGCCAGCAGCCTGCGCGAGGCCCGGAAACGGGTGATGGGCGTGGACTGCGTCCTGCTCGACCTCGGCCTGCCCGACGCCCAGGGGCTGGACGGGCTGCGCCAGGTGCTGGACATGTCCAGTGGTGCCGCGGTGTGCGTGCTGACCGGCCGCTCCGACGAGCACCTGGGCATCGTCGCGGTCGCCGAGGGCGCACAGGACTACCTGGTCAAGGGCCAGGTCGACGGCGTGCTGCTGACCCGGGCGCTGCGCTACGCCGTGGAACGCAAACGGGCCGACGAGAACGCCCGGCGGCTGCGCGAGGTGGAGCTGCGCCAGGCCGAGTCGGCCCGGCTGGAGCGGGGCCTGTTGCCCCAGCCGCTGATGTCGACCGACCAGGTCGCGGTGCACACCTTCTACCGCCCCGGCCGGCACGCGGCGCTGATCGGCGGCGACTTCTACGACGTGGTGCAGACCCGGCCGGACCGGGTCGACTTCATCGTCGGCGACGTCTGCGGGCACGGGGTGGACGAGGCGGCCCTCGGGGTGGAGCTCCGGGTCGCCTGGCGGGCCCTGGTGTTGGCCGGGGTGCCCGACGACGAGGTGCTGCCCGCCCTGGAACAGGTGCTGATGAGCGAGCGCCGGCTCCAGGAGATCTTCGCCACGGTGGCCACCGCCCGGCTCGACCTGGCCCGCAACGCCGCCACGGTGCGGCTCGCGGGGCATCCTCCGCCGCTGCTGCTGTCCGGGGGTAGGGTCGCGCCGGTGCCGGCGCCCGGCGGCCTGCTGCTCGGCGTCCGACCGCGCCGGCCCATCGCCTTCGACCTGGAGTTCGACACCGATGACTGGTCCCTGCTGATGTACACCGACGGCCTGATCGAGGGCCGGGTGGGTGACGGCGACGAACGGCTCGACGTCTCCGGCCTGACCGCCCTGCTCGGCGAGCCGGACAATCTGGCCGTGCCGCTGGCCGAGCTGCCGGCCTGGCTGGTGGGGCGGGCGGAACAGATCAACGGGGGGCCGCTCGCGGACGACGTCGCCATGCTCCTGCTCACCCGGGGCGGTGGCCGGTGACGGCGCGGCAGCCGAGCTGGACCCTGCGTCGCCGGGTCGTCGCGCTGCTCACCGTGGTCGGCGTGCTGCTCGGTGCATCCGTCGCGGTCGAGATCGCGGTGGCGGCGAAGAACCGGGCGCACATCCACACGCTGCTGGACCGCACCGGCCCGCTGCGCATCCAGTCGCAGGAACTGTTGAACGTGCTGGTCGACCAGGAGACCGCGGTGCGCGGCTATTCCGTCACCGGCGACCGCGAGGACCTCGAACCGTACGTCCAGGGTGTCGAGCGGGAGCGGCAGCTCTACCGGTCGATGGAGCCACTGATCGATGTCCACCCGGGGCTGGCCAGGGAACTGGCATCGGTCAAGGTCGAGGCCGCCGACTGGCGCCGTACGGTCGCCGAGCCGGTGATCAGCACCACCGAGCGGTCCGGCACGGCGGCCGGGCAGGCGTTGATCACCGACCAGGCCCGGCAGAGCTTCGACAAGATCCGCGCCTCGGTCGCCCAACTCCAGCAGGGCATCCTCGACCAGCGGGAGAAGGGCGCGGCCGACATCTACCGCACCAGCTCGATCCTGGTGATGCTGCTGATCGCGGCGGCGCTGGTGGTGGTCGTGGCCGGCGCGGTGCTGCTGACCTCGCTGAACCGGATGGTGGTCCGGCCGCTGACCAGCCTCGCCGAGCAGGTCCGCGAGGTGGCCGAGGGTGACTACCAGCACCGCATCGCCGGGTCGGGCCCCCCGGAGTTCCAGCAGCTCGCCGACGACGTGGACGCGATGCGCCAGAAGATCGCCAAGGACCTGGCGGAGGTGCGCGAGGCCCGGGCGAGCATCGAGTGGGTCAACAGCCAGCTCCAGAAGCAGGCCGAGGAGCTGGTCCGCTCCAACCGGGACCTGGAGCAGTTCGCGTACGTCGCGTCGCACGACCTGCAGGAGCCGCTGCGCAAGGTGGCCAGCTTCTGCCAGCTCCTTCAACGCCGGTACGCGGGGCAGCTCGACGAGCGGGCCGACCAGTACATCGCGTTCGCCGTGGACGGCGCGCAGCGGATGCAGCGCCTGATCAACGACCTGTTGGCGTTCTCCCGGATCGGCCGGCTCACCACCGGCTTCACCGAGGTCGACCTGAACAAGGTGATGGGCGACGTGGCCGGGCAGACCGAGGCCGCCCGGCAGTACGCCGACGCCGAGCTGACCTGGGGTGAGCTGCCCACGATCCGCGGCGAGGAGCCGCTGCTGACCAACCTGCTGGCCAACCTGGTCAGCAACTCGATCAAGTTCCGCCGCCCGGACGTGCCGCCGAAGGTGCACGTCTCCGCGCGGCTGGTCGACGACGAGTGGGAGATCCGCTGCCAGGACAACGGCATCGGGATCGAGCCGGAGTTCGCCGACAAGATCTTCGTGATCTTCCAGCGGCTGCACTCCAAGGACGCGTACCCGGGCACCGGCATCGGCCTGGCGATCGTCAAGAAGATCGCCGAGTACCACGGCGGCCGGGTCTGGGTGGACACCGACACCGCCGAGGGCACCGCGATCCGGTTCACCCTGCCGGCCCTGCCCGAGGACGTGGAGGCGGCGCGGGCGGCCGAGCAGCAGGCCGCCGAGGGCCCGGCCGGCGAGGTGGCGGACGCCGGGGAGTCGGCCGCCGCCGCGGACCCGGCTGTCGAGGGCGCGGCCGGGGTGGAGCCGCCCCGCCAGGGCGGGTCACGGGCGGAGAGGGCCGACGAGGCCCCGCAGAGCGACAGCACGGGTGGCGTTAAGGAGACGGTGAGATGACCGCGCCAGCGGACGGCAAGAGCCCGATCGAGGTCCTGCTGGTCGAGGACGACCCGGGTGACGTGTTGATGACCCAGGAGGCGTTCGAGGAGCACAAGCTGCGCAACCGGCTGACCGTCGTCTCCGACGGCGACGAGGCGCTGGCCTACCTGCGGCGGGAGGGTCAGTTCGCGGACGCCGTCGCGCCGGACCTGATCCTGCTCGACCTCAACCTGCCCCGCCGCGACGGCCGGGAGGTGCTGGAGGAGATCAAGCGGGACGAGCAGCTCTGCCGCATTCCGGTGGTGGTGCTGACCACGTCCCAGGCCGACGAGGACATCCTGCGCAGCTACCAGCTGCACGCGAACGCGTACGTCACCAAGCCGGTGGACTTCGAGCAGTTCATCTCGGTGGTCCGGCAGATCGACGAGTTCTTCGTCAGCGTGGTGAAGTTGCCGCCGCGTGGCTGACACCCTGCTGGACGACGTCGCGGAGCTGCTGCACCGGGCCGCGGCGGACGTCGTACTGCCGATGTTCGGGAAGCTGGACGTCGCCGACGTCGCCGAGAAGGCGCCCGGCGAGCTGGTCACCGTCGCCGACCAACGGGCCGAGGAGCTGATCAGCGCCGGGCTGCGCCGGTTGCGCCCCGGCTCGCTGGTGGTCGGCGAGGAGGCCGCGGCCGAGGACCCGGGCCTGCTGGATCACCTGCGCGACGACGGGGACGTCTGGCTGGTCGACCCGATCGACGGAACCTCGAACTTCGCCGCCGGGAAGCGGCCGTTCGCTCTGATGGTGGCGCTGCTGACCGATGGGGCGCCGGTCGCCTCGTGGGTGCTCGACCCGCTCGCGGAGACGCTGGCCGTCGCCCGGGCGGGCGAGGGGACCCTCGTGAACGGCGGCCCGGTGCGTACCGCCGAGGAGGTGCCGCCGTTCGGCAGCCTGCGCGGTACCGCGATGACCCGGTTCCTGCCGCCGGAAACCCGGCGGCGCGCCGAGGCCGGCGGGGAGCGGATCGGCGAGCTGCTGCCCGGCCAGCACTGCGCCGGCCGGGAGTATCTCGACCTGCTCGTCGGCTCCCAGCAGTTCGTGCTCTTCTGGCGCACCCTGCCCTGGGACCACGCCCCGGGGGTGCTGCTGGTCCGCCAGGCCGGCGGGGTGGCCCGCCGGTTCGACGGCAGCGAGTACCACCCGGCCGAAGAGGGCCGGGGCCTGCTGGTCGCCGCGAACGAGCGGGTGTGGGCCGAGACCCGCGACGCCCTTGAGCTGGCCTGACCGATCCGCTGCGCGACCGGTCGGCAACCCTGCGCCGACATCGGTTTCGGGCGATGTCACGGGCCAGGCTGCGGGCCGCCGGTCCGGTATCCTGACCGGCGGTCTCCGCCCCGCAGGCCGCCACCCGGCGCCGGTGGAGGACGCCGCCGCGCCGAGGACGACCGGGCTCGGCGGTCGAGGGAAGGGACGCTGCCCGTGCCCAGTACCAGCCTCATCCGGCGTCGCGGCACCGGTCCGCTGAGCGTGCCGCCCGGCCGTCGCGGCACCGGTCCGCTGACCGTGCTGCTGGTCGCCGTCGCGCTGCTGCTCGGCGTCGGCGTGGTGCCCGCCTCGGCCGAGCCGAACGAGGGCGGAACGAAGCAGCTACGCGACGCGCTGGAGGCCGCCGCCAAGGGGCACATCGAGGCCAAGGCGAAGCTGGACAACTCCAAGCGTCGGCAGCTGTTGCTGGCCGGCCAGCTCAAGGCGGTCGAGACCCGGCTGGTGGAGCTGACCGCACAGGTCGGCGAGGTGGCCGTTCAGTCGTACCGACTGGGGCGGGCGAGCGCCCCGGCGCTGCTGCTGCAGAGCGCGTCACCGGAGTCGTTCCTGCGTCGCGCCGCCGAGCTGGACGTGATGGCCCAGCGCGACAGCCGCCGACTGCGCGACCTGGCCCAGGCCCGGGACGAGGCGACCCGCGCCAAGATCGGCATCGACACCGAGGTCCGCGAGCAGAAGAAGCAACTTGCCGCGCTCGACAAGAAGAAGCGGGAGGCCGAGAAGGCACTCGCGACGGTCAGCTCCGGCAGCGGCGCCGGGTTCAGCGGCGGCTCCTCCTCGGCCAAGCCGGCCCCGCGCAACTCCGACGGGTCCTGGCCCTCGGAGTCCTGCTCGGTCAACGACCCGACGACCTCCGGCTGCATCACCCCGCGCACTCTGCACGCCATGCAACAGGCCAAGGCCGCCGGCTACAAGCGGTACGTCTCCTGCTTCCGCAGCGGCGGCGGCGGCGAGCACCCCAAGGGGCGGGCCTGTGACTTCTCCGCCGCCACCAGCGGCTTCAAGGACGAGACGGCCAGCGGCGGGGACAAGGCGTACGGCGACAGCCTGGCCAACTACTACAAGAACAACGCCAGCCGGCTCGGGGTGCTCTACGTGATCTGGTACCGGCAGATCTGGATGCCGAACACCGGGTGGCGGGCGTACAGCGGCAGCGGCAGCCCCGCCGCCGACCACACGAACCATGTTCATCTCTCGATGTACTGACCCGAACTGCCAGGTCCGCTGCGTACCATCGCGACGGTGAGCAGCTCATCCTCCGACGTCGCGGTGGACTCGGCGCGGCCCGCGCCGCCCGCCGGCCGCGCGCTGCCCAACGGTCTCGCCGCGTTCCTGGTCTTCCTCTCCAGCGGCGCGGTGCTGGTGCTGGAGACCGTCTCGCTGCGCCTGGTCGGCCCGTACGTGGGGGTCACCCTCCAGGTCACCAGCTCCGTCATCGGCATCGCGCTGGCCGCGATCGCGTACGGGGCGTGGACCGGCGGCTGGCTGGCCGACCGGCGGGACCCGCGCACCCTGATCGCCCCGGCGCTGGTGCTCGCCGGCATCGCCACCGCGATCACCCTCCCGGTCGTCCGGTACGCCGGCGAGCTGCTGCGCGGCGGGGCGGCCAGCGCCGTCCTGCTGCTCACCGCGCTCGCCGTGTTCGTGCCGGCGGCGCTGCTCTCGGCGGTCACCCCGCTGGTGGTCAAGCTCCAGCTCGCCGACCTGCGGCGCACCGGCCAGGTGGTCGGCCGGCTCTCCGGCATCGGCACCCTCGGCGGCATCACGGCCACCCTGTCGACCGGGTTCGTGCTGGTGGCCGCGCTGCCCAGCACCGCGATCGTGCTCGCCCTGGCGGTGCTGCTCGGCGTAACCGGGCTGGGCCTGGGGGCGTACCTGCACCGGCTGGGGCGTGCCGGGTTGCCCGGTCCCGGCCGGGCGAAGGTCGCGGCGGCGGTGCTGGGGCTGGTCGGGGCGGGGCTGACCACGGTCGCTCCGAACCCGTGCGACGTGGAGACGGCGTATCACTGCGCGTCGGTACAGACCGATCCGGATCGCCCGTCCGGGCGGACGCTGCTGCTCAACTCCGCCCAGCACTCGTACGTCGACCTGAACGACCCGACCCATCTGAAGTACGCGTACACGCAGTGGATCGGCGCGGCGGCCGACGTGGCCGCGCCGGCCGGGCAGCGGCTCGACGCCCTGCACCTGGGCGGCGGCGGGTTCACCGTGCCGCGCTACCTGAGCGCCACCCGCCCCGGCACCGGCAACCTGGTCTTCGAAATCGACGGTGGCCTGGTCGAGCTGGACCGCGAGAAGCTCGGCGTACGCCCCGGCCCGGACCTGCGCACCGAGATCGGCGACGCCCGGGTGCTGGTCGGCCGGGAGGCCGCCGACAGCCGTGACCTGGTGGTCGGCGACGCCTTCGGGCACCTCGTGGTGCCCTGGCACCTGGCCACCCGGGAGATGGCCGACGAGGTCGGCCGGGTGCTGCGCCCGGGCGGGATCTACGTGCAGAACGTCATCGACTACCCGCCCGGCCGGTTCGTCCGCAGCGAGCTGGCCACCGTCGCCGCCGCGTTCCGGCACGTCGCCCTGGTCGCCCCGCCCGACGCGGTCGCCGGGCTGGTGGGGTCCAACTTCCTCATCGTCGCCTCCGACGCGCCGCTGCCGCTGGCCCCGCTGCAACAGCGGGTGGCCGGGCTGCCCGAGCCGGCGGGCGTGCTCTCCGGCGAGGTGCTGGACGCGTTCGTCGGAGACGCGCTGGTACTCACAGACGACTACGCCCCGGTGGACCAACTGCTCGCGACCGCCTGATCGGGTGATTAGTCGACCGATTCTGACCGCCGGGGGTTAGGAATGCCCAGGGCGGGCAAAAACTCCGACCATGGGTGGAGCGGTCCGTAACGGCGCACAGCTGCTCGGTGAGCGATACCGGCTGATCGAGCAGCTCGGCGCGGGCGGCATGTCCGTCGTGTGGCGGGGGTACGACGAGGTGCTGGGCCGGCAGGTGGCGGTGAAGGTGCTCGCCTCCCGGCTGGCCAGCGACCGGGCGTTCCGGCACCGGATCCGGATCGAGGCGCAGGCCGCCGCGCGGCTCTGCCACCCCAACATCACGGGAGTCTACGACTACGGCGAGTCCGAGCAGGTCGGGCTGACCGTGCCGTACGTCGTCATGGAGCTGATCGACGGCGGCCCGCTGAGCGCCCGGCTCGGCCGGGGCGGGACGCTGCCCTGGCGGGAGGCGGTGACGATCGGCGCGGAGGTCTCCTCGGCGCTGGCCGCCGCGCACGCCCGGGGCGTGGTGCACCGGGACGTGACCCCGGGCAACGTCATGCTCACCCCGACCGGGGTGAAGGTGGTCGACTTCGGCATCTCGGCGCTGGCCGGGGAGAGCGAGAAGGGGCCGGACGGCACCCTGCTCGGCACCCCCGCGTACCTGGCGCCGGAGCGGCTGGACAACGGCCAGGTCTCCCCGGCCACCGACGTGTACGCCGTCGGCCTGCTGCTGTACCGGATGCTCACCGGCCGGCTGCCCTGGCAGGCGAGCACCACCACCCAGATGCTCCGCGCGCACCTGTACGCCGAACCGGAGCCGATGCCCGAGGTGCCCGGCCTGCCCGACGAGGTGGCCGAGCTGGTGCGCCGCTGCCTGGCCAAGAGCCCCGCGGACCGCCCGGCCACCGCCGAGGTGGCCCGCACGCTCGCCGAGGCCGCCGGGATGCTGGCCGCGGTGCCCGTGTCGCCGGCCCCCGGGTCGGCCGACGGGACGCAGCTCGACCCGGCCGTGCTGGCCAACGCCGGCACCACGATCCTGCCCTGGTCGACCGACACCGACGCGCTGCCGTTCTCCGGGCGTACCCGTAGCCGCCGGGCCGCCACCCGGCGGCGCAGGGTCGAGGCGGGGGTGGCGGCGGCGGGCCTGGTCGCGGTGACCGCGACGATGTGGGGGGTGACCTCCCGCAGCCCGGCCAGCGGCGGCGTGGACCAGCCCACCGAGGCCCGGATGGGGCTGACGGGGGCGCCCCCCTGCGCCGTCGACTACGCGCTGCGCAAGGACTCCGGCAAGGACTTCTCGGCCGAGTTGACCCTGACCAACAGCGGCGACCGCGAGCTGCGCGACTGGACGATGAGCTTCACCTTCCCCGGCCAGCAGACGGTGACGAAGGCCGACCCGGCCGTCCGGCAGCAGGGCCGCACCGTCGAGGTCCGGCCCGCCGCGACGCAGGCCGCGCTGGCCCCCGGCGCGGCCCGCAAGGTCGCCCTCACCGGCCGGTACACCGGCGCGAACCCCCTGCCGGTGGAGTTCCGCCTCGGCGACACCGCCTGCCGGGTGCAGGTCTCCGGGGTGGCCGGGTCGCTGCCGACCACCGTGTCGACCACCAAGGCCCCGGCGAAGCTCACCAAGCAGAAGGCGACGGTCGCGAAGGCCGGTTCCGGGTCCTCGGCCGGGGGTGGCTCCGGTGGCGGGTCCAAGGCCAAGGCCGAGAAGCCCGCGAAGGCCGAGAAGCCCGCCAAACCCGGCAAGGCCAAGGGGGCTGACAAGGGAAAAGGGCAGTGACCACGGGGAAGGGGGCCGGTAAGGGCAAGGGCAAGGGCAAGTGATCGTCAGGTCAGCGAGGCGAAGCGCTGCACCTGGGCGATGCTCCCCTCCACGACCAGCACGCTGCCTGCGGTGAGCACGGTGGCCGGGTCCGCGTACCGGAACCGCTCACCGGGCAGCTTCGCGCCGACCACCATCACCCCGTAGCGGTCCGCCGGGGCCAGCTCGCGCAGTGGCCGCCCGACCAGGGTGTCCGGCACCCGGACCTTGGCGATGGCGAAGTCGTCGCCGAACTCGATGAAGTCCAGCATCTTGCTGACGATGAGGTGCGCCACCCGCTCACCGGTCTCCGCCTCCGGGAAGATCACGTGATGGGCGCCGACCGAGGCGAGGATCTTGGCGTGCTTGTCCGAGGTCGCCCGGGCCCAGATCTGCGGCACGCCCAGCTCGGTCAGCGCGAGGACGGTCAGCACGCTGGCCTCCACCGAGGCGCCGATCGCCACCACCACCCGCCGGAAGCCGGTCACCCCGAGCTGGCGCAGCGCCCCCTCCTCGGTGGCGTCCGCCTGCACCACCCGGTCCAGGTACTGGGACCACCTCTGCACCTGGCCGGCGCCGCGGTCGATGGCGAGCACGTCGTGGTCGAGCTGGGTCAGCGACGTGGCCAGGTGGCAGCCGAACCGCCCGAGCCCGATCACCGCGATACCTCTGTCGTCCGTGTTCCTAACCGACAATGGGTTGCTCCTCCGGGTAGCGGTACAGGCGCCGTCGGGTGTTCAACGCGATCGCGGACCCGAGGGTGAGCGGGCCGACCCGACCGACGTACATCAGCAGGGTCAGGACGAGCTGCCCCGGGTCGGCGACGGTCGATGCGACGCCCGTGGACAGGCCGGTGGTGCTGAACGCCGACGTCACCTCCAGCAGCGCCCGGTGGTAGGGCAGTCCCTCGGTCAACAGCAGCAGGACGACCGTGCCGCCGACCACGAGCGCGACGCTGAGCAGCGCCACGGTCAGCGCCTGCCGCAGGCTCGCGGTGGACACCCGGCGGTGCCCCACCGTGACGTCCGGCTCACCGCGCAGCTCGGCCCAGATGGCGAAGCCGAGCAGGAAGAACGTGGAGACCTTGATCCCGCCGGCGGTGCTGGCGCTGCCGCCGCCGATGAACATCAGAGCGATCAGCAGCGGAACGCTCTCCTCGTCCAGCCCCGCGGTGTCGAGGGTGGCGAACCCGCCGGTACGGAGCATCGCGTCCTGGGTGAAGACGGCCAGCACCTTGCCGGGGACGTCGTACGTGCCGATGGTGCGCGGGTCGGACCACTCGGCCGCCAGCAGGCCGACGAAGCCGACCGCCAGCAGCACCGCGCTGCCCCAGACGGTGAGCTTGGTGGCGATCGCCCAGCGGCCCGGGCGACGCCACTCCCGGGTCGCCTCGAACAGCGCGGGGAAGCCCAGCCCGCCGACGATCGTGCCGAGCGCGATCGGCAGGCAGATCCATGGGTCCCGGGCGAAACCGATCAGGCTGTCGGAGAAGAGCGCGAATCCGCCGTTGTTGAACCCCTGCACGGCGTGGAAGAGGCCGTACCAGAGCGCCCGGCCGGGCGGGTAGTCGTAGCCGAGCCAGAACCGGCCGGCGAGGACGGCGGTCATCACCGCCTCGCAGGCGCCGACGGTGGCGGCGATGCGCAGCAGCAGCCGGCGTACGTCGCCGACGCCGAACTCCGCGGTCTCGGCCTGCACCAGCAGCCGGTTGCGCAGCCCGAGCTGCCGGGCGACCACCAGGATCACCAGGGTCGCGCCGGTCAGGATGCCGAGCCCGCCGACCTGGGTCAGCACGGTGATCATCACCAACCCGAACCCGTTCCAGTAGTCCGGGGTGTCGACCACGGTCAGGCCGGTGACGGAGACCGCCGAGGCGGAGGTGAAGAGCGCCGTGGTGAACGGGGTGTAGCGGGCTTCGCTGGTCGCGGCCGGCAGCATCAGCAACCCGGTGCCGAGCAGGATCACCGCCAGGAACCCGAACGGCACCAGCCGGACGGGGTGACGGAGGAACCGGCGCACCAGCCAATCCTCCTGTTACGGCCGGTCGTCGGTGCCGAATCGGGCCAACTGCCAGCCGCCAACCTGGTCGGTGCCGCCATCGACATGGTCACTCAGGAAGGTCCCGCCCTCGGGCGCCCACTGGTTGACCACATCAAGACATCCCGCCACAAGAACATGAAAGAACTCCGCCCTGGCGGCAGCGGCGACAGCGAAGTGCGAATCCTGTTCTGCTTTGATCCGAAGCGGTCGGCGATTCTCCTCATGGCCGGCGACAGGAACGGGCGATGGAAGGACTGGTACGAGACCAACATCCCCCTCGCTGACGACCTTGTACGACACCCACCTACGGGAGCTGAAGGGACAGCGGTGATGGTGAGCAACCGGCAGGACGTACGTACCCGCGCCAACCTCGACGAAGTCAAGGTCGCCGAGCACCGCGACCGCATGATCAGTGAGATCCGGGCCGCCCGCCTGGCTGAGGTGCGGCAGCGCCACGAGATGAGCCAGACCCAGGTCGCCGAGCGCATGGGTGTATCCCAGGCCCGAGTCTCCGCCATCGAGAAGGGCGAGTTGCCGGCAACCGAGATCGGCACGATCGCCAAGTACATTGCTGCCATCGGTGGGCAACTCCAGATCGTCGCCGACTTCGGCGACGAGAAGCTGATCCTGGGCTAGTCGTCAATATCGAGGGCGACTTACCGATACCCCCTTGGACGGCGCGCTGGCTAGACCCCGCAAATGGGCCCCGGGCCCGCATACCGCTCGCCACGACCACGAGCGCAATTTCGACGACATGCCAAGCCGCGACTGACCGCACCCCACCGCGCCCACCGCTCCCCTGGAGATCTTGGAAAGAAACGGCCCCTGGAGGGGCCATTTCGTGCCAAGATCTCCAGGGATCCTGAATAATGGAACGGAATTCCCGAAAATGGACGATCCGACGACGGGGGGTCGGCGGGCCGGGGGCGGGCAGGCGGCGGGCCGGGGCTCGCGAGGCGCGGGGCGGAACGGACAGCCAGACTGCCGCCGTAGCGGGGCGCGACCGGATCGAGCGGCCCGGCCGGGGCCGGCGACGGCGGAACCGGCGGGCCACTCCTCGACGGCCGCACCTGGGGTGAGAGGCCGGCACCTCGCTCGCTCGCGACGGGGGAGCCGTGCGCAGGCGGCCCTTCCTCCGCTGCGGAAGTCGAAGCAGTGTCTTTCAGGCGTCTCCGGTTCCGAGTCGGTTCGGGACGTCAGCCTGAAGCGGGTGGGCGGGCTACGAGGCGGACTGGCCGGGGCGGTCGGCGACGTAGGTCCCGCGCCCGGACTGCCCAATGATCAGGTTGCGGTCGTGCAGCAATGAGAGCGCACGGTAGACCGTGCCGGTGCTGACGTCGTGGATCTTTGCCAGCTCGCTGGTCGAGGGCAGCTTGTCGCCCGGCTTGAGTTCACCGGTTCGGATCTTGTCGGCGATCTCGTCGACGATGCGGCGGAATGACGGCTGTGCTGTGGGCATGGTGAGGACTCCGGTCGATTCGGCAGTCCGATCATGCCCGACCTGCACTAGCAACTGCAATAAGTGCTGGCGACGCGACTCTTCGGAGTCGACTTGCTGTAGCTGCTGTAGTAGGTTTCTGGCTGTTCGGCTCCGGTTGGTTCGGCAAACCTCGGGGGCGGACGCCCAGGTTGGCTCCGGGGTCGTACCGCCGAGGAGGGCTGCGGTCGCGGGGCCGGCGGTCCGGTCCGCATCCCCTGTCTGCGGACCGGGCCGCCTTCCACCGTGCGGCTCGACGAGAGGAGTGACCGTGCGCAATCTGCTGAATCTGGTCCGGTCCGCAACCAGGAGAAGAGACGTGAACCGGCGGGGCCGGCCGACCCGGTCGCTGAACGCCGGGTGGTACCGGCCGGAGTCGATCCGACCGTTGACCGCCGGGCAGGTCCGGGACCGGCGGTTCGCCACGGTACGGCGCGGCCTGGACCCGGCGGAAGTACACGCGTTCCTCGACCTGGTGGCCGGCGAGTTGGCCGCCACCCGCCGCGAGTTGGCTCATACGACTGAGGAGAACGCCCGGATCAAGCGGGCGCTGCGCAGTTGGCACTCGCGCTTCGCGCCGCCGGCCGGGTCCGGCCCACGGCGGGACGGTGGCCGGTGGTGAGCCGGGAACGCTTTGTGGTGCACCTGCCGGTGCTCGCCGCCGACCTCGATGCCGCCCGCGGGTTCGCCCGCGTGATCACCCGGGCGCTCGCCTTCCTGGCCGACGTGGACGGGACGGAGACGACGGTCTCCGAGGAGGACGCCCAGCACGTACGCCACCGGGTCTTCTGCGACCGGCTGCTCGACGGCCGCCGGCGCTGCCCCCTGCGGGCCACCACGAGGGCGAGTGCCGCCTGCCTGGCGGCGCCGGGCGGTGACACATCCCGGAACTGCCGGGCGGTGCCCGCGCCGGTGATCAAGAACCTTGCGTCAGGTCCAGCCCGGCTCATGGCCGAAACCTCTTGATCAACGCGGCGGCGGGCGGCGCGGCGGCGGGCAACGCGGCCGGTGGGCGGCGTGGGCGGTGGGTAAGCGGTGGCGGGCAATGCGGGGGTGGCTGGGTGGCGCTGGTAGACATGTCGGATGAGTCAGGATCGGGCGGGGGTACGGGAACGGGCCGAGGCGGTGCTGCGCCGGCTGGCCGGGGAGCACGCCCGGCTGCGGGAGGACCAGTGGCGGGCCATCGAGGCGCTGGTCGTCGACCGCCGCCGGGTGCTCTGCGTGCAGCGCACCGGGTGGGGCAAGTCGGCGGTCTACTTCGTGGCGACCGCGCTGCTACGGGAGCGCGGTGAGCACGGGCCGACGGTGATCGTGTCCCCGCTGCTGGCGCTCATGCGTAACCAGGTCGAGGCGGCGGCCCGGGCCGGCATCCGGGCCCGCACCATCAACTCGGCGAACCTGGAAGAGTGGGACCAGATCACCGCCGAGATCCACGACGGCACGGTCGACGTCCTGCTGATCAGCCCCGAGCGGCTCAACAACCCGGACTTCCGGGACACCGTGCTGCCGAAGCTGGCCGCGACGACCGGCCTGCTGGTGGTCGACGAGGCGCACTGCGTCTCCGACTGGGGGCACGACTTCCGTCCCGACTACCGGCGGCTGCGCACGTTCCTCAGCAACCTGCCCGAGCGCACGCCGGTGCTCGCCACCACGGCCACCGCCAACGCCCGGGTCACCGCCGACGTCGCCGAGCAGCTCGGCACCGAGCTGGCCGGCGGGGAGCAGGCCGCCGAGCGCCCCGACGTGCTGGTGCTGCGCGGCACCCTGGACCGGGAGTCGCTGCGGCTGGGCGTGCTGGACCTGCCCAGCCCGGCACACCGGATCGGCTGGCTCGCCGACCACCTGGACCGGCTCCCCGGGTCGGGGATCATCTACACGCTGACCGTGGCGGCGGCCGGCGAGACGGCGGAGTTCCTCCGCTCGCGGGGATACCCGGTGGCCTCGTACACGGGGCAGACCGAGGACGCCGACCGGCGGGCCGCCGAGCAGGACCTGCTCGACAACAAGATCAAAGCGCTCGTCGCCACGAGCGCGCTGGGCATGGGCTTCGACAAGCCCGACCTCGGCTTCGTGGTGCACCTCGGCGCCCCGCCGTCGCCGATCGCCTACTACCAGCAGGTCGGCCGCGCCGGCCGCGCCGTCGAGCACGCCGAGGTGCTGCTGCTGCCCGGCGCCGAGGACGCCGCCATCTGGCGGTACTTCGCCTCGCTCGCGTTCCCGCCGGAGGAGCAGGTCCGGGCCGTGCTGGCCGCCCTGCACACCGATCGTCCGTTGTCCACGCAGGCCCTGGAGCCGGTCGTCGACCTGCGCCGGGCCCGGCTGGAGCTGATGCTCAAGGTGCTCGACGTGGACGGCGCGGTGCGCCGGGTGCGCGGCGGCTGGCTCGCCACCGGGGAGCCCTGGGCCTACGACGAGGCCCGGTTGCGCCGCGTCGCCCAGGCCCGCACTGCCGAGCAGCAGGCCATGCGCGAGTACGCGACCACACCCGGCTGCCGGATGCGGTACCTGCGCGAGTGCCTGGACGACGTCGGGGCGGGCGACTGCGGCCGGTGCGACCGGTGCGCGGGGCCGCTGTTCACGCCCGAGGTGTCCGGGCCGGCGCAGGGCGCCGCGCAGGCGTACCTCGGGCGGCCCGGGGTGGAGATCGCGCCGAAGAAGCTGTGGCCGACCGGGCTGGACGCGGTGGGCGTACCGCTGAAGGGCCGGATTCCCCCGGCGGAGCAGGCGCTGCCGGGGCGGGCCGTGGGGCGGCTGTCCGACCTGGGCTGGGGCGGTCGGCTGCGCGAGCTGGTCGGGCCCGACGCGGCGGACGGGCCGGTCCCCGACGACGTGGCCGGCGCAGTGGTCGAGGTGTTGAAGGCGTGGGCGCACGGCGACGCCCCTTGGCCGCGCCGCCCGGTCGGCGTGGTCGCGGTCGGCTCCCGGCGGCGGCCCGCGCTGGTCGGCTCGCTCGCCGAGCGGATCGCCGCGGTGGGCCGGCTGCCGCTGCTCGGCCAGGTGGTCCCCGCCGGGTCCGCCGGCCCGGACGGGCCGCGCGGCAACAGCGCCCAGCGGGTACGCGTCCTGCACGACGCTTTCGCGGTGCCGGACGAACTGGCCGGCGTACTCGCCGGGCTGGACGGCCCGGTGCTGCTCGTCGACGACCTGGTGGACACGGGCTGGACCCTGACCATGGTGACCCGGCTGCTGCGCCGGGCCGGCGCGCCCGACGTGCTGCCCCTCGCCCTGGCCGTCGCCGGCTGACGGAAGCGTGACCTTTGGCTGCCGCTGGGCGGCGCTGCTCGGTTCCTGGCCGGGCCGGCGGACGCGCTCGGTCCCTGGTCCCTGGCCGTCGCCGGCCGGCGCTGCTCGGGTCCCGGCCGGCGGCCCTCGGGCGGAGGCGGTGGGGTTCCCGCGTCGGGAGGCAGCCAGGGCGGCGACCCGGATGCGATCGGGACGGAAAGTTCCCTGGCGGGGCGGATTGCGACCGGTGCCACGCCGCGCGGTCGTTGGCCGGCCGGTGGGGGACCCGGCGGTACCGTGGGGCCATGACCGATCAGCGACCAGGCCCGGCCGAGGTGCCCGCGTCGCCGGTCTCAGCGGCCGAGGGCGGCGTGCCGGAGGCGCCCGGGGGCGGCGTGCCGGAGGCGGCCGGGGCGCTGGTGGACCGGGGCACGCTGCGGCTCGCGCTGGTGGTGGGCGGGCTGATCCTCGCGGTGCTGCTCGGCTTCGGACTCGGGCGGCTCAATCCGGCGCCCGCCGACGCGACCGGGCGGACCTCGACGGCCGCCACGGATCACCCCCACTCGGCCGGCACCGGGGCCCACGAACACGGCACCGACACCGACACCGGCGCAGCGACCGAGGTCGGCGGCCTCGCGGTCGGCTCGGGTGGCTGGACCCTGACCCCGCTGTCCGCCGGCCTCGCCGCCGGGCGGCCGGGCGAGTTCCGGTTCCAGGTCCGGGACGTCCAGGGCCGGCCGGTGACCCGTTTCGCGGTCGTGCACGACAAGCCGATGCACCTGATCGTGGTACGCCGGGACCTCAGCGGCTACCAGCACCTGCACCCGACGATGGGTGCGGACGGCACCTGGTCGGTCCCGCTGACCCTGCCGCAGGCCGGGGCGTGGCGGGTGTACGCGGACTTCACCCTCGTCACCGACGACGGCGGGCAGAGCGCCCGCGTTCTCGGCGTCGACCTCGCCGTCCCCGGCGACCACACGCCCCGGCCGTTGCCCGAGCCGACCCGCACCGCCACCGTGGACGAGTTCACGGTGAGCTGGTCCGGTGAGCCCCGGATCGGCGCGACCCGGCCGCTCCGGTTCGTGGTCCGTGCCGGTGACGCCACCCCGACGCTGGAGCGCTACCTGGGCGCGTACGGGCATCTGGTGGCCCTGCGCGAGGGGGACCTGGGCTACCTGCACGTGCACCCGGAGTCGGGGCCGGCCGCGGACGGGGTCACCTTCCAGCTGGCCGTGCCGGGGCCGGGGCGTTACCGCCTGTACTTCGACTTCCAGGTGGCCGGCGAGGTGCGGACCGCCGAGTTCACCCTCACGGCGCCCTGACCGTCGGCGTCACCCCGGGCAGCCGGCGCGACCGACGAACCGCCTTCGCGTACCGCTCGACCGGCGCGACCGATGACCGCCCACAGGGACGCCGCTCGACCGGCGCGACCGATGACCGCCCACAGGGACGCCGCTCGACCGATGACCGCCTTGGCGGTGCCGATCAACCGGCGCGGCGGACGGGGCGGCGGGCCAGGTAACGCAGCAGGTCACGGATGTGGTGCTTCTCCTCGGCCGGCACCGCCGGGTCGGCCAGCCGCTGGAGGATGACCCGCACGTCGGCCTCGACCGGCCCCTCGTCCCCGCGCCGGCGCGGGGCGGGGCCCGCGTCGGGCAGGCCGAGGGCCCGGAAGGCCGCCGCCACGGGCAGGTCGAGGGCTCCGCAGAAGCCGCGTACCTTCGCCAGCTCGGGATAATCGTGCCAGTCGCCGGCCAGCCAGCGGAAGACGGTGGAACGGCCGACCCCGGTGTGCCCCGCGAGATCGCTGACGGTCCAGCCGCGCTCTTCCCGAGCGTCGTCGATGGCCCGCCGCACGAATCGTGCGAAGGCCATCTGCGGCGAAACCTCTGACGCGGCCATCCCTGCGGGGTCTTCCTTCCCGGCTGGAGCACCGGACGGTGCCCTTTCGAGCGTAGTACCCCCGAAGGGGGAAGCAAGCCGCCGCCCGCCCCTTGATCGTCGTCCGCGCCGCCGCCCCCGGATGACCTGCGAAGATCGCTCATGTTCTCTTGGTGGACGTGCCGGGGCCGGTTTCCGGCGGTCGGGATCGCGACTGTCGGTGCTTGTCGAACGTCAACTAAGCTCGATGCTCGTCCACCTACCGTCCGCGGTCGCCCGTCCCCCACCGGCCGCGTCGATGAGGAGCAGCATGGCCGATCCGAGCCGTCCCCCGCCCTACCGTCCGGGTGCGGTCAGCCTCTTCTTCGTGGCCAAGGCAGGCGTTTTCGCCGCGGGCTTCTGGGTCTGGCTCCTGGTCCTCGTGCTCGGCGGCGACCAGGCCGACGGAGCCCACGTCCTGGCCGCCGCCGGCGCGGTCACCACGACGCTCGTCGGTGTGGTGCTCGGTGCCCGGATGGCGCTGCAACGCAACGCGGCCGTGCGGCACGCCGAGCTCAAACGGCTGCTGGTCGACATCTCCTGGAACGCGTTCGCCGCCGCCGGTAACGCCGAGACCCCGGGCAAGGTGGTGCCCTTCCCGACGGTGTCGTCCGACGGCGAGCGCCTCGGCCGGGGAACCGGGCACCGGGTGTCGATGTTCGACCGCAGCTCCACCAACGAACGAACGCCGGACCGGGACAACAACGGCGAACGTCGCCGCTGACGGGCCGTCGGTGCCCTCGGTGCCGGGTCAACCCTCCCGGGCGGCGAGCAGCGTCTCCAGGCGCGGGGTGACCTGCCACTGGTCGAGCAGGGCGCGGTACTCCGCCCGCTGTCCGGGGTCGGCCGCGGCACCGACCCGGCGGGCCCGGATCAGCAGGTTCCGGGGGGTGTGCCGGGAGTCGACGAACTCCACCACCTCGGTCCGGTACCCGTGCAGCCGCAACAGCGCGGCCCGCAGCGAGTCGGTCAGCACGTCCGCGAAGCGCTCGCGCAGGATTGCCTGCCGGGTCAGCAGCTCGTACGGGGGCGGGGCCGGCCGGGCGCGCAGCTGGGCGGCGAGGTCGTGGTGGCAGCACGGCGCGGCGAGCACCCACCGGGCGTCCCACCGCACGGCGCGGGCCAGCGCCTCGTCGGTGGCGGTGTCGCAGGCGTGCAGCGCCAGCACCAGGTCGGGCGCGGGCTCGACGACCGCGTCGGCGATCGTGCCGGCCACGAAGCTCACCCGGTCGGCCCAGCCCAGCCGCTCGGCCAGCTCGGTGTTGCGCCGCCGCTGGTCCTCCCGCACGTCGACGCCGACCAGCCGCACGTCCAGCCCCCGCTGGGAGAGGTAGCGGTACGCGGCGAAGGTCAGGTACGCGTTGCCGCACCCCAGGTCGACCACCCGCAGCGGGCCGGTGAGGTCGTCCGGCAGGGTGGCGGCCAGCGCCCGCAGGAACGCGTCCACCTGTCGGCGCTTCGCCGCCGAGCCGCCGATCTCGGCGAAGATCTCGTCGCCCGGGTCGAGCAGCCACTCCTTGGCCCGGTCATGGCCGCCCGGCTCCGGTGCGGGACGTGTGGCGGCGACCCGGTGCACCTGCGCCTCACCGGACTTGGTCACCCGGAGTTGGAGCGTCACGTCGGCGGTCTCCACGTGCCAGTTGCCGAACGGCTCGGCCAGCAGGGCGTCCACCGCCGCGCCGGCCTCCGTCCCGGGCGCGACGTTGCGGGTGTAGGGGCGGGCCCCGTCGGAGGTGGCGATCTGCAACCGGGGGCCGGCCTTGAGGGCGACCGGGCGCAGTTCGGCGCGGACCATCGAGGGGCGGAGCCCGCGACGGCGGCCGGCGGCGACCGCCCGGGTCAGCGAGGGGTCGAGCAGCAGCGCCCGGACCTCGGTCAGGGCTGCGTCCAGCGGTTGGGGCATCTCTCCATCTTCCTCGTCGCACTACCTGCCCCGTCGAGCGGCCGGCCCCGTCGAAGGGTGGGCCGGCCGGAACGGGACATCCCCCGCTCCGGGCGGGCCGGTGCGGGGGATGTCGACGTCTGGAACGTGGGTCAGTCGGCGGTCGCCTCGGCAGGCGTACCCGTGCCGGAGCCACCCCGACGGCGCCGGCGGCGGCGCGGCTTGCCCGGCTCCCCGTCGGCGGCGGCCGTGGCCAGCTCGGTGCCGGCCGGCTCGACGAAGATCACCGCGGTCGGCTCGCCGGCCACCACCTCACCGGCCACCACCTCGCCGGCCCGGCGGCGACGCCGACGGCGGGCCGTCCGGGTGCTCTCCTCGGCGGCCTGGTCGACCGGGGCCTCGGCGGCATCCGGCTCGGTGGCCGGACCGGAGCGGCCCTGGCGGCGCTCGCCACGCCCGCGACCCTCGTCACGCCCGCGTGCCTCGTCGCGCCCGCGGCCCTCGCCCCGTCGGGAGCCACGGCCGCCACCGGCGCTCTCACCGCGCCGGGGCCGGCCGCCGAGGTCCTCCTCGACCTCGGCCGACAGCCCGGCCCGGGTCCGCTCCGCCGTCGGCAGCGTGCCGGTGATGTCGGGGGAGATGTCCAGGTCGGTGTAGAGGTGCGCCGAGGTGTGGTACGTCTCCGGCGGCTCCGGCATGTCCAGCCCGAGCGTCTTGTCGATGATCCGCCAGCGGGGCATGTCGTCCCAGTCGACGAAGGTCACCGCGACGCCGGTGGCGCCGGCCCGTCCGGTACGACCGATCCGGTGGGTGTAGGTGTCCTGGTCTTCGGGGCAGTCGTAGTTGATGACGTGGGTGACGCCGCTGACGTCCAGCCCTCGGGCGGCCACGTCGGTCGCGACCAGGATGTCGATCTTGCCGGCCCGGAACGCGCGCAGCGCCCGCTCCCGGGCTCCCTGGCCCAGGTCACCGTGTACGGCGGCCACGGCGAAGCCGCGGAAGTCGAGGTCCTCGGCGACCCGGTCGGCGGCCCGCTTGGTCCGGGTGAAGATCATGGTGAGACCGCGCCCCTCCGCCTGGAGGATCCGAGCCACGATCTCGAGCTTGTTCATCGAGTGGGTGCGGTAGACCAGCTGCTCGGTCTGCGGCGACGGGCCGGTCTCGGCGGTGTGCCCGGCGTGGATCGTCATCGGGCGGCGCAGGAACCGCCGGGACAGGGTGACGATCGGGTCCGGCATGGTGGCCGAGAAGAGCATCGTCTGCCGGTCCTCCGGCAGCATCGCGAGGATCTTCTCGACGTCGTCGAGGAAACCCAGGTCGAGCATGCGGTCGGCCTCGTCGAGGACCAGCGCACGCACCCGGTCGAGCCGCAGGTGCTTCTGCTTCTGCAGGTCCATCAGGCGGCCGGGGGTGCCGACCAGGATCTCCACGCCCTTGCGCAGGGCGTCGATCTGCGGCTCGTACGCCACCCCGCCGTAGATCGGCAGCACCCGGACGCCCCGGGTCCGGCCGGCGGCGGCGAGGTCCTTGGCGACCTGGATGCCCAGCTCGCGGGTGGGGACGACGACCAGCGCCTGCGGCACGCCGTCGCTACCCTCGGCGGGGGCGAAGACCCGCTCCAGCAGCGGCACGCCGAAGCCGAGGGTCTTGCCGGTGCCCGTCGGCGCCTGGCCGATCATGTCGATGCCGCGCAACGCGATCGGGATCGCGTACTCCTGGATGGCGAAGGCGCGGACGATGCCGGCTGCGGCCAGCGCCTCGACGGTCTCCGGCCGGGCGCCGAGCTCGGCGAACGTGGGGGCCTCCGGGCGGACCGGGGCGGTCGGGGCCAGCTCGTGGCCGCCTGTGAGATCGAGAATCTGCTCGCTCATATGGATTTGGGGGTGCCCTCTCGTGGTGCGCCCCTCATGTCCTCAGGGCGCGGTCGGTAGTTGCGCGGGCCACACGGTCGGGGGCGGAAAATCGCCGAGCCGGACCGGGCCGCACGCGCGCCGTGGGCAGTACTACGGGTCAGACCGAACCTCGGTCAGATCGGCGCCCTCGGCAACTGCTCAATACTACCTGAGCCGCCGCTGCGTCGTCCCTGTTCAGGGGTGTGGCCCGGCATTCGGGGGTGCCAAGTGTGACCTGGGACACAGATTGTCTTCCGCGCGCCCGGTCACCCGGGGCGATTTCGGGCACCCCCGCAGCCCCGGAAGGGGCGGTACCGAGCCGAAGGGCTGGCTGGAGGCGGTGACCAAGAAGGCGTACGCGGGCGACGCGGTCAGCGACGACGGGCGACGCGGTCAGCGACGACTCCCCCAGGGGATCGCGGGCTCTCCCCGGTCGGGCGGGGTCGCGGCTCTCCCCGGTCGGGCGGTGTCGCCGCGGCGGACCGGGGCGCGCTCACCGCGCTGGTCGCGCGAGGAGAGGCAGGGGCACTGCCACCAGCGGACCGTACGACGGCGTCCGTGGCGGACCGTACGACGGCGTCCGTGGCGGACGGTGCACGCGTGCCGCACCCCGCCACGGACGCCGGACGGATCAGCGGACGGTGAAGCCGACCGACCGCGGTGACGCCTCGGCGATCTCGACGTAGGCCACCTTGCCGATCGGCACGATGACCCGCCGGCCCTTCTCGTCGGTCAGGGAGAGCGTGCCCTCGCTCTTGGCCATGGCGTCGGTCACGATCTGCTCGATCTCGGCCGGCGACTGCGCGCTCTCCAGAACCAGCTCGCGCGGCGCGTACTGCACGCCGATCTTGACCTCCACGGTGCCTCCTCAACTGGGGCGAAAAAGCCGCCGTGGGAAGGCTATCCGATCTCGCGGCCGGATGTTCAGGCTGACTCACCCTGCAGTGGGAAGCTGGCGATGCCCCGCCAGGACAGCGCGGCCACGAGCGCCTCGGCCTCCGCCTTGGGCACCTGCCGACCATCGGCGAGCCAGAACTGCGCCGCCGTCTCCGCCGCGCCGACCAGCCCCGAGGCGAGCAGTTTGGCGTGCGCCCGACTGACCCCGGTGTCGGAGATGATCGTGTCGGTTATCGCCGCGATGCAGCCCTGCTCCACCCGTTCCACCCGTTGCCGCACGGCCGGGTCGTTGCGCAGGTCGGACTCGAAGACCAGACGGAACGCCTCGCTCTCGTGGTCGATGAAGTCGAAGTAGGCGCGCACCGACGCGCTGACCCGCTCCTTGTTGTCGTTGGTGCCGCGCATGGCGTCGTGCACCTTGGCCAAGATCGCGTCGCAGTGCGTGTCCAGCAGCGCCAGGTAGAGCTCCATCTTGCCTGGGAAGTGCTGGTAGAGCACCGGCTTCGAAACCCCCGCCCGCTCGGCGATGTCGTCCATCGCGGCGGCGTGGTAGCCCTGCGCGACGAACACCTCCTGCGCCGCCGCGAGCAGCTGCTTGCGCCGCGCCGAGCGAGGCAGGCGCGTGGGCCGGCCGGCGGTCTGGGCACCGTTCCCCACAGCCGTCATGGGAACCTCCGAAACTGTTCGTACGAGCCGGCACTTATCGCCCGAACCGGTCGGGGTTTGTGAACCCCTCGCGGAATTGGCCCGCCGCTGTAACTTATCGCCACTGTCACCACACGGTAGCCTCAGCAGGGGCGACCAAGGAGCGCGCGGTGACTGAAACAGGGCAACCCGGTGCCGCCACCCCGGGAGAGCACGGCGACGGGACGGGTCAGCAGGATGACCTGGCCCGTTCCTCCAGCGGATGGGCGCCCCCGGTGACCGGCTGGTCCACCGGCGGCGAGGAGTCGCCGAGCCCCTGGCGCCGGTCCGAGCCCGTCTCCGGCTGGGGCGCCTCGTCACCGCGTTACGGCGACCTTCCGGCACCGCTGCCCGGCCTGCCCCCCGAGCCGGCGCCGCAGGCCCGGGTCAACGGCCATTCGCACGTCAACGGGGCGACCCACGCTGGGGAGGAGTCGCCGGTTGGCCGCCAGGCGCCGGTCAGCGCGCCGCCGCTGGGCGGGGAGCCCGGCCGGAGCGGCGGCGACCGGCTGGCCGTCCCCGCGCAGCGTCCCGCCCCGGCGCTGGAACGGTTGGCCGGCCCGCAGCACGGGGGTGAGGCGGACGCCGCATCCCGGCACGCCTCCGAGGACGCTCCGGCGGCCCCTACCGGCCGCTGGTCGGACGTGAGCGCCCCGTCGTCCGCACCGCCCGCCGTGCAGGTGCCGCCGCCCGG
Source organism: Micromonospora sp. NPDC020750 (assembly GCF_044334565.1). Lineage (NCBI taxonomy): Bacteria > Bacillati > Actinomycetota > Actinomycetes > Micromonosporales > Micromonosporaceae > Micromonospora > Micromonospora sp. NPDC020750. The sequence continues at coordinate 424,183 of NZ_JBIRTH010000002.1, forward strand.
CACGGCCGCCTCCGGCTTCGAGGTGCCATCCGGGCTGCACGCCCCCGTCCCCGACCGTTCCGTCCCCGACCACTCCGTCCCCGACCGTTCCGTCCCCGACCACTCTGTCCCCGAGCCGAGCGCGTCCGCCGGTGCGCCGTCCGACTGGGCCGACCGTCCGTCCGACTGGGCCGACCGCTTCCCGCCCGATGTCGACCCGCGCGGCCACCCGCAGGCAGACCCGTCCGGTGCCGACCGGGCGATCCGCCTGTCCGGGGCGGCACAGGGCGGTCGTCCGGCGGCCGAGCAGGGGCCGGCGCAGGTCGCCGATCCGCCCGGCGGGGGCGGCCCGCCCGCCGCTGGCCACGCTGCCCTGTCGCCCTCCGTCGACCGTGCCGGCTACGTGCCGGCCGCCGTCAACCGCCCGGGTGTCGATGACCGCCCGGCCTTGGGCGACCGCCCGGGTGTCGATGACCGCCCGGCCCTGGGCGACCGCCCGGGTGTCGACGACCGCCGAGCCGCGTGGGAGCGAGCCGGCGAGCGCGCGGCGACCCCCGAGCCGGGTTGGGCCGGCCCCGACTGGAACCGGCCGAGCTGGGGCGGCAGCTGGGCGCCGCCGTGGTCCCGCGAACAGGGCGGTGGCCCCGGCCATCGGTCCCGCGAGGAGGAGGACCCGGCCGCCCGCCGTGCCCGTGGAGAGGAGGATGCCGCCGGTCGTCGGTCCCGTGGGGACGAGGACCCGGCCGCCCGCCGGTCCCGCGAGGAGGAGAGCGAACCGGCCGGTCGCCGGTCCCGCGAGGACCGGGCCGTCGACTGGGCCCCGGACCAGAGCCACGGCCACCAGCCCGAGGTGGGTCGCCCTTATGTTGCGGAGCCGGGCCGCCCATACGCCGCCGAGCCGGGCCGCCCCCACGCTGCGGAGCCAAGCCGCCCATACGCGGCCGAGCCGGGCCGCCCCCATGCTGCGGAGCCGGATCGCCCGTACGTGGCCGAGCCGGGCCGCCCCTACACGGCCGAGCCGGCCCGGCCGTACGAGCCGGTCCGGGCCGAACCCGCCCGGCCCTACGAGCCGCCGCGCCCCGAGGCCGGCCCGCCGTACGAGTTCCCCCGGCCCGAGCCTGGTCCCGGGTACGAGCCGGCCGTCCGGCCGGCACCTGACCAGGTCGAGCGTCCCGCCTGGGCCGGTGGGCGTCCCGCCTCCGCCCCACCAGCCCCACCCGGGCCGTCCGCGCCCGGGCACGACGCCGCGGCCGTCGAATCCGCCGAGTTGCGCGCGGCCCGGCCGTTCCGGCTACGTCCTGTCCCCGATGACACCCTGCCCGCCGAGGCCCCCGGCCAACCGCCGGCCCCCACCAGCGCCGGACCCGCCGCCGTGCCCGCCACGAGCGGGATCGGACGGCTCATCCGGACCCCAGCCGCGCCCGTCCCGACGAGCGCACCCCCGTACGCGGCCCGCCGATCCGCACCCGACCCGGGATCCCCGGCCACCCCGGTCGACGAGGACCGGCAGTCGGACCGCACCTCGGCGGTGTTGCCGCAGCGCGTCCCCGCCGAACCGGACGTGCCCGTCGTGCCGGAGCCGCCAGCCGTGGAGCCACCTGCCGAAACCCCGGAACTCGCCCGCATCGCCACCCATCTGCGCAGGGACGACGAGCCCGCGCCGCCGCAGGAACGGCCCGAGGGGTTTGACGTCAACGCGATCCTCGACGCCGTCCGGGGGGTCGCCGGGGTGCGGGACGCTGCGCTGCGCCATACCCCGGCCGGGGCGCACAGCCTCCGCCTCGACCTCGCCGACGGCGCTGACCCGGCCGAGGTGAGCAGACACGTCGCCCGCCTCCTCCAGGAGCGGATGGGGCTGGCCGCAGCGCCGCAGAACGTCCCGGGGATCCCCAACACCCCGCCGCCCCCGCCGGTGCGGCGCCGCTCGGCGGACCCGCTGCCCGACGCCCGGGTCCCCGAGGCCCGGGGCGTCGGGTCGCGAGTGCCCGAGGGCCGTGCGCCGGCCGAGGCCCCGCCGTACCGGGTCGACCGTCGACCCGAGCCGGCGGGTGAACCGCCGCGCCGCCGCCGCCAGCCGACCGGGCATCGTGGCCGGGCCGTCGTGGAGGAGCCGGGCCAGGTGGCGACGGCCGGTGCCGCGACCGGCAGCCCGGCGACGCTCGGCGCCTCGTACTCGGGCGGTCAGATGACCACGACGGAGACCGCGCCGTCGCGACCGCTGGACACCGGCGGCGTGCCGGGTCCCCGGGTGGTGATCGACCACGTCCAGGTCAGCACGTTCGGCCTCGACGCCACCGTCGAGGTCCGGCTCTTCGCCGGTACGGAGAGCGCGGCGGGGCACGCCACCGGGCCCGCCGTGGACGGCTATGTGCTGCGGCTCTGCGCGGTCGCCGCCGCGGCGGCGGTCGACAAGTTGCTGCGCGGCGGGGAGCAGGACGCCGACCAGGGGCGGTGCTTCGTCGAGCACGCGGCGGTGGTGCCGTTCGGCAACTGCGAGGTGGCCACGGTCGTGGTGCTGCTGGTCTGCGACGGCTGGGTCGAGCAACTCGCCGGGTCGGCGCTGGTCGCCGGCGATCCACGGCAGGCCGTGGTCCGGGCGACCCTGGCGGCGGTCAACCGGCGGCTCGAGGCGCTGCTGGCCTGACCGGTCACCCGGCTGCCGGCCGGCAGGAGGCTGCGGCGGGACAACGGCTGCGGCGGGACGAAGACTGCGGCGGGACAACGGCTGCGGCGGGACGAAGGCTGTAGCGGGACAACGGCTGTGGCGGGACGAAGGTTGGGGTGCGGCGCACACCCCGGACCGGTCCGCTGCCGTCGGGTGCCGGGCCGGGCAGAATTGAGCCATGAAACGCGCCGCCCTCGGGCCGGACCACCTCCTACCCGGGCATGAGGCCCCGCCGCCGTGGCCCGGCCGGGAGGTGCGCCTCGACGGCTCGGTCACCTACGTCCGGGACACCCCGCCCACCGCCCCCGGCGCGGAGCCGGCGCTCTACGTGCACGGCCTCGGCGGTTCGTCGCAGAACTGGACCGACCTGGCCGGGCTCCTCGCCGACCGCCTCGACGGCCAGGCGATCGACCTGCCCGGGTTCGGGCGCAGCGAGCCGGGGCGTCAGTACACGATCCCCGCCTTCGCCGACCGGTTGGTCCGCCTGATCGAGCACGCCGACCGAGGGCCGGTGCATCTGCTCGGCAACTCGCTGGGCGGGGCGATCTCGGTGCGGGTCGCGGCGCTGCGCCCCGATCTGGTGCGCACCCTGACGCTGGTCTCCCCGGCGTTGCCCTTCCTCGACTTCCGTCGGTCGTTGCAGGGCCGGATGCTGCCGGTGCTGGCCGTCCCCCGGGGGGAACGCCTCGTCGGCTGGCAGTTGGCCCGGGTGGCCCCCGAGGCGATGGAGCAGCAGATGATGGAGTCCTCCGTGGCCGACCTGACCCGGATCAGCGAGCAGCGTCGGCGGGAGGCGCTGGAGGAGATCCGGGCGCGCCACCACGTCGAGCACCACGCCGCCGCGTACGTGCGCACCTTCCGAGGGCTGGTGTCCAGCTTCCTGCGTTCGTACCTGCGGGGGTCGGAGTCGCTGTGGCGGATGGCCGCGGCGGTGCCCGCGCCGACGCTGGTGATCGGCGGCTCCCACGACCGGCTGGTCGACGTGCGGGTTGCGCCACAGGCCGCCCGGGTGATCCCGGACAGCCGGCTGCTGATGCTCGACGGGGTGGGGCATGTGGCCCAGATGGAGGTGCCCCGCACGGTGGCCCGGGCGGTGCTCGGGCTCCTCACCGAAACGGAGGACACCGCGGCCCGCCGCGACATGGCAGGCTGACCGGGATGCCCCGATTCCTCTCCCGCCGGGCTCCTCGCACGAGCCTCCCGGCGGCTCTCCTCGCACGCCCCGCCGGTCGCCGGTGGCGGACGGTTCTTTCCCTGGTCATGATCGCCGTGTGCGTGTTGGCCGGGCTGGCTGGACTGGTCGGGCGGCCGTCCGCCGGCCAGGTGGGGCGGTCTGCGGCGGGGGTGGCGGAGGCGACCCTGGGCCAGCCCGCGCCACCGCCCCTGACGGCCGCCCCGGCCGACTCCTCCCGCCCGGTCGGCCCCTCCCACCCGGCCGGCCTGTTCGGCCCGGCCGTCGCGTCTTCCGGGCCGGTGTCCCCCCACCCGGCCGCGCCGCCCTTCGACGTTTCCGCGTCGCCGGTGCTGCGGCTGCCCGGCCCGGTGCCGTCGGCCGGCCGGGGCGGTTTCCGGTACGACGACCGGGCCGGCGAGGTGCTCGGCACGTCCGGCCGGCTGCGCCGCTACCGGGTGGCGGTGGAGCCGGAGACGGGCGAGGACGCGCGGGCGTTCGGCACGGCGGTGCAGGAGGCGCTGGCCGGGCCGGGGAGCTGGGTGGACGGCGGCCGGCTGCGGTTGCAGCGGGTGCCGGGCGGGGCCCGGCACGACTTCACGGTCCACCTGGCCACGGCGCGCACCGCGGGACGGATGTGCGCGGCGGGCGGCGTCGACATCCGGGTGGGCGGCCGGCCGTACACCTCCTGCCGGGCGTCCGGAAAGGTGATCATCAACCTGGACCGGTGGCGGAGTTCGGTGCCGCATTTCGTGTCGGCCGGCGTGCCGCTGTCGGTCTACCGGACGTACGTGGTGAACCACGAGGTCGGGCACGAGCTCGGGCACCACCACGAGCGCTGCCCGAAGCCGGGCCGGCCCGCGCCGGTGATGATGCAGCAGACCCTGTTCCTGCGGGGGTGCGTGGCCAACCCGTGGCCGTACCTGGCCGGTCGCCGGCATTCCGGCCCGCCGCTCTGACCCGGCCCGCCGCTCTGACCCGGCCCGCCGCTCTGACCCGGGCGGCCGTCGACCGGGCGGCGCGGGCCGGCTCCCGGGGCGGCACGTGAGGCTGGCAATGCGAGGGCCTTTCATGGCGACTGTGGTAAATGCCCGGAAATGCCCGCCTGGTCTGGCAGGCTGGTGGCATGACTTCGGCGTCCCCTTCCGGGCCGTTCCGCCCCTCCCGTCCGCGTCCTGACGGGCGCCGGGCGCGGCGGCTCCGCCCGCGTACGCTGCTCGGCGGCCTCGCCGGACTGGTGGCGCTCGTCGCGGCGGCGACCCTGCTCCTCGGCGGCGGATCGCCGGCCGGCCCCGCCGGCACCGGCGAAAGGTGGGCCCTGCCCGGCGGCGGCGTGGGCGACCAGGGCGCTCCGGCCGACCCGGCCGCGCCGCTCGGTTGGCCCAGCAGTGGCCCCGGCCGGTTCGCCCCGGCGGCGGGCCAGACCCCGGTCCGGGGCGCGGACGGCCCGGTGCGCCGCTACCGGGTGCTCGTCGAGCAGGGCACCGGCCAGGACGCGGACGCCTTCGCGGCCACCGTCGACGAGGTGCTCGGCGACGCGCGGAGCTGGATCGCCTCCGGAGAACTGCGGGTGCAGCGGGTAGCCGAGGCGGCCGACGCCGACTTCACCGTCTACCTGGCAACCCCGGTCACCTCCGAGCGGATGTGCGCGCTCGGCGGGTTGAGCACCGAGCGGTACACCTCCTGCCGGCTCCCCGGCCAGGTGATCATCAATTTGGCCCGCTGGATGGAGGCGGTCCCGGACTACGGCGCGCCGCTGGCGGTCTACCGCAGCTACGTGGTCAACCACGAGGTCGGGCACGAGTTCGGCGAGCTGCACGAGGCCTGCCCCGGGCCCGGCGAGGCCGCTCCGGTGATGCAGCAGCAGACGTACGGCCTGGAGGGCTGCGTCGCCAACGCCTGGCCCTACCTCGACGGGGACCGGTACGCCGGGGAGCTGATTCCGGGCGTCTGAAGATATTCCCGCTCCCGCATGTCGGGCGACGTGGCCCTGCTCATGGCCGAAACCGGTCGCGGCGAGCAACAATGGCGCGGTTCCCACCGCCGATCCCGGGGAGTCCACCGTGCCGTTGCCCCCGCTCGTCGAGCCCGCCGCCGAGCTGACCGTTGACGAGATCCGTCGCTACTCCCGCCACCTGATCATTCCCGACGTCGGGGTCGAGGGGCAGAAGCGACTGAAGAACGCCCGGGTGCTCTGCGTGGGCGCCGGCGGCCTCGGCTCGCCGGCCCTGCTGTACCTGGCCGCCGCGGGCGTCGGGACGCTCGGCATCATCGACTTCGACACCGTCGACGAGTCGAACCTCCAGCGGCAGATCATCCACGGCGTCTCCGACATCGGCCGGTCCAAGGCCGAGTCCGCCGCCGCGTCGATCCGCGAGATCAACCCGCTGGTCAGCGTGGAGATCCACAACACCGCGCTGGACCGGGACAACGTCCGCGAGATCTTCTCCGCTTACGACCTGATCGTCGACGGCACCGACAACTTCGCCACCCGGTACCTGGTCAACGACGCGGCGGTGCTGCTCGGAAAGCCGTACGTCTGGGGGTCGATCTACCGCTTCGACGGCCAGGCGTCGGTGTTCTGGGCCGAGCACGGGCCCTGCTACCGCTGCCTCTACCCGGAGCCCCCGCCGCCCGGCATGGTCCCGTCCTGCGCCGAGGGCGGCGTGCTCGGCGTGCTCTGCGCGTCGGTCGGCTCGATCCAGGTCAACGAGGCGATCAAGCTGCTCGCCGGGATCGGGGAGCCGCTGGTCGGCCGGCTGATGGTCTACGACGCCCTGGAGATGGAGTACCGCAAGATCAAGGTTCGGAAGGACCCGAACTGCGTGCTCTGCGGCGAGAACCCGACGGTCACCGACCTGCTGGAGGACTACGAGGACTTCTGCGGCGCGGTCTCCGAGGAGGCCCAGGAGGCGATCGTCGACGCGACCATCACCGCCGCCGAGCTCAAGGAGTGGCAGGACGCCGGCAAGGACATCTTCCTGGTCGACGTCCGCGAGCCGGCCGAGTACGAGATCGTCCGGATCCCCGGCTCGACGCTGATCCCCAAGGGCGAGATCATCTCCGGCGAGGCGCTGGTGAAGCTGCCGCAGGACAAGCAGGTCGTGCTGCACTGCAAGTCCGGCGTCCGGTCCGCCGAGGCGCTCGCCGCGCTCAAGGCGGCCGGCTTCCGCGACGCGGTGCACGTCCAGGGCGGCGTGCTGTCCTGGATCAAGCAGATCGATCCCTCGCTCCCCGCGTACTGAGCCTGACGTGAGGGCCCCTTCCGGACGGAAGGGGCCCTCACCGTTCCTGTCGCTCGGCCGACCGTCCGAGGCGGAAGCACGTTTGCATCGGTAGCGTGGCGACGTGCACACCACCCTGGCGGCCATCCGTGCCTGCCGCTGACCCGCCTGCCGCCCACGGCGGGAGCTTCCGGCGGTTCGTCGGCCGGTACGGCGGCCTGCTCATGTTCGTGGTGTTCGCGGTGCTCGCCGTCGTCCTGCTGGTGGTCTGGCGGACCTGGGACGTGGAGCTGCTGGAGTACGCCTGGTTCCAGCTACTGGTTTTCCTGGTGGTCGCCGCTCCGCTGGTGGCGCTGCGGTTCTGGGGCGAGGGCGCGCTGCCGCCGGCCGGGGGCACGCCGGGCCGGCGACGCCCCCGCGGCCAGCGCGAGAAGCCCCGCCGGTCGGGTCGTCGCCGTCGCTGACCGGCGGGGTGGGACGGGAACCGTGGGCGTTGCCCCGATCCCCGTGTCTACCCCCGCAGGTGGCCGTCGCCGGTGACGACGTACTTGGTGCTGGTCAGCTCGGGCAGGCCCATCGGGCCCCGGGCGTGCAGCTTCTGCGTCGAGATGCCGATCTCCGCGCCGAAGCCGAACTCGCCGCCGTCGGTGAACCGGGTCGAGGCGTTCACCATCACCGCCGCCGCGTCCACCCGGGCCACGAACTCCCGGGCCGCCGACTGCGAGTCGGTGACGATCGCCTCGGTGTGGCCGCTGCCGTACCGGCGGATGTGCGCGACCGCCGCGTCGAGCGAGTCGACGACGGCGACCGAGATGTCGGCCGACAGGTACTCGGTGGCGTAGTCCTCGTCGGTGGCGGGCACCACCGCGTCGGAGTGCGCGGCCACCTCGGGGGAGCCGTGCACGGTCACCCCGGCCTCGGCGAACGCGGCCAGCACCGCCGGCAGGAACGCGTCCGCGATCCCGGCGTGCACCAGCAGCGACTCGGCGGTGTTGCAGGTGGACAGGCGCTGGGTCTTGGCGTTGAGGGTGATCGCGACGGCCTTGGCCAGGTCGGCGGCGACATCGACGTACACGTGGCAGTTGCCCACCCCCGTCTCGATCACCGGGACCGTCGACTCCTCCACCACGGTGCGGATCAGCGACGCGCCCCCGCGCGGGATCAGCACGTCGACCAGGCCCCGGGCGCGCATCAGCTCCTTGACCGAGTCACGGGAGGTGGCGTCGAGCAGTTGCACGGCGTCCGCGGGGAGGCCCGCGTCGGCGACGGCGTCGCGGAGCACCGCGACCAGGGCGGCGTTGGAGTTCGCCGCCGAGGAGGAGCCGCGCAGCAGCGCCGCGTTGCCGGACTTCAGGCAGATCCCGGCGGCGTCCACGGTCACGTTGGGCCGGGCCTCGTAGATGATGCCGACCACCCCGAACGGCACCCGGACCTGGCGCAGCTCCAAGCCGTTGGGCAGGGTCGAGCCGCGGACCACCTCGCCCACCGGGTCGGGCAGCGCGGCCATCTCGCGCAGCGCGTCGGCGATGCCGGCCACCCGGGGGGCGTCGAGGGCGAGCCGGTCCAGCACGGCCGCGCTCAGCCCGGCCTCGCGCCCGGCCGCCAGGTCCGCCGCGTTCGCGGTCAGGATCTCGGGGGTACGCGCCACCAGCGCGTCGGCCATCGCGACCAGCGCGCCGTCCTTGACGGTACGGGTGGCGACGGCCAGCGCCTCCGCCGCGTCCCTGGCCCGCCGGGCCTGCTCGTCGACGCTCATCGTGCACTCCTCACGTGTAGGGGAAGGGCCCCCTGCCTACAGCAGCACCAGGTCGTCGCGGTGGACGACCTCACGTTCGTACGCCGGGCCGAGGGCCGCGGCCAGCTCGCCGGTGGACCGGCCGAGCAGGCCGGGCAGCTCGACGGCGTCGTAGTTGACCAGTCCCCGGGCGACCGGTGCGCCCCCGGCGTCGACCAGGTCGACCGGGTCGCCCGCGGTGAACGCCCCGTCGACGGCCGTGATCCCGGCCGGCAGCAGTGACTTGCGCCGGCCCACCACGGCCGCGACCGCACCCTCGTCGAGGTGCAGCCGGCCGCGCGGGGTGGTGGCGTGGGCCAGCCAGAACAGTCGGGCGGTGGGGCGCCGCCGCCCGGCGTGGAACAGGGTGCCGACCTCCTCGCCGGCCAGCGCCCCGGTGGCCAGCGGCGCGGCGGTGAGCACCACGGGGATGCCGAAGCCGGTGGCGATCCGGGCCGCCTCGACCTTGGTGACCATGCCGCCGGTGCCGACCCCGGCCCGGCCGGCCCCGCCGACCTGCACGCCGGCCAGGTCCCGCTCGTCGCGGACCTCGCTGATCCGGGTCGACCCCGGCCGGGCCGGGTCGCCGGTCCACAGCGCGTCGACGTCGGAGAGCAGCACCAGCAGCTCGGCGTGGACCAGCGCGGCGACCAGGGCGGCCAGCCGGTCGTTGTCGCCGAAGCGGATCTCCTCGGTGGCGACCGTGTCGTTCTCGTTGACGATCGGCACGGCCCGCAGGTCGAGCAGCTTGCGCAACGTCCGGTACGCGTTGCGGTAGTGCGCCCGCCGGGTCACGTCGTCGACGGTGAGCAGCACCTGCCCGACGGTCAGGCCGTGCCGGGCGAAGCCGGCCGCGTACCGGCCGATCAGCAGGCCCTGGCCGACGCTGGCCGCAGCCTGCTGGGTGGCCAGGTCGCGGGGGCGTCGGGTGAGGCCGAGCGGGGCGAGCCCGGCGGCGATCGCGCCGGAGGAGACCAGCACCACCTCGCGGCCGGCGCCGGCGAGCGCGGCGAGGGTGTCGACCAGCGCGTCGACCCGGGCGTCGTCGAGGCCGCCGGACGCCGTGGTCAGCGAGGACGAACCGATCTTGACGACGATCCGCCGGGCCGAGGTGACTGCTTCGCGCACCCGCCCATTCTGCGCGGTCGGTCCCGCCGCCCCCGCGGCCGTTCCCATACTCTGGCCGGTCGGGACAGCTGAGGAGTGGCGCGCGTGACACCGGAGGAGTACGTCGAGGCGGTGCTGGAGCTGGTCGAGCGCATCCCGCCGGGCCGGGTGATGTCGTACGGCGCGGTCGCCGACGCGCTCGCCGAGCGCTCGGGGCGGGCGTCGGCGCGGCTGGTCGGCTCGATCATGGCCAGGCACGGGGGCGGGGTGCCGTGGCATCGGGTGGTGAACTCCGCCGGCCGGCTGCCGCCCGGCCACGAGGTCGAGGCGCGGGCCCGGTTGCGCGCCGAGGGCGCCCCGCTGCGCCCGTCGGGCGTGGACATGGCGGCGGGTTGGTCGCCGGAAGAGGGGATGTGACCCAGGCCATAACGTGAGTAACATTCGGCGTCATGACGCTGTCGCCGGCCGGATCCGGCACGCCCCCCGGGGCACCGACTCGTTGGGCGAACGGCGGGCTGCCCCGCCGGGTGCACCTCGGCTACGCGCTCGGCTCCCTGGCGACCGGAGCCTTCGGCACGGTGCCCGGGCTGCTGCTCCTGCCGTACCTGACCGACACCCTGGGCGTCGCCGCCGGGGTGGCGGCACTGCTGGTGCTCCTGCCGAAGGCGTGGGACGTGCTGGTCAACCCGGTCGTCGGGCGGATCTCCGACCGGACCAGATCGCGCTGGGGCGCCCGCCGGCCGTACCTGCTGCTCGGCGGGCTCGCCCTCGGCGTGCTGTTCGCCGCGATCTTCGCCGGCCCGTTCGGGTCGGGCCCGGCCGCCGCCGGGTACGTCGCCGTCGCGTTCCTGGCCGCCGCGACCGCGTTCGCCTTCTTCCAGGTCCCGTACGTGGCGATGCCGGCCGAGCTGACCGACGACTACGCGGAACGTACCCGGCTGATGAGCTGGCGGATCGCGGTGCTGGCGGTGGCCATCCTGGTCTCCGGCGCGGTCGCCCCGGCCGTGGTGGCCGCCGGTGGCGACGGCGTCCCCGGGCACCGCTGGATGGGCCTGTTCGTGGCCGGGCTGATCGTGCTCGGCGCGGTCGGGGCGTTCCTCGGCACCCGGGGCGCGCCCACCGGCACGGTCGGCGAGAGCGAGCCGACCCTGCGCGCCCAGCTCGCCGTCGCCGGGCGGAACCGGCCGTTCCGGGCGCTGCTGGTCTGCTTCGTGATCCAGTCCGCCGGGGTGGCCACCATCCTGGCCGGGGTCAGCTACTTCGCCGGCCAGGTGCTGCGCGACCCGGACACCGGCCCGACCGTGCTGTTCGCCTGCTTCGTCGGCCCGGCGCTGCTGGTGATGCCGCTGTGGACCCGGGTCGGCGCCCGGGTCGGCAAGCGGGCCGCCCTGGTCGCCGCGTCGGTGCTGCTGGCGGCCGGCGCGACCGTCCTGGTCGCCGCGCCGGTGCTGCCGGCCGTCGCGGTCTATCTGGTGGTCGCGGTGATCGGCGTCGGGTACGCCGGCCAGCAGGTCTTCGCGCTGGCCATGCTGCCCGACTGCATCGCGTACGACACCGCCCGCACCGGCCGGCGGCAGGCCGGCGTGTTCACCGGCCTGTGGACGGCGGGGGAGACCTTCGGCCTGGCCCTCGGCCCGGGCATCTACGGCCTGGTCCTCCAGCTCAGCGGCTACGTCTCGTCCGACACGGGCACGGCGGCGGCCCAGTCCGGCACCGCCCGCCTCGGCGTCCTGCTGGGCTTCACCCTGCTGCCGGCCCTCCTGGTGGCCCCACCCCTGCTCCTCCTACGCCACTACACCCTCACCCGGGCCGACCTCCTCGCCACGCCCACCCTCCACGAGAAGGGCACCACCACCTGATGATCGACGACCAGGACACCGGCCGGGCGCTGCCGGGGCACGGGGTGCCGGCCGAGCGGGTGCTCCGGGAGATCCGGGGGCTGCGCGAGGCCGACCGGCCGACGCACGGAGGGCGGTTGTTCGCGTACGTGTACGACCCCGCAGTGCCGGGGCTGGACGACCTGGCCGCCGCCGCCCACGCCGGCAGCGCGCACGTCAACGGGCTCGACCCGACCGCCTTCCCGTCCCTGCTGGCGATGGAGAACGCGCTGGTCGGGGCGGCGGCCCGGCTGCTCGGCGGCGGCCCCGGCACGACCGCCCCGGACGTCGTCGGCAGCGTCACCAGCGGCGGCACCGAGTCGCTGATCCTCGCCGTCAAGGCGGCCCGCGACGCCCGCCCCGAGATCGGCGAGCCCCGGATCGCGGTGCCGACGACCGCGCACGCGGCGTTCGCCAAGGCGGCCCACTACCTGCGGGTGGCCCTCGACCCGGTGCCCGTCGACCCGGACACGCTGCGCCCGTCGGCCGCCGACGTGGCCGCCGCGATCCGCCCCGACACCGTGCTGGTCGCGTGCTCCGCCCCCTCGTACGCGCACGGCGTCGTCGACCCGGTCGCCGGGATCGCCGAGGTGGCGGCGGCGGCCGGGGTGCGCTGCCATGTGGACGCCTGCTTCGGCGGTTGGACCCTGCCCTGGCTGCGCCGGCTCGGCGCGCCGGTGCCGCCGTTCGACTTCGCCGTCGACGGGGTCACCTCGATCTCGGTCGACCTGCACAAGTACGCGTACGCCCCGAAGGGCGTCTCGGTGCTGCTGCACCGCGACCCGGCGCTGCGCGCCCCGCAGTACTTCGCGTACGCCGACTGGCCCGGGTACACCATGGTCAACCCGGTGATCGCCTCCACCCGCTCGGGCGGGCCGATCGCCGCCGCGTACGCCACCCTGCGCCACCTCGGCGAGGACGGCTACCTGCGGCTGGCCGGTGCGACCCGGGACGCGGTGGCCGGGCTCGCCGACGCCGTGCGGGGCGTCGACGGGCTGCGGCTGATGGCCGAGCCCGAGTCGACCGTGGTCTGCTTCACCTCCGTCGACCCCGGGTTGGACCTGTTCGTGCTGGTCGACGAGCTGACCGCGCGCGGCTGGCACACCCAGCCCCAGCTCACGTACGGCGAGCTGCCGGCCAGCGTGCACCTCACGGTGACCGCCTCGGTGGCCCCCAGGGTGGCGGAGTTCGGCCCCGACCTGGCCGACGCGGTCGCGGCGGCCCGGGCCGCCGGGCCGGTCGAGCTGCCCGCCGAGCTGACCGCGCTCGCCGCGACCCTGACCCCGGACGCGCTGACCCCGGAGCTGGTCGCCGGCCTGGCCGCCGGCCTCGGCCTCGGCGGTACGCCGTCCGGCCTGGGCGGTGTGGCGTCCGGCGGCCCGGCGTCCGGCGGCCCGGCGTCCGGCCCCGGGGCCTTCGCGCCGGACGCCACCGTCAACGCCCTGCTCGACGCCGCCCCACCGGCCCTGCGGGAGCGGCTGCTGGTCGAGTTCGTGGGCCTGCTGCAACGCCCGACCTACTGAGCGGCCCGGCCGGGCCGTCCGGTGGCTGTGGTTGACTGACGCTGGGAGAGAGGGGGCCGGTCGTGCAACTGCCGGGAGTGCTGGGAGAGCCGATCCGGTTCGTGCTGAACTGGGGCCGCCGCTACTCGCTCTGGGTGTTCAACTTCGGCCTGGCCTGCTGCGCCATCGAGTTCATCGCCACCAGCATGGGCCGGCACGACTTCATGCGGCTCGGGGTGATCCCGTTCGCCCACGGCCCGCGCCAGGCCGACCTGATGGTGGTCTCCGGCACGGTCACCGACAAGATGGCCCCGGCGATCAAGCGGCTCTACGACCAGATGCCCGAGCCGAAGTACGTCATCTCGTTCGGCGCCTGCTCCAACTGCGGCGGCCCGTACTGGGACTCGTACTCGGTGACCAAGGGCGTCGACCAGCTCATCCCCGTCGACGTCTACGTGCCCGGCTGCCCGCCCCGCCCGGAGGCGCTGCTGCACGGCATCCTGCGCCTCCAGGAGAAGATCGCCGCCGAGCAGTCAGGCATCGGCGGCGTCCCCCGCCCCGACCCGCTCGCCTCCCCGGCCGGCGGCCGGTCCCCCCGTTCGGTGGAGTCGCTGACCGCCCCACCGACCCGCCTCCCCGACTGAGTCCCACTCCACCCCCGTCGACATGGAGTTGGCGTAGCCCGCCCGGCGCCCCCGCCCCACCTTCGTTGATCATGAAGTTGTTGCCATGACACGCCGGACGGTCTGGTAACAACTTCATGATCAACCAGGGGGTGGCGGGCGGGGGTTAGCCTGCCGGCCATGACCCAGTCCGCGGACGATCGGTCCGCCTTCATCGTTGACGTGCTCACCGAGGAGTTCGGTGCGTCGATGGCGCTCGACCCGGCGGCGTTCCGCCGCAAGTTCCGCAAGATGGCAGCCTCGCCGTTCGCCTTCTACCGGGGCAGCGCCTCGCTCTTCTACGCCGACCAGCGCGGCGACTTCGCCGACGACGCGTTCCTGGACGAGCGCACCAGCCGGGTGTGGATCCACGGCGACCTGCACGCGGAGAACTTCGGCACCTACATGAACGCCTCCGGGCAGCTCGTGTTCAACGTCAACGACTTCGACGAGGCGTACGTCGGGCCGTTCTCCTGGGACCTGAGGCGGCTCGCCGCCAGCGTGGCCCTGCTCGGGTACGCCAAGGCGCTCTCCGACCGGGCGATCAGCGACCTGGTCACCGGCTTCGCCCGGTCGTACCTGACCGAGCTGCGGGCGATCGCCGCCGGCGGGGACGACGCGATCGGTTCGATCACCCTGGACAACGCCGACGGGGTGCTGCGCCGGGTGCTCCAGCAGGCCCGGCTCAACACCCGGGTAGACCTGCTCGCCACGCAGACCACCGTCGACAACTACGAGCGCCGGTTCTCCCTCGGCGACGGGGTCTTCGAGATCGACGACGACACCCGGGCGAAGGTCTGCGCCGCGTTCCAGGACTACCTGGGCACCCTGCCCGAGTCGTCCGCCCGGCTGCGCCCGGTCGCCGCGCACATCAAGGACGTCGTGCTGCGCAAGGGAGTGGGCATCGGCTCGGCCGGGCTGCCGTCGTACAACCTGCTGCTGGAGGGGCACACCCAGGCGCTGGAGAACGACGTGGTCATCTACATGAAGCAGGCCCAGGTGCCGGCGGTGGCCCGGCACATCGACGACGAGCGGGTGCGCGGCTACTTCCGGCACCAGGGGCACCGTACGGCCGAGTCGCAGCGGGCGCTCCAGGCGCATGCCGACCCGTGGCTGGGCTTCACCGAGCTGGACGGGGCCGGCCAGCTCGTCGCCGAGGTCTCCCCGTACGCGGCCGACCTGGACTGGGCGGACGTCAACGAGCCGGAGGAACTGGCCGGGGTGCTGGCCGACCTGGGCCGGGCGGTTGCCCGGATGCACTCGGTGGCCGACGACGAGTCCAGCCACGACCTGGTCGACTACTCCACCGAGGAGGCGATCGTCGCCGCCGTGGACGCCGACCCCGACGGGTTCGCCACCGGGCTGGTCGAGTTCTCGCACGCCTACGGGCTGCGGGCCCGCGAGGACCACCAGCTCTTCGTCGACCTGTTCCGCAACGGCCGCCTGCCCGGCATCTGACGGCCGTGCCACCCCGTCTGCCCCCGTCGGTCGCCTGGAGCCTGTTCGCGATCGCCCTGTCCAGCTTCGTGGTGGGCGTCGGCTGGGAGACGTTCGCCGGCGACAACATGCAGAACCATCCCTACCTGGTCAACGTCCTGTCCGGCATGACGGGCTTCTCCAGCAGCGCCCTGGTGGTGACCCTCGGCGTCAGCCGTTTCCTCCGGCGGGAGTACGTGCGGCGGTGGTCGCCGGTGATGGGTGACGCCGTCGGACAGGTCTCCGAGGACGTGACCGACGTGCTCAGGTGGTTCCTGCTGGAGGGGGCGGTGCTGCCGCGCCAGCCCTGGCGGCGGGGCGGGCCGCTGCTCGACGACGGGCTGTACTTCAGGACCCTGCGACTGGTCAACGAGCACGGGGTGCCGGAAACGGTCGCCCGGGAGCGGCTGGACGTCCTGCTCCGCCTCCTGGACCGGCTGCTCAACCGCTCCGTGCCGGCCTTCGAGAAGACATTCGACGTGGTGGCGGAACCGGCCCTGGACCGGGCCGTCGGCGAGTTGCGACGGACCACCGAGGCGCTGACGGACGGGGTGGAGGGAAACGCGCTCCAGGGCGCCCTGCTGGCGGTGCTGCTCGGCACGGGTGAGCTGTTGAAGGCGCTCACCGCAGGCGAGAACTACCGGCTGCACCGGGCCTCCGTGCTGCGTCGACGGGGGTCCGCCCAACCGGTGTGACCCCGCGTCGGGGAGGGATCGCCCGCTCAGACGGTGAAGTCGAGCACCACCTTGATGTCGTCGACGGTGGGGGTGTACGCCTCGGTGTACGCCTCCACCGGCACCCGGCGGGTGATCAGCGAACCCAGCCAGGCCGGGTCGGCCCGGGCGAGGGCCTCGGCGGCCAGGTTCCAGTGCCGGCGGTTGGCGTTCACCGAGCCGAACACCACGTGGTTCTCCAGCACCAGTTCCCGGTTGAGTGCCCCGGCGTCGAAGTTGATTGTCCGGCCGCCGCTGGACACCCCGGTCAGGCAGATGATCCCGGTCGGACCGGCCTTGCACATCGCGTCCAGCACGACCACCGGCGCGCCGGTGCACTCGACGATCACGTCCGGGTCGAAGTCGAGCTGCGCCACCGACTCCGTGTGGTACGTCGCGCCGAGCGCCCTGACCAGGTCCGGCTTCGGCCCGGTGGTGGCCCGGTCGAGCACGTGCACGGAGAACCCGCGCTGGGTGGCCAGCAGCGCCGCCAGCAGGCCGATCGGCCCGGCCCCCGTGACCAGCACCGTCTGCGGCTGCCACTCGGCGCGGGCGCCGATCCGTTCGATGTGGTCCCACGCCTTCGCCACCACCGCGGTCGGTTCCAGCAGCACCCCGACCGGGGCCAGGGCGGGGTCCAGGCCGACGGCGAACCCCGGCTGTACCCGCCACCGGTCCCGGGCGAAGCCGGGCAGCGCCTTGATCCCGTGCTCGGTGTACCTGCCGTTGCGGCACATGTCCCACTCGCCGATTGCGCAGTTGGGGCAGGGCACCGGGTCCGGGTGCCGGACGATGCCGGCGACCAGGTCGCCGGGTTGCAGCGTGCCGCCCGGGTCCTCCAGCACCCGGCCCAGCGACTCGTGCCCGAGCACCAGGGTCGACGCGCCGGGCGGGGCCTCGCCGTAGTCCCCGGCGACGATCTCGTGGTCGGTGCCGCAGATCCCCACCGCGAGCGCCTCGACCAGGATCGCGCCTTCCTCAGCGGGCGGCTCGGGATGGTCGTGCACCAGGCGCAGTGAGTTCGGGACCCCGGGGGTGACAGTCACGGCGCGCACGACCTCATCCTTCCCCGGCGAGCCGGCCACCGCCGGTGAAAACGGCCATCCGGTCCGCCGGGTAGAGCGGCCATCCGGTCGGCCGGGCCACGCGCACGCGGACTCCGCGCGGCCCGTGGCCGGGGCGGCCCGCCGCGTGGGGCCGGCGTCGGCCATAGGATCAGCGACATGACTCCGGAAGAGGTCGGCCGGCGGCTGGTGGCGCTGCTCGCCCCCGTCGAGGCCACCGCGTCGGTATCCGGCGGCCAGGCGTACGCCCGGGCCACCGTCGACGTACCCCCGGCGAGCTGGCGGGACGCGCTGGCCGCCGCCCGGGACGACGCGGACCTGGCCTGCGACTTCTTCGACTGGCTCTCCGCCGTCGACCAGTTGGCCGACGGTTGCGAGGTGGTGTCCCACCTCTGGTCGACCGGCCACCGGCACGGCCTGCTGCTGCGCACCCGGGTGCCGTGGGACGAGCCACGGGTGGCCTCGGTCGTCGACCTCTACCCGGGCGCGGCCTGGCACGAGCGGGAGACGTACGAGATGTTCGGCGTCGACTTCCCCGGGCACGGCGAGCTGAGGCCGCTGCTGCTGCCGCCGGAGTTCGAGGGGCACCCGCTGCGCAAGGAGTTCGTGCTCGCCTCCCGGGTGGCGAAGCCCTGGCCGGGCGCGAAGGAGCCCGGCGAGTCCGGGGCCGGCGGCGGCCGGCGCCCGATCCGCCCGCCGGGCGTACCGGCTCCGGGGGAGTGGGGGCCGACGCCGACGCCCGCCGGCGCGGCCGGGGTCGGCGAGGGGCCGCGCGGCGGCACGCCCGCCCGACCGGCCCGGGAACGCCCGGCCCGCCCCGCCCCCGGGGCGCGCCCCGGCCCCCCCACCCCGGCCGCCCCGGAGGCCGCTGGCCCCGAGACCGCCGGCCCGGAGAGCCCGGAGAAGAACGCCGACCGTGGGAACGGAGGTACGGCCTGATGCCCGACTGGTTGGAGGCCGTCCTGCGGGTGGTCGGCGTGCTGGCCGCCTTCCTCGTCCTGCCGCTGGTCGTGGGGCAGGCCGAGCACAAGGTGATGGCGCACATGCAGGGCCGGCTCGGCCCGATGTACGCGGGCGGCTTCCACGGCTGGGCCCAGCTCGTCGCCGACGGGGTCAAGTTCGTGCAGAAGGAGGACGTCACCCCGCGCGAGGCGGACCGGGCGGTGTTCCGGCTGGCCCCGGTGGTGGCCCTGGTGCCGTACCTGCTCGCACTGCTGGTGATCCCGCTCGGGCCCGGCGACCTGGTCGGGCAGCCGCTGGACATCGGCCTGTTCTTCGTGCTGGCCGTGGTCGGGGTGGGCGTGCTGGCGGTGCTGATGTCGGCGTGGGCGTCGGCCAACAAGTACAGCCTGCTCGGCGGGCTGCGCGGGGCGGCCCAGCTGCTCGGCTACGAACTGCCGCTGGTGCTGGCCGCAGCGTCGGTGGCCATGGCGGCCGGCACCCTGAGCCTGCCCGGGATCGTCGAGGCGTGGCGGCCGTGGTGGCTGCTCTGGCAGGCGCCCGCGATGATCGTCTTCTTCGTCGCCGGGCTGGCCGAGATCCGGCGGCCCCCGTTCGACATGCCGATCGCCGACTCCGAGCTGGTATTCGGGTACATGACGGAGTACACCGGCCTGCGCTTCGCGTTCTTCCTGCTCGCCGAGTACGTCGGCATCGTGGTGATCGCCGCGCTGACCACCGTGCTCTTCCTCGGCGGCTGGCAGGGCCCGTTCGCCGACGAGCACCTCGGCTGGCTGTGGACGCTGCTCAAGGTCTTCGCCGTCGCGTTCGTGATCATCTGGCTCCGGGTGTCGTACCCCCGGCTGCGCGAGGACCAGCTCCAGCGCCTCTGCTGGCTGGTCCTGGTCCCCGCCTCCCTGGCCCAACTCGTCCTGACGGCCACCATCCGCCTAGCCCTCTAACCCCCACCCCCACCCCACCCCTCCTTCCCGCGATCTTGCAGTTGCGGCCCCGACACAAGGTGCGAAAGGCGCATCACGGGGGCCCAAAGTGCAAGATCGCGGGAAGGGGGAGAGGGGAGAGGGGAGGTCGGGGTGGGTTAGGGGAGTGGGGTGAGCCGCTCGGCGGGGGGTGGGGGTGGGGGTGGGGTGCCGTCGCCGAAGGGGCGGCCGCCGAGCTGCTCGCGGCCGTGTGGGGTGAGCCAACCCGACAGGTCGGGGCCGAGCGGAACGATCCCGGTCGGGTTGATGTCCCGGTGCACCTCGTAGTAGTGCCGCTTGATGTGGTCGAAGTCGATCGTGTCGCCGAACCCGGGCGTGGCGAACAGGTCCCGGGCGTACGCCCACAGCACCGGCATCTCGGTGAGCTTCTGGCGGTTGCACTTGAAGTGGCCGTGGTAGACCGGGTCGAACCGGACCAGCGTGGTGAACAGCCGCACGTCCGCCTCAGTGATCGTGTCGCCGACCAGGTACCGCTGCCCGGCCAGCCGCTCGGCCAGCCAGTCCAGCCGGTCGAACAGCCGGTGGTACGCCTTCTCGTACGCCTGCTGGCTGCCGGCGAAGCCGCACCGGTACACGCCGTTGTTGACGTCGGCGAAGACGACCGCGTTGACCTCGTCGATCTCGTCGCGCAGCCGCTCCGGGTACAGCTCCGGCGCGCCCTCGCGGTGGTACGCCGTCCACTCGGTCGACAGGTCCAGGCTCATCCGGGCGTAGTCGTTGGTGACCACCTGTCCGGTCGGCACGTCCACGATCGCCGGCACGGTGATGCCCCGCTCGTACCCGGGGAACCGGGCGAAGTACGCGTCGGCCAGCCGCTCGATGCCGAGCACCGGGTCCCGCCCGCCCGGGTCCAGGTCGAACGTCCAGCTCCGGGCGTCATGGGTCGGCCCGGCCACGGCCATCGAGATGGCGTCCTCCAGGCCCAGCAGCCGACGCACGATGATCAGCCGGTTGGCCCAGGGGCAGGCGCGACTGACCGCCAGCCGGTACCGGCCCGGCTCGACCGGCCAGCCGTCCCGCCCGTCGGCGGTGATCCGGGTGGCGATGTACCGCTGGTCGCGGGTGAACTCCCTGCCGGGCTCGACGTACTTCCCGTCGGTCGTCGCCTCTGCCTCGTCGCCCACGTCGCCTCCTGGTGTCCGCCGGTCGTTCCCGTCCGTACCATCTTGGCCGATTTCCGGCCTGCGGGCGGGGCCTGGGTCCGCGCGGCCCCCCGGACGCCCGCCCGCGTGCCCCATGGCCGCCCGGTCCCTGGTGGCTAGGCTGCCCGGGTGAACGATGTGGAGGCGGCGGCCCGACGCTTCATCGCCGACGTGTGGAACGGCCGGCGCGAGGAGTCCGCGTACGAGCTGGTCGCGGCGGAGTGCCCGGGGCTGGGCGGAACCGGCCCGGAGGCCGCGCTGGCCTGGCACCGGGAGCGGCGGGCGGCCTTCCCGGACCTGCGCTACAAGACCGTGGACGTGGTGGCGTCCGAGGAGCGGGTGGCCGTGCACTGGCGGGCCGCCGGCACCCAGGCCGGCGCATTCGGGCCGGTGCCGCCCACCGGCCAGGTGGTCAGCTTCTCGGGGGCGTCGTTCCTGCGCTTCGACCCGGCGGGGCGGATCGCCGACGTGTGGCACTGCACCGAGCTGTTCCAGCTCCTCCAGCAGCTCGGCGTCGAGGTGCTTCCGCCGGTCACAGGTGCCGGGGCGTGATCCGGCTGACCGGCAGGTTGACCGGGAACGGCTCGCCGGTGTCCACGAACTTCGTCCAGCGCCCGGTCTCGGTGTAGACCTCGTCCACCGGGTCGATCCGGTGCGTGTGGACGGCCAGCCCGTCGTCCTCCACCTCGATCCGCCAGAAGTACGGGATGCCGGCCTGCGCGTAGAGGGCGGGCTTGAGCACCCGGTCGATGGAGCGGGTGCTGGGGGAGACGATCTCGACCGCGAGCACGACCTCGTGCGCCTCGTACCGCGACGGCTGACGCCGCGCCGCGGCCGACGTGGTGACCAGCACGTCCGGGATGAAGGAGCGGGTGCGGTTGATGCGCACCTCGACGCCCTGGGTGACGTCGTACTCGTCGGGGCAGTCTTCTTCGAGCGCGACCATGAGCCGGCCGGCGATGATCTGGTGTACGCGGGTGGGGGAGGGGGACACGAGGAGCACTCCATCGAGCAGTTCGCGGCGGCGACCGTCCTCGGGCAGCGCGTCGAGGTCGTCGGTCGTCCACCCGCCCTCGGGCGGCTGGTCGCTCTGCAGCGCGGCGGTCATGGGAAAGGCCCTTCCCGGTGTGTCGTTCTCCCCGTCGTCACCGTACCAACGCAATGCGCAGGGTGGTGGTCGCGCGCGCCGGGGGCACAGGGCAGGATGGACGGCATGAGCGAGCGGAGTGTGCCCGGCGAAGGGCTGGCGAAGGGGCTGGCCGTCACGCTGAAGACGATGACCCGCCGCTCGACCACCCAGCAGTACCCGGACGTGGCCCCCGAGCTGCCGCCCCGGTCCCGGGGCGTGATCGCCCTGCTGGCGGAGAACTGCACCGTCTGCATGCTCTGCGCCCGCGAGTGCCCGGACTGGTGCATCTACATCGACTCGCACAAGGAGGAGGTGGCGGTGCCCGGCGCCGCCCGTCCCCGCCAGCGCAACGTGCTCGACAAGTTCGACATCGACTTCTCGCTCTGCATGTACTGCGGCATCTGCGTCGAGGTCTGCCCGTTCGACGCGCTCTACTGGTCGCCGGAGTTCGAGTACGCCGAGTACGACATCAAGAACCTGCTGCACGACAAGGACCACCTCGGCGAGTGGATGGGCACCGTCCCGCCGCCGCCCGCGCACGACCGCAACGGCGAGCCGGCGAAGGAGGAGACCACCGCCGCGCGCAAGGCCGCCGCCCCGGCCACCCCCGCCGTCCGTCCGGCCCCCACGCGGGTACGCCCCGAGCCCGCCCCGGGTGCTGCCGCCGAACCGGGTGCCGCCGAACCGGGTGCCGCCGAACCGGGTGCCGCCGAACCGGGTGCCGCCGAGCCGGGGGCTGCCGAACCGGGGACCGCCTCGTGACCGGTGTGGACGCGCTGCTGCTCGCCCTCGGCGCGGTGGCGGTCGGCGCGGGGGCGCTGGTGGTGACCACCCGGCACCTGGTCCGGGCCGGGCTCTACCTGGTGGTCTGCCTGGGCGCCCTGGCCGGCCTCTTCCTGGTGCTCACCGCCGAGCTGGTGGCCTGGGTGCAGGTGCTGATCTACGTGGGCGCCGTGGTGGTGCTGCTGCTGTTCGCGGTGATGCTGACCCGCGCCCCGATCGGCGCCTCCGACGACCTGGACCGGCCCGGCTGGCCGGCCGCCCTGATCGGCGGCGGCGCCGGCCTCGGGCTGGCCGCCCTGCTGGTCGACGCGTTCCGCTGGACGCGGGTCGACCTGCCCGAGCCGGGCACCGCCGAGCGCCTCGGCGAGCAGGTGTTCGGCTCCTGGGTGCTGCCGTTCGAGGTGCTCTCCGTGCTGCTGCTGGCCGCCCTGGTCGGCGCGATCGTGCTCTCCCGCCCCGACATCGGCCGCCCCGCGGCCGACCGGCCGGCGCCGGCGCCGGGGGGCCGCCGGTGAGGCCCGTCATCCCGTACGTCACCGCCGCACTGCTGTTCGGCCTGGGCGTGTACGGCGTGCTGCGCCGGCGCAACGCGGTGCTGGTGCTGATGGCCGTGGAGTTGATGCTCAACGCGGTCAACCTGGTCCTGGTCACCGCCGACACCACGGTCCGGGCGCAGCTCCCGCACGCCGGCCAGGTCTTCGCCCTCTTCGTGATCGTCCTGGCTGCCGCCGAGATCGGCGTGGGGCTGGCCATCGTGCTCCAGCTCTACCGCATGCGGGCCAGCGTCGCCGTCGACGAGGTGCCGCTGACCGAGCCGCCGCTGGTCGAGCCGACTCCCGGGGCGGGCGCGGCGGCGACCCCGGGCGCGTCGGCCGGCGAGGTGATCCGGTGACCGGCCTGCTCGGCGCGCTGCTGCCGGCCGTACCCCTGGTGGCGGGCCTGGTCGGGCTGCTGCTGCCGCCCTCGCCGCGCGGCGCGACCACCGGGCAGGATCCGGCCCGGCGGGCGGCGATCGGCCTGGGCGTGGCCGGGGCGGCCGGGGCGCTGCTGATCGCGGTCGTCCTGCTGGTCCGCGTCGGACAACCGGTGGAGACCTCGACCACCTGGGTCGACCTGGGCGGGCTGCGGGTCACCCTCGGGGTCCGGCTCGACGGGGCCGCCGCCCTGGTGGCGGTCGCCGTCGCGGCGGTGGCCCTCGCGGTGCAGGTCTACTCCGTCGGCTACCTGAAACGGGGCCCGCACGACGACGTCGAGGTCGACCACCGCTACCCGCCGTACGCGGCGCAGATCAGCCTCTTCACCGCCGCGATGCTGCTGGTGGTGGTCGCCGGTGACCTGATCATGCTGCTGGTCGGCTGGGAGGTGATGGGCCTCTGCTCCTACCTGCTCATCGCCCACGACCGCCGGCTGCCCGAGGCGCCGGCCGCCGCGATGAAGGCGTTCCTGGTCACCCGGGTGGGCGATGTCGGCTTCCTGCTCGGCATCGCGTTGCTCGGCGTCTCGGCGGGCAGCTTCCGGATCGCCGACGTGCTCGCCCACGATTACTCCGCAGGCCTGCTGACCACCGCCTGCCTGCTGCTGCTCGCCGGGGTGGCCGGCAAGAGCGCCCAGTTCCCGCTGCACACCTGGCTCCCCGACGCGATGGCCGGCCCGACGCCGGTCTCCGCGCTGATCCACGCCGCCACCATGGTCGCGGCCGGCGTGTACGCGGTCACCCGGCTCTACCCGCTGTTCGAGCGGGCCCCGACCGCGCTCGCCGTGCTCGGGGTGATGGCCGCGGTCACCCTGTTGCTCGGCGCGCTCGCCGCCACCGCCCAGGACGACCTCAAGCGGGTGCTGGCCTGGTCCACGGTCTCCCAGATCGGCTACATGACCGGCGCGCTCGCCGTCGGCTCACCCACCGCCGCGTTGTTCCACCTGCTCAGCCACGCCGCGTTCAAGGCGCTGCTGTTCCTCGCCGCCGGGGCGGTGATCCACGCCGTCGGCACCACCCTGATGTCCCGGATGGGCGGCCTGCGCGCCACCATGCCGGTGACCTTCTGGTGCACGGTGGTCGGCCTCGGCGCGCTGGCCGGCGTCCCCCCGCTGTCCGGCTTCTGGAGCAAGGACGGCGTGCTCGCCGCCGCCGAGGCCGCCGCGCTGGACGGGGCCGGCCCGGCCCCCGCCTGGGTGGGCTGGCTGGTCTGGCTGGCCGGGCTGGCCGGCGTCGCGGTCACCGCCTGGTACGCCACCCGGCTGCTGCTGCGCGCGTTCCTCGGCGAGACCCGGATGCCGCTGGTGCACCCGCACGACCCGCCCGCGCTGATGCGCTGGCCGGTGCTGATCCTCGCCGTCCCGGCGGCCCTGCTCGGTCTGGCCGCGTTCCTGCCCCCGTTCACCGACCGGCTCGCCGCCGGCGAGGGGGAGTTGGTGCACCTCGGCCCGGCCCTGCTGCTGCCGCTGGCCCTGCTGGCCCTCGGCGCGGGGCTGGCCTGGGCCGGCTGGCGGCGGGACCGGACCGCCGACCCGGCCCGCGCGCTGGGCCCGCTGGGCCCGCTGTTCGCCGCCGGCTTCCGGCTCGACGACGTCCAGCGCGCCCTCGTCGTACGCCCGGTGGTCGCCCTGGGCCGGGCCGCCCGCGCGGGTGACGAACTGGTGATCGACGGCGTGGTGGGGGGCACCGCCCGGGGCGCACGCGGCCTCGGCGGGGCACTGGCCGGGCTGCACCGCGCCGCGCTGCCCCGGGCGGTGGCGGGGGTGCTGGCCGGCGCGCTGCTGATCGGGCTGGCCGCCGTGCTGATCGGAGGGGCCGCATGACGCTCGGACAGGTCCTGCTCGTCGCGGCGCTGGTCGTGCCGGCGGTCGGCGCGGCCGTGGTCGCCGTCGTCCCCGGTGACCGGGCGGCCCGCCTGGTCGGCACGGCGGCGGCGGGGCTGACCCTGCTCGCCACGGTGGCCCTGGTCGTCGGCGACCGGCTCTGGACCGGCTACGGGCCGCCCTCGGCCGTACGCCCCTGGCACCAGCTCGACCTGTCCTGGGTGCCCGGCCTCGACCTGCGCTTCCACCTGGGCGTGGACGGCATCTCGTACCCCCTGGTGGTGCTGACCGCGCTGCTCACCCTGCTCTGCTGCGCGTACACGGTGTGGAAGGTGCCCGCCGGCGGCGGCAGCGGCCGAGCCCTCGTGGCGCTGCTGCTGGTGGTCGAGGTCGGCATCCTCGGCACCTTCCTCGCCCTCGACCTGGTGCTGTTCTTCTGCTTCTTCGAGGTCGTCCTGCTCCCCATGTACGCGATCATCGCCGGCTGGGGCGGACCGGACCGGCGTCGGGCGGCGCGCAAGTTCGCCCTCTACACCCTGCTCGGCTCGGTGCTGCTGCTGGTCGGCGTGTACGTCGTGGTGGCCGCCGCCGGCACCGCCGACCTCGTCGCGCTGACCGGCGGGGCCGGGCTTCCCCGGGGCACCCAGCTCGCCGCGTTCACCCTGTTCGGGTTGGCGTTCGCGGTGAAGAGCCCGCTCTGGCCGTTGCACTCCTGGCTGCCCGACGCGCACACCCAGGCGCCCACCGTCGGCAGCGTCGTGCTCGCCGGGGTGCTGCTCAAGATGGGCACGTACGGGCTGGTCCGGGTCGCCGTCGGGGTGGCGCCGGAGGGGGCCCGCTGGGCCGCCCCGGTGCTCGGGGTGCTCGCCGTCGCGGCGATCCTGATCGGCTCCCTGGTCTGCCTCGCCCAGAGCGAGCTGAAGCGGCTGATCGCGTACTCCAGCGTCGGGCACATGGGGTTCGTGCTGCTCGGGGTGGCCACCCTGACCGCCACCGGCATCCAGGCCGCGCTGATCGGCAACATCGCGCACGGGGTGATCACCGGACTGCTCTTCTTCCTGGCCGGGGCGGTCAAGGACCGGTCGGGCACCGGGGAACTCGCAGAGCTGTCCGGGCTGCGGGAGACCGCGCCCCGGCTAGCCGGGCTGCTCGGCTTCGCCGCCGTCGCCTCGCTGGGCCTGCCCGGCCTGGCCGGGTTCTGGGGCGAGGCGTTCGCCGTGGTCGCCGCGATCGGGCGGGGCGGGGTGTTCTGGACCGTCCTGGGCGTGCTGGCGGCGGTCGGCGGCGCGCTGACCGCCGCGTACCTGCTGCGGCTGCTGCGCCGGGTCACCCATGGCCGGCCCAGCCCCGCGGTCGGCCGGGTCGCCCCCGGCCTCGCCGCCGCCGAACTGACCGCGTGGGCCCCGCTGGTGCTGCTCGCCCTCGCCGTCGGCCTGGCACCCGCCCTGGTCCTGGGCGTCGCCGCCGACCCGGTGGCCGCCCTGGTGGCGGTCCTTCCATGAGCCCCGTGGCGGAGGTCGCGAACGAAGGTGGATTCCGGTGAGTGTGAGGAGTGCAGCGGAGCGGAGCCCCGCAGTCGCGAACGAGGGTGGGTTCCGGTGAGTGTGAGGAGTGCAGCGGAGCGGAGCCCCGCAGTCGCGAACGAAGGTGGGCTCCGGTGAGTGTGAGGAGTGCAGCGGAGCGGAGCCCCGCAGTCGCGAACGAAGGTAGGTTTCGGTGAGTGTGGTGCAGAGCGTCGACAGCGTGGCGCTGCTCCCGGCGTACCTCGCGGCCGGCACGGCCGTCCTGGTGCTGCTGATCGACCTGCTGGTGGCGCGGGCCGCCGCGACGGTGGCGGTGGCCGCCGCCGGGTCGGTCGCCACCGTGGTCGGCTGCGCCGTCGTCGGGGCGGGCGGCGAGCGTTCGACGTTCTGCGTCGGCACCGACTGTTCGTACGTCTTCGGTGGCCGGGCCGCCCTGGTCGGGGCGCTGTTCGCCCTGCTCACCCTCGGGGTGCTGGCGCTGTCCGGGCCGCTGCTGCGCGCCGGCCGGTCGCCGGTGGGCGAGTACTGCTTCCTCCTCGCCTGCTCGATGACCGGCGGCGTGGTGCTCGGCGCGGCCGGCGACCTGATCACCCTGATCGTCGCGCTGGAGACGCTGACCCTGCCGCTGTACGTGCTCGTCGGCCTGCGCCGGGGGAGTCTCGCCAGCGCCGAGGCGGCGGTGACGTTCTTCGTGGTGAGCGTGGTCGCCACCACCCTCACCCTGCTCGGCGCGGCCCTGCTCTACGCGGTCACCGGCGGACTGCACCTGGGCCGGGTCGGCGCGCTGTTCGCCGAGCGCCCCGACCTGCTGGACGTGCCGCTGACCACGTCGGCCGTGGCGCTGGTCCTGCTCGGGCTGGCGTTCAAGGTGGCCGCCGTGCCGTTCCACGCCTGGGCCCCGGCCACCTACGACGGCGCGCCGCTGCCGGTGGCGGCGTACCTGTCGACCGCCTCGAAGCTCGGCGGGGTGGTGGCCCTGCTCGCGGTGGTCCAGCGGGCCCTGCCGGCGGAGGTGACCGGCCCGGTGCTCGCCGGACTCGCCGTGCTCACCATGACCGTGGGCAACCTGGTGGCGCTGCGCCAGCGCCGGGCGGTCCGGCTGCTCGCCTGGTCGTCGGTGGCCCAGGCCGGCTACATCCTCGCCCCGCTCGGCGCGCTCGCGCTGGCCGCCGGCCGCACCGCCGACGCCCGTGCCGCCGCGTACGCCGCCGCCGTCGCGTACGCGGTCTTCTTCGTGGTGCTGGAGCTGGCCGCGTTCGCTGCGCTGGTGGCGCTGCGGCCGGCCGACGCCGACGGCGGCACCCTCGTCGAGCTGCGCGGCGCGGCCCGGCGACGGCCCTGGGTGGGGGCCGCGTTCGCGCTGGCCCTGGTCGGGCTGGCCGGTCTCCCGCCGGGGCTGGCCGGCCTCTTCGCGAAGGTGACGGTGGTTCGGGCCCTGCTGGACGGGGGCGCGGCCTGGCTGGCGCTGGTCGTGGCGGTGAACGCGGTGATCGGCCTCGCGTACTACCTCCGCGTCGCCGCCCTGTTGTACGCCCCGTCGGCCGACGTCACGCCCGTCCCCGCCCGCCCTGCCGGAGCGGTCGCCGTCGCGCTCGCCGCCGCCACCGCCGTCGCGTTGGTCGTCGGCTTCGCCCCGCAGCTCGTGCTGGACCTCGCGGCCCGCTGACCCTGCGTAGACCGAGCCCACTGGGGCGGTCTCAGGCGGATCGCTCCGACCTGGGGCTCAGTAGCCGCTCAGCCTTTACAGGTAACTCACAGTCATTAGGCGGATGGTTGGTGGGTACCGGTTTTGTTGGACCGGTCAGCGGGTCCCGCGTGATCCGCGCACCGAAGGAGCGATCGTGCATCACAACCGTCTGAAGACCGCAGCGCTGCTCGGCCTGTTGACCTCGCTGATCCTCGCGGTCGGCTACTGGTTCGGCGGGAGCGGCGGGCTCGTCATCGCCGTCGTCATCTCGTTGGTGATGAACGGCGTGACCTACTTCTACTCCGACAAGCTCGCGCTGCGCTCGATGAAGGCGCAACCGGTCACCGAGGCACAGTTCCCCGAGCTGTACCGGATGGTCCGCGAGCTGGCCACCGAGGCCCGGCAGCCGATGCCCCGCCTGTACGTCAGCCCCACCTCACAGCCCAACGCGTTCGCCACGGGTCGCAACCCGGCCAACGCGGCGGTCTGCGTCACCCAGGGCATCACCGAGGTCCTCGACTACCGCGAGCTGCGCGGGGTGATCGGGCACGAGCTGTCACACGTCTACAACCGGGACATTCTCATCTCCAGCGTGGCGGCCGGTCTGGCCGGCATCATCACCATGCTGGCCAACCTGGCGTGGTTCATCCCGCTCGGCTCCTCCGACGACGAGGACCGCCCCAACCCGGCCGTGCTGCTGCTCACCCTGATCCTCGGCCCGATCGCGGCCACCGTGATCCAGTTGGCGATCAGCCGCAGCCGGGAGTTCCAGGCCGACGCGTCCGGTGCCCGCCTCACCGGGGACCCGCTGGCCCTGGCCAGCGCCCTGAAGAAGATCCACATGGGTACCCAGGCCCGCCCGCTGCCGGCCCAGGGACAGCTCACCAGCACCGCCCACCTGATGATCGACAACCCGTTCAAGCGGGGCGGCGGCATCGCCGCTCTCTTCTCCACCCACCCCCGGATGGAGGAGCGGGTCGCCCGGTTGGAGCAGATGGCCGCCAGCGCCGGCCCGGTGCAGTTCCAGCGCTGACGCCCGTACCACCCGATCCGCCCGCGCCCGGTCCCACCGGGCCCGGGCGGATCGTCGTGTACGCGACGAGACGCAGGCCATACCCGGTGCATTCCCGGCAGTCGCGGCGTTAGGGTCGCAACGTCTTCCGCTCATTACATCTTTGGAGGTTCCCCGTGGCCGGACTGCGCCAGTACCTGGGCGTCTGGCGGATCCCGGGCGCGCCGATGCTGCTCGTCCTCGGCGTGATCGGCCGGCTCGGGATCGGTATGACACCGCTGGCGCTGCTGCTCGTCGTGGAACAGGTGACCGGGCGGTACTCCCTCGCCGCGGTCGCCGGCGGCATCTACGCCCTCTCCAGCGCCGCGTTGAGCCCGATCGCCGGCCGGGTCGCCGACCGGGTCGGCCCGACGCCGGTGCTGCTGGCCACCGCCGTCGCCCACCCCCTCGCGCTGTCCGGCCTGCTGATGGCGAGCCGCTCCGACGCCGGCAACCTGGCCCTGATCTACGTGGCCTCCGGGGTCGCCGGCGCCACGTACCCGCCGCTGACCGCCGCGATCCGGGGGGCCTGGAACGACCTGACCGGCCCCGCCTCCGGCCGGTACCACCTCCGCAACACCGCCCTGGCCGCGGAGACCACGCTCTTCGAGGTGGTCTTCGTGCTCGGTCCGCTGCTGGTGGCCGCGTTCGTCCTGTTCGCCGACGCGACGGCCGCCCTGGTCGGCGCGGCGGTGGTCACCCTGGTCGGCACCACCGCCGTGGCGTTCGGCCGGGTGATGCGCGGCTGGCGCCCGCACGCGCACGAGCACCAGGCGAAGGGGCTCGGCCCGCTGCGGGTCGGCGGCTTCCCCGCACTGCTGCTCTGCGTCGCCAGCCTCGGCATCGCGTTCGGCGCCGCCGGGGTGATCGTGCCGGCCTTCGCCGGGAGCCAGCCGACCGACGACCCGGAGAGCCTGGCCGGGCTGCTGCTCGCGGTCTGGGGGATCGGCAGCGCGGCCGGCGGGTTCTGGTTCGGCGTCCGCAAGCCGGCGGCGAACATGACCCGCCAGTTCGCCTGGCTGCTCGCCGCCGTCGCCGGCAGTTTCGTCGTGTTCGCGGTGATGCCCGGGCCGCTGCCGCTGGGCGTCGCACTGATCGTCGGCGGGGCCACCATCGCGCCCGCGTTGACCCTGGAGAACACCCTGGTCGGGCGGATCGCCCCCGTCGGCATGCTGAACGAGGCGTACACCTGGGTGGTCACCATGTCGGTGGCGGCCAGCGCCGCCGGCGGCGCGGTGGCCGGGCTGATCGTCGACCACAGCGGCGGCGTGTCCTGGGCGTTCCTCTTCGCCGGGGCTGCGGTCGCCGTCGGGGCCACGGTCGCCGCGCTCCCCGCCGGCCCGATCGCCCGGGCCGAGGCCACGGCGGTACGCGCCGAGCAGACCCTCGCCGCCTGACCCCGGCCCGACGGACGGTCGGAATTCGATCCCCCAGCAGGCGCTCCGGGCACCGGGCTGCGGTGCCCGGAGCGCCTGACTGATGTACCGATCAGACCTGGATGCCGACCTTGCGGCGGATCCGGCTGGCCCCGAGCAGGAGCGCACCGGCGGCCAGCAGGCCGCCACCCAGGGAGAGGACACCGGCGGAGCTGTCACCGGTGACCGGCAGCTCCTGTTCGTCCTTGCCCTTGTCGCCCTTGTCGTCCTTGCCGTGCTCGTCGTCCTTGCCGTCCTTGCCGTGCTCGTGGTCCTTACCGTGCTCGTCGTCCTTGCCGTCTTTGCCGTGCTCGTGGTCCTTGCCGTGCTCGTCGTCCTTGCCGTCGTGCCGGGGGTCGAACTTGCCATCCCGGATGCAGACGGTGACGGTCGCAGGATCGGAGACCACGGTCTTGCGGTAGAACTTGCCGATGGCGCGGGCCGTGTTGACCACCTTTCCGGTCTTGACGTCGGCCGAGGTCACCACATGCGGC
This sequence comes from Micromonospora sp. NPDC020750, assembly GCF_044334565.1. Taxonomy (NCBI): domain Bacteria; kingdom Bacillati; phylum Actinomycetota; class Actinomycetes; order Micromonosporales; family Micromonosporaceae; genus Micromonospora; species Micromonospora sp. NPDC020750. Next base: position 455,357 of record NZ_JBIRTH010000002.1, read on the forward strand.
TTGACGGCGTGGCAGTCGGTGCTCGTGCCCGGTGCCAGCGTGGTGCTGTTGCAGACCACCCGACCGGCCTTGCGGTCGTGGACGGCCACGTCGGTGATGGCGACCGTGCCGGTGTTGGCCACCCGGTAGGTGTAGAAGATCTTGTCGCCCTTGGCCGCGAAGCCATCGTTCTCACACTTGTTGCGGCAGTCCGACTCGACCCGGGCCTTCTTGTCGATCGACAGGCTGATCTGCTTCGGCGGGACCCGCTCGGTGGTCACGGTGAACGTCGCGTAGTCGGACAGCACCTTCTGCCGGTGGAACAACCCGGAAGCCTGCGCGGTGTTGACGATCTTGCCCTTGGCCACGTCGGTCTTCGTGACGGTGTACGTGCCGTGGCAGGTGGTGCTCGCCCCCGGCTTGAGTGACGTGTCCTCGCAGACGATGCCGGTGACCGTGTCGTCGGTGACAGTGATGTCGGTGACGACGATCGGGTAGGTCGTGCCCGTGTTCTGGTTCGTCACCGTGTAGGTGTAGGTGACCTTGTCACCGGCCTGTACGTCGGTGGCCGGGGTTGCGGTCTTGGTCAGCCCCAGCTTCAGGTCCGCCGGTCGCCTCGCCCCACAAGTGCTGATGAGCTCGAAGGAGCGTGCGTTTCCGGACACCAGCACAGCGGTGGCGCCGGTGAGCGTCCCGCCGGCCGGGAGCCGGATCCACGCCTTGCTCGTGCCCATGTCATTGACGATCTTGCTGTTGGGAGCGGTGGGGATCGTCCTCGTGACAGTGCCGCTCGGCGTGCTGAACGTCGCCGTGACCGACTGGAAGGCGCCGCTGGTGTGCGGGTTGCCCGGCAGGTTGAAAACCCACGCGTCCTCGTTCGGGAAGGGCCCACCGCCGAGCTTGGGGTCGCAGTTCTGGGTGAACTGGGCTGCCGTCGTCGGCACGTTGCCCGGGCTGATGTTGATCGGCGGTGCCGCAACGGCCGGCGAGCCGGCCGCGAGCAGCAGGCCGCCGGCCAGCAGCGTGAAGGCGGCCAGTCGTACGCGGATGCCGGCTCGTGTGCGCGGCGAAGAGGTCTTGCTCATGTGTTCCCCCGTGTCGTGGACTGTTGACAAGGGGGGCAACGAGTAGTAAAAGACGCGCGTCACGCAGGAGAAGGTGAAATCCCCCGCTAGATGGAAAAGGTGCCCTTCTCCAACCAAAACACCTCGGCTACCCCATCCAGGCGCCCAGGGCGGCTGCCTGGGGCGTGAGTTTCGTACCCGGCGAGCCCGTCGGCAGCGGACGGGAGGCCCCTGAGGCGGGCTACAGCCTTCGTCCCCGATGTGACTCAGCTGGATCGGACGGGAACGCGGTACTCGCGAGCTGCGCCTTCGGCGACCTCCGGGCGCAGTTGCCGCCGCGCACCGACGGTGGCGGCCGGCCCCCGAGGACGGCGGCCGGTCGCCACCGCGTCAGCGGTAGTTGGTGAACTGGAGGGCGACGCCGAATTCATCACCCTTGAGCAGGGCGATGATGGCCTGGAGATCGTCCTTCTTCTTGCCGGTGACCCGGAGCTGGTCGCCCTGGATCTGCGCCTGGACGCCCTTGGGGCCCTCGTCCCGGATCTTCTTGCTGATCACCTTGGCCTTGTCCGAGTCGATGCCCTGGATCACCTTGGCGTCGATCTTGAAGATCTTGCCGGAGGGACGCGGGTCGCCGGCGTCGAGGGACTTCAGCGAGATGTTCCGCTTGACCAGCTTCTCCTTGAAGACGTCCAGGGCCGCCCGGACCCGCTCCTCGGTCTCCGCCTGGAGGCTGATCGCCTCCTCGCCCGACCAGGAGATCTCCGCGCCGGTGCCTCGGAAGTCGAACCGCGTCGCGAGCTCCTTCTCCGCCTGGCGGAGGGCGTTGTCGACCTCCTGCCGGTCGACCTTGCTCACGATGTCGAACGACGGATTCGCTGCCATGCTCATGCTCCTGCTGTCCGGGCGGTCAGTGCTCGTACGCGTCGCCCGCCGACCAGCGGCACGACTCCCCTGACGGTACCCGGTTGCGCCGGGCCCGGGAGTAACCGCTATCCTTGGCTCCGCTGCCGCGCACAGCGCGGTGGTGACGCCCTGGCGGGTTGCCCGAGCGGCCAATGGGAGCGGACTGTAAATCCGTCGCGAAAGCTTCAGAGGTTCGAATCCTCTACCCGCCACCAGGTGCGAGAACGGCCCCTGAACAGCAGGAATGCTGATCGGGGGCCGCTTTCGTTGGTCCCGCTGGGTCTCACTCCGGACCGCTCGATCTCGCTGGCTGTGTCACATGCGTGTCACCGCCCGGACTGCCCTTGCGGCCTGTTCCCACCATGGGCAAGTGGCGTGGGAGTGGTTAGGGCCGGTTGCGACCGGCGTCGTGGGCATTGCGGGCATCGTAGGTAGCGTCTGGACTGCGGCATCTGCTCGGCGGAGCCAGGCGGAGTCGCTGCGCAGCCAGTCGAACGCGGAGTCTCGACAGGCGTTCCGTGCGGACAAACAGGCCCTCTACACGAGAGTTCTGCATGAGTTGACCACTTTTGTGGAGACCTCTGTTCGCCGTAAGGCACTCACGGCGGCGAAAGCCACCACCGATGAGGAACTAGATGAGTTGCGCTCCGTCGTCGATGCGCACTCCAAGCAGATGCTTGTTGTCGGACGGCTGCGCGCAGAGGTAGCCGTGGTAGCCGGACCAGCTCTAGCCGATGAGGTCCGCAGGGTCGCCGTAAAGTTGATCGCAATCTCAGACGGCAAGGGCGACGTCGACGGTGCCCCGGATGTACTCGCTGAGCTGATCGAAGCCATGCACGCCGACCTCAAGGTCGATGTCTGACTCCCGCAAGTGCTGCCTCGATCCGACGGCGGGCGGCTTCCTCCTGGCCGTAGACACACTTCGCGTAGACCCGCATGAGGACGTGCACGCTGTGCCCGGCCCACTCAGCTACTTGGGTCGTCGGCACCCCGGCATTGAGCCAGAGCGACACGGCGGCGTGCCGTAGGTCGTACGGTCGCCGGGCCAGCGGGGAACGCTGCTGTGCCGGCGTGAGTACCTCTCCCCGCGCGTTGCGCCATGCCGTCCCGTAGGTGTTTGTTCGGGATTGGTTGGCCGGCGCTGGGCACCTACCGGCCACCGGGGCCGTGCCGGGTGACGAACAGCTTCCCGTTCGAGCCGGTCAGGTGCAGTACGCCCCCACCCGCCGGACTTGGCAGGTCGCTTGTACTCATCTTCGCGCAGGTGAAGCATTCCCTCGGGACGCAGCAGGACCAGCGCCGCGTCGGCGAGCGCGGTCAGGTCGACGGCGCTCCTCCACCCGGGGACCGACTCGCACGGCTCGAGGAGGAGGAACCGGAGCCGGAATCTTGCCGGGTGGTCGTAAGGAACCGTGGTCGCAGCGACAAGTAGGGGTGTGAGACCACCACCTGGAGGATCGGTGCCGGATGTGCGGAGGACTGCCGCAGACCGTCAGCGCCTGACTGACTTGTTCTGTCGACACGGCGACGCGGTCTTTGCGTACGCCAATGATCGACTGGGCGGCGAGGATGCGCGGGACCTCGTGAGCGAGGTGTTCGCCGTGGCGTGGCGCCGTTTGGCAACCATCAAGGAAGGCCAGGAACGGCCCTGGTTGTTCGGGGTCGCGCGACGGCTGGTGTTGCAGCATCGGCGCAGTCGCGCGGGTTACGCGGCGTTGCGGGCGCGCCTGCATTCGCAGGCCCAGGCCGACGTGACTGAGTACGCCCCGTCCGCCTCCCAACGAACTGACGTGATGGCGGCATTGGCGGAACTGCCAGAGATCGACCGCGAGGTGTTGCTGCTGCGGTACTGGTACGACTTCAACGGCAGAGAATCAGCGAAGGTGCTGGGGTGTACCGCGGCGACGTTTGCCGTGCGGTTGCACCGGGCTCCTCGCCGCTTCGAGGACGCATACGGGACGTCGGCGGGTGGAGCCGAAAGCGTCTCCGATCGGCGGTCTGACCGCGTACACGAGGGGGCTGGAGTGAAGCACTACGACGCAGCAACCGGAGGCCTGATCAATCGTGCCCGGCCCAGCGCCCGGGTCATGTTCACGACAACCCCCCAGGGACAGGCGATGCTCGCTCGCATCCTCGAGCTGCCGCCGCAGCCCGAGGGGAGGTCCCGGAAGAGGCGTTTCGGTATCGCTGTAGCGGCTGCCGCCATGGTTCTGGCCGCTGGTGGCGCGACCGCCGCGATCGGTGGTTACCATGCGCCGACTGGGCCACCGGAGGCAATGCCTGCAAATGATACGGCCTTCGTGTGCGCCACCACCGGTATGCACCGGATGGGGGAAACGGTGGCGAGAGTTGGCGAGGCTCCGGTCGATGCATGTCGGAGGTCGTGGAGCCGGATCTTCAGTGTCAAGGCGCCAGCCCACCTGTTTGCCTGTGTGCAACGTATCGAGGCGATCCCTTCTCCGCGAAGTAGCGCCTCTCCCTCTTCCGAGACGAGGTGGGGGAAGCTTGTGTACGTCATCGACGGTGAGCAGTTCAAGAACCCATGTGTGGATCGGTCAAGATGTTCGTAGCGCCGGCAGGCGACTGAACGCCGCACGACGCCGTCCCAGGTTCGACGGGTGGCCGGGCGGCGACCCGCCCCGGCCCTCCCCGAGCGCCGATCCCGCAGCGGGTACGTGTCACCGACGTACCCGGTCAGCCGTTCTTGACCTGGGCGAGTTGCACGAGGAGCTGGACCACGTCGTACGCCTCGGCGACGTTCCGGCCGGTGAAGGTGACCGTCCGGGCGCCGGCGGCGCGCTCGACGCCCGGGATCAGCGTCGCCATGTCGACGGCGGAGGGGCTGTACAGATCCACCTCCAGCGCCACCGGACCGACGATCGACAGGGGTGGCACCTGTGCCCGTCGTCCCATCGCGGTGGCCGCCCCGTGCCGGAGCCGGTCGCGCGCGACCGCCGGATGCAGCACCTCGGCGGTGAGCTGGCCCAGCGCCCGCTTCACCGGGACGGTCGACGCGTCGGGCACCAGTTCCAGCAGCTCGGCGCAGGCCGCTTCGTCGCCGCTGAGCAGCACGACCGGGGCGCCGTGCTGACCGGCCAGGGCGGCGTTGAGACCGATCTCGCCGACCTCCCGCCCGTTGAGCCGCACCCCGAGGACGGCGTCGCTGATCGTGTGGGCGAGCACGGCGGGGCCGGTGCCCGCCCGGGCGTGGTAGCCGACGAACAGCACGGCATCGACGTCGTCGGCGAGCCCCGCCAGCATGCCCCGCGGGCGGGGTCTGCCGCGGATCAGCCGCACCCGCCGGTCGAGATCCTCCGGCAGCAGGTTGCGGAAGGGGCCGTGCGCGTCGACCACCACGACCTCCGCCGACGGCTCCGCCTCCAGCACCCCGGCGACGACGGCGTTGACGTCGGCCGTCATCAGCGCCCGGCCACGCTCGTAGTCGTACCGGTCGGGGTTGGTCTCCGTGGGGTGGACGATGCCGGAGATGCCCTCCATATCGGCTGAGATCAGTGCCTTCGCCATCGGCTCACCCTAACGCGATCCGCCGTTCCGCTCGGGCTCCGCAGGCCGGGCGGACGCGGGAGGATGGGCCGATGGTGGGAGCATCCGCCGCGCCGGTGGCGAGCACGGACCGGCTCGTGCTGCGGGCGGCCCGGCCCGCCGACCTGGCGGTCCTCGAACGAATGTGGCGTGACCCGCTGATGCGGCGTCACCTCGGCGGCCCGCTGCCGGACGAGGTGGTGGCGAAGCGGCGGGCCGGCGGCGGGATCGACGGGTTCATGGTGACGCTGCGCCTCGGTGAGGTCGTCGGCTGGTGTCGTCTCGGCCGGTACCGCACGGGCGAGCTCGAACTGTCGTACGTCTTCCTGCCGGAGTGGTGGGGGCGGGGGTACGCCCGGGAGGCGTGCGCCGCGGCCGTCGGCCTGGCCTTCGAGCGGTTTCCGGACGACGCCCGGCTGATCGCGGTCACCCAGGAGGCGAACGACCGGTCGGTGCGCCTGCTCGAGGCTCTGGGCATGACCCGGGTCGACGCGTTCGAGGAGTTCGGCGCCCGCCAGGTCCGGTACGCGGTCGACCGGGCGGGGTGAGCGTGGGGACGCCGGCCGGGCGGCCGGGGGCGATCGCGTCGACGGCCCGTCGGCGCCTTCAAGGGGTCGGACCGCCGACGCGGGGTGGGGAACGGCCGGGTGGGGGTCCGGAAATGAAGGTCCCTTTCGATATCCGCTCCACTGTGCTGTGCCGCCCCGGATATAGCGCCATGCGACTTTAGACGCACTCAATGAGTTTCCGTGATTGGCGCGCTTGGTCCGAGTGTTCGCCAAATGAAGCGGGGCGTGGAACCCGGTAACGCTGGGGTATCACCCCGCCAGGCAGGGCATCCTGCCGATCGGTCGGACTTGCTGCCGTCCAGGCGGAGCCAGGCCACCGAGGGCTTTGTTGCCCTCAGTGCGTGTGGCACCATCATGGAATCTTCACGCCCCCCGTGCTGCCCGTTTCGTGACAGGAGCCCCACAGATGCCTACTCAAAAGCTGGGTCGGCTGCTCGGCATGACCCTGATGCTCTTCGCGCTCGCCTCCGGCGTCGCCTCGGTTGCCGGTGATTCGGTCGCCGGTGACCGGGCGACCCTCGAGTTCGAGTGGAACTAGGTTCTTCGCGGTTCGTTTGACACCCGCCGTCGTTCGGGTCACCGGGCGACGGCGGTAGCGACCGGGCATCGGCGCGGAGTTCACTCTCGGTGACGACAAGGGAGCAGGATGACGAGCCGTGCGACGGCCGTGCGACGACGCGGGACTGACCTGGCCTGGTTGATAACCGGGCCGCTGGCGTTCCTGGCTGTCATCTGCTGCCTGCTGATCGCGCTGGTCGAGCGGGAGCCGTACGGCGAGTGGGGCCTGGGCCTGCTGCTGCTCACCGCCCTGTTCGCCGCCCACCTGCCGGTCCTGAGCTTCGTCGTACGGCGGCAGACGTTCTCGGCCACGATCACCGAGATTCCGCTGGTCCTGGCGCTGTACTACCTGCCGCCGCTGACCCTGGTGCTGGTTGCCACCCTCGCCGCGCTGATCGCCCAGCTCCGGCGCCGACTCGGCCCGGCCAAGTTCGCCTTCAACGTCGCCCGCTCCGCCGCGGCGACCTCCCTTGCCGCCCTGGTCCTGCTGGCGCTCCCCCCGATCAGGGGCGTGGGGCCCGGCACCTGGGGCATCCTCTTCGCGGCGGTCAGCACCATCACCCTGGTCACCCTCGCCGCCGTGGTCGGCGTGATCACCCTGCTCCAGGGCTCGCAGGCCGGGCTCGAGGTGGTCCGCACGTCCACCGTGCCGCTGCTGGTCGCCGGCGTGAACGCCACCGTCGGCCTGATCATCCTGCTCGCGTTGACCGCCACCTACTGGTCGCTGCTGGTGCTCGGGGCGCTCGCGGTGACAGTGGCCGTGGTCTACCGGGCCTACGCCCACTTCCTCCGCCAGCACCGCACCCTCGCCGACATCTACGAGCTGACCCGGGCCACGACCCGCAGCGGCCAGGACGGCACGCTGCCGGATGCGCTGCTCGGCCGGGTCCGCGCCCTCATGCAGGCCGAGTACGCCACCCTGTGGCTGCCCGCCCAGGGTCGGCACCCGGAGGTGCTGCTGACCGCCCGGGTCGACGGGCGCGGCCTGCTCGACTTCTCCAAGATCCCGGGGGCGGTCCGGGAGCGGGTCGTGCAGCAGCGACAGACCGCCGCACTCGGCGCCCGGCTCGGCGGCGACCGGGAGCAGCTGGAAATGCTGCGGACCGCGCCCGCGAAGGACGCGATCATCGTGCCGCTGCGCTCGGGGGAGGCGGTGATCGGCACCCTGGAGGTGGTCAACCGGCTCAGCAGCCTCGGTCACTTCACCCCGGCCGACGTGCCGGTGATCGAGACGGTGGCCGCGCACGCGGCGGTGGCCCTGGAAAACTCCCGGCTGGTCGACCGGCTGCGGCACGACGCGTACCACGACACGCTGACCAAGCTGCCCAACCGGCGGAGGATCAGCGGCGCGCTCGACGAGGCCGTGAAGATCCGGGCGCCGGGCGAGGTGGTCGCCGTGCTGCTGTTCGACGTGGACGGGCTGCGTCAGGTCAACGAGTCGCTCGGCCACGCCGCCGGGGACCAGGTCCTCGCCGAGGTCGCCGTACGGCTGCGCGCCTCCGCGCCGTCGTCGGCCCTGGTCGGTCGGGCCGGCGGCGACGAGTTCCTGGTGACGCTGCGGCTGGAGAACGCCGACGTGGCACTGGAGTTGGCCGCGCGGCTGCGCGAGGAGATCCGTGCCGAGATGGTCTTCGACGCGTTCACCCTCGACGTGGACACCGCGGTCGGGGTGGCCGTGCACCCCGACCACGGCAGCGACGCGGCGACCCTGCTGCAGCGGGTCGACCTGGCCGCATCGGCGGCGAAGTCCATGCCCGGCAGCATCCAGCTGTTCAACCCGGCCCTGGAGTCCCGGTCGCTGCGCCGGCTCGGCCTGGCCGGCGACCTGCGCAAGGCCCTCGACGACGGCGAGCTGGAGGTCTACTTCCAGCCCAAGGTGACGCTGCGGGACCGCCGGCTCGTCGGGGTGGAGTGTCTGGCCCGCTGGGAGCACCCCGCGCACGGCGAGGTCGCCCCGGAGGACTTCGTGGCGGTGGCCGAGCACACCGGCCAGCTCGGCAGGCTCACCGAGGTGGTGCTGCGGGAGGGGCTGCGGCGCAGCCGGGACTGGACGCACACCGAGCAGCCGCTCGCCGTCGCGGTCAACCTCTCCGCCCGTACGCTCACCGACCGGCACTTCCCCGACCAGGTGCGCGAGCTGCTGGCCGAGTACGACGTCCCACCGCAGCGGCTCACCTTCGAGATCCGCGAGGCCGGGGTGCTGGACGGCACCGACCGCCCGATCCCGACCCTGCGCCGGCTGCGCGACCTCGGCGTCCGGCTGTCGGTGGACGACTTCGGCACCGGATCGTCCTCGCTGGCCTACCTGCGCCGGCTGCCGGTGCACGAGGTGAAGGTCGACCGGTCGTTCGTGCAGGGCATGGCGACGGACCCGAGTGACCTGGCCATCGTCAACGCGGTGGTGACCCTCTCCCAGCAGTTCGGCCTGGCGGTGGTGGCCGAGGGCGTGGAGAGCGAGCTGACCCTTGAGTTGCTCCAGGACATCGGCTGCGAGATCGGCCAGGGCTTCCTGTTCAGCCGCCCGCTGCCGTACGAGCGGCTGGAGGCGTGGTTCGGGGCCCAGTTGGAGTCCGAGGCGCTCGTCGGCCCGGACGTCCGCCGGCTGCGCGTCGTCCCCTGAGGCGCTGCCCCGAAGGCCGCTCACCTGGGCGGATGTCCCCCCGCCCGAGGGTGGGGGGATCCGATTTCACCTCCAGGGCGGGGCCGTGTACTCTTACTCCTGCGCGGCCACCGGGTGATCGTGCAAGCCCCCTTAGCTCAGTCGGCAGAGCGTCTCCATGGTAAGGAGAAGGTCTACGGTTCGATTCCGTAAGGGGGCTCAAAGGGTCCGGCTGGACCCGCCGCGGCGGTGTAGCTCAGATGGCAGAGCAAGCGGCTCATAATCGCTGTGTCGCCGGTTCAATTCCGGCCACCGCTACTCTCGTCCTTCGGGCTCGTTCCCGGTGGTCGTTGGGATGGGCGCTACAGGCGCCCACTTTGCATGTCCGCGCCCCCAGCACATAGGCTGAGGCGTTGTAGTTAGTGACCGTTAGCGAGGAAGGCACTCCGCCGTGGCGAAGGCTACCGATGTCCGGCCGAAGATCACTTTGGCGTGTGTGGAGTGCAAGGAGCGCAACTACATCACGCGCAAGAACCGCCGCAACAACCCGGACCGCATCGAGCTGAAGAAGTTCTGCCCCCGGGACGGCCGGCACACGGCCCACCGCGAGACCCGCTGATCCGCGCCGGCGCAAGCCGGCCGCACGACACCCGATCGCCGATCCGGAACGGATGCGCGGCTTCTTCCGCGCGTTCGCCCCCGGGTCGGCTTTCGTGCTTTCCGTGTAGGTTCTCGGCATGCCCTTGGACCAGTCCTTCGTCGGCCGGACCTATCCGCCGACCGCCCCCTACCAGGTGGGCCGAGAGAAGATCCGCGAGTTCGCCACGGCGGTCGGCGCCACCGACCCCGCGTACCACGATCCCGAGGCCGCCCGGGCGCTCGGTCACCCGGATGTGGTCGCCCCGCCGACCTTCCCCGTGGTCCTGACGATGGCCGCCAGCCGGCAGATCATCGACGACCCGGCGATCGGTGTCGACTACAGCCGGGTGGTCCACGGCGACCAGCGGTTCGCCTACACCCGTCCGGTGGTGGCCGGTGACGAGCTGGTCTGTGCGAACACGATCGAGGACATCAGCAGCCGGGGCGGGCACGACTTCCTGACCACCCGCACCGACGTCACCACGGCCGCCGGCGAGCCGGTGGTCGCCGTCTGGTCCAAGCTCGTCGTACGCGGGGAGGCCTGACGTGGAACTGCCCACCAAGACCTTCCGGGTCACCCGGGCCGACCTGGTCCGCTACGCGGGTGCCTCGGGCGACTTCAACCCGATCCACTGGAGCGACCGGTTCGCCACCGGCGTCGGCCTGCCCGGGGTGATCGCACACGGGATGTTCACCATGGCGCTGGTCGGCCGGGCGGTGACCGAGTGGGCCGGCGCGCCCGACGCGGTGGTCGACTACGGGGTCCGGTTCACCCGTCCAGTGGAGGTTCCCGACGATGACGACGGCACCGAGGTCGAGGTGACCGCCAAGGTCAAGGACACCACCGAAGAGGGCCTGACCAGGCTCGACATCATCGCGACGTGCCGCGGGCAGAAGGTGCTCTCGCAGGCCCGGGCGGTGATCCGGACACCCCGCTGAGGGGGTTCCGCCACGCGAGGAGGTGGACCAGTTGGGAAAGTGGCCTCGCTACCCGTACACTGGTCCGCCGTGGGGCAAGTGACCCCGCCCGGTGCTGCACGACCGGGTCGGGGGAGCGTTGCCACACAGGGGTGTAGCTCAATTGGCAGAGCAGCGGTCTCCAAAACCGCAGGCTGCAGGTTCAAGTCCTGTCACCCCTGCGCCTCAGGCCTGACCGTTCCCGTGGGTCGCGCCGCCAACCGGCGGCGTCCGGCCCGTGGTGGTGGCATCGGCGGGGTGGTTCCGAGGCATCTCGGGCCCCATCCGTCGATCCGCCGGCCGCGGCCCGTCGCGGGACGGTTGGTCCGGCCGGCGTGACCAGCGCCGCGTACGCCGCACCGGCGTGCGACCCCGATTCCCGCGACGGAGGGCGAAGTGGCCGAGAACAAGCGGCGCAGCGAGGACGCCGGCGACGACGACCGTCTGAACGACGATGTCGTCGACGACGTGGCCGCCGACGACGCCACCGACGCGGACGAGCCGGTCTCCCGTGGCGGCACGGCGACCCGGGCGCGGGCCAAGGCTGAGTCGGCCGACGAGAGGAAGACCCGCAAGGACACCGAGCGGGTGGGGCCGTTCGCCCGCATCGCGCGGTTCTTCCGCGAGGTCGTGGCCGAGCTGCGTAAGGTCATCTGGCCTACCCGCAAGGAGCTGCTGACCTACACCGCCGTGGTCGTCACCTTCGTCGCGGTGATGCTGACGATCGTGGCAGGCTTGGACTACGCCTTCGCGAAGGGCGTGCTGTGGGTCTTCGGCAACCCCAGCTGACCGGCTGACTCAAGCCGATAGTGACGGAAGTGAGCGAGCGTGCCTGAGTACGACGAGACCGCCGAGACCACGGACGAGCAGTCCGCGGTGGCGACGGCGGCCAACGATGAGTCGGTCGAGGCCGCCAGCGAGCCGGACTTTCCGACCACCGAGCCCGCACCGGAAGAGGACTTCGACCCGGTCGCGGAGCTGCGTCAGAAGCTGCGCTACGCGCCGGGCGACTGGTACGTGGTGCACTCGTACGCCGGCTACGAGAACAAGGTCAAGACCAACCTCGAGACCCGGATCACCTCCCTCGACATGGAGGACTACATCTACCAGGTCGAGGTGCCGACCCGGGAAGAGATCGAGGTCAAGAACGGCAAGCGGTCCCAGATCCAGGCCAAGGTGTTCCCCGGCTACATCCTGGTCCGGATGGAGCTGACCGCGGAGTCCTACTCCTGCGTGCGTAACACCCCCGGGGTCACCGGGTTCGTGGGGGCGACCGACCGGGCCGACCGGCCGGCGCCGCTGAGCCTCGATGAGGTGCTCAAGTGGCTCGCCCCGGCGGTCGAGACTGGGCAGAAGAAGGCCAAGCCTGAGGTCAGGGTGCTGGACTTCGAGGTGGGCGACTCGGTCACCGTCACCGACGGCGCGTTCGCCTCGCTGCCGGCGACGATCAGCGAGATCAACGCCGACCAGCAGAAGCTCAAGGTGCTGGTGTCGATCTTCGGCCGGGAGACCCCGGTCGAGCTGAACTTCAACCAGGTCACCAAGATCTGACGTTCCGGTCGCCGGCGGTGGGCAGCAGCCCGCCGTCGGCGTATCCGTTCCGCCCCCTCGCCGGACCTCGGCGGAGGGGGCGGCGGAGCATTGCGCTACTCTAGAACGTCGGTCGTCGCATCGCGCTGACCGTGCGCGCCCCCGGCCGGCACCTTTCCCAGTTCCAAGCCCCAGGAAGTGACATGCCTCCGAAGAAGAAGAAGCTCGTCAAGACGTTCACGCTTCAGCTGAAGGCGGGCCAGGCCACGCCGGCGCCGCCGGTCGGCCCCGCGCTCGGCCAGCACGGCGTGAACATCATGGAGTTCTGCAAGACCTACAACGCGCAGACCGAGTCCCAGCGGGGCGACATCGTCCCCGCCGAGATCAGCGTCTACGAGGACCGCTCCTTCACCTTCGTGCTGAAGACCCCGCCCGCGGCCCGGCTGCTGATCAAGGCCGCCGGCGCCGAGAAGGGTTCCGGCGTGCCGCATAGCCAGAAGGTCGGCTCCGTCACCCGCGCCCAGCTGCGGGAGATCGCCGAGAAGAAGATGGCCGACCTCAACGCCAACGACATCGACCAGGCTCAGAAGATCATCGCCGGCACCGCCCGGTCGATGGGCATCACCGTCTCCGACTGACCTCGGTCACCGCTTCCCCGTCATTTCGTGGGAGGGTGCGCGGTCACCGCGGCCCGCCATAGACCACAGGAGTAGCAAGAAATGCAGCGCAGCAAGACCTACCGCAAGGCCGCCGAGGTCATCGACCGGTCGAAGCTCTACACCCCGGCCGAGGCTGTCAAGATCGCCAAGGACACCACCAACGCCAAGTTCGACGCCACGGTCGAGGTCGCCATGCGCCTCGGCGTCGACCCTCGCAAGGCGGACCAGATGGTCCGTGGCGTGGTCAACCTGCCGCACGGCACCGGCAAGACCGCCCGCGTGATCGTCTTCGCCTCCGGCGCGAAGGCCGAGGAGGCCGCCGCCGCCGGTGCGGACGAGGTGGGCACCGACGAGCTCGTCGCCCGGATCCAGGGTGGTTGGCTCGACTTCGACGCGGCGATCGCCACCCCGGACCAGATGGCCAAGATCGGCCGGATCGCGCGGATCCTGGGCCCGCGCGGCCTCATGCCGAACCCGAAGACCGGCACGGTGACCATGGACGTCACCAAGGCCGTCTCGGACATCAAGGGCGGCAAGATCACCTTCCGGGTGGACAAGCACTCCAACCTCCACCTGATCATCGGCAAGGCCTCGTTCTCCGAGTCCCAGCTGGTCGACAACTACGCCGCCGTCCTCGACGAGGTGCTGCGGGCCAAGCCGTCGGCGTCGAAGGGCAAGTACCTCAAGAAGGTCACCCTCACCACCACGATGGGCCCGGGCGTTCCGGTCGACCCGAACCTGGTCAAGAACCTCCAGGAGGGCGTGACCGAGGCCTGAGCACCGCTGCCTCGACGGGGCCCCGCCACGACTCGTGGCGGGGCCCTTTCCGTCTCTCCGGTGTGGCAGGCTCGCGGCATGCGGTGGGAGGGTGTGTGGCTGCGGTACCACCGGCGCGGCCCGTGGGTGCTGCGGGAGACCAGCCTGCGGCTCGACCCGGGCGAGGCCGCCGTGGTGCTCGGCCGCAACGGTGTCGGCAAGTCCACTCTGCTCCAGTTGGCGGCCGGGGTGCTCCGGCCGACCCGGGGCCGGGTCGTCGACCGCCCGCGGCACGTCGGCTGGGTGCCGGAGCGGTTCCCTGTCGACCAGCCGTTCACCGTGAGGCGTTACCTGACCGGGATGGCCCGGGTGGCCGGACTGGGTAAGGGCGAGGCGGACCTGGCGGTCGACCGGTGGACCGAACGGCTGGGCCTGACGCGGTTTCGCGGCGTGCGCCTTCCCGAGCTGTCCAAGGGCACGGCCCAGAAGGTGGGCTTGGCCCAGGCGATGCTGCGCCGGCCCGGTCTGCTCATCCTCGACGAGCCGTGGGAAGGCCTCGATGCCGCCGCCCGGGAACTGGTCCCCGGGCTGATCGGCGAGGTGCTGGCGGCCGGCGGGTCGGTGCTCGTCAGCGACCACCGGGGCGAGACGGCACGGCTGCCGGGCGCCGCCCGCTGGGCCGTCGCCGACGGCACCGTCACCGCGCAGGCGCCGGCCGACGCGCTCGTCGTGGTCGAGGTCGCGGTGCCGGCCGCGCGGGTGGCCGGCACCGTCGCCCGGTTGCGCGCCGACGGCCACCACGTCCTGCGGGTACGCTCCGACGCCGCCCCGCCCGACGCCCTCGCCAGGAAGCCGGCCGCCCTCGTCGCCGGGGAACTGGTGACAACGGTTGCGGCGGAGCCGGCCGTCCCCGCCGCCGGTGGCGCGCCCGCCTCCGTCGCCAGAGAGGTGGGCGCTGCTGCCGTCGTGGAACCGGCGGCTCCCGTCGCCGGCGCGCCGGCCGCACCCGTCGCGCCCCCGATCAGCGGTCCGCCGGGCCCTGCCGACGGGGCGGGCGGGGACGTGCCGGCCCCAGGGCCGGCAGGGCGGGTGAGCCGGTGAGCGCGCTGGTCCGGCTGAGGCTGGCCGGCTTCCTGCGTACCGGACGGGCGGTCGCGCCCCTGTTGGCCGGCCTGCTCGCCCTCGGCGTCCTCTACGGCGGTGGGCGGGCCCAGCCTGGCGAGGCGTACGGCGTCTCGGCGGTGGTGTTGTTCCCGGTAGTGGCCTGGCAGACCAAGATCCTGCTCGACGTCGAGCCGGACGTGCAGCGCCGGCTGGCACTGGTGCTCGCCGGGGCGGCCCGGGAACGGGCCGCCGGGCTGCTCGCGGCGGTCGTGGCCGGGCTCGGTACGGTCGCCGCCGGGCTGGTCTACCCGTGGCTGGTGGGCGGGGTGACCAGCCAGGTGCCGCCGGGCGGCCGGTCGCTGGCCGTCGGTGTCGCCCTCGGCGTCTGGGCGCACCTGCTCGCCCTGCCGGCAGCCGTGGCGCTCGGCGCGCTGGCCAGCCGGGCCGTCACGGGCAGCGCCGGGTACGGCGTCGCGGTGCTGGCGCTCGGCGTGGTCGGCACGCTGGTCCTGGGTCTCTCCGACTCGGTGGTCCCGTGGTTGGCGCCGCCGGTGATGTCCACCGCCCGGGCCGCCGCCGCCGGACCGTCCGGCGCCACCCTGGCCCTGCTCAGCGGGTGGGGGGTCGCCTGGAGCGCGACGGCCCTGGCCGCGTACGCCTGGCGCCGGCGGGTTCGCGTCTGATCGCGACCGTCCGGGGTGCCGCACGCTGTGCCCTCCCGAGCTGCTGAGGGCCCCGGTGCACGGTGAACGGGTGCGATCACCGGCGGGGGAGTGACCGGGCGCACCCGGGGGCGATTTGGCGGTCACGGGCGTGTCGCGTAGCCTGAGGCGAAGTAACACCCAGAGACCGCTGGTCACCGTGCCCCGGCACGGTCGAAGGTCCCGCTTCGACGGGCGACCCGCGCAGGGCGGCAAGCGAAACTTGGCCGTGTTCCCGTGGTCCGCCGACTGCGGTGCGACCGGCCGACCCTCGCCCCGTGCGCCCTGCGCCGGGGCGTTTCTCGTTGTCGTGGCCCTCCGGTATCGCGGAAGCCTGCCGGCTTCCCGGTGGGCCAGCCTGGAGCAACGAGAGAGGAGGGACATGGCGGACAAGCCGATCCGGGCCGACAAGGCCACGGCCGTCGTCGAGCTGACCGAGAACTTCCGCAACGCGGGCGCTACGGTGCTGACCGAGTACCGTGGTCTGACGGTTTCCCAGCTCACCCAGCTGCGGCGCTCGCTCGGCAAGGAGACCACCTACACGGTCGCGAAGAACACGCTGGCGAAGCGTGCCGCGACCGACGCGGGCATCTCCGGGCTCGACGAGCTGTTCACCGGTCCTACCGCGCTGACTTTCGTTTCGGGCGACGTCGTCGAGGCGGCGAAGGGGCTTCGCGACTTCGCGAAGGCCAACCCGAAGCTCGTCATCAAGGGCGGCGTCTTCGAGGGCAAGGCCATTTCCGCGGCCGAGGTCACGAAGCTTGCCGACCTGGAGTCCCGCGAGGTGCTGCTGGCCAAGCTGGCCGGCGCGATGAAGGGCAACCTGAGCAAGGCCGCGGCCCTGTTCCAGGCCCCGCTGTCGAAGACCGCTCGTGTCGCGGCAGCCCTGCAGGACAAGCGCGAGAAGGAGGGCGCCGAGGCGGCCTGAGGCCCCGCGGCGCACCCACGTTCTTAGTCAAACATTAGGAAAGGACGCCAGATATGGCGAAGCTCAGCACCGACGAGCTGCTTGACGCGTTCAAGGAGATGACGCTGATCGAGCTCTCCGAGTTCGTGAAGCAGTTCGAGACGACCTTCGAGGTCACCGCCGCGGCTCCGGTCGCCGTCGCCGCCGGGGGCGCTGCCCCGGCCGCCGCCGAGGCCGAGCCGGAGAAGGACGAGTTCGACGTCGTCCTCGACGCCGCCGGTGGCAAGAAGATCCAGGTCATCAAGGTCGTGCGTGAGCTGACCGGCCTGGGCCTGAAGGAGGCCAAGGACCTTGTCGAGGCCGCGCCGAAGGCGGTCCTGGAGAAGGTCAACAAGGAGGCCGCCGACAAGGCCAAGGCCAAGCTCGAGGGCGAGGGTGCCACGGTCGTCCTCAAGTAATTGGGGCTGACCGGGCGCGGGCCCGGCTCAGGTGCACGTGAGCCGGGGCGTACTCCGACACGGCGGGCGACGATCTCGAATTTGGATCGTCGCCCGCCGTGTTCATGTTGGGACCGCCAGCAACGTTCTGAGCAGGGCGCGGACGCCCGGCGCCCGGCGGTACGGCCGGAGCGGAGGTCGTCCGTCAGTGGGAAACACGTGTCGCCGGCGAGACCGGCCCTTGACGCGGCCCCGGGCCGCCAGGCACGCTGACACCTGCAAGACCTTCCGCGCTTGCAACGGCCACCTCTTGGGTATTGGCAGCGGCGGCACCACTGGCCGCCGCACCCGAGCGGATCCGTAGGTCCGCCGCGTTCCGAGCGGCCCGGTCGTCCCTCTTTCGGGGGATGCCGAGGCGCGTTCCGCGACGACCTGCGGGCTGGGCTGGACAGCGGTTAGCCTCTCGGCTACACTGCTAGTTTGCGCTGCCTTCCGACTTGACCCCTGCGCGGAAATGTCCGATTGCGGATATTTCTGGTGGGGATATTGGAGTGCACGCGTACCAGCCGTTCTGCAGCACCGGTCCTCGGAAGGACGCATCTTGGCAGCTTCCCGCCCTGCGAAGACCAGTCGTACGTCGAGCGCTTTCGCTCCCCGCCGAGTCTCTTTCGGCAGGATCACCGAACACCTCGAGGTCCCCAACCTCCTCGCCATTCAGAACGAGTCCTTCGACTGGCTCGTCGGCAACGAGGGTTGGCAGGGCCGGTCGGCGGACGACCCGCACGCACGCTCGGGTCTCGCGGAAATCCTCGAAGAGATCAGTCCCATTGAGGACTTCTCCGGCACCATGTCGCTCTCCTTCTCGGCACCGCGCTTCGACGAGGTCAAGGCCTCGATCGAGGAGTGCAAGGAGAAGGACCTGACCTACTGCGCCCCGCTGTTCGTGACCGCGGAGTTCACCAACAACACCACCGGCGAGATCAAGAGCCAGACGGTGTTCATGGGTGACTTCCCGATGATGACGCCGAAGGGCACCTTCATCATCAACGGCACCGAGCGCGTCGTGGTCAGCCAGCTCGTCCGCTCGCCGGGCGTGTACTTCTCGAAAGAGCCGGACAAGACCTCCGACCGCGACCTCTCCAGCGTCAAGGTCATCCCGAGCCGGGGTGCCTGGCTGGAGTTCGACATCGACAAGCGCGACACGGTCGGCGTCCGCATCGACCGCAAGCGCCGGCAGGCCGTCACGGTCCTGCTCAAGGCCATCGGTTGGTCCGCCGAGCGGATCCGCGAGAAGTTCGGCTGGTCCGAGCTGCTGATGACCACGCTCGAGAAGGACCACATCGCCGGCGCCGACGAGGCGTTGCTCGACATCTACCGGAAGCTCCGCCCTGGCGAGCCGCCGACCCGTGAGAACGCCCAGACCCTGCTCGACAACCTCTTCTTCAACCCGAAGCGGTACGACGTCGCCAAGGTCGGTCGGTACAAGTTCAACAAGAAGCTCGAAGTGGGCGTGCCGATCACCACCGGCACCCTGACCGAGGACGACATCGTCGCCACCGTGGAGTACCTCTGCCGGCTGCACGCCGGCGAGGACGGCTACGAGGCCGACGACATCGACCACTTCGGCAACCGGCGCCTGCGCACCGTGGGCGAGCTGATCCAGAACCAGGTCCGGGTCGGCCTGTCCCGGATGGAGCGGGTCGTCCGCGAGCGGATGACCACCCAGGACGTCGAGGCGATCACGCCGCAGACCCTGATCAACATCCGTCCCGTCGTGGCGGCGATCAAGGAGTTCTTCGGCACGTCGCAGCTGTCCCAGTTCATGGACCAGACCAACCCGCTGGCGGGTCTGACCCACCGGCGCCGGCTGAGCGCGCTCGGCCCGGGTGGTCTGTCCCGGGAGCGGGCCGGCTTCGAGGTCCGCGACGTGCACCCGTCCCACTACGGCCGGATGTGCCCGATCGAGACGCCGGAAGGCCCGAACATCGGCCTGATCGGCGCGCTCTCCACCTTCGCCCGGGTCAACCCGTTCGGCTTCATCGAGACGCCGTACCGGAAGGTCGTCGAGGGTCGGGTCACCGACCAGATCGACTACCTGACCGCGGACGAGGAGGACCGGTTCGTCAAGGCGCAGGCCAACGCGCGGCTGAAGGCCGACGGCACGTTCGCCGAGGACCGGGTCCTGTGTCGCCGTAAGGGTGGCGAGACCGAGGACGTGGTCCCCGGCGCCGTCGACTACATGGACGTGTCGCCGCGGCAGATGACGTCGGTCGCGACCGCGATGATCCCGTTCCTCGAGCACGACGACGCCAACCGGGCACTGATGGGCGCGAACATGCAGCGCCAGGCGGTGCCGCTGGTCAAGGCCGAGTCGCCGTTGGTCGGCACCGGCATGGAGTACCGCGCCGCCGTCGACGCCGGTGACGTGGTCGTGGCCGAGGTCGGCGGTGTCATCGAGGATCTCTGCGCCGACTACATCACCATCCACCAGGACGACGGCCACCGCCGGACGTACCTGCTGCACAAGTTCCGCCGCTCCAACGCCGGCTCCTGCGTCAACCAGAAGCCGGTCGTCTTCGAGGGCGACCGCGTCGAGGCCGGTCAGGTCATCGCCGACGGTCCGTGCACCGACGAGGGCGAGATGGCGCTCGGGCGCAACCTGCTGGTGGCGTTCATGTGCTGGGAGGGCCACAACTACGAGGACGCGATCATCCTGTCGCAGCGCCTCGTGCAGCAGGACGTGCTCACCTCGATCCACATCGAGGAGCACGAGGTCGACGCCCGGGACACCAAGCTCGGCCCGGAGGAGATCACCCGCGACATCCCGAACGTCAGCGAGGAGATGCTCGCCGACCTCGACGAGCGCGGCATCATCCGGATCGGCGCCGAGGTCGTTCCCGGCGACATCCTGGTCGGCAAGGTCACGCCCAAGGGCGAGACCGAGCTGACCCCGGAGGAGCGGCTGCTCCGCGCGATCTTCGGCGAGAAGGCGCGCGAGGTCCGGGACACCTCGCTGAAGGTGCCGCACGGCGAGACCGGCACGGTCATCGGCGTGCGTACCTTCTCCCGCGAGGACGGCGACGAGCTGCCGCCGGGCGTCAACGAGCTGGTCCGGGTCTACGTCGCCCAGAAGCGGAAGATCCAGGACGGCGACAAGCTCGCCGGCCGGCACGGCAACAAGGGCGTCATCTCGAAGATCCTGCCGATCGAGGACATGCCGTTCCTGGAGGACGGCACCCCGGTCGACATCGTGCTGAACCCGCTGGGTGTTCCGTCCCGGATGAACATCGGCCAGGTGCTGGAGACGCACCTCGGCTGGGTGGCCAAGACGGGTTGGAGTGTGGACGGCGACGACACCGACTGGAAGCGCCAGCTGCGCTCCATCGAGGCGCACGAGTCCGAGCCGGACACCAACGTGGCCACGCCGGTCTTCGACGGCGCCCGCGAGGAGGAGATCTCCGGTCTGCTCTCGTCGACCCTGCCCAACCGGGACGGCAAGCAGCTGATCGGCTCCAGCGGCAAGGCGCAGCTGTTCGACGGCCGCTCGGGCGAGCCGCTGCCGGACCCGATCGCGGTCGGTTACATCTACATCCTGAAGCTCAACCACCTGGTCGACGACAAGATCCACGCCCGGTCGACCGGCCCGTACTCGATGATCACGCAGCAGCCGCTGGGTGGTAAGGCGCAGTTCGGTGGCCAGCGCTTCGGTGAGATGGAGTGCTGGGCGATGCAGGCGTACGGCGCCGCATACGCCCTGCAGGAGCTGCTCACGATCAAGTCCGACGACGTCCTGGGCCGGGTCAAGGTCTACGAGGCGATCGTCAAGGGCGAGAACATCCCGGAGCCGGGCATTCCGGAGTCGTTCAAGGTGTTGCTCAAGGAGCTGCAGTCGCTGTGCCTCAACGTGGAGGTGCTCTCCAGCGACGGTGTGGCCCTGGAGATGCGCGAGACCGACGACGAGGTGTTCCGGGCCGCGGAGGAGCTGGGCATCGACCTGTCCCGGCGCGAGCCGAGCTCGGTCGAAGAGGTCTGAGGTGAGCGGTCGGGAGCCGGCTCGCCGGCTCCCGACCCCACCCATTAGCTAAGCAGTACAGACGACGACATAGGGGACATAGTGCTCGACGTCAACTTCTTCGACGAGCTGCGCATCGGTCTCGCCACCGCCGACGACATCCGTCAGTGGTCGCACGGCGAGGTCAAGAAGCCTGAGACGATCAACTACCGCACCCTCAAGCCGGAAAAGGACGGGCTCTTCTGCGAGAAGATCTTCGGCCCTCAGCGGGACTGGGAGTGCTACTGCGGTAAGTACAAGCGGGTCCGGTTCAAGGGCATCATCTGCGAGCGCTGCGGCGTCGAGGTGACCCGCTCCAAGGTGCGCCGGGAGCGGATGGGTCACATCGAGCTGGCCGCTCCGGTGACCCACATCTGGTACTTCAAGGGCGTGCCGAGCCGGCTGGGTTACCTGCTGGACCTCGCCCCGAAGGACCTCGAAAAGATCATCTACTTCGCCTCGTACGTGATCACGAGCGTGGACGCCGAGTCGCGTCACCGTGACCTCTCGACCATCGAGAACGAGATCCTGGCCGAGAAGCGGCAGGCCGAGAACAGCCGCGACTCGGAGATCGAGAAGCGGGCCGCCAAGCTCGAGGCCGACCTGGCCGAGCTGGAGGCCGAGGGCGCGAAGGCGGACGTCCGGCGCAAGGTCAAGGAGGGCGGAGAGCGCGAGATGCGCCAGATCCGCGACCGGGCCCAGCGCGAGATCGACCGCCTGGACGAGGTGCTCGACACCTTCCGCAAGCTGGACTCGAAGCAGCTGGTCACCGACGAGCTGCTCTACCGGGAGCTGCGCGACCGGTTCGGCGAGTACTTCACCGGCGCGATGGGTGCCGAGGCCATCAAGGCGCTGGTCCAGAACATGGACCTCTCCACCGAGGCCGAGAGCCTGCGCGAGACCATCCGCTCCGGCAAGGGTCAGCGGAAGATCCGGGCGCTCAAGCGGCTCAAGGTCGTGGCGGCGTTCCTGAACACCCGCAACTCGCCGCTCGGCATGGTGCTGGACTGCGTCCCGGTCATCCCGCCGGACCTGCGCCCGATGGTGCAGCTCGACGGTGGCCGCTTCGCGACCTCCGACCTGAACGACCTGTACCGCCGCGTGATCAACCGGAACAACCGCCTCAAGCGGCTGATCGACCTCGGCGCGCCCGAGATCATCGTCAACAACGAGAAGCGGATGCTCCAGGAGGCCGTCGACGCGCTGTTCGACAACGGCCGCCGCGGCCGGCCGGTCACCGGGCCGGGCAACCGCCCGCTCAAGTCGCTGTCCGACATGCTCAAGGGCAAGCAGGGCCGGTTCCGGCAGAACCTGCTCGGCAAGCGCGTCGACTACTCCGGCCGTTCGGTCATCGTGGTCGGCCCGAAGCTGAAGCTGCACCAGTGCGGCCTGCCCAAGCAGATGGCGCTGGAGCTGTTCAAGCCGTTCGTGATGAAGCGGCTCGTGGACCTCAACCACGCGCAGAACATCAAGTCCGCCAAGCGGATGGTCGAGCGGCAGCGGCCGGTCGTGTGGGACGTGCTGGAAGAGGTCATCGGCGAGCACCCGGTGCTGCTGAACCGCGCGCCGACTCTGCACCGACTGGGCATCCAGGCCTTCGAGCCGCAGCTCGTCGAGGGCAAGGCGATCCAGATCCACCCGCTGGTCTGCACCGCGTTCAACGCCGACTTCGACGGTGACCAGATGGCGGTGCACGTGCCGCTGTCCGCCGAGGCTCAGGCCGAGGCGCGGATCCTGATGCTGTCGTCGAACAACATCCTCAAGCCGGCCGACGGCAAGCCGGTCACGATGCCCACCCAGGACATGGTCATCGGCCTGTACCACCTCACCCACCTCAGGGCCGGTGAGAAGGGCGAGGACCGGCCGTTCAGCTCGGACGCCGAGGCCCGGATGGCTTTCGACGCCAGCGAGCTGCACCTGCAGGCGCCGGTGAAGATCCGTCTGCGCGGGCTGGTCGGGGTCGACAACGGCGTCGGCGCGGAGCCGTGGGTCGCGCCGGAGGGCTGGGTCGAGGGTGACCCGCTCACCGTCGAGACCACCCTGGGCCGGGTGCTGTTCAACGAGACGCTGCCGCAGGGCTACCGCTTCGTGAACTACGAGATCCGCAAGGGGCAGCTCTCCGCGATCGTCAACGACCTGGCCGAGCGCTTCCCGAAGGTGGCGCTGGCCGCCACCCTGGACGGCCTCAAGGAGGCCGGTTTCCACTGGGCGACCTGGTCCGGCGTGACGATCGGCATGGAGGACGTCATCGCTCCGCCGCGCAAGCGGGAGATCCTGGAGAAGTACGAGAAGGAAGCCGACCGGATCGACAAGCAGTACCAGCGGGGTCTGATGACCGCCGAGGAGCGTCGCGGCGAACTCATCGAGATCTGGACCAAGGCGACCAACGAGGTCGCCAAGGAGATGGACACCGCGTTGCCGCAGGAGAACCCCCTGTGGAAGATGATCCACTCGGGCGCCCGCGGTAACCTGCTCCAGCTCCGTCAGATCGCCGCGATCCGTGGTCTGGTGGCCAACCCGAAGGGCGAGATCATCCCCCGGCCGATCAAGGCCAGCTACCGGGAGGGTCTGTCCGTGCTGGAGTACTTCATCTCCACGCACGGTGCCCGCAAGGGTCTCGCCGACACCGCGCTGCGGACCGCCGACTCGGGTTACCTGACCCGTCGTCTGGTGGACGTGTCGCAGGACGTCATCATCCGCGAGGAGGACTGCGGCACCGACCGGGCCATCCCGATGCAGATCGGCGAGCGGCGCGACGGCAAGCTGTACGTCCACGAGCACGCCGAGACCAGCGTGCACGCCCGGACCCTGGCGGACGACATCAAGGGGCCGGACGGCAACGTCGTCGCCGAGCGCGGCCAGGACGTCAACTCCATCGGGGTCGACCGGATCGTCGCTGCCGGGGTGGAGACGGTGCGGGTGCGCAGCGTACTCACCTGCGAGTCGAAGCTGGGCGTCTGCGGTGCGTGCTACGGCCGCTCGCTGCCGACCGGCAAGACCGTGGACGTCGGCGAGGCGGTCGGCATCATCGCCGCCCAGTCGATCGGTGAGCCCGGTACGCAGCTGACGATGCGTACGTTCCACACCGGTGGTGTCGCGGGTGAGGACATCACCCAGGGTCTGCCCCGCGTCCAGGAGATCTTCGAGGCCCGGGTCCCGAAGGGCAAGGCGCCGATCGCCGACACCCCGGGCCGGATCCGGATCGAGGACGGCGAGCGGTCGCGGAAGATCATCGTTGTGCCGGACGACGGCAGCGAGGAGATCGTCTACGACAAGATCTCCAAGCGGGTCCGGCTGCGGGCCCACGACGGCGACCACGTCGAGGTCGGCGAGAAGCTCACCGAGGGCACCATCGACCCGCACGAGCTGCTGCGCATCCTCGGCCCGCGCGCGGTCCAGGTCCACCTGACCCAGGAGGTCCAGCAGGTCTACCGCTCGCAGGGTGTGCTCATCCACGACAAGCACATCGAGATCATCATCCGCCAGATGCTGAAGCGGGTGACGGTCATCGACTCCGGCTCGACCGAGTTCCTGCCGGGCGTGCTGGTCGACCGGGCGCTGTTCGAGTCGGAGAACCGCCGGCTCGTCTCCGAGGGTGGCGAGCCCGCCGCCGGTCGCCCGGTGCTGATGGGTATCACCAAGGCCTCGCTGGCCACGGACTCCTGGCTGTCGGCGGCCTCCTTCCAGGAGACCACCCGGGTGCTGACCGACGCGGCGATCAACTCGCGCAGCGACTCGCTGGTCGGCCTCAAGGAGAACGTGATCATCGGTAAGCTCATCCCGGCCGGTACGGGCATCAGCAAGTACCGCAACGTCCGGGTCGAGCCGACCGAGGAGGCCAAGGCCAAGGTCTACTCGATGACCGGCTACCCGGAGACCGACTACGGCTTCGGGCCGGCCAGCGGGCAGGCCGTGCCGCTGGACGACTTCGACTTCGGGTCGTACCGCTAAGCAGTAGGAACGACGAGGCCCCCGGCAGCCGCCGGGGGCCTCGTCGTATCCCGGTTCGGACAGAACCGATGGAAGAGATCTCCCGGCCGGGTGCCGTGGTTGCCGAACCCCCGTGGGCGGCGGGGTGGCTCCGGCGGGGAAGAGGGCGGCGGGGGCCGGGTCGCCGACCGGGCCGGAGGGGCATGATGGTGGGCATGACGACCGCACCCGGGCAGGTGCCCGTCGCGCAGCCGGGGCCGCGCCATCCGCTCGATCCTGACCCGGTCCGGTCCAGCAAGGCCCGCGCGGTCTTCGCTCTCGGCCTGATGGGCGCGCTCACCGGGCTCTTCGTCGGTGGGGTGGTGCCGGCCACGCTCGCCCTCGTGCTGGCCCGTCAGGCCCGGCGGGAGGCGTACGCCTCGGGGGGTTTCCTCACCGGCGGGGCCTGGCTGCGGCGGGGGGAGCGGCTGGCCTGGGCGGGGTTGGTCCTGGTCGCGACGACCGTCGTGGTGGCGGTGGTGATCGGGCTGGTCCGACTGGCCGGACAGCCGTTCGGGCACGACTACGCGCCGAACGTGGACTGACCGTCCCGGGGGATGCGTCCCCGCCCACCCACGAGGGCTGGGGCGGCGGCGGTAGCCTGACCGGTGTCCGTCGCGCGGCGGCGGACAGCGACCGGCGACTGGAGGCCCTCGTGACGGAACCGGCGCGGCCCTCGGGCGATCCGGCGGAGCGACCCGCCGCGCCCCCGGATCCGGCCGGGCCCCCCGCATCGCCGGGGGGGAGCCCATGGGCCAGGCCGGCTGCCGACGCGGACGCCGGGCCCCGCATCGCCCCGGAGGTCGCCTCCGTGGAGTACGCGCCGCCGCCGGTCTCCCCGCCGCCCCCGCCGGCCGGGAACGCGGAAGCTCCTCCGGGTCCGTTCCCGCCGGTCGGTCCCGCGTCGCAGGTCGGTCCCGCGTCGCACCCGGGCACCGCGTCGCAGGTCGGTCCCGCCTCGCACCCGGGCACCGCGCCGCCGGTCGGCTGGTCGTCGCCGGCGGGTCCGTCCGGCGGTGAGCGGCCGGCCGGCCCGTATCCGACGCGGGCACCCTGGTCCGGGCAACCGGCAGGGGCTCACCCCGCAGCGGGACCGGTGGGGTATCCGGGCCAGCACGCGGGCCCCGGCTGGGGCGGGCCGGGCACCGGCTGGGGGCGGGTGCCCCCGCCGCCGCGGGAGGCCCCCCGGCCGCCGAAGCGGGTCGACCCGGTGCCCGGCACCCCGTTCGGTGTGGTGCACCTCGACGTCCCCCCGGTCACCTCCGGGCTCGCGGTCGGCTCGTTGGTGGCCGGGATCGCCTCGGCCCTGGTTTCGCTCCTGGTGATCTGTCTGGGGGCGACCGCGGCCTCGCAGGGAGTCTGGGCCGCCGGCGTGTTCGCGTTCCTCGGGGTGCTGGCCGGGGCGGCGGCCGTGGTGGCCGGTCTGCTCAGCACGCGACAGATCCGGCGACCTGCGCCGCCGCCCGCGGTGCGGTTCACCGGCCGGGGCCTGGCCCTGGCCGGGATCAGTTGCGGCGCTTTGGGCCTGGCGCTCAGCCTGCTCGGTCTGGGCCTGGCGCTGCTCTCCGGCCTCGGCTGAGCCGGTGGTCCGCCGGGCCCGGTGATCGACGGCGTCAGGCGGCCGGCCCGAGGTGTTCGGTCCTCCCCGGGCCGTCGAGGTGGCGGGGGCGGACGGCGCGGGCTGGCCGGGGTCCTGCGGGGGCGACCGGGTCGTCTCCGACGGAAGCCGTTACACTTGTTTCCGTAGGTGCCCATCGCGGATGGGCAGGCACGACGGTTCGGCCCGCAGGGCGGTGACGCCGATCTCCGGGACCTCTCCGTTTTGACCTGTGCGGCTGTGATAGGTACTCTTTCCCCTTGCGCCCGGGCCTGCCCGGGCGACTCGTGCGTGCGCTGGACCCGGGCGACCTGGTGATCATGCGGCGACACGACATAGCCAAAGACCCGGCGCGGGTGATCGCGGGCCGGTGACAGAAATCCGGTGCGCGCGCGAGCGGCGGCACCGGGACCGTGAGCTGGGCGACACGCCCGACCGCGGGTGCCGGGACCTCCGCAAGGTGGCCCTGGCCGGAATGTAGGAGAGCCTTCCCACCAGGGGCGGTTACGAGTAGACGGCGCGGCCGCCGGATGGCGGCCGAAGGGAGCGGAGAAACCCGGTGCCCACGATTCAGCAGCTGGTCCGAAAGGGCCGCAAGGCCAAGACGACCAAGACCAAGACCCCGGCGCTGAAGGGTTCCCCTCAGCGGCGCGGTGTGTGCACCCGCGTGTACACCACCACCCCCAAGAAGCCGAACTCGGCGCTCCGTAAGGTCGCTCGCGTCAAGCTCAGCAGCCAGATCGAGGTGACCGCCTACATCCCGGGCGTGGGTCACAACCTGCAGGAGCACTCGATCGTGCTCGTTCGCGGCGGCCGGGTGAAGGACCTCCCCGGCGTGCGTTACAAGATCGTTCGCGGTTCGCTGGACACCCAGGGTGTCCGCAACCGCAAGCAGGCGCGCAGCCGTTACGGCGCGAAGAAGGAGAAGAGCTGAGATGCCGCGTAAGGGACCCGCTCCGCGGAAGCCGCTGGTCGCTGACCCGGTGTACAACTCGCCGTTGGTCACCCAGCTGGTGAACAAGATCCTCATGCGCGGTAAGCGTCAGCTCGCCGAGCGTATCGTGTACGCCGCTCTGGAGGGCTGCCGCGAGAAGTCCGGCACCGACCCGGTCGTCACCCTCAAGCGGGCGATGGACAACGTCAAGCCGACCCTCGAGGTGCGCAGCCGCCGCGTCGGTGGCGCCACCTACCAGGTGCCGGTCGAGGTCCGTCCGACCCGCGCGACCACCCTCGGTCTGCGCTGGCTGGTGACGTACTCCAAGGCCCGGCGCGAGAAGACCATGATCGAGCGGCTCATGAACGAGCTGCTGGACGCGAGCAACGGCCTGGGTGCTGCCGTGAAGCGGCGCGAGGACACGCACAAGATGGCCGAGTCGAACAAGGCCTTCGCGCACTACCGCTGGTAACACACTTGGTTCCGGCGCCTCTCTGGGCGCCGGAACCGCCACCAGTTGTGTCGAGACGACGATAAGTAGGGATTGAAGTGGCCGCCGCAGACGCGCTCGCCAACGTACGCAACATCGGCATCATGGCGCACATCGATGCCGGTAAGACCACCACCACCGAGCGGATCCTCTTCTACACCGGTATCACGTACAAGATCGGTGAGGTCCACGATGGCGGTGCCGTCATGGACTGGATGGAGCAGGAGCAGGAGCGTGGTATCACCATCACCTCCGCTGCTACCAAGTGTGAGTGGAAGGGCCACACGATCCAGATCATCGACACGCCCGGCCACGTCGACTTCACGGTCGAGGTCGAGCGGTCGCTGCGGGTGCTGGACGGTGCGGTCGCGGTCTACGACGGTGTGGCCGGCGTGGAGCCGCAGACGGAGAACGTCTGGCGGCAGGCCGACAAGTACGACGTCCCGCGGATGTGCTTCGTCAACAAGCTCGACCGGACCGGCGCGGACTTCTTCCGCTGCGTGCAGATGATGATCGACCGGCTCAACGCCACCCCGCTGGTGCTCCAGATCCCGATCGGGCTCGAGGGCAACCACATCGGAGTCGTCGACCTGATCGGCATGCGCGCCCTCACCTGGCGCGGGGAGACCCAGAAGGGTGAGGACTACGCGATCGAGGAGATCCCGGCCGACCTCGCCGACTCCGCCGCGGAGTGGCGCGAGAAGCTGTTGGAGACCCTGGCCGACGTCGACGACGCGGTGATGGAGAAGTACCTGGAGGGCGAGGAGATCTCCGTCGAGGAGATCAAGGCCGCCATCCGGCGCGCCACCATCGCCAGCAAGGCCAACCCGGTGCTCTGCGGCTCGGCGTTCAAGAACAAGGGCGTCCAGCCGATGCTCGACGCCGTGGTCGACTTCCTGCCGTCGCCGCTGGACGTCCCGGCGATCGAGGGCACCGCGACCGACGGCGAGACGCCGCTGCAGCGGAAGCCGTCGAAGGCGGAGCCGTTCGCCGGCCTCGCCTTCAAGATCCAGACCGACAAGCACCTTGGCAAGCTCACCTACGTCCGGGTCTACTCCGGCGTAATCGAGACCGGCAACCAGGTGGTCAACTCCACCAAGGACCGCAAGGAGCGGATCGGCAAGATCTACCAGATGCACGCCAACAAGCGGGAAGAGCGCGGCTCGGCCCAGGCTGGCGACATCATCGCGGTGCAGGGTCTGAAGCAGACCACCACCGGTGACACGCTGTGCGACCCGGCGAACCCGGTCATCCTGGAGTCGATGACCTTCCCGGAGCCGGTCATCGAGGTCGCCATCGAGCCGAAGACCAAGGCCGACCAGGAGAAGCTCAGCACCGCCATCCAGCGGCTGGCGGAGGAGGACCCGACCTTCCGCGTCAAGCTGGACGAGGAGACCGGTCAGACGGTCATCTCCGGCATGGGCGAGCTGCACCTGGACATCCTGGTCGACCGGATGCGCCGCGAGTTCAACGTCGAGGCGAACATCGGCAAGCCGCAGGTGGCGTACCGCGAGACCATCCGCCGCAAGGTGGACAAGATCGAGTACACCCACAAGAAGCAGACCGGTGGCTCCGGCCAGTACGCCCGGGTCATCGTCAGCGTGGAGCCGCTGCCACTGGGCAACGACTCCCCGACGTACGAGTTCGCCAACGCCGTCACCGGTGGCCGTATCCCCCGGGAGTTCATCCCGTCGGTGGACGCCGGCGCCCAGGACGCGCTGCAGTACGGCATCCTGGCCGGCTTCCCGCTGGTCGGTGTCAAGCTGACGCTGCTGGACGGCCAGTACCACGAGGTCGACTCCTCGGAAATGGCGTTCAAGATCGCCGGCTCGATGGTGATGAAGGAGGCGGCCCGCAAGGCCGACCCCGCACTGCTCGAGCCGATGATGGCCGTTGAGGTCACCACTCCTGAGGAGAACATGGGTGACGTCATCGGCGACCTCAACTCCCGCCGTGGCTTGATCCAGGCGATGGAGGAGCGCAGCGGCACCCGCATCGTGAAGGCCCTGGTGCCGTTGTCGGAGATGTTCGGCTACGTCGGCGACCTGCGGTCGAAGACCCAGGGCCGGGCCAGCTACAGCATGCAGTTCGACTCCTACGCCGAGATTCCGCAGAGCGTGGCGAAGGAGATCATCGCCAAGGCTACGGGTGAGTGACGCTCACCTGAGCTGATCCGATGAACCGGGGCTGGTCGCGGGAGGGTATCCCCGCCGGCGGCCACCTCGGTCGGGATGCGTGAGACCGGGTCTGTAGGCTTCATCGCCGCAGAACCCACCAAAGCTCTCCGGCCGCGAGGCCGGAAAGGCTGTCGACAGAGTCCTAAGCGCCGACCTGGCGCGCCGGGGCGAACGAACCAAGAAGTCCACAGGAGGACACCAGTGGCGAAGGCGAAGTTCGAGCGGACTAAGCCGCACGTCAACATCGGCACCATTGGTCACATCGACCACGGTAAGACGACGCTGACGGCGGCCATCACCAAGGTCCTGCACGACCAGTACCCCGACCTGAACCCCTACACGCCGTTCGACCAGATCGACAAGGCGCCGGAGGAGAAGGCCCGCGGCATCACGATCTCGATCGCGCACGTCGAGTACCAGACCGAGTCTCGGCACTACGCGCACGTCGACTGCCCCGGGCACGCCGACTACATCAAGAACATGATCACCGGTGCCGCGCAGATGGACGGCGCGATCCTGGTGGTCGCGGCGACCGACGGCCCGATGCCGCAGACCCGCGAGCACGTGCTGCTGGCCCGTCAGGTCGGCGTGCCGTACATCGTCGTGGCGCTCAACAAGAGCGACATGGTCGACGACGAGGAGCTCCTGGAGCTCGTCGAGCTCGAGGTCCGCGAGCTGCTCTCGTCGCAGGAGTACCCGGGTGACGACCTGCCTGTCGTCCAGGTCTCCGCGCTGAAGGCGCTCGAGGGCGACCCGGTCTGGACCGAGAAGCTGCTCGAGCTGATGAACGCGGTCGACACCGCGATCCCGCAGCCTGAGCGCGAGATCGACAAGCCGTTCCTGATGCCGGTCGAGGACGTCTTCACGATCACCGGTCGTGGCACCGTCGTCACCGGTCGCGTGGAGCGCGGCGTTCTCCTGCCGAACGAGGATGTCGAGCTCGTCGGTATCAAGGAGAAGGGCTTCAAGACCAAGGTCACCGCGATCGAGATGTTCCGGAAGACCCTGGACGACGCCCGCGCGGGCGAGAACGTCGGCTTGCTGCTGCGTGGCACCAAGCGCGACGAGGTCGAGCGCGGCATGGTCGTGGTGAAGCCGGGCTCGAACACCCCGCACACGGAGTTCGAGGCGACGGTCTACATCCTCTCCAAGGAGGAGGGCGGCCGGCACACCCCGTTCTTCCAGAACTACCGTCCGCAGTTCTACTTCCGGACCACGGACGTCACCGGCGTCGTCACGCTGCCCGAGGGCACCGAGATGGTCATGCCGGGCGACAACACCACGATGACCGTGAACCTGATCCAGCCCATCGCGATGGAGGACAACCTCAAGTTCGCGATTCGGGAGGGTGGCCGTACGGTCGGCGCGGGTCGCGTCACCAAGATCATCAAGTGACCTGGGTAACCCCGATTAGCGTTGCTGCCGGTAGTGGGGCATACTAGTCAGGTTGCGTAACGACAGTTCGTCGCCCCGCGTCCGGCGTTCGCTGGACCTCCGGGTCGTTGAGCAGTCGCGCGTAGGGTGGTTGGCTTGTCCCTGGCGGCCAACCACCCTCGCACGGCGTTCAGGTCGCGGTGACGCGATCGGCGCCATGACCCACCGCGCGGTCAGCAGAGCTCCGGAGACCCGGGGCGGAGCCTGGTCCGAGGGCGCGACACGCCCGACCGCGGGGGTCGGCGGAAGTGGGCCTGTGCCAGCCGGTGCAGGTGCCCGCAACACAGCGGCATCGAGAGAAGGAACAGAAGCCACCATGGCGGGACAGAAGATCCGCATCCGGCTCAAGGCCTATGACCACGAGGTCGTCGACTCCTCGGCGCGGAAGATCGTCGAGACGGTGACGCGTACCGGGGCGCAGGTCGCTGGCCCGGTGCCGCTGCCCACGGAGATCAACCGTTTCTGCGTCATCCGCTCGCCGCACAAGTACAAGGACTCGCGCGAGCACTTCGAGATGCGCACTCACAAGCGGCTGATCGACATCATCGACCCGACTCCGAAGACGGTCGACTCGCTCATGCGCCTCGACCTGCCGGCTGGCGTCGACATCGAGATCAAGCTGTAGGGACCGGACAAATGGACAGGCAAGTCAAGGGGATCCTGGGCGCAAAGCTCGGCATGACCCAGGTCTGGGACAACAACCGTGTTGTCCCGGTGACCGTGGTTCAGGCCGGCCCGTGCGTCATCAGCCAGGTTCGTAGCGCCGAGAAGGACGGTTACTCCGCAGTCCAGCTCGCCTACGGCACGATCGACCCGCGCAAGGTGAAGAAGCCGGTCAGCGGGCACTACGCGAAGGCGGACGTGGCGCCGCGCCGACACATCGTCGAGCTGCGCACCGCGAACGCCGCGGACTACTCGCTGGGCCAGGAGGTCACGGTCGAGGAGTTCCCGGTCGGCGTCAGCATCGACGTCACCGGCAGGACCAAGGGCAAGGGCTACGCCGGCCCGATGAAGCGGCACGGCTTCCACGGTCTGCGCGCCAGCCACGGTGTCGAGCGCAAGCACCGCTCACCGGGCTCGATCGGCGCGTGCGCCACCCCGGGTCGCGTCTTCAAGGGCACCCGGATGGCCGGCCGGATGGGTGGCGTGCGCTACACCGTCCAGAACCTGACCGTCCAGGCGGTCGACACCGAGAACAACCTCCTGCTCGTTCGTGGGGCCATTCCCGGTCCCAAGGGCGCGCTGGTCCTGGTCCGCAGCGCGGCCAAGACCAAGGTGAAGAAGGGCGGTGTGGCCAAGTGACCACCGTTGACGTCCTCAACGTCGAAGGCGCCAAGAGCAGCTCCGTCGAGCTGCCGGGCGACATCTTCGACGTCCAGGCCAACCTCGCGCTGATGCACCAGGTCGTGGTGGCCCAGCTTGCGGCAGCCCGCCAGGGCACGCACAAGGCCAAGACCCGCGGCGAGGTCGCCGGCGGCGGCAAGAAGCCGTACAAGCAGAAGGGCACCGGTCGGGCCCGTCAGGGTTCGATCCGCGCGCCGCAGTTCGCCGGCGGTGGCGTGGTCCACGGCCCGGTGCCGCGTGACTACAGCCAGCGGACCCCGAAGAAGATGAAGGCCGCCGCCCTGCGTGGCGCTCTCTCCGACCGGGCCCGCGCTGGCCAGGTGCACGTCGTCGAGGCGTTCGTCTCGGGCGAGAAGCCGTCGACCAAGGCCGCCCTGGCCACGCTGGTCAAGCTGACCGAGGCCACCCGGGTCCTGGTCGTGCTGAGCAGCACCGACGAGCTGAACTGGGTGTCGCTGCGCAATGAGCCGCGGGTGCACCTGATCGAGGCCGGCCAGCTCAACACGTACGACGTGCTGGTGGCCGACGACGTGGTCTTCACCAAGGACGCCCTGGACGAGTTCCTGGGTGTTCCCGCCGAGACCACCGAGGAGGGTGGCAAGTGAGCACGATCGCCGATCCGCGGGACATCATCGTCGCGCCGGTCGTCTCGGAGAAGAGCTACAGCGAGCTGAACCGGAACTGGTACACCTTCCTGGTGCGCCCGGACGCGAACAAGACTGAGATCAAGATCGCTATCCAGCAGATCTTCAACGTCCGCGTCCTGACGGTCAACACGCTCAACCGCGAGGGCAAGCGCAAGCGCACCAAGACCGGTTTCGGTCAGCGCAAGGCCACCAAGCGGGCGATCGTGAAGCTGGCTGACGGTGACCGTATCGAGGCCTTCGGCGGCCCGGTCAGCTGAGGGGTGTAGACAATGGCTATCCGTAAATACAAGCCGACGACGCCGGGCCGGCGTGGCTCGAGCGTCGCCGACTTCGCCGAGATCACCCGGTCGAAGCCCGAGAAGTCGCTGCTGGCGCCGCTGCCGAAGAAGGGTGGGCGTAACGTCCACGGCCGGATCACCACCCGGCACCACGGTGGCGGCCACAAGCGCCAGTACCGTCTGATCGACTTCAAGCGGGTCGACAAGGACGGCATCCCGGCGAAGGTCGCGCACATCGAGTACGACCCGAACCGCACCGCGCGCATCGCGCTGCTGCACTACGCCGACGGCGAGAAGCGCTACATCATCGCGCCGAAGGACCTGAAGCAGGGCGACGCGGTCGAGTCCGGACCGGGCGCCGACATCAAGCCGGGTAACAACCTGCCGCTGCGCAACATCCCGGTCGGTACCACCATCCACAACGTGGAGCTGCGTCCGGGCGGCGGCGCCAAGTTGGCCCGCTCGGCCGGCGTCGGCGTCCAGCTGCTCGGCCGGGAGGGCGTGTACGCCACCCTGCGTCTGCCGTCCGGTGAGATCCGGCGGGTCGACGTGCGGTGCCGCGCCAGCGTCGGCGAGATCGGCAACGCCGACCAGTCGAACATCAACTGGGGTAAGGCCGGCCGCATGCGGTGGAAGGGCAGGCGCCCGACCGTCCGAGGCGTCGCCATGAACCCGGTCGACCACCCGCACGGTGGTGGTGAGGGTAAGACCTCAGGTGGCCGTCACCCGGTCAACCCGCAGGGTAAGCCCGAGGGCCGCACCCGTCGCAAGGGCCAGCCGAGTGACCGGCTGATCGTTCGCCGCCGCTACGCCACGCGTAAGCGCGGCTGAGGGAGATAAGACATGCCTCGCAGCCTGAAGAAGGGCCCGTTCGTCGACGACCACCTGCTCAAGAAGGTGGAGACGCAGAACGACAAGGGCTCGAAGAACGTCATCAAGACCTGGTCGCGGCGCTCGACGATCATCCCCGAGATGCTCGGCCACACGATCGCCGTGCATGACGGACGCAAGCACGTCCCGGTGTTCGTTACCGAGGCGATGGTCGGGCACAAGCTCGGCGAGTTCGCGCTGACCCGCACGTTCAAGGGTCACGAGAAGGACGACCGGAAGAGCCGCCGGCGCTGACGCCGCGGGCATACGGATAGAGGAACAAGGGGTTACAGCGATGCCAGGAAAGGGCGACGCTCCGGTGCTTCCGGGCGCGCGGGCGATTGCGCGGCACGTGCGCATCTCGCCGATGAAGGCGCGCCGGGTGGTCAACCTCGTCCGCGGCCTGCCCGCGAAGGAGGCGCTTACGGTGCTGCAGTTCGCGCCGCAGGCTGCGAGTGAGCAGGTGTACAAGGTGCTCGCGAGCGCGATCGCGAACGCGGAGAACAACGAGCGGCTGGACCCCGATGCGCTGCTCGTCAGCGAGGCGTTCGTCGACGAGGGCCCGACGATGAAGCGGTTCCGGCCGCGCGCGCAGGGCCGGGCGTACCGGATCCGCAAGCGGACCTGCCACATCACTGTGGCGGTCGAGGCGGTCGCGCCGGCTGCGCCGAAGAAGTCCGCGGCGAAGAAGGTCGCCCCGGCGAAGCAGGCCGAGGCCGCTGAGACGGAGAGCAAGACGGAGGGCGCCGAGTAATGGGTCAGAAGGTTCACCCCACTGGGTTCCGGCTCGGCATCTCGACCGACTGGAAGTCCCGCTGGTTCGCGGACAAGCTCTACAAGGACTACATCGGCGAAGATGTCAAGATTCGCCGGATGATGTCCAAGGGCCTCGAGCGTGCCGGCATCTCCAAGGTCGACATCGAGCGCACCCGGGACCGGGTCCGCGTCGACATCCACACCGCCCGGCCGGGCATCGTCATCGGCCGGAAGGGTGCGGAGGCCGACCGGATCCGCGGCGAGCTGGAGAAGCTCACCGGCAAGCAGGTACAGCTGAACATCATCGAGGTGAAGAACCCCGAGTCGGACGCGCAGCTGGTCGCCCAGGGCGTCGCCGAGCAGCTCTCCAGCCGGGTCAGCTTCCGTCGGGCGATGCGCAAGGCGATGCAGTCGGCGATGAAGAACCCGGTGTGCAAGGGCATCCGGGTCCAGGTCTCGGGTCGCCTCGGCGGTGCCGAGATGAGCCGGACCGAGTTCTACCGCGAGGGTCGCGTCCCGCTGCACACGCTGCGGGCCAACATCGAGTACGGCTTCTTCGAGGCCCGTACCACCTTCGGCCGCATCGGCGTGAAGGTCTGGATCTACAAGGGTGACGCGGTGCCGGGTCGGGAGACCCCGGCCGAGGCGCCGTCGCGCCCGCGTCGTGAGCGTGCCGACCGCCCCGAGCGTCCGCGCCGTGGTCGGTCCGGTTCGTCCGGCACGACCGCCGGTGGCACCGAGGCCGGCCGGGCTGCTGCGACCACCATCGCGCAGCAGGCTGAGACGCCGAGCGGCGAGCCGATCGACAGCGCTGCTGTCGCCTCGGTCGCTTCGACTCCGGCAGAAACGCAGCAGGAGGGCTGACAGATGCTGATGCCGCGCAAGCCCCCGAAGGGCTTCCGCAAGCCGCACCACCCGGACCGCAGTGGCGCGTCCAAGGGTGGCAACCGCGTGGTGTTCGGCGAGTTCGGGATCCAGGCTCTCGAGCCGGCGTACGTGACCAACCGGCAGATCGAGTCGGCGCGTATCGCGATGACCCGCCACATCAAGCGTGGCGGTAAGGTCTGGATCTCGATCTTCCCGGACCAGGCCCTGACCAAGAAGCCGGCCGAGACCCGGATGGGTTCCGGTAAGGGCTCGCCCGAGTGGTGGGTCGCCAACGTCAAGCCGGGGCGGATCCTCTTCGAGATGTCCTTCCCCAACGAGCAGATCGCGCGAGAAGCGATGCGTCGCGCGATCCACAAGCTCCCGATGAAGTGCCGCATTGTTACGCGCGAAGTGGGTGAATCCTGATGGCAGCGGGCGTTAAGGCCTCCGAGCTGCGTGAGCACTCCGACGAGGAGCTGGTCGCGAAGCTGCGCGAGGCCAAGGCGGAGCTGTTCAACCTCCGCGTGCAGGGCGCAACCGGGCAGCTGGACAACAACCGGCGGTTGCAGGTCATCCGTCGGGAGATCGCCCGGATCTACACGATCATGCGTGAGCGCGAGTTGGGTCTCTCCGCCGCGCCGACTGAGGTGACTGCATCATGAGCGAGAACACCACCACCGCCGAAGCGCGGGCCCGCCGCAAGGTGCGCGAGGGCCTCGTGGTCAGCGACAAGATGGACAAGACCGTCGTGGTCGAGGTCGAGGACCGGGTCAGGCACGCGCTGTACGGCAAGATCATGCGCCGTACCAGCAAGCTGAAGGTGCACGACGAGCAGAACGCCGCCGGCATCGGCGATCGGGTTCTGATCATGGAGACCCGGCCGCTGTCCGCCACGAAGCGTTGGCGGATCGTGGAGATCCAGGAAAAGGCCAAGTAGCGAAGGCTCGATCTCGCCCGGCTTCAGTCGGGCGCGGGTTCCGCCAGGCTCCGGCCGCGGCAGGCGGCCGGAGAACCGGCAGACATAGGAGATAGACGTGATTCAGCAGGAGTCGCGACTGCGCGTCGCCGACAACACGGGTGCCCGGGAGATCCTGTGCATCCGGGTTCTCGGGGGCTCCGGTCGGCGCTACGCGAGCATCGGCGACGTCATCGTGGCCACGGTCAAGGACGCGATCCCGGGTGCCGGTGTGAAGAAGGGCGACGTCGTCAAGGCCGTCGTCGTCCGCACCGCCAAGGAGCGGCGGCGGCCGGACGGCTCGTACATTCGCTTCGACGAGAACGCCGCCGTCATCATCAAGGACGGTGGGGACCCGCGCGGCACCCGTATCTTCGGCCCGGTGGGCCGGGAGCTGCGGGACAAGCGGTTCATGAAGATTATTTCCCTCGCGCCGGAGGTGTTGTGACCGTGAAGGTCAAGAAGGGCGACACGGTCGTCGTCATCGCCGGCAAGGACAAGGGTGCCAAGGGCAAGGTCATCGCGTCCTACCCGCGGCAGGACAAGGTCCTGGTCGAGGGCGTGAACCGGGTCAAGAAGCACACCCGTATCAGCACCACCCAGCGTGGCGCCAAGACCGGTGGCATCGTCACCCAGGAAGCCCCGATCCACGTCTCCAACGTGCAGGTCCTGGATTCCGAGGGGAACCCGACCCGCGTCGGGTACCGCTTCGACGACAACGGCCAGAAGGTCCGCATCGCGCGTAGCACCGGTAAGGACCTGTGATGACCACGGCTACCGAAGCCAAGACCATGCCGCGCCTCAAGGAGCGGTACCGCAACGAGATCGTGGCCAAGCTGCAGGAGCAGCACAGCTTCGGCAACCCCATGCAGGTGCCGCGGCTGGTCAAGATCGTCGTCAACATGGGTGTCGGCGAGGCCGCCCGGGACGCCAAGCTGATCGATGGCGCCGTCCGGGACCTGGCCACCATCACCGGCCAGAAGCCGCAGGTGCGGCGGGCGACCAAGTCCATCGCGCAGTTCAAGCTCCGCGAGGGCATGCCGATCGGCGCGAAGGTCACCCTGCGCGGCGACCGGATGTGGGAGTTCCTGGACCGCCTGCTGTCCATCGCGCTGCCTCGTATCCGCGACTTCCGCGGTCTGGACGGGCGCAAGCTCGACGGGCACGGCAACTACACGTTCGGTCTGACCGAGCAGTCGGTGTTCCACGAGATCGACCAGGACAAGATCGATCGCCAGCGGGGCATGGACATCACGGTGGTCACGACCGCCACGACCGACGACGAGGGCCGGGCGCTGCTCAAGCTCCTGGGCTTCCCGTTCAAGGAGAACTGAGATGGCCAAGAAGGCGCTGATCCTCAAGGCGGCCGCGAAGCCGAAGTTCTCGGTTCGCGCGTACACCCGCTGCCAGCGGTGTGGGCGTCCCAAGGCGGTCTACCGCAAGTTCGGGCTCTGCCGGATCTGCATCCGGGAGATGGCCCACCGCGGTGAGCTGCCGGGCGTGTCCAAGGCTTCCTGGTAAGGGCGACCGCGCCCCGGCTGCCGGCCGGGGCCCCTTGCACCGATCATGTATTGCTCTTCGCCGTAGGCCCGGGGCTCACCGCCCCGGGAACCCCGGCGAGAAAGGCTGACGAAATCCATGACGATGACCGACCCGATCGCAGACATGCTCACGCGTCTGCGTAACGCCAACCAGGCGTACCACGATCAGGTGAAGATGCCCTACTCCAAGATCAAGGCGAACATCGCCGAGGTCCTGAAGGCCGAGGGTTACATCGCAACCTGGTCGGTCGAGGAGCCCGAGGAGGGCGCCGTCGGCAAGCGACTGGTCGTCGAGCTGAAGTACGGCCAGAGCCGCGAGCGGAGCCTGGCCGGCATCAAGCGCGTGTCCAAGCCCGGTCTCCGGGTGTACGCCAAGTCGGACGGGCTCCCGCGGGTGCTCGGCGGGCTGGGCGTGGCGATCATTTCGACGTCCCAGGGGCTGCTCACCGACCGGCAGGCCCGCAAGCGGAGCGTTGGCGGGGAAGTCCTCGCCTTCGTCTGGTAACGGGAGACAGGTAGAAATGTCGCGTATTGGACGTAAGTCGATCCCGGTGCCTGCCGGCGTCGACATCACGATCGACGGCCAGACCGTCAAGGTCAAGGGCCCGAAGGGCGAGCTGTCGCACACGCTCGCCGAGCCCATCACGGCGGAGCGCGCCGAGGACGGCCAGTTGCAGGTCAACCGGCCCAACGACGAGCGCAAGGCCAAGGAGCTGCACGGCCTGAGCCGTACGCTGGTCGCCAACATGATCGTCGGCGTGACCGAGGGCCACCGCAAGAGCCTGGAGATCGCCGGCACCGGTTACCGGGTCACGGCCAAGGGCAAGGACCTGGAGTTCGCGCTCGGGTTCTCGCACGCGGTGTTGGTCCCCGCGCCGGACGGCATCACCTTCACGGTGGAGAAGCCGACGGTGTTCCACGTGGCCGGCATCGACAAGCAGCAGGTCGGCGAGGTCGCCGCCAACATCCGGAAGATCCGCCCGCCGGAGCCCTACAAGGGCAAGGGCGTGAAGTACCAGGGCGAGGTCATCCGCCGCAAGGCTGGAAAGGCAGGTAAGAAGTGAGCGCCACGCTGCTCAAGCGCCGCCGCGGCGTTGCCGCCAAGCGCGCCGTCGGCCGTGCGCGTCGGCACTTCCGGGTCCGCAAGAACGTCAGCGGCACCACCGAGCGCCCCCGTCTGGTCGTCACCCGGTCGCTGCGCCACGTCGTGGCCCAGATCGTGGACGACACCAAGGGTCACACCCTGGCGTCGGCCTCGACCCTGGACGCCTCGCTGCGCGGCACCGAGGGCGACAAGAGCGCCCTGGCCGGCAAGGTCGGCACGCTGCTCGCCGAGCGGGCCAAGGCTGCCGGCATCTCGAAGGTCGTCTTCGACCGCGGTGGCAACCGGTACGCGGGGCGGGTCGCCGCGCTTGCCGACGCCGCCCGCGAAGCCGGGCTCGAGTTCTAGAAACCCCGTCACGAGAGATAAGGAAGGCTGCTGATGCCAGGTCAACAGCGCCGTGGCGGCGGGTCCGGTGGCAACGAGGGTGGTCGCCGCGACAACCGCCGTGAGGGCGGCCGCGGAAACGCGCCCGTCGAGAAGACCCCGCACCTCGAGCGGGTCGTCGCGATCAACCGCGTCGCCAAGGTCGTGAAGGGTGGTCGTCGCTTCAGCTTCACCGCCCTGGTGATCGTGGGCGACGGCGACGGCACCGTCGGCGTGGGCTACGGAAAGGCCAAGGAGGTGCCCGCGGCGATCGCCAAGGGCGTCGAGGAGGCCAAGAAGCACTTCTTCAAGGTGCCGCGGATCGGTAAGTCGATTCCGCACCCGATCACGGGTGAGGCCGCCGCCGGCGTGGTGCTGCTCAAGCCGGCCTCGGCCGGTACGGGCGTCATCGCCGGTGGCCCGGTGCGTGCCGTGCTGGAGTGCGCCGGCATCCACGATGTGCTCTCCAAGAGCCTCGGGTCGTCGAACCCGATCAACATCGTGCACGCCACGGTGGCGGCGCTGAAGGGGCTCGAGTCCCCGGAGGCCGTCGCGGCCCGTCGTGGCCTGCCGGTCGAGGACGTCGCGCCGGCCGCCATGCTGGCGTCGCGGGCGGGGGTGGCATCCTGATGGCTCGCCTGAAGGTCACCCAGCTCCGATCCGTGATCGGGACCAAGCACAACCAGCGTGAGTCGCTGCGTTCGCTCGGTCTCAAGCGGATCAACGACGTGGTGGTCAAGGAGGACCGGCCGGAGATCCGGGGCATGATCTTCGCGGTCAACCACCTCGTGAAGGTCGAGGAGGTCGAGTAATGACGATCAAGGTCCACCACCTGCGCCCGGCGCCCGGGGCCAAGACCGCGAAGACCCGCGTGGGTCGCGGTGAGGGCTCCAAGGGCAAGACCGCCGGTCGCGGTACCAAGGGCTCCAAGGCCCGCAAGAACATCTCGGCGGCGTTCGAGGGTGGGCAGATGCCCATCCACATGCGCCTGCCGAAGATGAAGGGCTTCAAGAACAAGTTCAAGGTGGTCTTCCAGGTGGTCAACCTGGACAGGCTCGCCGAGCTGTTCCCGAACGGCGGCCAGGTCGGCCCGCTGGAGCTGGTCGAGGCCGGCGCGGTCCGCAAGGGCCAGCCGGTCAAGGTCCTCGGCACCGGCGACCTGAGCGGCGTGTCCATCCAGGTGTCGGCGCACGCGTTCAGCGCGTCGGCCAAGGAGAAGATCACCGCCGCCGGTGGCTCCGTCACCGAGCTGTAGGGCAGAACCCGTGGCGCCCGCTCAGTTGTCTGTGACTGGGCGGGCGCCACGGTCTACCCCGAACGTGTGCACCGGGTAATATCGGATTCGGTTTATGTAGCCGGGCACACCTGCCCGGACCGGGATCGGGCTGTTAGAGTCCCATCCCAGCTATGGATATCGGGCGCTCGCCCGGCACCCACCCCGACCGCCAGGGACCACCACCGGCGGCCCGCCTCGCGCAGGAGGAAGAAAGTTGCTGTCCGCCTTTCTCAGTGCGTTCCGTACGCCTGACCTGCGCAAGAAGCTGCTGTTTACGGTAGGCATCATTGCGGTCTACCGGCTCGGCGCAACCCTGCCCAGCCCGGGTGTGTCGTACGGCAACGTGCAGAAGTGTCTCGACAGCATCCAGGGGGACACCACCGGGGTGCTGAACCTGCTCGACCTCTTCTCCGGCGGGGCGCTGCTTCAGCTCTCGGTCTTCGCGCTGGGGATCATGCCCTACATCACAGCGTCGATCATCCTGCAGCTGCTCACCGTGGTCATCCCGCGGTTGGAGCAGCTCCGCAAGGAGGGTCAGGCCGGCCAGGCGAAGATCACCCAGTACACCCGCTACCTCACCCTCGGCCTGGGCATCCTCCAGTCGTCGGCGTTCGTGGCGCTGGCCCGCTCCGGGCAGCTCTTCCAGAACAAGTGCGACCAGTTCCCGATCGTGCCCGAGGGCACCGGCATCCCGAACTGGCTGACGCTGACCATCCTGGTCATGACGATGACCGCCGGCACGGGCATGGTGATGTGGCTCGGCGAGCTGATCACCGACCGGGGCGTCGGCAACGGCATGTCGGTGCTGATCTTCACCTCGATCGCGGCGCGTCTTCCCGCCGAGGGTTGGAAGATCAAGACTCAGCAGGGCTGGGGCAAGTTCTTCCTGGTGCTCGCGCTGGTCCTGGTGGTCATCACCGCCGTCACCTTCATCGAGCAGGCACAGCGCCGGATCCCGGTGCAGTACGCCAAGCGGATGATCGGCCGGCGGATGTACGGCGGCACCTCGACCTACATCCCGCTGAAGGTCAACCAGGCGGGTGTCATCCCGGTCATCTTCGCCTCGTCGCTGCTCTACCTGCCGCAGCTGGCGCTCCAGTTCTTCGACCCGAACAACCCGGGCAAGACCCAGGCCTGGATCCAGAACAACGTGGTCAACCCGTCGAGCCCGGCGCACATCGTGATCTACTTCATGTTGATCATCTTCTTCACGTACTTCTACGTCTCGATCACGTTCAACCCGACCGAGGTCGCGGACAACATGAAGAAGTACGGCGGCTTCGTGCCGGGCATCCGCCCCGGCAAGCCGACCGCCGACTACCTCGACTTCATCCTCAGCCGGATCACCCTGCCGGGCGCGCTCTACCTGGGTATCGTCGCGGTCCTGCCGAACTTCTTCTTCATCTGGCTGAACAACCAGCAGTTCCAGAACTTCCCGTTCGGCGGCACCGCTGTGCTCATCATGGTCGGCGTCGGTCTGGAGACCGTGAAGCAGATCGAGAGCCAACTCATGCAGCGGAACTACGAAGGGTTCCTGCGGTAGATGCGACTCGTTCTGGTTGGCCCGCCGGGCGCGGGCAAGGGCACACAGGCGGAGTTCATCGCCGCTCACCTCTCGGTGCCCAAGATCTCGACCGGTGACATCTTCCGGGCGAACGTCTCCCAGGGCACGCCCCTGGGCATCGAGGCCAAGCGGTACATGGACGCCGGCAAGCTGGTCCCGGACGAGGTGACCATCAACATGGTCCGGGACCGGCTCGCCGAGCCGGACGCCAGCGAGGGCTTCCTGCTCGACGGATTCCCGCGCACCACGCCGCAGGCCGCCGCGCTGGACAAGCTGCTCGCCGACCTCGGCACCGCGCTGGACCTGGTGCTGGAGCTGGTCGTCGACGACGACGAGGTGATCCGGCGGCTCTCCGGCCGGCGTACCTGCCGGGGCTGCGGGAAGATCTGGCACGTCGAGTTCGACGCGACGACCCGGGACGACATCTGCGACCGCTGCGGCGCGGAGCTGTTCCAGCGCGACGACGACAAGCCGGAGACCATCGCCGCCCGGCTGCGGGAGTACGCCGAGAAGACCGCGCCGCTGGTGGACTACTACGGCGCCCAGGGCAAGCTGGTGGGCATCGACGCCACCGGCCCGGTGGAGGACGTCACCGTCCGCGCCATCGACGCCCTCCGCTCATACGGCGGCTGACGACCGCCGGGGCTCCGGCGGATAGAGTGCGAACAGCGGGGTACGTGTCGACGTGCCCCGCTGATCCGCGCGACGAAAGGTAACGGCTCCATGCGTCGTCCACAGCTGGACATCCAGCTGAAGACCCCCGACCAGATCGAGATGATGCGCGCCGCCGGGCTGGTGGTCGCCGAGGCGCTGCGTCGGATGCGAGAAGCGGTCGCTCCCGGGGTCAGCACCGCCGACCTGGACGCGATCGCCGAATCGACGATCCGGGAGGCCGGCGCGGTTCCCTCGTTCAAGGGCTACCACGGCTTCCCCGCCTCGATCTGCTCGTCGGTCAACGAGCAGGTGGTGCACGCCATCCCGTCGCCCGCCCAGGTGCTCCGGGACGGTGACCTGATCTCGATCGACTGCGGCGCGGTGCTGAACGGCTGGCACGGCGACGCGGCGATCACCGCCGGCGTGGGGGAGGTCGACCCGGCACTGCTGAAGATGGCCGCGGTGGCCGAGGACTCGATGTGGGCCGGGATCGCCGCCGCGGCGCGGGGGGCGGCCAGCGGCAAGGGCCGCCTGACCGACATCTCGCACGCGGTGGAGAGCGCGGTCCGCAAGGGCGGCCGGTACGGCATCGTCGACGGGTACGGCGGGCACGGCATCGGCACCGAGATGCACCAGGACCCGCACGTGCTCAACCACGGCCGGCCCGGCAAGGGCCCCCGGCTGGTGCCGGGTATGGCGCTGGCCATCGAGCCGATGATCACCAAAGGCTCGCCGCGCACGGCCGAGCTGGCCGACGGCTGGACGGTCGTCACCCGGGACGGCTCGATGGCGGTGCACGTCGAGCACACGATGGCGCTGCTGCCCGACGGGGTGTGGGTGCTCACAGCGTTCGACGGGGGCCGGGGGCGCCTCGGCGACCTGGTCACCTC
Source organism: Micromonospora sp. NPDC020750 (assembly GCF_044334565.1). Lineage (NCBI taxonomy): Bacteria > Bacillati > Actinomycetota > Actinomycetes > Micromonosporales > Micromonosporaceae > Micromonospora > Micromonospora sp. NPDC020750. Next base: position 500,027 of record NZ_JBIRTH010000002.1, read on the forward strand.
CCGTCAGCCCGCGGACTCACCGACCCGCTGAGCCCTCCGCCGCGTCCCGTTGGCGTCTGCGCAGCACCCGGGCCCCCGGCCCGCTGCGGCTCCCACCGCCCCGCCTGGAGCCCGCGCGGTGGCCTTCTGAGGTCCCGCGCGGTGCCGGACACCGGCACGCTGGTGCCGGCCCGGCTCCAGCCGACGCGAGGAGCCGGTGGTCGCCGGACGGTGGCATGCTTGCTGGCATGGAGGGACGCGACGGGATGCGGGCCGCCGACGCGGACCGGCAGGTGGTGGCGGACCGACTGCGGGTGGCCGTCGACGAGGGCCGGCTCGACCTGCACGAGTACGACGAGCGGTTACAGCGGGCGTACGCCTCGCGCACGTACGGCGAACTGGACGCGCTGGTGACCGACCTGCCGGTGCCGGCCACCCCGGCAGCGTCGGAACTCGCAACGGTGCCGGACGCGGTCCCGCCAGCGGTGGACCGCGCCCGGTCGTCGGTGACCGCCCGGTGGCTGGCCGAGGTCTGGCTTCCGTACCTGCGGGTGGTCGCGATCGTGGTGACCGTCTGGGCGGTGACCTCGGTCCTCGCCACCGACCTGCTCTACTTCTGGCCCGCCTGGGTGGCCGGGCCGTGGGGGGCGGTGCTCCTGGTGCGCACGGTCGCCGGTCTCACCTCCGGGGAGCCGCAGCGGTGGGCGGCGGAGCAGGAGCGGCGGCGTGAACACCGGCTCGCGAAGCGGGCGCGCAAGCGGGCGCGGAAGTTGGCTGCCGCCGCCGAGGAGCCCGAGCGGCGGGCGCTGCCGGCCGCCGAAGAGCGGCAGCGCCCGGACCTGGTCCCGCCGGACGGGGAGGACCCTCGGGGGCCGACGGGGAAGGTGCCGGCCGACGAGCGGAAGCGCCGGCGGGGCGAGGCCGGTGCCGAGGTCTGAATGGCCTGGTCTGTCCGGTCCGGCGCACCGATTCCCGCCCGGTTTGGCGGCGGCCCGCAAGCGGCGTAGACTTTCTGATCGGCGCACAGCGTCCACTCCGGCATGCCCATCCTGCGCTTCGGTGGGAGTCGGAGCCGCGGCTGGCGCGGGTCCCGAAACAGCGTTCCGGGGCCCGTGTAAGACGTTGTGAGCCGTCCGGAGCAACCGACGTCAGGACAGCGGAAGTACATGCCGAAAAAAGACGGAGCCATCGAGATCGAGGGGCGGGTCATCGAGCCTCTGCCGAACGCCATGTTCCGGGTGGAACTCGCGAACGGTCACAAGGTGCTGGCTCACATCAGCGGCAAGATGCGGCAGCACTACATCCGTATCCTGCCGGAGGACCGGGTCGTCGTCGAACTCTCGCCGTACGACCTGACCCGCGGGCGCATCGTCTACCGCTACAAGTAAGCGACCTGACGGCGGCCGGGTAGTCCCCGTGTCCGTCTTCGACGTCCGGCGTCGCGCGTGTCGCGTCTCCGGGCCAGATGGGAAGTAAGGCAACCGTGAAGGTCAAGCCGAGCGTCAAGAGGATCTGCAACAAGTGCCGGGTGATCCGTCGGCACGGCCGGGTCATGGTCATCTGTAGCGACCCGCGCCACAAGCAGCGCCAGGGCTGAACCAGTCCGATCGACCGTGATCTACTGATCACGGCCAGTCGAACCGGTCCGGGCCGCAGGTCCAGCCAACACATCATCAGCTCGTCCCAGCCACGAGCGGTACGCGTAGCGCGTACCCCTGCGTGGTTGACCCCCGGTCGGAGGCCGGGGCCCGCTCGGGCAGCGGTCGATCCTCCCGGCGCCACGGCGCCGGGCCGACCGGAGCGGGGTGGGGCGGGTGCAGACCTCCGCAGAACACCACAAGGAGTACGCCCGCACATGGCACGTCTAGCCGGCGTGGATCTTCCCCGCGAAAAGCGGATGGAGATCGCGCTCACCTACATCTTCGGCGTGGGTCGTACCCGCGCCCTGGAGACGCTCGCCGCCACCGGCATCTCGCCGGACAAGCGCGCTCGGGACCTCACGGACGAGGAGCTGGTCCAGCTCCGGAACCACATCGAGGGCAACTACAAGGTTGAAGGCGACCTGCGCCGCGAGGTCGCCGCTGACATCCGCCGCAAGGTCGAGATCGGCTGCTACGCCGGCATCCGGCACCGCCGGGGTCTGCCCGTGCGTGGCCAGCGGACCAAGACCAATGCGCGGACCCGCAAGGGCCCGAAGCGGACCGTCGCCGGCAAGAAGAAGCCCGGCAAGAAGTAACTAGGAGCGCACAGACTTATGCCACCGAAGGCTCGTGCCGGAGCCGCCGTCAAGAAGGTCCGGCGCAAGGAACGCAAGAACGTCGCCCACGGGCAGGCGCACATCAAGAGCACCTTCAACAACACCATCGTGTCCATCACGGACCCGACCGGTGCGGTCATCTCCTGGGCTTCCGCCGGCCAGGTCGGTTTCAAGGGCTCGCGCAAGTCGACCCCGTTCGCCGCACAGCTGGCCGCCGAGGCCGCTGCGCGTCGGGCGATGGAGCACGGCATGCGCAAGGTCGACGTGTTCGTCAAGGGCCCCGGCTCCGGCCGGGAGACCGCGATCCGTTCGCTGCAGGCCGTCGGGCTGGAGGTCGGGCAGATCGCCGACGTCACCCCGCAGCCGCACAACGGATGCCGTCAGCCGAAGCGTCGCCGGGTCTGAGAGGTAGAGAGAGATGGCTCGTTACACCGGTGCTGACTGCCGCCGTTGCCGGCGGGAGAAGATGAAGCTGTTCCTCAAGGGCAGCAAGTGCGATGGCCCGAAGTGCCCGTTCGAGTCCCGGCCGTTCCCGCCCGGGCAGCACGGCCGCGGCCGCACCAAGGAGACGGAGTACCTGCTCCAGCTCCGCGAGAAGCAGAAGGCCCGCCGCGTCTACGGCGTGCTGGAGAAGCAGTTCCGCGGTTACTACGAGGAGGCCGTGGGCAAGCAGGCCAAGACCGGCGAGGTCCTCCTGCAGATCCTCGAGTCGCGGCTGGACAACGTCGTTTACCGGGCCGGGTTCGCGCACTCGCGTGACATGGCCCGTCAGCTGGTCAAGCACGGCCACTTCACGGTGAACGGCAAGAAGGTCGACATCCCGTCGTTCCGGGTGAAGGAGCACGACATCATCGAGGTCCGGGCCAAGAGCAAGGAGCTCACCCCGTTCATCGTGGCGCAGGCTCAGGCCGGCTCGAAGACGGTCCCGGCGTGGCTGGAGGCCATCCCGAGCCAGATGAAGGTTCTCGTGCACTCGCTCCCGGCCCGCCAGGTGATCGACACCCAGGTCCAGGAGCAGCTGATCGTCGAGCTCTACTCCAAGTAGTCGGGCTCGTTGCGGTGGTCCGCCCTGCGGGGCGGACCACCGGAACAGTTTGTGTCGCGGACGTCAAATAGCGGGCGTCCCGGAAGAGAAGAGAAGACATGCTCATCAGTCAGCGACCGTCTCTTTCCGAAGAGTCGATCAACGAGACCCGGTCCCGGTTCACCATCGAGCCGCTGGAGCCGGGCTTCGGCTACACCCTGGGCAACTCGCTGCGGCGCACGCTGCTGTCGTCCATCCCGGGTGCGGCGATCACCTCCATCAAGATCGACGGCGTGCTGCACGAGTTCACCACGATCCCCGGCGTCAAGGAGGACGTGGTCGAACTCGTCATGAACATCAAGGAGCTGTGCGTCAGCTCCGAGCACGACGAGCCGGTCAGCATGTACCTGCGCAAGCAGGGCCCGGGCGACGTGACGGCGGGCGACATCCAGCCCCCGGCCGGCGTCTCGGTGCACAACCCGGACCTGAAGCTCGCCACCCTCAACGGCAAGGGCCGGCTCGACATGGAGCTGACCGTCGAGCGGGGTCGCGGCTACGTGACCGCGGCGCAGAACAAGCAGTCCGGCGCCGAGATCGGCCGTATTCCGGTCGACTCGATCTACTCGCCGGTGCTGAAGGTGACGTACCGCGTCGAGGCGACCCGGGTCGAGCAGCGGACCGACTTCGACCGGCTGATCATCGACGTCGAGACCAAGCCGTCGATGGGCCCGCGTACCGCGCTGGCCTCCGCCGGTTCGACGCTGGTGGAGCTCTTCGGGCTGGCCCGGGAGCTGGACGAGACCGCCGAGGGCATCGACATCGGGCCGTCCCCGCAGGACGCGCAGCTGGCGGCGGACCTGGCCCTGCCGATCGAGGAGCTGGACCTCACCGTCCGCTCCTACAACTGCCTCAAGCGCGAGGGCATCAACTCCGTCGGTGAGCTCATCGGGCGCACCGAGGCTGACCTCCTCGACATCCGCAACTTCGGCCAGAAGTCGATCGACGAGGTCAAGATGAAGCTGGCCGGGATGGGTCTGGGGCTGAAGGACTCGGCCCCGAACTTCGACCCGGCGAACGTCGTGGACGCCTTCGGTGAGGCCGACTACGACACCGACGACTACCGCGAGACCGAGCAGCTCTAGTCCCCGCTGCCGCCACACCTGAGGAGCACCAAAGATGCCCACGCCCACCAAGGGCCCCCGCCTCGGCGGCAGCCCCGCGCACGAGCGGCTGATGCTGGCCAACCTGGCCACCGCGCTGTTCCAGCACGGCAAGATCAAGACCACCGAGACGAAGGCCAGGCGGCTGCGTCCGCTGGCCGAGCAGCTCATCACCAAGGCCAAGCGGGGCGACCTCGCCGCGCGGCGGCGGGTGCTGGGCGTCGTCAAGGACAAGGACGTGGTCTACTCCCTGTTCGACCAGATCGCGCCCCGGTACGCCAACCGCAACGGTGGCTACACCCGGATCGTGAAGACTGGCCCGCGCAAGGGTGACAACGCTCCGATGGCGGTCATCGAGCTGGTCGAGGAGCTTCAGGTCGCCGAGCCCAAGGCGAACAAGAAGACCGCCGCTCGCAAGGCCGCACAGCAGGACAAGGTCGAGGCGCTCGCCCCCGCGGAGGAGACCCCGCAGGCGAAGTCCGGCGACCAGGACGCCGAGGCGCCGGTGTCGGCGTCCGGCGACACCGACGCCGCCCGCGAGGACAGCGACGAGGCCACCGAGAACAAGGCCTGACCAACGGCACCTTCGGGCCCGGCACCCCCACGGGGATGCCGGGCCCGACCCGTGAGGAGGTACGCGAGGTGGACGAGCGGATCCGGCTGCGGCTGGACGTCTCGTACGACGGCACGGACTTCTCCGGCTGGGCGGCCCAGCCGACCCGGCGGACGGTGGCCGGCGTACTCGTGCAGACCCTGGACCTGGTCCTCGGGGCGGGCGTGGCGACCGGGCTGACCGTGGCCGGGCGGACGGACGCCGGGGTGCACGCCGCCGGTCAGGTGTGCCACCTCGATCTGCCCGCCGCCGCGTGGCGCGAGTGGGAGGGCTCGTTGCTGCGCCGGCTGGCCCGGCTGCTCCCCACCGATGTGCGGGTGCGGGCGATGACCGAGGTGCCGGCCGAATTCGACGCCCGGTTCTCGGCGACCTTCCGCCGCTACGAGTACCGGGTGACCGACGCGCCGTTCGGGGCCGAGCCGCTGCGCCGGCACGAGGTGCTGGCCTGGCCGAGGTCGCTCGACCCGGGCCTGCTCAACGCCGCAGCGGCGGGCCTGGTGGGGGAGCACGACTTCGCCGCGTACTGCCGGCGCAAGGAGAACGCCACCACGCTGCGGGAGGTGACCCGGCTGGACTGGCGGCGCGACCCGGACGGCATCCTGGTCGCCACCGTCCAGGCCGACGCGTTCTGCCAGGCGATGGTCCGCAGCCTGGTCGGGGCGATGCTGGTCGCCGGGGACGGCCGGCGCCCGGTGGACTGGCCGGGCGGCCTGCTGACCCGGCGGGACCGGTCCAGCGAGGTGACGGTGGCCCCGGCGCACGGGTTGACCCTGGTCGCCGTCGGCTACCCCGACGACCCGGCCGAGTACGCCCGCCGCTCAGACCTCACCCGCCGGCTTCGCGTCCCCACGCAGACCTGAGGGCCGCGGGTTCCCGGGCGCCGGTCAGTTGGTTCCGCCGGGGGCGGCTGTGGCCTGGCCGGTCGAGCCGCCGGTCGCGCGGCGCTCCAGCACCTTCTTGTCCAGGTGCAGCTCGATCAGGTCGTACAGGACCTCGCGGACCTTCGGGTCACCGGCCTTCACGGGCTTGCCGTCGGCCCGGACCACCAGGCAGTACGCGAGGTAGTGGCCGCGTACCTGCCAGCCGACCCGGGAGGGCGCCTCGGTGAGCGCCTCGGTGTCGTCGCCGGCCGGCATGCCGCGGAACCGCCCCTCCCGCCCGTCGAGCAGCTCCCGCAGGCGGTCCCGGACGCGCTGGGCGGTGGCCAGGTCGGTCAGGTTGAACAGCCCTGCGGTGAGCAGGTACTCCTCGTCGGGGGAACGCAGGGTTGCCCGGATCACCTGGTTGCAGCCGAGCCGGACGAGCAGGTCGGCCACCTCGTCGGTGGCGGCGGTGGGGCAGTTGGCGCTCGACTGGGTCTTGAGCACCGCGTAGGGCTCCTCACCGTCGCCGATGGTCAGCTGCCGGCCGGCGAAGACCTCCTTGGCGGTCAGCGGCGCCGGGTCGGTGTCCCGGGAGTCGATGTCCTGCCGTTCGGTGCGTGACGGCGACGGGGCGGCGGCCGGCAGGCTCGGGGTGGCCTTCGGTTGCGAGATCCCGTCGGGCAGCAGGGCGGCGCCGGCCAGCCCGCAGAGGGCGAGGAGCACCAGGACCGCCGCGCCGCCGATCAGCACCTGCCAGAGTCGGCCGCCACTTCGGCCGGGTTCCGGGGCCCGCCGGTTCCGGGGCAGGTTCAGCGGCTGGGTGGTGGCGGGAGCCCGGGTGGCCGGCGGGGGGAACGGGGGTGCGCCGCGGGGCGGGACCGGGCCCGGCGGGGTGGGCGGCGCGACCCGGGCGGTCCGGGGCAGGGACGGCGTCGGGAAGCGGGACGGGGAAGGGCCGGCATGGGCGGGGCCGGCGTCGCCGATCGTCGACAGTTCCGAGCCGGGCCGAGGGCGTCCCTCGAATGCGTCCTCATCGGATTCGTACCGGTACACCATGCCGCCCAGAGTAGGGCTTATTGTCCCTTTAGGGGGTAATAACGAGATATCGCGATGCCGGGTCGTCGCCACCGCCCACCGCGCCACCGGCGGTCCACCCGGCGGTGCGAGAATGCCGGACGTGACCGGCGACCACTACTTCAGCGCTGAACCCGGAACCGACGCCCGTCCCCGGGAGGTCGAGTTCACCGCCGTCGGGCGCGAATACACCCTGACGTCGGCCGGTGGGGTCTTCTCCGCCGCCCGCCTCGACCCGGGCACGGCGGTGCTGCTCCGCAAGGCGGACCTGCCGTCGCCCGCCGTCGCCGGCCCGCTGCTCGACCTCGGCTGCGGCTTCGGCCCGATCACCTGCGTGTTGGCCGACAGCGCTCCGGCGGCCACCGTCTGGGCGGTCGACGTCAACGAGCGGGCCCGGGCGCTCACCACCGCCAACGCCGAGCGGGTCGGCGCCGCGGACCGGGTCCGGGTCGTCGCCCCGGACGACGTGCCGACCGAGCTGGCCTTCGCCCAGATCTGGTCCAACCCGCCCATCCGGATCGGCAAGGAGGGTCTGCACGAGCTGCTGCTGCGCTGGCTGCCCCGGCTCGCCCCGGAGGGCGTGGCCTGGCTGGTGGTCGCCCGCCACCTCGGCGGCGACTCCCTGCACCGCTGGCTGGTCGACCAGGGCTGGCAGGTGCGGCGGCACGCCAGCCAGAAAGGCTTCCGGGTGCTGCGGGTCACCCGGTAATCGAGTGTCGCCCGGCCCACCCGCTCGGGCAGGATGCCGACGTGGGATATGTGGACGTGGCGATGGTCGGGCACATCCTGCCCGACGGCCGGGAACTCTTCACCGACGTGTCGTTCCGGGTCGGTGAGGGTGCCAAGGTCGCCCTCGTCGGGCCGAACGGGGCCGGCAAGACGACGCTGCTGCGGATGGTCGCCGGCGACCTGCCGGTGCGGACCGGTGCCGTCTCCCGCTCCGGGGGCCTCGGCGTGATGCGCCAGTTCATCGGCATGATCGGCGACGACTCCACCCTCGCCGACCTGGCCCTGTCGCTCGCCCCGCCGGGGCTGCGCGACGCCGGCCGCAAACTCGCCGATACCGAGGCGGCCATGCGGGCGGCCGAGACCCGCGGCAAGTTCAGCACCGCCGCGGGCAGGGCCCAGCTCGCGTACGCGGACGCGCTCGCCGCCTGGGGCGAGACCGGCGGGTACGACGCCGAGGTGCTGTTCGACACCGTCACCACCATCGTGCTCGACCTGCCCTGGGACGCCGCCCGGGACCGTCCGGTGCGGACCCTCTCCGGCGGCCAGCAGAAGCGCTTCGCCCTCGAACTGCTGCTGCGCGGCACCGACGAGGTGCTGCTGCTCGACGAGCCCGACAACTTCCTCGACGTGCCCGGCAAGCGGTGGCTGGAGGACCGGCTGCGCGAGTCGCCGAAGTCGGTGCTCTACGTCTCGCACGACCGGGAGTTGCTGGCCCGCACCGCCGGCCGGGTGGTCGCCGTGGAGGGCGGCAGCGCCTGGGTGCACCCGGGCGGCTTCGCGAGCTGGCACGAGGCCAGGGTGGCCCGGCACGCCCGCCTCGACGAGCTGCGCCGCCGCTGGGACGAGGAACACCAGAAGCTGCGCGAGCTGATGCTGATGTACAAGCAGAAGGCGGCGTACAACGACGGGCTGGCCTCGCGTTACCAGGCCGCGCAGACCCGGCTGCGCAAGTTCGAGGAGGCCGGGCCGCCGCCCGTACCCCCGAAGGACCAGGACATCCGGATGAAGCTGACCGGCGGGCGGACCGGCAAGCGCGCGGTGGTCGCCGAGCAGCTCGAGCTGGACGGCCTGACCTACCCCTTCGACCTGGAGATCTGGTACGGCGACCGGGTCGCGGTCCTCGGCGCGAACGGCACCGGCAAGTCGCACTTCCTGCGGCTGCTGGCGCGGGGCGGCACCGACCCGGAGCCGGCCAACGGCCCGGTCGACGGGGCCGCCGCGCTCGCCCCGGTGGCGCACGGCGGGACGGTCCGGCTCGGCGCCCGGGTCCGCCCCGGCCACTTCTCGCAGACCCACGACCGCCCCGAGCTGGTGGACCGCACGCTCGTCGACATCCTCTGGCGCGGCGACGAGCACCGGGCCGGGATGGACCGGCACGCCGCGATGGCGGCGCTGAGCCGGTACGAGCTGGCCGGGCAGGGCGACCAACGGTTCGGCACCCTCTCCGGCGGCCAGCAGGCCCGCTTCCTGGTGCTGCTGCTGGAGCTGTCCGGGGCGACGCTGCTGCTGCTCGACGAGCCCACCGACAACCTGGACCTGGCCAGCGCGGAGGCGCTGGAGGCGGGCCTGAGCGCGTTCGCCGGGACGGTGGTCGCGGTGACCCACGACAGGTGGTTCACCCGGTCCTTCGACAGGTTCGTGCTGTTCCGGGGCGACGGCGAGGTGGTGCAGACGTCCGAGCCGGTCTGGGACGTCGGGTGATCGGCGACGAGCTGGTCGACCGGCTCTGCGGGGTGGACGGGGTGGTCGCGGTGGCCCTCGGCGGCAGCCGGGCCCGGGGCGAACACCGGCCCGACTCCGACTGGGACGTGGGCCTCTACTACCGGGGTGGCCTGGACGTGCCGGCGCTGCGCGCCATCGCCACCTCGGTGGCCGGGGCGGAGGTGGAACTGACCGCGCCGGGCGGCTGGGGGCCGTGGGTGGACGGCGGCGGCTGGCTGCGCGTCGGCGGGGTGGCGGTGGACTGGATCTACCGCGACCTCGACCGGGTGGGCCGGGTCTGGGCCGAGTGCCGGGCCGGCCGGTACACCGTCGAGGTGCAGGCCGGTCATCCGCTGGGCTTCTACTCGCACGCCTACGCCGGCGAGGTGGCGCTGTGCCGGGTGCTCGGCGACCCGACCGGGGAGCTGACCGCGCTGCGGGCGGAGACCGGGTGCTACCCGTCGGCGCTGGCCACGGCCCTGCTGGCCGGTGGCTGGGAGGCCGGGTTCCTGCTCGACGCAGCCGCCAAGGGCGCGGCGGCGGGGGACGGGGGCTACGTGGCCGGCTGCCTGTTCCGGGCGGTCGGCGTGGTCGTCCAGGCGCTGCACGGCCGGGCCGGGCGGTGGCTGGTGAACGAGAAGGGCATGATCGCCTCGGCCGGCCGGCTGCCGGACGTCCCGGTGGACTTCGCACGCCGGGCACAGGGGCTGCTCGGCGCGGTCGGCCGCACCCCCGCCGAGCTGGCCGCCACCGTCGCCGACGGGCACCGGCTGGTCGCCGAGGCGCTCCGCTGACCCGCCGCTCGGCGGGCCGTGCCCGGGTCGCCTCCGACATGCGCGTTCTTCGGCAGCTCCTCTCTGGTGAGCCCCGTTGAGCCGCCGGGCGGCCGTCTCGGGGCGGTGCCCGCAGCGGGCCGCCGTTGCCGGGGCGGGTGGGCTACGCCGGGGCCGTGGGGCGTCCGGCCGGTGACCGCGTCGGGGCGGGCATAGGGTGGATCTCGTGACTGAGATGACCTATCGACGGCTGGGCGACTCCGGGCTCGTGGTGTCCGTGGTCGGCGTCGGCTGCAACAACTTCGGCCGTAAGCTCGACCTCGACGGCACCCGGGCGGTGGTCGACGCCGCCCTCGGCGCCGGCATCAACCTCTTCGACACCGCCGACATCTACGGCGACGAGCCGGGCGGCTCCGAGGAGCTGCTCGGCCAAGTGCTCAAGGGCCGCCGGGACGACGTGGTGGTGGCCACCAAGTTCGGCATGGACATGCAGGGGCGCAACGGCCCGGACCACGGCGCCCGGGGTGCCCGGCGGTACATCGCCCGGGCGGTGGAGGCGTCGCTGCGCCGGCTCGACACCGACCACATCGACCTGTACCAGATGCACGAGCCGGACCCGGGCACCCCGATCGACGAGACCCTCGCCGCCCTGGACGACCTGGTCCGCGCCGGCAAGGTGCGCTACCTCGGCAACTCCAACTTCGCCGGCTGGCAGATCGCCGACGCCGACTGGGTCGCCTCGTCCAACGGGCGGGCCCGGTTCATCAGCGCGCAGAACCACTACTCGCTGCTGGAGCGGGGCGTCGAGGCCGAGGTCATCGGAGCCTGCGAGCGGTTCGGCCTGGGCATGCTGCCGTTCTTCCCGCTGGCCAACGGGCTGCTCACCGGCAAGTACAAGCGCGGCGAGGCGGCACCCGCAGGCAGCCGGCTCTCCGGGGGCGGCCGGTACGCCGCGCGCCTGGCCGCCGCACGGTGGGACGTCATCGAGGCGCTGGAGGCGTACGCCGCCGAGCGAGGGCTGTCCCTGCTCCAGGTGGCCATCGGCGGGCTGGCCGCCCGGCCGGCGGTGACCTCGGTGATCGCCGGCGCCACCACGCCCGAGCAGGTACGGGCCAACGCGGAGGCCGGCGTCTGGCAGCCCACCGACGACGACCTCGACGCGCTCGACGCCATCCTCTGAGCCGGGCGGCCGTGGTCCAGCCCACTGGCCCACCCCCTTGGCGGTGCAGCCCATCCGTCGTACGGTGACACGCAAGTAACCCACGGGAGCCCGGTGTACCGGGCTGAGAGGGGGGCTCAGAGCCCCCGACCGTCGAACCTGATCCGGGTAATGCCGGCGCAGGGAGGAGAATTGCCGTGCCGTCCCTCGGGCGACTGCATCTGATCACCGACACCCGGCCGGGCCGGGACCCGCTCGCCGTGCTGCACGCCGCCCTCGCGGTGGCCCGCGCCGAGCTGGTCGTCCAGGTCCGCGTCACCGACGACGCCACCGACCGCGCGGCGTACGACCTGGCCCGGCGGGTGGTCGCGGCGTGCGCGCCGTACGGGGCGACGTGCCTGGTCAACGACCGGCTGCACGTGGCGCTCGCGGTCGGCGCGGCCGGTGGGCACGTCGGCGCGGACGACCTGCCCGTGGCGGCGGCCCGCCGGGTCCTCGGCCCGGCCGCGACGCTCGGCGCGACCGCCCGGTCCCCGGACGCCGCCGCCGACGCGGTGGCCGCCGGGGCCAGCTACCTGGGCGTCGGCCCGTGCCACGCCACCGGCACCAAGGCCGGCCTGCCGGACCCGATCGGCCCCGCCGGGGTGCGTGCGGTCGCCACCGCCGTGGCCGTGCCGGTGATCGCCATCGGCGGGGTGACCGCCGCGACGGTCCCGGCGTTGCGCGCCGCCGGGGCGTACGGGGTGGCGGTGGTCGGGGCGCTCTCCGCCGCCGCCGACCCGGGCCGGACCACCGCCGAGCTGCTCGGGGCGCTGACGTGCTGACGCCCACCGGGCAGGGGCCCGTCGACGTGGCGGTGGTGGGCGCCGGGCCGGTCGGGCTGGCGGTCGCCTGGCGGTGCGCGGCGCGCGGGCTGCGGGTCGTGGTGCACGACCCGGCCCCCGGGTCGGGCGCGTCGTACGTCGCGGCCGGGATGCTGTCGCCGGTCGCCGAGGCGTACTTCGGCGAGCACGAGCTGACCGGGCTGCTCGCCGCCTCCGCCGCCCGCTGGCCCGGGTTCGCCACCGAGCTGGCCGAGGCCGCCGGGACCGGATTCGGGTACCGCACCGAGGGCACCCTCGTCGTCGGGTTGACCAGCGACGACCTGGCCGAGGCGCGGCGGTTGTGGTCGTACCAGCGAGGGCTGGGGTTGCCGATCACCCCACTGCGGCCCTCGGAGCTGCGCGACCGCGAGCCGGCGCTCGCCCTGCGGGTGCGAGGCGGCGCGGTCGCCCCCGGCGATCACCAGGTCGACCCCCGGCGGCTGGTCGCCGCGTTGCGGGTCGCGGCCGAGCGGGCCGGCGCGAGCCTGGTCGCCGGCCCGGTGCGGGAGCTGTCCGAGCTGGACGCCCGGGTGACCGTCGTCGCCGCCGGCTGCGGCGCCGCCGCCCTCACCGGGCTGCCGGTCCGGCCGGTGAAGGGGCAGATCCTGCGGCTCCGCGCGCCCGGCGGCGGCCCGCCGGGCTTCCGGCACGTGATCCGGGGGTACGCCGACGGCGAGTCCGTCTACCTGGTGCCCCGGGACGGCGGCGAGGTGGTGGTCGGCGCGACCGTCGAGGAGCGCGCCGACACCCAGGTCACCGCCGGGGCGGCGCTGCGGCTGCTGCGCGCCGCCGTCGACCTGGTTCCCGAACTGACCGAGTACGACCTGGCGGAGGCGTGCGCCGGGCTGCGCCCCGGTACCCCGGACAACGCGCCGATCATCGGGCCCGTGCCCGGCCGGCCCGGGGTGCTCGCCGCCACCGGGCATTACCGGCACGGCATCGTGCTCACCCCGGTCACCGCCGACCTCGTCGCCGAGCTGGTCGTCACCGGGGAGGCGGACCCACTGCTCGCCCCCTTCACCCCCGAGCGGTTCGCCGGCCACCGCCGGCACGGCTGACCGCGTCCGGCACCACTGACCACTTCGGCACGACCGATCGCTGTCGGGCCTTCGAGGAGGAGCACGCACATGGAACTGACGGTGAACGGCGCCGGGCGGACGCTGTCCCCCGGTGCGACCGTGGCGGACCTGATCGGCCTGGTCACCGAGCAGCGCGGCGGCCTCGCCGTCGCCGTCAACGGCGAGGTGGTGCCGCGCGTCGGCTGGCCGACGACCGCGCTGCGCGACGGCGACCGGGTCGAGGTGCTCAGCGCCGCACAGGGCGGGTGAGCGGGGTGCCCGTCGCACCGGCGTACCCCGGCCGGACCGCCCCCGAGCCGGCGCCCTTCGCCCTGGGCGGCGAGACGTTCGGGTCGCGGCTGATCCTCGGCACCGGCGGCGCAGCCAGCCTGCACGCGCTGGAGCAGGCGATCCGGGCCTCCGGCACCGAGCTGGTCACCCTCGCCCTGCGCCGCGTCGACACCGCCCCCGGCACCGCCGGCGGGCTGCTCGACCTGCTGGAGCGGTGCGGGGTGAAGCTGCTGCCGAACACGGCCGGCTGCCGCACGGCCGGCGAGGCGGTCAAGGTCGCCCACCTGGCCCGCGAGGCGTTCGGCACCGACTGGGTGAAGCTGGAGGTGATCGGCGACGAGCGCACCCTGCTGCCCGACGGGGTGGAACTGCTGCGCGCCGCCGAGGAGTTGGTGTCCGACGGGTTCACCGTGCTGCCGTACACGTCGGACGACCCGATCATGGCCCGGCGGCTGGCCGACGTCGGCTGCGCGGCGGTGATGCCGGCCGGCGCGCCGATCGGCTCCGGCCTGGGCATCAACAACCCGCACCACATCCGGCTGATCCGGCAGGGCGTCGACGTGCCGGTGATCCTCGACGCCGGGATCGGCACCGCCTCCGACGCGGCGCTGGCCATGGAGTTGGGCTGCGACGCGGTGCTGCTGGCCAGTGCCGTCACCCGGGCCGCCGACCCGGCGGCGATGGCCACCGCCATGCGGTACGCGGTCCGCGCCGGCCGCCTCGCCGCCGGTGCGGGCCGCATCCCACGCCGCTTCCACGCCCTGGCCTCCACCCCCGACGAGGGAAGGCCGGACCTGTGACCCCCACCGGTACCGCCGATCCTGGTCGCAGCCGCCCCCCGGCGGGTCCACCCTCCACCAGAATCACCCGGGTCCCGGCGGGCGTTGTCGTGCTCACCGATCGGTGGCAGGCGCGGCGGGGACTGGTCGACGTCGTGGGCGCTGCCGTGGCCGGGGGAGTGCGGTGGGTCGTGCTGCGGGAGAAAGACCTGCCCCGCGCCGAGCGGGCCGCCCTCGCCGCCGACCTGCGCCCGATCCTCGCCGGGGCGGGCGGCACCCTGGTCGTCGCCGGCCCCGACCCCCTCGGTGGGGACGCCGCCCACCTGCCGGCCGCCGGCCCGTACCCGCCGCCGCGCCTCGGCCTCGTAGGCCGCTCCTGCCACGACACGGCCGATCTGGCGAGACTGACCACGGAGGACTACGCCACCGTCTCGCCTGTGTATCCGAGCAGGTCGAAGCCGGGGTACGGCCCACCGCTGCGCCCCGCCCGGCTCGGCGAGCTGATCCGGCTCAGCCCCGTGCCGGTCCTCGCCCTCGGCGGCATCGAGACACCGGGCCAGGTCCGCGCCTGCGTCGAGGCGGGCGCTGTCGGGGTGGCGGTCCTCGGCGCGATCATGCGGGCCGACGACCCCGGCGAGGCAGCCGCCGCGCTGGCCGTTCCTTTCGGGACGCCGGGCACCCGGCACGACCACGCGGCGGTCTCCCGCACGGAGCAGCGGCCGACCGCCCCCACGGAGGGGCCAAGCCTGACCGCCCGGAGCAGGCGCGGTCGGCCGAAGCCCCCGACGCCGACCACCAGAAGGCGCGGGTGACCGGCGTGACGCCGACGACCGTGCTGACCATCGCCGGCTCCGACTCCGGCGGGGGTGCCGGCATCCAGGCCGACCTCAAGGTCTTCGCTGCCCTCCGCGCGTACGGCACCAGCGTGCTCACCGCCGTCACCGCGCAGAACACCCGGGGGGTGGACGCCGTCCTGCCGCTGCCGCCGCGCACGGTCACCGAGCAGCTCGACAGCGTGCTCGGCGACTTCCGCGTCCGGGCGGTGAAGACCGGGATGCTCGGCACCCAGGCCGTCGCCGACGCGGTCGCCGGAGCGGCGCGGGCGGGTCGGCTGCCGCACCTCGTCGTCGACCCGGTGCTGGTCGCCACCAGCGGGCACCGGCTCGGCGTGGTCGGGGCGGTCGAGCGGCTGCTGCCGTACGCGGAGGTGGCGACGCCGAACCGCGCGGAGGCCGCGGCCCTCACCGGACGTCCGGTGACCACGGTCGAGGAGATGATCGCCGCCGCCCGGGCGCTCGTCGCCGGCGGCCCGGCGCACGTGGTGGTCACCGGCGGCGACGTGGACGCCGGCGACGACGCGGTCGACGTGCTGCACGGGGGCGGGGCGACCGTCCTGCTGCGCGCGCCCCGGGTGCCGACCCGGCACAGCCACGGCACCGGCTGCTCGTTCTCGGCGGCGATCGCCGTCCGGCTGGCGCTGGGCGATCCGGTGCCGGTGGCCGTCGCGACCGCCAAGGAGTACGTGACCCGCGCGCTGACCGGCGCGCGGGACTGGGAACTGGGCGCGGGACACGGCCCGCTGGACCACTTCGGCTGGTCCGGATGACCACCGGGGAGGCTGTCATGCAGGCAGACGCAAGGTCTACGTCGAGGGGGCCAGGCCGGACGTCCGGGTGCCGTTCGCCGAGGTCGAGCTGACCGGCGACAACCCGCCGGTCCGGCTCTACGACACCTCCGGTTCCGGCTCGGAACCGGAGGTGCTGCCGCTCAACGTCAACCACCGCGCCGGAGGTCCGTCGTCGATCCTCGCCGTCAGTCCCGGTGGTGGCGGCCGGAGGAACGCAGCGACCGCTGGCCGGTGCCCTCCGGCCCGCCGTCCTGGTCCGGCACGGGGCGGGCCAGGCCGGTGACCCAGTCGACGTATTCCTCGTCCTGCGCCGGCAGCGGCTGCTGTTCCCGGCGGTCGTCCTGTTCGGCCGTGGGTGCCGCGTCCTCGGCGGTCCGGGCCCGGTTGCGCCGGAACAGGGCGCGCCGGAGGCGGGACCGGCTGGTGGCCGGGTCCTCGGGCACCGCACCGGCCGCCACCGGGCCCGCGCTGGCCGACCCGGCGTCGGCCGACTCGGACTCGTCCGGTCCGGGGTGGGCGGTCTGTCCGGCGCCGGTCCGGTCGCCGCCGTCTCGTCCGTCGTCGGACCGGCCCGGTTCGCTCGGTCCGGGCCCGGCCGGCCGGGGGTCCGTGGGCTGCTGCCCGGCCGCGCCACGGTTGTCGGTCGCCGTGGGGCCGGCCCGCCGGACGGCGTTGCCGAACGCGTCCCAGCTCGTCACCCGGCCCAGATCGGGAAGGGGCCGCCGAGGCCGGGGACGCGGGTCGGGGTCGACGGGGTCCGGCCGGCTGTCCGGCGCGGCCGGAGGCGACGGGTCGCGCGGGCCGTCGTCGCCCGCCCCGGTCGGCTCCGGCGGAGCGGGGTGCACCACGTCGTCGAACGTGGGTGCCTCGAAGAACGTGGGTTCGGCTCGCCGCCGGGCCGGGGTGGCCGCCGGCGTGGCGGTGACGCCCGTGTCGGGGCGGCTCGCGCCCGCGGCGTCGGCGGCGCTTTGATCCGTCACGGCGGCCGGTTCGGTGTCGGTCGGGCCGGGGACGTCGGCCGGCGGGGGCGTCTCGGCGGCCGGCACCCGCAGCCCGACACCGGCCCTCGGCCTGCGGACCCGCTTCGGCCGGGGCGTCTCGGCGGCCGGCACCCCGGCGCCCTCGTCGGCTGGCCGGGAGGCGTCGGCGGCGGGGGGTGTGGCGTCGGCGGGCCGGGAGGCTTCGGCGGGGCGGGGGGCGGCGGCGGGGGGTGTGGCGTCGGCGGGGCGGGAGGCTTCGGCGGGGGCGTGCGGGTCGGTGGGGCGGGGCGGGGCGCCCTGCGCGGCAGGCGTCGCGCGGGCGGCCTCGGTGGCCATCGGCCACTCCCAGTGCGCCGGGGTGCTTCCGGCCGGCGTGCCCGTCGCGGCACGGTCCCGGGTGCCGCCGGAGCGGTCTTCCGGCAGCGGATCGCCGACGGTCGCGGGGACCCGACGGGCCGAGGCGGTGTCCGAGGTGGGCGGGCCGACGGGGTCGGCGCCGTCCGCGTCACCGGTCACCGGCACGGTCGGGCCGATCGGCAGCGGCCGGAGGATGTCCGTGGGCTCGATCGCCGGGTCGCCGACGGCCTCGCCCGGCGTCGCGGGCCGGTCGGCCCGCTGGTCGGCGGGGCGGCCGGAGGTGACGAGCGGCCAGCGGGCCAGGGTCGCGGCGGCGGAGCCGAGCGCGCCGGTGGCGACCGCGATCAGAGCGCCGTGGTAAGGCGCGAGCTGGTACCGGTCGACGGGGTTCCCCGGGCCGGCGGCCAGGTAGGCGAAGGCGACCAGCACGGGGCCCGCCGCGCCGGACGCGCCGCCGATCAGCGGCGGGTGGCCCCGCCAGCGGGCCAGCGCGCCCGAGGCCGCGCCGGCGAGCAGGGCCACCAGCGGCAGCAGCAGCATGGCCAGCCGCTGTGCCGCGGCGTCGTCGAGCCAGCCCGGCTCGAACACCCCCAGCCGCACGGTCGGCAGCGGGCCGGTGCCGACCAGGGCCGGCAGGGACGACAACAGGGCGACCAGCCACACCGCGCCGGCCATCATCGCCAGGTTCCAGCCCAGCGGCGGGCGGAGCAGCACGGCGAACGCCGCCCCGGCGCCGGCCACCGCGCCGAGGACGGCGCAGATGCCGACCGCCCAGACCGGGTCGACGCCGCTCAGTTCGGTGGCGCGGGCCGGCTGCATGCACAGCAGGGCGACGACGGTCGCGCCCAGCGCCGCCACGCCGGCCACCCCGAGCTGCCCCGTCGTGGTGGCCATGAGGGGTTCGGCACGGGCGATACGCTCGACCACCACGGCCCCGACCACGGCGGCGACCGTCGCGAACCAGCTCACCCAGACCAGCTGGGCAGGCCACCGGTTGACGGTGGCGTCGGTGAAGTCGCCGACGAGCCGGACGATGCCGAACCCGTACGCGACGCCGAGCTGACCGGCCCCGGCCAGCACGCTCACCCCGAGCGCGGTGAGCAGTAGCTTGCCCCACGTCCGAAAGGCCATGTCGGGCACGTTACGGCCCGGTGCCCCCGATCGCCACCTTGGCGCAGCGCGGCGCGGCGACGCGCCCGACCTGCGGCTACTTCAGCTCGGCCGGCCGGGCCAGGTACGTCGTGTCTCCGACAGCGGTGAGCGGTGGACGGGCCCCGGGGTCGTGGTGGACCACCTCACCGGCCGGCTCGTCGGCGCCGGGCGTCGTCCACCCGGCTCGATCCCGCCGGCGCGTCCTAGAGCTGCGGGAGCACCTCGGCGGCGATGAGTTCCAGGTGGTCCAGGTCGGCCAGGTCGGTCAGTCGCAGATGCACCCGGGTGGCCCCGACCGCGGCGAACTCGCCGATCCGGTCGACGAGTTGGGCGGGGGAGCCGATCACCGGGTCCTCCGGCGGCAGGGCGCTCATGCGGCGCAGTGGCGCGGCCCGCTCCCGCACCTCGGCGTCGGTGCCCCCGACGGCCACGACGATCCCGGCGGAGAGCACCAGCGGCGCCCGCCCCGAGTCCGTACGGCCGTGGCGGTCGCACGCCTCGACCACCCGGTCGTACGAGGCGGCCGTCTCGGCGACGCTCTTGAACGGCATGTTGAACTCGTCGGCGTACCGGGCGGCCAGCTCCGGGGTGCGCTTGGGGCCGCGTCCGCCGATGATCACCGGCGGGCCGGGCTGTTGCACCGGCTTGGGCAGGGCGGGCGCGTCGACCAGCCGGTAGTGGTCGCCGTGGAAGCTGTAGGCCTCGCCGACCGGGGTACGCCACAGGCCAGTGATCACTTCGAGCTGCTCGGCGAGCCGGTCGAAACGCTCCCCGACGGCGGGGAACGGGATGCCGTACGAGGTGTGCTCCCGCTCGTACCAGCCGGCGCCGATGCCCAGTTCCACCCGGCCGCCGCTCATCTGGTCGACCTGGGCGACCATCACCGCGAGCGGCCCGGGCAGCCGGAAGGTGGCCGAGGTGACCAGGGTGCCGAGCCGGATCCGGGAGGTCTCCCGGGCCAGCGCGGCGAGGGTGAGCCAGGCGTCGGTGGGGCCCGGTAGCCCGGGGTCGGCCCCCATGGCCTGGTAGTGGTCGGCCCGCAGGAAGCCCTCGAAGCCGCCCGCCTCGAGCGCCCGGGCGAAGCGGAGCTGGTCGTCGTAGCTGGCGCCCCGGTGCGGCTCGGTGAAGACGACCACCCGCACGGTCAGCGTGCCTCCGCGCCGGCCCGTACCGGGGGCTGCCGGTGGGTGCCGGGGCCGAGCGGGGCCGGGCCAGGCCCGGCTGGTGCGTCACGTTCCATCAGCAGTTCGTGCAGCTCGGCGCTGACCCGGGCCACGTCGGCCAGGTGGGCGTTGCGGCCGAGGGTGCGGGGACGCGGGATGTCCACCTCGACCACCGAGCGGATCCGGCCGGGGCGAGGGCTCAGCACGACCACCCGGTCGGCGAGCAGCACCGCCTCGTCGATCGAGTGGGTGACGAAGACGATGGTGGCTCCGCTGGTCATGTGCACCCGCTGGAGCTCGCCGGAGAGCTCCTCGCGGGTGAGCGCGTCGAGGGCGGAGAACGGCTCGTCCATCAGCATCACCCGGGGGTCGCCGATGAGCGACCGGCACAGCGACACCCGCTGCTGCATGCCGCCGGACAGCTCGTGCGGCAGCCGCTTCTCGAACCCGGCCAGCCCGGCGAGTTCGAGCAGCTCCCGGGCGCGGGCGCGGTGTCCGGCCCGCTTCCAGCCGAAGATCTCCACCGGCAGCAGGACGTTGTCCAGCACCGAGCGCCACGGCAGCAGGGCGGGCCGCTGGAACAGCATCGCGATGTCCCGGCGGGGACGGGTGATCGGTGTGCCGGCGACGGTGATCTGCCCGGCGGTGACCGGCAGCAGCCCGGCGATCATGCGCAGCAGGGTGGACTTGCCGCAGCCCGAGCGGCCGAGCACGGCGACGAACTCGCCCTCGGTCACGTCGAGGTCGATGCCCCGCAACGCCTCGACCCGGCCGGAGCGGCCGTCGAAGGTGCGGGACACCCCGGACAGTCGAATCATCGCCGGTGTCCTCCCTGAGTAAGCGGTCAGGAGCGCAGCCAGGGTAGCCCGCCGCGGCGCAGCCCGGGGGGTCCGGGGTGGACGTCAGTTCGTTTCCGTTCCGCAACCGACACTCCTTGCTACACCGGCAGGTCCCTTGCGTAGTCTGTGCCGGCGAGAAGTCCCCTCACGACGGTGGCGTCGGCTCCCCCCTCTGTCGACGCCGTCCCTCTCGACAACCCCTCCGGAGGCGCATCGCCCCTGGTCGGAAAGGACATGGTGCACAGATGAAAAGGCTGACCCGCACGGTCGCCGCGGCCGCTCTGGCCACCGCACTCACCCTGGTGTCCGCGTGCAGCAGTGACGCGGACTCGTCCGGCGCCAAGGGCGGCGACGGCAAGGCGCTGGAAAAGGTGACGTACCTCACTTCTTTCGGCAACTTCGGCCGTGACTCCTACGCCTGGGTGGCGAAGGAGAAGGGCTTCTTCAAGGAAGCCGGCTTCGACGTCGAGATCAAGCCCGGTCAGGGCACCGGTACCGTCATCCAGACCATCGTCGGCGGACAGGCCGACTTCGGTCCCATCGACCTCACCGGTGGTCTGCTCCAGCTCGGCAACGGCCAGGCCAAGGACTTCGTCGCCGTGGCCGCCATCCAGCAGCGCACGATGGCGGGCATCGCGACCGTCGAGGGCACCGGCATCGCCTCTCCGAAGGACCTGGAGGGCAAGAAGCTCGCCGACACCCCCGGCTCCGTGGTCCGCAACCTCTTCCCGACGTACGCCCGGCTGGCCGGCGTGGACGCCAGCAAGGTGAATTGGGTCAACGGCGAGGCGCAACTCCTGATGGGCACGCTCGCCGCCGGCCAGGTCGACGGCATCGGCCAGTTCGTCGTCGGCCAGCCGACCATCGAGGCGGTGACCAAGAAGAAGGCCGTCATGCTGCCGTACAGCAACGTGATGCAGGACCTCTACGGCAACGTGCTGATCACCTCCAGCAAGATCGCCAAGGAGAAGCCGGACATGGTCAAGCGGTTCTCCGCCGCCCTGATGAAGGGCCTGGAGTACGCGCTGACCAACCCGGAGGAGGCGGGCGACATCCTGAAGAAGAACGTCGACGCCAGCAACCCCGCAGCCGCCGCCGCGGAGCTCCGGCTCATGGCCGGGTACGTCCGGTCCAGCAACTCGGGCACCCAGATCGGCACGTTGGACAGCGGGCGGGTCGCCAAGAGCATCGCGATCCTCCAGGGCGCGGGCTCGCTCAAGCAGAACCTCACCCCCGACCAGATCATCGACTTCGACCTCGCGCCGAAGGCCTGACCGGTCCGACCGTCCTCGGGGGTACGCCCCGCCGGCCTCCGGCGGGGCGTACCCCCGTTCCATCCCCGGCCACCGCGCCGGTAGGAGAGGAAGAGAAGATGACCGACCTCCGGTCACCGGAGCCGGCGGTCGCGCACCGGCCCGCCGCCCCCGCCCGCACACCCACACCCGGTCGCTCCGGCCTCAACGCCGGGGTGCGGTTCGGACTCAACGGGGCCCTGCTGCCCGCCTCGGGCCTGCTGATCGCGTTCACGGTGTGGTGGGTCACCGCCCGGCTGGAGTTGGTGCACCCCGCCGCGCTGCCCACCCCCAACTCGGTGCTGTCGGCGTTCACCGACAAGCCGGACAAGATGCTCGAACACGCCGGCGCCACCCTGCTGGAGATCCTGATCGGCTTCGCGCTCTCCGCCGTGGCCGGGGTCCTGCTGGGGCTCTCGCTGGCCGCCTCGCGCACGGTCGAGCGGATGTTCACCCCGCTGCTCGTCGCGGTCAACGCGGTCCCGAAGATCACCCTCGGGCCGCTGCTGGTGGTGGCGCTCGGCTGGGGTCAGAAGCCGATCCTGACCATGGTCTTCCTGCTGTGCTTCTTCCCGATCGTGCTGTCCACGGCGACCGGCCTGACCACCACCCCGGCGGACCTCGCCGAGCTGGTCCGCTCCTGGAACGCCTCCTGGTGGCAGGCGTTCCGCAAGGTGCGGTTCCCGGCCGCGTTGCCGCAGATCTTCGTCGGCCTGAAAGTGGCCATGCCGCTGGCCGCGATCGGCGCGGTGATCGGCGAGTTCCAGGCCGGGGAGGGCGGGCTCGGATACGTCATCACCCAGTATGCCGGTATGGGCGACACCGCCACCGCGTGGGCGGCCATCATGCTGGTGGCGCTGATCAGCATCCTGCTCTACTCGGCACTGGTCTTCCTGGAGCGGCTGGCCCTGCCGTGGGTTCGGGAGACCACCTCGACCAGGTGAGCACGGTCGGCCGGCCGGTTCGTCCGGTCGGCCGGCCGGATGCCGCCGTGACCGGCGTGGGCCTGGACCCGCGCCGGTCACGGCGAACACCTCGTCAGCCGGCGAGCCGCCAGCGGCCACCCCGGGCGACCAGGGTGGTCAGGGCCTGCGGCATCAGCCCGGAGTGGTTGTCCGGGGTCATCCGGATCGGGCCCGACAGGCCGTCCATCTGGGACGTCTCGAGCACGTCGCGCAGGCCGTCCCGCCCGTCCCGGCCGGGCTTGCCGCCGGCCCGCAGCTCGGCGTCGGCGATGAGCTGCACGGCGTCCGCGGCGAACGAGGAGAAACCGTTGTAGCCGCCGAACCGCGCCGTGTAGTTCTGGAACCACTGGCGGCGGGCCGCCTTGGCGGGGGTGGTGGCGATGACGTCGTCGATCACCATGGTCTGGGTGAAGATCAGGGTTGCCTGCTCGGTCGACCCGGCCGACGCGCCGAGGAAGAGATCCCCGGCCGCCACCGCGTCGAAGAAGAGCGAACCCTTGAACTTGGCCTCCTGAGCGGCGGCGGCGGCGAGCATCGCCTGCCCCGGCGGGGTCCAGACGACCAGCGCCTCCGGCTTGCGGTCGACCAGCGTACGGACCGGCTGGTTGACGTCGGTTTCGGTGGCCTTGACCCCCTGCTCGCGGACCAGCCGGATGCCGGCCTTGGTGAACTCGCTGCGCAGGGCGGCGAGCCCTTCCTGGCCGTAGCTGTCCTCGCTGCTGAGCACCGCGGCCTTCTTGATGCCGCGTCGGTGCAGCTCATTGGTGAGGGCGGCGGCGCTGTCCACCGCGTTCGGGGCCAGCTTGAACACGTGCCGGCGTTCGGCCACCGGGCTGGCGACGGCGCTGGCCGGGGCGAGCGCGACGGTCGGGAGCTTCTTCTCGTTGATCGTGCGGACGGCGCCGACGGCGCACTCGTTGCAGCCGCCCATGATGAGCGCGCTGACCCGAGAATCGTTGCTGAAGTCGTCCACGTTGCGTAGCGACTCGCTCGCGTCGGAGCGGTTGTCCTTCACCTTGAGTTCGATCTTCCGGGCGCCCAGGGCGCCCGAGGCGTTCAGCTGCTCGACCTTCAGGTCCAGAGCGCGCTGGTACGCCTTGCCGACAGGGGCCGCCGAGCCGGACAGCTCCAGGTCCACGGCGATCACGATGGGGCTCGTGTCCTGTTCCGCCGTGCCGAACTGGCAGCCGGTGAGCGTGGTGGCCAGGACGGCCGAGGCGAGCGCCGTGATGGTCACGGAGCGGATGGTGATCAACTCAGTCCTCCAGGTGCGGCACGGGCGGCTGCCCGGTCACCGCCGCTTGTTCCGTCCTCAGTGGAGAAACGGGATTGGTCTGCCGTACGGTGTGCGCGAAGCCTGCAAAACCTTGCCAATGCCGGGCCCTGTGGTCAAGCGAGGATGCGTCGAAGCGTTTCGGGACGAGCGTCCCACATGCTGGGGTAACCCAATCTTTGCAAACGCTTACTTTGCATAAGCGCGTGACCACCTTGGAGTTACATGCCCTGATCAGGGGCTTGAGAAAATGAAGGTATTAGTTGACCGGATCACGCGATGAGTGCCGTGCGACCGTTTCCAACCTCACCGCGGCTTCCCAAACACGATCATCTCTGATGAAATCGCGGCCGTGCCGCGCGCGGCGCTGTCCGCTGCACCGGCCAAGGGTCGGCGGTTCAGGCGTGGAAGAAACGACGGAGGCGATGTCGTGAGCACCGGACCTACGACCCTGCCCGAGAGTGGCGAGTCGGACGAGCGGAGTCGGCGTCGTCGGCTGCCGCGCCTGCGCGACGCCCGGATCCGCTCGAAGCTGGCGCTGATCCTGGTGGTGCCGGTCGCGGCGGTGATCGCGCTCGCCACCGTCCGGCTGATCTCAACCGGTGAGGGCGCGCTCGAGGCGACCCGGCTGCGGTCGCTGACCGAGCTGTCGATCGACATCTCCGCGCTCACCCAGGACCTGCACAAGGAACGGATGGCCGCGGCCCGCTACCTGGCGACGCCGGGGCAGGGGCCCGACACGTACAACCTGCGGGTGCGCGGCACGGACGCCCGGATCGAGGAGTACAAGGCCGAGCGCGGGCGGATCGGCGACGTCCCGGCCGCAGTGCGGGACCGGCTCAAGGTCATCGAGGATCACCTGACGACGCTGAACAGCACCCGGCAGGAGGTCCTCGACCGCAAGCAGATGGTGGTGGCCGAGGCCGCGCTGCGCTACGGGGTCATCCTCACCGACCTGGTCTCCTACGGGGACACGCTGGCCCAGCTCCCCGGTCAGGAGAGTCTGGCGGACACCCGTCGGGCGGTGGCCGCGTTCGCCCACGCCAAGGCGGCGGTCGCCGAGGAGGAGGCGGTCGCCTTCACCGCGCTCTCCGCCGGCCGCCTCGACGAGGAGCAGTTCTCCTCGTTCGTGGCCACCCTGACCAGCCAGCAGGAGGCCCTGCTCTCCTTCTCGCTGGCTGCGGACCCGACCCAGCGGGCCCTCGTCGACAGCACGGTCTCCGGCGACGCGGTGACGCTCGCCGACCGGGTGGCTGCCGACCTGACCCGGTCGGTCGGGCAGACCCCGCTGGTCACCGCCGCTGCCGCCACCGCCTCCATCGGCGCGGTCAACGACCTGATGCGGTGGGCCGAGATCCGGCTCCAGGACCGCCTGCTCGCCCAGACCGAGGAGGCCCGCTCCAACGTCATCCAGCAGGCGATCATCGAGTCGCTGCTGGTGCTGCTGACCCTGATCGTCGCCGTCACGCTCGCCGTGGTGCTGGCCCGGTCGCTCAACCACTCGCTGCGCCGGCTGCGCGAGGGCGCCCTGGCGGTGGCCAACCACGACCTGCCCGACGCGGTCGCCCGGCTGCAGAACATCGGCAGCGTCGGCGACGGCGGCGTGGAAGAGATCGTCCGGCAGGTCCGCGACCCGATCAAGCTCAACAACCGTGACGAGGTCGGCCAGGTCGCGCTGGCGTTCAACGTCGTCCACCGGGAGGCGGTCCGGGTCGCCGCCGAGCAGGCCGCGCTGCGGACCAGCGTCTCGGCGATGTTCCTCAACCTGGCCCGACGCAGTCAGACCCTGGTCGACCGGATGATCGGCGAGCTGGACGCGATCGAGCGCGGCGAGGAGGACCCGAAGCGCCTCGCCCAGCTCTTCGAACTCGACCACCTGGCCACCCGAATGCGCCGCAACGACGAGAACCTGCTGGTGCTCGCCGGCGCGGACTCGGCGGTGCCGCGCCGCGACGACGCCCTGCTGATCGACGTCCTGCGGGCCTCCCAGTCCGAGGTCGAGCAGTACAACCGCATCGAGTTCGGCACCGTCGACACCGACATCTCGGTGGCCGCGCACGCCGTCAACGACGTCGTCCGGCTGGTCGCCGAGCTGCTCGACAACGCGACCCGCTTCTCGCCACCGAACACGGTGGTGGTCGCCGACGGCCGGCGGATCCGCGACTACGTGCTGATCCAGGTCGAGGACCGGGGCCTCGGGCTCACCGACGAGCAGCTCGACTCGCTCAACCACCGGCTCGCCGGCCCGTCCACGGTCGACGTGGCCGCGTTCCGGCTGATGGGTCTGGCCGTGGTGAGCCGCCTCGCGTCCCGGTACGGCATCCGGGTGGAGCTGCGGCGCAACGTGGAGGGCGGCACCGTCGCCCAGGTGACGCTGCCCAGCTCGACCGTGGTGCTGCCGTCGCTGCGCGGTCGCGAGCCGGCCCCGGCGCCGTTGACCCCGTCGCGCCAGCCCGCCCCGATCGAGCAGACGCCGCTCACCCCGATGGGCCTCGACTCGCCGTTCACCGGCGCCGGTCGCGCCGCCACGCTGACCGACCAGTGGCGGACCTCCGCCCCGACGCCGGCCCGCTGGCAGGTTCCCGGCGACTCCCGGGAGTCCGCGCCGGCCAGTCCGTTCGGTGCGCCGGCCAGTCCGTTCGGCGCTCCGGCCCCTTCGTTCGGCGCTCCGGCCGCCCAGCCGGCGACTCCGGCCGCCGCGCCGGCGCCCCTGGGGCAGCCACCCGCCCCGACCCAGCCGGCGTTCACGCCCGGCGGCGGGTTCTCGGTGGGCAGCCCGACCGTGGCGATCCCGACGATCGATCCGCTGCCCCGGCGGACACCCGGCGGGGAGGCCGCCCAGCCGGCCACCCCCGCCACCTCGGCCCCCGCCACGCCGGCGCTGCCCGGCGGTCCGGTCGCCGGGATGACGCCGACCGCTCCCGCCGCGCCGGCAGCCCCGGCCACCCCGGTGGTCGCCCGTCCGGGCCTGCCGGCCGAGGCGCCGATCTTCCGGGAGATGGAGGCGGTCTGGTTCCGGTCGCACGGCGACGACGTGACCGCGATCTTCCAGCGGCCCAAGTTCGACGACGAGCCGCCCCCGGCCAAGGTCCCCGCCGCGCCCCGGCCACCGCTGCCCACCCGTACGCCGGGGGCCACCCCGGCGGACGGTACGCCGGCGACCCCGCCGCCGGCGTACACCCCGCCGGTGGCCCCGCCCGCGGCACCGGCCGCGACCGGACCGGGCGGGTCGGCGGCAGCCACCCCGCCGGCGACCGACCCCGAGGCCTGGCGGACGGCCGCGGACGACGGCTGGTCACGGGCCAGCCGGGCGGCCGAACCGACCGCGTCCGGGACCACCCGCTCCGGTCTGCCGAAGCGGGTCCCGCAGGCACAGCTCGTTCCCGGCGGGATCGAACAGAAGAGCGGCAAGGACCGCAGCCGGCGCACCCCGGACGAAGTACGCGGCCTGCTGTCGGCATACCACCGCGGCGTGCAGCGCGGACGGACGGTCGGCGCGGACCAGAACAGCACCTCGACCAAGGAGACGACCCGATGAACAGGCCAGCGGCCATGCAGGACATGGGTTGGCTGCTCACCAACTTCGCCGACAGCGTGGCGGGCATCGCTCACGTGGTGGCGGTTTCCGCGGACGGGCTGCTTCTTGCCTCGTCGCGGGACCTCCCCACGGACCGGGCCGACCAGCTCGCGGCGATCACCTCCGGTGTGGTGAGCCTGACCGAGGGCGCGGCCCGCATGTTCAGCGCCGGCGGGGTGCTCCAGACAGTCATCGAGATGGACAGCGGCTACCTGTTCCTCATGTCGATCAGTGACGGCTCGTCGATGGCGGTGCTCGCCGCCCGCAGCTGCGACGTCGGCCAGGTCGGGTACGAGATGGCGCTGCTGGTCGAACGGGTGGGCGCCGCACTGGTGCCGCTGCGCCGGGACGCGGTGCGCTCCTAGCGCGCCTGGCCACGCGGACGGACTGACCGGGTGTCGAGGGACGGCACCCACCGGAGGAGGTGATCGCGGATGGACCAACGACGGGAAGACCCGCGCGGCGCGTTGGTGCGTCCGTACGCGGTCACCCGTGGCCGTACCGAGCCGCGGCAGGCCATCGCGCTGGAGGCGGTGCTGACGGCCAGCCCCACGGCGGTCGCCGAGTCCCGGTTCGCCGGCCACGACAAGCACCGGATCGCCACGATCTGCGAGGGCCGGCCCCAGTCGCTGGCCGAGGTCGCCGCGTACACCCGGATGCCGCTGGGCGTCGCCCGGGTGATCATCGCCGACATGGTGGCCGAGGGCCTGTTGACGCTACACGCTGCCGCTCCGCCCGAAGGGTACGAGGAGCGGATGGAAATTCTTGGAAGGGTGCTAAGTGGACTTCGCAGGCTATGACCCCGCCGGGGCACGCCGCAACCGCGGGATCACCTCCGCGAAGATCGTGGTTGCGGGCGGCTTCGGCGTGGGCAAGACGACCCTGGTCGGCGCGGTCTCGGAGATCACTCCGCTGACCACCGAGGCGGTGATGACCGCGGCCGGTGTCGGGATCGACGACCCGTCGAAGGTGCCGGGGAAGCAGACCACCACGGTCGCCATGGACTTCGGCCGAATCACCATGGCCGAGGACCTGATCCTCTATCTCTTCGGCACACCCGGCCAGACCCGGTTCTGGTTCATGTGGGACGAGATCATCAAAGGCGCGGTGGGCGCGGCGGTGCTGGTCGACACCCGCCGGATCGCCGACGCGTTCGCCCCGCTGGACTACTTCGAGAACCGCCGCCTGCCTTACGTGGTGGCGTTGAACCGGTTCGACAACGCGCCCCAGTACGAGCTGGAGGAGGTCCGCGAGGCCCTCGCCATCTCGCCCCACGTGCCGTTGATAATGACCGATGCCCGGCACCGGGATTCGGTGAAGCAGGTACTGGTCACGGTTGTCGAGCACGCGATGCTGCGACTCCAGGCCGAGCACGGCCGCGGCTACCCGACCCCGGTCGGCTGACGTACGGCGGCGGTGGCCCGGGGTCGTCAGGGCCGCCGCCGACGCGGTCGTCCACGGCCCGGCTGCCGACCACGCGCCGTGGGCGCGCTGGGCTCCGCACGATCGCGCCCGATCCCGGAAGCAGCGGCCGTCCTGGGAACAGGAGGCCACTGTTACCGGAGGCTTGTGCGGGGGGCGGGCGTTCCGCCCCTCAACGCATCCCGGTCACCGGCGGCGGCAGGGGTCAGTCCACCCGGAGCCGGTAGCCGCGCTTGATCACCGTCTGCACCACCCGGGGGGCGCGCAGGCCGGCCCGGAGGCGGGCCACCGCCATCTCCACCGCGTGCTCGTCCGCGCCGCGCGGCAGCGTCCGCAGCAGGGCGGTACGGGAGAGCACCCGCCCGGGTGACGTGGCGAGCGCCCGCAGCACCGCCATCGGGGCGGGGGCCAGCGGACGCAGCTCCCCGTCGATCACCGCCGCGTGCCCCCGCAGGGTCAGCAGGTGCTCGGCCGCCCTGATGGTGACCGTGCGCCGGGGCAACTCGTCCACGATCGTCCGCACCAGCGCGCCGAGTCGCGCCTGGCTCGGCGCGCTGACCGGCACCCCGCGGCGGACCAGCGGCTCGGCGGTGACCGGGCCGACGCAACTGGCCAGCACGTGGCCCCGCAGCGCCTCCAGCACCGTCTCGGTGCGGTCCCCGGCGGCGTGCAGCAGCGCCTCGGCGGCCGGGGCGGAGGTGAAGGTGACCGCGTCGACCAGCCGCCCGGCGACCAGGTCGATCAGCCGGTGCAGCGGCGCCGGGTCGGTCGGCGGCGCCCATCGGTAGACCGGCACCTCGATGACCGCGGCACCGGCCTCCTCCAGCGCGGTGGTGTACTGGGGCTGCCGGTCACCGTGCAACTGCATGGCGACCACCTGCCCGGCCACCCCGCGCCGGACCAGGTGCTCGACGACCTCCTCACAACTCTCCGAGTCCGGTGACCACCGGTCGCGCAGGCCGGCGGCGCGGATCGCGCCCCGCGCCTCCGGCCCCTGGGCCACCACGTACGCCCGCGACAGCACGCCACGCAGCGGCCCGTTCAGCCCCCAGCCCTCGGCCGCCTCCAGCCAGCCGCGCATCCCGATGCCGGTGTCGGCCATCAGCACGTCCGGCGGTCGGTTCAGGCAGGCGTGGGTGGCCTCGCGTAGTTCGGTGTCGTCGGACAGCGGCACGATCCGCAGGGCCGGCGCGACCACCACCCGGGCCCCGCGCCGTTGCAGCAGCGCGGCCAGCTCGTCGCGCCGGCGGTCGGCGGTCACCCCGATGGTGAAGCCGGCCAGTTCGTGGGGCATCACCCCTCCCGTCTCAGCCGTGCCTCGGTCGAGTCGCCGTCCGCGCACCGTCTGTCATGTCGGAAAAGCGTGCCGCCGGGCAGTTTCGGCCCCGGGTCCCACGTGTTTCGGCCCTGTCAAGAGCGCCTCACACGGCCCGCGCCGCCCGCGCCGCCCGCGCCGCCCGGGCCGCCAGCGCCGCCCGCGCAGTTTCTGGGAAAGAGTGGCCTGGGAGCGGGAGAAGGCCACTCTTTCCCAGAAACTGTGGGCGGGTTTGGGTCTTGCGGGGGTGCGGTGGGGGACTGACGGGTGGTGGAGCTCGTGGGTGGTATGGGTGGTTCGGCGGTGGACGCCAGGTGGGATGACCGGTGGTCATACCGCAGGTAGTTTGGGTGGCATGACTGCCAAGGTGACGCTGTCGTTCTCCGACGAGACGATCGAGGAGGCGCGCCGGTTCGCCAAGCGGGAGGGGCTGTCGCTCTCCGCCTGGATGGACCAGGCCGCCCGGGAAAAGGCGCTGCGCGAGGTCTTCACCGCGCACGCCGTCGCCGTCGGCCGCGCCGGGCTGGACCTGGAGACGGCCGCCCTGGCCGACGCCCGCGAGGTGGAGATGGTCGACGACGCGATGTTCGGCGGGCGTCCGCGTGCTGCGTAGGGGAGAGGTCTGGCGCATCGAGGGCGCCCGGGAGCGGCTCGGTCTGGTGATCAGTTCCGACGTCTACAACTCCACCGACGTGCCGATCGTGATCGTGGCCGAGGTGGTCGAGACCGTACTGCTGCGCGACTCCCCGCTGGCCGTGCCGATGGGCGGGTACGTGGTGATGCCCGACCGGCTCTCCTCGCCGATGAAGAAGTGGTTCACCGAGTGCGTGGAGGTGGCCGACGCCGACACGATGCTCCGGGTCGGGCGCGCGCTGCGCATCCTCCAGGAACTCTGACCGGAACTCCGCAGCCGCCAGGAACTCCGCCGGTGGGGGCCCGCCGACGTGTGACCTAGATCATGATAGCGGTGCGGGGTGGGCGGGAAAGCCCCCCGTTTTGACCAGCGGAGGTGCCCCCGGGTATCGTTGCCTGCTGTTGTACGACAGCCAGAGGCGTGCCGCATCAGGTACGCTTGGTCGTTCGTGCGCGCCTGGTCACCTCGGCGCGCGACCCCAGACCGACGACGAGACAAGGTAGACCTGTGCGTACGTACAGCCCGAAGCCGGGTGAGATCGAGCGTCAGTGGCACGTCATCGACGCCTCTGATGTCGTGCTGGGCCGCCTGGCGACCCACGCCGCCACGCTTCTGCGTGGTAAGCACAAGCCGACTTTCGCGCCGCACGTCGACACGGGCGACTTTGTCGTCATCGTGAACGCGGGCAAGGTCGCGCTGACCGGCAACAAGCGCCAGACCAAGGTCGCCTATCGCCACTCGGGTTACCCGGGCGGCCTGAAGCAGATCGGCTACGAGGAGCTGCTCAGCAAGCGTCCCGAGCGGGCCGTCGAGCTGGCCGTGAAGGGGATGCTCCCGCACAACAAGCTTGGCCGTCAGCTGATCCACAAGCTGAAGGTCTACGCCGGTGCCGAGCACCCGCACGGCGCGCAGCAGCCGGTGCCGTTCGAGATCAAGCAGATCGCGCAGTGAGCGCGGGCGAAGGAAGCAGCATGACCGACATCACCGAGACCGAGGTTGCCCCCGAGGCCACCGAGGCCATCGAGGCCACCGAGGCACCGGCGCCCGTCGCCCGCGCGCCTCGCGGCGACCGGCCGATCCAGACCGTCGGCCGCCGCAAGGAGGCCATCGTCCGGGTGCGCATCGTGCCGGGCAGCGGCAAGATCACCTGTAACGGCCGCGACCTTGAGGCGTACTTCCCGAGCAAGGTGCACCAGCAGCTCATCAAGGACCCGCTGGTCACCGCCGAGAAGCCCGAGGCGTTCGACGTCATCGCCAACCTGCGCGGCGGCGGCACCACCGGCCAGGCCGGTGCGCTGCGGCTCGCCATCGCCCGGGCGCTGATCATCAACGAGCCGGACGACCGCCCGGCCCTGAAGAAGGCCGGCTTCCTGACCCGTGACGCCCGGGTCAAGGAGAGCAAGAAGTACGGCCTCAAGAAGGCCCGTAAGGCTCCCCAGTACTCGAAGCGCTGATCATCAGCGGCACGTTGTACTTCTGACGGACGGCCGGGTCCGCCTCCCCCCGACGGGAGGTGGCCCGGCCGTTTCGCTTTCCTGTTGTGCACCATTTCCTCGGAGGTTGGCGGGTATGGGCCGGTTGTTCGGCACGGACGGCATACGCGGGCGGGCGAACGCGGATCTCACTCCCGAGCTGGCGCTCGCGGTGGCGGTCGCCGCTGCCCACACACTCGCCGAGACGGACCGGAGCCATCCGCCGTTGGCGGTGGTCGGCCGGGACACCCGCGCCAGCGGCGAGATGCTGGAGGCCGCTGTGGTGGCCGGGCTCACCAGTGCCGGCGCCAACGTGGTCCGGGTCGGCGTGCTGCCCACCCCGGCCGTGGCGTTCCTCACCGCCGAGACCAAGGCCGACCTGGGCGTGATGCTCTCGGCGTCGCACAATCCGATGCCGGACAACGGCATCAAGCTGTTCGCCGCAGGCGGGCACAAGCTGCCCGACGAGATCGAGGGGCGGATCGAGGCGGCGGTCGAGGCGAACGCGGCCACCGCGTGGGACCGGCCGACGGGTGCCGGGGTGGGGCGGGTGCACGACCTGCTCGACGGCGCCGACCACTACGTCCAGCACCTGACCGGCACCGTGCCGCACCCCCTCGACGGGATCAAGGTCGTGGTCGACTGCGCCAACGGCGCCGCGGCCGACGTCGCGCCCGTGGCGTACCGGGAGGCCGGCGCCGAGGTGATCGCCATCCACGCGGAGCCGGACGGCCTGAACATCAACGACGACTGCGGCTCCAACCACATCGACGCCCTGCGCGAGGCCGTGGTCGAGCACGGCGCGCACCTGGGCATCGCCCACGACGGCGACGCCGACCGGTGCCTCGCGGTCACCGCCGACGGGGTCGAGGTCGACGGCGACCAGGTGATGGCGATCCTCGCCCTGGCCATGCGGGACGCCGGCACGCTCACCGGGGACACCCTGGTGGCCACCGTGATGAGCAACCTCGGCCTGCGGCTGGCCATGTCCGCTCAGGGCATCCGGCTGGTCGAGACCAAGGTCGGCGACCGGTACGTCCTGGAGGAGCTGCGCGCCTCCGACCTCGCCCTCGGCGGCGAGCAGAGCGGGCACATCGTCATGCCGGCCCACGCCACCACCGGCGACGGCGTGCTCACCGGGCTGCACCTGATGGCCCGGATGGCGGCCACCGGCAAGTCCCTCGCGGAGTTGGCCGCCGTGGTGACCAAGCTGCCGCAGGTGCTGATCAACGTGCCGGTCGGGGACCGTTCGGTGGGTGCCGCCGCGCCGGCCGTCCGGGCCGAGGTGGAGCGGGCCGAGGCGGAGCTGGGCGAGACCGGGCGGGTGCTGCTGCGTCCCTCGGGCACCGAGCCCCTGGTACGGGTCATGGTCGAGGCCGCCACCGAGCAGACTGCCCGCGAGGTCGCCGAGCGCATCGCCGAGCGGGTCCGCACCGCCAGCCCGACCGTCTGACCCGGGCCGGCCCTTGGGGGCTGGCGAACCTCACAGGCGCAGGCGGGCGACCCGGTCGTAGGTTTCGGCCGGGTCCTCGCCGTCGGTGAGGTCCACGTCCTCGACGACCCGTCCGTCGCCGAGCCGGATCAGCCGGTCGCACCGGGCGGCGATGGCGCGCTCGTGGGTGGCCAGCAGGATCGTCATCCCGTGCCGGTCGCGCAGGTTCAGCAGCAGGTCGAGGATCTGCCCGCCGGTGGTCGAGTCGAGGTTGCCGGTCGGCTCGTCGGCGAGCAGCAGCCGGGGTTCGCCCATCAACGCCCGGGCGATGGCGACCCGCTGCTGCTGGCCGCCGGAGAGCTGCGCCGGCAGCGACCGCTCCCGGCCGGTCAGGCCGACCGCGTCGAGCAGTTCCCGGGCGCGGGTCACCTGGTCGGACCGGCCCCGCCGGGGTAGCACCGGGGCGATCACGTTGTCCAGCACGGTCAGCGCCGGCAGCAGGTGGTAGCGCTGGAAGACGAAGCCGACCCGCTGCCGGTACCGGGCGAGGGCCGCCCGCCGCAGACCGGTGATCTCCACGTCGTCGACCGTCACGGTGCCGCTGTCGGCCTGCTCGATCGCCCCGACCAGATGCAGCAGCGTCGACTTGCCGGAGCCACTCGGCCCGGTCAGCGCCACCACCGACCCGGCGGCGATCTCCAGCGACACCCCGTCGACGGCGGTGAGTCGCTCGGTGCCGGCGCGGAACTGCCGGACCAGCCCGGCCGTCCGGACGGTGCTGCCCGTGGTCGCGTCCATCGTCACTCCTCTGCGAGTAGTCGTGCGGTCGGGAGGCGGCGCAGCAGCGCGGCGGGGACCAGCGCCGCCGCGCAGGTGATCAGCACCCCGGCGGCGGCGACCACGGCGGCCACCAACACCAGCGCCGCCGGCAGGTCGCCCACCAGCCAGGCCGCCCCGCCCAGGCCGAGTGCCGCCCCGGCGAGGGCGCCGAGCGCGCCGAGGAGGAACCCCTCGTACCCGATCAGGCGGGTCAGCGCGGCGTCGGTCCAGCCGACGGCCCGCAGCGTGGCCAGCTCGGCGGCCCGGTCCCGGATGTTCAGGTAGAGCACGTCGGCGACCGCGGCGGCGCCGAGCAGCACCGTCGCGACGGCAGCCAACCTGTCCGCGTCGCGCACGCTCAACGACACCGCGTCGCCCAGCAGGTTGCCGACGATGGCGCCGCGGAACGCGTACCCGGCGGCGGCGACCAGGGTCAGCGCGGCCACCCCGATGGCCAGCGCGCCGGAGCCGAGCAGGGTGCGCCCGGGGGTGCGGGCCAGGTTGGCCAGGGCCAGGCCGGCCAGGGTGCGCGGCCGGCGCACCCAGCGGGCCGTCGCCACCGGCGGTCGCAGCGCGGCGGCCGGGTGGGCGCGCGCGGCCCGTAGCGCCGGCGTCAGGCCCGCGACCAGCGCCAGCAGCAGGGCCACCGGTACGGCCAGCAGCGCCCGTCGCCATCCCACGTCGATGCCGAGCGCGGCCCCGAGCGGGACCGCCAGCCCCAGCGCGAGCAGCCCGGCGGCCAGCCCGAGCGCGCCGACCTCACCGAGGATCAGCGCGCCGATCCGCCGGGCCGGCCAGCCCAGGCAGGCGAGCACCGCCAGCTCGGACCGGCGGTCCCGGACGGCGGCGGCGACCGCGTTGCCGAGGAAGAGCGCGCAGACCACCAGCACCAGCACGAAGAGCGCGACGCTCTTGCGGTCCACCGCCTTCGTGATCACCGAGGCGACCCCGAGGGCCGACCACTCCTCGGTCAGCCGCAGCGCCGGCCGGCCGAACGACCCGGCGGGCAGCTCCACGGCCTGCGGGGCGGGGGACGAGCCGAGCGTGATGTCGACGTCGAGCCCGGTGGCCTGGGCGATCCGCTCGGCGACCAGCCGGACCTGTTCGGCGGCGCGCTCGCTGTAGCCGCCCACGTCGGCGACCCGGACCCGGATCGCGCTGATCGGGGCGGTGAGCTGCGGACTGCCGCCGCCGGCCAGCAGCTTCGGCACGCTGGCCAGGCTGGTCAGCAGCAGCGGCGGGGCGGAGAGGTGGCCGGCCGGGTTGCCGCCCGGCTCCAGCGGACGGCCGCCCAGGGCGTCCCGGCTGCGGGCGTCCGCGCCCTGCGCCGACGGTGGCTCGTACGTCTCCAGCGGCACCCGCCCGAGGTCGCTGAAGCCGGTCAGCTTCTCCGGGTCGAAGACCCCCACGGCCCGCCAGCTCCGGTACACCAGGTTGCGTGGATCCCCCTTCTTCAGCGGGAGCTTGCGCAGCGACCGCGCCCCGGTGTCGTCGGTCAGCCAGGGACGCGGGTAGGGGTTGAACGTCAACTGATCGCCGTACACCGTCGGATCGGCCGCCGGGAGCGCGCCGACCCGCAGCGTGCCGTCGGGCAGCCGGTCGTACCGCGTGGGCCCGGCCTGGACCATCGTCTGGAGCTGGCCGAAGCAGCAGCCGTCCGGGGAGAGGCCCGCGGAGATCCGGGTGCGCCAGCCGGCGGACACGTCGTGGCGGGCGTCGCCGGCGGGGAGCTCGGGGCCGCGCCGCAGGGCCCGCTCCAACTCGGCGAGGTCGACGCCGGCCGGGCGGGCCGCAGGCAGCCGGGTGAAGCTGGCGCGCAGCTCCTCGTCGACGAAGGGGCTGCTGGTCGCGAGCACCGGGACGGAGAGCATCTCGTCCGAGTCGATGTGCTTGACGGTCGTCGTGTCGTCCGGGCCCAGCGCCCGCCCGTCGACCACCGCCCCGCCGAGGCCCACGAGGCGGTCCTCGGCGGCCGGGTCCACGGCGGCGAGCAGGAGCGGCACCGTCAGGCTGACCGCGATCCGCAGCCGGTCCGAGGTGGACGAGGGGCCCGACCCCCCGTCGGCGAAGACGCCCGTGCCGGCCTCGAACCGGCCGTCGGGGAGCATCCGCACGGCCACCAGCGACCACTCCTCGCGCTCGGAGTACGCGCCCGGGCTGCCCCGGGCGTGCCGGGGGTCGCAGACGGCCCGGGTGCGGCCGTCGGGCAGTACCTCCCGCGGCGCGGGCCCGCACGCGTCGGCCCACGGATAGCTGCGCCCGTCGGTGTACGGGGTGGCGTCGCTGGAGTAGGGCACGTCGGTGCGGGGGTAGATCAACGGGTGGGTGGTGACGTACACGTAGCGGGGCCGGCCCGGCGCGCCGGAGAGCCCGCGCTCGGCGACGAACCGGGGGTCGACGCGGATGACCTGCCGGTCGAGCGACCGGTCCACCGCCCCGGTCAGGTCCAACGGGGTCGGCACCGGGGCGGTGGAGTAGCCGAGCATGGCGATGGGGGCGGCGACGTCCACCCCGGCGACCGCCTTCACCTGGTCGTACTGCGCGGTGGTGATGCCGCCGAAGAGGCCGGAGAGGTAGTTGGGCTGGACCAGCCGGCGTTCGGCCTCCAGTGGGGTGCGCGTGCCCTTCGGGCGGACCAGGATGTCGTAGGCGACGTCGGTGCCCCGCTCGACGGTGCCGGTGACGTCGAGCCGGGAGGTGGTGGTGGCACCGGTCAGGACGACGAAGCCGGTGGTCGCCACCAGCACGCCGGCCAACAGTGCCACCGACCGTCCCGCACGGCCGCGTAGCTGACTCCAGATGAAGTTGAACATTCGCGCCTCCCCGTGTGCTGCTGCACACTCTGCGGGATACATTGTGACAATGCAAGGCCGGGTCCGGAACGGTACCGACCGGGCGGAACGGAACGGAGGAGACGGTGGCGATCCAGCACGCGGTCCTGGCCCTGCTCGCCCGGGGGCCCAGCTACGGCTACCAACTGAAGGGCGCGTTCGAGGAGGCGGTGGGCCCGCAGTGGGGGCCGCTGAACATCGGGCACCTCTACCAGATCCTCGATCGGCTCTCCCGCGACGGCCTGGTCGTCGCCGAGCGGCAGGCTCAGCCGGTCAAACCCGACCGGGTGGTCTACGAGATCAGCCCCGACGGCCGCGCCGCGCTGCGGGGATGGCTCAACGAGCCCAGCCCGCGCAGCGGCGGATTCCGGGACGACTTCTTCCTCAAGGTCACCGCGGCGGCCCGCTCCGGCGCGCCGGACACGGTACGGACGGTGCTCGGTAACCAGCGTGGGCACCTCATGCGCGAGCTGCGCAACCTCGACGGGCTCCGCCGCCGGACCGCCGACCCGGTGGTGGCCCTGCTGCTCTCCGCCGCCAGCCGGCACGTCGAGGCCGATCTCGCGTTCGTCGACGACGCCGAGGCGGCGCTGCTGGCCGACGGTGGCGCGCTGCTCACCACGCTCGCGGGAAGCCCTCCGGGGCTCGACGGGAGCGGTTCAGGGACGGCGCCGCCCGTGTCGGGTCCCACCTCGACCCGCGCGGCCGGCTGACGCCGCGCCGCCGGTCGGCCACAGCGCCTCGGGACCCCGGCGCGCTGAGACCTGGAAGGGAAACGGCCTCTCCGGAGGCCGCCATCTTCCAAGCTCTCGCGCCCGGCTGGTGGAGGGGCGTCAGGTCGGCGGCAGCCGGCGCAGGAAGCGGGCGCCCAGGTCGGCGACCTGAGCGGCGTCGAGGTCGAGGGCCGGGGCCGCCACGGTGACCTCGGCCATCGCCAGGTCCGGGACCTCGGTGTCCTGCCAGCCGCCGACGAACCACGCCCCCTCCTCCTCGGCGAGGGCGAGGTTGGCCGCGTTGAGCCGGTCCGCCGAATGCGGCAGCCAGAGCCGAAACTGGTGGGTGTGCGGAGGCGTCGGATACACCCGGGCGCCGGGCAACCCGGCCAGGGCGGCGGCCACCGCTGTCGCGTGTGCCACGCACCTGGGTAGGCGGGGGAGCTCCCGGTCCAGCCCGACCAGCGCGGCCGCCGCCGCAGGCCACTGCTGGAACAGGGCGCCCCCGTACCGGTGCCGCCAGTCCCGGGCGTACCGGACCAGCCCGGCGTCCCCGGCGAGAGCCGCCCCGGAGATGCCTTCGATGGACTTGTAGAACGAGACGTACGTGCTGTCGGCGAGGGCGGCGATCGCGGCGGTCGGGCGCCCCAGGTGCGGGGTCGACTCCCACAGTCGGGCACCGTCGAGGTGCACCCGGGCTCCGGCATCCCGAGCCGCGGCGACCACGTCGACCAGCTCGTCCCAGGTGGGCAGCACGAAACCCGCGTCGCGCAGCGGCAGCTCCAGCAGCAGGGTGCCGATCGGCTCGGCGAGCTCCGCCACCTCCTCGGCGGTCGGGTTGCGCGGCGCGGTCGTGGTGCGCACCGCCCGCAGCCCGCCGAGCACCGCGTACGCGTCCCCCTCGTGCAGCATGAGGTGGCTGAGCGGGTGCAGGCCGACGGCGGTGCTGCCGGTCAGCTCCGCGCCGTACCGGACGGCGACCTGCTGGGCCATCGTGCCGGTGGGGAAGAAGACGGCGGCCTCCGTGCCGAGCAGCTCGGCGACCCGCAGCTCCAGGGCCTCGACCGGGCCGCCCTCGCCGTAGAAGTCGGGCAGGGCGTCCGGGGCGAGCGTGGCCCGTACGGCGTCGAGATGCTCGGCCATCGACACCGGCCGGACGCCGGAGAGCACCCGGTCACAGCCGCGCATGGCCGCCATCCGGCGGGCCCGGTCGGCGTACGCGTCGGTCATCCGGCGGCCCCCATCCGACGTAGCCGGGCCACCGCCTCGGTGAGCACCTCGGGCCGCTTGCAGAAGGCGAACCGGACCAGCCGCCGGCCAGCCTCGGCGTCGTCGTAGAACACCTGGGTCGGCACGGCGACCACCCCGCAGCGCTCCGGCAGCGACCGGCAGAACTCCACCCCGTCCCGCCCGCCGAGCCCGGTGACGTCGGCGGTGACGAAGTACGTCCCCTCCGGGGTGAGCACGTCGAAGCCTGCGTCGGTCAGCCCGGCGACGAGCTGGTCCCGCCGGGCCCGCATACCGGCCGCGAAGGCGGCGAAGTACCCGTCCGGCAGGGCGAGGGCCACCGCCACCGCCGGCTGCAACGGGGCGGCGTTGACGAAGGTGAGGAACTGCTTGACCCGCAGCACCGCCGACACCAGCGGGGCGGGGCCGCTGACCCAGCCGACCTTCCAGCCGGTGCAGGAGAACGTCTTGCCGGCCGAGGAGATCCGCAGGGTGCGCTCCCGCATGCCGGGCAGGGTGGCCAGCGGCACGTGGGGCGCGGCGGCGTCGGCGAAGACCAGGTGCTCGTACACCTCGTCGGTCACCGCGTACGCGTCGTGTTCGCGGCACAGCGCGGCCACCAGGGCCAGCTCGTCGGGGGTGAAGACCTTGCCGGTCGGGTTGTGCGGCGAGTTCAGCAGCACCAGCCGGGTCCGGGGCCCGAACGCGGCGCGCAGGGCGTCCGGGTCGAAGGCGTACCGGCCGTCCGGTCCCGGGCGCAGGGTCACCGGCCGCCGGACCGCGCCGGCGAGGGCGATCGAGGCCGCGTACGAGTCGTAGTACGGCTCGAAGCAGACCACCTCGTCGCCCGGCTCGCAGAGGGCGAGGATGCTCGCGGCGATCGCCTCGGTGGCCCCGGCGGTGATCACGATCTCGCCGTCCGGGTCGTACTCCAGGCCCCAGAACCGGCGCTGGTGGTCGGCTACGGCGGCGCGCAGCGCGGGGATGCCCGGACCGGGCGGATACTGGTTCTGCCCGCCGCGCAGCGCATCGGCGGCGGCGGCGAGCATCTCCGGCGGGCCGTCGGTGTCCGGGAAGCCCTGGCCCAGGTTGACCGCGCGGGTGCGCACGGCCAGGGCGGACATCTCGGCGAAGATGGTCGTCCCGAACGGCCGCATCCGGGCCACCAGCGGGTCGACATCGGTGGGCGTCGTCACCCGCGTCAGCCTACGGGCCAGGCCCGGCCACGCCCACCCTCAGCCGGTCGAGCAGGTGGTACGCCAGACTGCCGTGGTCCTGTCGGTCACCGGTGGGCCCGCCCCGGTGACCGACAGCCGGCAGGTGAGCGGTTCGGTCTCGTCGTAGGGCCGGGTGGCCTCCACCATGACCCGGCTCTGCCCGTTGGTCCTGATGGTGGTTCGCCAGGGCAGCTTCGCGCTGTCGACGTGGATCAGGTCGCTGTCGGCGTCGAAGTACGCGACGTCGGCCCGGCCGCCCCCGGTGACCTCGTAGACCACCGTCACCGGAGCCGGGCCGGCGGTCGGCCGGGTCACCGGCTTCTTCGACGGGTCGGCGGGGAAGGTGGGCGGGTCGACCGGCTCGGTCTCGTCCTCGTCGTACCAGGGCGGGTCGACCGGCCCGGTCTCGTCCTCGTCGTACCAGGGGCCGCCCGCTGTCGTCCCGTCCTCCACTGCGGCGGTGACGAACCCGCCCAGGCCGGCGCAGCAGCACAGCCCGAGCACCAGGACGACCACCAGCCCGATCACGAGCGCGATCACCTTCGCGTCGCCACCCGAGCGGGTGGGCGGCTGCCCCGGGTACGCGAACGGCGGTGGATAGCCGGCCGGAGGCCAACCGCCCTGCGCGGGGTTTCCCCCGGCGGGCCAGCCGGGCTGGGCGGGGCCGGGCTGTCCGGGAGGCCACCCCGCCGGGACGTACCCCGACCGGGGCTGCCCGCCGGGGAGGGATCCGCCCGCCGCCGACGCCTCCGCGGTGGCGGCGGGCGGGAGACCCGCTTGGTTCGCCGACAGGTCCCACGGCTCCGGCGCCGCCCACGGCTCCGGTGGGGCGAGCGGGCCGAGGGGCGCCCACGGTGCGGCGCCCGGTGTCGAGGGCGCCGGGGCCGGGGGGAGGCCCGGGACGGACGAGGGCGCCTGGTCCGGCGCGGACGTCGGAGGGCCGGCGGGGTCGGTGCCGGGGGACTGGCTCGGCTCGGGGGTCGACGACGCCTCGGACATCGGAGGGCTCCGGGAAAGGGGGGCGCGGCCGTGGCCGCGGAGGGAGCGGGTACACCGGGGACCGTTACCGAGACCGGCTCCCCGCGAGGAGGCCCTCAATGTACGCGTCCGGTCCGCCCGGCGGGCCCCTGCTGGTGGGCGCCGTCCGGCCGGAACTGGGGGCCCAGGGGCGGGAAGTTCGTCCCCGAGACCGCCACGCCTCACCCGTTCGCTCAAATCCAGTGCTTGTTTACCCGGCTTCCGCGCACGCGCGATGAGCGAAGCTGGGTTAGGCTGCGGGTCATGTGTGGAATCGTGGGTTACGCCGGCGCGCGCCCGGCGCTCGGTATCGTGCTCGACGGCTTGCGCCGCCTGGAGTACCGCGGCTACGACTCGGCCGGCGTGGCCGTCGTGTGCGATGGCGAGCTGCTGACCGAGAAAAAGGCGGGCAAGCTGGCCAACCTCGAGAAGGTGTTGGCCGAGCGCGCCGCCGTCGACCCCGAGGGCTGCGCCTCCAGCCCGATCGGCATCGGTGACGGCACCACCGGCATCGGCCACACCCGCTGGGCCACCCACGGCGGCCCCACCGACCGCAACGCCCACCCGCACGTCGCCCCCGACGGCCGGGTCGCCGTGATCCACAACGGCATCATCGAGAACTTCGCCAAGCTCCGCACCGAGCTGGAGGGCGCCGGCGTCCAGTTCAGCAGCGACACCGACACCGAGTGTGCCGCACACCTGCTCTCCGCCGCGCTGGCCGAGCTGCGCGCCGCCGGCGAGCCGGACGGGCCGGGACTGCTCGCCGCCGCGATGCGCGCGGTCTGCCAGCGGCTCGAAGGGGCGTTCACGCTGCTGGCCGTCGATGCCGCCGTGCCCGGCGCGGTGGTCGGCGCCCGGCGCAACTCCCCCCTGGTGGTGGGCCGGGGCGACGGGGAGAACTACCTCGCCAGCGACGTCGCCGCGTTCATCGAGCACACCCGCGACGCGATCGAGCTGGGCCAGGACCAGATCGTCCTGATCACTGCCGACGCCGTCGAGATCACCGACTTCGCCGGCCGTCCGGCGACCGGCAAGGACTTCCATGTCGACTGGGACTCCTCGGCCGCCGAGAAGGGCGGCTACGACTGGTTCATGCTCAAGGAGATCGAGGAGCAGCCGCAGGCAGTCGCCGACACCCTGCTCGGCCGGCTCACCGGGAGCGGCGAGATCATGCTCGACGAGGTCCGCCTCAGCGACCAGGACCTGCGCGACGTGGACAAGATCTTCATCGTCGCCTGCGGGACCGCCTACCACTCCGGCATGGTCGCCAAGTACGCCATCGAGCACTGGACCCGGATTCCCTGCGAGGTGGAACTCGCCAGCGAGTTCCGCTACCGCGACCCGGTCCTCGACCGGTCCACGCTGATCGTGGTGATCTCGCAGTCCGGCGAGACCATGGACACCCTGATGGCGCTGCGGCACGCCAAGGAGCAGAAGGCCCGGGTGCTGGCCATCTGCAACACCAACGGCTCGACCATCCCGCGCGAGTCCGACGCCGTCCTCTACACCCACGGCGGGCCGGAGATCGCCGTCGCCTCCACCAAGGCGTTCCTCACCCAGCTCGTGGCCTGCTACCTGATCGGGCTGCACCTGGCCCAGGTGCGCGGGATCAAGTTCGCCGACGAGGTGGCCGCCGTGGTGGACCAGCTCCACCAGATGCCCGCCAAGCTGCGCGAGCTGCTGGACCGGATCGCCCCGGTGCGCGAGCTGGCCCGGGAGATCCGCAACGAGCCCACGGTGCTCTTCATCGGCCGGCACGTCGGCTACCCGGTGGCCCTGGAGGGCGCGCTCAAGCTCAAGGAGTTGGCGTACATGCACGCCGAGGGGTTCGCCGCCGGGGAGCTCAAGCACGGCCCGATCGCCCTGATCGACGAGGGCACCCCGGTGATCTGCATCGTGCCGTCGCCGGTCGGCCGGGGC
Source organism: Micromonospora sp. NPDC020750 (assembly GCF_044334565.1). NCBI lineage: Bacteria > Bacillati > Actinomycetota > Actinomycetes > Micromonosporales > Micromonosporaceae > Micromonospora > Micromonospora sp. NPDC020750. The sequence continues at coordinate 543,594 of NZ_JBIRTH010000002.1, forward strand.
ATGTTGCACGACAAGGTCGTCTCCAACATCCAGGAGGTCCGGGCCCGGGGCGCCCGGACGATCGTGATCGCCGAGGAGGGCGACGAGGCCGTGGTGCGCTACGCCGACCACCTGATCCGCGTGCCGCGCACGCCGACGCTGCTCGCCCCGTTGGTGACCACTGTGCCGTTGCAGGTGCTCGCGGCGGAGATCGCCGCAGCCCGGGGCCACGACGTCGACCAGCCCCGCAACCTGGCCAAGTCCGTCACCGTCGAGTAGCCGCCCGCCGGAACCGGCCCCCTCCGCCCGTCGGCGGCAGGGGGCCGCTGCGGCTTCCGGGGCACACGTCGGCACGTCACCGGCCCAGGACGACGCGGGCCATGCCGTCAAGGGCGGGATTGCCCGGGTCCCAGTAGCCGGTGTGGCCGTACCGGCCGCTGGGGAAGGTGCGGCCGCCGAACCCCGGGTCGGCCGGGTCGTGCCCGAACCACAGCGCGTGGTCCTCCCGGGCGGTCAGCACCGCCGCCAGCGGGCTGAGCCCGCGCAGCACGCGGCGGGGCAGCTCGTCGGGGGCAGGGGCCAGCCGGATCGCGTCGTCCGGCGCGGTGCTCGCCCAGACCTCGCCCGAGGGCAGGCGCAGCCCGTCGGCCCGGTCCACGCCCACCCCGGGGGAGCCCACGAACACCAGCGCGTCGGCGGCGAGTCCGTGGTCCCGGGCGGCGGTGCCCACGACCAGCGAGCCGTAGCTGTGCCCGAGCACCGTCTGCCGGGCCGGCGGGCCGTCGTGGGTGGCCCGCAGGCCCTCCTGGAACCGGTGCAGCGCCGGGCCGGCGTCCCGCGCCTGGCCGGGCAGGACCGCTTCGTGCAGGAAGTCCGGCGCGTCGTAGTCCAGCCAGAGCACCGCCGCCGTCGCCCCCGTCGGGTCCAGCGCCGCGCACCGGGCCTGCACCCGGCCCGCCCGGCCCAGCTCCCCGGCGGCGTCCGCGAGGCCGGCGGTCATTCCCGGGACGTACGTCAGCACCCGGTCGGCCCGGTCCGGGTCGCCCAGCGCCACGATCGCCCGGCCCTCGCCGCCCGGGGCGAGCCCCAGCAGATACGCGCGCGGCTGCCCGCCGCCGGTCAGTCGGGCGGCCAGCGCGTCCAGGCCGGTCAGGGCCGCCCCCACCCGGGCCAGCCCGGCAGTCTCCAACGGCCCGTGCGGCCACCGGGCCAGCAGCCGCCGCCGCTCGGCCAGCAGCACCTCCCGCCACCGGCCGACCAGCAGCCGGTTCGCCTGGTCCCGCGCCGCCGCCGGCACCCCGTCGAGCCGGCCGACCAGCTCCGGCTCCCGGGCCACCAGCCAGCGGCGCTGCGCCAGGGTGAGCCCGGCCCACCAGGCCCGGACGGTCGACGGGTCGGCGCCGGGCGTCGGCCGCCAGGGCGGGGGCGGGGCGACCCAGCCCGCCCGGGCCGCCGCAGCCAGCTCGTCGAGCCTGCCGGCCGTCTCCCGGTCGGCCGCGTCGGCCAGCGCGAGGGCGGCGGTCACGGCGGCGGCCACCCGCGCCACCGGCGGGTCGGGCGCGCTCGACCGGGTGCCCGAAGGGCCCGCACTCACCCGCCCCCGCCGGTCGATGCGCACCCCACCGGCCTCGGCCAGGGCGACCGCCTCGGCCATCCCGGCCCTGGCCCGGCGCAGCCTCCCGGCCAGCTCGGCGAGCACCTGGTCGGTCTCGATCAGTGCCGGCACGAGGGCGGCCAGGTCGGCCCGGAAGGCGGCGATCCGCCCGCCGGCCGCCCCGGCGGCGGCGCCCGTCCACCCGGCGCGCAGCGTCCCGGCAGCCCCGGCCAGCTCCGCCGACCGCCGGTCGACCAGCCCGGTCAGCCCTCGCCAGGCAGTCCCGGCCGCCGCCCAGCCGACCGGGTCGGCCGCCCACAGCCGGGCGTAGCCGCCGTCCCCGGCGGGGCCGCCCACCGTGCGGCCGTGCCCCGCCGACGTGCTCATCGGGGCAGGACCGTCAGCCGGCGGGCCGCCCGCTCGTCGGCCGTCTCGTAGCCTTCGGCGGCGGTGGACAACGCATGTCCGGCGGCGGCCACCCGTGCGCCGAGCCCGCCGCACCACGCGTGCACCGCCGACTCCAGGGCGGCCAGGGCGGGCGCCGACCGCCACCCGGGCGCCCGCACCACCAGGCCGGGCACCCCGGCCAGCCCGTGCCCCAGCCGGTACGCGTCGGCGTCGAGCGCCCGGGCCACTTCCCGCAGCAGTTCGGGACGGACGGTGAACGGCTCCTCGCGCATCGGCGCACTCCTCCGGCTCGGTGCCGCCGACAGGCGACGGGGGACTCCTCGACCGCGAAGGACGGCGGGTGAGGCCGCCACCACGACGGACGATGGCGACGACGTTAGGTGGCTCCGGTGCGGGCCGGCACGCCCTGTGGACAACGGGCGCCGGCCCGTACCCCCGGTTGTCCACAGGCGTTGCCCACAGCCGACCCGGTAGCTAATCTGCGGCCTCCTCCGCCGGTAGGGTGAGGCGGTGATCGTCGCTGTCGGCATCGTCCTGGTCGAGCGGTTCGCCAAGTCGTCACCCGGGTACGGACGCGACCGGCACGGACGGGACGGGGTGGCATGAAACCGGTGTGGCGGGTCGCGGACGTACGGGCGGCGGAGGCCGGGCTGATGGCCACCCTCCCCGCCGGGACGCTGATGCAGCGGGCCGCCGCGGGGCTGGCCCGCCGCTGCGCGCTGCTGCTCGCCGACCGGGGCGGGGTGTACGGCTCCCGGGTGCTGCTGCTGGTCGGCACCGGTGACAACGGCGGCGACGCCCTGTACGCCGGGCAGCGGCTGGCTCGCCGGGGTGCCGCCGTGTCGGTCCTGCTGCTCACCCCCGGGCGGGCGCACGCCGAGGGGCTGGCCGCGCTGCGCGCCGCCGGGGGCCGGCTGGTGGACCGCCCGCCCGCGCAGGTGGACCTGGTGCTGGACGGGATCGTCGGGATCGGCGGCACCGGCGGGCTGCGCGAGGCGGCCGAGCGGCTCGTCGCCGAGCTGCCCGGGCTGCGCGGCCGGGACGGCGTGCGGGCCGCCGTGGTCGCCGTGGACGTACCGAGCGGGGTCGCCGTCGACACCGGTCATGTGCCCCCGACCGCCTCCGGCCGGCCGAACGCGGTCCGCGCCGACGTGACGGTGGCGTTCGGCGCGCTGAAGCCGGCGCTGGTGGTCGGCCCGGCCGTGGCGCTGGCCGGCCAGGTCGAGTTGGTCGACATCGGGCTGGGGCCCTGGCTGCGCGGCACCCCCGCGCTACGGGTCACCGAGTGGTCCGACGTCGAGCAGTGGTGGCCGGAGCTGGGCCCGGCGTCGGAGAAGTACACCCGGGGCGTGGTCGGCCTGGCGACCGGCTCGGCGGCGTACCCGGGGGCGGCGGTGCTCTCCGTCGGTGGCGCGCTCGCCGGGCCGACCGGCCTGGTCCGGTACGCCGGGAGCGCCCGCGACGACGTGCTGCGCCAGCATCCCTCGGTGATCGCCAGCGGGCGGGTCGCCGACGCCGGCCGGGTGCAGGCGTGGGTCTGCGGCTCCGGCCTCGGCACCGGCGAGGACGCGGTGGCCGAGCTGCGCGCGGTGCTCGCCGCCCCGGTGCCGGTGGTGCTCGACGCCGACGCGTTGACCCTGCTGGTCGACGGGTCGATGGCGGACCGGCTGCGCAGCCGGGACGCCCCGATCGTGGTCACGCCGCACGACCGGGAGTTCGGCCGGCTCTGCGGCGAGGATCCCGGAGCCGACCGGGCCGCGGCGGCGCTGCGGCTGGCCGCCTGGATGAACGCGGTGGTGCTGCTCAAGGGGGACCGGACGATCGTCGCCACCCCCGACGGCCGGGCGTACGTCAACCCGACCGGAACTCCCGCGCTGGCCACCGGCGGCACGGGCGACGTGCTCGCCGGGCTGCTCGGCTCGCTGCTGGCCGCCGGGCTGGCCCCGGAGCGGGCGGCCGCCGCGGCGGCGTACCTGCACGGGCTGGCCGGCCGGGAGGCGGCCCTCGGCGGGCCGGTGACCGCGCCCGACGTGGCCGCCGCCCTCCGCCCGGTCGTCGCCCGGCTGCCCTGACCCCGGGCCGCCGCCGCGCCGTCCGGTGCGGCTCCGGCCCGGGTTGATCACCGTGGTCAGTAGGCTGGGGGCATGTGGCAGTCCGAGGTGCGGGTCGATCTTGACGCGATCCGGGAGAACGTGACGCGGCTCCGGGCCGGAACCAGCGGCGAGCTGATGGCGGTGGTCAAGGCCGACGGGTACGGCCACGGCATGCTCCCCTCGGCCCGCGCGGCGCTCGATGCGGGGGCCGACTGGCTCGGCGTCTGCACCCTGGACGAGGCGCTGACCCTGCGCCGGGCCGGCGTGACCGCGCCCGTGCTGGCCTGGCTGCTCGCCCCGGGGCTGCCGCTACACGAGGGCGTCGCGGTCGGGGTGGACCTGGCCGCCGCCAGCCTGACCCAGCTCGACGAGATGATCGAGGCGAGCCGGCAGGCCGGCAGCCCGGCTCGGCTGCACCTGAAGATCGACACCGGTCTGGCACGCGGCGGGGCCACCGTCGCCGACTGGCCGGCGCTGCTGGAGGCCGCCGCGAAGGCCCAGGCCGACGGTCTGGTCGAGGTGGTCGGCGTGTGGAGCCACTTCGTGTACGCGGACCTGCCCGGCCACCCCACCACCGACCGCCAGCTCGCCGTCTTCCACGAGGGGCTGGACATGGTCGAACGGGCCGGGCTGCGCCCGCGCTACCGGCACCTGGCCAACTCCGCCGCCACCCTGACCCGCCCCGACACCCACTTCGACCTGGTCCGGCCGGGGATCGCGACCTACGGGCTCTCCCCGGTGGCCGGCGAGCGGTTCGGGCTGCGCCCGGCGATGACCGCCCGAGCCCGGGTCATGCTCACCAAGCGGGTCCCGGCCGGCAGCGGCGTGTCGTACGGCCACACCTACCTCACCGAGGCCGACGCCAACCTGGCCGTGGTGCCGCTCGGCTACGCCGACGGGGTGCCCCGGCACGCCTCGAACACCGGCCCGGTGCAGCTCGCGGGCCGGCGGCGGACCGTCTCCGGCCGGATCTGCATGGACCAGTTCGTGGTCGACTGCGGCGACGACCCGGTGGCCGCCGGCGACGTGGTGACCCTGTTCGGCCCCGGCACCGACGGCGAGCCCACCGCCGACGACTGGGCCGCCGCGGCCGGCACCATCAACTTTGAGATCGTCACCCGGTTCGGCGGGATCCGGGTGCCCCGCGTCTACGACGGCGAGCGGCCGTGACCGGGGTGGCGGCGTGACCAGGTTCCGCATCCCCCGGCCGCGCACCGCCGCCGGCCGGGTCGCCGGTGTGCTCGGGGCCGCGGTCGGCGTGGCCGCCGCCGGGCTCGCGGCGGGCGTGGTGAGCGAACGCGCCCTGGTCCGCCGGCTCAAGACCGACCCCACCGATCCGTACGCCGACGAGGTCTTCGGCGCGCAGCCGTACGACGAGGCGTTGCGGCTGGAGTTGGCCGACGGCACCGACATCCACGTCGAGGTGGTCGAGCCGACCCGACCCGTCGCCGGGCACCCGACGGTGGTGCTGGTGCACGGCTTCTGCCTGGACATGGGCACCTTCCACTTCCAGCGCAAGATGCTCGCCGAGCGCGGCGAGCACCGCATCGTCGCGTACGACCAGCCGGGCCACGGCCGGTCGGGGCGGCTGGAGACCGGCGAGTACGACCTCGCCACGCTCGGCCGCACGCTGCGCCGGGTGATCGACCGGACCACCCCGGAGGGGCCACTGGTGCTGGTCGGCCACTCGATGGGCGGGATGACCATCATGGCGTTCGCCGAGCTGTACCCGGAGCTGTTCGGCGACCGGGTGGTCGGCACGGTGCTGATGGCCACCTCCGGCGGGCTGCTGGCCGAGACGAAGCTGGTGGCCCCGGCCCTGCTCGGGCGGGTCAGCTCGCCGGTGCTCTACATGATGAACAACGCCACCCGGTACGGCGGCACGGCCATCGACAAGGCCCGCAGGTCGGCCTCGAACATCGCCTGGCTGCTCACCCGCCAGTACGGCTTCGGCACCCCGAAGCCGAGCCCGGCCCTGGTGTCGTACGTAGAGCAGATGAACTCCCGGACCTCCGCCGACACGGTCACCCGCTACCTGCGCACCCTGGCCACCCACTCCCGGTACCCGGCGCTGGCGGCGTTGGCCGGCACCCCGGTGCTGGTGGTGGTCGGCGACAAGGACATGATCACGCCCGTGACGCACTCGGAGGAGATCGTCCGGCGGCTTCCGCACGCCGAGTTTCTCAAGATCCACGACAGCGGGCACGTGGTGATGCTGGAGCACGCCGACGAGGTCGACGCGGCCCTGGAACACTTCCTGGCGGCGCTGTGAGCGCCGCCGGGGACGGCCGTGCCGTCGGGCGTCCATCGCGCCCTCGGGGTGGCGCGGTGAGCGTCGTCGTGCCGTCGGTGGTGGCGCGGTGAGCGTCGTCGTCACGTTGTCGACGGTCGAGGACACCCACGCGTTCGGCCGGCGGCTGGCCGGGGTGCTGCGCGCCGGCGACCTGCTGCTGCTCACCGGCCCGCTCGGCGCCGGCAAGACCGCGCTGACCCAGGGCATCGGGGCGGGCCTCGGGGTACGGGGCGACATCACCTCACCGACCTTCGTGATCGCCCGGGTGCACCGCCCCGACCCGGCGCGCGGTGGCACGGTGGCGCTGGTGCACGCGGACGCGTACCGGCTCGGGGACGCCGCAGATCCGCGCGCGGAGATCGACGACCTCGACCTGGACGCCTCGGTCGACGACTCGGTCACCGTGGTCGAGTGGGGGGAGGGTCTGGTCGAGCAGCTCGTCGACGCCCACCTGCGGGTCCGCATCGACCGGCGCGACGACGACAGCCGGGTGATCGAGCTGGAGCCGGTCGGCGGCGACTGGCCCGCCCGGCTCGCCACCCTGCCCTGACCCACCCCGCCCCCGCCCCCGCCCCGCCCCGCCCCGCCCCGAGATCGTGCAGTTTCCCCGAAAGAGTGGCTATCGTCCGTCGTGAGGCCACTCTTTCCGGGAAACTGCGCTCGCCGCTCGCCGCTCGCCGGCCGCCGGCCGCCGGCCGCCGGCCGTCGGCCGTCGACCGTCGATGGGCAGCGACGGGAGGCCGTACTCCCGTGCCGGGGTGTCGGACGGGGCTGGTAGGAAAGGGGCCGACCGACTGCGAAAGGTTGCCGATGCCCAACGACGCCCCCGCCCTCGACCTGCTCGCGCTGCTGCCCGACGAGTGGCGCGCCGCGCTCACCCCCCACCTCGACCCGGCCCGCACCGCTGCGCTGGCCGAGTTCGTCGCCGGGGAGTACGCCACCCAGACCGTGTTCCCGCCGGTCGAGGACCTGTTCTCCGCCTACCGCCTGTGCGGGCCGCAGGGGTGTCGGGTGCTGATCCTGGGGCAGGACCCGTACCACAAGGCCGGGCAGGCGCACGGGCTGAGCTTCAGCGTCCGTGAGGGGGTGTCGGTCCCACCGTCGCTGCGCAACGTCTTCAAGGAGTTGGGCGAGGACCTGGGCGTGGCGAAGCCGCGCAGCGGCAACCTCGACGGCTGGGCGGCGCAGGGCGTGCTGTTGCTGAACTCGGTGCTGACCGTTCGGCAGGCCACCCCCGGATCGCACGCCAACAAGGGGTGGGAGGAGTTCACCGACGCCACGATCCGCGCCCTCGACGCCCTCGACGAGCGAGTCGTCTTCCTGCTCTGGGGCGGGTACGCCCGCAAGAAGGCCGCACTGGTCACCAACCCGCAGCACGTGGTGCTGGAGGCCGGCCACCCCAGCCCGATGAACCCGCGCGGCTTTCTCGGCAGCCGCCCGTTCAGCGCGACCAACAAGGCCCTCGCCGACGTCGGCCTGCCGACCATCGACTGGGAGCGGTCCGCCGGCTGAACCGCCCCGCACCGGATCGTTCGTCAGCCTTCGTGCGGGCTCGGCCGGTCGGTCGGCCGGCCGCCAACGAGGGCACGTGTGAAGTGACGTGGCGATCACTGTCCGCTGTAGACTTCCCGGGACCCGGTGCCTGCGATCGGAGGCGTCCCATGGCGACGACGGCGACCATCAGCCCCCGGCAGTGGCAGACGGCCAGGGAGGCGCTGGAGCAGGCCACCGCCCGGTTCGTCCGGCTGGTCGAGACGGTCGACCGGCCGGACACCATGGTGACCGCGCACTGGTCCGTGGCGGACACTGTCGTCCACCTGGTCTCGGTCGCCTGGTGGTACGCGACCAAACTCGACCCCGATCACCCGCCGCTGCCGATCCCTGGCCTCAGCGCCCAGCTCCCGACCGTCACCGTGGACACCATCGCCGACGTCAACGACCTGATACTGCGGCACCTGACCGACCGGTCGCCCCAGCCGCTGCTGGACCGGTTCCAGGCCGACGTGGACAAGATCCTCCGAATCACCGCCGACCGCCGACCGGACGAGCTGCTCAGCTGGTTCGGCGACGCCCGCGCGCCCCTCGCCGGTCTCTTCGGCCACCTGGTCAACGAGCTGCTCGTGCATGGCTGGGACATCGCCCGCGCGACCGGCCGGCCGTGGAAGATGCCCGGCTCGGAGGCCGTGCTCTTCTTCGAGGTCTTCCTGGTCAACGTGCTCCGCGCCGGCTACGGACACCTGCTCGACAACGATGAGCCGCCCCGGGAGCGCCCGATCACCGTCGAGTTCCGGTCCGCGTACTGCGCCGACATCACCCTCGTCCTGCACCGGGGGGTGGTGACGGTCGCCGCCCCGGGCACCCCGCCGGACGTCCGGGTCCGGTTCGACCCGGCGGCGCTCAACCTGATGCTGTTCGGCCGGGTCAGCCGGGTCCGCACGGTGCTCGCCGGCAAGCTCGCCCTCCGGGGCCCCCGCCCCTGGCTCCTCTTTCCTTTCCTCCGAGTCCTACGAGCACCAAACTGACCCACCCACCCCACCCCGGCGAGGGGCGGGCGGCGGGGGGTCGCTGGGGGAAGTGGCTGGGCGGTTAGGGTGGCGTTCGTGCTCGTACTGGTGCTGGACTCCTCGACCCCCGCGGTGACCGCGGCGCTGGTGGAGGTCACCGCCGAGGGTGTGACGGCCCGGGCGCAGCGCCGCACCGTCGACGCCCGCGCGCATGGCGAACTGCTCGCGCCGCAGGTCGACGCGGTCCTCGCCGAGGTCGACGCCCGCCCGGCCGACCTGGCCGCGATCGTGGCAGGGCTGGGCCCCGGCCCGTTCACCGGGCTGCGGGTGGGGCTGGTCACCGCCGCCACCATGGCCCAGGTGCTCGGCGTTCCCGCGTACGGCGTCTGCTCGCTCGACGGGATCGGCTACCCGGCGGCGGCCGGCGAGCCGGTCCTGGCGGCCAGCGACGCCCGCCGCCGGGAGGTCTACTGGGCGGTGTACGACGGCGCGGGCCAGCGGATCGCCGGCCCGGACGTGGACACCCCGGTGGTGGCCGCGCGGCGCGCTCGCGACCTCGGTGTCACCGCCGCCGTCGGCGACGGCGCGCACCGGTACGCCGAGGTGTTCGACCTGCCGCTGCGGGCCGAGCCCCGCTACCCGGACCCGATCGTGCTGGCCGCGCTGGCGGCCGAGCGGATCCGCTCCGGCGCCCCCGGTGATCCGCTCACCCCGCTGTACCTGCGCCGCCCCGACGCCGTGGCGGCCACCGCCCGCAAACCGGTCCTGCCGTGAGCGCGAGGAGTGAGTGGGGTTTGCGAGCCGAGGTAACGCCGTGAGCCCCGCCGGGGTGCGGCTGGAACCGTTCCGCTGGTGGCACATCGACGACGTGCTGCCGATCGAGGCGGACCTGTTCGGCGCCGAGCAGTGGTCGCCGGCGATGTTCTGGAACGAACTGGCCAACGGCCACTTCTACCTCGTCGCCACCGACGACGGCTCCCTGCTCGGCTACGCCGGGTTGGCCGTGGCGGCTCCGGACGAGGCGTGGGTGCAGAACATCGCCGTCCGCCGGGGAGCCCAGCGGCGCGGCGTGGGCCGGGCCCTGCTGGACGCGCTGCTCGCCGAGGCGGCCCGCCGGGGTGCGCGCAGCACGCTGCTGGAGGTCGCGGCGGACAACGCCCCCGCCCAGCGGCTCTACGCGACGTACGGCTTCGAGCCGATCGGGGTGCGCCGCGGCTACTACCAACCGAGCAACACCGATGCGCTGATAATGCGGCGCGAGCAGGACTGAGGAGACATGGCTGACGAACCGCTGATCCTCGGCATCGAGACGTCCTGCGACGAGACCGGGGTCGGCATCGTACGCGGGCACACCCTGCTCGCCGACGCGCTGGCCTCCAGCGTCGAGGAGCACGCCCGGTTCGGCGGCGTGGTGCCCGAGGTGGCCAGCCGGGCCCACCTGGAGGCCATCGTGCCGACCATGGACCGGGCGCTCAGGGAGGCGGGGGTGACCATCGCCGACATCGACGCCATCGCGGTGACCTCCGGCCCGGGGCTGGCCGGTGCGCTGCTGGTCGGCGTCGCCGCCGCCAAGGGGTACGCGCTGGCGGCCGAGAAGCCCGTGTACGGAGTCAATCACCTCGCCGCGCACGTCGCCGTGGACACCCTCGAACATGGGCCGCTGCCCGAGCCGGCGATCGCCCTGCTGGTCTCCGGCGGGCACTCGTCCCTGCTGCTCGTCGACGACCTGGCCCGGGGGGTGACTCCGCTCGGGGCGACGATCGACGACGCCGCCGGGGAGGCGTTCGACAAGGTGGCCCGGCTGCTCGGCCTGCCGTTCCCCGGCGGGCCGTACATCGACCGGGAGGCCCGGGCGGGCGACGCCGCCGCCATCGGCTTCCCGCGCGGGCTCACCGCCGCGAAGGACCTCGCCGCGCACCGGTACGACTTCTCGTTCTCCGGGTTGAAGACGGCGGTGGCCCGCTGGGTGGAGGCCCGGCAGCGGGCCGGCGAGCCGGTGCCGGTGGCCGACGTGGCCGCGTCGTTCCAGGAGGCGGTCTGCGACGTGCTCACCACGAAGGCGCTGGCCGCCTGCCGGGCCCACGGGATCGACACGCTGGTGATCGGCGGGGGCGTGGCGGCGAACTCCCGGCTGCGGGTGCTCGCGGAGGACCGGGCGGCCAAGCTGGGCATCCGGGTGCGGGTGCCCCGGCCGCAACTGTGCACCGACAACGGGGCGATGGTGGCCGCGCTCGGCTCCCACCTGGTCGCCGCCGGGGTCGCGCCGAGCCGGCTCGACCTGCCGGCCGACTCGGCCCTGCCGCTGACCACGGTGAGCGTGTGACGGCTCGACGTGACGGCGAGGGGAACGACGACGTGATCGTACGGATGTGGGAGGCGCGGGCGGAGGCCTACGGCTTCGCCGACCTGATCACCTGGGTCTGCGACACCGCCCTGCCCGAGTTCGAGCACGACCCGCTGCACCTGTCCAGCGAGGTGTTCAGCTCGACCGACCACCGGGTGGTGGTGATCTCGAAGTGGCGCAGCAGCCCCCGGCCGCTGCCCGACCCGCCCGCGACGCTGGTCGCCCGCCCGCCGCACTCGTGGGACTTCACCCAGGTCGACCGCTGAACCCGGCCGGCTGCCGCCGGTCAGGACAGGCCCAGAACGCAACCCCGGTCGCCCTGGCCGGCCCATCCCGTGCCCGGACGGACCTGAGCAGCGGCAATGCGGTGGCGCAACCGGTTCTCCACCGCCTAGCGTCGGCGGGTCATGCGATTCGAACCGGCCGGCGATCCCGGCGTACCCGACGACCGCTCGGCGACCCGTTACCTGGTTTGGCTGGCCGGTCGGCAACCGTTGCTCTTCTCCGCCGCCATCGGCCTCGGCGTGGTCTGGATGGTCGCCCAGGCCCTGATGCCGGCCACCGTCGGCCGGGCCGTGGACGCCGGCCTCACCCACCGTGACCAGGGCGCCCTGGTCACCTGGGGGCTGGCCCTGCTCGGGCTGGGCGTGCTCCAGGCCGGCGCGGGTTTGCTGCGGCACCGGTGCGCAATGCACAACTGGCTGGGCGGCGCGTACCGGACGGTGCAGGTCACCGTCGGCGCGGCGAACCGGCTGGGGGCCGCGCTGTCCCGCCGGGTCGCGGGGGGCGAGTTGGTCAGCATCGGCACGGCCGACATCGACCAGATTGGCCATGCGATCGACACCACCGCCCGGGGCGCCGGATCGCTGGTCGCCATCGCCACGGTGGCGGTGATCCTGCTCTCCACGTCGGTGCCGCTCGGCCTCGTCGTGGTGCTCGGGGTGCCGCTGCTGATGGCCGTGGTGGGGCTGCTCATCCGGCCGCTGCACCACCGGCAGCAGGCGTACCGGGACTCGGAGGGGGAGCTGACCGCCCGGGCCGGCGACATCGTCTCCGGGCTGCGGGTGGTGCGCGGCGTCGGCGGCGAGCCGGTGCTGTCAGCCCGGTACCGGGCCCGGTCCCAGGCGTTGCGCGCCGACGGGCTGCGGGTGGCCCGGGTGGAGTCGCTGATGGAGGCGACCCAGATCCTGCTGCCCGGCGCGTTTCTGGTGCTGGTCACCTGGCTGGGCGCCCGGTTCGCGCTGCGCGGCGAGATCACCGCCGGCCAGCTCGTCGCCTTTTACGGCTACACCGCGTTCCTGGTCAGCCCGCTGCGTAACCTCACCGAGTCGGTGGACCGGCTGATCCGGGGGCACGTGGCGGCCCGCCGGGTGGTCCGGCTGCTCCGGCTCGCCCCCGAGCTGGTCGACCCGGCCCGCCCGGTGACCCTGCCGGCCGGCCCCGGCGAACTGGTGGACGCCGAGTCGGGGCTGGTCGTGCCGGCCGGCCGGCTCACCGCGCTGGTTGCCGCCGCGCCCGAGGACGCCACCGCGATCGCCGACCGGCTCGGCCGGTACGTCGACGCGGAGGTGACGCTGCACGGCGTACCGCTGCGGGAGGTGGCGCTGGCGGCGGTGCGCGGGCGGATCCTGGTGGCCGACAACGACGCGTACCTGTTCACCGGCCCGCTGCGGGCGGAGCTGGACCCGCACGACGCGGCCGGGCCGGCGACGATCCTCGCGGCGCTGGACGCGGCGAGCGCGACCGACATCGTCGACGCCCTGTCCGACGGGCTGGACGGCCGGGTCGCCGAGCAGGGCCGGGAGTTCTCCGGCGGCCAGCAGCAGCGACTGCGGCTGGCCCGGGCGCTGGTCGCCGACCCGGAGACGCTGGTGCTGGTCGAGCCGACGAGCGCGGTGGACGCGCACACCGAGGCGCGGATCGCCGCGCGGCTCGGCCCGGCCCGGCGGGGCCGGACCACCCTGGTCTGCACCACCAGCCCGCTGGTGCTGGGCCGCGCCGAGCACGTGGTCTTCGTGGAGGACGGCAAGGTGGTGGCCGAGGGGCCGCACGAGGAACTGCTGCGCACCGAGCCGCGCTACGCGGCCACGGTGAGCCGGGGGGAGAGCTGATGACCACCGCGCTGCCGATTGCCGACGCCGGCCAGGTCCGCCGGTACGCCCGCGCCCTGGTCCGCCGTCACCCCCGCGCCCTGGCCGTCGCGCTCGGCCTGCACGCGCTGGCCGCGGCGGCCGGGCTGGTCGCGCCGCGGCTGCTCGGGGACCTGGTGGAGGGCATCTCCCAGGGCACCTCGACCGTCTCGGTGGACCGGATCGCGCTGGCCATCGGCGGTTTCGTGGTGGCACAGTCGGTGCTGGTGCGGTTCGCCCACCTGGCGTCGGCCCGGCTCGGCGAGGGGGTGCTCGCCGAACTGCGCGAGGAGTTCGTCGATCGGCTGCTCGCCCTGCCGTTGTCCACGGTGGAGCGGGCCGGCACCGGCGACCTGCTCACCCGGGCGTCCCGGGACGTCTCCGCGCTGTCCAGGACGGTTCGGTTCGCGGTGCCGGAGACCCTGATCGCGCTGGTCACCGTCGTGTTCGTCGTCGTCGCGCTGTTGCTCACCGGGCCGCTGCTCGTGCTGCCGAGCCTGCTCGCGGTGCCGATCCTGTGGGCCGGCACCCGGTGGTACCTGCGTCGCGCCCCGGACGGCTACCTGCGGGAGAACGCCGCGTACTCCGACATCACCGACGGGATCAGCGAGACCGTCGAGGGGGCGCGGACCACGGAGGCGCTGCGCCAGCAGGCCCGCCGCCAGGCCCGCAGCGCCGCCGACATCCGCCGGTCGTACGCGGCCGAGCGGTACACCCTCGGGCTGCGCACCGTCTTCTTCCCGGTCGCCGAACTCGGATACGTGGTGCCGGTCGTCGCCACCCTGGTCGCCGGCGGCTGGTTCTACCTGGAGGGCTGGGTCAGCCTCGGTCAGGTCACCGCGGCCACCCTCTACGCCCAGCAGCTCGTGGACCCGGTCAACCGGCTGCTCTCCTGGCTGGACGAGTTGCAGGTGGGTGGCGCATCGATGGCCCGGCTGCTCGGGGTGGCCGCCGCCGACGACGCGGGCCCTGCCCCGGCCGTCGGGTCCCCGCGGCCTTCGGCGGGCGGCGGCCCGGCCGCTCCCCGGCTCGCCGCCCGCGACGTCCGGTACGCCTACCGCGAGGGCCGGGACGTGCTGCACGGCGTGACCCTGGTGCCCGAGCTGGGGGAGAAGCTGGCCATGGTCGGGCCGTCCGGGGCGGGCAAGTCCACCCTGGGCCGGCTGCTGGCCGGGGTGCACTCCCCGCGCACCGGGTCGGTGACCGTCGACGGCCGGCCGCTGGCCGGGCTGCCCCTGGCGGAGCTGCGCACCCACGTCGCGTTGGTCACCCAGGAGCACCACGTCTTCATCGGCACGCTCGCCGACAACGTGGCGATGGTCCGGCCCGACGCCGACCCGGCCCGGGTCCGGTCGGCGCTGGGGGCGGTGGACGCCCTGGACTGGGCGGACGCGCTGCCGCAGGGCCTCGACACGGTGGTCGGCGCGGACGGGCACGCGCTCTCCCCGGCGCAGGCCCAGCAGCTCGCGTTGGCCCGGCTGGTGCTGGCCGACCCGCACACCCTGGTCCTGGACGAGGCGACCTCGCTGATCGACCCCCGGGCAGCCCGGCACATGGAGCGCTCGCTGGCCGCCGTGCTGGCGGGCCGGACGGTGATCGCCATCGCGCACCGGCTCTTCTCCGCGCACGACGCCGACCGGGTGGCCGTGGTGGAGGACGGCCGGATCACCGAGCTGGGCTCGCACGACGAGCTGGTCGCGGCCGGCGGCCCCTACGCCGCACTGTGGCGTTCCTGGCACGGCTGAGCCCGGGGGCCGGCGGCCGGGTCAGCGGGTGAGGGCCATCAGCAGGCCGAGCAGGACCAGGGTGGCGACGGCGACGGCGAAGACGACCAGCAGGTCCCGCCGGCCGTGGTCGGCGGCCGGCCCGGCGGGGGTCGGTTCGACCGGCAGGTCCCGGGTCACTGCGGCCAGGTCGTTGAGGGTACGGGCGGACCAGACCACCCCGACCCGCTCGGAGAACTCGTCCAGGCTGAGCCGGCCCGCCGAGGTGTGCCGTTGCAGCTCGGCGACCACCCGGTGCCGGTCGTCGTCGGAGGCGCGCAGCTCGACGTCCACGAAGGACAGGGTACGCAGCCGCGCCGCCAGGGGCGGGCCGCACCGGGCGGAAAGCCGGTCAGCCGGCGTCGAGTGGGTCGGCGAGCAGCCGCTCGAAGGCCAGCTCGGCCGCGCCGACCAGGGCCGCGTCGGCGCCCAGCTTCGGGGTGCGCAGCCGGACGTGTTCCAGGCAGGCCGACAACCCGATCGAGTTGAGCCGGCTGCGCACCTGGGCCGCCGAGGCCAGGTACAGGTCACGCATGGTGCCGCCGAAGATGACCATCTCCGGGTTGAAGATGTTGACCAGATTGGCCACGCCGAAGCCGAGCCAGTCGCCGGCCTGGCGGACCGCCGTCTGGGCCCGGGCGTCGCCCCGACCTGCGGCGTCGAAGACGGCCAGCAGCGCGTCGCGGCCCCGGGCGTCGTGCCGGCCGGCGGCCCGCAGCAGGGCGTGCTCGCCGATCTCGGTCTCCCAACAGCCCCGGGAGCCGCACTCGCAGGGGGCCCCCTCCCGGACCACCACCATGTGGCCGACCTCGCCGCCGTACCCGCCGTGCCCGGTGAGCCGCCGGCCGCCGGCGATGATGCCGGCGCCGACGCCGACGTCCCCGTACAGATAGATGATGTTGTCGCAGCCGGCGGCGACGCCCCGGGCGTGCTCCGCGAAGGCCGCCACGTCGGCCACGTTGCCGACCGTGATCGGCACGTCGATGCCCAGCTCGGCGGCCAGCGCCGCGCCGATCGGCTCGTCCACCCAGCCGGTGGGCGGGCTCAGCCGGACCAGGCCGTCGTCGCGGCGGACCATGCCGCAGACCGCCACCCCGACCCCGACGCAGACCGCGCCGGCCGGCACCGCCGGGAGCATCTCCTTGACCGCCCCGGCCAGCAGCGGCGCGGCCTCCCCGGCCAGCAGGTTGCGGGGCCGGTCCAGCTCCCGGCGGTCGAGCACCGCGCCGCCCAGGCCGACCCGCGCGGCCCGCAGCCGGTCCACCTCCACGCTGTACGCGTACGCGTACACCCGCTCCGACTCGGGCCGGACGACCAGCGACGGCCGGCCGGCCCGGCCGGTCTCCCGCGGCGTCCCTTCGCTGACCAGGCCGGCGCCGGTCAGGTCGGCGGTCAGCGCGCCGATGGTGCTGCGGTTGAGCCCGAGCACGGTGGTCAGCTCGGCGCGGGTCGTCGCGCCGTGGACGTGCACGTAGCGCAGCAGGGCACCGAGGTTCTGCCGACGGATCTCGTCCTGGCTGGGTCCTGCGCGCATCGCCACCGGCACTCCGTGTCGCACGTCGTCAGCGGGCGCCGGTGGTGGCGGACCGCCGGCGGGACAGCGCGTCCACCCCGGCGGCCAGCATCAGCACCAGCCCGGTGAAGAGGTACTTGAGGCCGGAGCTCAGGTCGAGCAGGCCCATCCCGTTGATGATCACCGCTACCACCGCCCCACCCAGCACCGCGTTGATCATGCGACCCTTGCCGCCGAAGAGGCTGGTGCCGCCGATCACGGCCGCTCCGACCGCGTAGAGCAGCACGTTACTGCCCCCGGTGTTCGGGTCCACCGACCTGTCCCGGCTGGCCGCGATGATGCCGCCGACCGCCGCCATCGCGGAGCAGACGACGAACGCGGAGATCCGGATCCGGTCCACGTTGATGCCGGCGCGGCGGGCGGCCTCCCGGTTGCCGCCCACGGCCAGCAGGTGCCGGCCGTACGCGGTGCGGTCGAGCACGAAGGTCCAGAAGACCAGCAGGACGGCGATGAGCGGCACCACGATCGGCATGCCCTTGTTGGAGCTGATCAGCGGGTTGATGCTGCGTTCCTGGTTGAACACGTACACGGCGGGACCGAGGAGCAGCGCCAGCGCCGCGACCCGGCCGGCGACCACGGCGACCGGCTCGGTGACCAGCCCCCGGGCCGTCCGCTCGCGGTGCCGCAGGAGTTGCGTGACGGCGTATCCGGCGACCGCGACCCCCGCCAGCAGCCAGCCGATCGGGGGCGGCACCCACCGGTTCTCGATCGAGATGATCACCTCGTCGTTGATCGCGATGTTGGTGCCCTCCCGCATCAGCAGCAGCACCACGCCCTGGAAGGCCAGGAAGCCGGCCAGGGTCACCACGAAGGACGGGATGCCCACCTTCGCCACCAGGAAGCCGAGCGTCAGGCCGATGAGGACGCCGGTGGCGACGGCGGCGAGCACCGCGACGTACCAGGGGTGGCCCAGGTCGCTGACCACCTTGGCCAGGACGGTGGCGCAGACCCCGCTGGCGACGCCGGCCGAGAGGTCGATCTCGCCGAGCAGCAGGACGAAGACCAGACCCATCGCGATCACGGTGACCGCGGCCCCCTGGGTGAACAGGTTGGCGAAGTTGGCGGCCGAGAAGAAGACCGGCCGGACGATCGCGAACGCCAGGCAGAGCACGACGAGGGCCGTCACGGCCGGCAGCAGGCGCAGGTCGCCGTCGCGCAGCCGGGCGAGGTAGTCCCGGACGTGGCTGCCGACGGAGGGCTCCGGGGCGACGTCCGAGGACCCTTCCCGCTTGACGACGGTGGCGGTCATCGGACGGCTCCCCAGGTGGTGGCGTCGGATCCCGTGCCGAGGGCGCTCGGTTCGGCGTGGCCGAGGGCGCCGGAGCGGCCGGAGGTGATCAGCTCGACCACCTGGGCGTGGGTGATGTCGGCGGTCCGCACCTGGGCGACCAGTTGGCCGAGGTAGAGCGCGGCGATCCGGTCGGAGATGGCGAAGACGTCGTTCATGTTGTGCGAGATGAGCACCACGGCCAGGCCGTTGTCGGCCAGCTGGCGGACCAGCTCCAGCACCTGGGCGGTCTGCGCGACGCCCAGCGCGGCGGTCGGCTCGTCGAGGATGACCAGCCGGCTGTTCCAGAGCACCGCCTTGGCGATGGCGACGGTCTGCCGCTGCCCGCCGGAGAGGCTGGCGACGTGCTGGCGCAGGAACCGCACCGTCCGGATGCCCAGGCTGACCAGGGTCTCGGCGGCCATCTGCTCCATGGCCGACTCGTCCAGGACCAGGCCGTTGCTCCGCTCCCGGCCGAGGAACATGTTCTGCACGATGTCGAGGTTGTCGCAGAGGGCGAGATCCTGGTAAACGACGTCGATGCCCAGGGCTGCGGCGTCCCGGGGGCTGTTGACGCTCACCGGGCGGCCCTCGAAGAGGAACTCGCCGGAGTCGGTGGGGTGGATGCCGCTGATGCACTTCACCAGGGTCGACTTGCCAGCGCCGTTGTCACCGACCAGCGCGGTCACCTCGCCCTCGTGGACGGACAGGGTGACGTCGCGCAGGACCTGGACGGGGCCGAAGCTCTTGTCGATCCCGCGCAGTTCCAGCAGGGGGGTTGCGGACACAGGGTCTCCTCCGTACGACGGTCGGCGGGCGGGTCAGCTGATCCCGGCGGCGGCGCACCGCTCGGCGTACGGGCCGGCGCAGAGCTTGTCCCGGGCGACGTAGCCGTCGGCCACGACGTCCCTGACGTTCTCCTGGTAGATCGCCTTCGGCTCCAGCAGCACGGCTGGTACGTCCCGGCCGCTCTCCGGGTCCCGGACCGTCTGGCCGGTGTCCCGGCGGACGCCGTTGGCCAGCGAGACGGCCAGCGCGGCGGCGGCGTCCGCCTCCTTCCGGATCGCCTTGTACACGGTCATGCACTGGTCGCCGGCGAGGATGTTGCGCAGGCCCTGCACGTCGGCGTCCTGCCCGGTCACCGGGACCTTGCCGTTGAGCTTGTTCTTCTTCAGCACCGAGACGGCGGCGTTGCCGAGGCCGTCGTTGGCGGCGAGCACCCCGTCGATCCGGCCCTCGGTCCGGGTGAGCATCTGCTCGAAGAGCACCCCGGCCTGCGCGTTGTCCCAGTCCGGCACGGGCTGGTCAGGGCCCCTGACGTACGTCCCGGAGGCGAACTTCGGGCCGAGCACCGAGTCGTAGCCGGCCTTCAGCTCGGTGGCGTTGTTGTCGGTCGGCGAGCCGTTGAGGAACGCCACCACCGGGTTCTCGACGCCCTGGTCGGCCAGGCACCGGCTCAGGCCCTCGCCCTGGAGCCTGCCGACGGCCTCGTTGTCGAAGCTGACGTAGTACTCGGCCGAGCCGCCCAGGGTGAGCCGGTCGTAGTCGATGGTGGCGACGCCCTGCGACCTCGCCCGGTCCAGCACGGCCCTGCCGGTGCCGGAGTCCAGGTTGACGATCATCAGCGCGGTGACGCCGGCGGTGAGCATGCCGTCGGCGATGGTGGAGAAGCTGGACTTGTCGCCCTGCGCGTTCTGGATGATGTAGTCGACCCCGGCGGCCCGGAACGCTTCCTCCAGGTACCTGCGGTCCGCGCCCTCCCATCGGGCGCTGGTCCTGCTGTCCGGCAGGATCACCCCGATCTTCGGCTTTCTGTCGCTGCCGACCGCCGCGCTGCTGGGGCCGCAGGCGGCCGTGCCGCCGGTGGCCAGCACGCCCACGACGGCGAGGGTGAGGAAGCCCTTGCGCATGTGCGGTCCTTTCGGGGGTGGAAGGCGGGACAGCAGTTTGTTGTGTCCGGCAACGTATTTCGTGCCGCAGGTCCGACACAAGGCCGTCGAGTTCTGAAGTCTCGTCGGCCGCAGTAACAATTCGGCAACGCCCACGACACCTGCCGCCGCCCGCCGGGAGCAGGCATCCCGGCCCTGTACTGCCCGGACGCGACCCGGACCGCCGGTCCGGCCGGGCCGCTTGCGGTGCGCGGGGGGAGCGGCGGCCAGCGGGTGGGCGGTGGGGTCAGTGGGCCGCGATCGGGGCCGTGGCGGCGTCGGTGAGGGCGATCAGGTCGGCCGGGGCAAGCTCAACCTGGAGGCCGCGCCGGCCGGCCGAGACGTAGACGGTGTCGTGGGTCAGGGCGGCGGCGTCCAGCACCGTGGGCAGGCGCTTGCGCTGGCCGATCGGGCTGATCCCGCCGCGTACGTAGCCGGTGGCCCGCTCGGCGACCGTCCGGTCCGCCATCGTCGCCCGCTTGCCGCCGAGCGCGGCGGCCAGCGCCTTGAGGTCCAACTCACCGGTCACCGGCACCACCGCCACGGTGAGCACGCCGTCGACCTCGGTGACCAGCGACTTGAACACCCGCTCCGGGGGTACGCCCAGGGCCGCCGCGACCAGCGCGCCGTAGTCCGGCGCGTCCGGCGAGACGTCGTACGGGTGGGTGCTGTGCCGGATCTTCCGCCTGTTCAGCAGCGCCGTCGCCGGAGTGCCCTGTCCCGCCATGTCCGACAAGCTAACCCGGCGTCGCCCGGCGGGCCACCGGAAACGGCGGATCGACGCTGCGGCAGGACCGGTCCGCACCGGGGGCCGCCCACCGACCGGTGCGGCGGTGGCCCAGCCCTCCGGCTGGCACGCCAGCACGGTGGGCGCGGCAGGCGACCCGGGGTCAGCCCACCGGCTGGCACAGCAGCACGGTGGGCGCGTCGGCGACCCGGGTCAGCACCAGGCTCGCCGCCTCCGGGCCGGCCAGCCGCAGGTCCCGCCGCAGCTTCTCCGGCTCCAGCGCCGAGCCGCGCTTGAGGATCTCGACCCGGCCCACCCGGCGCTCGCGCAGCAGGGCGCGCAGCCGCTTCAGCGAGAACGGCAGCACGTCGGTGATCTCCAGGCAGCGGGCGAACGGCGTCGCGCCCGGCGCGTCGGCGTACAGGTAGGCGATGCTCGGGTCGGCGAGCGTGGCGTCGATGGCGTCGGCCAGCTCCGCGACCAGGTGGGCGCGGACCACCGCCGGGTCGGGGTCGTGGACGTACCGGCGGACCGGGCCGACCGTGGCCTCGACCGCGCCGGAGCCGGTGAGCTGGTGACGGGCCATCCCGGCGGGCGGCTTCTCCGTCAGCAGGGTGGCGCGGCGGGGGACCTCGGCGAGCCGGCCGCACCACAGGGCGGCCTCGACCAGGTCGCCGGCCACGCTCACCCACTCGGCCTCGGCTCCGGCCGGGATCAGCGCGTGGTCGAGGCCGGGGGCCACCTTGACCACGGTGTGCGGCACCCGCTCGGCCAGGCCGGTGACGAAGTCCCACGGCGGCGAGTAGGCGTTCGGGTCGAAGATCCGCCGCCCGGTGCCGGCCCTGCGCCGTGCCGGGTCGCAGAAGACCGCGTCGACCCGGTCCACGTCGAACGCCGTGGCGTCGCCGCACTCCACGGTGAACGCGCCGGCCAGCCCGGCGGCCTCGGCGTTCGCGGCGGCCATCTCGGCGGTCACCGGGTCGGCCTCCACCCCGTACACCCGGATGCCGGCGCGGGCGGCGGCGAGCGCGTCGGACCCGAGGCCGCAGCCCAGGTCGGCGAGAGTGCGCACCCCGGCTGCGCGCAGCCGGTCGGCCCGCCGGTCGGCGACCACCCGGCGGGTGGCCTGCTCCAGCCCGGGGCGGGTGAGGAACATGCCGGCGGCCTCCGGCCCGAATTTGCCGACCGCCCGGCGGCGCAGCTCCGCCTGGGTCAGCGCCGCCGCCGCGAGCCCGGCCGGGATTCCGGCCGAGCGGAGCGCGCCCGCCGCGGCCAGCGGGTCGCCGCCGGCCCGCTCGGTCGCCGCGTCGAGCGCGGCCGACCCCTCGGGGGTACGCAGGGCGGCGAACTGGTCGAGATCCACCCGACCATTGTCCCGGCCCCGGCCGGGCTGTGCGGTTGCGGGCCGGCAAGGGTCCGCCCGGCGGCCGGACGGTGGTGTCAGCGGGCGGGAGCGGCGGCGACGAAGGCCCGCCAGTTTCGCCGGGGTGCAGGTGAGCACCGGCCCGGCCGGGCCCTCGCTGTCCTGGACGGCGACCACCCCGGCCCGGTTGTCGGCGGCCTCCGGGGCCGGTTGTCCGGGACCCTCGGTCTCCCCTTTCGGTGGCCTCCGATGGAGGCCACCGACGGTAGGGAGCCGAACACGGTGTGGCGAGGTGTCGTCGGCGTGTCGCGGTTACGAGTGGCGGAACTGTGGCGACACGACGGGTGGCGCGCTGGCACTCTCCTTGACGGAGTGCTAGCCACGGCCTAACCTGCGATTAGCACTCTCCCATCGAGGGTGCCAGCTTCCGGGCCCGTGCCCGGGCGCTGAACGCCAGGCGGACCGGCACCCGCGACGACGGCCCCGCCCGGTGGCATGTGGCAGATTGACGCTGGTCGGCCCCGTCGGCCAGCAACGAAACCAATACCCCAGGAGGGTATGCCCGTGACTACCGCGACCAAGGTTGCGATCAAGCCGCTCGAGGACCGGATCCTGGTCCAGGCGAACGAGGCTGAGACCACCACGGCGTCGGGCATCGTGATCCCCGACACCGCCAAGGAGAAGCCGCAGGAGGGCACTGTCCTCGCTGTCGGCCCGGGCCG
The DNA here is from genome assembly GCF_044334565.1 of Micromonospora sp. NPDC020750. NCBI lineage: Bacteria > Bacillati > Actinomycetota > Actinomycetes > Micromonosporales > Micromonosporaceae > Micromonospora > Micromonospora sp. NPDC020750. The sequence goes on from NZ_JBIRTH010000002.1 coordinate 566,281, forward strand.
GATCGACGACAAGGGCAACCGGATCCCGGTTGACGTCGCCGTCGGCGACACCGTCATCTACTCGAAGTACGGCGGCACCGAGATCAAGTACGCCGGCGAGGAGTACCTGGTGCTCTCCGCCCGCGACGTTCTCGCGGTCATCGAGAAGTAGGCAACCGATCAGTGTCACTGCCCCGGTCCGGTTCGCCGGGCCGGGGCAGTGACGCCTCGAAGGGACATTAATGGCGAAGATCCTTAGCTTCTCGGATGACGCCCGACACCTGTTGGAACACGGTGTCAACGCCCTCGCGGACGTGGTCAAGGTCACTCTCGGCCCGCGCGGGCGCAACGTCGTCCTGGACAAGAAGTTCGGTGTGCCCACGATCACCAACGATGGCGTGACCATCGCCAAGGAGATCGAGCTCACCAACCCGTACGAGAACCTCGGCGCGCAGTTGGTCAAGGAGGTGGCGACCAAGACCAACGACGTCGCCGGCGACGGGACCACCACCGCGACCGTGCTGGCCCAGGCGATGGTCCGCGAGGGCCTGCGCAACGTGACCGCCGGCACCAACCCGGCCGGCCTCAAGCGCGGCATCGACGTGGCCGCCAACAGGGTCTCCGAGGCCCTGCTCGAACGGGCCGTCGAGGTCGCCAGCAAGGAGTCGATCGCGCACGTGGCGACGATCTCCGCGCAGGACGCCACGATCGGCGAGCTGATCGCCGAGGCGATGGAGCGGGTCGGCCGCGACGGTGTCATCACCGTCGAGGAGGGTTCCACCCTCGCCACCGAGCTGGACGTGACCGAGGGTCTCCAGTTCGACAAGGGCTTCATCTCGCCGAACTTCGTCACCGACGTGGAGGGGCAGGAGGCGGTCCTCGAGGACCCGTACATCCTGATCACCACGCAGAAGATCTCGGCGATCGAGGAGCTGCTGCCGCTGCTGGAGAAGGTCCTCCAGAACAGCAAGCCGCTGCTGATCATCGCCGAGGACGTCGAGGGCCAGGCCCTGTCCACCCTGGTGGTCAACTCGATCCGCAAGACCCTCAAGGTCTGCGCGGTGAAGGCCCCCGGCTTCGGCGACCGCCGCAAGGCGATGCTCCAGGACATGGCGATCCTCACCGGCGCCGAGCTGGTCGCCCCGGAGCTGGGCTACAAGCTGGACCAGGTCGGCCTGGAGGTGCTCGGCACCGCCCGGCGCGTCGTGGTCGACAAGGAGAACACCACCGTCGTCGACGGTGGCGGGCAGTCCAGCGAGGTCGCCGACCGGGTCGCCCAGATCCGCAAGGAGATCGAGGCCTCGGACTCCGAGTGGGACCGGGAGAAGCTGGCGGAGCGGCTGGCGAAGCTCTCCGGCGGCATCGCGGTCATCAAGGTGGGCGCGGCGACCGAGGTCGAGATGAAGGAGCGCAAGCACCGCATCGAGGACGCCATCGCCGCGACCAAGGCCGCCGTCGAGGAGGGCACGGTGCCCGGTGGTGGCGCCGCCCTGACGCAGATCCGCTCGGTGCTCGACGACGACCTCGGCCTGACCGGCGACGAGAAGGTCGGCGTCTCGATCGTGCGCAAGGCGCTGGTCGAGCCGCTGCGCTGGATCGCGCAGAACGCCGGCCACGACGGCTACGTCGTGGTGCAGAAGGTCGCCGACCAGGAGTGGGGCACCGGCCTCAACGCCGCCACCGGCGAGTACGTCGACATGGTGAAGGCCGGCATCATCGACCCGGTGAAGGTGACCCGCAGCGCGGTCTCCAACGCCGCTTCGATCGCCGGCCTGCTGCTCACCACCGAGAGCCTGGTGGTGGAGAAGCCGGAGAAGGCCGAGCCGGCCGCCGGGGGCCACGGCCACTCGCACGGCCACGGCCACCAGCACGGCCCGGGTTTCTGACCGACGCCGTACGACACCGCGCAGGGCACGCCTTCACCCCGACGGCGTGCCCTGCCGCCCTTCCTGCCCCCTGACCGTGGCGGGCGCGCGCCGGGAGGCCCGTCACCCGATGGTGGGCGTGTCGAAGGGCGGCGGCGGGCCGAGGTAAGCGACCTCCGGCGCCAGCAGCACCGCCCACGCGGGCCGGAACGCCGGTGCCCGGCGGTCCAGCTCCGGCTGGAGGTGGCTGCGCCAGGGCCCGTGCCTGTCGTCGGTCAGCCAACCGGGCCACGAGTCGTAGCGCCGTTCGAGGGTGAAGCCGCCGGCGGTCGTCTCCAGCCGTAGGAAGATCCACTGCCCGTGCGCCGGGTCGGCCTCGGCCACCCGGAGCCGGCGGACCAGGTCGCCAGCCTGGCGGAAGGCCGCCCACCCGTCCTCGCCCGGGCGGTTGGCCGGGGGAGCCTCGCCCGGGTGCTGGCTGAGCGCGGTGTCGGTGACCTGCATGAACAGCGAGCAGCGGCCGTCGCCGGCCGGGGCCCGGCCGCGTGCCCAGTCGACGAGCTCGGTCAGCTCGGGGGTGGGTGCCGGGGCCGGGCGGGGCGCCTCCGTGGCCCGCCGCATCGCCGTCCAGACCAGCCGGTCGTGCTGGTCGTCGCTGAACACCCGGACCCGCCGGGGCGGGGGTCCGGCCCCCGCCACCACCGCGGGTGGTCGCCCGCCCGGGGTCAGCCCGGCCCGGGCCGCCATCGCCAGGCCGGCGGGCACGTCGACCGGGCCGGGCCGGAGCCGGCCGAGCAGACCGTCCAGCGCGCCCGCGTCGAGGGCTCGGTCGGCAGCGGCGGCGAGCAGCCGACCGGCGGCCTCCGCCACCTCCGCTTCCTCGGCCCGCTCCGCCGCCTCGTCCGCCGGCTGGTACCCGCCCCACTCGAAGACCACCTCGCCCAGCTCCCGCCGGGCCCGGTCGTCGTCGAGCACCGCCCCGGCGGTGGCCCGCAGCCCGTCGGGCAGCAGCGGCTCCGGGTACGGCACCCGGGACCAGCCGCCGTCGTACCAGTAGGCGTAGCCGAGCTGGTCGGCCTCGGCATGCCGGATCAGCTCCGGCCAGGGCAGCCAGGCGGGGGCCCCGGCGAGCAGGTCGAGCGGCGGGCTGACGCCGACGGTGTCGCTGTACTCGTGGTCGTAGCCGAAGAGCACCGCCCGGCCGCCCTCGACACGCACCAGCCGCGCCCAGTTGCCCCCGTGGTCGTCGTGGTGGGCACCGTCCGCGTCGTACCAGTAGACGTCGTCGTGGCCGAGGGTGGCGAGCGCCGAGGCCAGCGCGCCCCACCGCGCCCAGAGCGTGTCCGGATCCGCGATGTCGATCAGCATCCGAGGATCCTGGCAGAACGGTGGGACATCCGCCTGGCCGGGACGTGACACGACGCCGCGCCCCGGGCGGCCGGGGCGCGGCGTCGGCGTGCGGTGGGCGCGGTCGTCAGGCGACGCTGCGCTGGGTAGACATCGCGGACTTGTGCGGGCGGCCGAGGCGGGACTCCAGGCGGGCCACGTCGACGCGGCTGTGCCGGCGGTCGGCCAGGTCCTCCCAGCCGACCGCGAGCAGCCGCAGCCGCTCCGCCTCGCTGAAGCCGCCCCAGACGCCGTACGGCTCACGGACGGACAGCGCGTGGGCGGCGCACTCGGCGCGTACGGGGCAGGCCCGGCAGACCGCCTTGGCGCCGGACTCGCGGCGCAGGCGGGAGGAGCCGCGCTCCCCGTCCGGGTGGAAGAACTGGGCGCTGTCGCGGCCCCGGCAGGCACCGAGCCGCTGCCAGTCCCAGAGGTCGACGATGGGTCCGGGCAGCCTGCGTACGTTCGACATCAGCACCCCTCCTCCCGCGGCACCGCGGAGACTCTCAGTTGACCGGATGTCCGGGCGGCGGCCGCGCTGGCGCACCGATTTCCGGCTCGGGCTTCCGGTACCCCGGCTCGCGCGGGCTCACACTTCTGTGATCGAAAACCTCGGACATTGCGCGGCTTATGCCCCATCTGTCGGAAAAGTTCGGAGGATTGCTGGGAACACCCACCCGACCACACCCCGCCGTGGTCTGCTTCGGGTCGGAGAGGAGACCACAGTGCGTACTGTTCTCGTGTGCGTTCGGACACCGCTCGCCGCGCAGCAACTGAACTCCGCGGCGGCCCGGCTCGGACTGTCCGCCGCCGTCCGTACCGCCGTCTCTGATCCCGAGGTGATGCTGCGGCTGGCGGAGGGCCCGCCCGACGTGGTGCTCGCCGACACGGCGCTCACCCGGCCGGACAGCGCCGGCTTCGTGCGTCGGGTGCTGGCCCGCGCCCCGCAGGCCGCGGTGCTGCTGCTCGGGGCCGAGGAGTCCGACGCGGCCGCGGCCAGCATCGGCGCCGGGGCCCGGGGGTTGATCCAGGGCACCGACCACGACCTGACCAGCGCGGTGGCCAAGGCCCTGCTGCTGCTCTCCGCGCCGGGCCGGGCGACCCGGCACCGGGTGGCCGACCCGGCCCGGGACGCCGCGGCCGTCGGCGGCCAGAAGCGCCCCACCCCGGCCGGTCGTGCCCCGAACAATCCCGGCCCGGCCTGGCCGGCGTCCCAGGAGGGGCCGGGCGGCGTGCCGTCGATGGTGCCCGTGCAGCGGGGCGACGACGAGCCGGAGCCGACCGGCGGCGAGACCGAGGAGCAGGCGAACCCCCGGCGGGCCGCCCCGGCCCGGGGGAGCCGGGGGGCGGTCGGCCTGACCGAGCGGGAGCTCCAGGTGCTGCTCGGGATGGCCGAGGGCAAGAGCAACGCGGAGATCGGCCGGGAGTTGTTCGTCTCGGAGGACACCGTCAAGACGCACGCCCGCCGGCTGTTCCGCAAGCTCGGCGCCCGCGACCGCGCGCACGCGGTGGCCGCCGGCTTCCGCGCCGGCCTGGTCGCCTGAGCGCGCCGTCGGACCCGCTGCCCGGCCGGGTCCGGTCTCGCAGGTCACGCCCGGTGCGACGCCGTGCTGTCCGGACAAGCGCCGGGAGCCTCTACCCGTACGTCAGCGACGCGCAGGACCCGCGGGGCAGCTCAGTTGCCCGGCTCGGTGTCGTCCTCGGTGCCCTCGGTCAGGGTGTCGTGCACACCGTCGGCGTAGCCGCGCGCGTAGTCCCAGGTGACGTAGTGGTCCGGGTCCGGGTCGTAGGCCGGCTCGTGCACCCGGGGCCGGCCGGAGCTGAGCAGGTGACGCAGGTTGCCCCGGAGCAGGTCCCAGTCGAAGTAGTGCGGCTCCCGGCAGTCCTCGCACTCGATCACCAGCCCGCGCACCCCGACGGGGGCCAGCAGGGCCTGGTAGATCTCCAGGTCGGCGAGGTCCTCGAGCACGTCCTGCCGCTCGACCTCGGTCAGCGGGTCGAGTGCGGCGTCGCCGTCCGGGTCGTGCAGTTCCGCCGCCGGATCGGCCGGGTCGCCGTTGAACGGGTCGATGGGCTCGTCGTGCACCCCCTCACCGTAGCCCCCGCGACCACGTGCCGCCCGCCCCCGTCCGCCTGGTCACCCGGCGTCGGGGCGGACGGGGGCGGCCGTCACGCAGCGTCGACGACCGGGCCGGCTCCGGCGGGGTCGGCCCGGGCCGATGGGTACGATGGCACCGACGCGTCATCACCCGGCGTGCGCCGGATGCCCGCGCGCGCCGCCTCGCTGAAGCCCCGCCCGACCAGCTCAGGAGAGCCTTTCGTGGACAATTCGCCCAGCATCGATCTTCCGGCCGGCGCCGACCGTGGCGAGCTGGGCGGCCACCTGCCGGAGTTGCCCGCCGGCTCGGCCCGCGTGGTCCCGCTCGGCCTCACCTTCGACGACGTGCTGCTCCAGCCCGGCGAGTCGGACGTGGTACCCAGCCGGGTCAACACCCGCACCCGGCTGACCCGCAACGTCGAGCTGGCCATCCCGCTGCTGTCCAGCGCGATGGACACGGTCACCGAGGCGCGGATGGCGATCGCGATGGCCCGCCAGGGCGGCATCGGCGTGCTGCACCGCAACCTCTCCCTGGAGGACCAGGCGCTCCAGGTCGACCTGGTCAAGCGCTCCGAGTCCGGCATGATCACCAACCCCGTGACGGCCAGCCCGCAGGACACCCTGCGCGACGTCGACGCGCTCTGCGGCCGGTACCGGATCTCCGGGGTGCCCGTGGTCGACGGCGACGGCCAGCTCGTCGGCATCGTCACCAACCGGGACATGCGCTTCGTCTCCGAGCCGGCCACCCCGGTCCACGAGATCATGACCCGGACACCGCTGGTCACCGCGCCTGTCGGGGTACGCAAGGACGAAGCGCTGGCACTGCTGCGTCAGCACAAGGTCGAGAAGCTGCCGATCGTCGACGACTCGGGCCGGCTGCGCGGGCTGATCACCGTCAAGGACTTCACCAAGAGCGAGCAGTACCCGAACGCCACCAAGGACGACGCCGGCCGGCTCCGGGTGGCCGCCGCCGTCGGGGTGGGCGAGGACTCGTACAAGCGGGCCCGGGCCCTGGTCGACGCGGGCGTGGACGTGATCATCGTGGACACCGCGCACGGTCACCAGCGGGCGGTGCTGGACATGGTGCGCCAGCTCAAGAAGGACGTCAAGATCGACATCGTCGGCGGAAACGTGGCCACGTACGCCGGGGCGAAGGCCCTGGTCGACGCCGGCGCCGACGGCGTGAAGGTCGGGGTGGGCCCGGGCGCGATCTGCACTACCCGGATCGTCGCCGGGGTGGGCGTCCCGCAGATCACCGCGATCATGGAGGCGGCCCGGGCCGCCCGCCCGGCCGGCGTCCCGGTGATCGGCGACGGCGGCATCCAGTACTCCGGCGACATCGCCAAGGCGCTGGTGGCCGGCGCCGACACGGTGATGCTCGGCAGCCTGCTGGCCGGCTGCGAGGAGAGCCCCGGCGAGTTGATCTTCATCAACGGCAAGCAGTACAAGGCGTACCGGGGGATGGGCTCGCTCGGCGCGATGCAGTCCCGGGGCCAGGCCAAGTCCTACAGCAAGGACCGCTACTTCCAGCAGGACGTGCTCGCCGAGGACAAACTGGTCCCGGAAGGCGTGGAGGGTCAGGTGCCCTACCGGGGCCTGCTCTCCGCCGTCGCCCACCAGCTCACCGGCGGGCTGCGCGCCGCAATGGGGTACGTCGGCGCGGAGAGCATCCCCGAGCTGCACCGGCGCGGCCAGCTCATCCGGATCACCGCGGCCGGGCTCAAGGAGAGCCACCCGCACGACATCCAGATGACCGTCGAGGCACCGAACTACCACTCCCGCTGACCCCATCCCCTCAAGACACCTGGAGCCCCCATGCGTGATGTGGTCGAGATCGGCCAGGGGAAGACCGCGCAGCGCGGTTACCACCTGGACGACATCGCCATCGTGCCGAGCCGCCGCACCCGGGACGTCGACGACGTCTCCACGGCCTGGCAGCTCGACGCGTACCCGTTCGGCATCCCGTGCGTGGGGCACCCCTCCGACGCGACGATGAGCCCGCAGTCGGCCGTGCGGCTCGGCCAGCTCGGCGGGCTCGGCGTGCTCAACGTCGAGGGCCTGTGGACCCGGTACGAGAACCCGACCAAGATCCTGGAGGAGCTGGCCGCGCTGGGCGAGGACGCCCGCGCCACCAAGCGGCTCCAGGAGGTGTACGCCGAGCCGATCCGCCCGGACCTGATCGCCGAGCGGGTCCGCGAGCTGCGGGCCGGCGGCGGCACCGTGGCGGTCCGGGTCTCCCCGCAGCACACCCTGGCGCTGGCCCCGGTGATCCTCGACGCGGGCGTGGACATCCTGGTGATCCAGGGGACCATCGTGTCGGCCGAGCACGTCTCCACCACCGACGAGCCGTTGAACCTCAAGGAGTTCATCGCCGACCTCGACCTCCCGGTCATCGTCGGCGGTTGCACCGACTACAAGACCGCGCTGCACCTCATGCGCACCGGCGCGGCCGGCGTGATCGTCGGCATCGGCGGCGACGACTGGTCGACCACCGAGTCGGTGCTCGGCATCCGGGTGCCGATGGCCACCGCGATCGCCGACGCCGCCGCGGCCCGCCGCGACTACCTGGACGAGACCGGCGGCCGGTACGTGCACCTGATCGCCGACGGCGACATCCAGACCTCCGGCGACATCGCCAAGGCGCTGGGCTGCGGCGCGGACGCGGTGATGCTCGGCGAGCCACTGACGCTGTGCGAGGAGGCCCCGGCCGGCGGCGCGTGGTGGCACTCGGCGGCGAGCCACCCGTCGCTGCCGCGCGGGGCGTTCGAGGTGGCCGGCGAGCCGCTCGGCGAGATGGAGCGACTGCTGTTCGGCCCGGCCGACGAACCGGACGGCCAGCTCAACCTGTTCGGCGGCCTACGCCGGGCGATGGCCAAGTGCGGCTACCGCGACCTCAAGGAATTCCAAAAGGTAGGCCTAGTCCTAGACCGCTGACCCCCCACCCCCGCCCCACCCACCCCAGCCCCACCCGCTCGCACTTTCACGGAAAGAGTGGTCATTCCGCCCGGGATGGCCACTCTTTCCGTGAAAGTGCACGGGGTGGGGGTGCGGTGGGGTGGGGTGGGGGTGAGGGTGTTTTGGAGCAGGGCGAGGTGAGGGGTGTTCCGGACGGGGAGGTGGGCGGGGCGGGGGCTGTGGGCCGGGTGTCTCGCCGTGGCAGCCCTCGTCGGCTGCAGCGGGGCGCCCCCGGATCCCGATCGCCCCCGTCCCGGCCCGGTCGACGTCGGCGACCCGTACGTCCCCGGCCACGGCAACGGCGGCTACGACGTGGCCGCGTACCGGCTGCGGGTCCGCTACGACCCGGCCGACGACCGGCTCACCGGCCACGCCACGGTCACCGCCACGGCAACCACCGCCCTGTCCCGGTTCGACCTGGACCTCGCCGGCCTGACCGTCACCGCGGTCCGCGTCGACGGGACTCCCGCCCGGCACGCCCGGGACGGGCGCGAGCTGGTGGTCACCCCGGCGCGCGGCCTGGCGAGGGGCGCCCGGTTCGCCGTCGACGTGGAGTACGCCGGGGTGCCCACGCCGGTCGAGAGCGAGCTGGGCGTCGGCGGCCTCCTGGCCACCCCGGACGGCGCGGTGGCCCTCGGCCAGCCCGATTCGGCGGCCACCTGGTTCCCGGTCAACGACCACCCGTCCGACAAGGCGACCTACGACGTCGAGGTGACCGTGCCGGACGGGCTCGCCGCGCTGAGCAACGGGGCGCCGGTGGGGCGGCACAGCAGCGGCGGCTGGACCACCTGGCGCTGGGCCGAGCGGGCGCCGATGGCCAGCTACCTGTGCACGCTGGTGATCGGCGACTACCGGGTGACCACGAGCACCCACGCCGGCAAGCCGATGGTCACCGCCGTCGCGGCGGGCCTGCCGGCGGACGGTCCGGCCGCCGCCTCGATCGCCCGCACCGGGGAGATCGCCGACTTCCTGGCCGACCGCTTCGGGCCGTACCCGTTCGACTCGTACGGCGGGATCGCGCTCGCCGACGGGCGGATCTCGTACGCGCTGGAGACCCAGTCCCGCCCGGTCTACGGGCCGGGGTTCTTCCTCGCCGGCGGCCCGAACACCGAGGTGGTCGCACACGAGCTGGCCCACCAGTGGTTCGGCGACAGCGTCTCGCTGGACCGGTGGGGCGACATCTGGCTCAACGAGGGCTTCGCGACGTACGCCGAGTGGCTCTGGACGGAGCACGGCGGCGGCCGGACCGCGCAGCGCGCCTTCGAGCTGCGTCACGCCGCGACCGACTGGTCGCGGCCGTCGGTGGACCCGGGCCGGGCGGACATGTTCGGCGCCGCCGTCTACCAGCGGGGCGCGCTCGCGGTGCACGCGCTGCGGCGTACCGTCGGCGACGAGGTGTTCTTCCGGACCCTGCGCACCTGGACCGCCGAGCGGCGCGGCGGCAACGCCACCACCGCGGACTTCGTCGCCCTCGCCGAGCGGGTCTCCGGCCGACGGCTCGGCGCGTTCTTCGACGCCTGGCTCGTCGGCGGCACCGCTCCCGCCCTGCCCTGATCCCACCCCCCTGCCCTGATCCCACCCGGCGTGACCGCACCGTGGCCGGTGGTCGGTAGGCTGCCGCGGGCGGAGCGGCCGGCCGGGGCCGGACGGTCCGGGGACCTCCGCCGGGAGGGACGACCTGATGACGCTGACCCTGCGGGGCCTGCGCCCCGGCACCGGGCTGCTGCTGGCCGTTGCGCTCGGGCTGGCCGCCTGCTCCTCGACGCCGACCGAGCCGTCCGCGCCGGAGGCCGCCGCGTCGGCGACCTCGGCCCGGCAGTTCAGGCCCGGCGCGGCCGGGGTGGGCGACGACTACTTCCCCCGGTACGGCAACGCCGGGTACGACGTGACCCGGTACACCGTGCGGGTCCGCTACGACCCGGCGAAGGACCGGTTGACCGGCACCACCGTCGTGCAGGCCACGGCCACCGCCGACCTGTCCTCGTTCAACCTGGACCTGGCCGGGCTGACCGTGCGGAAGGTGACCGTGGACGGCGTCCCCGCCCGGCACGCCCGCACCGGCGACGAGCTGGTGGTCACCCCCGCCGTCGGGCTGACCTCCGGCAACGGCTTCACCGCCGAGATCGGCTACGACGGCGAGCCGAAGCTGCTGCGCAACGAGGCCCTCGGCGAGGGCGGGTTCCGGGCCACCTCCGACGGCGCGGTGGCCCTCGGCCAGCCCGAGTCGGCGAGCACCTGGTACCCGGTCAACGACCACCCCTTGGACAAGGCCGCGTACGACTTCGAGATCACCGTGCCGGACGGGCTGACCGCGGTCAGCAACGGGGTGCCGCTGGGGAAGACCACCCGGGCCGGCTGGACCACCTGGAAGTGGGCAGAGCGCTCGCCCATGGCCAGCTACCTGAGCACCCTGGCGATCGGCGAGTTCCGGGTGACCCGCACCGAGCACAAGGGCCGGCCGGTGTTCAGCGCCGTCACCACGAAGCTGCCGAAGGGGGCAGCGGACGCGTCGATCGCCCGCACCGTCGAGGTGGCCGACTACCTGGAGGGCGTCTTCGGGCCGTACCCGTTCGGCGCGTACGGCGGGGTGGTCGTCTCGGAGCCGGGCATCGGGTACGCGCTGGAGACGCAGAGCCGGCCGGTCTACTCGGCCAACTTCTTCCGCGGGGGCGAGAACACCGGGGTGGTCGCGCACGAGCTGGCCCACCAGTGGTTCGGCAACAGTGTGGCGCTGGCCAGGTGGCAGGACATCTGGCTCAACGAGGGGCTCGCCACGTACGCGGAGTGGCTGTGGGAGGAGCACCGCGGCGGGCGGACGGCGCGGCAGTCGTTCGACACGGCGTACCTCGGCGCGTCCGGTCAGGTCTGGCGGACCCCGCCGGGGAAGCCGGGGGCGGCGAACCTGTTCAGCGAGTCGGTGTACCAGCGCGGGGGGATGACCGTGCACGCGCTGCGCGTCGCCGTCGGGGACCGGGCGTTCTTCGCGCTGCTGAAGACCTGGGCGGCGGACAAGCGCGACGGCAACGCCACCACCGCGGAGTTCGTCGCCCTCGCCGAGCAGGTCTCCGGCAAGCAGCTCGACACGCTCTTCGACGCGTGGCTCTACGGAACGGAGCGGCCGGCGCGACCCACGGCCCGCTGACCCGGCCCGCCCGCGCGGCGGGCCGGTGGACCGGTCGCCCCGGCGCCGGTTACTTCTTCACCACCAGCTCGGGGTGGGCGGCCAGGTACTGCTCGGCGCGGCCCGCCTTCAGCTCGGTGAGGAACTTCCGGCCGACCGGCTTGAGCTGCTCGCCGCGGTAGGCGCTGCCCTTGCCCACCCCCTCGCCGGGCAGGCTGACCAGGACGAGGCGGTCGGCGGGCAGCCCGCCGAGGGCGTACGCGAGGTCGACGATCCTCGGCCCGCCCGCGTAGATCAGGGTGTCGCCGAGCGCGCCGACGACCTGTTCGACCCGGTCCGGCTGCCGGGCCAGGCCCTCGCCCTGGATCTTCGTCACCAGCGCCCGGATCAGCTGCTGCTGGTGGCGCTGCCGGGCGTAGTCCCCGCCGTCCAAACCGTAGCGCTGCCGGGAGTAGTCCAGCGCCTGCCAGCCGTTCAGGTGCCGTTCGCCCTTCTCGTAGACCATCTGCGGGCCGACGTAGCCGCCGCCGCCCGGCGCCGGCTCGCGGTGCCGGCCGTCGGGCCGCCGGTGCAGCGAGACGGTGCGCTGGTCGATGTAGACGTCGATGCCGCCGACGGCGTTCACCAGCTTCTCGAAGCCCTGGAAGGTGACCACCGCCCCGGCGTCGAAGCGCAGCCCGGTGTACCCGCTGACGGTGCTGCGCAGCAGCTCGTATCCCTGGGTCGCGCTCGGCTCCTTCGGCTTGCCGGGCACCCGGCTGCCGTAGCTCATCGCGTGGGTGAGCTTGGTCTTTCCACCCTTGTATCCGGCCTTCGGGAAGGCGGGGATGTCGACCAGCAGGTCGCGGGGGAGCGAGAAGACGTACGCCCGGTCCAGCTCCTTCGTCACGTGCGCCACCAGCACGGCGTCGCCGTGCGGCTCCCAGCCGGGCACACTGACCCGGGTGTCAACGCCGACCATGAGCAGGTTCAGCGGCCCGGTCACGTCGGCCCCCGGCGGCGGGGTGGGGCTCGGCGCGGCCTCCGACGGCGTGGGCGCGGCGGTGACCCGACCCGCCCCGCGCTCGGGCTGCCGGTCCGAGATCAGCCGGACGGCCACCGTCGCGCCGCCAACCACCAGGACCAGGACCGCGAGGACCGCCAGACCCACCCGCCACCGCCGGCGTCCGGTTCCCGCCTCTCCGGCCATGTCACACCCCCGTCCGTACAACGCTCCGACCGAGTCGCCGGGTTGCGGCCGCTGAGCGACGGATCGCTGGCGGCGGGGTGCATGATGCCGCGAAAACGGGCCCTGGCGCGATAGCTACCCGTCGGTAATGATGCCTCCATGCGGTACGACGTGCTCGTCATCGGGTCCGGCTTCGGCGGCAGCGTCACCGCGCTCCGGCTGGCCGAGAAGGGTTACTCGGTCGGCGTGCTGGAGGCCGGGCGGCGCTTCGCCGACGACGAGTTCCCGGAGACCTCGTGGCGGCTGCGCCGGTTCCTCTGGGCCCCGCGCCTCGGCTGCTACGGGCTGCAACGGATCACCCTGCTCCGGTCCGCCGGACGTGGAACCGGTGGCGGGGTGCTGGTGCTGTCCGGGGCCGGGGTGGGCGGCGGCTCGCTGGTCTACGCGAACACCCTCTACGAGCCGCTCGACGCGTTCTACGCCGACCCGCAGTGGCGGGACGTCACCGACTGGCGTGCCGAGCTGGCCCGCCACTACGACCAGGCGAAGCGGATGCTCGGCGTCACCACGTACCCGGTACAGACCCGGGCGGACCGGGCGATGCGGGCGGTGGCCGACCGGATGGGTGTCGGCCACACCTACCACTCCACCCCGGTCGGGGTGCACATCGGCCGGCCGGGGGAGCGGGTCACCGACCCGTACTTCGGCGGGGCCGGCCCGGAGCGCACCGGCTGCACGCACTGCGGGGCGTGCATGACCGGCTGCCGGCACGGGGCGAAGAACACCCTGGTCAAGAACTACCTGTGGCTGGCCGAACGGCTCGGCGCGCGGGTGCACCCGCTGACCACGGTCACCGCCGTCCGCCCGGCCGACGGCGGCGGCTACCGGGTGGAGACCGTCCGCACCGGGGCCTGGCTGCGCCGGCGCCGCCAGGTGTTCCACGCCGACCAGGTGGTCCTCGCCGCCGGGTCGCTCGGCACCCAGCGGTTGCTGCACGAGATGAAGGCCACCGGGGCGCTGCCCGCCCTGTCGCCCCGCCTCGGCGAGCTGACCCGGACGAACTCCGAGGCGATCCTCGGCGCGTCGGTGCCCCCCGGGCGGGCCCGCGCCGAGGGGCTGGACTTCACCGAGGGGGTGGCGATCACCAGCTCGTTCCACCCCGACCCGCAGACCCACATCGAGCCGGTCCGCTACGGGCGCGGCTCGAACGCGATGGGGCTGCTCCAGTCGCTGCTGGTCGACGGCGGCCCGCACCGGGTCCGGCGCTGGGTGGCCACCCTGCTGCGCCAGCCCGGGACCGCCGCGCGGATGCTCACCGTCCGCAACTGGTCGGAGCGGACCGTCATCGCGTTGGTCATGCAGTCCGCCGACAACTCGCTGACCACCCGCTGGCGGCGCGGCCTGTTCGGCCGGCGGCTGGCCGCCGTCGCGGGCCACGGCGAGCCCAGCCCGACCTGGATCCCGGCCGGCAACGCCGCCGCCCGGCTGCTGGCCGAGGAGATCGGCGGCACGCCCGGCGGGGCGCTCACCGAGCCGTTCAACATCCCGATGACCGCGCACATCCTCGGCGGGGCGGTGATCGGCGTCACCCCGGCCGACGGGGTGATCGACCCGTACCACCGGGTGCACGGCCATCCCGGGCTGCACGTGGTGGACGGCGCTGCCGTCTCGGCGAATCTCGGGGTGAACCCCTCGCTGACCATCACCGCCCAGGCGGAACGGGCGATGTCCCTCTGGCCCAACAGGGGCGAGGTCGACCCTCGCCCGCCGCTCGGGGAGCCGTACCGGCGCCTCGACCCGGTGCCGCCGGCCCACCCGGCCGTCCCGGCGGACGCCCCGGGCGCCCTGCGGGCGTGAGCGGAAGGACACCTTTCGACGCCCCCGGCAGCGAATGGCTCCCCGGTCGCCGGAACATCCGTGCGGGAAGGGCCGCCCGCGCACCGGAGCGGGTGTGACTGTCGGTAGGCTTCCTGCACATGAGCACGCCTCGTCCCGTCCTCGTGGTGGACTTCGGAGCCCAGTACGCCCAGCTCATCGCGCGCCGGGTGCGTGAGGCGCGGGTCTATTCCGAGATCGTGCCGCACTCGATGCCGGTGGCCGAGATGCTGGCGAAGAATCCGGCCGCGATCATCCTGTCCGGCGGCCCGGCCAGCGTCTACGCCCCCGACGCCCCGCAGATCGACGCCGGGATGTTCGACGCCGGCGTCCCGGTGTTCGGCATCTGCTACGGCTTCCAGGCGATGGCCCAGGCGCTCGGCGGCACCGTGGCGCGCACCGGCAACCGGGAGTACGGCGGCACCCCGCTGCGCCCCCGCCTCCTCGAACCCGGGGTGTTGCTCCGCGACCTGCCGGCCGACCTGCCGGTCTGGATGAGCCACGGCGACTGCGTCACCGAGGCCCCGGCCGGCTTCACGGTCACCGCCGAGTCGGAGGGGGCACCGGTCGCCGCGTTCGAGGACCTGGCCGGCCGCCGGGCCGGGGTGCAGTTCCACCCGGAGGTCGGGCACACCGCGCACGGCCAGGAGATGCTCACCCGGTTCCTGTACGACATCGCCGGCATCGAGCCCACCTGGACCCCCGCGAACATCATCGACGAGCAGGTGGCCCGGATCCGCGCGCAGGTGGGCGACAAGGAGGTCATCTGCGGCCTGTCCGGCGGGGTGGACTCGGCGGTCGCCGCCGCGCTGGTGCACAAGGCCGTCGGTGACCAGCTCACCTGCGTCTTCGTCGACCACGGCCTGCTGCGGGCCGGCGAGGCCGAGCAGGTGGAGAAGGACTACGTCGCCGCCACCGGCATCAAACTCAAGGTGGTCGACGCGCAGGAGAGGTTCCTCGGCGCGCTGGCCGGGGTGATCGACCCGGAGCAGAAGCGGAAGATCATCGGCCGGGAGTTCATCCGGGTCTTCGAGGCCGCCGCCAGGGAGGTCGCCTCGCACGGCGACGTCGAGTTCCTGGTCCAGGGCACCCTCTACCCGGACGTGGTGGAGTCCGGCGGCGGCACCGGCACCGCCAACATCAAGAGCCACCACAACGTCGGCGGTCTCCCGGAGGACCTGAAGTTCGCCCTGGTCGAGCCGCTGCGCACGCTGTTCAAGGACGAGGTCCGGGCGCTCGGCCTGGCGCTGGGCCTGCCCGAGGCGATGATCTGGCGGCACCCGTTCCCGGGTCCCGGCCTGGCCATCCGGATCATCGGCGCGGTCGACCGGGAGCGGCTCGAACTGCTGCGCCAGGCCGACCTGATCGCCCGCGAGGAACTGACCGCCGCCGGCCTGGACCGGGGCGTCTGGCAGTTCCCGGTGGTGCTGCTGGCCGACGTGCGCAGCGTCGGCGTGCAGGGCGACGGGCGCAGCTACGGGCATCCCGTGGTGCTGCGCCCGGTCTCCAGCGAGGACGCGATGACCGCCGACTGGTCCCGGCTGCCCTACGAGGTGGTCGCCAGGATCTCCACCCGGATCACCAACGAGGTGGCCGAGGTGAACCGGGTGGTCCTGGACGTCACAAGCAAGCCGCCGGGCACCATCGAGTGGGAGTGACGCCGGCTCAGCCGGCCGTCGGCGGCACCGGCCCGTCCGGCGCCCCGTCCGCCCCGGGCGCGGTCGCCGGGGCCGGCGGCCAGGTCGGCTGCGGGCCGTACCCCGGGGTGGGCGACGGGCCGGGCGTCGCGGGGCCCGCCGGGTGCGGCCAGGCCGGGGCGCCGGCCGGCTCCTCCGGCATCAGGAACCACATGATCGGGTACGCCAGCGCGGCGAGCCCGCCGGTGAGCACGGTCGCGACGGCGAACGCCACCCGGACGAGGGTGGGGTCGACGGCGAAGTAGCGGCCGACGCCGCTGGCCACCCCGGCCACCATCCGGTCGGTGGTGGGGCGGCGGAGCTGCTTGTACGGGGCCTGGTGCGGGGGTGTCGAGGTCATGCCCCCACGGTCCGCGCCGGGCGGCGTGGCGACCTCGGTGAGGGCCCGGATCGCTACCCTGACCGATCCCTGATGATCCAGTCATTAGTCAGGAATCTGACTCTTTTCGATCCAGGTAACGCCGGCCGAGGAGAATTCCCCCCCGTGACCACCATGCTGGAGCCGCTCCGCAGGATCGCGGCATACGCAGTTTGTGCTGATTCAGTCGGCCGATTGTTGCTGGTCCGCGCATCGAAGCGCTCCGGCACCCCCGGAACGTGGTCCCTCCCCGGCGGGGCGGTCGACCACGGGGAGGACCCGAACCACACCGTCGTCCGGGAGACCGCCGCCGAGACCGGGCTCTCGGTCGCCGTCGCCGGGCTGGACGACGTGCTCGCGGACATGCGGGCCCTGCCCGAGCGGGGCATCACCATCCACACCGACCGGCTCATCTACCAGGTCTCGGTGCGGGGCGGCACGCTGGCCGACCGGGTCGACCGGCCCACCGACCTGGCCCGCTGGTTCACCCGCACCGAGGCCCGCGAGCTGCCGCTGCGCGCGTTCACCGCGCGCGCCCTCGGCCTGCCCGCCTCCTCGGCCGACGTGGTGCCCGACGAGCCGCCGGAGTTCCCCTCCTTCTACGCGGTCCCGGGCCCGGACGGGCTGCACCGGGCCCAGCGCTTCGCCGCGTACGCGGTGGCGACCGATCCCGAGGGCCGGGTGCTGCTCACCAGGGTCTCCGACGGGTACCCGGGCGCCGGCTGCTGGCACCTGCCCGGCGGCGGCACCGACTACGGCGAGCAGCCGGGCGCGGCGCTGATCCGGGAGCTGGTCGAGGAGACCGGCCAGCGGGGCCGCCTCGTCGAGCTGCTCGGCGTGGCCAGCCACCGCGACGCCGCCTCGCTCGGCCCCGAGGGCTACCCGATCGACTGGCACGGCGTGCGTGCCTTCTACCGGGTGGCGGTCGACCAGCCAGCCCCGCCCACCGTGACCGACGTCGGCGGCTCCACCTGCGAGGCCCGCTGGTTCGCCCGCGAGGAGCTCGGCGCCCTGCCCACCGACCGGCTCACCGAGGTCACGGCCGAGGCGGTCCAGGCCGCCCGGCTCACCTGAGCGTCCCCTCCGCCCGTCCCCGCCCGCGCGGGCCCGGTCCGTCTGCCGCGCGCCCGCTGACGGAGGTCAGCCGCCGGGCCGCGCCCGCGCGGGCCGGTCGCTCGTCGGGTTGTCGCCGCGCCGCGCCGTCGCGGTAGGCGATAGCTTCATGATCGACCGGGTACGCGGTCCGGGGCGGACGGGGAGGCGCATGGAGCAGCGGCGGCGGGTCGGGGCGTACGGGGTCTGTCGGGACCGGGCCGGGCGGGTGCTGCTCGTGCGGGGGTCCGACCGGGCCGACTTCCCGGGGGTGTGGCAGCTCCCCGGGGGCGGCCTGGAGCACGGGGAACACCCCGAGGTCGGCGCGCTGCGGGAGTTCGCCGAGGAGACCGGACTCGCCGTCGAGGTGACCGGCCTGCTCGCCGCTGTCGCGGACGTCACACCGCTACCCGGCGCGGGCGTCGAGCTGCACACCGACCGGATCGTCTTCGCCGTGCGGGCGAGCGGCGGTGCGCTCCGGGGCGAGGCCGACGGCACCACCGACCTGGTGCGCTGGTCGAGCATCGAGGAGGCGGCCGGGCTGCCGCTGATGCCGTTCACCGCCGAGGCGCTCGGCCTGCCGGTCACCCCGCTGCGGCGGCCCGCGCCCGGCACCGCGCCGTACCCCCCGCCGGCGGCCGACCGGCACCAGCGCTTCGCGGCGTACGGCCTGGTCACCGACCCGGCCGGCCGGGTGCTGCTCACCATGATCGCGGACGGTTACCCGGGCGCCGGCTGGTGGCACCTGCCGGGCGGCGGCACGGACCACGGCGAGCAGCCGGCCGGCGGGCTGCTCCGCGAGTTGGTCGAGGAGGCCGGCCAGCTCGGCCGGGTGGTGGAGCTGCTGATGGTGCACAACCTGCACAATCCCGCCGCGCTGGGGCCGGAGGGTCGGCCGCTGGACTGGCACGGGGTGCGGGTGGTCTACCGGGTGCAGGTCGAGAATCCGACCGAGGCGCGGGTCACCGAGCTGGCCGGGGGATCGACGGCCGCAGCGGCCTGGTTCCCGCCCGACCGGCTCGAAGGGCTGCCCATGACCGAGGTCGCGGGCCTGGCAACCGGACATCACGCCGTATAGCGCCCGCCCGCTCAGCCGACATCGAATGGCTCCGGTAGTCTGTGAAGCAGGGTTGATGGAGGAACGGGCGATGAAGCCCGAGACAGGAATAACAAGGCGTTTCGCGCGGTTTGACCGAGGTGCAAGTACCGCCGGCAGCTATCGCCAAGCCCCACTCCCCTGTGCAATGGTGTACTCCGCTTGAACGGCTGCCGGGCCAGAAGCGGTCCGGCACGAGACAGCCGGACGCCCGCCCCCGTGGCGGCCAGTCGATCCGGTGATGGAGGAAAACGTGCCGAGAGCCCCATGGCGCCGGCGTCGTACGACTGATAGTCCGCGCCCCGCAGGGCGTCGCTGGGCGGGCCCGTTGCGCCGCAGCAGCACGTTCGCCCGCCAAGTGCTGCTGGTCCGGGTGGGTCGCCGCGACGGCGTCGCCGCCGCAGGCACCGACCTGGCATCCCCCGAGCACCGCTACCTCGACCGGCAGCGCCGCCGGTACGGCCTCGACCGGTACGAGCGCACCGAGGTCCAGGCGATCGTGCCGGTGAGCCCGGCCCTCGGCCCCAGCACCCCGGTCGACGATGAGTCGTCGATGTCGATCCCGCTGCTGCCCGGCGACCGGACGGCGGCCCGCAGGGCCAAGTTCGCGCTGGTCAACGCCTGCACCCTGGCCAGCCTGGTGCTCGGGATCAACGCCATCTTCCTGGCCATGCAGGGTGAGGTGCGCATCGCCGCGCTCCTCCTCATCGCCTGCGTCGTGTTCGACGGGCTCGACGGCGCGCTCGCCCGCAAGTTCGGGGTGGCCAGTCCGTTCGGCGCCCAGATGGACTCGCTGGCCGACATGTGCTCGTTCGGCCTCGCCGCCCCGGTGGTGGTCTACGCCTCGCTGGCCGGCGAGGCCCCGCCCGCCGCCGCCGCGGTGGCCGCAGCGCTCGTCGCCGCCTGCGCGGCGATCCGGCTCGCCCGGTTCAACGTCTCGCCGAAGGACGGCCGCTTCTTCTGCGGCGTGCCGACCACGATGGCCGCGGCCGTGCTCGCCCTGACCGTCGCCATCGGGCTGCCGCTGCCCGGCCTGGTGCAGATCGCGGGGGTCGCGCTGTTGGCCGTCGCGATGGTCTCCAGTTTCCCCTACGCGAAGCTGGCCCGGCTGGTCAAGCTGCCGCCGTGGCTCTGGCTGGCCCCGGTGATCGGCGGGCTCGTCGACGTCCGGCTGACCTTCGCCCTGGTCGTGATGGGCTACCTGGTCAGCGGTCCACTGCTCTGGCTGCACCAGCGCCGCACCGCCTGACCGACGATCTACCCGAAAGGGGCGCCGCGAACAGCGGCGCCCCTTTCGTCGTCCTAGAGGTCAGCGCCAGCGGGCGATGACCGTGGACCCGCCGATGACCTTGTCGCCCGGCCCGACGAGCGGGTCGGCCGCGTCGGCCGGCAGGTAGACGTCGGTCCGCGAGCCGAACCGGATCAGGCCGAACCGCTCGCCCCTGGCCAGCAGCGACCCGATCGGTGCGCGCTGCACGATCCGCCGGGCGATCAGCCCGGTGCGCTGCGCGACGACCACCGTGCCGTGCTCGGTGTCCAGCACCGTGTACGCCGCCACGTTGTGCTCGGCGTCCGGCTTCATCGCGTTGACGAAGCCGCCGTCGGCGACGAAGTAGTCGACCACCTTGCCGGCCACCGGGGACCGGTTGACGTGCACGTCCAGCACCGAGAGGAAGACCGCGACCCGCAGCCACTCGCCGTCGCCGAAGCGCTCGTCGTGCAGCCGCTGTACCGAGAGCACCTGCCCGTCGGCGGCCGCGACGACGGCCGACGGGCCCTCGGGGACGTCCCGCTCCGGGTCCCGGAAGAACGCGGCCACCGGGACGGCGGCCAGCGCCGGCAGCAGCCACAGCTTCGACTTCGGCCGGACGGCCCGGGTCAGCGCGGCGAGCCCGAGGGCGATCCCGGCCGCGGCCACGCCGTTGGAGTCGATGTGCATGCCCCTGGTCAGCGGGACGCTGGACGGCCGGTGGGCCGGGGCGAGCCGGGCCGCGACGGCCGTACCGGCCGGGGTGAAGCGGAGCCGGTGCACCCGTACCGGCGGGGAGTTGCGCAGCACCAGGTCCGCCCCGACGCCGTACAGCGCGCCCTGCCGCTCGATCTCGGCGGCGGCGCCGGCGGTGCGCCCCGGGGCTGCGGGCGCGGCGAGGCTGAGCACCGCGCCGTCGGCGAGGTACTTGGTCAGGTCGTCGATGGTCGAGCGGGCCTCCTCGGCGGTGCCGGTGAGCGGCTCGGCGGCGATCACCACCTCGGCGGCGTCGGCCTCGGCGAGGGAGTCGGCCACCCGAACCCGGTCGGCGACCCAACGGCCCTGGGCCGTCACGTGCTCGCGCAGCGCGGCGGGCGTGGCCGTCGCGGACGGCACCACGGTGAGGGAGTCGCCGGGCAACAGGGCGTCGATCGCCGCGGCCAGCACCGCGGACTTCGGGGTCGCGCCGACCAGCAGGGCGCCCTTCGGGTCGTTGCGCCGGGCGAGCTCGGTGACGAGGGTACGGGCGGCGCGCTCGCCGATGCGGACCGGACCAGGCTGGCCGGAGGTTCGCACGGCGGGGGACTGGGTCATGTCGGACGGGCTCCTGACGGGGTAGAGACGGAATCGCGGCGGGACCGCCACGGCGACCCGGTCGGGTCGGCCGCAGAACGGGCCGGCGACCTGCCGAAGCGGCCGTGGGCGCGGCCCGTGCCGGCCGGCGGAGGCGAGCTCTCCACCGGCCAGCATATGCGCCCGGCGCGGGCGACCGCACCGCCGTGGTCAGCCGTCCGCCCCCTGCGACCCGCGGCGCGGCGCGTCCGGGCCGGCCGGGTCGGACGTCGGCCCCACGACGGTCGGATCGGCCGTCAACCGGGGCAGCGGCTCGGTGACCCGCTCGGCGGCCGGGCCGGGCGGTGGCCCGCCGGCGGGGTCGGCGTCCAGCGGGTCCGCCGGCGACCAGCGGGCCGGCCCGCCGTCGCTGACCGGCCGGTCCTCGACCGCCCCCGGCCGTTCGTCGGTGACCGCCGCGGTGGGCCACTCGTCGGCCGAGGGCGACCCGGCCTCGGTGAATGCCCGTTCGGAGCCCGGCCGGTCGCCGAAGCCGGCGTCCACGGCGTCCGCCGGTGCCGGCCGTTCGGCGTCGCGCCGGTCGCCCCGGCCGGAGCGCAGCGCGCCGACCAGGCCCAGCGCGCCGATCAGGATCAGCCCGCCGGCCAGGAACCAGCCGACCGGCGGGAGGTCCAGGCCGAGCAGCTGGGCGAGCAGCCACCACCCGGCCAGGGCGACGAAGACCAGGCCGAAGCCCAGCGACACGACATCGGTGCGGTGGGCCTTCACCGGGTCACCTCCAGGTTGCCGGCGTTGATGTGGACGTACAGGCGCAGCTTCCCGCCCCCGGCGCCGTCCGCGCCGAGGTCGGTGCTCTCCCGGAGCCGGCCGTCCAGCCCTCCGGAGCGTTTGCCGAAGATCTTGGCGTCCCCGGCGTTGACCTCGGCGATCGTCGTGACGTCGACGTTCGCCGGCACCACCACGGTCGCCGTCCCGAATTTGATATCGACGGTGATCTGGGTGTCCTGCTTGTCGAAGTCGATTCCGCGCAGGTCGAGCACGGCGTCGCCGAAGTTGTTCTCGTACCGGTCGGCCAGGTCACGACGGTCGGTGGGGGCCCAGGTGACGTTCCCGTCGATGCCCCGGATCCGGTCGTAGGACTCGGCGACGGTCGCGATGCCGAGCGCCGCCGCGGTGACCAGCCCGAGGGCGATCAGCCAGCGGGCGCGGCCGAACCAGGCGCCGACGAGCAGACCGAGCCCGACCGTCGCCAGGGCCGCCGCGAAGTACGCCGACGCGCCCACGTGGACAACGTCCAGCAGGTCGAGCACGGCGACCACCCCGAGCGCCAGGAAGACCAGCGAGAAGGTCACGGCGCCCAGCGGGGAACGTTCCCGGGGCGGCTTCGGGGGCTTGGCCGGGCGGGGCGGTGGGGGAGCCGGCTGCGGGCCCCTGGCGTACGGGCCGTGTGGGGCGAACGGCGGCCGGTAGCCGGCCGGCGGCTGGGGCGCGGCGACCGGCGGGTAGCCGGTCGCGGGCACGCCGACCGGGGGGAGGGAGCCGGTCGACGTGCCCGCCGGCGGCCAGGCGGGGAGCCCGACGGCCGGCCCGGCCGGGGCGGCCGTCCAAGCGGCGGCGGGCTGCTCGGGCGCCGACGTCCCGGACCGCTGCCCGGCGAACGGCGTCCAGGAGGGCTGACCGGGGACCAAAGGCCCGACCGGCGGCAGTCCGGGGCCGGCGGACGGGGCGAAGAGGCCGGGCGCGGGCCACGCGACCGGCGGCACCGGGCCCGGCGGGGTGGCGGCCGGTGCGCCGGGCACCGGACCCGGGCCGCCCCGGTCGAACGTACCGCGCTCGCGGTTGAGCAGCAGCGCGCCGCCGACCAGGATGGCCGCGCCCAGCAGCACCGCCCGGAACGCGTCGGTGACGATGTACCCGAAACTCACCGCCACCAGGATGCTCAGCACGATCACGGTGAGCGGGGACATGCTGGACCGGCCCCGGCCCAGCATGGACTCGACCGGGGAGGCGCTGTCGCCCTCGCCCGGGATGATCAGCCAGGCCGTGACGTACACCAGGATGCCGATGCCGCCGAAGAAGCCGAGCACGGCCAGCAGCACCCGCCACAGCACCGGGTCGGTGTTGGTGGCCCGGCCGATCGCCGCGCAGACGCCGGCCAGGTAGCGGCCCTCGCTGGGCCGGACCAGCCCGTACCGGGAGGTGAAGCTGGCACCCTCGGGCGGCGGGGGCGGCCCCGCGTACCCCCCGGGGGGTGGTGGTGGCGGGCCGCCCGGTCCCGGGCCGTGTGGCCCGGGGGCCTCCCCGGCCGGCGGCGACCAGGCCGGGTCGCCCCCGGCGGTCGGCGGCGGCCAGCCGCCCGGCGCGGACGCCCTCGGGTCGGCGGTGCCGGGAGTGCCCGGTCCCGCCGGGGTTCCGGCCGCGGCGGCACCCGGTGTCGCGGGGGAGCCGGTCGCACCCGGCCCCGGCCCGGCGGGTCTCGCCGGACCGAAGACGGTCGGTGCGGTCCAGCTGGCGGGCGTGGTGGGCGCCGGATCCGCCGGTGGCGGCCCGTCCGGCCAGGCCGCCCCGGGACGGGGCGGCGGGGCAGCTTCCTCGGTCATGCCTCGATCCTGCTGCCCCGACCGGCCGGGTGGCCTCAGGACCCGACCCTGACCCCACCCTGAGATCCGGGCGGCCGGGATGTCGGGGGCGTCCCCGTGGTCGGTTGGGGTCCCCGCGTGTGACGATCGAGACCGGCACGCCGGTCCGGCGCCCGCCCCGTCGCACCTGAACAGGGAGTATCCGATCAGCACCGTGATCCAGCCGCCCCGGCTCTACCGGGTGCCCGAGCACCGGATGGCCGCCGGTGTCGCCGCCGGCATCGCCGACCACCTGGGCATCTCGGTGGTGCGGGTACGGATCGCCTTCACGGTGCTGCTCGGCCTCAGCGGGCTCGGGATGCTGCTCTACGCCGCCTTCTGGGCGGTCGTCCCGCTTCGACCGGGCGACACCGCCGTCCCGCCCCGGCGGGACATCGGGCAGTTGCTGCCGTTCGTGGCGATCGGGCTCGGGGTGCTGCTGGTGCAGGTGATGGTCTTCGACTCGGTCGGCGCGGCGGGCACCGCCGGCTGGCTGGTCGCGATCATCGCGGTGGGCGCCGGGGTGATCTGGCACCAGGCCGCGCCGGAGCGCCGCCGGCAGTGGGGCGAGTCGATGCCGGTGCCCTGGCTGGGCGCGGTGGTGGAGGAGAGCGACCGGCGGGCCTTCGTGCTGCGGTTCATCGGCGGCGGGGTGCTGGTCGCGGTGGGCATCATCGGCGTCGTGGCGGTCTACTCGCCGGTGCAGAACTTCGACGTGGTGCTCAACGGCGTCATCTTCGCGCTGGTCGGGCTGGCCGGCGTGGGGGTGGTGGCGGCACCGGTGCTCTGGCGGACGTACAACCAGCTCCGCTCGGAGCGCGAGGGGCGCATCCGCGAGCAGGAACGGGCGGAGCTGGCCGCCATGGTGCACGACCAGGTGCTGCACACCCTCGCGCTGATCCAGCGCAACGCCGCCGACGTGACGACCGTGCAACGGCTGGCGCGTGGCCAGGAGCGTTCGCTGCGCAACTGGCTCTACAAGCCGGCCGCCTCGCCAACGGAACGGTTCGCGGCGGCCCTGGAGCAGGCCGCGGCCGAGGTCGAGGACACCTTCGGGATCACCGTGGAAACGGTGGTGGTGGGCGACCGGGACACCGACGAGCGGATCGGCGCGCTGGTCGCGGCGGCCCGGGAGGCGCTGGTGAACGCGGCCCGGCACGCCGGGGTGCGGACCGTCTCGCTGTACGCGGAGGTGGAGCCGGACCAGGTGAGCGCCTTCGTCCGGGACCGAGGCAAGGGCTTCGACCCGGATACCGTGGGAGACCACCGGCACGGGGTCCGGGGGTCGATCATCGGACGGATGAGGCGGCACGGCGGCCGGGCGGAGATCCGCTCCGAGCCGGGTGAGGGGACCGAGGTCCGGTTGATCCTGCCGATCTCCCGTGACCAGTCCACGACGGAGAGGGAGAGATGACCATGGCCGAGCACGGGCCGGTCGAGGGGGCACAGGGCCGCCCCGAGCGGCTGCGCGTCTTCCTCGTCGACGACCACGCCATGTTCCGCGCGGGGGTCCGCGCCGAGTTGGGCGCCCATGTCGAGGTGGTGGGCGAGGCCAGCACGGTGGCCGAGGCGGTCGCTCGGATCGCCGCCACGGGTCCCGACGTCGTGCTGCTGGACGTGCACATGCCCGACGGCGGCGGCCGGGCGGTGCTGGAGGCGATGCGTCGGACCCACCCGCAGGTGCGGTTCCTGGCGCTGAGCGTCTCCGACGCGGCGGAGGACGTGATCGGCCTCATCCGGGCCGGTGCCCGGGGCTACGTGACCAAGACCATCTCCCCGGACGATCTGGCCGCGGCGGTGCGCCGGGTGGCCGACGGGGACGCCGTGTTCAGCCCTCGGCTGGCCGGGTTCGTGCTGGACGCCTTCGCCGCCCGACCGGACGCCCCGGTGGCCGACCCGGAGCTGGACCTGCTCACCAACCGGGAGCGCGAGGTGCTCCGGTTGCTCGCCCGGGGGTACGCGTACAAGGAGATCGCCAAGGAGCTCTACATCTCGATCAAGACGGTCGAGACACACGTGTCGAACGTGCTGCGCAAGCTCCAGATGTCCAACCGGTACGAGCTGTCCCGCTGGGCGGCGGACCGCCGCCTGGTCTGACGCCGGCCGGGTCGGCCCGGTCACTCCGTCCGCAGCACGGTGAACGCCTCCGCCAGCCGGCCCGGCGGCAGCCCGGCGTTGTCGGCGACCGTGGTGAGCCGGTCCCGGACCCAGGTCTCCACGTCCAGGTGGGCGGTCTGCGAGCGGTGCGCGCGCATCGCGGCGACCTTGCGGTCGTACCGGTCGGTGACGTCGACCACGTGGTCCGGGCCGGGGCCGCCGGCGTACCAGACCTCGCGGACCACCCACGGCGCCAGCCCGGCGGCCAGCAGCTCGGGGTGTGCGAACCGGTTGCGCGCGTCCGGGTAGATCGCGCAGGTGGTGGCCTCGCCGACGGCCAGGTGGTCGGGGTGGCTCGGGCCGGCCAGTTGCTCCCAGCGGCGCAGCGGGGAACTGGTCAGCACCCGGTCGGGTCGGAACCGGCGGATCACCGCGGTGATGTCCCGGCGCAGCGCGGTCGTCGGGGCGAGGGCGCCGTCGACGTACCCGTCGAGGAACTCGACCCGGCGCACCCCGACGGCCGCGGCGGCGGCGTGTTGCTCCTCCTCGCGCAGCCGGGGCACCTCCGCGCGGGGCATGTCGTCGAACCCGCCGGCGTCACCCCGGGTGACAATGAGGTAGGCCACTTCCGTCCCCTCGTCCACCCAGCCGGCTATGGTGCCCGCACAGCCGAAGTCGACATCGTCCGGATGGGCAAATACGGCCAGCGCACGGTGGATGCCGGCGAGCGCCGGGGCGGAGGCGGGGAAGCTCACAGAGCCGAGCCTACGCGCCGACCTGGGCGAGGGGAGCCGACCACGTTTTGCCTGGTCAGGGCGATGCTGTCGGGTCGTATCATGATCTTTTTTCAAGTATCGGCAACGCTGCGACCAACTAACGGCTTGATAACGGCACCTTCACGTAACGGGCCGGTAGGTGTCACAGTTGCAGCACCTCACCCCCGGCGTGAGGCACCCACGCATGGTCCCGCGACCACGGAAGCCGCTGAGCAGTCACGGTTCGTGGCCGCCCGGCCCTGCGCGGAGCCGAGCCCGGTGCGGTGTGGTGGCCCGGCGGATCGGTGCATCAGGGGTGTCCCGATTTTTCTGCGTTAAACCGGCGGTGAGCGGTTGCGGTCGCCGGCGGTGTCACCCCCATACGTGCGTGAGAACTCACGACGGAACCAGGCTAGAAAGAGGAGGCCCCTCGGAATGAGAGTCTCGAAGCGGGCGAGTGGCGCGATCGCGTTGGGTGCGGCTTTCGCGCTCGTCGTGACCGGCTGCTCCAGCAGCGACGACGGCGGCGACGCCGGCAATAGCGCGGACGGTGTTATCACGATCGACGGCGGCGAGCCGGAGAACCCGCTGGTCCCGTCGAACACCACCGAGACCAACGGTGGCAAGCTCATCGACTGGTTGTGGACCGGTCTGGTCGAGTACCCCAACGACGGTGGCGCCCCGCGGAACGCCCTCGCCGAGTCGATCGAGACGACCGACTCGAAGGTCTACAAGATCAAGATCAAGCAGGACACGAAGTTCCACGACGGCACCGCCGTCAAGGCCAAGAACTTCGTGGACGCCTGGAACTGGGGCGCCTACTCGCCGAACGGCGCGCAGAACTCCAGCTTCTTTGCTGACATCCAGGGCTTCGACGAGGTCAACACCGCCGACCCCGATGGCGCGGACGGCCCGCAGAAGGCCCCGGAGCCGAAGGCCAAGGAGATGTCCGGCCTGAAGGTCGTCGACGACTGGAACTTCGAGGTCACCCTCGCCGCGCCGACCGCCGTGTTCCCGACCAAGCTCGGCTACAGCACCTTCATGCCGCTGCCGGACGCGTTCTTCGCGGGCACCGCGGAGGACTTCGGCAAGAAGCCGATCGGCAACGGCCCGGTCAAGTTCGTGTCGTGGGAGAACAACGTCCTCATCAAGCTCACGCGGTTCGACGACTACCAGCTGCGCGACAAGATGAAGATCAAGGACGTCAACGTCAAGCTCTCGCAGAACGACGACGCCGTCTACAGCGAGCTGGTCTCCAACAACATCGACTTCCAGCAGCAGGTTCCGGTCTCCTCCCTCGCGGGTGACAAGTGGAAGACCGACCTTGGCGAGCGGGCCATCTCGTCGGTTGCCCCGGTCACCGGCATCATCGCCTTCCCGATCTACGACAAGCGCTTCGCCGACCCGAAGCTGCGTCGCGCCGTCTCCCTGTCGATCAACCGGCAGGAGGTCACCGACAAGATCTTCTTCGGTAACCGCAAGCCGGCCGACAGCTGGGCCAACCCGTTGGCCCCGGGTGCGGCGCCGGGCAACTGCACCGCCTGCCAGTTCAACGTCGACGAGGCCAAGAAGCTCCTCGCCGAGGCCGGTGGCTTCAGCGGCGAGATGGTCTTCTACTACAACGCGGACGCCAGCCACAAGGAGTGGATGGAGGCC
This sequence comes from Micromonospora sp. NPDC020750, assembly GCF_044334565.1. NCBI lineage: Bacteria > Bacillati > Actinomycetota > Actinomycetes > Micromonosporales > Micromonosporaceae > Micromonospora > Micromonospora sp. NPDC020750. Next base: position 594,639 of record NZ_JBIRTH010000002.1, read on the forward strand.
GTCGCGCAGCAGGTCAAGACCAACCTCGGCATCAACGCCCGCGCCGAGGGCGTGCCGACCTTCGCGGTGTTCCGGCAGAACATCAACGCCCACAAGATGAAGGGCCCGTACCGCGCCGGCTGGCAGCAGGACTACCCGGACGTCGAGAACTGGGTCAACCCGCTCTACGTGACCGGTGGCTCCTCGAACGACGGCCTGTACAGCAACAAGCAGGTCGACGCCCTGGCCAAGGAGGCCAGCGCCGCGCCGAGCCTGGACGCCTCGCACGCCAAGTTCGCCGAGGCCGTCAAGCTGATCGACGCTGACGCCCCGTCGATCCCGGTCTACTTCAGCGGCCAGCAGTCCGGCCGCTCGGACAAGATCAAGAAGATGGAGCTGACCAACGTCGGCGAGCTCGACATCACCTCGGTCGAGCTCTGATCCGTACGGTCTGACCCCGGGTCGGGCTCACCTACCGGTGGGTCCGGCCCGGGGCCGTCTCGCGAGGGGTGTACAACATCCCTCGCCACGTTGACGCCATCCGTGTCGGCCCCCTCGCCCGACGCGCCCCCTGTCAGGAGGACCACCCCATGGGCCGTTATTTGTTGAGACGGCTACTGCAACTCGTCCCGGTCTTCATCGGTACGACATTCCTGATCTACTGGCTCGTCTGGTCCGTGCCGGGCGACCCGTTCGCCGGCAAGTGCGGCGACCGCCGGTGTCCGGATACGTACATCAACTTCATGACCGAGAAGTACCAGCTCGACGAGTCGATCTGGGTGCAGTACGCCACCTACATGAAGAACCTGTTCCAGGGGGACTTCGGCGTCACGTACAACAACATCGCTGTCGGCGACATCATCGCCGCCGCGTACCCGAACACGCTGAAGCTCGCGGTGGTGGCCCTGGCGATCGAGGCGATCATCGGCCTGTCCGCCGGTGTCCTGACCGGCCTGCGGCGCAACGGCTTCCTCGACAATCTGGTCCTCGTCTCCACCCTGTTCCTGATCGCGCTGCCGGTGTTCGTCGTCGGCTTCATCCTGCAGTGGCTGCTCGGCGTGAAGTGGGGCATCGTCAACCCGACCGTCTCCAGCGAGATGCGGCTGTCGGAGCTGCTCATGCCGGGCTTCGTCCTGGGCAGCGCGTCCATGGCGTACGTCGCCCGGGTAGCGCGGACGAGCATCGCGGAGAACCGCCGGGCCGACTACGTCCGGACCGCGATCGCCAAGGGCCTGCCGATGCGCCGCGTCGTCGGCGTGCACCTGTTGCGCAACTCGCTGATCCCGGTGGTCACCCTGCTCGGGACCGACCTCGGCGCGCTGATGGGCGGTGCCATCGTCACCGAGGGCATCTTCAGCATCAACGGCATCGGCCGCTCCGTCCTCCGGGCGATCGTCACCAAGGAGAGCGCTACCGTTGTCTCCATCGTGGTGGTCCTCGTGCTCGTCTACCTCCTGATGAACCTGGTGGTGGACCTGCTCTACGCCGCCCTGGACCCAAGGATCCGCTATGAGTGAGCAGCGTGGCGAACGAATTCTGAACGCAGCGTGCCGTGACCACCGTCGCGGCACCCAGCGGAGCGAGGTGGCGGCATGAGTGACCCCAGTACCGCATCGATCGTCTCGACCCCGTCAGCGACCACGTCCACCGAGGCCGAGCCCGGCGCCCCCGTCGGCGCCGGCCTGCCGGAGAACGTTCGCAGGGAGAAGCCCCGCGGCCTGCTCGGCGACGCCTGGCGTGACCTGCGCCGCAAGCCGCTGTTCTGGATCTCGGCGACGTTCATCCTGATCTTCATCCTGATGGCGGCCTTCCCGTCGCTGTTCACCAACGGCGACGCGGTCAACGGCGCGCTGGCGAACAGCCGGGTCGAGCCGTCGGGCGACGCCTGGTTCGGGTACGACGTGCAGGGCCGGGACGTCTTCGCCCGGGTCATCTACGGCGCCCGCGCCTCGATCATCGTGGCTCTGGTCTCCACCATCGGCACGCTGCTGATCGGCGGTACGATCGGCATGATCGCCGGCTACCGCGGCGGCTGGGTGGACTCCCTGCTCTCCCGCTTCGGCGACATCTTCTTCGGCCTGCCCTTCGTGCTCGGCGCGATCGTCATCCTGACCACCTTCAACGGGGCGGGGTCGAGCAACAACGAGTGGTACATCATGGGTCTGGTCATCATGTCCCTGGTCGTGCTGAGCTGGCCGGTCGTGATGCGCCTGATGCGCTCCTCGGTGCTGGCCACCAGGGAGGCCGACTACATCGTGGCGGCCCGGGCGCTGGGAGCCGGCACCGGCCGGATCATCATCAAGCACCTGCTGCCGAACTGCCTGGCCCCGCTGCTGGTCTACGGCACCATCCTGGTCGGGTCGTTCATCGGCGCGGAGGCGACGCTGTCCTTCCTGGGCATCGGCCTGAAGAGCCCGGTGGTCTCGTGGGGCATCATGATCAGCGAGGCGCAGAACTACATTCGGGTCTCGCCCTTCCTGCTCTTCTTCCCCTCCGCGTTCCTCGTCACCGCCGTGCTCAGCTTCGTGATGCTCGGTGAGGCGGTCCGCGAGGCCCTCGATCCGAAACTGCGCTAGGGGAGATTGAGTTGTCCGACATTCTCGTGACCGAGCAGTCCCAGCCGGGCGCCGACGGATCCGGCCGCCCCTCAGGCCGCCTCCTGGAGGTCGAGGACCTGCGGGTGGAGTTCCGTACCCGGGACGGCGTCGCCAAGGTCATCAACGGGGTCACCTACCACGTCGACGCGGGGGAGACCCTCGCCGTGCTCGGCGAGTCCGGCTCCGGCAAGAGCGTCACCGCTCAGGCAGTCATGGGCATCCTCGACACGCCGCCCGGGTTCGTCACCGGGGGCCAGGTCCGCTTCCACGGCAAGGACATGCTCGCCATGTCCTCCGAGGAGCGCCGCCGCATCCGCGGCGAGGGCATCGCGATGATCTTCCAGGACGCGCTCTCCGCGCTGAACCCGGTCTTCACCATCGGGTTCCAGATCGCCGAGCAGTTCCGGATCCGGCGGGGCATCGGCCGCGCCGAGGCCAAGAAGCGTGCCATCGAGATGCTCGACCAGGTCAAGATCCCGAACGCCAAGGGCCGGTTCAGCAACTATCCGCACCAGTTCTCCGGCGGCATGCGACAGCGCGCGATGATCGCGATGTCGCTGGCGCTCGACCCGGAGGTGCTGATCGCGGACGAGCCGACCACCGCGCTCGACGTGACCGTGCAGGCCCAGATCATGGACCTGCTCGCCGAGCTTCAGCGCGAGCGGCAGATGGGCCTGATCCTGATCACCCACGACCTCGGCGTGGTCGCCGACGTCGCGGACCGGATCGCCGTCATGTACGCCGGGCGGATCGTCGAGGAAGCCGACGTCTTCGAGCTGTACGGCAAGCCGGCGCACCCGTACACCATCGGCCTGATCGACTCGATCCCGCGGATGGACGAGCGGGGGCAGCAGCTCCGCACCATCAAGGGTCTGCCGCCGAACCTGATGAACATCCCGCCGGGCTGCCCGTTCAACCCGCGCTGCCCCATGGCGCAGCCGGTCTGCCGGGAGAAGGTGCCGCCGCTGCTGCAGATCGGCAGCAACCGGGCCAGCGCCTGCCACTTCGCCGAGGAGCTGGTTAACCGTGACTGAGAACATCCTCGAGGTCCGTGACCTGGTCAAGCACTACCCCGTCACCCAGGGCATCGTCTTCAAGAAGACCATCGGCCAGGTCAAGGCCGTCGACGGGGTCTCGTTCGAGCTGAAGTCCGGCGAGACGCTCGGCCTGGTCGGCGAGTCCGGCTGCGGCAAGTCGACGCTGGCCCGGGTCCTGATGAACCTGGAGCGGCCGACCGCCGGCAGCGTGCTCTACAAGGGGCAGGACATCTCCAAGCTGTCCGGCGGCGCGCTGCGCCGGCTGCGCCGGCAGATCCAGCTGGTCATGCAGGACCCGTACACCTCGCTGAACCCGCGGATGACGGTCGGCGACCTGATCGGCGAGCCGTTCGAGATCCACCCCGAGGTGGCCCCGAAGGGCAGCCGGCGGCAGAAGGTCAAGGAACTGCTCGACCTGGTCGGGTTGAACCCGGAGCACATCCACCGGTACCCGCACCAGTTCTCCGGGGGCCAGCGCCAGCGCATCGGCATCGCCCGGGCGCTCGCCCTGCGCCCGGAGATCATCGTCTGCGACGAGCCGGTGTCGGCCCTGGACGTCTCCATCCAGGCGCAGGTGATGAACCTGCTGGAGAAGCTCCAGAACGAGTTCGGCCTGTCGTACGTCTTCATCGCCCACGACCTGTCGGTGGTCCGGCACCTGTCGGACCGAGTCGCGGTGATGTACCTCGGCAAGATCGTCGAGGTCGGCACCGAGGACGAGATCTACGAGCGGCCGACCCACCCGTACACCCAGGCGCTGCTGTCGGCGGTGCCGGTGCCGGACCCGACCCTGCGCGACCAGAAGGCGATCATCCGGCTCACCGGTGACGTCCCCTCGCCGGTCAGCCCGCCCTCGGGCTGCCGGTTCCGCACCCGGTGCTGGAAGGCGCAGGACGTCTGCGCCGAGCAGGTCCCGCTGCTGGAGATCCGTTCCGGCTCGGACCACGCGAGCGCCTGCCACTTCGCGGAGAAGCGCGAGATCCTCGCCACCCACGAGGCCTGAGCCTCCCGGGCTGACTGACCGCGACCCCGACCGCCTGCCGGCGTCCACCCGACGCCGGCAGGCGGTTCGGCGTTCCCGCCCTGCCCCGCCGCCCGCCCACCCGCCTCGATCGCGCTAATACACGGAATTAGTTGGCTCGCACGCCTCCGAGGCCACTAATTCCGTGTATCAGCGCGGCCTTGCGGGCCCACGGGCCGCGGGTGGCCCGGTGGGGGCGGGACGGTGGGGGGGTGGGGGGAGGGGGAGGGTTACAGCGGGCCGCGGCCGGCGCGGAGCAGCAGCAGGGCCAGCTGGGTGCCGTCGGCACCGAGGGTTTGGCGGAACCGCTCAAGGATCTCCCGTTCCCGGCTGAGCACCAACCGGGTGCCGCCGGAGGCCATCCGGGTCACCCCGACCTCCTGGGACAGGGCGGCCCGCTCCTGCCACAGCTCGATCAGGGTGCGGTCGATTTCGTCGATCCGCTCCCGGATGGCGACGATCCGCGCCGCGGCCACCGAGTCGTCGGTCCCGGTCCGGGGCGTCGCGCCGGCCGCCGACGCGGGCTCCGCCCTGCCATCGCCGGCCGACCCGCCGGCCTCGTGCTCGTCGTCCGGCCGGGACTGTGCCACGCTGCCGCTCTGCTCCACCACGTCTGCCATCATCGCCGTACCCCTCGGACGTCGGGCCCGGTGCCCGGATCCCGGGACGGAAAAGCCCCGGGCTCTCCAGAGCCCGGGGCTTTTCGTAGGTCTGATCTGATCAGGCGCGACCCACGGCTGCCGGACTCCCGGTGCCGTAGTAAAAGTAGAAGCGCTGACCGAACACGTCGTCGAGTATGCCCACCCGCCGACCCGATCCGCAAGGATTCGCGCCGGGTCCACGGGGATCCGCGGTGCGGGGACCCCTCCTCCAAGCCGGCGTCAGGCGGGGAGAAGGGGCCCTGCGCGCACCTCAGCCGAGGCGGGTGATCCGATCGGCGGGGCCCGGTGCCACCGGGGCGCCCGCGCCCACGTACGACACCAGGGCGTCGACGTCGAAGCCGGGGGCGGTGGTCCGGCCGGCGCCGCCCGCCAGCTCGGTGAAGCCGTCGCCGCCGTTGGCCAGGAAGTCGTTCGTGGTGACCCGGTAGCTGGCCGCCGGGTCGACCGGGGTCCCGTTCAGCGCCAGGGCGCTCACCCGGGAGCCCGCCGGGGCGGTGCTGTCGTACGAGTAGGTCAGCCCGGCCGAGACCTGGAGGATCCGCTGGGCGGTCTGCCCGTTGAAGCCGGGGAACTGCTGCTCCAGCACGTTTTTGAGCTGGGCCCCGGTGAACGTCTGGGTGACCACCAGGTTGTTGAACGGCTGCACGCTGAACGCCTCGCCGTAGGTCACCTCACCTGGTGCCTCGCCGCCGGCCGACGCCCCGTACGACAGGGAGGCCCGAACGCCGCCCGGGTTCATCAGGGCGATCTGCGCCCCGTCGCCGGCCGTGTACGCGAGCTGCGCGTCGGCGATCACGTCGCCGAGCGGGCTCTCGCCGTTGGGCCGGACGTCCCGGACGATGTCCGCGCTGATCCTCCCGACCACCCGGTTGGCGATCGGGGCGACCGCCGTGCGGTACTTGTCGGACAGCGCCTTCGCGCGCGCGTCGACCAGCGCGGGGTTGCGGGCGAACACGCCGGGTGCGCTCTGCTGCCAGGTGCCGTCGGCGTTGCGGACGCCGTTCTCGACGACCACGTTGCGGGCGGAGATCCCGGTGAACCGGCCGGAGCGGCGGTCCAGCGAGTAGTCCACGTCGGTGATCAGCTGGCCGTTGGTGCCGGCGCTGGTGACGACGCTCTGCTGGCCGGCCGAGTTCGGCAGCGAGCAGGAGTAGAAGCGGTGGGTGTGGCCGGAGACGACCAGGCCGAACTCCGGCCGCAGGCCGCGCACGATGTCCACGATCGGGCCGGAGAAGTTGGCGCAGTCGGAGACGCCCGGGGTGCTCGGCGGCGGGGACTGCGCGCCGCCCTCGTGCACCAGCAGCACCATCGCCTTGACGCCGAAGAGCTTGAGCAGCCCGCCCCACTTGTTGGCGGTCTCCACCTCGTCCTTGAACGTGACCGAGGTGATGCCGGCGGGGTTGACGATGCCCGGGGTGCCCTCCAGGGTGACCCCGACGAAGCCGACCGGCACGCCGTTGACGAACTTGACGTCGACCGGGGGCAGGATCGGCAGGCCGGTCTTCTTGCTGACCGTGTTGGCCGCGAGGTAGGTGAACTTCGCGCCGGCGAAGCCGTCGCCGTCCTGGCAGCCGTCGACCGGGTGGCAGCCGCCCTTGTTGAGCCGGATCAGCTCGTTGACACCCTCGTCGAACTCGTGGTTGCCGACCGAGCTGACCTGGAGGCCGATCTCGTCCATCAGCTCGATCGTCGGCTCGTCGTGGAACGCGGCGCTGACCAGCGGCGAGGCGCCGATCAGGTCGCCGGCGCCGACGGTGGTGCTGGTCCGCCCCTCGGCCTTCGCCTCGGCGCGGAGCTTCTTCAGCCAGGTGGCGAGGAACTCCACGCCACCGGCCGGGGTGCCGTTGACGGTGGCGCCGCTGCCCGCGGGTGGGTCGATGGCGCCGTGGAAGTCGTTGTAGCTGAGGAAGTTGCCCTTGACCTCGCCGCCGAGCGGCTTGGCGTAGGAGACCGAGACCGGGGCGAGAGCCGCCCAGGGGTCGGCGGCCGGGGCCGGCGCGGGCCGCGTGGCGGCCGGCAGGGTGGCGACGACGGCCAGTGCGAGGGCCGGCGCGGCGAGGTGACGCAGCACCGCCCGACCGCGCGAGCGCGGTTGACTCATGGTTTTTCTCCCAAATCGTGTACGGGGGAGGGATCCGGGGTTTCCCGGTCATCGTCGTGGATCGGGGACGGAGACGCCAGAGCCGGTCGGGTGACGGGTTGGTCTCTTCGGGCCGCGCGCCGGGCCACGGGGGCGGCGGCGGGCGGGGCGGTGAGTCGGGAAGTGTCCGGCGGGCGGCATAGACTCGCCCTGCGATGCAGCCTCTCTTCGACATCCCCGCGTCCCCGTCCGAGCCCGAGCCCGCGTCGGCCCCGCCGCGCCGCGCCGGCCCGCCGGTCCGGCTCGACCCACAGCAGCTGGTGGAGGGCCTGAACGGGCCCCAGCGTGACGCCGTCACCCACGCCGGCTCGCCGTTGCTGATCGTGGCCGGCGCCGGCTCGGGCAAGACCCGGGTGCTCACCCACCGGATCGCGTACCTGCTCGCCGCCCGGGACGTGCACCCCGGCGAGATCATCGCGATCACCTTCACCAACAAGGCCGCCGGTGAGATGAAGGAGCGGGTGACCCACCTGGTCGGCCCGCGCGCCCGGCTGATGTGGGTGTCGACGTTCCACTCGGCCTGCGTGCGGATCCTGCGGGCCGAGCACGAGCACGCCGGCCTGAAGTCGACCTTCTCGATCTACGACGCCGACGACTCCCGCCGGCTGATGCAGATGGTCGCCCGCGAGCTGGACCTCGACCCGAAGCGCTACCCGGCGCGCGGGCTGGCCGCCCAGGTCTCCAACCTGAAGAACGAGCTGGTCGACCCGGAGGAGTTCGCCGGGCGGGCCAAGGGCCCCAACGAGCGGGCGCTCGCCGAGGCGTACACGCTCTACCAGCGGCGGCTGCGCGAGGCGCACGCGCTGGACTTCGACGACCTGATCATGACCACGGTGCACCTGTTCCAGTCGCACCCGCACGTCGCGGAGAGCTACCGCCGTCGGTTCCGGCACGTCCTGGTCGACGAGTACCAGGACACCAACCACGCCCAGTACACCCTGATCAAGGAGCTGGTCTCCGGCACCGAGGGGATCGAGCCGGCCGAGTTGTGCGTGGTCGGCGACGCCGACCAGTCGATCTACGCGTTCCGGGGCGCGACGATCCGCAACATCCTGGAGTTCGAGCGGGACTTCACCGACGCCCGGACGATCCTGCTGGAGCAGAACTACCGCTCCACCCAGACCATCCTGAACGCCGCCAACGCGGTGATCGACCGGAACACCTCCCGCAAGCCCAAGCGGCTGTGGAGCGACGCGGGGGCGGGTGAGCAGATCGTCGGGTACGTCGCCGACACCGAGCACGCCGAGGCGGACTGGGTGAGCCGGGAGGTCGACCGGCTGGTCGACGACGGGGCCGCCCGCCCCGGCGACGTGGCGGTCTTCTACCGCACCAACGCCCAGTCCCGGGTCTTCGAGGAGGTGTTCATCCGGATCGGCCTGCCCTACAAGGTGGTCGGCGGGGTGCGCTTCTACGAACGCAAGGAGGTCCGTGACGCGCTGGCCTACCTGCGCGCGGTGGTCAACGACGACGACACGGTCAGCCTGCGCCGCGTCCTGAACACCCCCCGCCGGGGCATCGGCGACCGCGCGGAGGCATGCGTCGAGGCGCTCTCCGGCCGGGACCGGGTCTCCTTCGGCGCGGCGCTGCGCCGGGCCAAGGACGCCCCGGGCATCTCCACCCGGGCCGCCAACGGCATCGGCGACTTCATCGCGCTGCTCGACGGGGCGCGCAAGCTGGCCGAGACCGGCACCCCGGAGGAGGTGCTGGAGGCGCTGCTCACCCGCTCGGGTTACCTCACCGAGCTGGAGGAGAGCCTCGACCCGCAGGACGCCGGCCGGGTGGACAACCTCCAGGAACTGGTCAGTGTCGCCCGGGAGTACACCGAGCGGATCGAGGCGCTGGGCGCCGAGGGCGAGCGGGCCACCGTGGCCGGCTTCCTGGAGCAGGTCGCGCTGGTCGCGGACGCGGACCAGATCCCCTCCGACGACCCGGACCACCAGGGCGTGGTCACCCTGATGACCCTGCACACCGCCAAGGGACTGGAGTTCCCGGTGGTGTTCCTCACCGGGCTGGAGGACGGCGTCTTCCCGCACCTGCGCTCACTGGGCGACACCCGGGAGCTGGAGGAGGAGCGTCGGCTGGCGTACGTGGGCATCACCCGGGCCCGCCAGCGGCTCTACCTGTCCCGCTCGGTGACCCGCTCGGCGTGGGGGCAGCCGGCCTACAACCCGCCGTCGCGGTTCCTGGAGGAGCTGCCGCCGGAGCTGGTCCGTTGGGAGCGCACCGAGGGGACGTACACCTCGTGGGCCGGGGGTGGCGGCGGCGTCGGGGGTCGCGCGGACCGCCCCGGCGGCTTCGCCGGAGGGACGCCCAAGGCGGCCCAACTGGCCAAGCGGCTCGGCGTGGACGGCAGCCGGCTGACCACGGCCAGCGAGTTGCCCCAGGGGCCCAAGGTGGCGGCCGGGGACCGGGTCAACCACCAGCGGTACGGCCTGGGCCGGGTGCTCGCCGTCGAGGGGCACGGCCCCGGGGCGCGGGCGCAGATCGACTTCGGCGACCAGACGATGTGGCTGGTGCTGCGGCACGCCCCGGTCGACAAGCTCTGACCGCCGGCCCGCCCGGCCGGCGTGCTGCCGGACCGGGCCGGGCTGGCGGGCGGCTTGCGGGGTCGGCTTGCGCTGTCGGGCTGGCGGGGTCGGCTTGCGCTGTCGGGCTGGGCCGGGCGCCCGGGCGCGGGCGCACCCGGGCGGCGGGCTGTCAGCAGGCCACGTCGATGCCCCGGGCCCGCAGGAACGGCGCGGGGTCGATCTGGTTCCACATCGCGCCCTGGTGCACCTCGAAGTGCAGGTGCGGGCCGGTGGAGTCGCCGGTGGAGCCCTCGTAGCCGATGACCTGTCCCGCCTTGACCTTCGCGCCGACGCCGACGGCGGTGCGGCTCTGGTGGGCGTAGTGGGTCAGGTAGCCGTTGCCGTGGTCGACGAAGACGGAGATGCCGTACCCGTCGCCGACGTCACCGGCCTTGACCACGGTGCCTGCGGCGGCGGCGTGGATCGGGGTGCCCGCGGGCAGGGCGAAGTCGATGCCGGCGTGCAGGGCGCCCCACCGTTGGCCGTAGCAGGAGGTGATCTGGGCGCCCGCCATCGGGATGACCCAGGCCGACGCGGGCTTGTTGGTCTTCTTCGGCGTGGGCTTCGGCTTCGGCTTTGGCTTCGTGGTGACCTGCTTCGTCGGGCTGGCGCTGGCGCTGGCGCTCGACGGGCTCGGCGACGGGGTCGTGGGGCTGGCGGACGGGGTGACCGGGGCGACCGACTCGCGGACGGACCGGTCGGCGCGCTCGGCGGCCTCGGCGCGGGCCTGGGCGTCGATCGCCACGGCGGCCGGGGTCGGCTCGTCCCCGCCGCCCGTGGTGGCGACGGCGACGCCGGCGAGGCCGAGCCCGACCAGGGCCGCCGCGCCGATCACCAGGGCCCGTCCGCCGCGCCGGGGGCGCAGTCGGCGGCGGATCGGCGCGTCGGGGGTGCTCTCGTTGCGGATGTTCTCTTCCTGCACGGCGGGGACCTTCATGTCTTCGAGGGGCAGGGACCTCGAAATCTTGGTGTTTGCGCTGGTGGCCGGCGGGTGGGGGCGGGGTTCCGTCGGCCGACCGCAGCCGGCTCCCGCCCGTTCCCTCCCGTCTAGCGGGGCTTCGTCCCGATAAGTGATCATGGCCGACGTGTCGCCGGTCACATCTGCCGGTGTGGCCTAGTAGACATTCGGCCCGCCGGACGACGAAAAAACCGCCCGGATCGACTGATCCGGGCGGTCAACGGGCGATGCTCAGGGTCAGGGCGTGGTCACGTCGCTGTAAAGCGCCTCGATTTGCATCCTGATGTCCACTTCGCGGCTCTGGAGCCACGGCACCGGGTCCCGTGGCTCCCCGTTGACATGGATCTCCAGATGCAGGTGCGCGCCGTAGGAGTGGCCGGTGTTGCCGACCAGGCCGAGCTGTTCCCCGGCCTTGACCTGCTGGCCCTCCTTGACGGTCACCGCTGAGGAGTGGCCGTAGATGGCCTCGCTGCCGTCGGTGTGCTTGACGATGACCGCGTAGCCGTAGCCACCGAACCAGCCGGCCTTGGTGACGGTGCCGCTGTGGATGGCGACGTAGGGGGTGCCCTCCGGGGCGACCAGGTCGACGCCGGTGTGCAGCTTGCCCCAGCGCATGCCGTAGGGCGTGTTGAAGTCGTAGTCCTGCAGGGGCAGGAGCCAGACGTCCTGCTCGGAGGCGGCCTTCGTCTCCGAGCGGCTGTCCCGGGAGGCCGGCTCGTCGGAGTCGGCGCGGGCCGCGACATCCTGGCTGGTGATGGACGCCTGCTTGAGCTCGTCGAGGACCGACGGGCTGACGCTCTTGGCGTCCGGCAGCGCGGCCGCGCCGAGCGCGACCATGCCCGCACCGACGAACGCGGTGGTGACGACGGCTGCGTAGCGGCTGCGCGGGGGGGCGGGTACGCGGCGGCGGCCGCGATATCGATCGGGCTCAGACGACAGGCGCTGGCGCACGCACACCCTCCGTTGTCGGGGTTCCGAAGCGGTCGGCCGGCGCACCGTGAAGCGGTGGTGAACGTCGGCTGGCCGCGTCGTCACCCGTCGGTGGACCTGATGACAACCGTGGTCACGTTAGCCAACCACCACGCCGGTCACAAGCCAGACGGGGCAATTGGCGTGTCGATCCGTCCGTTTGTGTCCGTTATTGTCATGTCTCGTCACGGTCGCCGATGCCCTCGTAGCTGCCCGTTCGTCGCGCAGGGTGACGTCGCCCACCGGATGTCCGAACCTGGCCCTCACCTCTACGCTTCTCCTGGTTCGGACGCCCGGATTCCCCGGTCCCGGCCCGTCGGGTTACCGTTCGTTCAGGTGACAGTCGTAGCGCCTCGAAAGGTGTCCGCTGATGAGCTCTCGTATCCGGGTCGTCGTCGCGAAGCCGGGCCTCGACGGCCACGACCGCGGGGCCAAGGTGGTCGCCCGTGCCCTGCGGGACGCCGGTATGGAGGTCATCTACACCGGCCTGCACCAGACCCCAGAGCAGATCGTGGAGACCGCCATCCAGGAGGACGCCGACGCCGTCGGGCTCTCCGTGCTGTCCGGGGCGCACATGACGCTGTTCCGGCGGGTCATCGAGCTGCTCGGTGAGCGGGACGCGCGCGACATCGTCGTCTTCGGCGGCGGCATCATCCCGGACGCCGACCTCCCCGAGTTGGAGCGGCTCGGCGTAGCGAAGGTCTTCACCCCGGGCGCGACCACCCGGTCGATCGTGGAGTGGGTCCGGGCCAACGTCGCCCAGCCGGTCGCCTGACCCGGCGGTCGCCACCCTCCCCCAGACACGGGGGAGGGGCCGGACGCACCCCTCACACGTCCGGCCCCTCTATGCACGATGCCCCGCCGCCACCCCTCGACCGACAGGGCATCGGCCGTCTCCCGCCGTCGCGCTGACCAGCAGCGCTCCGACATCTGACTCAACGAGGCCCTGGCCAGGGGGTTACGCGGCCCGCCGAACATCGTCGACAGGAATCCCACAGCCGGCCCCACCCGCCCGACGAAACGGCCCGGCCGCCCGACGAAACGACCCGGCCGCCCGCGCGGGGCTGCCCGGATCCGGGGCGCACGGGGGAGCGCCGGGCTGGTTGTGGATTAGGGCACACCGTGCACCCGCTCGGTTGCCGGCCGTGCCGACCTCGCTAGGCTGCGCCCAATGGCCTGTTTCAACTGATGACAGGCATCAAACTGTTTTCACACGCTGGTGGCGGCGCGACGGCGCGCCGCGGAGACGGGACGGGACGCGCAATCGTGGACCTGTACGAGTACCAGGGGCGGGACCTGTTCGAGCGGCACGGCTTGCCCGTGCTCGCCGGCGGCGTCGCCAACACCCCGGAGGAGGCCCGCGCGATCGCCGAACGCCTCGGCGGTCGCGTGGTCGTCAAGGCACAGGTGAAGGTCGGCGGCCGAGGAAAGGCCGGCGGCGTCAAGCTGGCCGAGGGCGAGGATGAGACGGTGGCCCGCGCCACCGACATCCTCGGCATGGACATCAAGGGTCACACGGTCCACAAGGTCATGATCACGGTGACCGCGGACGTGGCCGAGGAGTACTACTTCTCGTACCTGCTCGACCGGGCGAACCGCACCTTCCTCTGCATCGCCAGCGTCGCCGGCGGCATGGACATCGAGCAGGTCGCCACCGAGACCCCGGGCAAGGTCGTCAAGGCCCCGATCGACGCCGTCAAGGGCGTCGACGAGGCGAAGGCGCGCGAGATCGTCACCGCCGCCAACTTCCCCGCCGGGGTCGCCGACCAGGTCGTCGACGTCGCCGTCCGGCTGTGGCAGGCGTTCGTCGCCGAGGACGCCACGCTGGTCGAGGTGAACCCGCTGGCGACGACGAGCGACGGCAAGCTGCTGCTGCTCGACGCCAAGGTGACCCTGGACGAGAACGCCGGGTTCCGGCACCCCGACCACGAGGCCCTGATCGACCAGGCCGCGGTGGACCCGCTGGAGCAGGCCGCCAAGGAGAAGGACCTCAACTACGTCAAGCTCGACGGCGAGGTCGGGATCATCGGCAACGGCGCGGGTCTGGTCATGTCGACCCTCGACGTGGTCGCGTACGCGGGCGAGCGGCACGGCGGCGTCAAGCCGGCCAACTTCCTCGACATCGGCGGCGGCGCCAGCGCCGCGGTGATGGCGAACGGGCTGGAGATCGTCCTGTCCGACCCGTCGGTGCGCAGCGTGTTCGTCAACGTCTTCGGCGGCATCACCGCCTGCGACGAGGTCGCCAACGGCATCGTGCAGGCGCTCGCCCTGTTGGAACAGCGCGGCGAGAAGGTCACCAAGCCGCTCGTGGTCCGCCTCGACGGCAACAACGCCGAGGCCGGTCGGGCGATCCTCGACGGCGCGAACAACCCGCTGGTACAGCGGGTCGACACCATGGATGGCGCGGCCGAGCGGGCCGCCGAGCTGGCGGCTGCGGGGGTCTGATCATGGCTATCTGGCTGACCAAGGACTCGAAGGTCATCGTGCAGGGGATGACCGGTTCCGAGGGTTCCAAGCACACCCGGCGGATGCTTGCCGCCGGCACCAACGTCGTCGGCGGCACCAACCCGCGCAAGGCGGGCCAGACCGTGGACTTCGACGGCACCGCGCTGCCGGTCTTCGCGACCGTCGCCGAGGCCATGGCCCAGACCGGTGCCGACGTCACGGTGATCTTCGTCCCGCCGCAGTTCACCAAGGCCGCCGTGATCGAGGCCATCGACGCGGAGATCCCGCTGGCCGTGGTGATCACCGAGGGCGTCCCGGTGCACGACACCGCCGCGTTCTGGGCGTACAACGTGGCCAAGGGGGAGCGGACCCGGATCATCGGGCCGAACTGCCCGGGCATCGCCTCGCCGGGCGCCTCCAACGCCGGCATCATCCCGGCAGACATCACCGGCACCGGTCGGATCGGCCTGGTCAGCAAGAGCGGCACGCTGACGTACCAGATGATGTACGAGCTGCGCGACATCGGCTTCTCGACCTGCGTCGGCATCGGCGGCGACCCGATCATCGGGACCACCCACATCGACGCCCTGGCCGCGTTCGAGGCCGACCCGGAGACCGACGCCATCGTGATGATCGGCGAGATCGGCGGCGACGCCGAGGAGCGGGCCGCCGACTTCATCAAGGCGAACGTCACCAAGCCGGTGGTCGGCTACATCGCCGGCTTCACCGCCCCGCCCGGCAAGACCATGGGCCACGCCGGCGCGATCATCTCCGGCTCGGCGGGCACCGCCGAGGCGAAGAAGGAAGCGTTGGAGGCCGTCGGCGTGAAGGTCGGCAAGACCCCGACCGAGACCGCCAAGCTGATGCGGGAGATCATGTCCGCCGGCTGAGCCGCTTGAGACGCCGAGGGGGTCCGACCGGGCGGTCGGCCCCCTCGCGTCATGTAGATCAGTCGTTGTTCCAGAACGGGTAGTTGCCGCTCGCCCGCAGGATCAGACTGCCGATGATGTTGATCACGCCGAACGCGATGGCGAGGTAGCCCAGCACCGGCGACTGGCCGTACCGTTTGGCGTCCCGGACAGACAGGTACCCGAAGACGATGCCGAGGACGCCGCAGCAGATCAGGCCCAGGACGATGCCGAGCACGCCCCACAGCGTGGTGCGGTCCCGGCCGGCGGCCGGTGGCGGCGGTGGATACGGAGCGTTCACGGCTACCTCCGAGCGGTCTGCGTCGGCCTGCTCCAGCCGGCCGACGCTGGCCGGCACCCGGAAGAGGCCGCGACAGGAAAAGTTCGTGTCCTGGGCCGAGGCTAGACCGGAACACGGGCGACAAGTCGGTGGATCACGAACTTGCGGCCGATCGGGCGCGGTATCGGACTGCCCCCGACGGCGCGGCGTGCCAGAGTAGACGCGATGTCCTCCGTCACCCCTGATCAGCCCCGCCGTCCGGCCACCGGGGTGGGCGCCGACGATTGGCTCGCCGGCCGCCCACCGGGTCCCCGGGTGCCCGCGCCCCGGGCCGGGGAGGCCCGCCGCAGCCGGGCCCCGCTCGCGGTCGCCGCGGGGGTCGCCGCCACCTGGGCTGCGCTCACGTCGTACCTACCGGTCGCGCTGGTGCTCGGGCTCGCCCAGCTCAGCGAGGACGCCGGCTCCGTCGCCGGGGCGCTGCGCGCCGGGCTGGGCGGCTGGCTGCTCGGCCACGGGGTCCCGCTGACCACCGACGCCGGCCCGGTCGGACTGGCCCCGGTGGCGCTCACGGTGCTGGCGGTCTGGCGGCTGTTCCGGGCCGGCGTGCACACCAGCCGGGCGATCGGGGCCCGGGGCGGGCGCTCGCCGCGCCAGGCGCTCACCGCCGCAGGCGCGGTCGGCGTCGGGTACGCGTTGCTCGGCACCCTCGCCGCGGTGCTGGCCGGCGTCGGCGGGCCGGCGGTGTCCCCGATCCGCGCCGGCGGGACCTTCGCGGTCTTCGGCGCGTTCGCGGCCCTGGCCGGGGCGGCCCGCACCACCGGCGTGGCCGGCCTGCTCGTCGAGCGGGCGCCCGCCCCGGTGCGGGACGGGGTGCGTACCGGCCTGGTCGCCGGGTTGCTGCTGCTCGGGGCGGGGGCGGGAGTAGCCGGGCTGGCGATCGCCACCGGCGGCGGGGACGCCGCGGACATGATCGGGGCGTACCGCACGGGGGTGGCCGGGCAGGCCGGGATCACCCTGGTCAGCCTCGCCTACGCACCGAACGCCACGGTCTGGTCCACCAGCTATCTGCTCGGTCCCGGGTTCGCCGTCGGCACCGACACCGCCGTACGCACCGGCGAGGTCTCGCTCGGCGCGCTGCCGGCCGTACCGTTGCTGGCCGGCCTGCCCAGCGGGCCGGTGGACGACTTCGGGGCGGCCCTGCTCGCGATTCCGGTCCTGGCCGGCATGGCTGCCGGCTGCCTGCTCGCCCGGCGGCTGCTGCGGCGGGCCGCCGAGGATCGGACGGAGGTGGCCTGGCGGGCCCTGCTGGTCCCGGCGGCCCTCGCCGGCCCGGTCGCCGGGCTGCTGCTCGGGGTGCTCGCGGGGGCCTCCGGCGGGCCGCTCGGCGGGGGGCGGCTGGCCGAGATCGGCCCGGTCCCGTGGCAGGTGGCCGGGACGGCCACGGCGGTGCTCGCGGCCGGTGCCCTGCTCGGCGCCGCCGCCACCCGCTCTTTGTCGAAGGGCCGGAAGCCTTCCTGACGCCGAGGGCGCCCCGGAAACTGCCCGGAGCGCCCTCGGTGGTGCTGTCGACTCAGGTGGTCGGCAGGTTGACGTTCGCCACGATGCCGAGGATGAACAGCACGATGCCGAGCCCGGCACCCACCGCACCGCAGATCAGACCGGTCTTGGCCTGGCTGTCGTTGCTGGCCAGGCCCTGGTTCGCCTTCTGCCGCCCGAGGTAGCCGGTGACGATCGCCGCGATGCCGACCGGGACGCCCAGGTACAGGCAGCAGACCAGCGGGATCGACGCGATGCCGAGGATCATCGACACCAGGCCGAGGGTGTTCTGCTGGCCCTGCGCCTGCGGGTAGCCGGCGTTCGGGTAGCCCGGCGCGGCTCCGTAGGGCTGCTGGGCGTACGGGTCCTGCCCGTAGGGCTGGCCCGAGGCGGGCTGGCCGTAGGGCTGACCCGACGTCGGCTGACCGTACGGCTGACCCGACGTCGGCTGACCGTACGGCTGACCGGCGGCAGGCTGCTGGCCGTACGGTGCCTGCGGCTGCTGGCCGTACGGGTCCTGCCCGTACGGCTGCCCCGATGTGGGCTGCTGCCCGTAGGGCGCCTGCGGGGGCTGGGCGTGCGGGTCGTGGTACGGCGGCTGGTTCGGGTCGTTGGGCTGCTGGCCGTACGGGTCGTGACCGGGCTGCATTCGCTGGTGCTCCTTGCCTGAGGCTGCTGTCAGTAGCTGGTGGTGCTGGTATCCGCACCCATGATCGCCCCAATGCCGCCCAGCGCGCAGCACACGATGGCGATCACGTACCAGGCGATGCCGACGATCAGGGCCCACTTGGACCACTTCTTCGACTCGGCGGCCGCCGCCTGGGCCCCCGCGTAGTCACCCTGCTGGATGAGCGGGTTGACCTTCGACGCGTTGATGATCGCCGGGATGGCCAGCGGCCAGAAAAGGAAGATGGCCACGATGGACATCGTCATGTTGTTATTGATCTGTTGCGGTTGGGGGGACTTGTAGTCGGGCTGCATCGCGGCCTACTCCTCTAATTCATCGACACAACGCGCATGTCGGGTCACTGACGGGTGCGGAGCCAGGCTTGTGCCGGGCACCGAGCGACCGGCAGAGTACAGGGTGGGGGCGACAACGGCGGTCACCAATTCGTCGTTGTCCGGATCCTGATTGCCCACGCGGACGGCCGGTCCGGCCTGCCCGCCCACACGAGGGCGGCCCCGACCTGCCCGATAGGGTGGCGGCGTGACCGAGCCCGCGCCCGTCGCCCGCATCGTCGTCCTCGTCTCCGGATCCGGCAGCAACCTCCAGGCGTTGCTCGACGCCACCGCCGACCCGGCGTACGGGGCGAGGGTGGTCGCCGTCGGCGCGGACCGGGACGGCATCGCCGGCCTGGACCGGGCCGCCGCCGCCGGGGTGCCGACCTTCGTCGAGCGGGTCTCCGACCACCCGACCCGGGCGGACTGGGACGCCGCGCTCACCGCGCAGGTCGCCGCGCACCGCCCCGACCTGGTGGTCTCCGCCGGCTTCCTCAAGCTGGTCGGCCCCGACTTCCTCGCCGCGTTCGGCGACCGCTACCTCAACACGCACAACACCCTGCTGCCGGCGTTCCCCGGCATCCACGGCCCCCGGGACGCCCTCGCCTACGGCGTGAAGATCACCGGGGCCACCCTCTTCTTCGTCGACGCCGGGATGGACACCGGCCCGATCGTCGCCCAGGTCGCCGTGCCGGTGCTCGACGACGACGACGAGGACGCGCTCACCGAGCGCATCAAGTCCGCCGAGCGGCGCCAGCTCGTCGAGCAGGTCGGTCGGCTGGTCCGCGAAGGTTGGACGATCACCGGACGAAAGGTCACCTTTCCGTGAGTGCCACTGAGGCCGAGCGCCGCCCGATCCGGCGGGCGCTGGTCAGCGTCTACGACAAGAGCGGCCTGGTCGAGCTGGCCCGGGCCCTGCACGCGGCCGGCGTGGAGCTCGTCTCGACCGGCAGCACCGCGTCGACGATCGCCGACGCCGGGGTGCCGGTGACCCCGGTCGAGTCGGTGACCGGCTTCCCCGAGATCCTCGACGGCCGGGTGAAGACCCTGCACCCGGCGATCCACGGCGGCCTCCTGGCCGACCTGCGCAAGGACTCGCACGCCGCCCAGCTCGACGAGCACGGCATCGCCGGGATCGACCTGCTGGTGTCCAACCTCTACCCGTTCCAGGCCACGGCCGCCTCGGGCGCCGGCGTCGAGGAGTGCGTGGAGCAGATCGACATCGGCGGCCCGGCGATGGTCCGCGCCGCCGCCAAGAACCACGCCTCGGTGGCCGTGGTCACCGACCCGGCCGGGTACCCGGCCGTGCTGGCGGCCCTCGGCGAGGGCGGGTTCACCCTGGCCCAGCGCCGGGTGCTGGCGGCCCGCGCGTTCGCCGCCATCGCCGAGTACGACGTGGCCGTGGCCGAGTGGTGCGCCGTCACCCTGGCCCCGGACGCCGGGGGGTGGCCGGAGTTCGCCGGGCTGGCGCTGCGCCGCGGGCCGGTGCTGCGCTACGGCGAGAACCCGCACCAGGCCGCCGCGCTCTACGCCGACCCGAGCAGCCCGGCAGGGCTGGCCCAGGCCGAGCAGCTGCACGGCAAGGAGATGTCGTACAACAACTACGTCGACGCGGACGCCGCGTGGCGGGCGGCGAACGACTTCGCCGACCAGCCGGCCGTGGCGATCATCAAGCACGCCAACCCGTGCGGGATCGCGGTCGGCGGCGACGTGGCCGAGGCGCACCGCCGGGCGCACGCCTGCGACCCGGTGTCGGCGTACGGCGGGGTGATCGCGGTCAACCGGCCCGTCTCCGTGGAGCTGGCCCGGCAGGTCGCCGACATCTTCACCGAGGTGCTGGTCGCGCCGGAGTTCGAGCCCGGCGCGGTGGAGGTTCTCCAGGGCAAGAAGAACATCCGGCTGCTGCGCGCCCCGGCGTACGCCCCGCTGCCGGCGGAGTGGCGGCAGGTCACCGGCGGCATCCTGGTCCAGCTGGCCGACCGGATCGACGCCGACGGCGACGACCCGGCCAACTGGCGGCTGGCCACCGGCGAGGCGGCCGACGCGGCGACGCTGCGCGACCTGGCGTTCGCCTGGCGGGCGGTGCGCGCCGTGAAGAGCAACGCGATCCTGCTGGCCAAGGACGGCGCGACCGTCGGGGTCGGCATGGGTCAGGTCAACCGGGTCGACTCGGCGCAGCTCGCGGTCACCCGGGCCGGCGCCGAGCGGGCCGGGGGCTCGGTCGCCGCCTCGGACGCGTTCTTCCCGTTCGCCGACGGCCCGAAGATCCTCATCGACGCGGGTGTGAAGGCGATCGTCCAGCCGGGCGGCTCGATCCGCGACGAGGAGGTGATCGCCGCCTGCAAGGAGGCCGGGATCACCATGTACCTGACGGCCACCCGCCACTTCTTCCACTGACCAGCCCGCCCGCCGCCGCCCGCAGCCGGGCGGCGGCGGGTCAGGTGGTGGTGGGGCGGAGCTCGGCGAAGTGGCAGGCCGACGGGTGGGGGTCGGCCGCCCGGGGGACCGTATGGGGTTCCTCGCGGGCGCAGACCTCCTGGGCCTTCCAGCAGCGGGTGCGGAAGTGGCAGCCGCTCGGCGGATCCGCCGGGCTGGGCACGTCGCCGACGAGCCGGATCATGGTCCGGTCGTCGCGGGCGTCCGGGTCGGGCACCGGCACCGCCGACAGCAACGCCTGGGTGTACGGGTGGGTGGCCCGCTCGTAGATCTCGTCCTCGGTGCCGACCTCGACGATCTTGCCGAGGTACATCACGGCGACCCGGTCGGAGATGTGCCGCACCACGGACAGGTCGTGGGCGATGAAGATGTAGGAGAGGCCGAACTCGTCCTGGAGTTGTTCCAGCAGGTTGATGACCTGGGCCTGGATGGAGACGTCCAGGGCCGACACCGGCTCGTCGCAGACGATGATCTCCGGGCGCAGGGCGAGCGCGCGGGCGATGCCGATGCGCTGACGCTGCCCCCCGGAGAACTGGTGCGGGTACCGGTTGACGTGCTCCGGGTTCAACCCGACCACGTCCAGCAGCTCCTGCACCCGCTTGCGCTTGCTGCCCTTCGGCGCGGCGTCCGGGTGGATGTCGAACGGCTCCCCGATGATGTCGCCGACCGTCATCCGCGGGTTCAGCGAGGTGTACGGGTCCTGCATCACCATCTGCATGTTGCGGCGCAGCCGGCGCAGCTCCGCCCCGGACGCCCTGAACAGGTCATTCCCCTCCAGCGTGGCCCGGCCGGAGGTGGGCGTCTCCAGCCGCATCAGCAGCCGGGCCAGGGTGGACTTGCCGCAGCCGGACTCGCCGACCACGCCGAGGGTCTCCCCCCGGCGCAGCTCGAAGCTGACCCCGTCGACGGCACGCACCGCGCCGACCTGGCGCTGGAACAGCACCCCCTGGGTGATCGGGAAGTGCTTGACCAGGTTGTCGACGGCGAGGACGGTCTCGCCCCGCACCTTGGCCGGGTTAGCGGGCGCTGTCATCACGGACCTCCTGCGCGAAGTGGCACGCGCTGGTCCGGCCGTCGCCGAGGACCAGGTCGTGCGGCACCACGTCGACGCAGACCTGCTGCACGTACGGGCACCGGGGGTGGAAGGGGCAGCCGGAGGGGATCCGCATCAGGTTCGGCGGCAGCCCTCTGATCGTCGACAGGGCCTGGCCGCGTACGTCCAGGCGCGGGATCGACTCCAGCAACCCCTTCGTGTACGGGTGGGCCGGCGCCCGGTACAGCGAGCGGACGTCGGCGTGCTCGATGATCCGGCCCGCGTACATGACGGCGATCCGGTCCGCGACGCCGGCCACCACGCCGAGGTCGTGGGTGATCAGGATCATCGCCATGTCCAGGTCCCGCCGCAGGTCGGCGAGCAGGTCCATGATCTGGGCCTGCACGGTGACGTCCAGCGCGGTGGTCGGCTCGTCGGCGATCAGCACCTTCGGGTCCAGCGCCAGCGCCATCGCGATCATGACGCGCTGCCGCATGCCGCCGGAGAACTGGTGCGGGTAGTCGCCGAGCCGGCTGGCCGCCGCCGGGATCCGCACCAGGTCCATCAGCTCGACGGTCCGGGCCCTGGCGTCGCCCCGGGACATCCCCTCCCGGTGGCGCAGCGTCTCGCCGATCTGCCAGCCGACCGGGAAGACCGGGTTCAGCGCGGACAGGGCGTCCTGGAAGATCATCGCGATCTCCTTGCCGCGCACCTGGCGACGCTGTTCCTCCGACTGGCCGAGCAGGTCCCGGCCCCGGTAGAGGATCTGCCCGGAGCGGACGTGCGCCGGGGGGGTGTCCAGGATGCCCATGATCGCCTGCGCGGTGACGGACTTGCCGGACCCGGACTCGCCGAGCACGGCCAGGGTCTCGCCGGCGTCCAGGTGGTACGAGACGCCGTTGATCACCCGGGCCACCCCCTCGCTGGTGCGGAACTCGACGTGCAGGTCCCGGACATCCAGGAGGTGGCCGCCCTCGGGCGTCGGAGAGGCCGGCGTCGGCCTGACGGCGGAGTGGCTCATGAGGGGATCACCGCAGCTTCGGGTCGAAGGCGTCACGGATCGCGTCGCCGAGCATGATGAAGGCCAGCACGGTCAGCGCGAGGAAGGTCGAGGGCACCACCAGCGGGGTGGCGGACTCCCGCATGTGCACCCGGCCGGCGTCGATGTCGATGCCCCAGGAGATGGTCGGCGCCTTGAGGCCGATGCCGAGGAAGCTCAGCGTCGCCTCGGCGGAGATGAACGAGCCGAGCGCGATGGTGAGCACCACGATCGCCGGGGCGAGCGCGTTCGGCAGGATGTGCCGCCACATGATCCGGCCGTTGCCGGCACCGAGCATCCGGGCGGCGGCGACGTAGTCCTGCTCCTTGGCGGTGATCACCGAGGAGCGGATCACCCGGGCCGCCGTGGTCCAGCCGAGCACCGCCAGCACGAAGATCACCGCGAACAGCCGGACGTTGTCGCTGCTGGCGCTCACCCGCTTGAGCAGCACGATCGCGGCGAGCAGCAGCGGGATGCCGAGCACGATGTCGATCACCCGGGAGAGCACCGCGTCGACCCACCGGCCGAAGTATCCGGCGAGCATCCCGACGACCACCGCGATCAGCCCGGTGAACAGCGCCGAGAGCGCGCCGACCAGCAGCGACGCGCGGGCCCCGTAGACCGCCCGGGCGTACGTGTCGCAGCCCTGGAAGTCGTACCCGAAGATGGCCCCGCCGGACGGCCCGGCGTGCTGGCGGGAGAGCACGCAGTCGCGCGGGTCGTTGGCCGTGAACAGCGCCGGGACGACCGCCATCGCGGCGATCAGGACGACCAGGAACAGGCTGATCCAGAAGATCGGTTTGCGGCGCAGGTCGCGCCAGGCGTCGCCGGCCAGGCTGCGCGGCTTCCTCGGCACGCCGACCTGGTTGGGCGCCCCGGGCTCGCCCGACGGCCCCCGCCGCGCGGCCTGGTTCTCGGTGGCCGCCACGGTCTCGAAGTCGCTCATGCCGCCACCCCGCTGCGCTCACTCGTGCACGCTGCTT
The DNA here is from genome assembly GCF_044334565.1 of Micromonospora sp. NPDC020750. Classification (NCBI taxonomy): domain Bacteria; kingdom Bacillati; phylum Actinomycetota; class Actinomycetes; order Micromonosporales; family Micromonosporaceae; genus Micromonospora; species Micromonospora sp. NPDC020750. The sequence continues at coordinate 618,228 of NZ_JBIRTH010000002.1, forward strand.
CACTCATAGCGGATCCTCGGATCGAGTACGGCGTACAGGACGTCCACCACCAGGTTGGAGACGAGGTAGACCACGACGAGCACGCTGACGATGCCCACCACCAGCGGGCCGTCCTCGGTGCGGATGCCGCGGAACAGGTTGAACCCGACGCCGGGGATGTTGAACACGCCCTCGGTGATGATCGCGCCGCTCATCAGATTGCCCAGTTCGACGCCGAGGAAGGTGATCACCGGGATGAGCGAGTTGCGCAGCACGTGCACGCCCACGATCCGCCGCTTGACCAGGCCCTTCGACCGGGCGGTGCGGACGTAGTCGGCGCGCAGGTTTTCCGCGACCGAGGTCCGGGTCAGCCGCAGCGCGGTGGCCAGCGACAGCGAACCGAGCACGATGCCGGGCAGCAGCAGCGCGTACAGGTCGGGATCGGCGCCGGCGGTGGCCGGGAAGAGCTGCCACTTGACGCCGAGGAGGTACTGGGCGAGCGGGGCCAGCACGATCGTGGGGATGCCGAGCACCAGCAGGGTGAGCACCAGCGTCGCGTTGTCGAAGACGCTGCCCCGCCGGATGCCGGCGATCACCCCGGCGGTGACCCCGAAGACGATCGTCACCGCCATGGCGATCAGGGCGAGCTTGACGGTGACCGGCCAGGCGGCGGCGAGGATGTCGCCGATCTGCCGGCCGGTCAGCGACTGTCCCAGGTCGCCCTGGAGCAGGTTCTTCAGGTAGTCGAAGTAGCGGTAGAAGAAGCCGCCGACACCGGTCTGGTCGAGGTGGAACTTCTCCGTCAGGTATGCCCGCTGGGCGGCGGTGACCGGGCGTTCCCCCGCGAGCGCCTGGATGGGGTCGCCCTGACCGGCGAACATCAGCGCGTAGACGATCAGCGTGGTCCCGAAGAAGGCGAGGACCATCTGGAGCAGTCGCCGCAGAATGAAGCGGAGCATACTGAGCAGTCTTCCTGAAAAGGGGCAAAGCGGTGGCGGGTCGGGTCACCTCGCGGTGACCCGACCCGTCTTCCCGGGGGAGCTACTTGATGGCTTCGATCTTCAGCAGGTCGATGCGGTCGAAGAGGTCCATCTCCACGTTCATGACCTTGTTCGAGTGGCCGAAGTTGTTCTGGCCGTACCGGAGCGGGATCACTGGCATGTCCTCGGCCAGCAGGTCCTCCGCGGCCTGGTACTTCTTGACCGCCTCCTCCTCGTTCGCGGCCTTGGCGCCCTCGGCGAGCAGCTTGTCGAACTCGGGGTTGCTGTAGCCGTAGTAGTTCGACGAACCGTTGGTGCTGTACAGCGGGCCCAGGTAGTTCTCCATCGACGGGTAGTCCATGACCCAGCCCATCCGGAACAGGCCGACCGGCTGCTTGGCCTTGACCTTGGTCAGCAGATCCGCGAACTTCGGCTCGGCGTTGCCCACGCAATCCACGCCCAGGTTGGCCTTGAGCTGGTTGCAGGTCGCGTCGATCCAGTCCTTGTGGCCGCCGTCGCCGTTGTACGACAGCTCGATCTTCTTCGGGCCGCCCGCGGCCTCGTACGCCGCCTTGGCCTTGGCCGGGTCGAACTCGCCGGCGGCGCCGATGGTGTTCTCCCGGTAGCCCGCGACGACCGGCGAGACGAACGAGCGGGCCGGCTGCTGCGAGTCCTTGAAGATCGACCTGGTGATCTCGTCCCGGTCGATCGCCATCGAGATCGCCTTGCGCACCTCGGGCTTGCTGAACTCCTCCTGGAAGGTCGGGAAGGCCAGCACCTGGAGCGACGAGGCGGGGCTCTGCTTGAACCGGTCGCCGAGGTCGGTGCCGGCGGTCGACAGGTTCTCGGTCGGGATCGTCTTGATCACGTCGAGGTTGTCCGACAGCACGTCCGCGTACGCGGCGGTCGGCTGCTGGTAGATCCGGAACTCGACGCCGGCCACCTTCGGCTGCTGGCCGGGGAAGGCGTCGTACTTCTCCACCTCGACCTTGGCGTCGTGCTGCCACGAGCCCTTCATCCGGAACGGGCCCTGGCCGATCGGGGCCTGCTCGTACCCCTCGGCGAGCACGCCGGGGGCGGAGAACGCCGCCTTCGGCAGCGGGTAGAACGCCGTGTAGCCGAGCATGGTCCGGAACTCGCTGTACGGCTGGGCCAGCGTCACGGTGAAGGTCAGGTCGTCGACCTTCTCCAGGCCGGTCAGCGTCTTCGCCTTCGGCTGCTCGCCCTGGAGGTCGTCGTAGCCGGCGATCTTCTCGAAGAAGTAGCTGGAGTTCTGCCCGTTGGGGGCGTACGCGCCGTGGTTCCAGGCGTCGATGTAGTTCTCGGCCGTGACCTTCTCGCCGTTGTGGAAGGTGTAGCCGTCCTTGAGCTTGACCGTCCAGACCTTGTTGTCCGACGACGTCACGGACTCGGCGGCCACCTCGTACGGCTTGTTCGCCTCGTCGTAGTCGACGAGCGGGCTGAACAGGGCGCTGAGCACCTGCGAGCCGCTGGTCTCGTTGGTGTTGGTCGGCACCAGGTGCTGCGGCTCGGCGATCTCGATCCGCACGGCCGCACTGGGGTCGCTCTCGCCGGATCCGCCGTCGCCGCCCGAGCCGCAGGCCACCAGGCCCAGGGTCACCGCGAGCGGGAGGGCGGTCCAGGCGGCAAGCCTACGAACACGCATTCGGTCTCCTCATCTCCATTACGCTGCGCGGTCAGGCCCGGCGCTGGGTAACGCTGCGCAACGATCGGTAACGGTAGGTCGCGGGAGCGGCGATCGGCAACGGGGCCGTGGTGAACCCGTAACGGAGCGGGGTCTCCGGCCTTGCCCGCAGCCGCCCGCCCTGCTACGTCCTGTCGGAGAAATGGGCTTTCAGCAGCCCTCGGGGGCGCGGATCGAGCCGGGATGGCAGCAATACGCGACACGCGTCCCGTCGACCGCCAAGAGTCCGGTTTACGGCCCCGACGGGCCGAGCGCCCGGACCGGCCGGTGACGTGGTCCACAGATTGTCACAATCAGTGACAATGCCCACGTGGGCTCATCGTCACGGACTGTGGTGGGCCGGCCCCCGGCCCCGGTCGGGCCGGGCTGCCCGTCGCGGCGGACGCGGGTCCCCGGATCGACGTGCCCGGGGCGTGAGACGATCTGGACGTGACGGCGACGATCCTGGACGGCAAGGCGACCGCGGCGGAGATCAAGGACGAGCTGCGGACGCGGGTCAAGGCACTGGCGGAACGCGGCATCACCCCGGGACTGGGCACCGTCCTGGTCGGGGCGGACCCCGGTTCCCAGGCGTACGTCAACGGCAAGCACCGCGACTGCGCCGAGGTGGGCGTCGCCTCGCTTCGTCGCGAGTTGCCCGCCGACGCCACCCAGCAGCAGGTCGACGACGCGCTGGCCGAGCTGAACGCCGACCCGGCCTGCCACGGGTACATCGTCCAGCTCCCGCTGCCGGGTCACCTCGACACCCAGCGCGCGCTGGAGATGATCGACCCGGACAAGGACGCCGACGGGCTGCATCCGGTCAACCTCGGTCGGCTGGTCCTCGGCTACCCCGGCCCGCTGCCCTGCACCCCGCGCGGCATCGTCGAGCTGCTCCGCCGGCACGACGTGGCGCTGCGCGGCGCCAATGTCGCCGTCGTCGGCCGGGGCAACACCGTGGGTCGCCCGCTCGGCCTGCTGCTCACCCGGCGCAGCGAGAACGCCACGGTGACCCTGTGCCACACCGGCACCCTCGACCTGGCCTCGCACACCCGGGCGGCGGACGTCGTCATCGTCGCGGCCGGGGTGCCGGGGCTGCTCACCGCGGACCTGGTCACCCCCGGCGCGACGGTGGTCGACGTGGGCATCACCCGGGTGATCGGCGAGGACGGCAAGGGCCGCTACACCGGCGATGTCGCCCCCGAGGTGGCCGAGGTGGCCGGGAAGCTGGTTCCGATGCCCGGCGGCGTCGGCCCGATGACCCGCGCCATGCTGCTCACCAACGTCGTCGAGCGCGCCGAGGGCAACTGAGTCACCGTCCGGTCCGTGGCTGCCGTCTCCGTGGCTGCCGTCCGGGGCCGGCGGCGGGGCCTCGGCCCATCCTGTCGAAAGGTCGCCGGTTATGCCCCGATCGGTGCCAGGATGACTGATACGGGCCGGTAATCCGCCGGGTATCAGGGAGTGGGACGACCATGGGTAAGAAGGTCACTGTCGTCGGGGCCGGCTTCTACGGCTCCACCACCGCGCAGCGCCTGGCCGAGTACGACGTCTTCGACACCGTGGTGATCACCGACATCGTGGAGGGCAAGCCGGCCGGCCTCGCCCTGGACCTCAACCAGTCGCGCCCCGTCGAGGGCTTCGAGACCACGGTCGTCGGCGTCACCACCGGCCCGGACGGCGAGGGGTACGAGGCCATCGCGGGCTCGGACGTCGTGGTGGTCACCGCGGGCCTGCCGCGCAAGCCGGGCATGAGCCGGATGGACCTGCTGGAGACCAACGCCAAGATCGTCCGCCAGGTCGCCGAGAACGTGGCCCGGCACGCCCCGGACGCCGTGGTCATCGTCGTGTCCAACCCGCTGGACGAGATGACCGCGCTGGCCCAGCTCGCCACCGGGTTCCCGAGGAACCGGGTGCTCGGCCAGGCCGGCATGCTCGACTCCGCCCGGTTCACCAACTTCGTCGCCGAGGCCCTGGCCGTGCCGGTGCGGTCGGTGAAGACCCTGACCCTCGGCTCGCACGGCGACACCATGGTGCCGGTCCCGTCGAGGAGCACCGTCGACGGCAGGCCGCTGCGCGAGGCGATGCCGGCCGAGCAGATCGAGGAGTTGGTCGTCAAGACCCGCAACGGCGGTGCCGAGGTGGTCGCGCTGTTGAAGACCGGCTCGGCGTACTACGCCCCGTCGGCCGCCGCCGCCCGGATGGCCAGGGCCGTCGCGGAGGACTCCGGGGAGGTGATGCCCGTCTGCGCCTGGGTCGACGGCGAGTACGGCATCTCCGGCGTCTACCTCGGCGTCGAGGCCGAGATCGGCGCGGGGGGCGTCCGGCGAATCATCGAGACCGACCTGGACCCCGACGAACTGGCCAGCCTCAAGTCCGCCGCCGAAGCCGTCCGCACCAAACAGTCCGACATAACCGACATGTAACCCAACCCGCGCCACCTTTCCCCGTTGATCAAGAAGTTCGCGTCACACCAAGCCCGGAAACTTCCTGATCAACGCTGCCGGTGGGGCAGCGCCAGGAAGGGCTCGCCCAGGTGTGGGGTGGCCAGGGTGGTCGGGGGGTGCGCGAGCAGGGTGCGCAGCAGGGCCGTGCGGCTGTCGCGGGCCGTGGCCGGCTGCTCGTCGTGGGCGTACGCCAGGGCGGGGTCGACGAGCTGGACCGTGTGCACCAGCAGGTCGCCGGTGACCAGTAGCCGCTCGTCGCCCGCGTCCACCAGCACCGACTGGTGACCGGGGGTGTGCCCCGGCGTGCTCAGCACGCGTACCCCCGGGGTCAGCGGGGTGTCGCCGTCGAGGACCCGGAGCTGGCCGGCGGCGCGCAACGGCGCGATCAGCCCGGCGGCCAGCCCCGGATTGACCGACCCCAGGGCGTCCAGCTCGGCGCGTTGCACCAGGTAGTCGGCGTTGCCGAACCAAGGTGTGCCGGCCGTGCCGGTGACCGCCCAGCCGACGTGGTCGGTGTGCAGGTGGGTCAGCACCACCGTGCGGACGTCGGCGGGGTCGATGCCTGCGGCGGCCAGCTCGGCCGGTAGCCGTCCCGGTACCGGGGCCCAGCTCGCGGCGGGGGAGCCGGCCGGGCCGATGCCGGCGTCGACCAGGGTGACCGGGCCGTCCCCGGCGCGCAGGGCGAAGCAGCGGAACTGCAGCCACCACCGCCCGTCGTCGGTGACCGCGGCCGGGTCCCGCTCGTCGGCCGCGCGCCAGTGCTCGGCCGTGGCGCTCGGGAACGCCTCCTCGCGGGGCTGGAAGAACGGGCCCTCCCCGTCGGTCAGCGCGGTGACCGTGATAGACCCGAGGGTGCGGCGCGGCGGCATCCGGTGATGGTGCCAGCGATCTCCCGTGCCGTGCACCCCGTTTTCGGCGGCCCACCGAGCCCGGCTGGGGACTGCCGGCCAGTTTCCAGTACGCTCGTACTGCTTGAGCATGTGTCCCCCGAGAGGAGCGCCGGTCGATGGCGAAGATCAAGGTAAACAACCCGGTCGTGGAGATCGACGGCGACGAGATGACCCGGATCATCTGGAAGCAGATCCGGGAGCAGCTGATCCTGCCCTACCTCGACGTCGACCTGCACTACTACGACCTCTCGATCCAGCACCGCGACGAGACCGACGACCAGGTCACGATCGACGCCGCCAACGCCATCAAGGAGCACGGCGTCGGCGTCAAGTGCGCCACCATCACCCCGGACGAGGCCCGGGTGGAGGAGTTCGGTCTGAAGAAGATGTGGCGGTCGCCGAACGGCACCATCCGCAACATCCTCGGCGGCGTCGTCTTCCGCGAGCCGATCATCATGTCCAACGTGCCGCGGCTGGTCCCGGGCTGGACCAAGCCGATCATCATCGGCCGGCACGCCCACGGTGACCAGTACAAGGCCACCGACTTCGTCGTCCCCGGCCCGGGCACGGTGACCATCACCTACACCCCGGCCGACGGCTCCGCGCCGGTGGAGATGGAGGTCGCCAACTTCCCCGGCGGCGGCATCGCCATGGGCATGTACAACTACGACGAGTCGATCCGGGACTTCGCCCGCGCCTCGTTCCGGTACGGCCTGGACCGCAACTACCCGGTGTACCTGTCGACCAAGAACACCATCCTCAAGGCGTACGACGGCCGCTTCAAGGACCTCTTCGCCGAGGTGTTCGAGAACGAGTTCAAGTCGGAGTTCGCCGCCGCCGGCATCACCTACGAGCACCGGCTGATCGACGACATGGTCGCCGCCGCCCTCAAGTGGGAGGGCGGTTACGTCTGGGCCTGCAAGAACTACGACGGTGACGTGCAGTCCGACACCGTCGCGCAGGGCTTCGGCTCGCTCGGCCTGATGACCTCGGTGCTGCTCTCCCCGGACGGCCGCACCGTCGAGGCGGAGGCCGCGCACGGCACCGTCACCCGGCACTACCGGCAGTACCAGAAGGGCGAGAAGACCTCGACCAACCCGATCGCCTCCATCTACGCCTGGACCCGGGGCCTGGCCCACCGGGGCAAGCTGGACGGCACCCCGGCGGTCACCGAGTTCGCCAACACCCTGGAGCAGGTCATCGTCGACACCGTCGAGGGCGGCCAGATGACCAAGGACCTCTCGCTGCTCATCTCGCGGGACGCCCCGTGGCTGACCACCGACGAGTTCATGAACGCGCTGGACGAGAACCTGGCGCGGCGGCTCGCCGCCTGACCGTCCGTCCGTCCCCCGCGCGGGGATGCGTCACCGACCGAGCCCGCCGGCCCCGTGCCGGCGGGCTCCGTCGTGTCCGGGCTCGACCGTGTCCGGGCGGTGACCTTCCCTGTACGCCTGCCGTCACCGTGCGTGAGATTGCTCGTTGAGCCCGGTGGACGTGGTGCCAGTCGCGTCCAGGAAGGTTGACCGCGGGTCGCCTCGCGGCGCGAGTGCCGACAAGCCAGCCTTCCCGGCTGTCGCACACAGCCAGCCGTCCCTTCCCTGCGGGGGGCCCGTTCCGGGCCCCCCGCGCCCGGTATCCCTGCCGAATCTCCGGTCAGGCGGCGCGGAGCAGCTCGGCGGCGCGTTCCGGGGCGATGTCGTTGATGAACACCCCCATGCCCGACTCCGAGCCGGCCAGGTACTTCAGCTTGTCCATGGCACGCCGGATGCTGAACAGCTCAAGGTGCAGGTGCCCCAGCTCACGGTCGATCCGTACCGGGGCCTGGTGCCAGGCGGCGATGTAGGGCATCGGCAGGTCGAACAGCCCGTCGAAGCGGCGCAGCAGGTCCAGGTGGAGCGGGCCGAGGGCGTCCCGCTCCTCGTCGGTCAGGGCGGGGATGTCCGGCACCGGCCGGTGCGGGGCGACGTGCACCTCGAACGGCCATCGGGCCGCCGCCGGCACGTACGCCGTCCAGTGCTCGTTGCTCGTGACCACGCGCGTCCCGGCGGCGCGCTCGGCGGCGAGGACGTCGGCGTAGAGGTTGCCGCCACCGGTGCGCCCGGCGTGCCGACGGGCCGCGCCGAGCATCGCCCGGGTGCGTGGCGTGACGAACGGGTACGCGTAGATCTGGCCGTGCGGGTGGTGCAGGGTCACCCCGATCTCCACGCCCCGGTTCTCGAAGCAGAACACCTGCTCCACCCCGGGCAGCTCGGCCAGCGCCGCCGTGCGGTCGGCGAGGGCGTCCAGCACGGTGCGGACCCGGTGCGGCGGGAGGCCGGCGAACGACGCGTTGTGGTCGTCGGTGAAGCACACCACCTCGCACCGCCCCTGGCCGGGCCGGACCGGGGTGAACGGGGTGATCTCCGCAGGTTCCTCGGCGATCCGCTGGCTCAGCGACGGGAACCGGTTCTCGAACACGGCGACGTCGTAGTCCGGCGCCGGGATCTCGCTGAGCCGGTCGCCCCGGGACGGGCAGAGCGGGCACTGGTCGGCCGGGGGCAGGAAGGTGCGGGTCTGCCGGTGCACGGCGACGGTCACCCACTCGTCGGTCAGCGGGTCGTACCGGAGCTGGGACGCGGGCGGGGGCGGCGGCAGCTCCCGCCGGTCCGGCTGGTCGCGGACCGCGTCGTCCCGCTCGTCGAAGTAGATCAGCTCCCGACCGTCGGCCAGCTCGATCGTCGTACGCTTCACTCCGCCGCTTCCTCCTCTCGTCGGCGCGGCCGGCGTCAGGTGGACTGCAGGCGGGGCTCCACCCACCCGGTCTCGGTCAGGTGATGCATCACCGCGTGCACCGCCTCGTCGATCGACAGGTCGGTGGTGTCGACCACCACGTCGGCGTCCGCCGGCACCTCGTACGGGTCGTCGATGCCGGTCATCCCGGTGAGCAGGCCGGCTCGGGCCCGGGCGTACAGGCCCTTGCGGTCGCGCTGTTCGCAGACCTCGATCGGGGTCGCCACGTGCACCAGCACGAAACCCGCCCCGGCCGCGTGGGCCATCTCCCGGGCGGTCGCCCGCGCCGCCGCGTACGGGGCGATCGGGCAGCAGACGCCGACGCCACGGTGCCGGGCGATCTCGGCGGCCACCCAGCCGATCCGCCGGATGTTGAGATCCCGGTCCGCCTTGCTGAAGGTCAGCCCGGCGGAGAGTTCCCGACGCACCACGTCGCCGTCGAGCAGGGTCACCGTCCGGTCCCCGCCCTCGCGCAGCACGTCCGTCAGGCCCCGGGCGATGGTCGACTTGCCGGAGCCGGAGAAGCCGGTCAGGAACACCACGAGCCCCCGGTGCCGCCGGGCCGGGCGGGCCCGGGCGAGTTCCTTGGCCACCGCCGGGGGGGTGTGCCACTCCGGCAGCGGGAAACCCCGGTCGAGCAGGTCATCGAGCTCCGCCTGGCTGAGCGCCAGCCGCCGGTTGCGCGGCGGGATGTCCTCCCGCCAGCGCCACTGCCCGTCCCGGTTGTCGTAGGCCAGATCGCGGGGGACCAGCACCCGCAGGCCGGCGCCGGAGAGCATCTCGCCGGTGGAGAGCAGGTGGGTCACCCCGTACGCGGCGGACACCCGGGCCTGGAGCAGCGCGTCGCTGATCTCGTCGCGGCGGCGGGACAGCGGCACCGCGACCAGGGTCGCCGGGGGCATCCGGTCCCGGGCGGCGAAGACCGCCCGGACCAGCGCCTCGGAGGGCAGCCCGTTGGTCGTTCCCTCGCCCACCGGAATCATCACCAGCAGGTGCGCCCCCAGAGTGCGGACCGCGTGGGCGATCTGGGCGAGCTGCGGGCGGTGCAGGGGCCGGTCGGCGAGGACGCCGAGCACCCGGCCCGGGGGCAGCAGCGCCCGGATCTCCTCCGGGCTGCGGCGCAGCCGCTGGAACGGGCCGTGGCCGCCGTCGCCGAGCCGCCGGACCGGGCCGCCGATTCCGGCGACGCCGTCCCGGGCCGGCCAGACGTCGGTGACCTCCAGCGCGGCGATCGGGGCGCCCTCGCCGTCGGTCAGCACCAGCGCCCGGCGCTGCGGGTCGGCCGGGTCCAAGCCGTCGGCGAGCGCCGCGGGCACCTGGAGGGTCACCGGCACCTGCCAGGGCGTGCCGTCGGCGAGCCGACCCCGCCGGCCGACGCCGACCAGGTCAGCCCTGGTCATGAAGCCGGCGAGCGGCGCGTACGCCCCGGTCAGCAGCAACTCCAGATCGGCCAGTTCCCCGGGCCGCGGCGTGTACGCCGGAGCGTCCCGCAGCACCTCTTCGGGCAGCACCCACCCGTTACTCATCGCACCCCCCACTACTGGCCGGCACACAGTTTCTCAGTCGACCGGCGATCGGTCGAGAGCGCCATTCCCCCTACCCGGGGTGGAGTTGCCGGTACCGGTCGGCCGGCGGCCCCGGCGAAGCGCCGAGGTGTCGTCGGCCACGGACGGCAAGGCGGGCGGGGCGGCGTTTCTCCGCTGCCGTTCACCTGCGGTCCAAAGCTCATCCACAGCTTGTTCATACGCCGTTTCCATGACCGTTCGCTTTCCTTGGCCTCCAGCCGTTCCGTCACCCGAGGAACCCGACCGGAGGAAGCGTGTCCATGCGTCTACGGTTCAACCGCCGAGCCCGTCCCCCAGACCCGGCTGCTGACCACCGAGGCGACCCGGCACCGGATCCCGGCCCCTCGACCGCCGGCCCGGACCACGCGGGTCACGCCCTGCGGGCGCCGAGCAAACTGCACGCGTTCAACCGGTACGAGATCAAGTACCTGGTCGCGACGACGAAGGTGGCGGCGCTCCGGCGTGAACTGGCCGGCCGGCTCGCCCCGGACAGCCACGGCGGCGACGGCGGGTACGGCGTGTGGAGCGTCTACTACGACACCACCGACCTGCGGTTCTACTGGGAGAAGATCGAGGGGCTGCGGTTCCGCCGCAAGCTGCGGGTACGCCACTACGGCGACCGCTCCACCGTCGACGACGACACCACCGTGTACGTCGAGATCAAGCAGCGGGTCAACCGGGTCACCCAGAAGCGCCGGATCTCCCTGCCGTACCGGCTGGCCCGGCGGCTCTGCGACGAGCGGGTGGCGGTCGAGCACGACCCCGCCCAGCGGGCGTTCGTCGAGGAGGTGCTCGAACTCGTCGCCGGCCTCGATCTGCGCCCGGTGGCGATGACCGGCTACCAGCGCGAGGCGTTCGTCGGCCAGGACGCCGACCTCGGGCTGCGGGTCACCCTCGACCACCGGATCCGGGGCCGGGACCGCGACTTCCACCTCGGGGCCGACGCCGAGAACCGGCTCATCGTCCCGGCCGGGCTGTCGATCGTCGAGATCAAGGCCAACGAGCGGGTCCCGTACTGGCTCACCGACCTCGCCGCCCGCGCCGAGCTTCAGGTGGTGCGGGTCTCCAAGTACTGCCAGAGCGTCGAGGCGTTCGGTCGGGCGCCGCGTTCGGTCTTCCACGTCCAGGACGACGACCCCGCCGCCGGCCTGGCGGCGGTCACCCCCACGAGAAGTGAGGCCTGAGCACCGATGGACATCACCTTCCAGGACCTGTCCGGCACGTTCAGCGTCGGCGACATCGCCCTCGTGTTGTCGCTGTCCTTCCTGCTGAGCGCCATGATCGGCTGGGTCTACCGGGCCACCCACCGCAACGTGTCGTACAGCCAGTCGTACGTGCAGACGTTGATCATCCTCGGCATGCTGATCTCGCTGATCATGCTGGTGGTGGGCTCCAACATCGCGCGGGCGTTCGCCCTGGTCGGGGCGCTGTCGGTGGTGCGGTTCCGCAACGCGATCAAGGAGACCCGGGACGTCGGGTTCATCTTCCTGGTGATGGGCGTCGGGATGGCCTGCGGCACCCGGTTCTACACCCTGGCCATCGCCGCCGCCGTCGCGATCAGCCTGATCATCGTGGTGATGTACCGGTTCAACTGGTTCGCCCTGAACGTGCAGCGCCAGGTGGTCAAGGTCCAGGTCCCGGCCGGCGGTGACCACACCGCCGACATCCAGGACGTGCTGGTCCGCTACACCACGGAGTTCGAGCTGGTCAGCCTGGAGACGATCCGGGCCGGCGCGCTCACCGAGCTGATGTACACGGTCCGGCTCAAGAAGGGCAGCGAGCCGGGCGAACTGATCTCGGCGCTCGGCGAGCGGACCTCCGGCCAGCGGGTGACGGTGCTGACCGGCTACGACCAGACGGACCTGTGATGTCCGGGCCGCTGCGCACCCGGTCCCTGCTGCCCCGCGCCCTGCGGCGACGCCTACCGGTGCGGGTGCGGCAGAACTGGAAGCTGCTGACCACCTGCGTGGCGTTCGTCGCCGTCCTCACCCTGGTGCTGGGCACGGCGCGGATCCACCCGTACGTCACCAGCGCCAGCGACACCGGGGCGAACGCGGTGACCGTGGACATCGCCGGCACGACGGACCTCTTCGACGCGACCGCCGCCCACTCGATCCGGCTCACCTTCCGCGACGCCGACTACGAGCGGATGCTCGACACCTACTGGAAGGAGGGGGAGAAGGAGTACGTCGAGGCGGACCTGACCGTCGACGGCACCACGGTCCCCAGCGTCGGCATCCGGCTCAAGGGCAACTCGACGCTGATCGGGCTGACCTGGAAGGGCGAGAGCAAGCCGCGACAGGGCGGCGGCGACTTCCCCGGCGGGGGTGCCGCCCCCGGCGGGGGTGCCGCCCCCGGCGGGGGTGCCGCCCCCGGCGGCGGACGCCCCGCCCCGGGCGCCGGCCAGCAGCAGGGCCAGGGTCAGCAGCCGGGCCGGGGTGGGTTTCCCGGCGGGGGGATGGCCCGGACCTCCCTGAAGGCCGAGGAGCCGGAGACGTTGCCCTGGCTGATCAGCTTCGACGAGTTCGTCGACGGCCGCCGGTACCAGGGGCACCAAGAGGTGGCCGTCCGGGTTTCCGGCATGGGCGGCGGCTCCACCGTGCTGAACGAGGCGCTGTCGCTGTCCCTGCTCGCCGGCGTCGGCGAGGCGGCCCAGCGGTACGCGTACTCCTCGTTCACGGTGAACGGCCGGCCGACCACGGCCCGGCTGCTGGTCGAGCACCCCGACGAGCACTTCGCCGACCAGATGGACGGCGCCGGGGTGCTCTACAAGTCCCTGGCCAGCAGCAGCTTCACCGACCAGGGTGACGACCAGACCGACTACCAGGACGACTTCAAGCAGATCACCATGCAGGGCAGCCAGGACCTGCAACCCGTGATCAACCTGATCAGGTGGGTGAACTCGGCGAGCGACGAGGAGTTCGACGCGCAGCTCGCCGACCGGGTCGACGTGGAGTCGTTCGCCCGCTACGTCGCGCTCCAGAACCTGCTGCTCAACTTCGACGACATGTCCGGACCGGGGAAGAACTACTACCTCTGGTACGACCTGGAGACGAAGAAGTTCAGCGTGATCAGTTGGGACCACAACCTCACCTTCAGTGGCAACGCCGCCCAGGGGCCGCACGACAGCGGCGGCCTCGGCATGCCGGGCGGGATGCGGCCCACCGAGGGCGCGCAGCCTCCTGAGGGGGCCGGGTCGCCCGGCGGGGCGGGGCTCCCCGGTGACGCCCAGCCGCCGGGCGGCGCAGACGCCGGGCGGGAGGGCGGAACCGCCGAGCGCGGCCGGCCGGGCGGCATGATGTCGGGCCACAAGCTCAAGGAACGCTTCCTGGCCAGCGACGCCTTCAAGGGCGTCTACGAGGACGCGTACCGCGCGCTCTACCAGCAGGTGTACGCCGACGGGCGGGCGACCGGGTCGCTCGACGCGATCACCACGGTCCTCAAGACGGTGGACGGGGCCGACGCGACGGCCGTGGACGCCGACGCGGACCGGCTGCGCACCCTCGTGAAGCAGCGGACGGAGAGCCTCCGCAACAACGAGGTGATCACCCGCGGCTGAACCCGGCGGGGCGGGTCCGGCGGGCAGCACGCCGGCCCCGCCCCTCGTCGCACCCGCGCCGTCCGGGCCCCGCCCGCGAACAGGCATTCCCCGAGGCGGCCGGAATGGTAGGACTGGTCGGAATGGTAGGGCTGGCCGGATGGACCCGGTTGGGCCCGCTACGGCAGGCTGGGGGCCATGGTGGCGGACACAGGCCGGGCGACGCCCCGACGGTCGTACCCGAAGAGCACCCGGCACTGGGCGACGAGCCTGGCGATCGCCGGAACAGCCGCGGCGGCGACCACCACGGTGGCCCAGTCGGTCGGCGACTACCACTGGTGGGCCGGCTTCGTCCTGGTCCCCGGGGCGCTGACCGCCGCGGGCGGCGGGGTGCTGCTGGCCCGCGGCGGCGGGCGGGCGTTCGTCGGGTACGTCGTGGCCTGCGTCGGCCTGCTGATCTTCACGGTCGGGGCGCTGCTGATGACCGGCACGACCGGCCGGGGCTGGCCGGCCCTGGTCACGCTGCCCTGCCTGGCGGTCGCCGGCACCTACCTGTGGCGGTCCGCCGACCCGCTGGCCCGAGGGCTGCACCGGACGGTCGCCCTGCTCGCCCTGGCCGGCGCCCTGGTCGGGGTGACCCTGTTCCTCATCCGCGCCCGGCTGGTGGACCCGGGGCAGACCCACTGGTGGGGCGGGTATGTGCTGCTCGCCGGGGTGGTGGTCTGCGGCAACGCCGTCGAGCTGGCCCGGCACCGGATGCCGTACCGGCTCCAGGCGGTCACCCTGCTGGTGGGGCCCGCCGTGGTCGCCGCCCTGCTCGGCGTCCGCATGCTGCGCGGCTGGTGATGCCCGCCGTGGCTCAGTAGGCGCAGGCGACAGCTCAGAAGGCGCAGGCGATCACCAGCTCCGGGGTGCGGCCCGGCAGCAGGTCGAGCTTGTCGATCCGACCGGCGGCCCGCAGGTCGTCGGCGACCAGCGTCAGCCGGTCGAGCAGGGCGGCCGGGCCGAGCGCCTCGGCCAGCGGCACCTCCGCCCGCATCGACAGCTTCCGCTCGGACTTGGCCCGGCGCACCTGGCTCAGGGCGTTCCCGGCCAGCCGCAGCAGCTCCGGGTCGCCGTCGCCCTGGATCGCCCGACCGACCTCGTGCGTCGTCGGCCAGGTGGCGCGGTGCACCGACCCGTACCGCCACCAGGACCAGACCTCCTCGGTGGCGAACGGCAGCACCGGCGCGAACAGCCGCAACTGCGCCGACAGGGCGGTCGCCAGCGCCGCGCGGGCCGAGTCGGCCCCCGGCCCGGTGCCGTAGGCGCGCTCCTTCACCAGCTCGATGTAGTCGTCGCAGAACCGCCAGAAGAACGCCTCCGCCGCCTGTAGGGCGGCCGTGTGGTCGTACCCGTCGAAGGCGGCCGTCGCGGCGGCGACCACGCCGGACAGCTCGGCGAGCATGGCGGTGTCCAGCGGCTCGGTCGCCGGGGCGCGCAGCGCGTCGGCCGCGCCCAGCCCGAGGGCGAACCTCGACGCGTTGAGCAGCTTGGTGGCCAGCCGCCGGCCCACCTTGATCTGCGCCGGGTCGAAGGCCAGGTCCATGCCGGGCCGGCCGCTGGCCGCCCAGTACCGGACCGCGTCGGAGCCGTACTGCTCCAGCAGCGCCATCGGGGTGACCACGTTCCCCTTGGACTTGGCCATCTTCTTCCGGTCCGGGTCGAGGATCCAGCCGGAGAGCACCGTGTCCCGCCAGGGCAGCGCGCCGTGCTCCAGGTGCGAACGGACGATCGTGGCGAACAGCCAGGTGCGGATGATCTCCTGCCCCTGCGGGCGCAGGTCCATCGGGAAGACCTGCCGGAACAGCTCCGGGTCGGTCTCCCAGCCGCCCACGATCTGCGGGGTCAGTGACGAGGTGGCCCAGGTGTCCAGCACGTCCGGGTCGCCGGCGAAACCACCGGGCCGGCCGCGCCGGGACTCGTCGTACCCGGGCGGCGGCTCGCTGGACGGGTCGACCGGCAGCATCGACTCGTCGGGTGTGAGAGGGTGGGAAAGGTCCGGCTCGCCAGTGTCGTCGAGCCGGTACCACACCGGCACCGGCACGCCGAAGAAGCGCTGCCGGCTGACCAGCCAGTCACCGGTCAGGCCGCCCACCCAGTGGTCGTAGCGGCGCTTCATGTGCTCCGGCACCCAGCGCAGCTGCCCGCCCCGGGCCAGCAGTTCCGCGCGCAGGCCGGTGTCCCGCCCGCCGTTGCGCAGGTACCACTGCCGGGTGGAGACGATCTCCAACGGCCGGTCGCCCCGCTCGTAGAACTTCACCGGGTGCGTGATCGGGCGCGGCTCGCCGACCAGGTCGCCCGCGTCGGCCAGCAGCCCCACCAGCGTCCGCCGGGCGCCGTTCACGGTCTGCCCGGCCAGCGCCGCGTACGGCTCCGCCGGCACGCCGGCCGGTGGCTCCGGCAGCAGCCGCCCGTCCCGGCCCACCACCACCCGGGTGCCGAGCGCCAGCTCCCGCCACCAGGTCACGTCGGTCAGGTCGCCGAACGTGCAGACCATCGCGATGCCGGTGCCCTTCACCGGGTCCGCCAGCGGGTGTGCGCGCACCGGCACCTCGACCCCGAAGACGGGGGTACGCACCGACGAGCCCACCAGGTCCCGGTACCGCTCGTCGTCGGGCTGGCAGACCAGCGCCACGCAGGCCGGCAGCAGCTCCGGCCGGGTGGTGTCGATCAGCACCTCCCGCCCGCCCGGCCCGGCGAACCGCAGCCGGTGGTACGCCCCCGGCCGCTCCCGGTCCTCCAGCTCCGCCTGCGCCACGGCGGTGGCGAACCCGACGTCCCACAGCGTCGGCGCCTCAGCCTGGTACGCCTCGCCCCGGGCCAGGTTGCGCAGGAACGCCCGCTGCGACGTCGCCCGGGCCGCCCGCCCGATCGTGGTGTACGTCAGCGACCAGTCCACCGACAGCCCGAGCCGCCGCCACAGCGCCTCGAAGATCTTCTCGTCGTCGGCGGTCAGCGTCCCGCACAGCTCGACGAAGTTGCGCCGGGAGATCGGCGTCGGGTCCTTGCGGGCCGCCTCGTCGACCGGGGCGGTCGGCGGCTGCCAGTCCGGGTCGTACGGCAGCGTCGGGTCGCAGCGCACCCCGTACACGTTCTGCACCCGGCGCTCGGTGGGCAGGCCGTTGTCGTCCCAGCCCATCGGGTAGAACACCGTCCGGCCGCGCATCCGCTGGAAGCGGGCCACCGTGTCGGTGTGCGTGTACGAGAAGACGTGCCCCATGTGCAGCTCGCCCGATACGGTCGGCGGCGGGGTGTCGATGGAGAACACGTCCGCCCTACGACCATTCCGGTTCGGCGCGTCCGACGCCGCGCCGCGATCCGGAACAGCCGCCTCGGGACGGTCGAACGCGTACGTGCCGTCCTCCTGCCAGCGGCGGGCCCAGGTCTCCTCGAGCCCGTCCAACGTGGGCCGCTCGGGGACGCCGGCGCGGGCCGTCCTCGCCGTATCAGTCATCCGTCGATCCTAGGCAGCACCGATCGGGCCGGCCACGGCTTATCCGCCTTCGGCTCCGGCCGCCTGTCACCGGCGGGACAGCGGCCGGACGGGACGTGTGACAGCATCGCCGCGTCCGGAACGGCGGGGGAGGCCATCCATGGGCGAGGTGACGGGAACGCGTCCGGTCGGGCGCGACTGGACGACGCTGGTCGACGCGGCGGCGGCGCTCGCCGTCGGGGCGGTCTTCGCGGCGCGGGAGCTGCCGCTGGTCGCCCAGTCCGGCTTCACCGAGCTGGTCCGGGACGGTCAGCCGTTGCGCCCCGCCGCGTTCGCCTGCGTGGCGGTGGCCGTGGCGTTGGCCCTGGCGGCGCTGCTGCCGGCGCTGCCCGCCTGGCCGGTCGCCGCCGGCGGGCTGGCGCTGACCTTCCTGACCGATCTGGCGGTCGAGGGCGGCGTGCAGCTGCTGCCCACCTCGACGCCGTCGCCGGGGCTGGTGCTGGCCGCCCTCGTCGGCGCCGCAGGGACGGGGCTGGCGCTGGGGGCCGCCCTGCTGGCCGTCGGGCAGGCGTCCCGTCCGGGCCGTCGACTCGTCGCCGCCGGCCTGGCCGCGGGCCTGGTGCTGCACCCGGTGGGCAGCGCGCTGTCGTACGCCGTGCTGCCCACCACCGAGTCCGACAGGGTCCGGCCGGACGCGCAGCTCTGGCTCCCCATCGCGCTCACCGTCGTAGCCGCGGCGGTCGCCTGGCGGCGGCCTCGGCCGGGCCGACCCGCGTGGGCCGGCCGATTCCGTCCCGGCCCGCTGCTGGTCGTCGGGGCCGCCGCGGCGCTCACCCTGGTCGGGTTGACCCTGCGCTGGTGGATCGTGCGGCAGTTCCAGCTCAGCCCCGACGGGCTGGCCGGGCCACGCCGGGAGCGGGCCGTCGAGACGTTCAGCCACGCCTCCACCGTCGTGCTCGCCGTCCTCGTCGCGCTGATCCTGCTCTGGTACGCGTACCGGGTCGGCCGGGCGGTCGGGGCGCGGTGGGTGGTGCTCTGCGCCGCCGCCGGGCCGATCGCCCTGTACGGGTTTCCACTGAGCTTCACCGCCGCGCCGGGACGGGCGCTCCTGGTCACGGCGGTTGGCGTCGCGGCGCTGGCGGCCGGCGCGGCGCTGGCCCGGCACGCGGCCCGGCTGCTGCCGTGGGACGCGCTCGGCCTGTTGGTGGCCGCCGTCGCGTTGCCGCTGGCGGCCCCGGTGGTGCGCTCCGAGCTGCCCTCGGTGGACACCGTCCGGCCGCTGCTGACCGTCCTCGGGCTCGGCCTCGCGCTCGGTTTCGGCCTCGCCTTCGCCGCCACCGCGTCCACCGGCTCCGCCCCGGCCGGGGCTGTCCCGCCCGCCCCTGGTCTCGATCCGGCCGCGCCTGCCCCGGCCGCTTCCACCCCGCCCGCCCCTGGTCTCGACCCGGTCGAGCCTGCCCCGGCTGCTTCCACCCCGCCCGCCGCGCCGGCGGTCGCCCGGCCGGACATCGGAGGGCGGGTCGCGCTGCTGGTGCTGGGGCCCGCCGCGCTGGTGCTCTCCGCGCAGGCCCTCGCGCCGGTCGTGGCGCGGGCCCAGTTCGATGGCCCCTACCAGGCCCCCTCGCTCACCGTCCCGGTCTTCGCCGGGGTGGCCGCCCTGCTGCTGGCGCTGCTGTTCGGTTTCGGCCGCGCGGTGGACCGGCTCCGCCAGGACCTGCGCGCCGATGCGGCGTCCCCCGGCCGGCCCTGACGGGCAACCCTCGACGCTTCCCTCGCGCGGGCCGGCCGGCGATGACCCGGTCGAGGATGGGCGTGATCTTGCGGTGCCGAGTCGTGCCGTCAGACCAGGGAGTCGCGCCACTGTCGGTGCAGCGCCGCGTACCGGCCGTCGGTGCCGGCCAGCCGGTCCGGCGGGCCGTCCTCCACGATCCGGCCGCCGTCGAGGACCAGCACCCGGTCGGCGGTCTCCACGGTGGACAGCCGGTGCGCGATCACCAGCGCCGTCCGGTCCCGCAGCACGGTGGCGAGCGCCCGCTGCACCAACCGCTCCGTGGGCACGTCGAGCGATGACGTCGCCTCGTCCAGGACCAGCACCCGGGGGTCGGCGAGGAACGCCCGGGCGAACGCCACGAGCTGGCGTTGCCCGGCCGAGAGCCGGCCGCCGCGCCGGCGCACCTGCGTGTCGTACCCGTCGGGCAGGGCGGCGATGAAGTCGTGCGCGCCGATCGCCCGGGCCGCGGCCCGCACCGCCGCGTCGTCCGCGCCCGGCCGGCCGAACCGGATGTTCTCCGCCACCGAGCCGCTGAACAGGTGGTTCTCCTGGGTGACCAGCACGACCGCCCGGCGCAGCTCGGCATCGGCCAGGTCCCGCAGGTCGACCCCGTCCAGGTGGACCGTGCCGGCGTCCGGGTCGTGGAAGCGGGCCAACAGCTTGGCGACCGTCGACTTGCCCGCGCCCGTCGGGCCGACCAGCGCGATGGTCTGTCCGGCCGGCACCGCCAGGTCCAGGCCGGTCAGGATCGGCGCGTCGGCCCGGTACCCGAACGAGACCGACCGGAACTCCACCGCCCCCCGCCCCGGGCCGTCGGGCAGCGGCGTCGGGCGGGTCGGCTCGGCCACCGCCGGCCGCTCGTCGAGCACCCCGGCCAGCTTCTCCAGCGCCGCCGTCGCCGACTGGAGCGAGTTGTAGAACTGGCTGAGCTCCTGCATCGGCTCGAAGAACCGGCGCAGGTACAGCAGGAACGCGGCGAGCACCCCCACCTCCATCCCGCCGCCGAGCACCCGGGTCCCGCCGTAGCCGAGCACCACCGCCACGGTCACGTTGCCGATGACCTTGATCCCCGGCGAGTACGTGGCGATCAGCCGGAACGCGTGCAGGCTGGTCCGCCGGTAGTCGTCGTTGACGGCGGCGAAGATCCGTTGGTTGCGTGGCTCCCGCCGGTACGCCTGCACCGCGCGGATGCCGCGCAACGACTCCACGAAGTGGACGATCAGCAGCGCCACCGCCTCCCGGGTCCGCCGGTACGCCCCGGCCGACGCGCGGGCGAACCAGCGGGACAGCCAGAACAGGAACGGGAACGCCAGCAGGGTCACCGCGGCCAGCGGCGGGTCCAGCCAGAGCAGGATGCCGGCCACGGAGAGGATGGACAGGGCGGCGAGGACGAGGCTGTCCACGCCGCCGTCGACCAGTTCGGCGATGGAGTCCAGGTCGCTCGTGAGCCGGGAGATCATCCGGCCCGAGGTGTAGCGCTCGTGGAAGCCGACGGACAGCCGCAGGAAATGGCCGTACACCCGCTGCCGCAGCTCCAGCAGGACGGCCTGGCCGATCCGGGTGGAGAGGGCGAGGAAGCCGCGCCGGGCCGCGTACTCGGTCAGCGCGGCGGCGGCGAAGGCCCCGGCGATCGCGACGAGCGGCCCGCTGTCCCCGGACCGCAGCGGAACAATCGCCCGGTCGATGCCGAGCATCACCAGGTACGGCCCGGCCATGGCGGCGGCGTTCTGCGCCAGCAGCAGCCCGACGGACGCCCCGAGCCGGCGCCGGTGTGGACGCAGCAGGTCCCGCAGCAGCGCCCGGCTGCGGACGCGCAGCCGGGCGAGCGCCTCGGGCGTGGCCTCCTCCGCCCGGCTGCGGTCGGCCTCCGGGTCGGTGGCCCGCCCCCGCCACCGGTCCAAATCCGGCGCGGCCCGCGCCGGCCGGCCCGCCGCGCCCCGTGTCTGCCGGCCCGCTGCGCCCCGGCCGCCCCGGTCGGTTGCGCCCGGCGGGCCGCCCGGCCCGTCGGCGGGCTCGTCCTCGGGGTGGCGGACCGTGGGGTCGGCGGCGGTCACGACAGCACCAGCCCCCGCTCGTCCGGTCCGGCGGCCGGCCCGGTCGGGCCCGCAGCCGACACCGCCGGGCCGGCGCAGGGCGTGGTCGGGACGGTCGCGGCACTGGAGGGAGTGGTCGGGGCGGCGGAGAGGACCGCCCGGTACGCCGGCACCTCGGCCAGCAGTCGCGAGTGGGTGCCGATCGCCGTGATCCGGCCCCGCTCCAGCAGCGCGACCCGGTCGGCCAGCGCCACGGTCGACGGCCGCTGCACCACGAGCAGGGCGGTGGTGTCCCGCAGCACCCGCCGCAGCGCCGTCTCCACCAGTGCCTCGGTGTGCACGTCGAGGGCGGACAGCGGGTCGTCGAGCACCAGCAGCGGGGGCCGGCCGAGCACCGCCCGGGCCAGTGCCAGCCGCTGCCGCTGCCCGCCGGAGAGGGTGAGCCCCTGCTCACCGACCCGGGTGGCCAACCCCCACGGCAGCTCGTGCACGAAGTCGGCCTGGGCCAGCGCGAGCGCCGCCCGGACGTCGTCCTCGTCGGCGTCCGGGCGGCCCAGGGTGAGGTTCTCCCACACCGACATGGAGAACAGTGTCGGCTCCTCGAAGGCCACCCCGACGAGCCGGCGCAGCGAGGCCAGCCGCAGCTCGCGCAGGTCGTGGCCGTCCAGGGTGATCCGCCCGCCGGTCACCTCGTGCAGCCGGGGGACCAGGGAGAGCAGGGTGCTCTTGCCGGTGCCGGTCGCGCCGACCAGGGCCAGGGTCTCGCCCGGCTCGACGGTCAGGTCGATCTCCCGCAGCACCGGCGTGGGGGTTCCCGCGTAGCGGAACGACACCCGGTCGAAGACCAGCCGGCCGTGGACCGCCGGCCGGGCCAGGGTGACCGCGTCCGGTGCGTCCACGATGGACGGTCGGGTGTCCAGTACCTCCTGGATGCGGTCGGCGGCGGTCGCCGCCTCCTGGCCGTTGGCGATGATCCAGCCGAGCGACTGCACCGGCCAGATCAGCATCAGTTGCAGGCTGACGAAGGCGACCAGCTCGCCGATGGTGAGCGCGCCCCGGGCGGCGGCCATCGCCCCGGCGACCAGCACCATGCCGAGGGTCAGGTTCGGCACCAGGTCGAACAGCGCGGAGGTACGGGCCAGCAGCCGCCCCTTGGCGACCCCGGTGTCGTGCAGCGCCCGGGCACCGGCCGCGAACCGGCTGGCCAGCTCGGGCCCCCGGCCGTACGCCTTCATGGTGCGCAGCCCCTGCGCGGTCTCCTCGACCAGCGTGGCCACGTCGCCCTGCTGGTCCTGCATCCGGCGCGACGTGTCGTGGTAGTACCGCGCGAACCGGCGGCTGATCAGGAACAGCGGTACGGCGCTGGCCGCGACCAGCGCCCCCAGCGCGGGATGCAGCCGGATCAGCAGCACCACCACGGCGGCGTACGTCACCAGGTTGAGCACCAGGAACAGCAGGCCGAAGGAGAGGAACCGGCGGATCACCGACAGGTCGCTGGTGACCCGCGAGAGCAACTGCCCGGTCTGCCACCGGTCGTGGAAGCCGGGCGGCAACCGTTGCAGGTGGGCGTAGACGTCGGCGCGGATCGCCGCCTCCATGCCCACCGACGACGAGGACTGCGTCCACCGGCGGATGAAGATCAGCAGCGCCTCGGCCAGGCCGAGCAGCAGGGCCAGGCCGCCGAGCCGGACCAGGCCGGCCGGGTCGTGCCGGGCGATCGGGCCGTCGACCACCCGCTGCACCACGAGCGGCACGGCGAGGCTCGCGCCGGTGCCGGCCAGCGCCGCCGCCAGCAACCAGCAGAACTGGCCGGCGTACGGGCGCAGGTAGGGGCGGAACCGCCAGAGGTTGCGCAGCGGGCGAGCGCGGTCGGCCGGTTGGGCCGGGTCGCCGTCGCTCTCGGCAGGCACTTCCCGACGGTAGCGTCAAACGGGACTGTCGCCGCTGTCAACTTTCAGCACGTCCTTCGGCACGTCTGAACCCTGCCCGCCCTCGGCCCCGGCCGGTTCGGCCGCGCCCGGCGCGTTCAGCGTCCGGCGGGTGCCTCGTGGGCGAGCAGCCACCGCTTCACGTCCAGCCCCCAGCGGTAGCCGCCGAGGCCGCCGTCGGTGCGCAGCACCCGGTGACACGGGACGAACAGGGCGGCGGCGTTGCGCGCGCAGGCAGCCGCCGCGGCACGGACCGCCGCCGGCCGGCCGGCCAGCCCGGCGTACCCGGTGTAGGTGACCGGCCGGCCGGGACCGACCTCGCGCAGCACCCGCCACGCGTGCGCCATGAACACGCCGCCCGTGTGCTGCTCCACCGGCACCGTGTCGATCGCGGTCAGCTCCCCGTCCAGGTACGCGGCGACCGCCGCGGTGACCGGGCCGAGCTCCGTCCGCCGCCGGACCGGCCCGCGCAGGCCGGAGTGCACCAGCGGCAGCAGCGTCTCCGGTTCGGGGGTGAAACCGGCGGCCCGGACCGCGCCGTCGGGGCCGGTCAGGATGCTCAGCGGGCCGGCGGGGGTGTCCGTGACCGTGCCGTCGAGGGTGACGTTCATGCTGCTCTCCATAGTCTGATCACCGCGTACGAGCGCCAGGGGCGCCAGCGTTCCGCGTACGCGTCGAGGGTCAACGGGTCGTCGGGAAGGCCGAGCGCGGCGGCACCGCGCCGCACGGCCAGGTCGGTGTGGAGCTGGACGTCAGGGTCACCGAGGGCGCGCATGGCCACGTAGCCGGCCGTCCACGCGCCGATCCCGGGGACGGCGAGCAGCCGTCGAACGGTCTCCTCCCGGTCCCCGCCGGGGTCGAGGTCCAACCCCCCGTCGACGACGGCCCGCGCCGCCGCCCGGATCGTCTCCCGCCGCCCCACCGGCATCCGGAACCCGCCGTCGGCGATCCCCAACACCTCCTCCGCCGTAGGAAACCCCCGCCCCACCCAACCGGTCCCCCCACCCGCCTCCCCGCATTGATCAAGAAGTTTGTGTCCTGGAACCTCTTGATCGACCGACATGGGGATCGGGGTGAGGGGGAGGAGCCGGGTCAGGGTGGTTCGGGCTGAGGTGACCGAGACCTGTTGGCCGACGATCGCGCGGACGAGCATCTCGAAGCCGTCGACGGCGCGCGGGACGCGGATCCCGGGCTCCGCCGCCACCAGCGGGGCGAGGGCGGGGTCGGCGGCGAGTGTGCCGTCCACGGCGGCCGGGTCGGCGTCGAGGTCGAGCAGCCGGCGGCAGCGGGCCACCGCCGGGGCCAGGTCGCGCATGTCGGCCAGCCGCAGCGTGGCCGCCACGTGCCCGGCCACCGGGGTCAGCGCCACCTCCGCGCCGCCGTGCGGCAGCCGCAACCCCCGGCGGTACGTCCCGTCGCGCACCTCCTCCACCCCGGGCAGGGCCCGCAGCGCGAGGAAGTCCAGCAGCGCCGCCGCGTGCAACGGCGGCCGGTACGCCAACCGCAGCGCGATCGTGCCCGGCCCACCGGCCACCGGTGCCCGTCCCCGGGCATCGCGCAGCTCCGACGGGGCGGCGGCATAGACCTCGCGGACCGTGTCGTTGAACTGCCGGACGCTGCCGAACCCGGCCGCGAACGCGACCTCGGCCATCCCGAGTCCGGTCGTCTCGATCAGGATCCGGGCGGTCTGCGCACGCTGCGCCCGGGCGAGTGCCAGGGGCCCGGCACCCAGCTCGGCGCGCAGCATCCGGTGCAGGTGACGTTCGGTGTAGCCGAGCCGGGCGGCCAGCCCGGGCACGCCGTCCCGGTCGACCACCCCGTCGGCGATCAGCCGCATGGCCCGCCCCACCACGTCCGCCCGGACGTCCCACTGGGGCGAGCCCGGGGCGGCGTCCGGCCGGCAGCGGCGGCAGGCCCGCAGCCCGGCTCCCTGCGCGGCGGCGGCCGACGGGAAGAACCGGACGTTGCGCCGCTTGGGCGTCATCGCCGGGCAGGACGGCCGGCAGTAGATCCCGGTCGACGTCACGCCCGTGTAGAACCAGCCGTCGAATCGCTGGTCACGGCTGTCGACCGCCCGGTAGCACCGCTCGAAGTCCAATTCCACGACACCGATACTGCCCCGCCGCCCGACCCTCCGGCTCGCGGAAATCGGACCTGGCCGTGGGGGTGGGCTGGGGCCCTCGCGGCATCGCTCCACCTCAGCCGGCCCGTCCCGGCCGGGAACGGATATCCAGGCCGAAAGTGTCGGTAGGTGCCGGTACGGTCCCCGCCACCAACTCAAGAAGGGTGCGGCGATGGCGAGCGTGGCCGGGCGAGGTGTCCGCTGATGCGGTCGGGGCGGGCGCGGCTCGACCGCACGGTGGTTCAGGGCTTCTACGACCGGATGCGGGCGGTCGCCCCGGCGGCGTACGGCGCGATGGAGCGGGATCGGGCCGGTGACCCGGGGCGGGCGTTCCGGGACACGGCCTGCGGCCGGCTCGCCGCGTCGCTCGACGCCGCGGGCCTGCGCGCCCTCGGCATGTGGGCGCACCACTGGTGCATGCGCTTCTACGACGACGACACGCGGGTGGGGCTGCGCCTGGTCCGGGAGATCGCCGGCCGCTCCGGGCTGGGCTGGACGGTCGACGAGGTGCGTTGGATGTTCGGCGAGTCCGCGGCGGCCGGCCCGCCCGCCGCGTACCGGTTCACGCTGCCGGCGTCGGCGGCCCGCGAGCTGCCGCCGACGGCCCGCGGTGAGTTCACGACCCACGAGCTGTCCGGGGCCACCGGCCGTGAGCTGCCCACCGGGGAGCGGCCCGGGACCGCGCGGGGCTCGGCCGGGTCCGGGCGGGGGGCCGTCGGGCCGGGCGCCGGGGAGCGGCGCCTGCTGGCCGGCTGACCCGGCACGGCCCACCGCGAGCGGGCCGGCGAGCGGCGTCGGGTGTCGCGCTCCGGGGCGGGGCTGACGGCTGAGCCGAGCGAACCGCGCCGGTGCGAGGTGGGGCACAATGCCGGGGTAGCACCCCGAGGAGAGGACCGCCGTGCCCGCCAGCGAGCCGACCATCGTCGCCACCAGCATGGGCTTCTTCAGCCGCCGTCGCGGCCCGAACGACCTGCGCCCCGGGCCGGTGTTCGAGCTGGCCGCCGAGCTGGCCCAGGCCGGCCCCGAGCCGCGGCTGTGCTACCTCGGCCAGGCCGTCGGCGACCGGGACGCCTCGATCGCCGCCGTCTACGCGGCGTTCGCCGGCACCCGGTTCCGGGCGTCGCACCTGGCGCTGTTCCCCATGCCGAACGTCGACGACGTCCGGGCCCACCTGCTCGCCCAGGACGTGATCTGGGTCGGCGGCGGCAGCGTGGCCAACCTGTGCGCGGTGTGGCGGGTGCACGGCCTCGACGAGATCCTGCACGAGTGCTGGCAGGCCGGGGTGGTGCTGGCCGGGGTCTCCGCCGGCTCGATCTGCTGGCACCTCGGCGGCGCCACCGACAGCTTCGGCCCCCGGCTGCGCGGGTTCACCGACGGCCTGGGCTGGCTGCCGTACGGCAACGGGGTGCACTACGACAGCGAGGACCAGCGGCGACCGCTGATGCACGGGCTGGTCGCCGACGGCACGCTCCCGACCAGCCACTGCACCGACGACGGGGTCGGGCTGGTCTACCGGGGCACCCGGCTGGTCGAGGCGGTCGCCGACCGCGAGGGCGTCGCGGCGTACGAGGTTGCCCGGTCCGGGGACGGCGGGGTCCGGGAGACCCGGATCGAGCCGCGTCTGCTGAGCTGACCGCAGACGGCCGATGCCGGCCGCGTAGACTGGCCGCCCGTGAGCCTCACCATCGGGATCGTCGGCCTGCCCAACGTCGGCAAGAGCACCCTGTTCAACGCGCTGACCAAGAACGACGTGCTCGCGGCGAACTACCCGTTCGCCACGATCGAGCCCAACGTCGGCGTCGTCGGGCTGCCGGACGAGCGGCTGAACAAGCTGGCCGAGATCTTCTCCTCGCAGAAGGTGCTGCCGGCGCCGGTGTCGTTCGTCGACATCGCCGGCCTGGTCCGGGGCGCCTCGAAGGGGCAGGGCCGAGGCAACGCGTTCCTGGCGAACATCCGCGACGCGTCCGCGATCTGCCAGGTGGTGCGGGCCTTCTCCGACCCGAACGTGGTGCACGTCGACGGCAAGGTCTCCCCAGCCGACGACATCGAGACGATCAACACCGAGCTGATCCTGGCCGACCTCCAGACCCTGGAGAAGGCGCTGCCCCGGCTGGAGAAGGAGGCCAAGCTCCGCAAGGACCGGGCCGCCGCCGTGGCCGCGGCGCAGCAGGCGGTCCAGGTCCTCGACGGCGGCACCACGCTGTACGCGGGCGCCGCCGCCGCGAAGATCGAGCTGGAGCACCTGCGCGAGCTGCACCTGCTCACCACCAAGCCCTTCCTGTACGTCTTCAACGTCGACGAGGCCGAGCTGGCCAACGCCGAGTTCCTCGACGAGCTGCGTGCGCTGGTCGCCCCGGCCGAGGCCATCTTCATGGACGCCAAGATCGAGTCCGAGCTGGTGGACCTGCCCGAGGAGGAGGCCCGCGAGCTGCTGGAGTCGATCGGTCAGGCCGAGCCCGGCCTCAACCAGCTCGTCCGGGTCGGCTTCCGCACGCTCGGGCTCCAGACGTACCTGACGGCGGGGCCCAAGGAGGCGCGGGCCTGGACCGTCCCGGTCGGCGCGACCGCCCCGGAGGCCGCGGGGGCCATCCACTCCGACTTCCAGCGCGGTTTCATCAAGGCCGAGGTGGTCTCCTACGGCGACCTGGTCGCGGCCGGATCGATGGCGGCGGCGAAGGCGGCCGGCAAGGTCCGCATCGAGGGCAAGGAGTACGTCATGCAGGACGGCGACGTGGTCGAGTTCCGCTTCAACGTGTAGTCCGGTCGCGGTTCAACGTCTGAACCGCCCGCACAACGATCAGCAACCGCTTCAGGCCGAGCCCTCGCGCCGTGCCGAGCATCCGGCCGAGCCTCCAGGTGGCCACGCCCCGTCGCCGTGCGGACGGCCGGATGCCGTACCCGATCTGGCCGGCAGCGGTTCAGCCGCCCGGGCAACGGCTGTCGCCCCCGCTGTGCTCGCGGCATCCGGACACCGGTGCCGGCGGTGGGGGCGGCGGGTCCAGGTCGCGGTAGGTGTACGCGGCCAGCGTCAGCGCCGGGACGCCGACGACGACTGCCAGCACCAGGAAGACGATCGCGGTGCGGGCCAGCCGCATCCCGTACGCCACCGCGGCGATCACCGCCGGCCCGGCCGCCGCCAGCAGGAGCGTGGCCAGCATCGCCTGGGACAGCTGGCGGCCCAGGTACTCCATCTCGCTGCTCGGGGAGGAGTACGAGGCGGCCCACCGTTCCATGCCGATGGCGAACCACCGGGAGAAGAGCGCGAGCAGGCCCCCGACCCAGAGCAGCGTCAGGAGCCCGACGACGGGACCGCCGCGCCGGGCGGTCGGGGCGGAGGTGGAGGACGCCATGGCGCCCAGCCTGCACCGGAACGCCCCCAAGGGCATGAGTCGGCGTACTCAGCGGACGAGCCCGGGCTTCGGCGTCGTCGGGGCCGCCGGCCCGGTCCGCTTCGATGTCCGGCCTCGACCGATACGCATTCGTTGATCGACAGGTCAGCGAACTCGCTGCATGATGACCTGATGCGAACTCGGCTGCTCTTCGTCCGACACGGTGAGTCGGTACACCAGGTCGAGGGGGTGGTGGGCGGCCCGCACGGCTGCCGGGGACTGACCGAGGTGGGCCACCAGCAGGCGCAAAGGCTGGCCGGGCGGCTCGCCGACGAACTCGCGGTCTCCGGCCCCGTGGCCGTCTACTCCTCCGTGCTGCGCCGGGCGGTCGAGACCGCCTGGCCCATCGCCTCGGCGCTGGGCGTCAGCCCGGTGGCGGACTGCGGGCTGTGCGCCTGGCACACGCCGCCGTACGCCGACGGGCTGTCGACGACCCGGTTCCAGACCGACCACGCGACGGCGGGCGGTGGGGTGTTCCGGCCGTTCGAGGAGGGCAACGAGACCTGGGCGGAGCTGACCGTAAGGGTCAGCCGCGCCATCATGGACATCGCGCACCGGCATCGGGGCGGCACGGTCGTGCTGGTCGGGCACACCGAGACGGTCGAGGGCTCCTTCCATGCCCTCGCCGCCCAGCCGATGTTCAGGGCGTTCGACGTGGCGGTGGCTCCGGCCTCGACCACTGAGTGGACCACCGACGACGACCCCACCGGCTGGCCGCCGGCCCGGTGGACCCTGCGCCGCTTCAGCGACGTCTCCTGACGCCCCCACCCACCCACCCGCCCAGTCGCGATGTTGGACAGTTGTCGTCGCGTGGCGACGGTAACCGTCCAAGGTCTCCGACGGGGCGGCGGGAGGCGGTGGGGCGGCGGGGGCGACAGGGGCGGCGGGGGGCGGCGGGGCGTGGTTGGGTGTCGGCGTGGAGCTTGAGTTCGACGGTGGCGGGGTGCGGTTGGCGGGCACGCTGGACCTGCCGTTCGGCCCGGTCCGGGGCGGGATCGTGGTGCTGCACGCCGCCGAGGCCGGGCACCGGTCGTACTTCTGCTACGAGCACCTGGCCCGACTGCTGCCCGGTGCGGGGATCGCGGTGCTGCGCTTCGACCGCCGGCCCCGGGTGGACGGCCACGACGTTCCCCTGGCCGACCAGGCCGCCGACGCGGCAGCGGCCATCGGTGTCCTGCGCCGGCAGGTCGGCGACGTGCCGGTCGGGGTGTGGGGGCTGAGCCAGGGCGCGTGGTCGGCGCCGCTGACCGCCGCGCTCCATCCGGACCTGGTCGCCTTCCTCGTGCTCGTCTCCTCCAGCGGGGTCAGCCCCGCCGCCCAGATGCGCTACGGCACCGCCGAGCAGCTCCGCCTGCGCGGCTACGGCGACGTCGACCTGACTGAGCTGGGCCGGGTGCGGGCCACCATGGAGGCGTACCTGCGGGGCGACCTCGACCGCGCGACCGCGCAGGGGGTCATCGACCGGGCCGCCGAACGTCCCTGGTTCCCGCTGGCCTACCTGCCGCGCGAGCTGCCCGACGAGCCGGGCACCTGGCGGGACATGGACTTCGACCCGGTTCCGGTGTTCGCCCGGGTGACCTGCCCGGTGCTGCTCTTCTACGGTACGACTGACGCGTGGGTCCCGATCGACGCCAGCGTCGCCGCCTGGCGGCGGGCCACCGCCGGAGCCGCCACCCCGCCCACCGTCTGCCGGCTCGACGGCTGCGACCACTATCCCACCCTGCACGAGGGCGAGGACCTCGACAGCATCAGCCCGCAGTACGCCGCCACGATGCTGAGCTGGCTCGACGCCCTGCTGCCCGCCGGTCAGCGGCCGGGGTCAGGCGCTGCGTAACGCGTCCTCGACGCCGGTCTCCCGGCTGCCGAGGTGGGCCGGGTCGCGGCCCGACATCAGGTCCACGGCGGCCTTCACACATGCGCCGTACTCGCGGGTGGAGCTGATCCGCCACGTCCGGTCGTACTCGCGGGCGGTCTCGTCGCCCACGCCGCTGGCGTCGACGCCGAGCCGCCGGCACACCGCCACGGCGCGGGGCAGGTGGAAGGACTGGGTCACCACCGTCGCCCGCTCCACCCCGAAGATCCGCTTCGCGCGGGCGCACGAGTCGTACGTGTCGAAGCCGGCGTAGTCCAGCACCACCCTCTCCGCCGGCACGCCGTGGTCGAGCAGCCAGCGCCGCATCGCGGTCGGCTCGTTGTAGTCCGGGTTCATGTTGTCGCCGGAGAGCAGGACGGCGCGTACCTTGCCGGCGGCGAGCAGCCGCCGCGCGATCTCCAGGCGGGCGGTGAGGAACGGCGAGGGGGTCCCGTCGGGGTGGACCTTGGTGCCCAGCACCAGGGCGACCGGCGCGTCGGGGACGTCCTGCTCGGCGAAGATGTGCCCCTCCGCGTCGCCGCGGATCCACTGCACGCTGGCCACGGTGCCACCGGTCAGGAGCGCTGCGCCGACGAGGGCCGCGACGACGGCGCGGCGCAGCCAGCGCGTACGCCTGCCGTCGGCCGGGCGCAGCCAACGGATCAGAGTGGAGAGTCGGACGCGCATGGGGCAAGTATCCCAGGGCCGCCCGACAACTGATCTCTCCTGCCGATCGTGCCCGGCCGCCGCCGACCCGCGCCCGCCAGTTTGCCGCAGAGCGTCACCATGACCAGGTGGATCAGGGCGCGCGGTTCCAGCGGAAGACCGCCGCGCTGCGCAATATCTGTCTGGCGTGGGGCGTGTTCGGGGTGGCGGTCTGGGCGGCGGCGCAGGCCGAAGAGTCCAGTTCCGGCCACCATTGGCCCGACACGGTCTCGTTCTACGAGATGCTGGCGTACCTCATGGTGCTGCTCGCCGGGGCGGCGTGGGTGTCGCTGCTGTGGCCGTTCCGGCTCGACGTCGACGCGGACGGCCTGACCGTCCTCGCGAGGGGATCGACCACCGTCCTGCCGTGGGCGTCGATCGAGTCGATCACCGTCGTCGAGGTCGGGCAGGGGTGGGAGAATCCGCCTCTGATGATCCGGCTGGCTCCTGGGACGCGGCTGGGGGGCCGCCGGGCCATCAGGAAGAGCGGCCGTCGCGTCTACACCCTGCTGGACATGGGCGACTTCACGGTCCCGCCGGAGGAGGTGCTCGCCGTGCTCCAGCGGTACGGGGGAAGCCGGGTCGAGGCGGAGGACTATCTCCGCCACCGCCACGGCAAGCGGATGGTCGCCGCGTGGCTCGCCGACCCGTCCGTGTTCGACCGCTACCGGCCCTCGGGCTCCGACGAGGGCGATCGCTGATCTACGCCGTGGCGGCGGTGCCGCCGGCGGGTCAGGACGGTGGGCGGGTCAGCTCGACCTCGTCGCCGGGCAGGACCTCCACGTCGCCTTCCGGGCCGCGCACCTCAAGGACCGGCACGCCCTCGTCGAGCTGCATGGCCCGGCGCTCATTCACGCTGGGCACCCGCGCGATCACGGAAGCTCCCGGCGGCAACTCCACCCGCCGCCGCTCAGGTGCCTCCCGGACGACGGTGCCCCTGCTGCGATTGGTGGTGACGAGTCCCTCGGAGCGAAGGACCGAGATCGCCATGCGGACGGCGTCACGGCCGATGCCGTACTCCTGCGTCAGCCGGGTTTCGCTGCCGACGGCCGAACCCGCCGGCAGGGCACCGGATTCGATCCGCTCCCGCAGCAGGTCGGCGAGCTGCACGTAGACGGGCGTGTGAGAACGCGGATCGATGGTCATGGCATCAGCGTGGTGGCCTCGTGGCCAGGGTGGCTTGTGGCTATGTGGCTATAAGCCCTTGATGCCTTAAGGGCATCACGCTTATAGTTCCAGTTGCATTCGGTGTCTGGGCGGAAACGCTGAGGTGCGCCGAGTTCGACCGAATGAGGCTGGTCCGATGCGGGGAGGGGTGGTCGGTGGTGCGAGGTTTCTTCAGGTGGCCCGGCGGGCCGGGGCGGGCGTCGTGGAGGCGCGGGGCGTCGCCCTGCCCGCGCTCCTCGGTATCCGTGTCGCTGCTGCCCTGGCAGGTGCGGACGCAGCGGTTCCGGTCGGCCCGGTTCGGCCGACGTGGCCTGGACCCGGGGGAGGTGCAGGTGTTCATGGACCGGCTGGCCACCGAGTTGGCCGTCCACTACGACGCGCTGCGGGCGTCCCGGTTGGAGACGGCACGGCTCGGCTCCGAGTTGCGGCGGCTGCGGGCCGAGCTGGCTCGCCGACCCAACGCGGGCCGGCACTGATGGCGGCCCGGGGGCGGTTCGTCATCCACCTGCCGGTCCTCGCCCCGGACCTGGCCGGCGCGGTGCGGCTCGCCCGGGTGGTGGCCCGCTGGGCGGGCGTGCTCTCCTCGGCGGACCCGGGGGAGACCACCGTGTCGGCCGAGGACGAGCAGGGCGTACGGCATCGGGTCTTCTGCGACCTGCGCCTGTCGGGTGGTCGGCGCTGCCTGCTCAGGGCCGACCACGACGGCCCCTGCACCCGCCGCCCGAGCCGCTGACCATCGGCGGACGGTCGCGCCGGCAGCGCGCAGCCAGGCGGGCAATAGCCAACCAGGCGGGCGACCGGCGGCGGGTCGGGCCGCGCCCGGTCAGCCCTGGGAGTTCTGCCCCCGCTGCCACACCTCGCCCTGAGCGCCGTGCCGCTCGGCCGCGTACCTCTCCTGGGTGCTGGCCGCCTCGCGGGCTGCCGCCGAGTCCTCCGGGGTGGACTGCCGCCGCCGGTCCCGCCAGGCGACCACGACGAACGCGGCCACGGCCAGCGCCAGGGCCGATCCGAAGATAACCATCACTGTCGTCATGTCCCCGACGGTAGGGCCCTCGGGCGAGGGCCGCCGACCCGTGCGCGGCCTGGCGGTGGCCGGGGCGTAGCGCTCGGTAGCGGTGGGGAATGGTGGGGCGTAGTGTCATCGACACCTTTCGCAGCCGAGGTTAGGACGCGCGATGCCAGTTCCGCAGCGGACGGGCAGGGTCCGACGGACCCTCTGCCGGCTCAGGCTGCACATCCCGTCCGAGTTCACCGACTCCGACGACCCGTGCCGCTACGAGCGGCGGTGCCGGCACTGCGGGCAGTTCTTCTCCGCCAAGGTGGTACACACGTACGGCCGAGCCCGCAGTGCGACGGATCCCTGCGAGCGGCTTTCCGACTGCGTCCGGTGCGGGCACGAGTCGAGGTGGCGCCAGCACAACCGGACCCGCTCCGTGCTGGTGGCTGATCTGCCCGCACCCCAGCGACGGTTTCATGCTCCCGAGCCCTGCGACTACGCCCAGGTCTGCGAGGTCTGTGACGAGGTGACCCAGGTTCGGACCGAGCACGACTGGGACCGGGACGAGTGGGGCGGCAGGTGTCGCGTATGCCGGGAACTGTGGCTCGACGACGAGGCATAGACCGGCCGTCGACAGGAATCGCCTGAGGTGGCGTTGCCTACCGGGCTCTCAGACCGCATCCCCCCGACGGGGGTTTCCCTCTCCGGCCTCAGTGTGAGGGCCCAGGCCGCGGGTTCTCCGTCCGCGCCGAAGGTCCCATCCGAGTGCCTCCCTGGTCCGAGGCAGCAGAGCTGAGCGGGAGGCCGTCGGGGACCAGCCAGGTGGCGTAGGCGTGCCGCAGGTCGTGGAACGCCTCCCGCCAGCGGCCCCTGGCCGCCACGCAGGCGACGGCCTCCCGCTCCGTGGTGAACTTCGGTGTCGGTGCCCGACGGCGATGGCGCCGACCGTCGCTACCAGTTGGTGGAGCCCGTCACCTGTGGCCAGGCCACCCCGGTCGGCTTGATGAGGTAGACGATGCCGCCGGAGCCGCTGCTTGTGCCGCCGTTGGCCGTGGTCCGCTTGGTCCGCAGCCAGATCTGCTCGAACTGGGTCCGGGAGTAGACGTGCCGTACCGCGTCGTTGCGGGGTGAGGCCGGGTCGTTGACGATCACATCACCGGTGGGTGTGAAGCCGACCACCACCATCAGGTGCCCGGCGGTGCCGTAGCCCGCCCCGGTCAGCTCGCTGGCGAGGAAGGACTGACTGACCACTACAGGCATGCCTGCGGCGATGAAGTGCTCGATCTCGTCGAGCGAGTGCAGCCGGGTCACCTTCGTTTCCAGCCCGGGAAAACGGGCTGCGTACGCGGTGTTGAACGGCCAGTTGCCGGTGCCCTTGTACTGGTAGTCGTAGGTCATCCGGGCGGCGTGGTCAACCGTCGGGTCCGCGTGGCTGGGGTCCACCCAGGACGTGTCGGCGGCGGAGGGCTTCCGGCCCCAGTACTCGACGACCATTTCGACGGAGGTCGGCGAGCACCAGGCCTCGCCGCCGCCGCCGTACTGCGTGTAATGGCCGGTGTGGACGTTTTGCGAGTAGCGGGGGACCGCCAGCTCGGTGCCCCAGGCGATGTGGCCGGCGCTGGGGGTGACGGTGAACCGGTCGGGCACGTTCGAGCTCATCGCGCCGACCGAGCGGACCAGCGGGGAGGCGGTCTGCGCCGGGTCGCGGTAGAGGGTCAGCCGGAGCTGGTACGCCCGCAGCAGCACCCCGGCGCTCGCGTTGTTGATGGTGAAGGTGTCGGCCAAGATGCTGGACGTCCTGTCGCCCTGCCTGTCGACGCTGGTCCGCTTGATGTCGCCGTCGCCGGAGGCCCAGCGCCCCAGCACGTACCACGGCGTGCGGGTGCCGGTGGTGTAGGTGCCCTGGAGTTCGACCTGGAGCCAGGTACCGGCCGGGGTGTCGGCGTTCCAAGAGGCGACCAGCTCGCTGGCGCCGAAGCCGACCTCGGTCAGCGGGGAGGTCCAGGTGCCGTACGCCCAGGTCCGCTTGATGCTGGTGTGCGGGTCCCTGTAGACGGTGGTGCCGGCCGGGGTGCCGAGGGTGAGCCCGGCGGCGGTGACGGTAGTGCCGGCGGTGGCGCCGGCTGACAGGGTGGCGCCGGACCAGCCCTGCCAGGTGATCTGCTCGTCGTGGGTGACCATGCTGGCTCCGGCAACCGGCCTGGTAGCCCCTGCAGGGGCGGTGGTGCCGAGGAGGGCGAGCGCGGTGGCACCCGCGAGGGTGACGGCGCGCAGCGGTGTCATGGCCATGGCAGCTCCACAGGGTGAGGCATCGTTATCGTTCACTGTCCTGCATGGAGGGAAGCTTCACCATAGGTTTGTGTATGGAAAATTATTGCCGGCGCAAGCATCGGCCAGCATGAATCGAGGGTCGACCTGCTCGGGGTGCATCCCTCGGGCTCGGCCTGCTGCCAGTACGCCCCCGGCGCCCCAGCGTCCGTTTCCCGCTACCCCTTCGCCCTGGTGAAGGCGCTTCCCGCCGGGCGTCGCGCTCACGGCGAAGGGGGTGCCACCTGAGCGGCGCCCCCTCGTTTCATCGTCAGGGCAGCGGTCGGCTTCGGTAATGGCGCACGCGCTCGCCTGCCGCCGAAGACGTGGCCCTTCGTCTCCCGCCGGGCCTAGGGCGACCGTCGACAGGGATCGCCTGAGGCAGCGGGTGAACCCGTGAGGGTCAGGAGATGTAGTGCAGGATCACGTTGTGCACGTGGTGGCTCTTCTCCGCGCCCCGGAACTCGACCTCGTACGTGTGGGTGCCGACGTGGATCGCGATCGCGCCGGTGGAGAAGAACGACCCACCCCACGACTTGTTGCTCACCACGCTCACGCTGGTGATCTTCGAGTACGGGATGCTGGTGATCGCGTACCGCTTGCCGACGAAGGACCGGTCCTGGATGATCACGCGCCGGTCGGTGAGGCCGATGAACCCGGTGCCGGTGCCCACGGCGTCGTAGACGGAGATGATCTGCTCACCGTCGAGGAGTCCGCTCTGGATCTGCTGGAACTGCTCCTTGCGGTCGTACGTCGCGTTGGCCATGCGTCCCACGGTAGGCAGGTCGCGCCAGCCGCCCCGCCGCCGTCAGTCGCCCCCGCCCTCCACCGCCTTCTGCGCCGGGCCCGCCGCCCCGGCCAACCCATTTCGACCCCGGTCGGCCCCGCCGTGCCTACGTCCGGGCGACGACGACCAGTTCCCCGTCGCCCTCGCCCACGGCCTGCCCGTCCCAGCCGCCGTGGACCCGCTCGACGGTGAAGCCGGCGTCACGCAGGGACCCGCGCAACTCCGCCTCGCTGCGGAAGCGCAGGGTCGCCGAGCTGAGCCGCTCCTCGCCGCCCGGGAACACGTAGTGCTGGGTGAAGCTGACCGTCCGGTCGCGTACCCCGGTCACCTCCGTCCAGGCCCGCACCGTCCGGCCGCCCGGCAGGCGGACCGGCAGGCGGACCGGCCGGGACGAGTCGGTCGGGTTCCAGCGCTCCCACCGCCGCGCCGCCGGGTCGCGGGAGTCGAACGCCAGCCGGCCGCCGGGCGCGAGCGCCCGCGCCAGGTCGGCGAGGGTACGGTCCCACTCCTCGTCGGTCACGAACACCTGCGCCACGTGGCTGGTCATGACGGCCACGTCGTAGGCCCCGGCGGGCAGTCCGACGGACGTCCCCTCGACCCAGGCGACCCGGTCCGCGCCGGGCCTGAGCCGCGCCGCCGCGAGGGCGGGGCCGGCCGGGTCCACGCCGGTGACGGTGTGCCCGGCGGCGGCCAGGGCGACGGTGAGCCGGCCGGTGCCGCAGCCCAGGTCGAGCACGCGGGCGGCCGGGGTATCGCCCACCAGCGACAGGAAGAAGTCGTCGTCGGGGCCCCAGACGCACTCGGCGTCGTAGACCGGCACCAGCAGAGGATCGAGGAACTCGCCGTGCCGCATCCGGGGATGGTAGTGGCGGGACGCGGACGCGACGGAGCCCCGCCGGGCATCGTCGATGCGATCGGCGGGGCTCCGTGACGAATGCGCTTACCGGTTGGTGCGCGGGTCGTTGTCGTGGGTGCGGCTGCCGGACTTCGCCAGGCCCCGGCTGATCAGGTAACCGATGGTCAGCAGGGTGATGTACCACCAGGCCTTGTCGGCCGCGAAGTAGTCCGCGCCGTTGTTGGCCGCGCCGTCACCGACGGTCTGCGAGGCGATCAGCACGCCGATGACCGCCAGCAGGTAGACGGCCAGCTCGGTGGTCTTCCACGACGGCTTTGTCTCGTCGCCGTGCCGGGCGACGTGGTGCACGTCGTGGCCCGGGCGGTGGTCGGCGTGGTCGGTCACGTGCTTGTTGCTGGTGGTCGGCGCGGTCATGTCAGCTCCCAAAAAAATGCGATTCGTCAGGTTGATCCTTTGCGGGAAAGTTTGTCTCGTCCCGCACCGATTCATTACCCGCGCACCCTTCGGGCAAAACAAAGATTCTCAGGAAGCTCTCAGGCGCTGGTGACGGCCCGGTACACGTCCTCGATGCGGGCGGCCAGCAGGACCTCGCCCTCGGTGAGCGGCTCGCCGTCGCCGTGCCCGACCCGGATCTGGGTCTGGTCGCCCCGGCGGCTGATCTCGGGGCGCAGGTGCAGGGCGTCGGCGACCACCTTCACCCGTTCGGTGAGCGCGGCGTGCTGGGCGTCGTCCATCTCCAGCGTGCGCCGGATTTGTTCACCCTCCCGGGTCCATCCGGTCAACAGGGTCAGTGCGTCGCTCAGGTAGTCGTGCTTCGTCCGTCCCCTGAACAGCACGCGCATCACCGCACCTCCCAGGCGTCGTTGCCGGCTTGTGGCCAAATCGTCGCCGTCCCGTGTCTATGCCGGTGGCTCAAGTCTGTCGTCCGACCGACGGTGTGTCCACGCCCACACTTCCCACTTCTACTGGCCTGGCGGACGGTCACGGTACCCAAACCGCCGATTGATCTGGCACCCTGGACGCCCGTGCAGACCGAACGGGCCAGCGAAGGCGGACAGACCGAACGACAGGAACCGAAGGTGATCGTGGGCGCGGCGATCATCGCGGACGGGCGGGTGCTCGCCTGCGCCCGGTCCGCCCCGCCCGAGGTCGCCGGAATGTGGGAGTTCCCGGGCGGCAAGGTGGAGCCGGGGGAGAGCGAGACCGCCGCGCTGGTCCGCGAATGCGCCGAGGAACTGGCCGTACGCGTGGCGGTCGGCGACCGGGTCGGCCGCAACGTGCGGATGGCCCACGGCCGCTCGGTGCTCAAGGTGTACGCCGCCAGCCTGCTGCACGGCGACCAGCCGCAGGCCCTGGAGCACTCCGCCCTGCGCTGGCTGGCCGCCCACGAACTCGACTCGGTCACCTGGCTTCCCGCCGACGCCCCGATCGTCGCCGCCCTGCGCCCGCTGCTCACCGCCGACTGACCGGCGGAAGCGGGGCGTACGGGCGAAATGCGGACGGGGGCCGCCGGCGTGTGCCGTGGCCCCCGTCCGTGTCGCCGTGCTCAGTGCTTGTCCTGCTCCGGGTGGGCGAAGTTCAGGTGCTCCGGGGGCAGTGGGAACGTCACGTCGTCGCCGAACGGCGACGGCGCGGCGGCCCGGTCGAAGGTGAGCTCCGTCAGCGGGAGCCTGCCGTTGTCGTCAACGGCCGGGGCGGTCGGCCTCGGCACCTCGCGGTGCCAGTTGACGCCGGCCTGGGCCTGGGCCTCGGCTGCCGGGTCGTGCGAGTCGCCCGCGTGCGAGTGCACCCCGCCGTGCGCGGCGTGGGAGTGCACCGCGTCGCCGTGCTTCGCGCTGGTCACGAAGGTCTGAGGCACCTGACCCCTCCGAAAGATCTTGTTACCGAGCCACACAAGGGGATCGTACCTGCGGTCGACGACCCGCTCCTTCATGGGGATGATCCCGTTGTCCGTGATCTTGATGTGCTCTGGGCAGACCTCGGTGCAGCACTTGGTGATGTTGCAGAAGCCGAGCCCCTGCTCCGCCTGCGTGTACTCCCTGCGGTCGGTCCGCGCGTCGAGCGGGTGCATGTCCAGCTCGGCGGCCCGGATGAAGTACCGGGGGCCGGCGAAGGCGTGCTTGTTCTCGTCGTGGTCCCGGATCACGTGGCAGGTGTTCTGGCACAGGAAGCACTCGATGCACTTGCGGAACTCCTGCGAGCGCTCGACGTCCACCTGCTGCATCCGGTAGTCGCCCGGGGCCACCCCGGCCGGCGGTGCGAACGCCGGGGTCTCCCGCGCCTTCTCGTAGTTGAACGAGACGTCGGTGACCAGGTCCCGGATGATCGGGAAGGTGCGCAGCGGGGTGACCGTGACGGTCTCGGTCTCCTCGAAGGTCGACATCCGGGTCATGCAGCCCAGCTTGGGCATCCCGTTGATCTCCATGGAGCAGGAGCCGCACTTGCCGGCCTTGCAGTTCCACCGGCAGGCAAGGTCCGGCGCGTCGGTGGCCTGGAGCCGGTGGATGATGTCGAGAACCACCTCGCCCTCGTTGACCTCGACCTGGTAGTCCTGAAGGTCGCCGCCGCTCTCGTCGCCGCGCCAGACCCTGAAGTGACGCTTGGTGCCCATCAGTTCCCCGCCTCCTCGGCGTCGGCGTCCGAGACGAGGGCGTCGAAGTCTGCCAGCTCCTCGTCGGTCAGGTACTTGGCCAGTTCCGCGCGGTCGAAGAGGCCGATCAGCTCCGACCGCATCTTCGGCAGCGGCTTGTGGGTCAGCCGCACGGCGTCGCCGTTCAACGAGCAGACCAGGTTCACCCGCCGCCACATCGGGTCCATCGCGGGGAAGTCCTCCCGGGTGTGCCCGCCGCGCGACTCCTGCCGCTCCAGCGCCGCCTTCGCGGTGCACTCCGAGACCACCAGCATGTTGCGCAGGTCCAGCGCCAGGTGCCAGCCCGGGTTGTACCGCCGGCCGCCCACCGCGCTGACCTTCGCCACCCGCTCGCGCAGCTCGGCCAGCCGGCCCAGCGCGTCGGCCAGCTCGCCCTCACGCC
This sequence comes from Micromonospora sp. NPDC020750, assembly GCF_044334565.1. Taxonomy (NCBI): domain Bacteria; kingdom Bacillati; phylum Actinomycetota; class Actinomycetes; order Micromonosporales; family Micromonosporaceae; genus Micromonospora; species Micromonospora sp. NPDC020750. The sequence continues at coordinate 658,498 of NZ_JBIRTH010000002.1, forward strand.
GGATGATGCCGACCAGGTCGCCCATCACCGCCTGGAGGTCCTGCTGGAGGTGGTAGGGGCTCTCCCCGGTGTCGCGCTGCAACGGCGCGAGCGCCGTCTCCACCGCGGCCTCCACCGCGCTGATCGCCACCTTCGGGCGCGCGGTGAGCTGATCGGTGTACGACGCGGCGTGGCCACCCGCCCGCTTGCCGAAGACCAGCAGGTCGGACAGCGAGTTGCCGCCGAGGCGGTTCGACCCGTGCATGCCGCCGGAGACCTCACCCGCGGCGAACAGCCCGCGCACGCTGCCGAACGCGGCCCCGGAGTCCGGGTCCACCTCGACGCCGCCCATCACGTAGTGACAGGTCGGGCCGACCTCCATCGGCTCCTTGGTGATGTCGACGTCGGCCAGCTCCTTGAACTGGTGGTACATCGACGGCAGGCGACGGCGGATCTCCTCGGCCGAGCGCCGGGAGGCGATGTCCAGGTAGACGCCGCCGGCCGGCGTACCCCGACCGGCCTTGACCTCGCTGTTGATCGCCCGGGCGACCTCGTCGCGGGGCAGCAGCTCCGGCGGGCGCCGGTTGTTGTCCGGGTCGGTGTACCAGCGGTCCGCCTCCTCCTCGGTCTCCGCGTACTGCTTGCGGAAGACGTCGGGGACGTAGTCGAACATGAACCGCTTGCCGTCGGAGTTCTTCAGCACGCCGCCGTCGCCGCGCACCGACTCGGTGACCAGGATGCCCTTCACCGAGGGCGGCCAGACCATGCCGGTCGGGTGGAACTGGAGGAACTCCATGTTGATCAGCGTCGCCCCGGCGCGCAGCGCCAGCGCGTGCCCGTCCCCGGTGTACTCCCAGGAGTTCGAGGTGACCTTGTACGACCGGCCGACGCCGCCGGTGGCCAGCACCACCGCCGGGGCCTCGAGCAGGATGAACTCGCCGGACTCCCGGTAGTAGCCGAACGCCCCGGCGACCTTCTCGCCGTCGAGGAGCAGCTCGGTGATGGTGGTCTCGTCGAACACCTTGATCCGGGCGTCGTACGAGCCCAGTTCCGCCTTGTCCTCCTGCTGGAGGGAGACGATCTTCTGCTGGAGGGTGCGGATCAGCTCCAGGCCGGTCCGGTCGCCGACGTGCGCCAGCCGCGGGTACTCGTGGCCGCCGAAGTTGCGCTGGGAGATCTTCCCGTCCTTGGTGCGGTCGAAGAGCGCCCCGTACGTCTCCAGCTCCCAGATCCGCTGCGGCGACTCCTTCGCGTGCAGCTCGGCCATCCGGAAGTTGTTGAGGAACTTGCCGCCGCGCATGGTGTCGCGGAAGTGCACCTGCCAGTTGTCCCGGCTGTTCACGTTGCCCATGGCGGCGGCGGCGCCACCCTCGGCCATCACCGTGTGCGCCTTGCCGAACAGCGACTTCGAGATGATCGCGGTCTTCTTGCCGGCGAGCCGGGCCTCGATCGCCGCGCGCAGGCCGGCGCCGCCGGCCCCGATCACGACGACGTCGTAGTGGTGTCGTTCGATGCGATTCGTGGTGGTCATGTCAGGCCCTCTAGTTGATGAACCGCAGGTCGTTGAACCAGCCGGCCGCGACCGCCATGACGTAGAAGTCGGTCAGCGCCAGGGTGCCGAGGGTGATCCAGGCGAGCTGCATGTGCTTGGCGTTCAGCGTGGAGATGAACGTCCATGCCTTGTACCGCACCGGGTGCTTGGAGAAGTGCTTGAGCCGCCCGCCGATGATGTGCCGGCAGGAGTGGCAGGAGATCGTGTACGCCCACAGCATGATCACGTTGACCAGCAGGACGATGTTGCCCAGCCCGAAGCCGAAGCCCTTCGGCGAGTGGAAGGCCAGGATCGCGTCCCAGGTGTTGATCAGCGAGATGACCGCGGCGGCGTAGAAGAAGTAGCGGTGCAGGTTCTGGCCGAGCAGCGGGAACCGGGTCTCGCCGGAGTAGGTCTTGTGCCCGTCCGGGACCGCGCAGGCCGGCGGCGACAGCCAGAACGACCGGTAGTACGCCTTGCGGTAGTAGTAGCAGGTGAGCCGGAACAGCAGCAGGAACGGCAGGGTCAGCGCCGCGTCCGGGATGACCCACCAGCCGGGCAGGAAGCGCCCGAAGTGCGAGGCGCTCTCGACACACCGCTCGGTGACGCAGGGGGAGTAGAACGGGGTCAGGTAGTGGTACTGCTCCACCCAGTACCACTTGTGCATGAAGACCCGGACCGTCGCGTACGCGATCCAGGCGCTGAGCCCGACGACGGTGATCAGTGGGGCTATCCACCAGCGGTCGGTCCGCAACGTCTTCGCCGCTATGGCGGCGCGTGCTCGCGCGCCCCGCGGCCTCGTTGCCGTTGATGTCATTCGAGTCGTCTCCCTGACGGGGCCCTGACGGGCGGCATCATGTTCCGGCCGGCACGCGGACCGGCGAACCTCGTACCCGCTGCCACGTCACGCGCAAGCCAACGACCGCACCGGTGTGCCGGCGCAGCTAAGTGACACACGTTACGCCGATCTTCGCTGGCCGTCCGCGCAAGGGAGTGTCCCGGGTGTCCGGTCCCCCGAAAAGCCCTCGCAACACGTTGGATTTCCGGGTGTCGAGAACCTCACCGCGCAGGCCGGGCCGGGGACGGCCGGTCGCGCGTGGGGTCAGCCGGAGGCGCCGCCGGTGAAGTTCCAGGCGGCCAGCCGCAGGGCCGGGGCGTCCCACCAGACGCCGTCGACCCGGTCCGGCTGCCGGACCGGGCGACGGCCGATCCCGAGCACCGCGCCGGGCCCCAACGCCCTGGGATACGACTCGGTGAAGCGGAAATCCCGTACCGCCCGGACCGGCACACCGCCCTCCACCAGCCAAACCCCGTTGCGGGTCAGCCCGGTGATCACCAGGCTCTTGGTGTCCAGCACCCGGGTGTACCAGAGGTCGCTGACCAGCAGGCCACGTTCCATCCCGGCGACCAGGGCGGCGGTCTCGGCGTCGAGCACCGGCCCGCCCGGCGTCTCCGCCCCGTCCAGCGGCCCGCCCGGCATCTCCGGCCCACCGCCGGCCGCAGTGAAACCCGCCACAGGGGTGCCCGTTCCCCGGGTGGCACCGGCGGTGGCCACCCCTCCGGTGCCGGTGAGCCGCAGGTTGCCGGGGGTCGGGCCGAAGGTGGTCGCCCCCGGCTCCGCGTGCCCGGTGGAGCCCGCGCCGGCCTGCGCGCCGCTGCGCCGGTCGTGCGCCACGGCGACCGTGGTGCCCGCGTCCACCAGGGTCAGCGCCCGCCGGCCGGTGCCCTCGGCGTCGAACGGCAGCCCGGAGCCGCCGAGCGGGTCGTCGACGAGCGTCACCGCCGGATCGAACTGGGCGACGCCCGGCTCGGCGAACGACTGCCGCTCGGCGAACCGCTTGCCGTTGAAGCCCCACATGGCGAAGTTGTGCAGCAGGTCGGCCACGGCGGCCGGCTCCAGCACCACCTCGTACCGGCCCGGCGGCAGCTCGACCGGGTCCACGGCGGCGCGGGCCTTCGTGGCGGCCCGGAGCCCCAGCGCCGCCCCGTCGAGGTCGGCGAGCCGGTCCGCGCAGAGCCGGGCCACCCCGTCCGCCGCGCCGGCCCGGGCGATGCCGTCCATCGCCGCCTCGGCCGCGCTGCCCTGCGCCGAGTGGCCGGCCGAGTTGGCGAACGCCGCCGCCCGGTACGCGGTGCGGCAGTAACCGGCGGCCTCCAGCCCGCCGACGGCGGCCACGAACGCGCGCACCCGCTCGGCCCGCTCGTCGGGCTCGGCGAACGCGGTGGCCTCGTCCCACGCCGGGACGGCCGGCACCGACACCGGTGGGGTCAGCCCCGGCCAGGCCGGGTCGGGCGGGCAGAGCCGGGCCGCGGTCAGGGTCCGCTCGACCAGGGCGGCCAACCCGTCCGGGGTGACCACGCTGCCGCTGCCGGCGGCCGTACGCCCGTCGGCGTGCAGCCGCAGCCGCACCCCGACGCCCGACTCGGCCACGTTCTGGTGGATGAAGGAGTTGGCGAACCGGGTCAGCGCCAGCTCGGACCGGGTGACCACCACCTCGGCCCCGGCCCCCGGCCCGCCCAGCCGGCGGACCAGGTCGACCACCCGGCCGGCGAGGTCGAGCGCGTGCTGCTCGGCGTCCTGGTTCATACGACCACCGCTGCGCTCGCTCATGCGCGGACCCCCACTCGGACGTTGCGGAATCGGGCCGGCGCGGCCGGGTGGCCGGTGTGGCCGGTCTGGCCGGGCTGGCCCTTGCCGCAGTTCGGCGTGCCCCACGCGACGGTCTCCGAGGAGAGCATGTCCATCGAGCGCCAGAACAGCGGCCCGATGCCGGTGTAGGTGGGGTTGCGCAGCATCCGCCCCCGCCGGCCCCGCTTCACCTCCCAGCCGATCTCGCAGCCGAACTGGAAGTTGAGCCGCTTGTCGTCGATCGACCAGGAGCGGTTGACGTCCATCAGGACGCCGTCGTCGGTGGCCGCGACGATCTCGTCGAGGGTGTGCGGGCCGGGCTCCAGGCCCACATTGGTCATCCGCACCATCGGCAGCCGGGCCCAGCCGTCGGCCCGTACGCTGCCGCCGTGGTCCAGGCCGGCGACGGCGGCCGAGTCCCGGCCGGCGAGCACCCCGACCCACCGGCCCTCGCGCACCGCGTCCCGCCGCACCGCCGGGGAGCCCTCGTCGTCGAAGCCGAAGCTGCCCAGCGCGCCGGGGATGGTCGGGTCGATGGTGACGTTCATCAGGTCCGAGCCGTAGCGCAGCGAGCCGAGCTGGGCCAGGTCCAGCCAGGATGTGCCGGCGAAAGCGGCCTCCCAGCCGAGGATGCGGTCCAGCTCGATGGCGTGCCCGACCGACTCGTGGATCTGCAACGCGAGCTGCTCGCCGCCGAGGATCAGGTCGGTCTCGCCGACCGGGCACTGCGGAGCGGTGAGCAGCGCCCGGCTCTCCTCGGCGATCCGGGCGGCGTGCGCGGCCAGGTCGAGTGAGGTGACCAGCTCCCAACCGGTGGTGCCGTACTGGCCCCGGTAGCTCGGGTACGACCGGCGCTGGGTCTCGCCGTCGCCGATCGAGGTGGCGGAGATGCCGCCGCCGCACTCTCGGATGTGCTGGTCGATGCGGTGGCCCTCGCTGGAGACGAACCACTTCGTGGTGTCCCAGACCTGGTAGAGCCCCTCGGCCACGTCCGCGCCGTGGGCGGCCATCGTCGCGGTCGCGCCGACCAGCAGGTCGCCCTTGTCGGACAGGGCCACCCCGAGCGGGTCCACCTCGCACTGCGAGGACCAGCTAGCGACGGTCGGCTCGGCCGGCACCAGATCGATCGGCGGGCCGGGGACCCGGGCGCTCGCGGCGGCGATCCGCGCGGCCCGCCGGCCGGAGTCGCGGGCCGCCGCGTCGGACAGGTCGGGCACGGCGTGGAAGCCCCAGCTCGACCCGACCAGCGCCCGGACGCCCAGCCCGAGGCTCTCGTCCTGGGTCAGCTCCTCGACGTCGCCGTTGCGGGCCGACATCGACTCGTACCGACGGTGCATCACCCGGGCGTCGGCGTACCGGGCCCCCGCGTTCAGGGCGGCCTGCACGGCCGCGGACGCCGCGTCGAATCCGGTCATGGCCCGACCCTAGGTGACGGGACCGACATCCGTCAGGGGACGAGATCCTCCGGCCGGACCGTCGCCACGACGGGCTCGGTCAGCTCCAGCACCTCGCCCCGTTTGACCGCCGAGTGCTCCACGTAGTGGGCGTGTCGACGGTGGTACAGGCGCAGCGCGCCGGTGTCCTGCTCGATCAGCAGGTACCAGTCGATGCCGGCGGCGGCGTAGTAGTGCATCTTGAGCACCTTGTCGGTGGCCGCGTTGCTCGGCGAGATGATCTCGCAGACCAGCCGGACCCCGTGCGCCTCCACGTTGGGATCGTCGAGGTCGACCGGGTTCGTGACGACGAGGTCGGGAATGGGGACCCGTCCGGGCCTGAGCCGGACGTTCACCGCCTCCAGCAGTTCCAGCCCGACGGCCTCGGCGGCCGGTTCGAGGATGTTGCCCAGCTTGCGTGAGATTCGCTGGTGCCGGGGGGTGGGGGCTGGGGTCACGTGGAGGCTCCCGTCGAAGAGTTCGACCCGCTGGGACGTCTCGCCGAGGGCGAGGTACTCCTCCTCGGTCCACGGGCCGTCGTGGTCGAACATTGCCGCGGTCATGGTCACCTCCACCTCGATCCGGCACGGATCGTCTCCCGGTTGCCGCCACCATGGTCGCACCCGGGGTGCGACCGGGCGGGTACGCATCGCTTCGATGTCCTGGTGGGGGGTGCCGCAGGTAGATGCCGAGTCGTTACGCTGACCCCCGCTGACAGCTCCCGTTTTGTAGCTTATTTTCAGCCTCAGTGAACTGTTGTAGGTTCTCTTCGTCACTGAGGGAGGCGGTCGTGGACAAGCCAGCACCAGCGCCGTCCGGGCAACCGGGCGACCGTCCCGGCGTGCCGGAGCAGCGCGGAGACGGCCCGTACCTGAGGGTGAGCGACCTGCGGGTGCGGTTCGCCACCTCCGACGGCACGGTCCGCGCGGTGGACGGGGTCTCCTTCGCCGTCGAGCGCGGGCGCACCCTCGGCATCGTCGGCGAGTCCGGCTCGGGCAAGAGCGTCACCTCGCTGGCGATCCTCGGCCTGCACGATCCGAAGCGCGCCACCATCACCGGCGGGATCTCCGTCGGCGGCCGGCAGCTCATCGGCCTGCCGGAGGAGGACGTGCGTCAACTGCGCGGTCGGGACATGGCGATGATCTTCCAGGACCCGCTGTCCGCGCTGCACCCGTACTACACCGTGGGGAAGCAGATCGCCGAGGCGTACCGGGTGCACCACCCGGGGGCCGGCAGGCGGGAGGCCCGGCGGCGGGCCGTGGACATGCTCGGCCGGGTCGGCATCCCACAGCCGGCGAAGCGGTACGACCAGTACCCGCACGAGTTCTCCGGCGGCATGAGGCAGCGGGCGATGATCGCCATGGCCCTGGTCAACGACCCGGACCTGCTGATCGCCGACGAGCCGACCACCGCGCTCGACGTCACCGTGCAGGCGCAGATCCTCGACCTGCTCGCCGACCTCCAGGCCGAGTTCCACTCCGCGATCATCCTGATCACCCACGACCTCGGCGTGGTCAGCCAGGTCGCCGACGAGGTGCTGGTGATGTACGGCGGACGGGCCGTCGAGCACGGCGCCGTGGAGCAGGTGCTCCGGCGCCCGCAGCACCCGTACACCTGGGGTCTGCTCTCCAGCGTGCCGTCGCTGCACGGCGACTCGGACGCGGACCTGGTCCCCATCCCGGGCAACCCGCCCAGCCTGGTCAACCTCCCGTCGGGCTGCGCCTTCCACCCCCGCTGCCGGTACGCCGACCGCAACGGCGACCGCTCCCGCACCGAGGTCCCGACGCTGGGCCCGGCCGGCGAGGCGGGTCACCTGGTCGCCTGCCACCTGTCCGCGCGGGAGCGCACCCAGCTGTACCGCGAGGACGTCGCACATGTGGGGGTGGCACGGTGAGCGCGAGGAACGTAGCGGAGCGGAGTCCCGCAGTCGCGAACGAGGGTGCGTGGGTGAGCGCGAGGAACGTAGCGGAGCAGAGTCCCGCAGTCGCGAACGAGGGTGGCTCAAGTGAGTGAGCCGTTGCTGCGGGTCAGCGGGCTGACCAAGCACTTCCCGGTGCGCGACGGGTTCCGGAGCACCGGTCTGGTCCAGGCGGTCGACGGCCTGGACTTCGAGGTGCGCCCCGGCGAGACGCTGGGCCTGGTGGGGGAGTCCGGCTGCGGTAAGACCACCACCGGCCGGATGCTGGTGCGGCTGCTGGAGCCGACCGCCGGGAAGATCGAGTTCGACGGGCGGGACATCACCCACGCCAAGCGGCGCGAGCTGCGCCCGCTGCGGCAGGACCTCCAGATCATCTTCCAGGACCCGTACGCCTCGCTGAACCCCCGGCACACCGTGGGCCGGATCGTGGCGATGCCGTTGCAGGTCAACGGGATCAATCCGCCGGGCGGGGTGCGCAAGCGGGTGCAGGAGTTGCTGGAGCTGGTCGGGCTCAATCCCGAGCACTACAACCGCTACCCGCACGAGTTCTCCGGCGGGCAGCGGCAGCGCATCGGCATCGCCCGGGCACTGGCCCTGCGGCCGAAGCTGATCGTCGCCGACGAGCCGGTCTCCGCCCTGGACGTCTCGATCCAGGCGCAGGTGGTCAACCTGCTGCGGGACCTGCAACGGGACCTCGGTCTGGCGTTCGTCTTCATCGCCCACGACCTGGCCGTGGTGCGGCACTTCTGCCAGCGGGTCGCCGTGATGTACCTGGGCCGGATCGTCGAGATCGGCGACCGGGCGGACATCTACGAGCGCCCGCAGCACCCGTACACCCGGGCCCTGCTGTCGGCGATTCCTGACGTGACGACGCTCGGGCCGGGCGGCCGGATCCGGCTGACCGGCGACGTGCCGACCCCGCTGAACCCGCCGTCGGGCTGCCGGTTCCGCACCCGCTGCTGGAAGGCGCAGGACGTCTGCGCCACCGAGGAGCCGGCCCTGAAGCCCCGGGACGGCGGCGCCCAGTCGACGGCCTGCCACTTCCCGGAGTCCGAGCGGGCCGGCGTGAGTGGTGCGGAGGTGACGAGGTGAGCCTGTCCCCGGTCGAGGGTGTGGCGCTGGCGGAGATCGAGTCCACCGGCGACGGCGACGCGCCGAAAGCGAAGGGCTTCGTCGGCCGGTCGCCCGGCCAGCTCGCCTGGATCCGGCTGCGGCGGGACCGCACGGCCATGATCAGTGCCGCGATGCTGATCTTCTTCGTGTTGCTCGCCCTCGCCGTGCCGCTGATCGAGGCGCTGTACGGGGTGGGCCCGCGCGATCAGTTCCAGGACCGGCTCGACGGCTTCGGCATGCCGCTGGGCTACGCCGGGGGCATCACCGGCGAGCACTGGTTCGGGCTGGAGCCGGGCCTGGGCCGGGACATCTTCATCCGGATGGTGCACGGCCTGCGGACGTCGCTGTTCATCGCGTTCGCCGCCGCCGTGATCACCGCCGCGTTCGGCATCCTGCTGGGAACCCTCGCCGGCTACCTGGGCGGCTGGATCGACGCGGTGATCAACTGGATCACCGACCTGACGCTGGCCATGCCGTTCCTGGTCATCGCGCTGGCCCTGACCCCGACCGTCGCGCTGCGCTTCTACGGCCAGCGCGAGGCGGTTCCGCCCGCGTTCCAGATCGGCGTGCTGATCGCCATCTTCGCCCTGTTCGGCTGGACCAGCACCGCCCGGCTGGTCCGGGGGCAGGTCATCGCGCTGCGCGAGCGGGAGTTCGTGGAGGCGGCCAGGGCCAGCGGGGCCGGGCTGGGACACATGCTCTTCCGCCAGCTCCTGCCGAACATCTGGGCGCCGATCCTGGTGTCGTTCTCCCTCGCGGTGCCCTCGTACATCACCAGCGAGGCGGCGCTGTCGTTCATCGGCGTCGGCCTCACCGACGAGACGCCGAGCTTCGGCCGGATGATCTACCGCAGCCTGGACTACCTCCAGACCGACGCGGCGTACGTCTTCTTTCCCGGCATCACGATCTTCGCGCTGGTGCTCGCCTTCAACCTCTTCGGGGACGCGCTGCGCGACGCGCTCGACCCGAAGTCGTCCCGGTAGGGGTTTACCATGGCGCGATTCCTGGTCAAGCGGCTGCTCTCCGCCGTGGTCACGCTGTTCGCGGTGAGCGTGCTCAGCTTCCTGATGTTCTTCGCCCTGCCCCGGGACCCGGTCACCGGCATGTGCCCGAAGAACTGCAACCCGGAGCGACTGGAGCGGGTCCGTCAGGAGCTGGGCCTGCGCGATCCGTTGATCAGCCAGTACGCCGGCTACATGAAGGGCATCGTGACCGGTCGGGACCTGGGCAGCGCCCAGGGCGGCCGGTGCGACGCCCCCTGCCTGGGCTGGTCGTACGTGAACAACGAGGCGGTCAGCGACACCATCGCCCGGGTGCTGCCGGTGACCCTGAGCATCGTGCTCCCGGCGGCGATCCTCTGGCTGCTGCTCGGGGTCGGCCTCGGCATGATCTCGGCGCTGCGCCGGGGCACCTGGCTGGACCGGGTGGCCATCGGCTTCTCGCTGACCGGCGCGTCGTTGCAGCTCTACTTCGTCGGCGCGGTGCTGCTCCTGGTCTTCGTCTACAACCTGCGGCTGCTACCGGTGCCGAGCTACACATCACTGTTCGACAATCCGGCGAAGTGGGCCAGCGGCCTGGTGCTCGCCTGGGTCGCGCTGGCCTTCCTCTACTCCGCCATCTACGCCAGGTTGTCCCGGGCGCAGATGCTGGAGACGCTGTCCGAGGACTACGTCCGCACCGCGCGGGCCAAGGGCCTGAGCAAACCCAAGGTGTACGGGCGGCACGCGCTGCGCGCGGCGATCACCCCGGTGGTGACCATCGCGGGGCTGGACGTCGGTGGGGCGCTGGGCGGGACCGTCATCACCGAGACCACCTTCGGCATCCAGGGGCTGGGGCGTACCGCGGTGAACGCGGTCAGCGACGGTGACCTGCCCACCATCATGGCGACCGTGCTCATCTCCGCGGTCTTCGTGGTGCTGGCCAACGTCCTGGTGGACCTGCTCTACGCCGTGATCGACCCCCGGGTGCGGCTGCGCTGACCCGCCGACGGGCGGCTTCCCCGACCGGCGACGGAAGTTATCGAAAACCGTTACACAATTCGGAGATTTTCTTCTTTACGATCCTCGGGACGTCGGCGTTTCCGCCCGGCGGCACCGGGTGGAGGGGATAGCAGATGAGACCACGCGCAGCGGTCGCCGCAGGCGGCGCCATCGCACTGGTGGTGACGTTGGGGGCGTGCTCGGAGAACACGGGCGAGGGCACCACGGTGGACAACACCCGGCAGCAGACCGGGGTCATCGCCACGGACCCGAAGGACTCGAAGGGCCCGGCGGCCGAGGTGAGCGGGGCGCAGAAGGGCGGCACCTTCACCATCATCCGGGAGACCCCGATCTCCCACCTGGACCCGCAGCGGACGTACTCGTTCGCGGGCCTGATGGCCAACCCGCTCTTCTCCCGCTACCTGACCACCTGGAAGGACGACGGCAAGGGCGGCCTGGTCCTGGTCGGCGACCTGGCCGAGACCCCGGGCACCAACGTCAACTCCGACTGCAAGGTCTGGGAGTTCAAGATCAAGGACGGGGTGAAGTTCGAGGACGGCAGCCCGATCACCTCCAAGGAGATCGCGTACGGCATCGCCCGGTCCTTCAACCCGGACCTCGCCGGCGGCCCGACCTACGTGCAGGAGTGGCTGGCCGACACCCCGCAGTTCGACACCAAGTGGGACTTCAAGAAGAACCAGACCTCGCTGCCGCCGGGGCTGACCGCCCCGGACCCGAAGACCCTGCGCTTCGAGTTCGCCAAGGCCCGCTGTGACCTGCCGTTCGCGGTGTCGCTGCCGACCAGCGCCCCGCTGAAGGCCGACAAGGACACCGGGGTCAACCTGGACCAGCGGCCGTTCTCCTCCGGCCCGTACAAGGTCGCCAAGAACCAGGCCGGCGTGCAGCTCACCCTGGACCGCAACCCCCACTGGGACGCCAACACCGACCCGGTGCGCCACCAGTACCCGGACCAGTTCGTCTGGAGCTTCGGCCCGACCGCCGACGCCGCGAACAACCGGGTGATCGCCGACAACGGCGCCGACCAGAGCGCGATCGCCTTCAACTACGTGCCGTCCTCGCTGGTCGCCAAGGTGGCCCAGGACCAGGCGCTGAAGTCGCGGACCATCCTCTCCCCGACGCCGAGCTCCAACCAGCTCGTGATCAACAACCAGCGGGTGACGGATCTCAAGATCCGCCAGGCGCTGAACTACGCCATCGACCGCGAGGGCCTGATCAAGGCGGTCGGCGGACAGACCGTGGCCCAGCCGATGACCACGCTGATGCCGTCGTCCACCATCGGCTACGAGGCGTACGACGCGTACCCGGCCGGGGCCAACGGCAACGTCGACAAGGCCAAGGAGCTGCTCGGCGGCAAGACCCCGGAGCTGGTCCTCGGGGTGGCCGACAACACGGGCGAGCAGAAGGTCGCGATCCAGCTCAAGGGCAACCTGGAGCGGGCCGGCTTCAAGATCACCGTCCGGAACATCCCGGACGACGCGAAGCTCGACGAGGTCAAGAAGAAGAACAACCCCTGGGACCTGTACATCGGTAACTGGGCGGCGGACTGGCCCAGCGGCGCGTCCATCCTGCCGGTGCTCTACGACGGCCGGACCATCAAGGCCGAGGGCAACAGCAACAGCGCGTTCTTCAACGACCCGGCGATCAACGCCGAGTTCGACCGGATCCTCGCCCTGGAGCCGACCAAGCAGGGGCCGGAGTGGGCCAAGCTCGACCAGAAGATCATGAAGGAGCACGCGCCGGTGGTGCCGCTCTTCGTCGACGTGGCCTACGCCGTACACGGCTCCAAGGCCGGCGGGGTCTTCATCTCCAGCGTCTTCGGGTACCCGTCCTTCGTGAACGCGCACGTCAAGCCGTGACCCTCGGCTGACCGCCGACGGCCGGGCCCCCTCGCACAGCGCCGTGCGAGGGGGCCCTTCCGTCCGCCGTCACCCGAGATGGGTGCGGAGGAAGTCCAACTCCAGGCGGAGCAGGCGCTCCGACAGGCCGCCCGCGGCCATGTGGGTGGCCCCGGTCAGCGGCAGCACCGAGTGCGGCCGGCCCGCGCCCAGCAGCGCCGCCGACAGCCGCAGCGTGTGCGCGGCCACCACGTTGTCGTCGACCAGGCCGTGCAGCAGCAACATCGGCCGGGCCGGCTCGCCGGACACCGGCCGCTCGGCGGCCAGCTCCAGCAGCGAGTGGTGCGCGTAGACGTCCACCCCGTCCTCCGGCATCCCCAGGTAGCGCTCGCTGTACGCGGTGTCGTACAGCGCCCAGTCGGTGACCGGGGCGCCGACGATCCCGCACCGGAACAGCTCCGGGTGCCGCAGCACCGCCAGCCCGGCCAGCCAGCCGCCGAACGACCAGCCCCGCACGCCGACCCGTCCCAGGTCCAGGTCGGGGTGCTTGCCGGCGAGCGCGGTCAGCGCGTCGATCTGGTCGGTCAGCACCACGTCGGCCACCCGCCGGTGCACCGCCTTCTCGAAGGACGGGGCCACCCCGGGGGTGCCCCGGTTGTCGACCGTCACCACCGCGAAGCCGGAGTCGGCCCACCACTGCCGCTCCAGCCAGGCCGACCGGGCCGCCACCACCTCCTGGTGCCCCGGGCCGCCGTAGACGTCCAGCAGCACCGGCAGCCGGGTGCCCTTGACGTGGTCGGTCGGGTAGAGCACCGCGCTCGGCAGCCGCCGGTCGGTCACCCGCACCATCGTCGGCCGGGGCGCGTACGGCGGGGTCGCGGCCAACGAGCGGAGCTGCGCCACCTCCCGGTCGCCGCGCCACACCGACCAGGTGGTCCCCGGCTGGTCCAGCGAGGCGGTGCCGACCACCAGCGTGTCCCCGCCCACCGCGCCGGTGTGCCAGCCGGGGGTGCCGCTCATCCGACGGGCGTCCACCCCGCCGCCGATCAGCGTCCGGACCCGGTACAGGTGCCGCTGGCTCGGTTCCCCCTCACTCGCCTCGACCAGCAGATCGGCCGGGCCGTTGCCGGCGGGGAGCCGGCCCACCACCCGGCGCACGTACAGCGAGGGTGGGGTGAGCAGGGTGCCGTCGGCGAACAGGCAGCGGGCGTCGTACCCGTCGTGGGCCAGCTCGCCGCCGACCAGCACCCGGCCGTCCGGCAGGTGCGCCGGGGTGCCGGGGATCGGCTCCACCCAGCGCGGGTCGGCCAGCTCCGCGTGCACCTGGGTCTCCCCGGTGCGCGGGTCCACCGCGAGCACCAGGCCGTGCTGCTGGGAGCGGCGCAGCACCGTGATCAGCGGGTTGCCGTCGGACCAGTCGACCGACGTCAGGTACGGGTAGGTCTCCCGGTCCCAGTGCACGTCGACCCAGCCGCCGTCGAGGTCGAGCAGGTGCAGGCTGACCTCGGCGTTCGGCCCGCCGGCCTGCGGGTACGCGATGCTGGTCGCCGGGCTCGCCGGGTCGGCCGCATCGTGCAGGTGCCAGCGGGGCAGCCGGGACTCGTCGACCCGGGCGGCCAGCACGCCACGCCCGTCCGGCGCCCACCAGTAGCCCCGGAACCGGTGGAACTCCTCGGCCGCCACGTGCTCGGCCAGCCCCCAGGTGACCCCGGCGTCCTCGCCGGCCAGCAGGGTGTCGGTGCCGTCGGGCGACACCACCCGCAGCTCGCCCCGGCGTACCCCGTCGGCGGCGTCGGTGACGTATGCCAGGCGTTCGCCGGTCGGGTCCGGCCGCGGGTCGATGACCGGGCCGGCGACGGCCACCTCGACCACGTCCCCGTGCACCAGGTCGGCCCGGAACAGTCGGCCGGCCAGCGCGAACACCGCCACCCGGCCGGCCCCGTCCAGGGCGTACGAGCCGATGCCGGCGGCGCTGAGCCGCAGCCGTTCGCGCAGCGCCCGCTCCCCGGGGGAGAGGGCCGACGGGTCGGCGCCGGCGCCGAGCAGCCTCGCCGGGTCGGCGACCAGCCGCTCCTCTCCGCTGGCCGGATCGAGCAGCCAGAGCGCGTCGGCGGGATCCTCCGGACCGGTCGAGCGCAGGAAGATCACCCGGGCGCCGTCGTCGGCCACGGAGACGGCGCGCGGTGCCCCGTGAGAGAACCGGCGGGTACGGGCGGCCAGCTCCGGAAAGTCCACACGTCGGATCGTAGAGCGGGGCCGGCGATGATGTGGCCGACCTGCGCGGACGCGTCGGGAACGGCGGGGAATCCGCCGCCGGTTAGAGTGACCGTCGTGACGACGCTGCCCGACCACCGCCTCCTGCTGGTCCACGCGCACCCCGACGACGAGTCCATCGGCACCGGCTCGACGATGGCCCACTACGCAGCCACCGGCGCCCACGTCACGCTGGTGACCTGCACCCTCGGCGAGGAGGGCGAGATCCACGTGCCGGAGCTGGCCCGGCTCGCCGCCGCCGAGGCCGACCAGCTCGGCGGGTTCCGGATCGGTGAGTTGGCCGCCGCCTGCGCCGCGCTCGGCGTCGCCGATCACCGCTTCCTCGGCGGCGCGGGTCGCTACCGCGACTCCGGGATGATGGGCCTGGCCACCAACGAGCACCCCCGGGCGTTCTGGCAGGCCGACCTCGACACCGCCGCCGGGTACCTGGTGGAGATCATGCGGGAGGTACGCCCGCAGGTGCTGATCACGTACGACCCGAACGGCTTCTACGGCCACCCCGATCACATTCAGGCGCACCGGGTGGCGATGCGGGCGGTGGAGCTGGCCGCCGCGGAGGGCATCGCCCCGGCCAAGGTCTACTGGACGGCCATGCCGCGCAGCGTGCTGGAGGCCGGCCTGAGCCACTTCACCGAGTCGTCGGACAACCCCTTCGACGGTATCGAGAGCATCGAGGATCTGCCCTTCGGCACCCCCGATCCGGAGATCGCGGCCCGGATCGACGCCACCGAGCAGCACGCCGCCAAGGAAGCGGCGATGCGGGCGCACGCCACCCAGATCCCGGCCACCTCCTGGCTCTACTCGATCGCCGGCAACTTCGGCGCCGAGTTCATGGGGGTGGAGTACTTCACCCTGGCGGTGGGGGAGAAGGGGCCGGGTGCCGGCCCGTACGGCTGGGAGGACGACCTCTTCGCCGGGCTCGGCCTCGACGACGGCGGGTCCGGCCGCGCCCCGGTCTCGGCGGCCGGCGTCCGGTGACCCTGCCCGCCGCGCCGATGTCGGTCGTCCCGCCCCAGGCCCCCGCCCCGACCCCGCCGCGCCGGGCGCGGCGGCTGCTCGACGTCGCCCTGCGGGTCGTCGGCGGCCTGGTGGCCGTGGTCGGCGCGGTGGCGACCGGCCTGCTGGAGCTGATCCTGTCGACCGTCCGGGTCGGCGGGCAGCTGATCGGGGTGTCCGTGCTGGTGGCCGTCGTCGCCAACATCGCGCTGGGCTGGTTCGCGTACGCGGCGGTCGGCCGCCGGTGGGCGGTGGTCCTGCCGGCGACGCCGTGGTTCGTGCTGATGGGCGCGGCGGCCGTCCGGACCAGCGAGGGGGACCTGCTGCTCGCCGGGGACAACTGGGTCGGGCTCGCGATGATCGTGGTGGGGGCGATGACCTTCGCGGTGATGGGGTTCCGGCAGGTCCTGGCTCCGCCGCCGGTCCGCCGGGACGGGTGATGACAGCGCTCAGCTTCCGGTGGTAGATATTCCTGCCAGGAGGCTCGCCGTCGCGGCGGGCGGTGCGGCGAGAGGCGTGCGATGAAGAATCGATGGCTGTCGGTCGGGGTGCTCGCGGCGGCGCTGTTCGTGGTCAACGTGATCGCCCGGGTGGTCATCAAGTTCGGTCTCGACGCCGACGACGCGGCGGCCGACCGGGTCTCGCTGGCGATGTTCCTGGTGATCGGGGCGATCCTCGCGGTGCTGGCGTTCCGCTGGGGGCAGGAGCGCCCGGTGGCCCGCTGGGCCGGCGACATGGCCGCCGCCGTGGGGATCGCGCTGCTGCTGACCGTCCTGGTCGGGCCGCTGCTGGTCGGGCAGAACCCGTTCGACGGCGACGCGGGCACCCTGCTGGCCCAGGCCGGGCTCTACCTGCTGGCCACCGCCGCCGGCGTGCTCGTCGGCTACCTGACCCTCACCACGCTGGGCCGCGACCACCGCTCCCTGATGCTCAAGCGGTACGCCGAGATCAAGGCGGCGAAGCCGCACCGCCCGGTCCGCCGCTGACCACCCACCCCGGCCGCCCCTCGGCCCGCTCCGGTCCGGTCAGGGGGCGACGCGGGTGAGGTAGGTGTGGTGGGTGGTGAAGCCCAGCGAGCGGTAGAGGGCCACCGCCGGGGCGTTGCTCTGCTCCACCTGGAGGAAGGCGTCGGTGGCGCCCAGGGCCGCGCCCCAGTCGGCCAGGGCCCGGATGACCCGGGTGGCCAGGCCCTGCCGGTGGGCGTGCGGGAGGACCTCGATCAGGGTCAGGCCGAGCAGCCGCCGCGCACCGGTGACCGTGCCGCGGCCGACGGCGAGCAGTTCGCCGTCGGCGTACACCCGGGCGAAGCGGACCTGTTCCACGGCGGTGAGCACGTGCCGGGCGGCGTCCGGGAGGCCGCCCTTGCGCCCGGCGGCGACGGTGAGCCAGTCGTCGGACGGCGCGGCGGTCAGCTCGACCGGCGGCAGTCCGGCGTGGTCCGCCCGCAGCGTGGCCAGCGGCACGGTCTGCACCAGCACCGGCGGCCGGGCGCCCCAGCCCCGCGCGTCCAGCTCGGCGCCGACCGGCGCGGCGAGCGGCAGCGGCGTGTTGACCATGGCGGGCTGCCCGAGGCCGGCGTACCAGCGCTCGACGGCGTCCAGTGCGGCCGGCAGCGGCCGGTCCGGGTCGCCGACCGGCAGGGCCGAGTTCGCCCGGCCGGTCCAGCCCTCGGCGCTGCGCAGCAGCCAGTCGCCGAGCCGGCCCCGGGTCGGGGCCGGCCACGCCGCGTCGGCGGCCAGTTCCAGCGCCACCACCGCGGCGGCCGTCGGCCGGCGGGCCGGCGGCACCCGCTTGGCCCGGTGCACCTCGCCCACCGGAACCTGGAGCCGCCCCTGGGCGGTGGTCAGGGTGAGATGGGTCTCGGTCAGCTCGACCAGCTCGCCGAGGGCGTCCGAGAAGAGCGGCCGGCCTTCGCGAATCCCCACAATCCGGCGAACCACGATCCGGTGTCCCACATCCTGCTGTCGGAGCACGATCGACCCCCTCCCCGGCGAGATACTAGGCTCTAACCGTCGCGGGTGATCGCGACGTGTCTTGCGGAGGAGAAGACCGGTGACCTACATCATCGCCGAGCCATGCGTGGATGTGCTCGACAAGGCATGCATCGAGGAATGCCCGGTCGACTGCATCTACGAGGGAAACCGGATGCTCTACATCCACCCCGACGAGTGCGTCGACTGCGGTGCCTGTGAGCCGGTGTGCCCGGTCGAGGCGATCTTCTACGAGGACGACGTCCCGGAGCAGTGGAAGGACTACACCGGGGCGAACTACGAGTTCTTCGAGGACCTGGGCTCGCCCGGTGGCGCCTCGAAGATCGGCAAGGTGGAGAAGGACGCGACCTTCGTCGCGGGCCAGCCGCCGCGTGGAGAAAGCCACTGAACCGGCCCACGCCGGTGTCGTCGCGGCTGCCCGACTACACCTGGGACACCCTGGCCGCCGCCGCCGCCGTGGCGGCGGCGCACCCGGACGGCCTGATCAACCTCTCCATGGGCACCCCGGTCGACCCGGTGCCCCCGGTGATCCGGCAGGCCCTGGCCGACGCGTCCGACGCCCCCGGGTACCCGCTGACCGCCGGCACGCCCGCCCTGCGGGCCGCCATCGCGGCGTGGGTGGCCCGGGCCTGCGGCGCGGGCGTCGACGGCCTCGGGGTGCTGCCCACCATCGGCTCCAAGGAGCTGGTGGCGTGGCTGCCCACCCTGCTCGGCCTCGGCCCCGGTGACGTCGTCGTGGTGCCGTCGGTCTGCTACCCGACGTACGAGGCCGGGGCGCGGCTCGCCGGTGCCACCACCGTGCGCACCGACTCGCTGACCGCGCTTGGCCCCGACCCCCGGGTCCGCCTGGTCTGGGTGAACTCGCCCGGCAACCCGACCGGCCGGGTGCTGCCCGCCAACCACCTGCGCAAGGTGGTCGACTGGGCCCGCGAGCGGGGTGCCCTGGTGGCCAGCGACGAGTGCTACCTGCCGCTGGGCTGGTCAGCCGCCGCCGAACCGGTCTCCGTGCTCGCGCCCGAGGTCTGCGGCGGGTCGTACGACGGGCTGCTGGCGGTGCACTCGCTGTCCAAGCGCTCCAACCTCGCCGGGTACCGGGCGGGCCTCGTCGCCGGCGACCCCGCCCTGGTCGCCGAGCTGCTGAAGGTACGTAAGCACGCCGGCATGATCGTGCCCGCCCCGGTGCAGGCGGCGATGATCGCCGCGCTCGGCGACCAGGAGCACGCCGACGCCCAGCGGGAGCGCTACCGGGCCCGGCGGGAGCAGCTGCTGGCCGCGTTCACCGGTGCCGGGTTCACGGTCGAGCACTCCGAGGCCGGGCTCTACCTGTGGATGACCCGGGGCGAGGACTGCTGGGCGACGGTGGACTGGCTGGCCCGCCGGGGCATCCTGGTCGCGGCCGGCGTCTTCTACGGCCCGGGCGGCGCGCAGCACATCCGGGCGGCGCTGACCGAGTCCGACGAGCACATCGCGGCGGTCGCCGCGCGCCTCGCCCTGCCCTGAGTCGAGCGGGTGCGCCGGTGCCCCGGCCCGGCCGGGGCACCGGCGGAGGTCACCCGCCGATCCGGCGGAACACCGTCAGCAGCGCGTCCCGGCTGTGCTTCCCCAGCAGCTCGCTGGAGAACAGCTCCTGCATCTCCATCGTCCGCCCGCCGTGCAGGGTCAGCCCGGCCTTCAGCGGCACCTCCCGCTTCACCGCGACCGAGGTCATCTCCTCGTACGGCAGGAAGGTGTGTCGGGCCGCGAGCTCGGCCACCGGCACCGATCCGAGCAGCGCCCGCAGCCGCTCCTCGCCCTTGCTCGCCTTGCCCGGGTCGGCGATCAGCACCAGCCCACGGTCCAGGACCAGCACGTCGTGCTCGGCGCCGTCGACCTTGATGTTGGCCAACGCGCCGACGAGGTCGGCGTCCTGTCCGGAGACCCGCCGCTGCACCACCGTCGCGCAGTCCGGGTCGACGCCGGCCTCGGCGAGGCGGGCCAGCGCCTCGTCCAGGGTCTCGGGGTCGACCGCGAGCTTGGCGACCTCGGTCAGGTCCCACGGCTCGCCGTCGGGGCCGACCAGCCGGGCGGGGGCGGACCAGGACAGCTGCCAGTGCGCCTGGCCGGCGCGAATCGCGGCGTTGACCAGCAGCGAATTCATCGGGCCGGCGAAGCGGGCGGCGGCCTCCTCGCGGGAGGAGTCCGAGTAGAACTGCTCGGCGAACTCGCCGAGCCGACCCGCGCGGACCAGGTCCAGCACCGTGGGCAGGCCGGGCTCCGCCGCGCCGGTGAACCGGCCCGCGGCCCGGTAGACGGCGTCGGCCTCGCGCTGCCCGCCGGCGGCGATCGTCGCCGCGATGAACTCGGGCCAGGCCAGGACCTGCCGTCCCTCGTGCGCGATCACGTCCGCCTGCAACGCCAGACCCGCCGCGCCGATATCGGCCAGCAGGCCGGCGGCCGGCCGCTCGTCCGGCGCGGGCGCGGGCGCGTCGGCCGGCGCGTCGGCCATCGCGGCCACCCGAATACCGACGGGCGGGTGGGTGTCCCAGCGGGACGGCTTCTCGTCGGGCGCGTTCTCCCGCAGCGCGGTGATCTCGTCCCGGCGGGCGGCGAGCAGCTGGCCGAAGCCGCCGAACAGGTCGTCCGGGGCGAGCCCCGCCGACCAGCCCGGCTCAACGTACCGGCCCATGTAGAACGACCAGGCGGCGCCCAGCGCCGGCAGGGTGCGCAGCGCGGACGTGGCTGCGTCCCGGCCGGCCAGCCGCACCGCGGAGCGGTCGGCCTCCAGCTCCTGGCGGCGCGACGCGGCGTTGTCCACCAGCAGGTAGAGCTTCGCGTACCCCCGGAAGACCCAGCCGATCGGGTTGCGCCCGCCGATCCGACCGATGGTCTCGGCGATCGCCAGCCGCCCCCGGTAAGCCACTGCGCCGAGCCGGGTGTGCCGGCCCGAGTAGTGACCCAGCTCGTGTGCCAGCACCGCGCGGAACTGGTCGACCCGCATCGCCTGGAGCAGCGGCAACCCGACGTACATGGTTCGCCGGCCGCCCACCAGTCCGAGCATGCTGCTCTGTTCGGCGACGGCCGCGTTCACCTCGGGCACCAGCCGGATCTCGTCCGGGGCGCGGGTGCCGACCTCGGCGGCCAGCTCACGCACGGCGGCCCAGAGCGCAGGGGCGGCCCGCTCGTCGAGGACCAGGCCCGGCGCGGGCTCGCTCTTGGTGCGGACGGCTCGCCAGAGCCCGACCAGTACGGCGCCGAGCGCCAGCAAGAGCGGGATTATGAGCTTGGCGGTGGCGAGACCGCTGGCCCACTGGTGGATCCAGAAGCCGAATGTGACGACGGCGGCGAGCTGGAGCAGCGCGACGACGTAGAAGCCGATCAGCATGAGCACCGAGGCGAGAGCCCGGTACGTCGCGGCGGACATGATGTTGCCCTTTCCCCGTACGGACACCGATGTGGTATCCGGCGGGAGGGACCGTACTTCGTCGATCTTCGTTGAGCATCCCCCGTCCGGTCAGCGCCGGGCGGCCTGAGATCCAGGACGCCGGGCGCTCGTCCCGGGAGGCGGGCACACGAGGGGGCCGGGGTCGGGCGGGCGATATCCTCGGGGCCGAACGGGCCGAGGTGACCTCGACGCGTACCGACCGAGACGCCGAGGTGGGTGATGGTGGACAGGCCCGGTGGCAACCCGCGGGCCGCGGTGGTGGGCACCGGGCTCATCGGCGGCTCGGTCCTGCTCCGCCTGCACGAGCGCGGGACCGACGTCACCGGCTGGGACCCGGACACCGCCACCCGCGCGGAGGGACGCGCCCGGGGCATCACCTTCCCCGACGAACTGGCCGACGCTGTCCGCGGCCGGGACGCGGTGTTCCTCTGTGGCCCGCTGTCCAGCCTGCCGGAAACCCTGCTCACCGTCGCCAGGCACACCGGTCCCGACTGCGTGCTCACCGACGTGGGCAGCACCAAGGGCGGGATCGCCGGGTTCGCCGCGGCACAGGGGTTGAGCGGTCGGTTCGTCCCTGGGCACCCGATGGCCGGGGCCGAGCGCGCCGGGCTGACCGCCGCCGTCCCCGAGTTGTTCGACGGCGCGGCCTGGGTGCTCTGCCCCACGGCGGAGGGCGTCGAGCGGTTCCGTACGCTCGCCGCCCTGATCATCGACGTCTTCGACGCGCGGGTCGTCCCGATGACGCCGGACGCGCACGACGCGGCGGCGGCCCTCGCGTCGCACGTTCCCCACCTGCTGGCCGGCAGCCTGGCCGGCGCGGTGGCGGACGCCGCCCTGCGGGACGCCGTGCTGGGCCTGGCCGCCGGCAGCTTCCGGGACGGCACCCGGGTCGCCGGCACCCCGGCTGCCCGGACGGCGGACATGCTGCTGAACAACCGCGACCAGGTGCTCGCCCAGCTCGGCCGGGTGACCGGGGTGCTCGACCGGCTCGCCGCCGCGCTGCGGTCCGGCGACGCGGCGGCCCTCGTCAGGCACTACGAGCGGGCGCGAGGGCTGAGGCTGGCCCTGCTCGACCGCGAGCTGCCCCCGGTCGTCCGTGACTTCTCGCTCGGTGGGGATGTCGACGGCGAACTGGCGTACCTGCTGTCGCTCGGCGCTGCCGGCGGGCACCTGACCGGCTGCCGGGTGGCGGCGGGGACGGTGACCTACACCGGCCACCTCCCGACCTCCCCGGCCTGAGCCCCGCCCGCCCGCCCGAGCCCCGCCCGCCCGAGCTCTCACCGTTGCGCCGTCTCGTCCTCCGGCGCGGGTGCCGACAAGGGCCCCGCATCACGCAGGCGTTGATGAGGTGCCCTTTCCTTCCTCTAGGGTGAGGGCATGGTGGACGGACCAATCGTGGCGGTACGCGGCGAGGCGTACCGGGAAGTGGCTCCCGAGCTGGCCCGGTTCACGGTGACCGCGACGGCGCGGGACCGGGACCGGGAGGCCGTCCTGGCCCGGCTCGCCGAGCGGGCCGCCGCCGTGCGGGTGCTGCTCGACGCCGCCGACCCGGCCGTGGACCGCCGGGAGACCGGCGACCTGCGGGTCTGGCCGGAGACGAAGCGCTCCGGCGAGCGGGTGGTGGCCTGGCACGGCAGCGTCGCCACGACTGTCACCGTCACCGACTTCACCGCGCTGGGCGAGCTGATGCTCCGCCTGGCCGATCAGGACCAGGTCGAGGTCGCCGGCCCGTGGTGGTCGCTGCGGCCGGACAGCCCGGCGTACCGGGAGGCTCGGCACGCCGCCATCGCCGACGCGCTGGCCCGCGCCCGGGAGTACGCCGAAGCGCTGGGCTCCCGGGTGACCGCGCTGCTGGAGCTGGCCGACAACGGGCTGACCCCGCAGCCGATGATGACCCGCGCCGCGTTCAAGTCCGGCGGGCCCCCGGACGCCCCGCCGGAGCTGGAACTGGACCCGCAGCCGCAGAGCGTGCACGCGGCGGTGGAGGCCCGGTTCACGATCACCGCGCCGGTCCTCGGCTGATGCCGGACGCCCGGGTCCTTTCCCTCGGAGAGCTGGTGGCCCGCGCCCGGGCCCTGGCCGGGGCCGGGCCCCGTCAGCTCCTCGGCATCGCCGGAGCGCCGGGGGCGGGCAAGTCCACCCTGGCCGAGCGGGTCGTCGCCGAGGTGGGTGCGACTGCCCGGCTGGTGCCGATGGACGGCTTCCACCTGGCCCAGGCGGAGCTGCGCCGGCTCGGCCGGGACGCGCGCAAGGGCGCGGTGGACACCTTCGACGTCGGTGGGTACGTCGCGCTGCTGCGCCGGTTGCACCGGCTGGAGCCGATCTCGGTCTGGGCCCCGGGGTTCCGTCGGGACCTGGAGGAGCCGGTCGCCGGGGCGGTCGAGGTGCCGCCCGAGGTGCGGTTGGTGGTGACCGAGGGCAACTACCTGCTGCTGTCCGGGGACTTGTGGGACGAGGTGCGGCAGTTGCTGCACGAGGTGTGGTTCCTCGACCTGGACGCCGAGCTGCGGCACCGCCGGCTGACCGCCCGGCACGAGTCGTACGGGCGGTCGCCCGAGCAGGCGCGGGCCTGGGCGCTGGGCAGCGACGAGGCCAACGCGGCTCTGGTGGCAGGCACCGCCGTGCGCGCCGATCTGGTGGTCCGGCTGGCCGATACGCCTGCCTGAGGGACGGTGCCGGCGGCGGTGCCCCGGGCCGCGACCCGGGTCGACGGGTCAGGCGATCTCGCGTACGACCCGGGCGGGGTTGCCCACCGCGACGACGTTCGCCGGCAGGTCGCGGTTCACCACGGCGCCCGCACCGACCACCGTGTTGTCGCCGATGCTCACCCCGGCCAGCACGATCACCCCACCGCCGAGCCAGACGTTGTCCCCGATCGTGATCGGCTGCGCCGCCTCCCACTTCTCCCGCCGGGGCTCCGGGTCGACCGGGTGGGTGGCCGTCAGGAGTTGCACGTTCGGTCCCATCTGGACGTCCGCGCCGATGGTGATCCGGGCGACGTCGAGGAAGACCGCGTTGAAGTTGACGAATCCGCGCGGCCCCAGGTGGATGTTCCAGCCGTAGTCGCAGTGGAACGGCGGGCGGACCCAGGCGCCCTCGCCGACCGAGCCGAGCAGCTCGCGCAGCGCGGCCAGCCGCTCCTCGGGGTCGGCCGCCGAGCTGCGGTTGAACGCCTCGTTGAGGCGGGTGGCCCGGTCCAGGTCGGCCAGGATCTCCGGGTCCTCGGCGCGGTACAACTCGCCGGCGAGCATGCGGTCCTTCATGGAGGTCATCGGCCGATCATCCCTCGGTCGGGCCTCCACTCAGTGCCAAGTTTGTCACTTTCCTGACTTCTCCTATGCATACCAAGTATGCGATCCTTCTCTGTGCCTGTGCGACCTCTGTCAGTGATGACGCCTCACGAGGAGGAATCCGTTGCATCGAACAGGAAGAAAGTCGGCCGGCCTGGCGCTGGCCCTCGGTCTGGTGCTCGCCGCGCCGCTGACCACCCCGGCCGGGGCCGCCCCGGCCGCGTCCCCCGCCTCCGCCACCCCCGCCTCCGCGACCGCCGGTGCCGCGCCGGCCGGCCGGGCCGCCGGACGCCCGGCCACGGTCACGCTGGTCACCGGTGACCGGGTCACCGTCGCGGCCTCCGGCGCGGTGTCCGTCCGGCCCGGCTCCGGCCGCGACGACCTGCGGTTCCTGATCCAGCGGGACCGGGGCCACGTCACCGTGCTGCCCCAGGACGCGCTGCCACTGCTCCGCTCGGGCAAGGTGGACCGGCGGCTCTTCGACGTCACCGGGCTGATCGAGGCCGGCTACGACGACGCCCACCGGGACAGCCTCCCGCTGCTGGTCTCGTACCGCTCGGGTGAGGCCCGCCGGGCCGTCGCCGGCATCGCCGGCACCCGGGTGACCCGCGACCTGCCCGCGATCGGCGGCGCGGCGGTGACGGCCGAGAAGGCCCGCGCCGGCGCGGTGTGGGACGCGATGACCACGGGCCGGGCGTCCGCCCGGGTCGACACGGCGGAGGGTGTCGACCGGCTCTGGCTGGACGGCCGGCGCAAGGTGACCCTTGACCACAGCGTGCCCCAGATCGGCGCGCCCGTCGCCCACGCGGCCGGGCTCACCGGCAAGGGCGTCACCGTCGCGGTGCTGGACACCGGCGTCGACCCCGACCACCCCGACTTCGCCGGCCGGCTCGCCGAGTCGCGCAACTTCAGCGAGGCGCCCGAGTCGGGCGACACGGTCGGCCACGGCACCCACGTCGCCTCGATCATCGCGGGCAGCGGCGCCGCCTCCGGCGGGAAGTACCGGGGGGTGGCCCCGGACGCCACGCTGCTCTCCGGCAAGGTCTGCGAGAGCGCCAACTGCACCGACTCGGCGATCCTCGCCGGCATGCAGTGGGCGGCGGCGGAGAAGCACGCCACCGTGGTCAACCTGAGCCTCGGCGGAATGGACACCCCCGAGGTCGACCCGCTGGAGCAGGCGGTGCAGACCCTCACCGCGCAGACCGGCACCCTCTTCGTCATCGCCGCCGGCAACGACGGCTCCGACGGCTCGGTCGGCTCCCCGGCCAGCGCGGACGCCGCCCTGGCGGTCGGCGCGGTCGACCGGGACGACGAGCTGGCCAACTTCTCCAGCCGGGGCCCCCGGGTCGGTGACGACGCCCTCAAGCCGGACATCACCGCCCCCGGCGTGGAAATCGTCGCGGCTCGGGCGGCCGGCAGCGACCTCGGCGAGCCGGTCGGCGAGAAATACATGACGCTCTCCGGCACGTCGATGGCCACCCCGCACGTCGCCGGCTCGGCGGCGCTGCTCGCCCAGCAGCACCCCGACTGGCGGGCCGGCGCGCTCAAGTCGACCCTGATGGCCTCGGCGAAGCCGCATCCCGGGCAGACCGCGTACCAGCAGGGCGCGGGCCGGGTCGACGTGGCCCGCGCGATCGGCCAGCAGGTCACCAGCGACCCGGCGAGCGTGTCGTTCGGCCGCGCCGAGTGGCCGCACGGCGACGACCCCACGATCGCCCGCACGGTGACCTGGCGCAACTCCGGGTCCGCGCCGGTCACCCTCGACCTCACGGTCGAGGCCACCGGCCCGGACGGCGAGCCGGCCCTGGCCGGCCTGTTCCAGCTCGGCGCGTCACAGGTCACCGTGCCGGCCGGCGGCCAGGCGCAGGCCACCGTCACCGCCGACACCCGGGTCCAGGGCGCGGACGGGTACTACACCGGCCGGGTCGTCGCCCGATCCGGCGCGACGGTGGCGGTCACCCCGATCGCGGTGCACCGCGAGGTGGAGAGCTACGAGGTCACCATCGCCCACGTCGGTCGGGACGGCCAGCCCACCAGCGAGTACGGCACCACCCTGGTCGGCCTGAGTTCCTTCGCCTACACGGACGTCTACGACGCCGACGGCACGGCGACCGTGCGCGTCCCGAAGGGGCGGTACGGGCTGTCCAGCTACCTGTTCGCCAGCGACGCGAACGGCGAGCTCACCAGGGCCACCATGCTCGCCCGGCCCGAGCTGGTCGTCGACCGGGCGCTCCGGCTCACCCTCGACGCCCGCACCGCCAGGCCGGTGCTGAACACCGTGCCGCAGCGCGGCGCGACCCCGCTGCTGGTGGACGTCAGCGCGATCTTCTTCGGCGCCGACGAGAGCATCTACTCGTTCAGCCTGTGGAGCGACGGCTTCGAGGGGCTGACCAGCGGGCAGGTCGGCCCGGCCAGCACTCCCGAGCGGTTCGTCGCCACGATCGGCAGCCAGTGGGCCGACAGGCAGGCGGCCAGCAGCCCGTACCTGTACGCGCTGCTGGAGGCGTTCCCCGGCCGGATGCCGACCGGCTTCGTCAAGCACTACCGCAGCCGGGACCTGGCCACCGTCGTGCACACCTTCCGGGACGCCTACCCGGGGCTGGAGGCCGAGCGGATGGTCATGGGCGAGCCGGAGTACAACACGGGCGGCTCCGCCATGATCCTGCCCACCGCGACGCCCGGCCGGCGGGTCGAGCACTACAGCACCAACCACGTGCGGTGGGAGAGCGAGCTGGACTTCGGCACCCGCGACCCCGAGGGCTGGCTGGAGACGCAGGCGATGCTGCGCACGCCGACGACGGCGTACCGGGGCGGCCGGACATACCACGAGACCTGGGGTGTCGCCCCGTTCGCGCCGTCCTTCCCGGCGCGGCGTTGGGGGTACGAGGGGATCACCCGCACGGGCGACACCGTCGTGGTCGACCTGCCCGTGCACAGTGACGCGGCCGGGCACGCCGGCGGGTCGCTCAACGACCCCCAGTGGACCAGGCTGTACCGCGAGGGCAAGCTGGTCGGGGAGAGCGAATACCCGGGGTACGGGGAGTTCGAGGTGCCGGCGGGCGCGGCGAACTACCGGTTGGAGACCTCGGCGAAGCGCGGCTTCACCGACCTGAGCACCGAGGTCACCAGCGCCTGGACGTTCCGCTCGAAGCACGTCCCCGGCGACGACTTCGCTGCGCTGCCGGCGATGGCGGTGCGCTTCGCCCCGGCGCTGCGCGTCGACAACAGCGCCCCCGCCGGGCGGTCCTTCACCGTTCCGGTGCGGGTGGAGCGGCAGGCCGGAGCACCGGCGGCCAAGGTCGCCGCGCTGACCGTCGACGCCTCCTACGACGGCGGGAAGACCTGGCACAAGGCGGAGCTGCGCCGCCAGGGCTCCGGCTGGACGGCCACGCTGACGCACCCGGCCGGCACCGGCCACGTCTCGCTGCGGGCCACCGCGAAGGACACCGCCGGAAACACGGTGACCACGCGGATCATCCAGGCGTACCGGCTGCGCTGAACCGGCGTCCGGGCCCGGCGGCACGTCCCGCCGGGCCCGGACCCGTGCCGTCCTCCGTCGGCGGTGCCGCCGCCCGGCCTCGGTGACCCGGGGGCCGCGTCGCGCGGCACCGCCGACGGCCGTCAGTCATTGGCCGTCAGTCGTTGGCGTGCAGGGCGGCGTTCAGCTCGATGCCCCGGCCGGTGCGGGGGCGGGCCTCCAGCGCGCCGGTGACCGAGTTGCGCCAGAACAGCAGGCCATCGACGCCGGACAGGTGGCGGGCCTTGACCACCCGGCCGTCCGGGAGGGCGATCTTCGAGGCGGCGGTGACGTAGCAGCCGGCCTCGACCACGCAGTCGTCGCCGAGGGAGATGCCGACGCCGGCGTTCGCGCCGATCAGGCTGCGCTCGCCGATGCTGATCTTCTCGGTGCCGCCGCCGGACAGGGTGCCCATGATCGACGCGCCGCCGCCGATGTCGGAGCCGTCGCCGACCAGCACGCCCTGCACGATGCGCCCCTCGACCATCGAGGTGCCGAGCGTGCCGGCGTTGAAGTTGACGAAGCCCTCGTGCATCACGGTGGTGCCGGCGGCGAGGTGGGCACCGAGCCGGACCCGGTCCGCGTCGGCGATCCGCACCCCGGCGGGGACCACGTAGTCGGTCATCCGGGGGAACTTGTCCACCCCGTACACGCTCAGGTGGCGGCCGGCGGCCCGCTCGATCACCCGCAGCTCGTCCACCCGCTCCGGCGGGCACGGCCCGGCCGACGTCCAGGCCACGTTCGCCAGCTTGCCGAAGATGCCGTCGAGGTTCAGCTCGTTGGGCCGCACCAGGCGGTGGGAGAGCAGGTGCAACCTCAGGTACGCGTCGGCGGCATCCTTGATCGGCTCGTCCAGCGCCCCGATCACCGTGACCACCTGGGCGGTACGCAGGCCGGGCAGCGCCCGCCCGCCGACCGCCCCCGGCGGCAGGTCGAGCACGTCCGCCTCGTCCTCGCCGGGGACCAGTGGCAGCTCGCCGAGCCCCAGCTTGCCCGTCGGGTACCAGGTGTCGAGCACCTGCTCGTCCGCGGTGATGGTGGCCAGGCCGATGCCCCACGCAGGCTGTGCAGTCGTCACCTCTGTGACGGTACCGTGCGAACCATGGAGAACCCGCTGACCCCCGAGGTCCTCGCCGATCCGGTGGAGCTGACCCGCGTACTGGTCGACATCGAGTCCGTCTCCCTCAACGAGAAGGCGATCGCCGACTGCGTCGAGGAGGTGCTGCGCGCCGTGCCGCACCTGACCACGTTCCGGCACGGCAACACCGTCATGGCGCGTACCGACCTGGGGAGGGACTCCCGGGTGGTGCTCGCGGGGCACCTGGACACCGTTCCGCTGAACAACAACTTCCCGTCGACCATGCGCGGCGACCTGATGTACGGCTGCGGCACCTCGGACATGAAGTCCGGGGTGGCGTACGCGCTGCACTTGGCGGTGACCCTGCCCGAGCCGAAGTACGACGTGACGTACTTCTTCTACGAGGCCGAGGAGATCGAGTCGAAGTACAACGGCCTCTTCCTGGTCGCCGAGGCACACCCGGAGTGGCTCCAGGCGGACTTCGCGCTGCTGCTGGAGCCGACGCACGGGATCGTGGAGGCCGGCTGCCAGGGCACCATGCGGGCGGAGGTGACCACCACCGGCGTCCGGGCCCACTCGGCGCGGTCCTGGCACGGGGTGAACGCCATCCACGCCGCCGGCGAGGTGCTGCGCCGCCTGTCCGGGTACGAGGCGCGGCGGGTCACCATCGACGGCTGCGACTATCGCGAGGGCATGAACGCGGTCCGGGTCGGCGGGGGGGTCGCCGGCAACGTGGTGCCGGACCACTGCGAGATCGAGGTGAACTACCGGTTCGCGCCCGACCGGACGCCGGCCGAGGCCGAGGCGCACCTGCGTGAGGTGTTCGCGGGCTTCGAGCTGCGGGTGACCGACATGGCGGCCGGGGCTGCACCCGGGCTGGACGCGCCCCCGGCGAAGGAGTTCCTGGCGGCGGTCGGCGCCGCGCCGATCGGCAAGCTGGGCTGGACGGACGTGGCCCGGTTCGCCGCGATGGGCATCCCGGCGCTGAACTTCGGCCCGGGGGATCCCAACCTGGCCCACCACCCGGACGAGCACGTCGAGATCAGCAAGATCCGCGACGGGGCGGCCACCCTGCACCGCTGGCTCACCCCCGCCTGAACCCGCCGCGCCCAGGGCTTGCCTGTCCGGGGGCGGGGCCTGGTTGGGGCGTGGTCCGGCCGGGGCGTGTGGTCCGGCCGGGCGGCCCGCCACCCTGTTCGGCGGGCGGGCCGCCCGGCCGGCAGCCGTACGGTCGGTCAGGCGGTCGGGGACAGGGACGACTCGGCGCGGGTGTCGGCCGGGTCGCCGGTGAGGTCGGCGGTGGTGGCTTCCATTTGCCGGGCGCGGCGGCGCTCGGCCACCACGTCGTGGATCCGTCGCTGCATCTGCCGACGGATCCGGATCATCTCGCTGTTGCTGATCACGCTGGCTCCTCCCCCGAAGGCGCGTGCCGGGGCATACCCGGTATGTGAATAGTAAGACGTGCGTGCGACCGAATTAGTTGCCCCGGTCGTGGAAAATCTGTCCGCCCCGCCGCTGTCCTTCCGCCACCCGGTACAGGTGCCACCCCCGAGGGGGTGCGCCTCCACTACGGTTGCTCCCATGAGCGACAGCAACGGACGAGACCCGGGCCGCGAGCGGGGGCGGGAACGGCACCGGGGCGCCGTCACGCTGCGCCGCCAGGCCATCCCGACGAGCACCGCCGACCAGCGGCTGCTGGACTCCCGGGGACGCGGCGACTGGAAGACCAAGGACGCCTGGCGGGCCCTGCGCATCCTGTCGGAGTTCGTGGAGGGCTTCGACACCCTGGCCGACCTGCCACCGGCGGTCAGCGTCTTCGGCTCGGCCCGGAGCAAGCCGGACAGCCCGGAGTGCCGGATGGCCGAGGAACTGGGCGCCGCCCTGGCCCGGGCCGGGTACGCGGTGATCACCGGCGGCGGGCCCGGCGTGATGGAGGCGGCCAACCGGGGCGCCAGCGACGCCGGCGGGCTCTCCGTCGGGCTCGGCATCGAGCTGCCGTTCGAGCAGGGCCTCAACGACTGGGTCGACCTGGCCATCGACTTCCGGTACTTCTTCGCCCGCAAGACCATGTTCGTCAAGTACGCCCAGGCGTTCGTGGTGCTGCCCGGCGGCTTCGGCACCATGGACGAGCTGTTCGAGGCGCTGACCCTGGTGCAGACCGGCAAGGTCACCCGGTTCCCGGTGGTGCTGATGGGGACGGATTACTGGCACGGCCTGCTCGACTGGCTGCGCGACACGATGGCGGTCGAGGGCAAGATCGGACCGGTCGACCTGGAGCTGATCTGCCTCACCGACGACGTCGACGCGGCGGTCCGGCACATCGTTGAGGCCGAGGCCGCGCTCTCCGCCGAGCAGGAGGCGGTCCGCGCGGAGGCCGTCGCCCAGACCGCGGCGGACCAGCAGGCCGCCGCCGAGCAGGGCCGGGAGCGCTGAGCCGGTGGCGGCGATCTGCGTGTTCTGCGCGTCGTCCCGTACCCTCGACCGGCGTTGGCTCGACCTCGCCGCCGAGGCGGGCGCGGAGATCGCCCGCCGCGGCCACACGCTGGTCAGCGGCGGCGGCTGCGTCGGGATGATGGGCGCGGTGGCGGACGGGGCCCGGTCCGCCGGCGGGGCCACCCTGGGGGTGATCCCGCAGTCCCTGGTCGACCTGGAGGTGGCCGACCTCGCCTCGGACGAGCTGCTGGTCACCGGCAGCATGGCCGACCGCAAGACTCTCATGATCGACAAGTCGGACGCGTTCCTCACCCTGCCCGGCGGGCTGGGCACCCTGGACGAGCTGTTCGAGGTCTGGACCACGGCCACCCTCGCCCTGCACGCCAAACCGATGGTGCTGGTCGACGTGGACGGCTTCTACCGCCCCCTGATCGACTGGCTGGGCGGCCTCGCCGACCGCAACTTCCTCAAGCCGGCCGGCCTGGGCCTCCTCACGGTCGTCGACAGCATCCCCGCCGCCCTGGACGCCCTCACCCCCAACCTCCCCTGACCTCCACCCCACCCCACACCCAGCCCCGCTCACGCCTCGCGCCGGTGATCAAGAAGTCTGAGTCAGGATCCGGCGCGCTGTTGGCGCAACCCTCTTGACCACAGAGGCGGGGCGGGCGGGGCGCGGGGTGTGGGGTGTCGTAGGGGCGTGGTGGGATGGGGGGATGCAGGCGTACCGGCTGGTGCGTCGGCCTGCCGAGGCGGCCCGGGGGGACCGCCGGTCGGGTGGGGCGGCGCGGGGGGACGGTCGGCCCGAGGGCGCGACCGGGCGGGATCATCGGGCCGGGGGGCCGGGCGGCGATGACGCGCAGGCCGGTGAGGGCCGCGGGGGCGACGACACGCACGCCGACCAGCCTGCCGGCGGTCTGACGCGCGCCGAGGAATCGCCTGCGGTGCCGGCAGAGAAGGCTGAGCTTGCCGAAGGGGCTGACCGGGGCGAAAGGGCTGACCGGGGCGAAGGGGCTGAGCCTGCCGAAGGGGCTGAGCGGGCCGAGGACGCGGAGCTTGCCGAAGGAGCTGGGCGGGGCCGGGAGCGGCGGGACGACTCGCTCCAGGCCGAGGTCGTGGCGCACACCGGTGGGCCGATGCTCGTCGTCGGCGGGCCGGGCACCGGGAAGACCAGCACGCTGGTCGAGGCGGTCGCCGCGCGGGTGGCCGAGGGCGTCGACCCCGAGCGGGTCCTGGTGCTCACCTTCGGCCGCAGGCAGGCCACCGACCTGCGCCGCCGGATCGAGGCCCGGGTGGCCGGTGACGGGCACCGCGTGCTGCGTGAGCCGTTGGTGCGCACCTTCCCGGCGTACGCGTACGGGCTGCTGCGCCGGGCCGCCACCGAGCGGGGGGAGCCGTCCCCACGGCTGCTCACCGGCCCCGAGCAGGATCTGATCATCCGGGAGCTGCTCGACGTCATCGGCGAGGAGCCCGACGACGACCCGGTCGGCTGGCCGGAGGACCTGCGTCCCGCCCTGCGTACCCGGGCGTTCGCGGCCCAGCTCCGCGACCTGCTGATGCGGGCCGCGGAGCGCGGGGTGGGTCCGGTGGAGCTGGCCCGGCTGGGGGAGAGGCTGGGCCGCGCGGACTGGCCGGCCGCCGCCCGCTTCCTCCGCGAGTACGTCGCCGTGCTCGCCCTGCGTGACGTCAGCAACCGCGGCTCGATCGCGTACGACCCGGCGGAGCTGGTCCGGGCCGCCACCGGGCTGCTGCTCGACGACCCGGAGCTGTTGGAGGCCGAGCGCCGCCGCCTCGCCCATGTGTACGTCGACGAGCTGGCCGACACCGACCCGGCCCAGCTCGACCTGCTCGCCGTGGTGGCCGGCGGGGGAAAGTCCCTCGTCGCCTTCGCGGACCCGGACTCCGCCACGTACGCCTTCCGGGGCACGGACCCGGCCGGGGTGAGCGCCTTCCCGCACCGGTTCCGCACCGTCTCCGGAGCGCCGGCCGCCCAGGTCGTGCTGAATACGTCGTACCGGGCCGGTGCGGGGCTGCTCACCGCGACCCGGCGGCTCACCGGCCGGCTGCGCGGCCCGGCGGCCCACCGCCGGCCGCGTCCGGTCCCGGCAGCCCCGGCCGGCTCGGTCGAGGTGCGTACCTTCCGCTCGGCCACCAGCGAGGCCGCCTGGTTGGCCCAGGCCCTGCGCGCGGCGCACCTGCTCGGCGGTGTGCCCTGGTCGGCGATGGCGGTGCTGGTCCGCTCGACCGCGCGGCAGCTTCCGGTGCTACGCCGGGCGCTGCACACCGCCGGGGTGCCGACCGTGGTGCACGGCGAGGACCTGCCGCTGCATCTACAGCCGGCGGTGGCCCCACTCCTGCTCCTGCTGCGCTGCGCGCTCGAGCCGGAGCGGCTGGACGAGGAGGCGGCGGTGGCGCTGCTGCACTCGCCGCTGGGCGGGGCCGATCCGCTGGCCGAGCGGCGGCTACGCCAGGGGCTGCGGGCCCTCGCCCTGGCCGGTGGGGACCGGCGTCCCTCCGGCGAGCTGATCGTCGACGCGCTGCGCGACCCGGAGGAGTTGGCGGCCATCGACCGGCGCTGGGCGGAGCCGGCGCAGGCGGTGGCCGGCCTGCTCGCCATCGCCCGGGAGGTGGCCGAGCGGCCCGGGGCGACCGCCGAGGACGTGCTCTGGGAGGTGTGGAACGCCAGCGGCCTGGCCGAGCGCTGGGCCGGGGCGATCACCCGGGGGCAGGCGGCGACCGGCGAGCACGAGACCGCACGGCGTTGGCGGGCCGAGGCCGCCGACCGGGACCTGGACGCCGTGCTGGTGCTCTTCGACGCGGCGGCCCGGTTCGCCGACCGGCTGCCCGGTGCCCGTACCGAGGTCTTCCTCGACCACGTGCTCGGCCAGGACCTGCCGGCGGACACCCTGGCCGCGACGGCCGACCGGGGCGAGGCCGTCCGGCTGCTCACCGCGCACGCAGCCAAGGGGCTGGAGTGGGACCTGGTGGCGATCGTCGGGGTGCAGGAGGGCGTCTGGCCGGACCTGCGGCTGCGTGGCAGCCTGCTCGGCTCCGAGCGGCTGGTCGATGTGCTTGCCGGCCGTGGCCAGGGCGACGGCGGGCGGGCGGTCCTGATCGGGCAGACGTCCGCGCTGCTGGACGAGGAGCGCCGGCTCTTCCACGTGGCGGTGACCCGGGCCCGGCGTCGGCTGCTGGTCAGCGCGGTCGCCTCGGCCGCGGTCGGCGGCGACGACCACGAGGAGCAGCCCAGTCGGTTCCTGTACGAGCTGGACCCGACCGAGCCGCCCGGCCGGGCCGATGTCGACCCGGCCTCCGCCGATGTCGACCCGGCCCTCGCCGACGTCGACCCGGCCCTCGCCGATGTCGACCCGGCCTCCGCCGATGTCGACCCGGCCCCCGCCGACGTCGACCCGGCCTCCGCCGAGCTGACCGGTGGTCCCGGTGGAGGCTCGGTGGACGGTCCCGGTGCCGGCCCGACCGGCGACGCCGGGCCGGCAGCCCCGGAGGCCGGTGACCCGGAGGGCGGGGGCGAGTACCGGCCCGTCACCCTGCCGATGGCCGGGCCGCCCCGGGCACTGACTCTGCCGGCGCTGGTCGCGGAGCTGCGTACCGCCGTGGCCGACCCGGCGGCGCCGCACCACCGGCGGCGCGCGGCGGCAGCTGAGCTGGCCCGCCTGTCCGCCGCCGGGGTGCCCGGCGCGCACCCCGACGACTGGTGGGGGCTGCGTGGCCTCTCCGACGACCGGCCGCTGGTCGACGAGGGGCAGCCGGTGAAGGTCACCCCGTCGGCGATGGAGAGCGCCCTGCGGTGCAGCCTGCGCTGGCTGCTGGAGCGGCACGGCGGCAGCGGCCCGGCCAGCGCCGCGCAGGGGGTGGGCAACCTGGTGCACGCCGCCGCGATGCTCGCCGAGGACGCCAGCGCGGACCGTTCCGCCCTGCTGGAGTACGTGGCCGCCCGGTTCGACGCGATCGAGCTGGCCGCCCGGTGGATGGTCGGTCCGGAGCGGGAGCGGGCCGAGGCCATGGTGGACAAGCTGCTGCGCTGGTTGGCCGGCAACCCGCGCCGGCTGCTCGCCATCGAGCACGAGTTCGCGGTCCGGCTCGACGACCCGCACCGGCCGGTCGAGTTGACCGGCCGGGTGGACCGGCTGGAGGTGGACGACGCCGGCCGGCTGGTGGTGGTCGACCTGAAGACCGGCAAGTCCACCGCCGTCACCGAGCACGAGATCGGCGAGCATCCGCAGCTCGGGGCGTACCAGGCGGCGGTGGAGTCGGGGGCGTTCCCGGAGTTCGGCGACGAGTCCGGGGGCGCGGCCCTGGTGCAGCTCGGCACCGGCGCGAAGGACGCCAAGGAGCAGAGCCAGTCGGCAGCGGGGCAGGGGCCGGAGGCGGGCTGGGCGACCGCGCTGGTGCGGCGCACCGCCGATACGATGGCCGCCGCCACCTTCGCCGCGGTCGCCAACTCGAAGTGCCGGGTCTGCCCGGTGCGTACGAGCTGCCCGGTGTCCGGGCAGGGGCGCCAGGTCGTCGAGCCGCCGACCCCCCGCCGCCCGGAGAACGAGAACCCGTGACCCAGCCCGCCCTGTTCAGCGCCGCGACCCCGGCGCCCCGGGCCGCCGACTCCGGCCCCCGGTACACGCCGGTCGAGCTGGCGAAGCTGCTCCGCCTGCCCGCGCCCACCCGGGAGCAGGCGGCGATCATCGCCGCGCCGGTCGAGCCGCTGCTGGTGGTGGCGGGCGCCGGGTCCGGCAAGACCGAGACGATGGCCGCCCGGGTGGTCTGGCTGGTCGCCAACGCGTACGTCCGGCCGGAGCAGATCCTCGGGCTGACCTTCACCCGCAAGGCGGCCGGCGAGCTGGGCCACCGGGTGCGTACCCGGCTCGACCAGCTCGTGCGCCGGGTCGGGCGGCGAGGGCGGGACCCGCTCGACGACCCGTTCGCGGGCGAGCCGACCGTGTCCACCTACCATTCGTACGCCGGGCGGATCGTCACCGAGCACGGGCTGCGCGCCGGGTACGAGCCGTCCACCCGGCTGCTCACCGAGGCGTCCCGCTGGCAGCTCGTCGACCTGCTGGTGCGCAACTACGACGGCGACATGGCCAGCGTCGACCGGATGCCCAGCACCATCACCGACGCCGTGCTGGCCCTGGCCGGCGAGCTGGACGAGCACCTGGTCGCCCCGGACGCCCTGGCCGCCTGGACCGGCCGGTTCTTCGCCGACGTGCAGTCCCGCCCCGGCCGGGTCTACACCGACGTGCGGAAGTCCCTCGCCCTCCAGCAGACCCGGCTGAAGCTGCTGCCGCTGGTCCGCGCGTACGCCCGGCGCAAGGCGGACTTCGAGGCGATGGACTTCGCCGACCAGCTCGCCCGGGCGGCCCGGGTGGCCCGGGATCACCCGGCGGTCGGCGCGATCGAGCGGGACCGTTACCGGGTGGTGCTGCTCGACGAGTACCAGGACACCAGCCACGCGCAGGTGGTGCTGCTCAACGCGCTGTTCGGGGGCGGCCACCCGGTGACCGCCGTCGGCGACCCCTGCCAGTCCATCTACGGCTGGCGCGGGGCCAGCGCCGGCACCCTGGACCGCTTCCCCGCCGAGTTCGCCCGCCCCGACGGCGTGCCGGCGGCGGTGCTCGGCCTCACCACGAGCTGGCGCAACCGGCCGGAGATTCTCGGCGTGGCGAACGCCCTGGCCACCCCGCTGCGGGCGGCCGGTGCCCGGGTGCCCGAGCTGCGCGCCGCGCTGAGCGTCGCCGACCCGATCCCGCACCGCACGCCGGGTGGCCTGGCCGCCGGCACCGTGCACTGCGCGCTCCTGCCGACGTACGCGGACGAGGCGGACTGGATCGCCGACAGCGTGCTGGCCGCCTGGCGCGGGGCGGCCCGGATGCCGGAGGCGCTGCCCGAGCACATCCCGGTGCCGCAGCGGCCCACCACCGCCGTGCTGGTCCGGCTGCGCAGTCAGATCCCGGCGCTGTCGACCGCGCTGCGGGCCCGGGGACTGCCGGTGGAGGTGGTGGGCCTGGGTGGCCTGCTGGACACCCCCGAGGTGCGGGACGTGGTGTGCACCCTGCGGGTGCTCGCCGACCCGACCGACGGGGCGGCGTTGCTGCGGCTGCTCACCGGGGCGCGCTGGCGGATCGGGCCGCGTGACCTGGTGGCCCTGCACCGCCGGGCCCGGGCGATCGCCGCCGGCCGCCGCCGGCTCGCCGCCGACGAGGAGCCGCAGATCGCCGTCGACCTGCTCGACGAGGCCACCCTGGTGGAGGCGCTGGCGGACCTGGGGCCCGCCCAGGCGTACTCGGTCCAGGGCTATGCCCGGCTGCGCGCGTACGGCGAGGAGTTGGCCCTGCTCCGCTACCGGCTGGACCAGACGCTGCCGGAGCTGATCGCGGACGTCGAGCGGACCATCGGCCTGGACGTGGAGGTGGCGGTCCGGGCCGGTCGGGACGGCACCGGCGACGCCGGCCTCGCCCGGGGCCACCTGGACGCCCTCGGCGACGTGGCGGCCCGGTTCAGCGGGGAGTCCCCGGCGGCCACCCTGTCGGGGTTCCTGGCCTACCTCGCCGCGGCCGAGGACGAGGAGCGCGGGCTCGCCCCGGGCGAGGTGGAGGTGGTCTCCGGCGCGGTGCAGATCCTCACCGCGCACGCCGCGAAGGGCCTGGAGTGGGACGTGGTCGCGGTCGCCGGCCTGACCCGGGGCGGCTGGCCGGGGCCGGTGCGCAACTCCGACCACTGGCTCGGCGGGCTGGGGGTGCTGCCTTTCCCGCTGCGCGGGGACGCCGACGGGCTGCCGGAGCTGGGTCTGGCCGAGGCGGCCGACCAGCGCGCGGTGGCCCGGGCGCTGACCGACTTCGTCGACGACTGGCGGGCGCACGACGAGCGGGAGGAGCGTCGGCTGGCGTACGTGGCGGTGACCCGCCCCCGGCGGCTGCTGCTCTGCTCCGGCTACTGGTGGGGCGAGGGGACGAAGCGCCCGCGCGGGCCGTCGGTGTTCCTGCGCGAGGTGCACGACGTGTGCCTGGACGGCGACGCCGGGCACCTGGTCGACCGGTGGACCCCCGAGCCGGCCGGTGACGCCACCAACCCCACCACCGAGGTGGTGCTGCGCGCCGAGTGGCCGGCCGACCCGCTGGGCGGGCGCCGCCCGGCGCTGGCCGAGGCCGCCGCGCTGGTCCGCCGCTTCCTCGCCGAGGATCCTCCGGCCTCCGGCGTCGGGGTGGCCGAGGTCGAGGATCCGGAGGTGACGCGCTGGCGGCGGGAGTCCGACCTGCTGCTCGCCGAGCGGGCCGAGCTGGCCGCCGGGGCGGGGGCGGTCGAGGTGGCCCTGCCCGGCCAGCTCTCGGTCACCCAGCTCGTGGCGCTGCGCCGTGACCCGGAGGAGCTCGCCCGCGCCCTGCGCCGCCCGATGCCCATCGAGCCGAACCCGTACGCCCGGCGCGGCACCGCGTTCCACACCTGGCTGGAGCGGCGCTTCGGCGCGGACCGGCTGCTCGACGTCGACGAGTTGCCGGGCGCG
This sequence comes from Micromonospora sp. NPDC020750, assembly GCF_044334565.1. Classification (NCBI taxonomy): domain Bacteria; kingdom Bacillati; phylum Actinomycetota; class Actinomycetes; order Micromonosporales; family Micromonosporaceae; genus Micromonospora; species Micromonospora sp. NPDC020750. Next base: position 697,449 of record NZ_JBIRTH010000002.1, read on the forward strand.
GCCGACGCCGACGCGGCGCCCGACGAGGCGCTGGCCGAACTCCAGGCGCGCTTCCTGGCCGGGGAGTGGGCCGACCGGGTGCCGGTGGAGGTGGAAGTGCCGTTCGCCACAGTTATCGCCGGGGTGGTGGTGCGCGGCCGGATGGATGCGGTGTTCGCCCGGCCCGGCGGCCGGTATGACGTGGTCGACTGGAAGACCGGGCGGCAGCCCGTCGGCGAGGAGGCCGAGGCGGCGGCGGTGCAGCTTGCCGTCTACCGGCTGGCCTGGGCGGAACTGGCCCGGGTGCCGGTCGACCAGGTCGGCGCGGCCTTCCACTACGTGCGGGACGGGGCGACGGTCCGCCCGGCGGACCTGCTCGACGCTGAAGGGCTCACCGCGTTGATCGCGGGAGTGCCGGAGGTGCCGCCTGCGGTCCGTCGCCCCGGCCGATGAGAATTGCCGGCGGTGGGGTTCCGGCGGGCCGAATCCGTGGTACGGTATCCGGGTTGCAGTTTTGGTTACCAGAGACTCTGTGTGCGCCTGGCGGATTGTAGCCCCAGGCGCTCTTTGTTGTGTCCGGGGCTCTCCGGGCGGGGCGACCAGAAGCGACAGGTGGTCCGCGCATACCGGGCGCGGTCCGCTCCTCCCTCTTCGGCTCGCAACAAGTGCGAGGCCGAACGTTCCGTCAAGGAGACAGAACACATGGCAATTGGCACCGTTAAGTGGTTCAACGCTGACAAGGGTTTCGGCTTCATCACCCCGGACGGCGGCGGCGCTGACGTCTTCGCCCACTTCTCGGCGATCCAGTCCTCCGGCTACCGGAGCCTGGACGAGAACCAGCGGGTCGAGTTCGAGATCACCCAGGGCCAGAAGGGCCCGCAGGCGGAGAACATCCGTCCGATCTGATCGTCGGCAGCACTGTTCCTCGGAACAGGCACGACTGTTCATCTGAACAGGCACCACCGTTCTTCGGAACACCCCATCGCGCCTCAGGCGCGGTGTCGCGGCCGGTCCGCCCCGCGCGGGCCGGCCGCACCCCACCTTCGGTTCGTGCTTGTGACCACCGCGGCCCTGCCGCCGGTGCAGCGCCATTCCGGCGCCTCCTCGACACGTGCCGCGTCGAGGAAGGCTCTCGCATGACCACCGTCATCCCCTCGTTCTCCACCACCGGCCTCGCGCCGGAGCTGCTCGCCGAGCTGACCGCGCAGGGCATCACCGAGCCGTTCCCGATCCAGTCGGCGACGCTGCCGGACTCGCTGGCCGGCCGGGACGTCCTCGGCCGGGGCCGCACCGGCTCGGGCAAGACCCTCGCGTTCGGGCTGCCGCTGGTGCACCGCACCGTCGGCCGCCGGGCCCGCCCGGGGCGTCCGCTGGCCCTGGTGCTCGTGCCGACCCGGGAGCTGGCCCAGCAGGTGACCACCGCGCTGGCCCCGTACGCCCGGGCGGTCGGGCTGCGCGTCACCACCGTGGTCGGCGGCCTGTCCCTGCAGCGGCAGGCGGACGCGCTGCGCGCCGGCGCCGAGGTGGTCGTGGCCACCCCCGGCCGGCTGCACGACCTGATCAACCGCGGGGACGCGCGGCTCGACCAGGTCGCCGTGACCGTGCTCGACGAGGCCGACCAGATGGCCGACATGGGCTTCCTGCCGCAGGTCACCAAGCTGCTGGAGCAGGTGGCCGGCGACGGCCAGCGGATGCTCTTCTCCGCAACTCTGGACGGCGGCGTCGACAAGCTGGTCCGCCGCTTCCTCACCAACCCGGTCTCGCACTCCGTCGACCCCGGCACCGCCACGGTGACCGCGATGACGCACCACGTGCTGCACGTCGACGCGGAGGACAAGCCGGCCGCGCTGACCCAGATCGCGGCCCGGGAGGGCCGCACCATCCTGTTCATGGGCACCAAGCACCGCGCCGACCGGCTGGCCCGCCAGCTGCTGTCCAAGGGGGTGCGCGCGGCGGCGCTGCACGGCGGCAAGTCCCAGCCGCAGCGCACCCGGATCCTGGAGCAGTTCCGCACCGGCCAGGTGACCGCGCTGGTCGCCACCGATGTGGCGGCCCGGGGCATCCACGTGGACGGCCTCGACATGGTGGTCAACGTCGACCCGCCGACCGAGGCGAAGGACTACCTGCACCGGGGTGGGCGTACCGCACGGGCTGGCGAGTCGGGCACCGTGGTCACCCTGGTCCTGCCCGAGCAGCGCCGCGAGGTGTCCCGGCTGATGGCGACCGCCGGAATCCGGCCGCAGTCGACCCAGGTCCGGCCGGGCGACGGGGCGTTGGCCCGGGTCACCGGGGCCCGGGAACCGTCCGGGGTGCCGGTGACCATCGTCGTCCCGGCTCCGGAGCGGTCCGCCTCGGGCGGTGGCCGGGGGCCGCGCTCGTCCCGCGGCGCCGGCCAGTCGCACGCCGCAGGGACCGCCGCGACGGGGGGTGCGCCGCGCGCCGCCCGCCCGTCCGAGGACGGGCACCGCGCCTCGGGCCGGTCGCGCCGCCCGCGTCGTCCCCGGATGGCCTGAACGGCTTCTCCGCGGTCACCGATCGGCGCCTGCGCCGCCCCTTCGCTGAGTCGGGAATCAGGCAGGGTGGGATCCGATCGGTGACTGTTCGGCGGCCTCGATGTAGTCGATGCTTGCCGTGGGGGGAACGCGGGTCGGCGGGGTCGGCCCACTGGGGGAGGGGTTGACCATGGCGTGCAACGCCGAGTCGGGGGCGCTTCGGGAGCTGACGGTGGTGCTGGCGGTCGCGGGGGCGGGGCTGGCGCTCGCCACGGTCGCGGCGTTCTCGCCGTGGCATCCCACCCGCAACGGCCGGACACCGGCGGGGGTGGTGGGGCTGCACGTTCCGGGGGGAACGGGCAGCGACCTCAGCGCCTCCATCGTTGAAACGACCGACGAATCCGCCGGCTGAGCCCGCATCGCTCAGCCGGCGGATTCGTCGGGCCAACCGGGGTCGGTCAGTGGCCGCCGACGGGGCGGGCCCCCAGGGCGTCCGTCCTGTCCCGGTTCGGCCCGTCGGCGCGGCCCTCCCGGGTGAGCAGGTCGGCCAGGGTGGTCCGGTCCACCACCAGGGCGATGGCCCCGTCCACCGCCAGCCATACGTCGCGCAGCCCGGTGGCCACCCCGTGGTAGCCGGCGTGCCCGGCCGGCAGGCCCCGTACCGAGGTGAGCGACCCGCCGACCGCGCGGAGCACGTCTCCGACGCTGATCTCGGCGGCCCGGCGGGCCAGCGCGTAGCCGCCCTCGGTGCCCCGGTGGCTGTGCAGCAGCCCGGCCCGGCGCAGGTCCAGCAGGATGCCCTGGAGGAAGCTCAACGGGATGGCCTGGCTCTCGGCCAGAGCCGCCGCCTTGACCAGCTCGCCGCCCGGCTCGGGAGGGCCGCCCCGGGCGTCGGCCCGCCGGTCGCCGCCGGTCGAGGCGGCGGCGACGGCGAGCATGGCCCGGAGCGCGTAGTCGCTGCGCGCGGAGACGTACACGTCACTGCCCGGCCTGGTCCAGCACGCCCCAGCGGCGGCGGATCGTCCGGTCCGCCGCCCCGAACGCGGCGTCGACCACCAGGCCGATGACCAGGATCACGATCATCGTGGAGAGCAGCCAGGGCGCGTCGGACAGCTCCCGCGAGTAGGTGAGCTGCGCGCCGAGCGAGGTCTGCGAGATGCCCACCACGATCAGCTCGCCGGCCATCAGGCTGCGCCAGGAGAAGGCCCAGCCCTGCTTGAGCCCGGCGACGATGGCGGGCAGGGCGGCCGGGGCGATCACGTACCGGTAGAGGTTCAGCCCTCGGGCGCCGAGGTTGCGCCCGGCGCGTAGCAGCAGCGGCGGGACGTAGTCCACGCCGCTGATCACCCCGTTGGCGATCGACGGCGCCGCGCCGAGCACCACGACGAAGAAGATGGCCTTCTCGCTCAGCTCGAACAGCAGGATCGCCAGCGGGAACCAGGCGATCGACGGCATGGTCTGCAACGCGGTGATCATCGAGCCGATGGCCGCGCGCAGCACCCGGGACCGGGCCACGGCGAGCCCCAGCAGCAGGCCGACTCCGACGGAGAAGATGTAGCCGAGGGCCGCCCGGCGCAGGGTGGTGGCCATCCCCTCCCAGAGCTGCGGACCACTGACCTGTCGGAGCAGCTCCTGCCCGACGGCGGCCGGCCCGGGCAGCGAGTACGGTGGCCAGAACCCGGCCCACACCACGGCCTGCCAGGTGCCGATGGCGATGGCGAGCGCCGCCAGCTTCGGCCAGGTGGACGCCCAGACCGTCGCGGCCCGGGTCGTCGTCTTCTGCCGGCCGGCGATCTCCAGCGCGTCGAGCCCGGAGATCTCCGCGTCGGCGCGCGGGGTGCCGGCGATCGTGTCACTGGCCATGGCGGCCCACCTCCGTACGGAGCTTGTCGGTGACCTCGGCGGCGATGGACGCGATCTCCGGGGAGTCGATGCGTCGCGGCCGGGGCACGTCGACCCGGGTGGAGTAGATGATCCGGCCGGGCCGGCTGGAGAGCAGGATGATCCGGTCGGCGAGCCGCGCGGCCTCCCGGACGTTGTGGGTCACGAAGAGGACGGTGAGCTTGCGCTCGGTCCAGATCCGCTCCAGCTCGTCGTGCAGGAGGTCCCGGGTCATCGCGTCGAGCGCGCCGAACGGCTCGTCCATCAGCAGCACCGGCGTGTCCAGCGCGAGGGTGCGGGCCAGCGCCACCCGTTGCCGCATGCCGCCGGACAGCTCGTGCGGGCGCTTGCGGGCGAAGTCGGCCAGGTGCACCGTGTGCAGCAGTTCGGCGACCCGCTCCCGGCGCGCGGACCGGGGCATGCCGCGTAGCTTCAGCGGCACCTCCACGTTGCCCTCGACGGTGAGCCAGGGGAACAGGGCGGACTCCTGGAACATCAGCCCCGGGTTGACCCCTTCGCCGAGCTCGATCCGCCCGCCGCTGATCCGGTCCAGGCCGGCGACCAGGTTGAGCAGGGTGCTCTTGCCGCAGCCGGAGGCGCCGACGAGGCAGACGAATTCGCCGGGCGCGACGTCGAGGGAGACCCCGTCCAGGGCTAGGACGGCGCTCTCGCCGTGCCCGTACACCTTGGTGACGCCGTGCAGCGCGACCGAGCCGGTCGCGCTGCGTGGCGTCGTCGTGGTCGACGTCATGGTTGGGCGACCTCGGGCTTGCCCTGGGCCTTGAGCACCTCGTTGAGGTACTTCAGGTCGTAGAGGCCGTCCAGGCTGACCGGTTGGGTCAGCTCGACGGCGACCGCGTGGTCCAGGCCGGTCTTCAGCGACGAGGCGATCGGGTCGTTGGTGAACTCCAACGTCGGCCACGCCTGCTTGATCAGCTTCACGTCCAGCGGCTTACCGCTGATCTTGCCGATGTGCTCGGAGATGGCCTGCTGCGACTCGTCGGGCTTGGTGTTGACGAACTCGTTCGCCGCGACCTGACCCTCGACCAGCTTCTTCACCACGTCGGGGTGGGCCTTGAGGAACTTGGTGGAGACGATCAGGTTGGTGATCACGAACTTCTTGTCCGGCCACAGGTCGCGCTCGTCGATGAGCACCTTGCCGCCGGCGTTGACCAGCCGGGAGACGAACGGCTCGGGCACCCACGCGCCGTCGATCGCCCCGCTGTTGAACGTCTCCACGGTCTGGGCGTTCTCCTGCGGGACCACCTTGACGTCGCCGCCGCCCTCCTTGGTGGCGGTCAGGCCCTTCTCCTTGAGCCAGTAGCGCAGCGCGACGTCCTGGGTGTTGCCGAGCTGCGGGGTGGCGATCTTCTTGCCGCGCAACTGCTCGACCGAGGTGATCCCGGGCTTGACGACGAGCGCGACGCCGCCGGACGCCGCGCCCGAGATGACCCGGACCGCCTCGCCCTTGGACTTGGAGAAGGCGTTCACCGTCGGGTTCGGACCGATGTACGTCGCGTCGAGCGCGCCGGAGAAGATCGCCTCGATCGCCGCCGGGCCGGCGTTGAAGGTCTTGGTGTCGAGCTTGACGTCGCCGCCGAGCTTCTCGGCGAAGATGCCCTTCTCCACCCCGACCACGGCCGGGGCGTGGGTGATGTTGGGGAAGTAGCCCAGCCGCAGCGTCACCGGGCCGGAGTCGCCCCCGGCCGCGCCGTCGTCCTCGCCGCACGCGGCGGTGACGCCCAGCGTCGCCGTGCCCACCACGGCGAGGGTGGCCAGGGAGAGCACCCGACGGAAGGGAAGCCGTCTCATCGTATGTCCAATCCGAAGTATTCCTACTTAGTTGGTAGGAAGAGTGGGGCAGCGTCCGGGCGGCGTCAAGACCAGTCCACATCGCGGGATTCGCGCTCGAAGTTATTCCCGGTTTTCCTACCTTCTTGGTAGGTTGTCCGGCGTCCCTCGGCCGGGTGGCGGGGGCGGCGGAGAGGCGGTCGGCATGACCTTCCACTGGTTCCTTCCCACCTCCGGCGACGGGCACCAGGTCGGCGCCGCCACCGTCGCGGCCGGCGCGGCGCGGCACGACCGGGCGGCCACCGTCGGCTACCTGACCGAGGTGGCCCGGGCCGCCGAGGCGGCCGGCTTCGCCGCGCTGCTCACCCCTGTCGGCTCCGGCTGCCCCGACCCGTGGATCGTCTGCGCGGCCGTCGCCCAGCACACCGACCGGATCGGCATGCTGGTCGCCGTGCGGGCCGGATTCGCGCTGCCCACCCTGATCGCCCAGCAGGCCGAGGCGTTCCAGTCGGTGTCCGGGGGGCGCCTCGCGCTCAACGTCGTCACCGGCGGCGACCCGGCCGAGCAGCGGGCGTACGGCGACTTCCTGGACCACGACGCCCGGTACGCGCGGACCGGCGAGTTCGTCGAGGTGCTCCGCCGGGCCTGGCGCGGGAGCCCGTTCGACTTCGTCGGCGAGCACTACCAGGTCACCGGCGGCGGGCTGGCCGCCCCGCTCGTGGCCCCGCCCCCGGTCTACTTCGGCGGCGCGTCCTCGGCCGCCGAGGCGGTGGCCGCCCGACAGGCCGACACGTACCTGATGTGGGGCGAGCCGCCCGCCGCGATCGCCGCCCGGGTGGACCGCGTCCGCAGCCGGGCCGCCGAGGAGGGGCGGACCCTGCGCACCGGGATCCGGCTGCACGTCATCGCCCGCCCGACCGCCGCGCAGGCGTGGGCGGAGGCGGACCGCCTGCTGGCCGGGATGAGTCCTGAACGGATCGCCGCCGCGCAGGCGCGGTACCGCCGGATGGACTCGGTCGGCCAGTCCCGGATGGCCGCCCTGCACGGCGGGAGCGCCGACGGGCTCACCGTCGCGCCGAATCTCTGGGCCGGGGTCGGCCTGGTCCGCGAGGGCGCCGGCACCGCGCTCGTCGGCAGCTACGCCGAGGTCGCGGCCCGAATCGACGAGTACGCCGCGCACGGCGTCGACGAGTTCGTCCTCTCCGGCTGGCCGCACCGGGAGGAGGCGGAACGGGTCGGCGCGGAGGTGCTGCCCCGGGTGACCGCGCCCGTCCCCGTGGCCCCGGCCCCGGTGGGCTGAGCCGCCCTGCGGGAGGTCGCCGCCGTCGGGGGCGTGAACGCGCTAGGGTCGGTCCCGTGGCGGCGCGGAGATCGAGAATTCCAGCGACGAAGTATCCGGTCGAGCGGTTCACCCTCGACAACGGCCTGCGGGTGGTGCTCACCCCCGATCGCAGCGCCCCGGTGATCGGGGTGGCGGTGATCTACGACGTCGGCATCCGGTCCGAGCCCGAGGGGCGTACCGGCTTCGCCCACCTCTTCGAGCACCTGATGTTCCAGGGCTCGGAGAACCTGGAGAAGTTGGCCCACTTCCGGCACGTGCAGGGGGCGGGCGGCACCTTCAACGGCTCCACCCATCACGACTACACCGACTACTACGAGACCCTGCCGAGCAACGCCCTGGAACGGGCGCTGTTCCTGGAGGCCGACCGGATGCGCGCCCCCCGGCTGACCGAGGAGAACCTGCGCAACCAGGTCGACGTGGTCAAGGAGGAGATCCGGGTCAACGTGCTCAACCGCCCGTACGGCGGGTTCCCGTGGCTGACCCTGCCGCCGGTCATGTTCGACACCTTCCCTAACGCGCACGACGGCTACGGCTCCTTCGACGACCTGGAGTCGGCCACCGTCGCCGACGCGGCGGACTTCTTCCGCCGCTACTACGCCAGCGGCAACGCCGTGCTCGCGGTCAGCGGGGACGTCGACGTGGCCGAGGCCACCGCGCTGATCGAGCGGCACTTCGGCGACGTGCCGGCCCGGCCCGCACCGCAGCGCCCCGACTTCGACGAGCCCGACCTGACCGCCGAGCGGCGCTCGTCGTACACGGATGCCCTGGCCCCGCTGCCCGCGGTGGCCGCCGCCTGGCGGGTGCCCGACCCGATCACCGACTTCGCCGGCTACCTGCCGTACGTGGTGCTCGCCGAGGTGCTCACCGACGGCGACGCGTCCCGGCTGGTCGAGCGGCTGGTCCAGCGGGACCGCGCGGTGACCAGCCTCGGCGGGTACGTCGGCTTCATGGGCGACCCGTTCGACGTGCGTGGCCCCACCGCGCTGCTGCTCCAGGCACACCTGCCACCGGGCGGCGACGTGGACAAGGTGTTGCGCACCGTCGACGAGGAGCTGGACCGGCTGGCCGCCGACGGTCCCACCGACGGTGAGCTGGCCCGTACCCAGGCCCGGATGGCCACCCACCTGCTGCGCGACACCGACGCGGTGCTCGGCCGGGCGCTGCGGATGGCGGTGCTGGAACAGCAGCGCGGCGAGCCTGGCCTGCTCAACGAGCTGCCCCGACTGGTCGGCGAGGTCACCGACGAGCAGGTCCGGGCCGCCGCCGCGGCCCTGCGGCCGGAGCGCCGCGCGTCCGTCGAGGTCATCGCAGGAGGGGCTCGGTGAGCGCGAGGAGTGAGTGGGGTTTGCGAGCCCCGCAGTCGCGAACGGAGCTGAACCGGTGAGCGCGAGGAGTGAGCCGGGTTTGCGAGCCCCGCAGTCGCGAACGGAGCTGAACCGGTGAGCGCGAGGAGTGAGCGGGGTTTGCGAGCCCCGCAGTCGCGAACGAGGGAGGGTCAGGTGACGGCAACCGCCCAGGCCGGGGCGCGGGCGCTGCCGCCGCTCGGCCCGAACCGCAGGTTGAAGGTGCCCAAGCAGGTCGAACGCCGGCTCAGCAACGGCCTGACCGTCATCGCGGTGCGCCGGCCGTCGGTCCCCCTGGTCGAGCTGCGGCTGTGGATGCCGGCCGGCCGGATCCCCCTGGCCCGGGGCGCGATGCTCGCGCAGACCCTGCTCTCCGGCACGGCGTCGATGACCAGCGTGCAGATCGCCGCCGAACTCCAGGCGGTCGGCGGCGGGCTCTCCGCCGGCATCGACCCGGACAGGTTGATGCTCTCCGGCGCCGGCCTGGTCACCGGGCTGGACCGGATGCTGGAAATCCTCGCCGAGGTGCTGACCGGGGCGACGTACCCGGGCGAGGAGGTCGGCACCGAGCGGGACCGGCTGGTCGACCGGATCCAGGTGGCCCAGAGCCAACCGGCCCACCTGGCCCGCAACGCTTTGCTCCGGCGGGTCTACGGCAAGCACCCGTACGCCGTGCAGACTCCCGAGCCGGAGCAGGTGCACGCGGTCCGGCCGGCGGCGCTGCGTCGGCTGCACGCCGAGCGGGTGCACCCGGCCGACGCGGTGCTGGTGCTGGTCGGTGACGTGCAGCCGGAGCGGGCGCTGGACGCCGCCGACAAGGCCCTGTCGGGCTGGAGCGGCGCCGGGCACGACGGCGAGCTGCCGCCCGCCCCGCCGCTGGAGCCCGGCCCGCTGCTGCTGGTCGACCGGCCCGGATCGGTGCAGTCCTCGCTGCGCATCGCCCTGCCGGCGGTGCCCCGCACCCACCCCGACCACGCCGCGCTGCAACTGGCCAACCTGCTCTTCGGCGGCTACTTCTCCTCCCGCTGGGTGGAGAACATCCGCGAGGACAAGGGCTACACGTACGGCCCGCACTCGCTGGTCGAGCACTCGGTGGCCGGGTCGGTGCTGATCGCCGCCGCCGAGGTGGCCACCGAGGTCACCGGTCCGGCGTTGTTGGAGACGACGTACGAGTTGGGTCGGCTGGCCTCCCTGCCGCCGAAGCCGGACGAGCTGGAACAGGCCCGCCAGTACGCCCTCGGCACCCTCCAGCTCGGCATGTCCACCCAGGCCGGGCTGGCATCGCTGACCAGCGTGTTTGCGGCCAACGGGCTGCGCCTGGACTTCCTCACCGAGTACGCCGCCCGACTGGCGAAGGCCACCGTCGCCGACGTGGCGGAGGCGGCCCGGCGCTACCTGGCCCCGGCACGGGCGGTCACCGTGGTGCTCGGCGACGCTGAGCGGATCGCCCCCGCCCTGTCCGCGCTCGCCCCGGTGCGCACCGAGCCGGCCAAACCGTGACCGCCGGGCGGGGGCTGGTCCGGGGTTCCGGCACGAGCGGGGAGACCGCCCCGCCGCTGGCCCGGTCCACCCTCGATCGGGCCGCGCACCGGCGGGCCGACCCGGCGTGGCTGGCCGAGGCCTGGGAACGGGCCCGGGTGCTGGTGCTCGACTCGGCCACCGACGGGCGGACCCTGGTCCGGACCGACGCCTCCCCGCCGGAGTTGGTGCTGCTCGGCCCCGGCGAGCTGCCCGAGGTGCCCCGCTCGGTCCCGATGTTCCTGGGCGTCGAGCCGGACGGGGTGCCGGTGTTCGCCGTGGACAGCCCGCTGCCCGAGCTGCCGGGCACCCGGGCGGCGCACCTGCGCGACATCGGTCACCTGCTGCTCGACCGGGACGCCGGCATCTTCACCACCGCGCTGGCGCTGACCAACTGGCACGTCCGGCACGGCTACTCCTCGGCCACCGGTCACCCCACCCGGGTCGACGAGGCCGGCTGGTCCCGGACCGACCCGAACGGCGACCGGGTCTGGCCGCGTACCGACCCGGCGATGATCGTCCTGGTGCACGACGGGGTCGACGGGCTCGAGGGACGCTGCCTGCTCGGCAGCAACGCCGCCTGGGCGGGTGTGCCGGGCGAACGCCGGTACTCCTGCCTCGCCGGGTACGTCGAGCCGGGCGAGTCGGCCGAGGCCGCCGTGCTGCGCGAGGTCGGCGAGGAGGTCGGCGTCGCGGTCGAGGAAATCGTGTACGCGGGCAGCCAGTCCTGGCCGTTTCCCGGCTCGCTGATGCTCGGCTTCCTCGCCCTGGCCGATCCGGAGCACCCCGTGCACCTGGACCCGGCCGAGATCACGCACGCCCGCTGGTTCACCCGGCGGGAGATCGGCGCGGCGCTGGCCGGGCGGCCGGTGGGCGTGGGCGGCGGCGACCGACTGGCGCTGCCCCCGCCATCGTCGATCGCGCTCTTCCTGATCCACCGCTGGCTCGACGGCCACTGCTGACCATTCCGGCCCGGCTCCGGCCGGTCCCGAACACGGTCCCGGCCCGGGACCGCCGTTGCCGCGACGGGTCTCGGGCCGGGAACACGGGCCGCCCTGGTCGGGTGAGGCGAGGAAACGGCGGGGGAGCCGGTCCGACCACGACGGACGTCGGGTGGGTCAGCCGCCGGAGTCGAGCCGGCGGCGGCGGGGAGCGGAGTCGTTGAGGGGAAGCACCTTTACCCGTTGCCTGCCGTAGCGGACCGCGCCCACCGTCGACAGGGCCCGGGCCAGCATCAGGGCGGCGTCCCGGTCCTCGGCGTGCACCACCTGGCGGCGCGGCTCCGGGCTGGTCGTCTCATCCCGGACCCGACCCCCGCCGGCCCAGGCCGCGGCGATGTCGATGTCGGCGGCGGCGCGGATGTCGGTGCGAACGATCAGGAACCGCATGGGTAACTCCGGATGCGACCGTGACGGACGGTACTCCGTGGAAGTTCCACGTCACTCTGTCGACATGTTACGCCCGGACGGCGTCCCAGCAAGTGAAACCCGCCGATCGGTCCGTAGGGTCGCCCGATCGGATGAACCCTGCTCAGCAGGGGTGGCATGCCGGATACGCGTCGGGGGCCGCCGGGCACGCCGGGTACGCGTCGGGGCCGCCGGCACACCGCCGACGGCCCCGCCAGATCACCGGATCAGGTCAGATCGAACTGCCCGGCCCTTGTCCCGGCGATGAACCCCCGCCAGCCGGCGCGGTCGAACAGCAGCACCGGGCCGCCGCGGTCCTTGCTGTCGCGTAGGGCGACCGCGGCCGGGCCCACGCTCAGCGGGGCCACCTCGACGCAGTTCGACGTCTGGCTGCGGGTGCTGGTCCGCCACGGCAGATCGGCCAGCTGCCCGGCGAGTGCGGACGGCGTGTTGCGGATGTCGTTCATGGTCTGCTCCTGACTGGAACTGCTCCGACGGGACGAGTGGCGCCGCACGCCCGGACGGGGCGGGTTCCGCGGTGGGTCACCGCTCCGTCAGTCGTCCGGAGTGTCGGCTGCGCTGGGCCGGCGCCGTTGCCGGCCCGTGGCCGACTGCGGACGGGCCCACCGCCTCGGCCAGCCGCCCCGAAGCCTCGAAGAGCCAGGTGATGGTGTCCGATTCGGAGAGCGCGGCCGAGCGCAACCACTCGAAGACCACTTTATAGCGATTTAGTACGTTTGCCTCGGTTGACATGACGTTGGTGAAGCCACCTTCTATGGCCAGCGTCTCCGGGTCGAGCGGGTCGGCGAACAGGTAGATCGAGAAAGCGGTCGGCGGGAGGTACCAGTCGCCGATCGGGGTGTCCCGCGGCAGCACGTGCAGGGTGACGTGCGGCAGCATGGCCAGCTCGCAGAGCTGCCGGAGCTGCTCCCACAGCACGTCCGGCGGTCCGGCCCGCCGGCCCAACGCCGCCTCCTCCAACACCGCCGTGTAGCGCGGCGCGTCGGTGCGGTCCAACAGCGACTGGCGGGCCAACCGGGCGGCCACCTCGGTCTCCGGGGCCTCACCGGGCTCCGGAGCCCCCGCGCCGGACTCGACCTGCTGGGCCGAGACGATTCGCAGCCGGGCGTACCCCTGGGTCTGCAACAAGCCCGGGACCAGCACAGGGTTGTATTCCCGGATCTCGGTGCAGCCCGCCTCCAACTCGGCGAAGGTGCGCTGCTGCGGTGTCATCACCGGGTACTTCTTCAGCCATCCCCGCATGTCACCGGCCTCCCGGGCGATGCCCAGCAGCTCCGCGCGTGACTCGCCGCCGGCGCCGTAGAGATCCAGCAGAGCGAGGACGTCGTCGGGGTCGGGACGGCTGCGGCCGTTCTCCAAGCGGGACAGCTTGGACGCGGAGGCCCAGCCGATTCGCGCGATGACCTGGTCCCCGGTGAGGCCCGTGGCCTCGCGTAGTTGGCGCAGCTCATTGCCCAACCTGCGGCGACGCATGATCGGGCTGGGTCCGGCTGGAGGCACGGTGTCCTCTTTTCCGTCGACCGCCGCAGACGCGACGGTAACTGTATGAAACTCGCCCCCCACGGTCAGTATGGACGGCGCGACTGGAGTCGGACGCCCCGACGGGGGCGTGTCTCGCAGAAAAGAGGACCGCAGGCGAGCGATCCCGACGACGTCGCCGTCGACCCCCGTGGCCCCCGGCCACCCTCCGAGAGGAAACCCGATGCGCACCGTCCTGCGCCGCCCCGAGTTCCGCCTGCTGTTCGGCGGGTTGCTGGCCAGCATGGCAGCCGAGTCGATCCTGCTGCTCGCCCTCGCCATCTGGGTGAAGGACCTGACCGGCTCCGACGGGCTGGCCGGGGCGACGATCTTCGCGATCATCGCGCCGATGGTGCTCGCGCCGCTGGTCGGCTGGGCGGTGGACCGGTACCCCCGGCGGCCCTTCTTCATCGTCGCGAACCTCGCCACCGCCGCCCTGCTCACCCCGCTGTTCACCGTCTCCGAGAGCGCTGACGTCCGGATCATCTACGTGGTGGCGGTCCTGTACGGGCTGTCGTACCTGACGCTGAGCGCGCTGGTCAGCGGCCTGATCCGGCAACTGGTCCCCGTCGAGCTGCTCGCCGACGCCAACGGCGTGCTGCAGACCGTGCGCCAGGGGCTGCGGCTGATCGGGCCGCTCGCCGGGGCCGCGCTCTACGCCGCCGTCGGCGGCTGGCTGCTGACCGCACTGGCGATGACCGGGTTCGTCGTGGCCGCCGCCGTGGTCGTCCTGCTCCGGGTGCCCGAGACGCCGGCGGCCGGCGGTGAGCTGCGGTGGTCGGCCGAGCTGGGGGCCGGGCTGCGCCACCTGGCCGGCGAGCCGGCGCTGCGTCGGGCGCTGCTCGGCTACGGCCTCGGTTCGCTGGTGATGGGCTTCACCGAGTCACTGATCTTCGCGTACGTCGACCACGGGCTGCGCCGCGACGCCGCGTTCGTCGGCGTGCTGGTCACCGTGCAGGGCGTCGGCGGGCTGGTCGGTGGCCTGTTCTCCGCCGCCGTGGTGCGCCGCGCGGGCGAGGTGGGCACGCTGGCCGCCGGGGTGACCCTGTTCGGCCCGGCCGCGTTGGCCCTGGCGTACCCGACCCTCTGGCTGGGCTGCGCGGCGCTGCTGCTGGCCGGAGCCGCGCTTCCGCTGATCACGGTCGGGCTGAACACGCTCATCCAACGGCGTACCCCGACGGGCCTGCTCGGTCGGGTCTCGGCGGCGTCGGAGGCCCTGGTCAGCGGCCCTCAGGCGGTCTCCATCGGCACCGGCGCGTTGCTCGTCGGCGTGTTCGACTACCGGCTGCTGTTCGCGCTGGTCGGCCTGACCACCACGGCCGCCGGCGTCTTCCTGTGGCAGGGCCGCCGCCTCTCCACCCCCACCCCCACCCCCACCCCCACTCCCACTCCCACTCCCACTCCCACCCCCACTCCCGCCCCCGCGGTCCGCATCCCGCACCAACGCCGCCCGCCCGCGCCAGCCACCCCCGACCCCCGCCTCACTCCCTGACCCCCCATCCCCCTGCAAATACACGGAAAGAGTGGCCATTCCAGGAGGAATGGCCACTCTTTCCGTGAAAGTGCGCGCGCCCCATCGGAGAGGGCGCGGGGTGATGGTCAGGTGGGTAGGGCGGCCAAGTGCTGCTTCACCTGGGTGATGGACGGGTTGGTGAGGGCACTGCCGTCGGCGAAGTGCAGCGTCGGGACGGTCTGGTTGCCACCGTTGACCTTCATCACGAACTCGGCGGCCTTCGTGTCCTGCTCGATGTCGACCACCTGGTACGCGATGCCCTCCCGGTCGAGCTGCGACTTGAGCCGGTGACAGTAGCCGCACCACGGGGTCGAGTACATCGTCAACATGATCGGGTGTCCTCCAAGGTCCGTTCCGCCCGTCCGGTCAGGCCAGGCTAACCGTTGCAACATCAGATGGAGCTGAGATGATTCCTCGCTGTGGGGGTTCACTCAGCGTCGGAACTGGTGCTCGCCGGGCTGGACCCGGAGCAGCGCGCCGCGGTGACCGCCCCCGCCGGCCCGGTCTGCGTCCTGGCCGGCGCCGGCACCGGCAAGACCCGGGCGGTCACCTCGCGCATCGCCCACCGGGCGCTGACCGGCGAGGTGTCCCCTCGGCACGTGCTCGCGGTCACCTTCACCGCCCGCGCCGCCGCCGAGATGCGGGCCCGGCTCACCGCCCTCGGGGCGCAGGGCGTGCAGGCGCGCACCTTCCACGCTGCCGCGCTGCGCCAGGTGCGCTACTTCGCCCCCCGGCTACTGGCGGGCCGGGCGATGCCCGAGCTGCTGGACAGCAAGGCACGGGTGGTCACGCTCGCCGCCGCCCGGGTCGGCCTGCGGACCGACCGGGCCGCCGCCCGGGACCTGGCCGGCGAGATCGAGTGGGCCAAGTCGTCCCTGGTCGAGCCAGGGGAGTACGTCGTCGCGGCGGCCAAGGCGCTGCGCGACACGCCGCACGAGCCGGCGAAGGTGGCCGAGGTGTTTGCCGCGTACGAGAGGCTCAAGCGGTCCAACGGGGTGATCGACTTCGAGGACATGCTGCGCGCCGCCGTGTGGGGCATCGAGGAGCATCCGGACGTGGCCGAGCAGGTTCGCGGCCAGTACCGGCACTTCGTGGTCGACGAGTACCAGGACGTCAACCCGCTGCAGCAGCGGCTGCTGGAGACGTGGCTCGGCGGCCGGGACGACCTGACCGTGGTCGGCGACGCCAGCCAGACGATCTACTCGTTCACCGGGGCCACCTCGGCGTACCTGGTCGATTTCCCCCGCCGGCACCGCGGCGCCACCGTGGTCCGGTTGGTCCGGGACTACCGTTCCACCCCGCAGGTGGTCGGGCTGGCCAACGCCGTCATCTCCCAGGCCCGGGGCACCGAGGCCCGGCTGCGGTTGGAGCTGCGCGGGCAGCGCCCGACCGGGCCCGAACCGGAGCTGCGGATCTTCACCGACGAGCCGGCCGAGGCCGCCGCCGTGGCGACCCGCTGTCGGGCGCTGGTCGACGCCGGCACCCCGGCCCGGGAGATCGCCGTGCTGTTCCGCACCAACGCTCAGTCCGAGGCGTACGAGAAGGCGCTCACCGACGCCGAGGTGCCGTACGTGGTGCAGGGCGCCGAGCGGTTCTTCGAGCGGCCCGAGGTGCGCCAGGCGATGGTGGCGCTGCGGGCCGCGACCCGCTCGATCCCCGGCGACACCCCGCTGCGTGATGCCGTGGTGGAGGGCCTGTCGGCGGTCGGCTGGGCCCCGGACGCCGCCCCGGCCGGGGGCGCGGCGCGGGAGCGGTGGGAGGCCCTGGCCGCGCTGGTCCAGCTCGCCGAGGAGTACGGGGCCAGCCCGCCGGTGCTGCCGATCGGCGAGGCCGCCGCCGTGGAACGCCCGGTGACGCTGGCCGACTTCAACGACGAGCTGGCCCGCCGGGTCGCCCAGCAGCACGTGCCGACGGTGGAGGGGGTGACCCTGGCGTCCCTGCACTCGGCCAAGGGCCTGGAGTGGGATGCGGTCTTCCTGGTCGGGCTCTCCGAAGGCACCCTCCCCACCACGTATGCCCGCACCGCCGAGCAGGTCGAGGAGGAGCGCCGCCTGCTCTACGTCGGGATCACCCGGGCCCGCGAGTGGCTCTGGCTGTCGTACGCGGTGGCCCGCTCGCCCGGTGGGCGGGCCCGGCGGCCGTCGCGTTTCCTGCCCCAGCTCGACCGCTCCGGCGGCGGGACCGAGCGGGTCGGGGCCGGGGCCGGGGCCGGCCCGACGACCCGGCGGGTCGAGCGCCGCCGTCCCCAGATGGTCCCCTGCCGGATCTGCGGCGCGACCCTGCTCGCCGGCCCGGACCGCAAGCTCGGCCGCTGCCCGACCTGCCCGTCCGACATCGACCAGGGCCTGTACGAGCGGCTGCACGACTGGCGGGCGCGGGTGGCCGGGGCGCAGAAGGTCCCGGCGTACGTGGTGTTCACCGACGCCACCCTCGTCGCGTTGGCGGAACGGCGACCAGGCCGGCCCGAGGAGCTGATCGCGATCGCCGGCATCGGCCCCCGCAAACTCGGCCTGTACGGCGAGCCGGTGCTGGCCCTCGTGGAGGGCGCGGCGGTCGACGACGTCTGCTCTGAGAAAACTTTCGAAATCAAGCCGAAAATTCGTTTGCCCTCGCCCCCGGGCGAGGAATAGCCTCGGGACACACCTCGCGAGCAGCGCCATTCCGGCTGCTCAGGGGGTAGAGACCAGTCGACTTCGAGGAACGTGAGGGAGGTGTCACCAATGGAGATCTTCACCTATGAGCCCCCGGCGGGGATGCCCGCAACCGTTACTCCGCTGTCGGCTGTCCGGGTGGCCCTCGCCGCTCGACCGTCGGCTCCGCAAGCGCACCAGGTCCGGGTTCAGGCCGAGCTGAATCTGACCGTCGCGCCGCTGACCGGAGTCGAGGGGGCCAGTGGCTTCACGGGCATGGATATCGATGGCGCTAAGAAGCGCACGGATGTCCGCGGCGTTCCACCTCGAGGTAGACCGGTCTGATCCTCAGACTCCGGCTCACCTCGAGGCCGCGGAACCCGCTACTGGGATCCGCGGCCTCAGTTTTTTTGCCCGCCAAAGTATGTCGGAAGTCTGATCCACGAGATCGATGTGAGAGAGAGGTGACCGGGAGATGAGTCTGGCGTTGGCCCCCGTCGACGTGAACGTCGAAATGGAGGCGAACCTGTCCTGCCGGAAGTTCGACCCCGACCTGTGGTTTTCCGACTCGCCCACCGAGCTCGAGCTGGCCAAGTCGCTCTGCGGGGACTGCCCGCTGCGCGTCGAGTGCCTCGCCGGGGCGGTGGAGCGGGCCGAGCCCTGGGGCGTCTGGGGCGGCGAGATCTTCGAGCGTGGCGCGGTCGTTCCGCGTAAGCGGCCCCGGGGCCGCCCGCGCAAGGAGGATGTCGCCCGTGACGCCGCGCTGAAGGTCGAGGCTGAGGCGCGCCTGGCGGCCAGTGGGCTGTCCTCGTCGCGCAACACCGTCCGGCTTGCTGCCTGACACACCCGATCCGCACCATCCCCGCCGGTGCCACACCGGCCACGAGAGAGCTGAGACCCATGATGAACACGCCCATCGGAGCCGTCGAGATGCAACTACTTCACGAAGCGTTGTCCCGGGCCCGAATGCCCCGGCCTCAGGCCGGTCGTATCACCACGAGCACTGAGGCAACCCGATCCGCCCGTACCGTCGCGATCAGCAGCCGCAGCCAGTCGGCTCGCGACCTGGGCGTTCTGTAACCGAACACGACACACGCGGGGGCGTGTCGGCCGACCGGCCGACACGCCCCCGCGTCGTCGGCCGGTCCGGCCCGCGGGTTCCCGGCCTGCGGCTCGCGCCGCCGGTTCCGGCCGCTCGTTCGAGCGGCCGGTTCAGGCCACCGGGGCGAAGCCCGGCAGCCAGCGCTCCAGGATCGACCGGTACGGCGCCTTGGCCTCGAGTTGGCAGAGCACCCCGATCGAGCCGAGCGTCACCCGGTGGATCAGCAGGTACGACGGGGGCAGGTTGAGCTGCCGGCTGAGCTGGTACGCCGGTGAGCGGGGGCTGGCCAGCCGGGTCGCCTCGGCCCGCAGCCAGGCCCGGGTGAACCGGAACTCCTCCTCCGCGACCGGGGTCAGCATGGGCCGGATGAAGTCCAGTACGGCCTGGGCGTCGATCGGCTCGGTGGGGCTGACGAAGCCCTCCTCGCGCAGCCCTTCGACCACGCCGGCGGCCTCGCCGCGTAGGGCCAGCCCGGCGAGCCGGCCGATCGGCTCGGGCGTGCCCTCCGGCATCCGGGCCACCGCCCCGAAGTCGATCACGCCGAGCCGGCCGTCCGGCAGCAGCCGGAAGTTGCCCGGGTGCGGGTCGGCGTGCAGCAGGCCGGCCCGGGCCGGCGCGGACAGGTGCAGGATGGCCATCAGCCGGCCGGCCTCGTCGCGCTGCTCCTCCGTGCCCGCTCGGATGATCTCGGCCAGCGGGGTGCCCTCGATCCACTCGGTGACCAGAACCCGAGGGGTGGCCGCGAGCACCGCCGGGATGAAGATCTCCCTGTCTTCCGCGTACGCGGCGGCGAAGGCGCGCTGCGACTCGGCCTCCAGCTCGTAGTCCAGTTCCTCGGTGATCCGTTCGCGCAGCTCGACCAGCAGCGGTTTGACGTCCAGCCCCGGCTGGATCGCCCGGAACATCCCGCCGAGGCGGGAGAGCTGCTTGAGATCGGTGAGCAGCGCGTCGCCGGCCCCCGGGTACTGGATCTTGACGGCCGCGTCGCGGGACGCCCCACCGTCCGGGTCCCGCCACACGGCCCGGTGCACCTGCCCGATGCTGGCCGCGGCGGCCGGGGTGTCGTCGAACCTGTCGAAGCGCTCCCGCCAGGCCGGACCGAGCTGCTCGGCGAGCACCTTGTGCACGGTGGCCGCGGGCAGCGGCGGCGCTGCCTCCTGGAGCTTGGTGAGGGCCTGCCGGTAGGGGGCGGCGACCTCCTCGGGCAGGGCCGCCTCGAACACCGACAGCGCCTGGCCGAACTTCATCGCCCCGCCCTTGAGCTGCCCGAGGACGCTGAACAGCTGCTCGGCCGTGCGTTGCTGGATCTCGGCGGAGATCACGTCGGAGGCCAGCCCGGTGACGCGCTTACCCATGCCGAGGACGGTCCGGCCGGCGAAGCCGAGCGGCAGAGCGGCGAGCTTGGCGGTCCGGGACACGGCCCGGCGCGGGATGTCGGTCACTCGGCCATTGTTACCGACTCGGCGGCCTCGCGGCTGCTCCGTGGCCGGGCCGGGTCGCCCGACCCCCGGATCGGTGGCCGCCGTGCCCTGCCCGTCGGCCCGCCCGCCTTCAATCCGGGGTTCCTGCCCGGCGGTCGTGCCGGACCGGCGGCCGGTCCCCCCGACCTCGCCCGTCGACGCCTGAGGGAGCCGTCGCGGCCTGTCAGCGGCCCCGTCCGGCACAGCGGCAGGACGGGTGGGGCGGCCAGGTGCGCCGGCGCAGCCGGCCGGGGCTGGTCACCTCCACGGCGCAGCCCAGGGTCTCCGGCGTGCCGCCGTCGAGGTGGGCCAGCGCCTCGGCGACGGCGTACCCGACTGCGGAGAGCAGGGTGGCCGTGCCGCAGGACTGGTCCGAGGCATCGGCGGCGAGCTGGGCCGCGAGCGCCGGCCAGCCCGGGTCCCGCTCGGTGCGGTACAGGTCGACGCAGCGTAGGCAGGGCCCGACGGGCGGACGGACGAGCGGGCCGATCGTCGGCACCCCCTCGCGCAGGGTGAGTAGCAGGTGCGGCTGGCGACGCTGGGCGAACCCGGCCGCGAGCAGGGCTGCCGGCCGGTCGATGCCGAGCTGGAGCACGAGGTCGGGCCGGTTCCGGGGCAGCGGGCGGGTGGCGGTGCCGGGGGCGGCCCGGTCCACCGCGGCGCGTACCGCAGGGGCGAGCGGGTGCCCCACGTCGGTGGCGGCCAGCCCGCTGCCGACCAGGTCGGCCGGGCGCACCGACCCGGCGAGGTTCGCGTGTACGTGTCCCACCCCGGCCTGGGCGAGCGCGACGGCGACGGGAGCGCCGAGCCGGCCACCACCGGTCACCAGCACCCGCGCGGCCCGGCGTCGCCGCAGCACCTGGGCCGGCGTGCCGGGCAGGTCGGGTGCGGCCAGGGCCAGCGCCCCGGCCTCCGCGGCGAGGCGGTGCCGCGCCGGGCCGGCGAGGTCGCGGGGGAGCAGCGTGTGCGCTGGTACGACCAGCCCGGCGTCGCGCAGCGCGTCGAGCAGCCCGCGCGCCTCGTCCTGGCGCACGTCGACGCCGGCGGCGTCCGCCAGGACGAGCCGTTCGCTGCGGGAGCCGTCGAGCAGGTCGAGCACCCGCACGGCGCGGGGGTTGGCCACCTCGACGAGGACGGCGCGGCTCGACCCCAGCCCGAGCTGGAGGGTGTGGCGGTCCCGCCACAGGCGGGTCAGGCCGGGAAGCAGAACGGGCCGGGGCAGCGCGGGACGGCTCATGACGACGAATCGTTACCGATTCCCTGCTGTCCGTCGATCGTTGTCCACAGGTGCGCACCGCCCTGCCCGGTGTTGTCCACAGAAAAGGCCGGGTTATCCACAACCGGTCGGTAACCATGTCGGCCAGCCGACACCCGGGCGGGCGCCGAAACGGTACGGGGGAGGGCGGCCGCAGCCGCCCTCCCCCGTACCGGACCCGTACGGGTCAGACCTTCGCCTTGCCCAGGATGCGGTTCACTGTTGTGCCGCATACCGGACACTTGCCCTTGGCCATGTTCATCCCGGTCTTCGAGACCTCGACGTGCCCCTCGAAGTCCCGCTTCTCCTTGCACTTGACGCAGTAACCGTTGTAGGTCTGGGCCTTGTCGGCCACGGGTGCCCTCCTCGTCTCGTCCGCCGGTCGATCTGGCTCCGGCGGTTGCCCGGCGGCGGGCCACGCGGGGCGCCGACGCTGGGTCTTTCTCCGCGGCCACCCTCGTGACCGCTGGTCCGCGGACCCTACCCAGGTACGGGCGGTTCCATGTCAGCTGTGCTTCGACACTGTGAGCAAGTCGACGTCGAGAGTGTGCATGCCGAATAAGGTCGGATAAGTCAGTTTGGCGGGGACACGCCGGGTGAAAGCACCCAGATGCCCCACGGGGCGGCCCTGGGGAGGCGGTCGGGACGGTGATCACCTACGGTGGGGATCGAGCCCTCGGGCCGCCCGACACGGTCCTCTCGACCGTGACGGAGCGTCTTCGTGACAGTCTGCAAGGTTTTTTTTCGGGACTTCTGACCACCAACCATGACTTTTCAGGCGCGTGTCGTGGTGTTGACTCTTGCGGACCCCTGGTCAGTACCCATTAGCTTTCCTTCGTGACAGCAAAACGAGGCTGCGCGGCCCACTGATGGCAGGGGTGCGGAAGCCGGTCGTCGAAGTACGGCGCAGCCAGCGCCGGCGACGCACAGTGTCCGCCTACCGCGACGGTGAACGAGTCGTGGTGCTCATCCCCGACCAGTTCTCCCGGGCCGAGGAGACCGAGTGGGTCGACCGGATGCTGGCCCGGCTGGAGGCCAGGGAAGGGCGCCTCGCCCGCTCCGACGACGAGCTCTTCGGCCGCGCCACCCGGTTGCGCAGCCTCTACCTCGCCGAGTACGGCGACCGGGCGGTGCCGTCGAGCGTCCGCTGGGTGACCAACCAGAACGGCCGCTGGGGCTCCTGCACCCCGGCCGACCGGACCATCCGCCTCTCGCACCGGATCCAGGACATGCCCGACTGGGTGATCGACTACGTCCTGCTGCACGAGCTGGCCCACCTCATCGTGCCCAGCCACAACGCCCGGTTCTGGGCGCTGGTCGGGCGCTGTCCCAAGGCCGAGCGGGCCCGTGGGTACCTGGAGGGCGTCGCCGCCGCCTCCGGCGGCCCGCTGACGGACTGACCGAGTCGGTGAGCCACCGCCCGGCACCGGGCGCGCGGTGGTGTGGCCGACGGCCTAGGGTCGGGGCGTGGCCCGACGTGTGGTGGTGGCGTTGCTCGGACCGGTGGCGTGGGCGCCGCCGGGGATCGACCCGGTGGCTTGGCGGGCCGCGCTCGCCGAGGACGTGGTGGACCTGCTCGCCACGCTCCAGGAGGTGGAGACGGCGATTGCGGCCACCCCGCAGGACAGGTCGCTGGCCGAGGCCATCGTCTGGCCGGGGATGGCCGTGTACGAGGTGCCCGAGGCCACCGTCACCGCCGTCCTGGCCGCGCTGACCGGTTACGACCAGGCGGCCGTCGTCGCCGCCGACGCCCCGGACCTGCCCGGCCTGACCGTCGGCAAGCTGCTCCGCCCGCTGACCACCCGGTCGGTGGCGGTGGCTCCCGCCGAGGGGGCCGGTCCCGGCCTGCTCGGCGTCGCGTCCCGGCTGCCCGCGCCGGGATGGCTGCCCGAGGTCGACCTGGACACCGCGCTCCCGGCGGACGTGCGGCGGGCCGCCCCGCAACCCGGGGACGTGGCTGTCACCGCCGCCTGGCGGCGGCTGCGCGGCCCAGCCGACCTGGCCACCCTCGACCCCGCCGTCGAGGGCTGGGAGACCACCCGCGCCCTGCTCTCCGGCCGCCGCTGACGGACGAGGGCCGCCGACGCGGTGCGTCGGCGGCCCCCCCCGGGTGTGCTCGGGAGAACGGGGTCAGGACTCCTCGGCGTCGTCCCCGGTGCCCTCGGGGCGTGGACGGGGGGAGCCCGGGGCCTGCTCCTCCGGGCCGCCCGGCGCGCTGAAGTCGAAGTTGGCCAGCTCGTCGTCGAGGTCGAGCCGGGCCGTGGCGAACGCCGCCGGGTCGGCGAAGTCGTCGTCGGAGGGGAGCAGGTCCGGGTGGCCCCAGACGGCGTCCCGGCCGGAGATGCCCCGGTGCTCGGTCAGCGCCGCCCACAGGGCCGCCGCCTCGCGAAGCCGGCGCGGGCGTAGTTCCAGCCCGACCAGCGCCGCGAACGTCTGCTCGGCCGGCCCGCCGGCCGCCCGCCGCCGCCGGAACGCCTCGCCGAGGCGGACGACGTTGGGCAGCCGCTCGCCGGCGGCGTTGTCGACCACGTGGCAGACCCAGCCCTCCACCAGTGCGAGCGCGGTCTCCAGCCGCGCCAGCGACGCCTTCTGCGCCGGAGTGTCCTCCGGGGTGAAGATGCCCTCCAGGGCGATCGCCTGCATGGACTCCGGGTCGGTCGGGTCGACCCGCCCCATGGCCTCCTCGATCGCCTCCCGGTTGACCCGGATGCCCGACGCGTACGTCTCGACGGCGTTGAACACGTGCCCGCGCAGCCACGGCACGTGCTCGAAGAGCCGCTGGTGGGCCGCCTCGCGTAGGGCGACGTAGAGGCGCACCTCGTCCTCTGGCAGCTCCAGGCCCTGTCCGTACGCCCGGATGTTGGCCGGGATCAGCGCGGCGGTGCCGGCCGGGCCGAGCGGGAGCCCGATGTCGCCGGCGGAGAGCACCTCCGCGGCGAGCGAGCCGAGGGCCTGCCCGAGCTGCCCGCCGAACAGCGCGCCACCGAGGGTGGCCATCATCGACTGCATCGGGCCGAGCTGGGCCCGCGCCTCCGGCGGCACCAGGTCACCCATCGCGCCGACCATCCGGCTGGCCACCGGGTCGCAGAGCTTGCGCCAGACGTCCAGGGTTTTGTAGATCCACTCGTTGCGGTTCCACGCCAGCGAGGTGCGGATGCCCGTCGGCCAGGCGGTGACCGGCTCAAGCCAGAGGTCGGCGAGGC
This sequence comes from Micromonospora sp. NPDC020750, assembly GCF_044334565.1. Lineage (NCBI taxonomy): Bacteria > Bacillati > Actinomycetota > Actinomycetes > Micromonosporales > Micromonosporaceae > Micromonospora > Micromonospora sp. NPDC020750. The sequence continues at coordinate 721,903 of NZ_JBIRTH010000002.1, forward strand.
GTAGCGCCTCCTCGACCGAGTGCCGCTCGTGCGGCGAGACCGCCGGGTCGCCCGCTGCGGCGAGCTGGCTGGCGGCCACCTGCCGGGCCAGGTCCCAGTTGACCGGCCCGCTGCCCGGCGCGGAGAGCAGGTGCTGCAGCTGCGACATGAACTGCTGCATCTGCGCGGGATCGTTGGGATCTGGTGGTTGCCCACCCGGGAGCGCGAAACCGAACGGAATATCAGGCACGACGTCTACGGTACGCGGGCTGCGCCCCAGGTAGCCGCCACCGGCGTTGCGCTGAGGGCGAAGTCGTCGTCACCGTCCGGGGCCTCGCCGGCCCGGTCGGTACGCTCTGCGCCATGAGACGTCGCGGCGTGACCGTCCTCCTGGGTGCCCTGCTGACCACCCTGCTGAGCTTCGGTGTGCTCAACGCGCCCATCCCGTACGTGGTGCTCGGCCCCGGGCCGACGGTGAACACGCTGGGCACCGCGGACGGCAAGGAGGTCATCCAGGTGTCCGGGCGGGCGACGTCCACCTCCGCCGGCCAGCTCCGGCTGACCACGGTCGGCGTGCAGCCCACCGTCCGGCTGCGCTCGGCGCTGTCCGGCTGGTTCTCCTCCGACGAGGCCGTGGTGCCGCGCGAGCTGGTCTACCCGCCGGGGGAGAGCCGGCAGGAGGTGGAGCAGCGCAACGAGGAGGACTTCCGCAACTCCCAGACCAGCGCCGAGACGGCGGCCCTGCGAAAACTGGGGTACCCGGTCCGGGTGCAGGTGAAGACCGTGACGGCGGGCGGCCCGTCGGCCGGGGCGCTGCGGGTCGGCGACGTCGTCACCTCGGTCGACGGCACGCCGGTGACCAGCGCCGGCCGGCTCACCGAGCTGATCCGGGCCAAGCCGGCGGGCACCGTGCTGACCATCGGCTACACCCGCGACGGCGCCGCCGCCACGGCGCAGGTCACCAGCCGGGAGCAGGACGGCCGGCCGCGTATCGGGGTCGAGATCGACCAGCAGCAGCCGCACCCGTTCACCCTCTCCATCGACCTGAACGACATCGGCGGCCCGAGCGCCGGCCTGATGTTCGCCCTGGGGATTGTGGACAAGCTGGAGCCTGCCGACCTGACCGGCGGGAAGATCATCGCCGGCACCGGCACGATCGACGACGAGGGGAGGGTCGGCCCGATCGGCGGGATTGCCCAGAAGCTGGTCGGCGCGAAGCAGGCCGGGGCCAAGGTGTTCCTGGTGCCGGAGGCCAACTGCGCCGAGGCGGTCCGCAACCCGCAGCCCGGACTTCCGCTGCTCAAGGTGGGCACGATCGACGACGCGCTGACGGCCCTGACGGCGCTGCGCGAGGGCGGTGAGCCGACCCGCTGCTGACCGACCGGCCGCTGCCGGCGTGACCGTGGGCCGTCGCTTTCAGGAACACCCCGTACGCTGGGTGCCTGGTCGGAGCCGATCACATCGAGCGTGCGGAGCCAAGAGTGGTCATGCGTAGCAGCCCCCTGCCGAGGATGAGCCGACGCGGACGCGTCACGATCGGGGTGCTGATCGGGGTGTTCGTGCTCTTCACCCTGCTGGGCTGGGGGGTGCAGGCCTGGACCGACTGGCTCTGGTTCGACGAGGTCCGCTACACCAAGGTGTTCACCGGGGTGCTCACCACCCGGGTGCTGCTCTTCCTCGTCGTCGGCCTCGCCATGGCGGTAATCGTCGGCGGCAACCTGTGGTTGGCCCACCGGCTGCGGCCCCGGCTGCGCCCGCACTCGCTGGAGCAGGCCACCCTGGAGCGGTACCGGATGGTGCTCGGCCCGCGGCTCGGCCTGTGGATCAGCCTGGTCGCCGTGGTGGTCGGGCTCTTCGCCGGGCTCTCGGCGCAGAGCCGGTGGAACCAGTGGCTGCTGTTCCGCAACGGTGGCGACTTCGGCGTCAAGGACCCCGAGTTCGGCATCGACATCGGCTTCTACGTCTTCCAGTTGCCGTTCTGGCGCTACCTGCTCGGCATCGGCTTCACCGCCGTCGTCCTCGCCCTGCTCGGCGCGCTGGCCGTGCACTACATCTTCGGCGGCGTGCGGCTGCAGGGCGTCGGAGACCGGATGACCAACGCCGCGCGGGCCCACCTGAGCACGCTCGTGGCCGTCTTCGTCCTGCTCAAGGCCGTCGCGTACGTGCTGGACCGGCGCTCCATGCTGCTGGACTACAACGAGGGTGCGAAGCTCTACGGCGCCGGGTACGCCGACATCAACGCCCTGCTGCCGGCCAAGGAGATCCTCGCCTACATCTCGGTCGTGGTGGCCATCGCGATCATCGTGTTCTCCAACGCGGTGATGCGAAACCTGGTCTGGCCGGGCATCTCGCTGGCCCTGCTCGGCGTCTCCGCGGTCGCCATCGGCGGCATCTACCCCTGGGCGGTGCAGACCTTCGAGGTCAAGCCGAGCGCCAAGGACAAGGAGGCCCCGTACATCGAGCGCGCCATCGGGGCCACCCGGTCGGCGTTCGGGCTGGCCGACACGAAGACCTCGCCGTACGCGGCGAGCAACCTCGTTCCACCGGGGAGCCTGGCCACCGACACCTCCGTGGTGCCGAACGTGCGGCTGCTCGACCCGCAGCTCGTCTCCGAGACGTACACCCAGCTCCAGCAGGTCCGGGGCTTCTACGACTTCGGCCCCAAGCTGGACATCGACCGGTACGCCGTGTCCGGCAAGACCTCCGACTACGTGGTCGGGGTCCGGGAGGTCAACTACAACGAGCTGACCGACCAGCAGAACACCTGGATCAACCGGCACACCGTCTACACCCACGGCTACGGCCTGGTCGCCGCGCCGGCCAACCAGGTGGTCTGCGGCGGTCAGCCGTACTTCGTCTCGGGCTTCCTCGGCGAGAAGACCCAGGAGGCGTGCTCCTCGCAGGTCGAGCAGATCCCGGCCAGCCAGCCGCGCATCTACTACGGCGAGCGGATGGGCCCGGACGACTACGCGATCGTCGGGCAGGCGAACCCGGAGCGGAACGCGGAGTTCGACCGGCCGACCCAGACCGGCGGCGAGCAGTACTACACCTACACCGGTGAGGGTGGCGTCGAGATCGGCTCGTTCACCCGCCGGCTGCTGTACGCGATCAAGCAGCAGGAGTCGAACTTCCTGCTCTCCGAGGCGGTCAACGACAACTCGAAGCTGCTCTACGTGCGCAACCCCCGGGACCGGGTGGAGAAGGTCGCGCCGTTCCTCACCGTCGACGGCGACCCGTACCCGGCGGTGGTCGGTGGCCGGGTGCAGTGGATCGTCGACGGCTACACGACGGCCGCGACCTACCCGTACGCCGAGCGGGTGAACCTCCAGGCCGAGACGACCGACGAGCTGACCGGACGGGGCACGTTCCAGCTCGCCCGGGAGAACGTCAACTACATCCGCAACTCGGTCAAGGCCACGGTCGACGCGTACGACGGCACGGTCCGGCTGTACGAGTTCGACCAGACGGACCCGGTGCTGAAGGCGTGGAACAAGGCGTTCGGCGGGGACCTGGTGCTGCCCAACGACAAGATCCCGGCCGAGCTGCGGGAGCACCTCCGCTACCCGGCCGACCTGTTCAAGGTGCAGCGCAACCTGCTGACCAAGTTCCACGTCACCGCCCCGGGCGACTTCTACTCGGCGCAGGACTTCTGGCAGGTGCCGAACGTGCCGGACAACCCGGACGGCGGGCAGAAGCAGCCGCCGTTCTACCTGTGGACCCAGTTCCCCGGCCAGGACGCGCCGCGCTTCCAGCTCACCTCGGCGGTCACCCCGAACGGCCGGCAGAACCTCGCCGCGCTGATCTCCGGCTCGTACGTGGACGGCAAGCCGCAGCTGGAGGTGCTGGAGCTGCCGGACCAGACCCGGATCTCCGGCCCGGTGCAGGTGCACCAGCAGATGACCAACAACGCCAACATCCGGCAGCAGCTCAACCTGCTCTCCTCGAACCAGGCCCAGGTGCAGTACGGCAACCTGCTCTCGCTGCCGTTCGGCAACGGGATGCTCTACGTCGAGCCGGTGTACGTGAAGAGCAACCAGCAGGACGCGTACCCGCTGCTGCAGAAGGTGCTGCTGTCGTACGGCGACGGCGGTTCGTACGTGGTGCTGGCCAACAACATCACCGACGGCATCAAGCAGCTCGTCGAGCAGGGCAAGGAGGCCGCCCAGGGTGCCACCCCGCCGTCCGGCGGCACGCCGCCGCCCAGCGGCGGAACCAACGCGCCACCGCTGACGGGCGAGCTGGCCGAGGCCGCGGGCAAGGTGCAGGTGGCCATCGCCGAGGTCAAGGCCGCGCAGACGTCCGGTGACTTCGAGCGGTACGGCCGGGCGCTCAAGGCCCTGGACGACGCGATGACGGCGTTCCAGCGGGCGCAGCAGGCGGCCACGCCGGCCTCGCCGACGCCGGGCGCCACGCCGAGCGGCAGTCCCGCCCCGCCGAGCGGCAGTCCCGCCCCGTCGCCCTCGGCGGGCGGCTGACCTGCGCGGAGCCGCCCGGGTGGGGCCGTTTTGCGGTCCGCCCGGGCGGTGCGCTAGGGTTAACCAGTCGACGCGGGGTGGAGCAGCTCGGTAGCTCGCTGGGCTCATAACCCAGAGGTCGCAGGTTCAAATCCTGTCCCCGCTACTCGTCGGAAAGGCCCCGGAGGTTTACTCCGGGGCCTTTCGCGTTGCCGGGAGGGTTCGGCCTCGGCGCTCGACCCCGGCTCCTCCGCCTGCGATGCCCGGCACGGTGGCTTGCGATGCTCGGCACTGTGCGGGATATGGAGGACTGCCGGCACCCGGAGGCGCGACGCGACGCCCCCCGGGGTTCGGTCATTCGCCCGACCCGGGGGCCGGCTGATCTCCGCCCAGGGGATGCGCTAAGCTTTAGAAGCCGACGCGGGGTGGAGCAGCTCGGTAGCTCGCTGGGCTCATAACCCAGAGGTCGCAGGTTCAAATCCTGTCCCCGCTACGAGCCAGAAGGGCCCGGAGGAAACTCCGGGCCCTTCTGCTTTTCCCATTACCCGCCGGCCGGCTTCCGGCGTCGCTGCCCGGGATGACGTTCCTGGTCCCGCCCGGGTTCCGGTTCCTGTTCGCGACCCGTCCCCCTCGTCCTGAGGCGGTCCGTCCGGAGGATGCCGGTGAATCCGGTCCGTCCGGGTGCCGCTGTTGCGCCGCTGGGCGAGGATGGGGGGCATGTCTTCATGGAACAAGTGGTGGGGCCGGCTGAGCACGGTCCTCGGTGCGGTCGTGTTGTCGGTCTTCGCCCCGGTCGCGGCCTGGGCGTCCACCGGTCCCGGCGAGCTGGTGGTCGAGGCCGCCAAGCGACGCCGGGGCGGCGGCGGCTTCCTGGGGCTGCTCTGCTGCCTCGTCGTCGTCGGCGGAATCGTCCTGCTGGTGCTGATGCTGATGCGCAACCGGCGCAACCGGCCGCCGCGCTGACCGGTTCGCGCTGACGGAGTGGAGTCGACCCGCCGCGCTCGGCGCGGCGGGCCGGGTCACTCGGCCAGCGCGGCGTTGGCCTGGGCGATGAACCGGGACGTCGCCGCGCGCATGCCGGACCGGCCGGAGAGGACCCCTTCAGCCGTGGCGACGAGCAGGGCCCGCACCCGGGCGTGCCCCTTCGGGGGTGGACTGGGCGCGGGGCCGAGGGCGTCGGCGAGGGCCTCGGCGAGGGCGGCGGCCCGCTGCTGTCCGGCGTCGGTGACGCTCTCCTTGACGTACCGGCGGTTGGCGAGGTTCGGGTTGACCCCCCGCTCCTGGCCCAGGGCCACGCCCGCCTCCATGTTCGTGGTGAGAAAGTTGATCACTTCCGCCACCACGTCGGGTCGACGCGTGCCACGGAACGCCGCCCAGTACATCGACGCCCGCGCCCACTGCGCGCCCGGCGGGCCGGGGAACGCGGCCAGTGCCAGCTCGTCGTCGGTGTAGCGCTGAAGCTCGGGGAGCTGGTGGGCCCACGCGAAGGAGGCGGCCGTGTGCCCGGTCACCACCAACTGGCGGTTCGGCTCGCCGCTGTCGGCCTGGTCGACCAGGGCGGCGCTCGGGGTGGCCCGACGGGTCCGGGCGGTCTGCCACAGCTCGAACCAGTCGACCAGGTCGGCCGCGGTGAAGCCGAGCTGCCGGCCCTGGTACAGCTCGCCGCCCCGGGACCGCAGCCAGAGCCAGAGCGCCCGGTGGTCCCCGGACGGGTCCATCGTGCCGGCCACCCGGCCTTCGGCGGCCCGGGTGACCCGCGCAGCCCAGTCGACGTACTCCTGCCAGGACATCCCGGTGCGGGGCTCCGGGACCTTCAGCCGGCGCAGCAGGGCGCGGTTGTAGACCACGGCGGCGGTGGTCTGGGCCGCCGCCACGCCCACGGTGCGGCCGTCGACCTCGCCGTAGCGGACCAGGCCCGGGGAAAGCCCGCGCAGGTCGAGCCGGTTGTCGGCGACGTACCCGCCGAGGTCGAGCAGGATGCCCCGCCGGGCGTACTCGGTGAGGACGGTGTCGTCGACCTGGATCAGGTCGGGCACGTTTCCGCCGGCCGCCTGGGTGGCCAGCCGGTCGTAGTAGCCGTCGAAGCCCTGCCAGGTGACCCGGAAGCTGACCCGGGGGTTGCGCGCGGAGTAGAGCCGCAGCGCCTTCTCGGTCAGCTCGGCCCGCTTCGTGCTGCCGTACCAGAAGACGGAGAGCTCGATCAGCCCGTCGTCGACGGGCGTCTCCTCCGCGTCGCCGCACCCGGTCAGGCCGGTCGCCGCGAGCGGCGCCCCGAACAGCGCCCCCAGCAGTCGCCGGCGGCCCGGGTCGGCGCCGACGTGGGGGAGCGGGGGACGGGCGGTGGGCACGGGGCTCCTCCTGGTCGTCCGGCGGGCGGTCGGACCATTTACACAGCCGGCGCGGGCGGGTGTCAACGGCCGTCCGGCCGGGATCGGGCCGAGGCGACCCGGAGATCGACCGGCCTCGCCGGGCGGCTCGTCGGTCCGTTCCTCCCGGCGTCCCGATCCCGCGGCCGGCCGCGGCCGGTGGACCCTCCCGGGTGGCCGGCCCGGCCGGTTCGGGGGCCGTGGTGTACTAGGCCGCGTGGAACTTCTGCACTCGGGCAAGGTTCGGGACGTCTACGCCGACGGCGACGACCTGATCCTGGTCGCCTCGGACCGGATCTCGATCTACGACGTGGTGCTGCCGACCCCCGTACCGGACAAGGGCCGGTTGCTGACCGCGCTGTCGCTGTGGTGGTTCGAGCAGCTCGCCGACCTGGTGCCGAACCACGTCGTCTCCGCCACCGACGTGCCGGCGGAGTTCGCCGGCCGGGCGATCCGCTGCCGGCGGTTGGAGATGGTCCCGGTCGAGTGCGTCGCCCGGGGGTACCTCACCGGCGGCGGCCTCACCGAGTACGAGCGCACCGGCGCGGTCTCCGGCGTCGAGCTGCCCCGCGGGCTGGTCGAGGCGTCGATCCTGCCCGAGCCGATCTTCACCCCGTCGACGAAGGCGCCCAAGGGCGAGCACGACGAGCCGATCACCTACCAGCAGGTGGCGGACAAGGTCGGCGCGGAGACCGCCGGGCGGCTGCGGCAGATCACCATTGACGTCTACTGCCGTGGTGCCGAGCTCGCCGCCGAGCGGGGCATCCTGGTCGCCGACACCAAGATCGAGCTGGGCTGGGCGGCGGACGGCACGCTGGTCCTCGGCGACGAGGTGCTCACCTCCGACTCGTCGCGGTTCTGGCCGGCCGAGTCGTACCAGCCGGGCCGGGCGCAGTTCTCCTACGACAAGCAGTACGTCCGGGACTGGGCGACCGGCGGCGGCTGGGACAGGCAGCCGCCGGCCCCCGAGGTGCCCGCCGAGGTGATCGAGGCGACCCGGGCCCGCTACGTCGAGGTCTACGAGAAGCTCACCGGCAACACCTGGGACTGAACGCGACCCGTAACCGCGTTCCGCCGCTCCCGCTCGATCAGTCTTCCCAGTCGAGGGTGCGCTGGACGGCCTTGCGCCACTGGCGCAGCTCCCGCTCGCGGTGCTCCGCATCCATGACGGAGGTCCACTGGGCGTCGGAGCGCCACTGGGCGCGCAGGGTGGCCAGGTCCGGCCAGAAGCCGACGGCGAGCCCGGCCGCGTACGCGGCGCCGAGGCAGGTGGTCTCGGTGATCCGGGAGCGGACCACCGGCACGTCCAGCACGTCGGCGAGGAACTGCATCAGCAGGCCGTTCGCGGTCATGCCGCCGTCCACCCGCAGCCGGCGCAGCGCCACGTCCGAGTCGGCGTTCATCGCGTCGACCACCTCGCGGGTCTGCCAGGCGGACGCCTCAAGCGACGCCCGGGCCAGGTGCCCCTTGGTGATATAGCCGGTCAGCCCGGCGATCACCCCGCGCGCGTCGCTGCGCCAGTGCGGGGCGAACAGCCCGGAGAACGCCGGCACCACGTAGCAGCCGCCGTTGTCGTCGACCGTGCGGGCCAGGTCCTCCACCTCCGGGGCCGTGGCGATCAGCCCGAGGTTGTCCCGCAGCCACTGCACCAGCGAGCCGGTGACCGCGATCGCCCCCTCCAGGGCGTACGCGGCCGGCTGGCCGCCGATCCGGTACGCCACCGTGGTCAGCAGGCCGTGCGTCGAGGTGACCGGGCTGGCCCCGGTGTTCAGCAGCAGGAAGCTGCCGGTGCCGTAGGTGCACTTCGCCTCGCCCGGCTGGAAGCAGGTCTGCCCGAACAGGGCGGCCTGCTGGTCGCCGAGGGCGCTGGCCACCGGCACCCCGGCGAGCAGCCCGTCGGCGGTGCCGTACACCTCGGCCGAGGAGCGGATCTCCGGCAGCATCGCTGCCGGCACGCCGAGCGCGTCGAGCAGCTCCGGGTCCCAGTCGAGGGTCTCCAGGTCCATCAGCATGGTCCGGCTCGCATTGGTCACGTCGGTGACGTGCCGGCCGGTCAGCTTCCAGATCAGCCAGCTGTCCATGGTGCCGAACAGCACCTCGCCCCGCTCGGCGCGCTCGCGCAGCCCGTCGACGTGGTCGAGCAGCCAGCGCAGCTTCGGGCCGGCGAAGTAGGTGGCCAGGGTGAGCCCGGTGCGGGCGCGCAGCCGCTCCTCGCCGTACGCGTCGGCCAGCGCGCGCAGCTGCGGCCCGGTGCGGGTGTCCTGCCAGACCACGGCGTGCGCGACCGGGCGGCCGGTGGCCCGGTCCCAGACCACGGTGGTCTCCCGCTGGTTGGTGATGCCGACCGCCGCCAGCCCTTCCGGGCCGGTGCCGGCGGCGTCCAGCGCCTCCCGCACCACGAGCTGGACGTTGTCCCAGATCTCCTCGGCGTCGTGCTCGACCCAACCGGGCCGGGGGAAGATCTGCCGGTGCTCGCGCTGGGCCACGGCGACGATCTCCCCGGCCCGGTCGAACACGATGCACCGCGAGGAGGTGGTGCCCTGGTCGATGGCGGCGACGTACTCTCCGGTCACGGCAGCACCGTACCCGGCCGGCCCCGCGTCCGTCGTCCGCCGACGGCCGTACGATTGGTCAACGTGCGCGACATCGCCGTTTTCAGTGGAACCGCCCATCCCGACCTCGCCGCCGAGATCTGCGCTCATCTCGGGGTGCCGCTGCACCCCGTGCGGGTGTCCCGGTTCGCCAACGACTGCCTGGAGGTGCAGTTGCAGGCGAACTGCCGGGAGCGGGACGTCTTCCTGATCCAGCCGCTGGTGCCGCCGGTGCAGGAGAACCTGGTCGAGCTGCTGCTCATGATCGACGCGGCCCGGGGCGCGTCGGCCGGCCGGATCACGGTGGTGCTGCCGCACTACGCGTACGCCCGGTCGGACAAGAAGGACGCGCCGCGCATCTCGATCGGCGGCCGGCTGGTCGCGGACCTGCTCACCTCGGCCGGCGCGAACCGGGTGCTGGCGATGACCCTGCACTCGCCGCAGGTGCACGGGTTCTTCAGCGTCCCGGTGGACCACCTGCACGCGCTGCGCGAGCTGGCCGGCCACTTCCAGCGGTACGACCTGAGCAACACCGTGGTGGTCTCGCCCGACCTGGGCAACGCCAAGGAGGCCGCCGCCTTCGCCCGGATGCTCGGCACTCCGGTCGCGGCCGGCGCGAAGCAGCGGTTCAGCGACGACCTGGTCAAGATCAGCACCGTGATCGGTGAGGTGGCCGACCGGGACGTGATCGTGCTCGACGACGAGATCGCCAAGGGCAGCACGGTGATCGAGCTGATGGCCCACCTGCGCGAGCTGAAGGTCCGCTCGATCCGGCTGGCCTGCACCCACGGCCTCTTCTCCAGCGGCGCCCTGGACCGGCTCAGCGGGCAGGACGGGGTGCTGGAGGTCGTCTGCACGAACACGGTGCCGATCCCGGCGGAGAAGCGGGTGCCCAAGCTGGAGGTGCTCTCGGTCGCGCCGGCGCTGGCCGAGGCGATGCGTCGGATTCACAACGGGGAGTCGGTCAGCGCCCTCTTCGGCTGAGCCGGCGCGGGGTCAGCCCTTGGCGCGCCGGAGGGCGCCGAGGGTGGCGCTGATCCGGACCGTGGTGCCGGCCGTGCCGGTCTCGACCTCCATGGCGTCGCTCAGCTCGCGGGCCAGCCAGAGGCCCCAGCCACCGGCGCTGTCGGGCGCGGGGCGGTCGCGGTCGTCGAGCCGTCGGACGCTGATCCCCCGCCCGTGGTCGGCGACCTCGCAGACCAGCCGCCCCGAATGGCACCACATCCGCAGCCAGCCCTGCCCGCCGCCGTGGCGTACCGCGTTGGTGATCAGCTCGTTGACCGCCAGCACGAAGTCGTCGAGGCGCTGCCCGTCCAGGCCGGCCGCGTGCGCGCAGGAGGTGACCGAGTGACGCAGCTCGGTCACCTGTGCCTGCTCGAAGGCCTCGGCGATCAGGGGGGAAGTGTCGATGGGCACAACCGTACGCGGTGCGGGCAGTTCTACGTTCGTCATGGCCCCGTCCGGGGGTGGGTCGCGGACCTGATTTGCGGCTTTTCCACCGTACGCCAGGATTGGTGGTCGCGCATCCGCCACCCCTGCGGGCCCCGTACCGGGCTGTGGCATCGTGACGGGCGTGCCGTCGCCGCCCGGTGGATTCGAGGTCCCGCTCTGGCGGGCCGTAGCGGTGTTCCGGTTCGCGGCCCTGGCGTACGTCGGCGTGCTGGCCCTGCGCGACGCCGACCGGTACGCCCACCCGGTGCCGGCCGGGGTGGTCCTGCTCGCGATGCTCGGCTGGACGGTGACCACCGCGTACGGCTACGCCCGCCCGGCCCGGCGGCGCTGGCCGCTGCTGGTGGCCGACCTCGCTGTCGTGCTCGGTGTCCTGCTGGTCAGCCCGTGGGTGCAGGGGCGGTCGGCGCTCGCCACCGGCGCGCCCAGCCTCGCGGTGGTCTGGCTGGCCGGGCCGGTGCTCGCCTGGGCGGTCTCCGGCGGCCGGCGCCGGGGCACGGTGGCCGCGCTGCTGGTCGGCGGGGTCGACCTGGCGACCCGGGACCGGATCGGCCAGTCCACCTTCACCGGGGCGATCCTGCTGCTGCTGGCCGGCGCGGTGGTCGGCCACGTCGCCCGGCTCGCGGTGACGGCCGAGCAGCGGCTGCACCGGGCGGTGGAGCTGGAGGCGGCCACCCGGGAACGGGAGCGACTGGCCCGGGACATCCACGACTCGGTGCTCCAGGTGCTCGCGCTGGTGCAGCGGCGCGGCGCCCACCTCGACGGGGAGGCCGGCGAGCTGGCCCGGCTGGCCGGGGAGCAGGAGGCCGCCCTGCGTGCCCTGATCGGGCGGGCGGGCATCGTCGCTCCGGCCGGGGACGGGAACACCCGCGACCTGCGGGCCATGCTCGACCGGTACGCCTCGGCGACGGTCGCGGTCTCCGGGCCGGCCACCCCGGTGCCGCTGCCCGGGTGGGTGGCCGCCGAGCTGGCTGCCGCCGTCGGCGCGGCGCTGGACAACGTGACCCGACACGCCGGCGGGCGGGCCTGGGTGCTGATCGAGGACGAGGGGGAGAAGGTGACCGTCTCGGTACGCGACGAGGGGCCGGGGATCCCGGCGGGCCGGCTGGCCGAGGCCGCGGCGCAGGGGCGGCTGGGAGTGGCGCAGTCCATCCGGGGACGGGTCGCCGACCTGGGCGGCGAGGCGCGGATCGTCTCCACCGCCGGTGCGGGGACCGAGATCGAGCTGAGCGTGCCGAGGAGTGGGCGATGAGCACCGGCGTCCGGGTGATGGTGGTCGACGACCACCCGATGTGGCGTGAGGGGGTGGCCCGCGACCTCACCGAGGCAGGGCACCTGGTGGTCGCGACCAGCGGGGAGGGGCGGCAGGCCGTCCGCGTGGCCGCCGCGGCCCGGCCCGACGTGGTCGTGCTCGACCTGCAACTACCGGACATCTCCGGCGTCGAGGTGATCCGCGGCCTGCGCGCCGCGCTGCCCGAGGTGCGCGTGCTGATGCTGTCGGCCAGCGGCGAGCCGCAGAGCGTGCTGGACGCGGTGAAGGCCGGCGCCACCGGCTACCTGGTCAAGTCGGCCGCCCCGGCCGAGTTCCTGGACGCGGTGCGTCGGACGGCGGCCGGCGAACCGGTCTTCACGCCAGGTCTGGCGGGGCTGGTGCTGGGGGAGTACCGGCGGCTGGCGGTCGGCCCGGCGACCCCGGACGCCGCCGCGCCCCGGCTGACCGACCGGGAGACCGAGGTGCTGCGGCTGGTCGCCAAGGGGATGTCGTACAAGCAGATCGCCGAGCGGCTCCGGCTCTCCCACCGGACGGTGCAGAACCACGTGCAGAGCACGCTCGGCAAGCTCCAACTCCACAACCGCGTCGAGCTGACCCGCTACGTCATCGAGCGGGGGCTGGACGACTGACGGCCCGGGGCTGCGGCACTGCGGTCCCGCCGGCGCGCTCCGGCGGTCCGCTCTAGCGCGACTCGGGCGGGCGGGTCTCGTGGACCGCCAACTCCTCGGCCGTCGCGCCGCCGCCGGCCGACCCGGCGTCGTACGCGACGTTGTCGGGCTCCAGGTCGCTGTGCGTCCCCTCGTCCGGTTCGACCAGCCGCCCGACCTCGGCGTCGGCGGCGCCGAGCTGGCCGTGGTCGTACAGGGAGACGGGGGAGTGCGGGTCCGAGGTGGGGCCCGGGTTGAGCACGTCGGCGTCGAGCTGCGCCTGGGCGGCCTGTTCCTCGCTGTCCGCCTCGGCGGCGATGCCCGGGTCGACCGGGGCCGCCAGCGGGTCGTCGGCGGGGCGCTCGTAGCTCTCCCGCTGGAGCTTGTAGTCCAGCGACTCGCCGTCGAGCTGCTCCTCGGCGGTGGTGCCGAACCGGTCCACCGCCACCGGCGTGCGGTCCCCGGGCAGCTGGGCCGGCTCCGGGCCGTCCGCCTCCCGGCCGGTCAGGACGTCGTCGTTGGCCGTCGAGTCGTCGTCGGCGGTGTCGGGCAGGCCCTCGGCCTCGGGATCGGAAACGGGGGTCGGATACTCGTTGTCGCGCATGGCTGATCACTACCCGCTGCCCACCGCCCGTAACCGACGCCCCCGCCCGATCTCCCGGCCCGCCCGCCCCCGTCGATCATGGGGTCGGACTGCCCCTGTCAAAGCTGCTAAACGGAATAAATAGGGGGATGCAGGACAGCCCAGACGAGCTTGCCGTCGGGCAGGAGGGTGCTGCCCCAGCGCTGGGCCACGGTGTCGATCAGCAGCATGCCCCGGCCGCCCGCCGTGTCCACCGGGGCGAGCCCGCGGTACGACGGCTGCTGCCGGGAGTGGTCGCGCACGCCGATGTGCAGCGTGTCGCCGTGGGGCGCCAGCCGGACGGTCATCCCGGTGCGGGCGTGTGCGACCACGTTGTTGACCATCTCGGTCGCCGCGATGCAGCCCACCTCGGCCAGGGCGCCGATCCCCCACCGGGCGCAGCCGTTGGTCACCAGCATCCGGACCTGCCGCGCGGCGCCGACGACCGGGGCCAGTTCCGTGGTGGTCGCCGCGGTCATCGGGGCCCGGGCCAGCGCCGCCATCGCCTCGTCGAGGGTCGAGCACACCGCCACCCCGTCGCCGGCCGTCGTCTCGCCGGGGTCGAGGACCAGCACGTCCGCCGCCGGCCAGTCGGCGATCTCGCGGCGCACCTCGGCGAAGACCCGTCGGGCGGCGGGATCGGCCACCCGCAGCCGGGACAGGTCGACCACCACCGGGCCGGGCCGCTCCCAGAGCCGCAGGAGCAGCGCGTCGCGCACGGCGCCGGTGGCGGCCGAATCGAGCACGCCGGACAGCCGGAGCAAGCCGGACGACTCGTCCGTCTCCACCAGGCAGCGCACGTCGGTCGGCATGACCGTCCCATTCTGCACGTCGGTGGTGTCGCGCGCATCCGGTCGGTCGGGGCGGTTCATCAGCGATCCGTCCGGGCTCGGCGGCTCATCGCCGCCATCGTGCCGACCGCGGTGCCGGCGGCGGCGAGCCCGAACGCGGTGGTCATCCGAACGAGTTGCCGCCGCCGGCCGTGCCACCCGCCGTCCCGCTCGGCCGTCGCGTCGGCGGTGAAGACGTTGCCGGTGCTGTCCAGCCGACCGGCGGGCCCGAACTGGGTGCGGTGGGCGTACCAGCCGAGAACCCGCTCGGCCAGCGCCGGGGCGAGCCGCCACTGCGCGCCGATCAGCCGGGCGGCGCCCCCGGCGTACGCCTCCCGGCGGGGCCGGCGCAGCACCCGCACGATGGTCTCGGCCACCACCTCGGGTGGGTACACCGGTGGCGGCGGCACCAGCTCCCGGCCGGTGTGGTTGGCGGCGTGCCGGAAGAACGGGGTGTCGATGGTGGCCGGCAGCACCGTGCAGACCGAGATGTTGCCCCGCCCGGTGACCCGGAGCTCCTGCCGGACCGTGTCGGCCAGCCCCCGGATCCCGTGCTTGGTGGCGTTGTACGCCGACTGGTAGGGCATCGCCACCTCGGCCAGCACGGAGGCGTTGTTGACCAGCACCCCGCCGCCGGCCGCGTCGAGGTACGGCAGGGCGGCCTTCATCCCGTACACGGCCCCGAGCAGGTTCACCTCCAGCACCCGGCGGAACTCCCGGACGGGGATCTCGTCGAAGAGGCCCACCGCGCTGACCGCCGCGTTGTTGACCCAGGCGTCGATGCGGCCGAACTCCTCCGCCGCGCGGGCCGCGAGACGTTCGACGGCCACCGGGTCCGTGACGTCCGTGGGTACGGCCAGCGCCCGGCCGCCCAACGCGCGGCAGCGGGACGCCACCCGCTCCAGCGCCTCCTCGCTGCGGGCCGCCAGCACCACGGCCGCGCCGCGACGGGCCAGCGCGTACGCGGTCGCCGTGCCGATGCCGCTGGAGGCGCCGGTGAGCACGACGCTCGCGTCATCGAGACTGCGGGTGAGAGGCATTCCTAGCCCGTACCCTCGACGGGCCCGCTCATGCCGCCGGGCCTGGTCGAATAGCGGCCACGCCCTGTCCCGACCCCGGCCCGGCCGGTCGTACGTTTCCGACTTGCCAGGTTTCGCACCCGGGGGTCGCGGTTAATGGGACCCTCTGACCGGGAGGACCCACCAGCTCGGGAAACGCGTGGAGGTGACCCATGCGCGTCGGCCTAGTGTGCGCGCATTCCGGACCGTCGCGGCCCGTCGACGGTCCGGTCGTCGGCACGCGCGAGCACATCGCGCGGGTCGCCGCCGAACTGGCCGGCCGGGGCCACGACGTGCACGTGTACGAGCGCCGCGACGATCCGGCGCTGCCGGCGACGCTGGAGCTGGACGGCTACCGGGTGGAGCGGGCCGCCGTCGGCCCGGCCGCCCCGACGCCCACCGCCGAGTTGGTCCCGCACGTGGCCGAGTTGGGCCGCTGGCTTGCCGACCGGTGGTCCGGCGAGTGGGCCCCGGACGTGGTGCACGGGCACTACTGGGTCGGCGGGCTGGCCGCCGCGCAGGCCGTACGGGAGACCGACATCCCGGTCGTGCAGACCTTCCACTCCCTCGGCGTGGAGCAGCTTCGCCACCTCGGCCCCCAGTACGACGGCCCGGGCACCCGGATCCCGCTGGAGCGGGCCCTGACCCGGGCGGTGGACATCGCGGTCGCCCAGTGCAACGACGAGGTCGACGAGCTGACCCGGATGGGGCTGCAACGCACCTCGGTGGCGATGGTGCCCGCCGGGGTGGACATCGAGCACTTCCACCCCGACGGGGAGGCGGCCCCGCGCGACCAGCGCCCCCGGATCCTCTCCGTCGGTGGCCTGTCGTCCGGGCACGGGCAGGAGGACCTGATCCGCGCGATGCGGCTGGTCGGCGACGCCGAGCTGGTGATCGCCGGTGGTCCGCCGGTCGAGCAGCTCACGCACCACGCCGAGGCCCGCCGCCTGCGTGAGCTGGCCGAGCGCACCGGCGTGGCCGACCAGGTGAAGCTCGTCGGCGCGGTGCCGCACGACCAGATGGCCACCTGGTACCGCTCGGCCGACGTGGTGGCCTGCACCCCGCACTACTCCTCGGCCGGCAGGGTGTCGCTGGAGGCGATGGCCTGCGGCGTGCCGGTCGTCGGGTACGCCATGGGCGGCATCGCCGACGCCGTGGTCGACGAGGTCACCGGGAAGCTGGTGCCGCCCGGCGACGTCCGGGCCCTGGGGGTGACCCTGCGCCGGCTGCTCGCCGACAACGCCGGCCGGTTCGCCTACGGGCACGCCGCGGTGGACCGGGTGCGGTGCAGCTACACCTGGGAGCGGACGGCCGGCGCGCTGGAGCGGCTCTACGAGCGGGTCGTCGGCCGACGCCGGCCGGTCGGGGCGGCGTAGCGGTCGAGGCGGCTGCTGAGCGGCGCGGGCGGGCCGGGGCGGCTGCTGAGCGGCGCGGGCCGGGCCGGGCCGGGGCGCGGCGGCTCAGCGGCGGGGGTGGGCCGGGGCGGCGGCGGGCAGTACCGCCCGGTCGCGTTCCCGAACCACCTCGTGGTGGTGCTGTGGCTCGGCGTACCTGGTCAGGCCGATCACCGCGGCCAGCGTGGTCAGGAAGCCGAGCGCGGCCAGCCACTCCCGGCCGGGCCAGATCTTGTCGTTGAGCAGCAGCAGCCCCACGATCGCGGCGGGCACCGCCCCGGCCGCGTCCATCGCGGCGACCGCCGCCGTGGTCGAGCCGCGCTGCATGGCCAGGCCGAGCAGCAGTTGGCCGACCACCGAGTGGGCCACCAGCAGGTAGAGCAGCGGGTCGCGGAAGAACCCCTCCACGCTCGTCACGGCGGCCAGCGGGCGGGCGGCCACCGCGGCGGCCGAGAAGGCCATCCCGGCCAGCGAGCCGAGCGCCACCGACCCGGGTGCGCCGTGCAGCCGTACCGCGAAGAAGCCGACCACGGCGATCACCACCAGGGCCACGGCCAGCGCGACCAGGCCGGCGGTGCCGAGCGGCCCGGACTGGGCCGGCTGCGCCGACAGGACCAGCCCCGCGATCCCGGCGAAGAGCAGCACGAGCAGCCCCACCTCGGCGGTGGGCAGCCGCCACTTCAGCACCAGCACGCCGAGGATGGCGGTCACCCCCAGCCCGGCCGCCACGCTCGCCTGGACCAGGAACAGCGGCAGGTCCCGCCGGGCGAGGAAGGCCAGCACGAAGCCGCCCACCTGGCAGGCCACGCCGATCAGGTACGTGCGGTGGCCGGCCAGCCGCAGCAGCAGCCCGGGATCGAAGTTGTGGTGCAGGGTGGTCCGCGACGCGGCGACGGACTGCAGCAGGTTGGCGATGCCGTACGCGACGATCATCGCCGCCAGGAAGCACCAACCGGAGGACACCACCTGGCGAGGATAGAGGCTGACGGCGCTCAGCGCGCGGGGGGCCGACCCAGCCTCGCGAGGACATCGGCGTGCAGCGACCCGTTGCTGGCCACCGCGCTGTGCTCCCCGGATGCGTCGCCACCGGGCGCGGGCCGGCCGGCCAGGTCGGTGATCGCCCCACCGGCCTCGGTGACGATCGGCACCAGCGCGGCGACGTCCCACAGGGACAGCTCCGGCTCGACCATCACGTCCAGCGCCCCCTCGGCCAGCAGCATGTAGCCGTAGAAGTCGCCGTACGCCCGGCTGCGCCAGGTGTCCCGCATGAGCTGGAGCACCGGCTCCAGCAGGCCGGCGTCCTCCCAGCCGGACAGGGACGAGTAACAGAAGCTGGCATCGGCGAGCCGGCCCACCCCGGAGACCCGGATCGGGGCACCGTGCGCGGCGTCCGGGCCGGCGTACGCGCCCTCGCCGACCGCACCCCACCAGCGCCGGCCCAGGGCCGGGGCGGAGACCAGCCCGAGCACCGGCCGGTCCCCCTCCAGCAGGGCGATCAGGGTGGCCCAGACCGGCACCCCCCGGACGAAGTTCTTGGTCCCGTCGATCGGGTCGAGCACCCAGCGCCGCCCGTCGGGCCCGGCGGCGGGCTGCTCGCCGTACTCCTCGCCGAGCAGGCCGTCGCCGGGGCGCCGCTCGGCCAGCACCGCGCGGATCTCCCGCTCGACGGCCGTGTCGGCGTCGGAGACCGGGGTGAGGTCCGGCTTCGTCTCGACCCGCAGGTCGAGGGCGCGGAACCGGGCCGCCGAGATGGCGTCCGCCCGGTCGGCGAGCAGGTGGGCGAGGGCGAGGTCGTCGGCATACCCGGTCATTCCGGAGACGGTAACGGCGGGTGGGTCGTGCCCCGTCGCGCGGGTCGCGCCCGGCTCGCGGCTCACGACCCGGCGAGCGGGTCGCCGGGGTTGCGCTGGTCGGGCTCGCGCGTGTCGCCGTCCCCGGACCGGGAGGCCAGCAGCCTGCGGTACGAGGCCAGCCGGCGGGCATCGGCCTTGCCGGCGGCCACCCAGGCGTCCAGCGCGCAGTCGGCCTCGTCGGCGGTGTGCTGGCAGTTCGCCGGGCAGTCGACCGTCCCCTCCACCAGGTCGGGGAAGCCGTGCAGCAGGCTGTTCGCCGAGACGTGCGCCAGCCCGAAGCTGCGCACCCCGGGGGTGTCGACGATCCAGCCCGTGGCGGTGGCAGACGCGCCGGACCGGAGTGCGCCCGGGCGGGGTAGCAGCCGCAGGGCGACCGCGCTGGTCGAGGTGTGCCGGCCCCGGCCGATCGCGCTGACCACGCCCACCGCCCGGTCGGCGTCCGGGACGAGGCGGTTGACCAGCGTCGACTTGCCCACCCCGGAGTGCCCGACCATGACCGACACCCGGCCGGTCAGCAGGTCCCGCAGCGCGTCGAGGTCGGAGTCGGGCCGGATCAGCACGTACGGCAGCTCCAGCTCGGCGTAGTACCCGAGCACCTGCTCGGGGCCGGCCAGGTCGGCCTTGGTCAGGCAGAGCAGCGGCTCGATGTCCGCGTCGTACGCGGCCACCAGGCAGCGGTCGATGAACCCGGTGCGCGGCGGCGGGTCGGCCAGCGCGCTGACGATCACGAGTTGGTCGGCGTTGGCCACCACGACCCGCTCCAGCCGCCCCTCGGCGGTGGTCTCGTCGTCGTCGGCGGTGCGCCGCAGCACCGAGCTGCGCTCGGCGATCCGGACTATCCGGGCCAGCGCCCCGGCCGCCCCGGAGGTGTCGCCGACCAGGCCCACCCGGTCGCCCACCACCACGGACTTGCGGCCCAACTCCCGGGCCCGCATCGCGGTGACGAGCGGGGCGTCCGGGCCGGGGTCGGGCAGCACGCAGGTGTAGCGGCCCCGGTCGACGGCGATCACGAAACCGTCGACGGCGTCGGCGTGCCGGGGCCTCGTCCGGGTGCGTGGGCGCGAGGACTTCCCGGGCCGGACCCGCACGTCGTCCTCGTCGTACTCCCGCCGTTTGGTCGCCAGGACGTCCCCCCGCCGTGTCAGCTCTTTCCGGTCACCATCGCCGACCATAGCGCCGGAAACTCCGGCATGGTCTTCGAGGTGCACGACACGTCGTCAAGTTCGACGCCGGGGACGGCGAGCCCGGTCACCGCGGCGGCGTGCGCCATCCGGTGGTCGTGGTACGTGCGGAACACTCCGCCGTGCAACGGGCGGGGGCGGATCTCCAGCCCGTCGGCGGACTCGGCGATGTCCGCGCCGAGGCCGGTGAACTCGCGGGCGAGGGCGGCGATCCGGTCGGTCTCGTGTCCCCGGATGTGTGCGACGCCGGTGAATCGGGACGGCGAATCGGCGAGCATGGCGAGCGCGGTCAGCGCCGGGGTCAGCTCGCTGACGTCGGAGAGGTCGGCGTCGATCCCGTGCACCGTGCCGGTGCCGCGCACGGTCAGGCCGGTGGTGGTGAGGGTCACCTCGCCGCCCATCCGGGACAGCAGGGCGCGGAGCTGCTCGACCGGCTGGGCGCTGCTGCGTGGCCAGCCCCGCAGCGTCACCTCACCGCCGGTGATCAGCGCGGCGGCGAAGAACGGCACCGCGCCCGAGAGGTCCGGCTCGATCTCCCAGCCCCGCCCGGTCAGCGGACCCGGTTCGACGGCCCAGACGTCTGCGACGCTGTCGTCGACGGCCGCCCCGGCGGCCCGGAGCATCTGCACGGTCATCCGCAGGTGCGGCGCGGACGGGACCGGCGGGCCGACGTGCCGGACCACCACGCCCCGGTCGAAGCGGGGAGCGGCGAGCAGCAGGCCGGAGACGAGCTGGCTGGAGGCGGAGGCGTCGATCACCACCTCGCCGCCGGTCACCCGACCGGCGCCGAACACGGTCAGCGGCAGGCTGCCGTTGGTCGGGGTGTCGACCCGCACCCCGAGGGTGCGCAGCGCCCCGATCAGCGGGCCGAGCGGCCGGGTGCGGGCGTGCGGGTCGCCGTCGAAGGTGACCCGCCCGTCGGCGAGACCGGCGACGGGCGGCACGAACCGCATGATGGTGCCGGCCAGGCCGACGTCGACGTGCGCCGGGCCGGCCAGCGGGTGCGGCCGGACCAGCCACAGGCCGTCGTCCGCGATCGACATGTGCGCGCCGAGTGCCCGTAGCCCGCCGGCCATCAGCTCGGTGTCCCGCGCCCGCAATGGCCCGGCCAGCGTGGAAGGACCGCTGGCCAGCGCGCTGAGCACCAGCGCGCGGGCGGTCATCGACTTGGAACCGGGCAGCCGCAGCGTGGCCACCACCGGGTCGGACGCGGTCGGAGCGGTCCACGGCCTCAGCGGCCGGGTCGCGGTCGGAATCCCCACGGCTCACATTCTGCCGCCTCCCGGCCCCGATGCGACGGGCCGGCGGGTCCGCTCCCGGTTGGCGGGACAGCCGAACGCGACGCGGGACGTTAGCGTGTGCCGCATGTGCGGGAGGTACGCGACGACCCGGAGCGCGGGTGACCTGAGCGGGCTGTTCGAGTCGTACGACGAGACCGACGACCGCGTCCGGTCGAGCCACAACGTGGCGCCCACCTCTGCCGTGCCGATGGTCCGGCTCTCCGCCGAGGGGCACCGTGCCCTGTCCGCCGGCCGCTGGGGGTTCCTGCCGCCCTGGTCGCGCTCGCCGGGCGAGGGGGCCCGGATGATCAATGCGCGGGCCGAGACGGTGGCCACCAGTCGGGCGTACGCGCCCGCGTTCGCCCGCCGCCGCTGCCTGGTCCCCGCCGACGGCTGGTACGAGTGGGTCCGGCAGCCGGAGGGCGGCCGGCAGGCCTACTACATGACCCCGGCCGACGCCTCGGTGCTCGCCCTGGCGGGCATCTGGACGACCTGGGAGGGCCCGGCCGGCCCGGTGCTGACGTTCAGCGTGCTGACCACCGCAGCCGTCGGTGAACTGGCCGAGGTGCACGAACGGATGCCGCTGCTGCTGCCCCGGGAGCGTTGGGCGTCCTGGCTGGGCCCCGTGGACGACCCGACCGGGCTGCTCGCCCCGCCCGCCGCCGGGTGGCTGGCCGGCCTGGAGATCCGGCCGGTCGGGCCGGCGGTCGGCAACGTGCGCAATGACGGGCCGGAACTGACCGCCCGGGTGCCGGCACACTCCGCGCCGACCGGGGACATGACGCTTTTCTGACAGCCGACGAAGCGCATTGTCGCGCACTGATTCGCCAGGGTTGCGGTGAATCGTCGCCCGCTGTTGAGGCATTCTTCATGCGAGGCTCTTGTCTCCGTGTCCCAAAGTGCGATACAACACAGCGCCGGTAGTGGACGACGATTCGCACGGTGCGAACGACGTCCATCGATCATGCCGGTCCCACGGGGGAGGTGGGTGGATGACACGGGCGCGTATGCCCCGCCCGCATGAGGTGGCCGCCGCACGACGAGATCCGCGACTGCTGCGGGCGCTGCGTGAACGGCAACAGGACGAAGCCTGGCGAACCAGAGGGACCTGCCAGAGCGTGGACCCGGAGACATTCTTTCCGGCGCCCAACGAACCGGCCGACGCGGCTGTGGCCCTCTGTCGCAGTTGCGATGTGCAGGGGCCCTGCCTGGCCTGGGCGTTGGATGTCGGCGACTGCCACGGCGTCTGGGGCGGCACCACGCCGCGCGAACGCCGGGCGATGCTGGTGGCCTGGCGCAGCGAGGTGGACCCGGACCCGGGTGCGGCCGACGAGGCCGGCCCTCCGGTGCGGGACCGGCTGCTCACGCTGGTCCCGTTGAGCTGACCCAGCCGGCCGTCCTCCTGTCCGGACGGGAGGACGGCCGCGCTCGGCGTCCGGGCCGGGGCGGTTCCCGGGCCGCGCTCGGCCGATCCGCAGAATGGGTCCGTGCGCCATGACGAAGAGATCGGGACACCACGCGGGCCGGCCCGGGTCGACACCGACCTGCCGGCCGGTCCGCCGTTCGCCCTGCTGGTGCTCGGGCACGGGGCGGGTGGCGACGTCGACGCGCCCGACCTGGTCGCGGTCCGGGACGCGGCGGTGGCCGCCGGGGTGGCCGTGGTCCGGGTGACCCAGCCGTACCGGGTCGCCGGCCGGCGTGCCCCGGCCCCCGCCGGGCACCTCGACGAGGCGTGGACGGCGGTCGTGGCCGAGGTGCGGCGGCGGCACCCCGCGGGGCCCGCGCTGGTGGTCGGCGGCCGGTCCAGCGGCGCCCGGGTGGCCTGCCGTACCGCCGTGGCCGTCGGTGCCGACGCGGTGCTTGCGCTGGCCTTCCCGCTGCACCCGCCGGGTCGGCCGGAGCGCTCCCGGGCGGCGGAGTTGGCCACCGGTCTGCCGACGCTGGTTGTCAACGGCGACCGCGATCCCTTCGGCGTGCCCGCTGCGGGCCCGCCGGTCCGGGTGGTGGTCCGCCCCGGCGAGCGGCACGACCTGCGCGACGACCCGGCCGGCACGGCCGGCGTGGTGGTCGGCTGGCTGCGCGGGCGGGGCTGGGCGTCGCCCTGACCCGCGCCCCGGTCGCGGCGGCCGTGACCGGGGCGGCCGTGACCGGGGCACGGCACGCGTCGTTGTCTCCGTTGGTGTCGGGTGCCGATCCGGGCGACCGGCGCCGTCCCGCCCAGGCCCTTCCTGGTCCCAGCGCCGGCGTCCGCCGGGGCCGGGGCCAGGAACGGGGGCCGATCGGCCGGAATGCCGGGCCCGGCGGTCCGCGTTACCTCCCATGGACGAAATTTCTGCTTCAGGGGGGGTGTGACCGGTGCCGACCGAGACACGGAGCCGGGAACGGGACGAACGGGAGGCGGGGCAGCTCAGACGGCTGCTCGACGCACCGGAGTGGCCCGCCGGGGCACGGCCGGACGGGCTGGCGGCGGTGAGGACCAGCACACCGGCCGGAACCGAATCTGCGCCGGGGTCCTGGCGCGTATCCTCGGCGGGAAAGCATCCGACGCGAGGGGATGTGCGGTTGACCACCGAGAAGACGGACGAACGCAGGGCCCGCTTCGAGCGGGACGCGATGCCCTTCGTCGATCAGCTCTACGCCGCCGGGCTGCGCATGACGCGCAATCCGGCGGACGCGGAGGACCTGGTCCAGGAGACGTACCTGAAGGCGTATGCGGCCTTCCACCAGTTCGAACAGGGCACCAACCTGAAGGCCTGGCTGTATCGGATCCTGACCAACACCTATATCAACTCCTACCGCAAGCGGCAGCGCCAGCCGATTCAGGCGCCCACCGAGGAGATCACCGACTGGCAGCTCGCCGCGGTCGAGTCGCACACCTCCAGCGGGCTCCGCTCGGCCGAGACCGAGGCGCTGGACAAACTGCCCGACAGCGACGTCAAGGAGGCCCTCCAGCAGTTGCCGGAGGAGTTCCGGATGGCCGTCTACCTCACCGATGTCGAGGGCTTCTCCTACAAGGAGGTGGCCGACATAATGGGCACCCCTATCGGCACGGTGATGTCGCGGTTGCACCGCGGCCGACGTAATCTGCGCAAGCTGCTCGAACGGTACGCCGCCGAGCGTGGGTTCTCCGCCGCGCAGCCGGCCAAGGGGTCGACCGCCGCCGCCGGCCGGGAGGTGTGACGTGAGCTGTGGGAAGCCGCACAGGACGGATTGCCGTGAGGTGCTCGCCGAGGTCTACCTCTACCTGGACCTGGAATGTGCCGAGGAGCGTCGCCTGCTGATCAGGCACCACCTCGACGAGTGTGGGCCCTGCCTGCGCGAGTACGGCCTCGAGCAGGAGGTCAAGGCGCTGGTGGCCCGGTGCTGCGGCAACGAGACCGCGCCGGAGCAGCTGCGCGAACGGCTGCGGGTCCGCCTCACCGAGCTGGTCGTCTTCGAGACGAGGGAGTCGCGCGAGCTGGCGGACTGACCCGGCGGGGTTACGCGCCGCAACGAAAACGACGGTGACCAGGGTCGATCGACCCTGGTCACCGTCGTTCTCCGGCCCCCGCGACGCGGGTGGACCGGGCCGCTGGACGGTCGGCGGGCAGGCCGCCGCGCCGGTCAGGAGTTGGGGCGCTTGCCGTGGTTCGCGTTGCTCTTCTTCCGGGCCTTCTTCTTCCGGGACTTCTTCGCCATGTCGACCTCCTCAGGTGCTGGTCACTTCCGCCCGCGAGAGCGCGGCGGTGGTCGGCTACCGGCCCTCGGGCACCCGCGGGCCGACCCGCTGATGCTAGTGCGGGCGGCGTCCGCCGTGGTTCGCCGGGGCGGTGCTGGCACCGCGCCCGCCCGGGCCGCCCCCTGTTTCGTCGACTCGGCGTGCCGCGTGTCGCACGCTCACGCCCGCTCCGGCCCCGGGGCGGGCCGGAGCATGATTGGATACCGATCGCAGAGACGCCGGTGGAGAGGGAGGGCCGACATGGCCGAGGAGATCCGCGCCGAGATGGTGGCCAACGTGTGGAAGATCGTCGTGTCGGCCGGGGACGCCGTCTCCGAGGGGGACACGCTGGTGATCCTTGAGTCGATGAAGATGGAGATCCCGGTTGTCGCCGAGTCTGACGGCGTCATCGAAAAGCTCGCGGTCAACGAGGGCGATGTGGTGCAGGACGGCGACCTGATCGCGGTGATCGGTTGAGCGGCCTGCTGGTCCGGCGGGCCACCGCGGCCGACTTCGCGGCGGTGGCCCGGCTGACCGTGGCCGCGTACGAGGCCGACGGGCAGCTCAAGGGGGAGAACGGCTACGCCGTCGCGCTCGCCGACGTGGCGACCCGGGCGATGAGCGGCGAGGTGCTGGTCGCCGTGGACGAGTCCACCGGCGAGCTGCTCGGGTCGGTCACGTTCGTGCTGCCCGGCACCCCGTACGCCGAGATCTGCGGTCCCGGCGAGGCCGAGTTCCGGATGCTCGCGGTGGACCCGGCCGCGCAGGGCCGGGGCGCCGGCGCGGCGCTGGCGCTGGCCTGCCTGTCCCGGGCCGCCGAGCTGGGCTGCTCGGCGGTGGTGATCTGCGTCCGCGACGGGTTCGCCGAGGTCGGCCGGAGGCTCTACGAGCGACTGGGCTTCGTCCGCACGCCGGAGCGGGACTGGTCCCCGCTGCCCGGGGTGGAACTGCTCGGCCTGCGCCGGGAACTGCCCGGGGCGACCCCCGGGGGTTGATCCGCGACTGTCCGCCCGGCAGGCCCGGGGCTGCGCGCTCAACCCTCGCCGATCTTGGCGAGCAACTCGTCGGCCACCTCCAGGGCGAGCTTGCGCCGCTCGGCGTCGGTGACCTGCGGGCTGCGGATCCCGAACCAGCTGCTGTGTACGGCGTACAGGGCCAGCGCGGCGCGTAGTTGGGCGCCCGGTGAGTCGTCGCCCCGGGCCAGCGCCAGGGCCAGCCGCATCATCCGGTCGCGCATCCGCTGCCCTGCGGTGAGACTCTTCAGCACGGTCTGGTTCTGCTCGAAGAAGCGCATCACCGAGTGCTCCTCGGTGGCGAACATCGTGTCGGCGTACCGGGAGATCAGCTCCCGCCGGGTCGCCAGCGTGGTCGGGCGCCCCTCGGCCCAGGCGATCAGCGCGTCCATCCGGTCCAGCCGGTCGTGGGCGAAGCTGCTGACGATCTCGTCCTTGCTCTTGAAGTGGTAGTAGAGCGCAGCCTTGGTCACGTTGAGTCGTTCGGCGATCTCACGCAGCGATGTCTTCTCGTACCCGTGTTCGGTGAAGAGTTCCAGGGCCACGGTCTTGATGCGCTCCCGCGTGCCGCCTGTGCTCTCTGTCACCGGTAACCACCCAACTCGCTTGACGTCATATTGCTGTCCAACCTACCGTGCGGCTAGTAGGCTGACCGGCCGGCAAGTAAGCCAGTCACACCTCGGGGAGCCTACTGATGACTCAGGCGCAACAGCAGACTGTGGAGCGACAACCCAACATCCGGTTGGTGCTCTTCGGCCTGATGATCGCGATGATGCTCGCGATGCTCGACAACATGATCGTCAGCACCGCGCTGCCGCGGATCGTTGGCGAGTTCGGCGGGGTGGACCACTTCACCTGGGTGGTCACCTCGTACGTGCTGGGCACCACGGTCTCCACCCCGATCTGGGGCAAGCTCGGCGACATCTACGGCCGCAAGGTCGTCTTCCTGACCTCGGTGGTCATCTTCCTGGTCGGCTCGGCGCTGTGCGGCATGGCCGGTTCCGGGCTGCTCGGCGGGGCGGACAGCGGCATGGTCGAGCTGATCGCCTTCCGGGCGGTCCAGGGCCTCGGCGCGGGCGGGCTGATGGTCGGCGTGATGGCGATCATCGGCGACCTGATCCCGCCCCGGGAGCGGGGCCGCTACCAGGGCATGATTGCCGGCATCATGGCCATCGCCATGGTCGCCGGCCCGCTGGTCGGCGGGTTCATCACGGACAACCTCTCCTGGCGCTGGGCGTTCTACGTCAACCTGCCGCTCGGCGGCGTCGCGCTGGTGCTGCTCGCCACCACCATGCACCTGCCGAAGTACCGCACCGAGCACCGGATCGACTGGCTCGGCGCGGGGCTGCTCTCGGTCGGCATCACCGCGATCGTGTTGATCACCACCTGGGGCGGGAACTCCTACGACTGGGTCTCCCCGCAGATCCTCGGCCTGGCGGCGCTGGCCCTGGTCACCCTCGTCGTGTTCGGCCTCGTCGAGCGGCGCGCCCCCGAGCCGATCCTGCCTCTGAGGCTGTTCGCCAACCGCAACTTCGCGCTGATCTCGGCGATCGGTTTCCTGCTCGGCTTCGCCATGTTCGGCGCGATGAACTTCCTGCCGCTGTACCAGCAGACCGTCCAGGGCGCCTCGGCCACCAACAGCGGCCTGCTGCTGCTCCCGCTGATGTTCGGCATGCTGGTGGTCTCGCTGGCGGTCGGCCGGGCGATCACCAAGACCGGCCGGTACCGGATGTTCCCGATCGTCGGCGGCGTGGTGATGACCGCCGGCATGGCGCTGCTGACCCGCCTGGACGTCGGCACCGGCAAGGTGGAGTCCTCGCTCTACATGATCGTCCTCGGCGTCGGCATGGGCTTCCTCATGCAGACCTCGATGCTGGTCGCGCAGAACAGCGTCGAGCAGAAGGACCTCGGCGCGGCCAGCGGCGCGGCCACCTTCTTCCGCTCCATCGGCGGCTCGTTCGGCATCTCGCTGTTCGGCGCGATCTTCGCCAACCGGCTCGCCGACTCGTCCGCCGGGTCCGCGTTCAGCGGCGGGGGCGGCGAGGGTGGCCAGCTCGACCTGGACAAGCTCAAGGAGCTGCCGGCGCAGACCCGGGAGTTGGTGCTCGGTGGCCTCTCCGACGCCATCTCGCACGTCTTCTGGTGGGCGGTGCTGTTCACCGTCCTGGTGCCGGTGCTCGCCTGGTTCATCCGGGAGGTCCCGCTGCGCTCGACCAACGACGCCCCGCCCGCCGGGGCCGCCGGGGAGGAGCAGGCGGAGGTCGCCCTCGGCCGGGCCCCCACGGCCTGACCGCCGCCAGCCCCGCCGGCCGCGCCCACCCTCCGGGGTGCGGCGCGGCCGTGCCGCTGGCGGCCGGTCGCGGTCGTCGGCGGTGAGCCGGGTCGGTCAGGGGCGGCGTCGGGAACGGGTGAGCCGGGCCCAGAGCCGGCGCAGCGGTCCCGGCCGGCGCGCTCCCGGCCCGGAGATCAGCTCCCCGGCCAGCGTGGCCGTACCCGCGTCGAGGGCCGGGGTGGCCAGGGCCAGGTACGCCAGTGACACCGCGATCGGCACCGGCCGCTCCCGGGCCACCGCCGCCGCGTCGGCGAGCCGGTCGGCCACCACCCGGGCCACGTCGGCCCGGACGAGCGGGTCCACCCAGGCGGCGGTCACCAGGGCGAACAGGGCCGCCTCGGTGATCCAGTCCTCTACCCCCCAGACCAGGTCGACCAGCACCCGGCGGCGGGTGGACTCCGGCCACGGCTCGTCGGTGCGGTGGTGCAGCAGGCCCAGGCACGCCCAGACCTGCACGCAGCGCACCCAGAGCGACGGGTCCTGGCCGGCCAGGACCCGGCCCATCCCGGTGGCGGGTGCCGTGGGCGGATGCACCAGCAGCCCGAGCAGGTCGGTCAGGCCCAGGGTGGCCAGGCCGACCGCTGCGTCGTACGCCGCCGGGGGGTGCGGCCAGGCCGGGTGGGCGAGCTGCCGGATCCGGTCCGCGGCCTCGGCCGAGGGCGCCGGCACCGTCGGGGCGGGGACAGTGCCTTCCCAGCGCCACAGCGGCCGGTCACTGGCCCACCGGGGCTCGCGCGGATCCGGGTCGCCGACCGCGGCCACCTCGACCCGCAGCCCGGGCGCGGCCGTCGCCACGGTACGCATGGCGCTCGGCGTCTCCAGCGTCTCCAGCCGTACGGTCGCGCCGCGGCCGCGGTTCCCCTCGGTCAGGGCGTGGCGCAGCACGGCCACCGCCGCCCCGGCGGCCGGGGTGACCTGCCCGAGCCAGGGCCGGCTGCGGCATGCCTCGGCGAGGTCACCGTGTTCGTGCGAGTCGTCGGGGTGGTCGCGGACGAAGTCGGCGAGCGCCACCAGGTGCGCCACGTCGCCGTCGCGCTGGAAGCGCAGCCGGTGCGCGGTGTGCACGGCGCAGTCGAAGGTGGGGTCCCGGGCCAGGGCCCGGTCGATCCAGTCCAGGGCCTCGTCGAGCCGGCCGTTGTCGGCCAGCGTGCCGGCGAGGTCGGCGTACACGGCGAGATCTGTCGGGTCGTGCTCGACGGCCCGGCCGAGCGCCGCGAGGGCGTCCCGGGTCCGACCGGCGCTGCGGTAGGCGTACCCGAGCCAGACCTCGCCGAGCTTCGACGGCTGGACGCGTACCCCCCGGCTGGCCCAGTGGATCGCCAGCGTGACCTCGCCGAGGCGCCGGGCCAGCGCGGACGCCGCGCCGAGCAGCAGGCCGTGGTCGGGGTGGACGGTGACCGCGTTGCGGGCCAGCACGAGGTACGGCGACAGCGGCCCCCGGTCGGCGCGCGGCACCGGGTCGCCCACGGTGGCGCAGACCTGCATCAACACCCGGGCGATGCGCTCGGGCTCGAGCCGTTCGGGCAGCTCGGGGGAGGTCACCCAGGGCACCCCGGCCCAGTCGGCGTGGGGGTCGTGCCCGGTGGCGGCGGCCAGCAGCTCCAGCCCGTCGTCGGGCCGCCCGGTCGCGGCGAGCAGGTGCGCACGGGCCACCACGACGCCGACGAAGGCGCGCTGGTGCAGCGGGAACAGGTCGACGCCCCCGCCGCTGGCGGCGGCGAGCCGGGCCAGCGTCTCGTGCACCTCGGGCAGGGTGGGCGCCCGGGTCAGCGCGCCGGCGACGTGCCCGGCGGCGTGCGACAGGTCGCCCTCGTCCAGCGCGAGCCGGGCCAGGGTCAGCTCCTCCTCCGCCGACAGCGGGGGATCGTCCCTTCCCTCGGACACGTGGGCCTCCCGCTCGTAGGTGCCTCGCCCGCCGGCGAGTTCGTCCGCGCGAAGGGCGCTCGCCGGAGGCGGGCGGGCCCCGCTCGCCGGTGCGACGCCGGGCCGGGCAAGCGTAGGTGATGTTGCGGTGACATGGTGATCCGCTGCGCAATGCTGCTCGCTAGATTGTTGGTGGTGGGAGAAGAGTGCAAGACTGAGCAGGAAATGCGCGGCTATCGCGCAGGGAAAGGGGTGTCCGTGACACATGCAGGGGCCGGGATGGCCACCGACATCAACGAGCAGCCGGCCGGCTACGAGCGGCTGCTCTCCGCCGAGCACACCGGGGCGATCGCCCGGGTGGCCGCCGCCGTCGCCCAGCGCCGCCCCCGGCACGTGGTCTTCACCGCCCGGGGCACCTCCGACCACGCCGCCCTCTACGCGGCGTACCTGACCGAGATCCGGCTCGGCCTGCCCGCCGGGCTCGCCTCGCCCAGCGCGGTCACCCTCTTCGGCGCCCGGCCCGACCTGTCCGACGCGCTCGTCGTCGGGGTCAGCCAGAGCGGCGGCTCACCCGACCTGGCCGAGGTGCTGCGCAGCGCCCGCGCCTCCGGCGCGCTGACCCTCGCCCTCACCAACAACCCGGACTCCCCGCTGGCCGAGGTGGCCGAGCTGAGCGTCGACATCGCCGCCGGGCACGAGCGGGCGGTGGCCGCCACCAAGACGTACACCGCCGAGCTGCTCGCCCTGCTGCTGCTCGTGGAGGGCATCCGGGCCGGCGACGGCGTGCTGCCCGCCGAGGAGCGGTCGGCGCTGGCCGCCCTGCCCGAGCTGGCCGCCCGCACCCTGGACGACACCACCCCGACCCAGCTCGCCCCGCGCTACCGGTTCGCCGCCCAGCTCGTCACCACCGGCCGGGGGTACGCGTACCCGACCGCCCGGGAGGCGGCGCTGAAGCTGATGGAGACGTCGTACCTGCCGGCGCTCGCCTTCTCCGGCGCGGACCTGCTGCACGGCCCGCTCGCCATGACCGACCCGGACGTCCCGGTGCTGGCCGTGGTCGGCTCCGGCCCCGGCGGCCGGTCCATGGGGGAGGTGCTGCCCCGGCTCGGCGAGCGCCGCGCCGACGTGGTGGTGGTCGGCTCCGCCGAGGTGGAGGGGGCCACCCGGATGGCCGTCCCCGAGGTCGACGAGCGGTACGCCCCGCTGCTGGACATCCTGCCGTTGCAGCGGCTCGCGCTGGCCCTGGCGCTGGCCCGGGGCGAAAACCCGGACGCCCCGCGCGGCCTGAAGAAGGTCACCGCGACGATGTGAGATCCGGCGTGGCACGCTGGTCAGCGTGTCCACGCTGCGCGACCTCGCCGAGGAGCACACCCAGCTCCGCCCCGCCGACATCGACCACCTGCACCGGATCGCCGGAGACTGGCAGCTGCTGTCCGACCTGTCCTTCGCCGACCTGCTGCTCTGGGTGCCGGTGGATGCCGAGGGCAGCTTCCTCTGCGTGGCCCAGGTCCGCCCGACGACCGCCCCCACCGCGTACCAGGACGACCAGGTGGGGCGGATCGTCGGCGGGCCGGAGGTGTCCCACCTGGACATCGCGTACGTGCAGGGCCGGATCTGGCGGGAGGGCGACCCGGTCTGGTACGGCGACGTGCCGGCCCGGCACGAGGCGATCCCGGTCCGGCTGCGCACCGCCGACGGGGAGTCCGGCGAGTTGATCGCGGTGGTCGGCCGGGACACCAACCTTTCCACCGCCCGCACGCCCAGCCAGCTCGAACTGAACTACCTCACCACCGCCGACGACCTGGCCCAGATGATCGCCGACGGCACGTTCCCGCCGCCCCGGCATCCGGGGGAGACCACCTCCGCGCCCCGGGTCGGCGACGGCCTGGTCCGGCTGGACGCGGGCGGCAAGGTCACCTACGCCAGCCCGAACGCCCAGTCCGCGTACCGGCGTCTCGGCTACGCCTCGCACCTGGGCGGGGAGGACCTGGCCGAGCTGCACCGCCGGCTGGCCGGCGACCCGCTGGAGGGCACCGACGCCGGAAACGCCATCCTGGCCGCGCTGCGCGGCGAGGCGCCGCCCCGGCGGGAGATCGACGCCCGCGGCGCGACCATGCTCACCCGGGCACTGCCGCTGATGCCCGCCGGGGTGCCGATCGGCGCGCTGGTCCTGGTCCGCGACATCACC
This sequence comes from Micromonospora sp. NPDC020750, assembly GCF_044334565.1. Classification (NCBI taxonomy): domain Bacteria; kingdom Bacillati; phylum Actinomycetota; class Actinomycetes; order Micromonosporales; family Micromonosporaceae; genus Micromonospora; species Micromonospora sp. NPDC020750. Next base: position 753,973 of record NZ_JBIRTH010000002.1, read on the forward strand.
GAGGTACGCCGCCGCGACCGCGCCCTGATCACCAAGGACGCCACCATCCGGGAGATCCACCACCGGGTGAAGAACAACCTGCAGACCGTCGCCGCGCTGCTGCGACTCCAGGCCCGCCGGGTCGCGATGCCGGAGGCCCGGGTCGCCCTGGAGGAGTCGGTACGCCGGGTCGCCTCCATCGCCCTGGTGCACGAGACGCTCTCCATGTCCAGCGACGAGGCGGTCGAGTTCGACGGCATCGTCGACCGGGTGGCCAGCGCGGCGACCGAGGTCGCGGCGACCGAGCAGACCGTCGGGATGCGCCGCCGGGGCAGCTTCGGGGTGCTGCCCGCCGAGATCGCCACCTCGCTGGTGATGGTCCTCAACGAGCTGCTGCTCAACGCGGTCGAGCACGGCTTCCCGTCGACCACGGAGGCCCCTTCGGCCGGTCTCGCCCCGTTGGCCGGGACCCCGTCGGCACCCGGGACCGCTCGGCCCGAGGCGGGCCGCGTCCTGCCGGCCGCCACGGGGCCCGGCCCCGTGCCCGCGCCGCTGGTGGTCGTCTCGGCGCACCGGTTCCGCAAGCAACTGCACGTCACCGTCGCGGACAACGGGCGCGGTCTGCCGGCCGAGTTCGACGCCGAGCGCGGCGGCCGGCTCGGCCTTCAGATCGTCCGGGCGCTGGTGACCGGGGAGCTGCGCGGCACCATCGAGCTGCGCAACGGCGCCGAGGGTGGCACCGAGGCGGTCCTGGTGGTCCCCCTGGCCCGCTCCTGACCGGCCGGCTCGCCGGCCACGGGGTCACCGCGAACGGACTCGGGAGGCCCACGACGCGGTGGACCGGGTCTTTCCCGGCTCACCGGGTGAGCAGCGCCACGGTCAGGCCCGGGCGCGGGTGGACCCGTTCGACGGTGAAGTCGTCGCGCAGCGCGTCCCCGGCCGCGCCGGACACGGCGTCGACCGGATCGGCCCACCGGCCGGCGACCACCAGCCAGACCCGGTCGACACCGGTCAGGCACTCGGCCGGGCGCGGGCACTCGTCGGCCCAGTAGTCCCCGCGCGCGTCCCGGTCCCGGACGAGCAGGGCGTCCCGGGGCTGCCGGTCGCCGAGGTGGTAACGGACGCCGAGATCGAGGAAGAGCCAACCGTCCCGGGGGGAGAAGACGATCACGTCCCCGGGGCGGCGTTCCTCGTCGACGACCCGGGCCGCGCCCCGGTAGTCGACCAGCGCGCCGCGCGGCCACTCGTGGCTGCGCCGCAGCGCGGCCTGGTCGGGCAGGCCGAGCAGGCCGGCGAGGAGCACCACGCCCAGCGCCACAGGCAGCGCCACCCCGCCCCTTCCCGGCGTCCGCGCCGCCGGGCCCGACCTCGCCGCCGGGTCCGTTGCGCCCAGTGCCGCGCCGGCCAGGACGCAGGCGAACGGGACGGTGAAGAACAGGTAGCGCGGCACCCAGAGCGGCCCGGCCAGCCCGGCCAGGAACACCAGCAGCACCGGTAGCACCACGCACGCGGCCGGGAGCAGGGCGCGCCGCCCCAACCGGGCGGCCCCGAGCGCGGCGAGCCCCAGCAGCAGCCCGCCCACCTCGCCGCTCTGGGCCACCGCGCCCGGCAGGTCGGCCAGGTCGGCCGGTCGGGCGCGGTCGACCCAGTCGAGTTGCCGGCCACGCTGGCCGACGGCCAGCAGCACCAGAGGGGTCAGCGCGGCCAGCGCGGCCAGCACCGCGACCAGCCAGCCCCACGGCGGCCAGCGTCGACGGGTGCGCGCGGAGGCTGACCGCGGCGCCCCGACCGGGGGCGGGGCGGCGGCCCGGTCAACGTACGGCGCGGTTGCGGCGTGGGCGGCGAGCAGGGTGAGGGCGACCAGGTGGGCCAGGCCGAGCCCGGCGACGGCGGCGGCGTACCCGGCCCAGCGACGCCACCCCGGCCGGTCCAGGGCCCGGGTCAGCAGCAGCGTCGCCAGCACGGCGAAGAGGGCGACGAACGCGTACGGGCGGGCCTCCTGGGCGTACCGGGACGTGCCGGGCAGGACCGCGAACAGCAGCCCGCCCAGCAGCCCCGCCCGCCGGCCGAACAGCCGGCACCCGAGGGCGGCGGTCAGCCCGGCTGTCCCGGCCGTGGCCAGCACCGACGGCAGCCGCAGCGCCGTGGGGGAGTCGCCGACCGCCGCCACCCAGCCGTGCATGAGCAGGTAGTACGGCCAGCTGGCCGCGTCGATGACGCCGGCCATCCGGGCCAGGGCGCGCAGCGGGCGGGTGGCCGCGCTCCAGGTGGCCAACTCGTCCCGCCACGGCTGGGCGGAGCCCACCCCCGCGCCGGTGACCGCCAGGGTCACCAGCGCCGGCCACCCCCAGACCGCACCGAACCACCCCGACGAATGCCGCCTTTCGGGCAATTCGTCCACGCCGTCGAGCCTTCCACACGTCGGCCGCCCGGGGGACGCGTCACGGTCGCTCCCGGGCCGCCCCGATAGCCGGGCCCGGCTAAGCCCGGCCCGCCCGCCGGGAGGGGCACGCTCGAACCCGGAAAGAGTTGCCTCGGCGCGCGGGGAGGGGACAGGTTCCCTGATCGTGGGCGATCTTGGTTTCCGCTCGCATCGGCGGCCCGTGATGTGGGATCACCCACGCTGTCGTTGGTAGGGCCCCTGAGCATGTGGGAGCATGGCTGCATGCTTGCCGCTGTCGTCCGTCGCTTCGTGGCCCGTCGCCACGTCGACTACGGCCGCGTGCGCAGCGCCATCTGTCCGGCCTACTGACGACGCCCGACCACTCGTCTCGGGCGCGCGTTCCCGCGCCGGCCGTCCGACACCGTTGTCCATGGCCCCCTCCCACGGGCCGGCCGTGCGCCCGCGCACTGAGGCACAGCAGACAACGGAGGACGCCGCGATGGCGGTCAGCAGCACCCCCGCCCGGCCCGACGCTCCCGCGGCACCCGCCGCCCGGGCCCCCCGCCGTCCGCGTGGGGAGGGGCAGTGGGCGCTCGGTCACCGCGAGCCGCTCAACCCCAACGAGCGGATCAAGAAGGACGACGACCCGCTGAACGTCCGGGCCCGGATCGAGAACATCTACGCCCACCGGGGCTTCGCCTCGATCGACCCCCTGGACCTGCGCGGCCGGTTCCGCTGGTGGGGGCTCTACACCCAGCGCAAGGCGGGCATCGACGGCGGGCGCACCGCCGTGCTGGAGCCGCACGAGCTGGAGGACGAGTTCTTCATGCTCCGGGTCCGGATCGACGGCGGGCAGCTCAACCTGGCCCAGCTGCGGGTCATCGCCGACATCTCCCGGGAGTTCGCCCGGGACACCGCCGACATCACCGACCGGCAGAACATCCAGTTCCACTGGATCCGGGTCGAGGACATGCCGGAGATCTGGCGTCGGCTGGAGGCTGTCGGCCTGCAGACCACCGAGGCGTGTGGCGACTGCCCGCGGATCGTGCTCGGCAGCCCGGTCGCCGGGGTGGCCGAGGCCGAGCTGCTCGACCCGACCCCGGCGATCGACGAGATCGTCCGGCGGTACGTCGGCGACAAGCAGTACTCCAACCTGCCGCGCAAGTTCAAGACGTCGATCTCCTGGCTGGTGGACACCCCGTACGAGACGAACGACCTCGCGTTGCTCGGCGTCGACCACCCCGAGTACGGCCCCGGCTTCGACGTCTGGGTCGGTGGCGGCCTTTCCACCAACCCGATGCTGGCCAAGCGGCTCGGCGTCTGGGTGCCGCTGGCCGAGATCCCGGACGTCTGGGCCGGCGTGGTGGGCATCTTCCGCGACTACGGCTACCGCCGGCTGCGCAACCGGGCCCGGCTGAAGTTCCTGGTCGCCGACTGGGGTGTGGAGCGCTTCCGCGAGGTGCTGGAGAAGGAGTACCTGGGTCGTACGCTGCTCGACGGTCCCGCCCCCGAGCTGCCCGAGCGGCCGGTCGACCACATCGGGGTACAACCACAGCGCGACGGCCGCTACTACGTCGGGGCCGCCCCGGTGGTCGGCCGGGTCTCCGGTCCTCAGCTCGCCCGGCTGGCCGACGTGGTCGAGGCGCACGGCAGCGACCGGGTGCGGCTCACGCCGTACCAGAAACTGCTGGTGCTGGACGTGGCGGCGGAGCGGACCGACTCGCTGGTGGCGCAGCTGGCCGAGATCGGCCTGGCGGCCCGGCCGTCGGCCTGGCGGCGCGGCACCATGGCGTGCACCGGAATCGAGTACTGCAAGCTCGCCATCGTCGAGACCAAGGCGCGCGGCGAGGAGCTGGTGGCCCGGCTGGAGGAGCGGCTACGCGACTTCGACGCGGACATCTCCATCCACATCAACGGCTGCCCGAACGCCTGCGCCCGCACCCAGGTCGCCGACATCGGGCTCAAGGGCCAGCTCGTGGTCGGCCCGGACGGCCGCCAGGTGGAGGGCTTCCAGGTGCACCTGGGCGGTGGCCTGGGCATGGCTCAGGGGCAGACCGCCGGCTTCGGCCGCAAGCTGCGTGGCCTGAAGACCACCGCCGACGAGCTCCCCGAGTACGTGGAGCGACTGGCCCGCCGCTACCTGGCCGGCCGGGCCCAGGGCGAAACGTTCGCCAACTGGGTGATCAGGGCCGACGAGGAGGAACTGCGATGAGCGAGCACAGCGAGCGAACCGGCAGGCTCAGCGTGATCGAGCCCCGTGGCGATGCCGAGGGGAACGAGGTGTCGCGATGAGCGAGACCCGATCGGCGCCCCTGTATTGCCCGTACTGCGGCGAGGAGAACCTGCGGCCGAGCGAGGCCGGCCACGGCGCCTGGGAGTGCCACGCCTGCGCCCGGGTCTTCACGGTGAGGTTCACCGGGCTGCTCAGCCGGGCGGTGACCCGGTGAGCGTCGTGTCGGCGGCGGGCCTCGGGCTGGTCGGGCTCGGCGGCGCGGCACCCGCCGACCCGGCCCGGCGCGGCCCGGAGGAGCTGCGCGCCCTGGCCGGGCGGGCCGGGCGGGAGCTGGAGGGCGCGCCGGCACTGGAGATCGCCCGCTGGGCGGCCGAAACGTTCGGCGAACGGCTCTGCGTCACCAGCTCGATGGCCGACGCCGTCCTGGCCCACCTGGTCTCCCGCGTCGCCCCCGGGGTCGACGTGGTCTTCCTCGACACCGGCCTGCACTTCCCGGAGACGCTGCGGGTCCGCGACGAGGTGGCCCGACGGCTGCCCGTCAACGTCCGCTCGATCCGGCCACGGCTCACCGTGGGCCAGCAGGACGGCGAATTCGGTCCCCGACTGTTCAACCGGTCCCCGGACGATTGCTGCCAGCTCCGTAAGGTCGAGCCGCTGGAGCGCGCGCTGACCGGGTACGACGCCTGGGCCGCCGGGCTGCGCCGCGACGAGTCGCCGACCCGGGCCAACACGCCGGTGGTGACCTTCGACGCCCGGCGCGGCAAGGTGAAGGTCAACCCGATCGCCGCCTGGACCCAGGCGGACGTGGACGCCTATGTCGCCCGCCACGACATCCCGGTCAACGAGCTGTTCAAGCGGGGCTACGGCTCGGTCGGCTGCTGGCCCTGCACCCGTCGGACCACGGCGGGGGAGGACCCCCGGGCGGGCCGGTGGGCGATGTTCGAGAAGACCGAGTGCGGACTGCACGGCTGACCGTCGCCGGGATCGCGGGACTGTCGCCCGCGCCCCCGACCCTGCCTCTCCCGGCCCTGGCCCCGGCACCGCTGGCCCCGGCCCTGGCCCCGGCACCGCTGGCCCCGGCCCTGGCCCCGGCACCGCTGGCCCCGGCCCTGGCCCCGGCACCGCTGGCCCCGGCCCCGGTCGTCCTGGTCGCGCACGGCAGCCGGGATCCCCGGGCGGCAGAGGCGACCCGGGCACTGGCCCGGGCGGTCGCCGCCGCCCGTCCCGGCGTGACCGTGTCGACAAGCTGGCTGGACCACACCGAACCGGGGCCGGCGGCCGTGCTGCGGTCGCTGGCGGCGGCCGGTCATCCCCGGGCGGTGCTGGTGCCGCTGCTGCTCACCGCCGCCTACCACCGGCGGGTCGACATCCCGGCGGCGGTCGCGGCGGCCCGGGACTCGGGCCCGCCGATCGATGTACACGTCTCCGACGTGCTGGGCCCCGCCGACGGCGTGGTCGACGCCGCGCTGCTGGCCGGGCTGCGGCGCCGGCTGGCCGAGGCGGAGCCAGGGCGGTTCGACGCGCTGGTGCTGGCGGCGGCGGGCACCCGGGATCCCCGGGCGCGCGGGTCGGTGGGGCGGGTCGCGGCGGCGCTCGGCGCCGAACTCGGGGTGCCCTGTCGGGTGTCGTACGCCTCGGCCGCCCCGCCGCTCACGGGCGCGGCGGTGGCCCGGCTGCGCGCGGCGGGCGCCCGCCGGGTGGCCGTGTCGGCGTACTTCCTGGCCGCCGGCCTCTTCCACGACGCCGTGCTGGCGGGGGCCCGGTCGGCCGGTGCCGTGACGGTGTCCGGGCCGCTCGCTGACGCCCCGGAGCTGGCCGCGCTGGTGCTGCGCCGGGTGGACGCCGCGCCGCGGTGACCGGCCGGCTCGACGCCCGCCGCTGACGCTGCTCGTCGGCTCCCGGCCCTCACCGACGCGGCCTGTCGGCTCCCGGCCCACCGCTGACGCAGCCCGGACGGCAGAACGCCCCGGCAGGGGTTGCCCTGCCGGGGCGCGGAGCCTTTGTTTCGGTGCGGTTCAGGCGGAGTGAGCGCGCAGCACCCGGAGGCCACCGCGACGCTTGACGGCGCGCCGCTCCTCCTCGCTCATTCCGCCCCAGACACCAGCGTCCTGACCGGACTCGAGCGCCCACTGGAGGCACTGGTCGGTCACGGAGCAGCGCTGGCAGACGGCCTTGGCCTGCTCGACCTGCAGGAGAGCCGGACCGGACGTCCCGATCGGGAAGAACAGCTCCGGGTCCTCATCGCGGCAGACAGCATGGTGACGCCAGTCCATGGCGGCAACACTCCTCATTCTGGATGGGTGGCAGATTTGCTTTTGGTGCTTTTCCAATATGCGTCCGCACGCCGAATGGTTACGGTTCGCGTCCATCAATTCGGCGCTGCGTGAGCAGGCTCTTGTTGCCCTTGGGACCTGCTGGAACAGCTCAACATGGCGAGCGTATCCAGGCAATGTTCCGATAGCTCAAGTTCGCTTGTGAATACTTTCACGAACTTACGCGATGTCAAGGGTGACGCTCGGAAAAACTCCGAGCGGTGAGCAAGCTCACGACCCTTTTGTCCGGGTTCTAGAGTGATCTAGTTACCCGCCGTACCACAGTCGAGGATCAATATAGTACAGTCCGCGTGACATTGCTGACATTTCCGGCACCTCGCCCTCGGTGTGCGGCCACCGTGTCGGCACGGTGTGGGGGACCGCCTGACCAAGGGCTGTACCCGAGACCTAACAGATTACTCTCAGTGCGGCCGGAACGGATGCAAATCTAACTTTCTCTCGTTCGCCGAGGTAGTCCCCGTCCAGCTGGAAGGCCTGCGGACGGCTCGTGAACAGGGTGAACTCGTTCACGTCGTGCAGCCGCAGCACCTGGCGGCCCCGAGGATCCGGGGCCCGGGAGAGCGCCTGGGTCACCGTGCGTGCGGTACTCGCCACGCGGAGCTGACGCATCGCCAGTACGTCCAGCCCGAGATCGAAGGACGCCTCCGGGTTCGGGTTGATCTCCCGCTCGCCCAGGTACGTCCACGGCGCGGTGTTCTGGATGATGACGGTGGCCAGTTCGCCCTCGGCGGCCTCCCCGGGCCGCTCCAGCGTGATCGCGGGGTGGCGCCGGTCCGAGCGGAGGAAGTACTGGTTCACCGTCGACCGCAGGTAGAGCGCCGGGGTGGAGACCCGGCCCCGCCGGCGGGCCTGCTCCACGCGGTGGATGACCGCCGCGTCGATGCCGAAGCCGGCGCAGAAGGTGAAGTAGCGTTCGTCGGCCCGCCCCAGCCCGACCGTCCGGGACCGGCCCAACCGCAGCCCCTCGAGGATCATGCTGGTGCCCTCGGGCCACTCCCGGGGCAGGCCCAGCGCCCGGGCGAACACGTTCGTCGAGCCGCCGGGGACGGTGGCCAGCGCCGGTAGGCGCTCGGCGGGCGTACCCCCTGTGCGGATGGTCGGCGGGTCGGCCGTCATCAGGCCGTTCACCACCTCGTTGACCGTGCCGTCACCACCGAGCGTCACCACCAGGTCGACGCCCTCCTCGGCCGCCTCCCGGGCGAGGTCGGTGGCATGACCCCGCCGGCGGGTGTACCGCACCGACAGGTCGACTTCGCTGCGCAACGCCCGGACCAGGACGTCCCGGCTGCGCTCGCTGGTGGTGGTGGCCTTCGGATTGACGACCAGGACGGCCCGCATGGGCGGCACTGTACCGCGATCCCCCACGGGTATCGTGTCGCGCGTGACCATCGACTCGGACCGGAATCCGACCCCGCTGCAATGGGCGGTCCGGCTGCTCCGGGCGGAGGCGGTCGCGCTGGCCCTGGTGGCCGCCTGGCTGGTCTGGGCCGATCTCACCGCCGAGACCACCGACCTGCCGTCGGCGCTGCTGGTGACCGCGTTCGCCCTCGGCGGCACGGCGGCGCTGTGGGTGCTCGGCGGCGCACTGAGCCGGCGCCGGGCCGGGGCCCGTGCCCCGGCGATCGTCCTGGAGCTCATGCTGCTGCCGGTCGGTTGGTACATGATCCAGGGCGGCCTGGGGTGGCTGGGCCTGCCGCTGATGGCGCTCGGCCTCGGGGTGTCCGCCCTGCTGGTCAGCCCGCCCACCACGCGGGCCCTCGGCTTCTAGCCGACCCGCGGCGGATCGCGGGGGTCAGTAGCGGGACGCGCGCCGGGTGAGCAGGGAGATGGTGGCCCGGCCGTTCGCCGCGTTCGCCGCTGCGGCCGTGGTCAGCGCGGTCAGCACCTTCCAGGCGAAGGACGACTCGGAGGGCAGTGTCGCGCCGCGCACCGTCGGCACGGTCACCTCGACGGTGAGCGCGTCGTCGGTCACCGCGAACCGGCACTCCAGCTCGGCGTCCCGGGTGGCGATCGCGAGCAGCATGGCGCACGCCTCGTCCACGGCGATCCGCAGGTCCTCGATCTCGTCGAGGGCGAACTGGAGACGGGCGGCGAGGCCGGCCGTGGCGGTACGGAGCACACCGAGGTAGCCGCCGTCGGCGGGCACAGTCAGGTGCACCACATCGTCGTCGGTCGCTGGCTGGCCGGTCAGTTGAGTCACGCCTCATCCCCCCGGCGGGGACTCTACCCCGTCAGGCCGACGGGCGCGTGGGAGGTGGCACTGGTCGGGCGTCCGCTCGTACTCCGCCAGCTCGTGCACCATCGCGACGACGGCCGACACGTCCTCGGGACGTGCCGGCCGTACTGTCGGGGTGAGGCCGGCGGTCACGCCTGCTTGGTCTCCCAGAAGATCTTCGAGATCTCGTCGATCTTCGTCAGCAGCTCGTCGGCCTTGGCCGGGTCCACGCTGCCCTTGGCGCCGCTGGCGCCGGCCAGCTTGGTTGCCTCGTTGAACAGGGTGTGCAGGTTCGGGTACTTCTCGAAGTGGGCCGGCTTGAAGTAGTCCGTCCACAGCACCCACAGGTGGTGCTTGACCAGCTCGGCGCGCTGCTCCTTGATGATCAGCGCCCGGGTGCGGAACTCGGCGTCGGTGTTCGCCTGGTACTTCTCGGCGATCGCCTTGACCGACTCGGCTTCGATCCGGGCCTGGGCGGGGTCGTAGATGCCGCACGGCAGGTCGCAGTGGGCGCTGGCGGTGACGCGCGGCGTGAAGATGCGTGGAAGTCGCATCGGGATCCTCCATGTGAAGTTTGCGATGATCCAAGACGACATTACTCCTGGACATGCTCCCCAGCGGGGCGGAGGTGAAACCCGGGTGCGCCCCGACGAACCCCGGGCCGTGGACCGGCTGCGCGGGCCGCTCGCCGCCGTGCTGGTGGCCGGTCCGTCGATGGTCCCCACCCTGCGGCACGGCGACGCGGTGCTGGTCCGCCGGGGAGGCCGCCCGGTCCGTGCCGGCGACGTCGTGGTCGCCGTCTTCCGCAGTCGCCCGGAGCTGCTGGTGGTCAAGCGCGCGGTCCGTCCGCAGGGCGGCGGCTGGTGGGTACGCGGCGACAACGACCTGATCACCGACGACTCCCGGGCGTACGGCGTGGCCGATGTGCAGGGCCGGGTGGTGGCCCGGTACTGGCCCCGGCCGGGCCGGCTACGCCGCCCCGCCTGAGCTACTCCTGAGTATGACCCTACTCACATCAGGGGTGCGTCGCCGACACTATGCTCGGCGGGTGCCCGGGTGACCCCCCGCACCGCGTACCGCCGCTTGTCGCCTCACCTCGCGCCTGAGCCGGACGCTCCATCTGCTCGACAGATCCTGGAGTCACCATGTCTTCGTCCATCGTGGATCCTGCCGATCCCGTCTTCCGACTGCACACCGGCGGCAAGATGGCCGTCGCCTCCACCGTCCCGCTGACCAGCCGGGAGGACCTCTCCCTCGCGTACACCCCCGGGGTGGCCCGGGTGTGCGAGGCGATCGCCGCCGACCCGGCCCTGGTTGACGACTACACCTGGGTGGGGCACACCGTCGCGGTCGTCACCGACGGGTCGGCCGTGCTCGGTCTGGGCAACATCGGCCCGCGCGCGGCGCTGCCGGTGATGGAGGGCAAGGCGGTGCTGTTCAAGCAGTTCGGCGGCGTGGACGCGGTGCCCATCTGCCTGGACACCCAGGACGTGGACGAGATCGTCGCGGTGGTGAAGGCCCTCGCCCCCTCGTTCGGCGGGATCAACCTGGAGGACATCAGCGCGCCGCGTTGCTTCGAGGTGGAGCGCCGGCTCGACGAGGCGCTGCCCATCCCGGTCTTCCACGACGACCAGCACGGCACCGCGATCGTCGTGCTCGCCGCGCTGCGCAACGCCGCCGCCCTGCTCAACCGCAAGCTGGGCGACCTGCGGGTGACGGTCAGCGGCGCGGGTGCGGCCGGGGTGGCGGTGACCCGGATGCTGATCGCCGGGGGAGTGGACCCGGCGCGGGTGGTGGTCTGTGACTCGAAGGGGATCATCGGCCGGCACCGGACCGAGCTCACCGGCACCAAGGCCGCCCTCGCGGCCGACACCAACGCCGCGGGCCGCCGGGGCGACGTCACCGAGGCACTGCGCGGCGCGGACGTGCTGATCGGCGTCTCCGGCGGGCAGATCCCGGAGGAGGCGGTGGCCGGAATGGCGCCCGGCGGGATCGTCTTCGCGCTGGCCAACCCGACCCCCGAGGTGCACCCCGAGGTGGCCGCCCGGCACGTCGCGGTGGTCGCGACCGGCCGCAGCGACTACCCCAACCAGATCAACAACGTGCTGGCCTTCCCCGGGGTCTTCCGGGGCGCGCTGGACGCCCGGGCCACCCGGATCACCGAGGGGATGAAGGTGGCCGCCGCCGACGCGATCGCCGGCGTGGTCGCCGAGACGCTGACCGCCGACGCGATCGTGCCGTCCCCGCTGGACCCGCGGGTAGCCCCCGCGGTGGCCGAGGCCGTCGCCGAGGCCGCCCGCCGCGACGGCGTCGCCCGCGCCTGAGACGGGACGACGGGCCCCTTCGCTGCCATCCGGTCTGAGAAGGGGCCCTTCTTGACACCCCCGTTCCTTGCTACGGTGCGGATCATGCGTGCCGCCTTCGCGTCGAGCTTCGACGCCGACAACCCGCTCTCCGCGCTGACCGTCGGCGAGCGTCCGGAGCCGGTCCACCCCGAGGACGACTGGGTCACCGTGCAGTTGCGGGCCAGCTCGCTCAACCACCACGACCTGTGGTCGCTGCGCGGCGTGGGGCTCGGCGCGGACCGGCTGCCGATGATCCTCGGCTGCGACGCCGTCGGCACCGACCCGGACGGCAACGAGGTCGTGGTCTACCCGCTGATCGCCGACCCGGGCGACCCGCGCGGGATGTCCATCCTCTCCGAGCACTTTCAAGGGACCCTCGCCGAGCGGGTGGCCGTACCCCGGATGAACCTGCTGCCCCTGCCGGGCGGCGTGTCCGCGATGGACGCCGCCTGCCTGCCCACCGCGTGGCTCACCGCCTGGCGGATGCTGACCACCAAGGGCCGGGTGGAGGACGCCGAATCGGTGCTGGTCCAGGGCGCGGGCGGCGGCGTCGCCACGGCGGCCGTCGCGCTCGCCGTCGCGCTCGGCAAGCGGGTGTACGCGACCAGCCGCCATCCCGGCAAGCGAGACCGGATCACCGAGCTGGGGGCGACCGCGCTGGAGCCCGGCGCCCGGCTCCCGGAGCGGGTCGACGTGGTGGTCGAGACGGTCGGGGCGGCCACCTTCGACCACTCGCTGAAGTCGGCCGCGCCGATGGCCCGGATCGTGGTCTCCGGGGCGACCGCCGGGCACGAGCCGAAGGTCAACCTGCGCCGGGTCTTCGCCATGCAACTGGAGATCCTCGGCACCTCGATGGGCACCCCGGGCGAGCTGACCGAGCTGCTGGCGTTCTGCGCCGAGCACGACGTGCGCCCGGTGGTGGACAGCGTGGTGCCGTTCAGCCGGGTCGGGGACGCCTTCGCCCGACTGCACTCGGGCGACGTCTTCGGCAAAATCGTCATCGACCACACGGCCTGATCGGCCCTCCGGCCGGGACGGGCGCCGACGGGAGGGGCCTCACAGCCGGTCGTCGAGAGTGGCGAGGCCACCCCGGACGGCCTCGGCCGGCAGCCGGCCCTTGGCCGCCGCGTCGCCGTACAGGGTCCAGCGGAGGAACTCGACGGTGGTGTCCGAGACCACCCGCAGGGCCGCGCCGTCGGTGAGCAGGGCGCGGCCGTGGTCGCCCTTCGACAGGCTCAGCATCGCCTTGGGCCAGGGCACCCTGTCGTACGCCGCCCGGCCCGACGCGTAGCCGACCACCTCGTCGGCCTCGCCGTGCACGAAGAGCTGCGGCGCGGCGGCCCCGGCGAACGCCGTGCCCACGCCCAGGGCGGTGCCGGCGAAGACCACCCCGGCGTCCAGCCGGTCGTCCCGCCCGGCGGTGAACAGGCCGATCGTGGTCACCCCGCCGGCCGAGTGCCCCGCCGCGGCCACCCGGTCGGTGGCGAGCCGGCCGCGCAGCGGGTCGCCCGCCTTCGCGTCCAGGGCGAGCACCCGGGTCAGCGCGTACGACACGTCGGCGGGCTGGTTGAGCACGTCCAGCACGTTGCCGTCGCCGCCCCGAACGGTGTGCGGGAAGGCCGGCGCGGCCACCACGAGACCGGCCGCCGCCCACCGGGTGAGCAGGGTGGCGTAGTCGTCCGGCCGGCCGTTCAGGCCGTGGCTGAACATCACCACGGGGAACCGGCCGGTGGCGGCGGGTGTGGACCGCTCGGGCGTCCCGCCGGCCGCGCCCCGGGCCGGGTACCAGATGGTCACCGGCAGCGGCCGGTCGTCGCCGCGGTTGAGCTTGAGCTGGCGTACGCCGACCGCGAAGGACCCGCTCGGCGCGGTGCCGGCGGGCGCGCTCGGCGCCGGGGTGGTGGCCTTCGGCGGCTCCACCGGATCGACGCCGCGCCCGGCCGGCCCGGCGTCGCCCGAGCAGCCGCTCAGGACTGCGGCGAGCAGGGCGGCGGCCAGCAGGGCGGCGGTGCGGCGACGGGGCATGAACCCGATTGTGCCTCGCAGGGTGCGGCGACCGGCCGGCATCGCCACCACAGGCGAGCAGCCGATCACCCGGGGTGCGGGGGCGGGGCCGCCGGTCCGGTCGCCCCCACCGGACGCGTGGCGGCGGCGCGGAGGCGGGCGATGTCGGCGACGTCCTTCGAGCGACGGGGCCGCTGCGGCATCCAGATCGGGTACATCTCCTTGAACTCGATCTGGGCGGCCACGGAGATGATCGGCGCGGTCAGGTCGCCGATCCGGCCGGGCGGCCCGTCGAGCATGCCTTCCGGCAGCGGCGTCCCCGCCCAGGGCCCACCACCCACGACCACCCGCCCCGACGCGTCCCGAGCCAGGTACGCGAAGCTCAGCTCGACGTCGTCCCGCAGCAGGTCGAGCTGCGTGTCGACGGGCACCCGGGGATCCACCCGCCAGCCCCGGCCGAGCAGCGCGGCGGACAGCCGGTCGACGTCGTCCCGCCAGCAGTACCAGTCGACGTCGAGGTGCGGCCGGGTCACCTCGCCGAGGTGGAAGTCCATCGCCCACCCACCCCGCAGCCACACCCCCATCCCACCCTCCAGAGCCACTTTCAGCACCTCGCCGATCGCCCCCACCTGCCGCCCCTCCACACCCACCCCTCCCATCACCCTCCCCTCCCACCCGTTCCCGTTCCGGCTCCCGTTCCGGCTCCGGCTCCGGCGATCTTGCACTTAGGGCCCAAGAAATGCACCCTCCGCCCTAAATATCGGGGCCCCAACTGCAAGATCGCGGGCGGGGGGCGGCTGCCCGGCGGGGCTGCGGGTGGGGTCAGGGGATGGGGAGGCGGGAGAGCCAGGTGGTGTGGGGGGAGCGGGCGATGGTGGGGAGGCGGTGGAGGGCGGTGGCGTCGCCGTAGAGGGTCCAGCGGAGGAAGTCCGTGGTGGCGGCGAGGACCTGGGGGAATCCGGGGTGGCCGGGGGTCAGGTACGCGCCGTGGCCCTGGCCGGTGACGGTGAGGAACGCGGCCGGGCCGGGCGTCCGGGCGTACGCGGCCCGGCCGACGGTCACCGGCACCACCGGGTCGGCGCCGCCGTGCACGAACAGCACCGGCGCGGAGGGGCCGGCGAACGCGCCGGCCAGGCCGCCCCCGGCGATCACGATGCCCGCCCGCAGCCGGGGGGAGTGCCCGGAGGTGAGCATCCCGGCGCTGGTGAACCCGCCCGCCGAGTGCCCGGCCGCGGCGAACCGGGCGACGTCCAGGTGGCCGGCGAGCGGGTCGCCCCGGCGGGCGTCGAGGCGGACCAGGTGCCGGATCAGCCGCCAGCCGTCGGCCGGCTGGTTGCGCACGTCCGCCCGCGTGAACCGGGCGGCACCGCGCCGGGTGTGCGGGTACGCCGGAGCGGCCACCACGAACCCGGCGGCGGCCCACCGGGTGGTCAGCGGGGCGTGCAGTTCGGGGAGGCTGTGCAGCCCGTGGCTGAACACGACGACCGGGAACCGGCCCCGGGCGACCCCACCGGGGCCCGCCGGATACCAGACGGTCACCGGCAGCGGGCGCGCGCCGGCCGGGTCGAGCGTGAACGTCCGCACCCCGACCGGGTACGCCCCGGCGGGCGCGGACCGGGCGGGCGGTTCCCCGCCGCTGGCGGCGGCGGTGGCCGGGCCACAGCCGGCCAGCAGCGCCGTCATCAGCACGGCGACCAGCCGTCGTACCCCCACGCCACTACGTTAGGCGGCTCGGGGGCGGCGCGGCCCCGCCGTCCGGATCGGTCGGCGAAGCCACCCGGCGAGGGCGGCTCCCCCCATCGGGCGGTCCTGCGGCGTTTCGCCCGCGTGAGGGCGGTTTGGCCGGACGGCCTTGGCTATGGTCTGGCCCATGTCTGACAAGTACCTGGACCCGAGCGGCAACACAGAGCAGTTCCGGGCGTTCGCCCACACCCCGGAGGCCGGCTCCCCGACCATCCCGGCGGCGTCCCGGGCGCCCCTGGTCGTCGGCGCCGCGGTCGTCGCGGTGGTGCTGGTGGCCCTGGTCGCCTGGCTTGCCCTGGCCTGACCGGTCTCAGCGATCCGGCCCCAGCGAGCCGGTCTCAGCGAGCCGGCCCCAAACGAGCCGGCCCGGTGGAGGCTCGGCTTACCCTGGCCGGTCGGGGTCAGTGAGTCGTCCCGACCACCGCGCGGGTCTCCCGGGCGATCTCGCGCTCCTCGTCGGTGCCGATCACGCAGACGGCGACCTCCGCGCCGTGCGGGGAGATCACCCGGTCACCGCTGCCCGCGTTGCGCCCCGGGTCGACGGCGATGCCGAGCCGCTCCAGTCCGGCCAGCGCGGTGGTCCGCACCGCGGCGGCGTGCTCGCCCACCCCGGCGGTGAAGGTGACCGCGTCCACCCGCCCGAGCAGGGCGTAGTACGCCCCGACGTACCCGGTGATTCGGCGGCGGTAGACGTCGAAGGCGAGTGCGGCGGCCGGGTCCCCGGCGTCGCGGCGGGCCAGCACCTCGCGCATGTCGTTGACCCCGGTCAGGCCGAGCAGGCCGCTGCGGTGGTTGAGCAGGTCGTCGATCTCGTCCACCCCCATCCCGGCCTCCCGGCGCAGGTGGAAGATGATCGTCGGGTCGAGGTCGCCGCTGCGGGTGCCCATCACCAGGCCCTCCAGCGGGGACATCCCCATCGAGGTGGCCACGCTGCGCCCGCCCTGCACGGCGCAGGCGCTCGCCCCGTTGCCCAGGTGCAGGGTGATCGTGTTCAGCTCCTCGTACGGCCGGCCCAGCAGCTCGGCGGTGCGCCGGGAGACGTACGCGTGCGAGGTGCCGTGGAAGCCGTACCGGCGGATGTCGTACCGCTGGGCGGTGTCCCGGTCGATCGCGTAGGTCGCGGCGGCCTCGGGCAGGGTGTGGTGGAACGCGGTGTCGAAGACGGCGGCCTGCGGCACGCCGGGCAGCGCCTCGAGGGCCACCCGGATGCCGGCCAGGTTCGCCGGGTTGTGCAGCGGTGCGAGCGGCACGAGTTCCTCGATCGCCGCGAACACCGCGTCGTCGATCAGCACCGGCTCGGCGAAGCGTCGCCCGCCGTGCACCACCCGGTGCCCGACCGCGACCAGCCCAGCCAGGTCCAGCCGGCCCAGGATCTCCCGGACCGCCGTCTCGTGGTCGGCCGGGCCGCCCTCCGGCTCTCCGACCCGCTCCACCGTCCCGGAGGCGCGCACCTCGTCGCCGTCGTACAGCCGGTACTTGACCGACGACGAGCCGCAGTTGAGGACGAGCACCCGACTCATGACGACTCCCCGGCGGCGGCCTGGATGGCGGTGATCGCGACGGTGTTGACGATGTCCGGGACGGTGGCGCCCCGGGACAGGTCGTTGACCGGCCGGCGCAGGCCCTGCATCACCGGGCCGACGGCCACCGCCCCGGCCGAGCGCTGCACCGCCTTGTACGTGTTGTTGCCCGTGTTCAGGTCCGGGAAGATGAACACCGTGGCCCGCCCGGCGACCGCGCTGTCGGGCAGCTTGGTGGCCGCGACCTTCGGGTCGATCGCCGCGTCGTACTGGATCGGGCCCTCCACCAGCAGCTCGGGGCGGCGCTCGCGGACCAGCCGGGTGGCCGCCGCGACCTTCTCCACGTCCGCTCCCGCCCCGGAGTCCCCGGTCGAGTACGACAGCATCGCCACCCGCGGCTCGATGCCGAACCGGGCGGCGGTGTCGGCCGAGGAGATGGCGATGTCGGCGAGCTGCGCGGCGTCCGGGTCGGGGTTCACCGCGCAGTCGCCGTACACCAGCACCCGGTCGGCGAGCAGCATGAAGAAGACGCTGGAGGCCACCGAGAGCCCGGGCACCGTGCGGATGATCTCGAAGGCGGGGCGGATGGTCGCGGCGGTGGTGTGGGTGGCCCCGGAGACCATCCCGTCGGCGTGCCCGGTGTGCACCATCATCGTGCCGAAGTAGTTCGGCTGGGCGACCACGTCGTGCGCCAGCTCGGCGGTCATGCCCCGGTGGGCGCGCAGCTTCGCGTACGCCTCGGCGAACTCGTCGCGCCACTCGCTGGTCGCCGGGTCGACCACGGTCGCCCCGGTGATGTCGATGCCGAGCTCCCGGGTGCGCCGGGCGACGTCGTCGGTGCGGCCGAGCAGGGTCAGGTCGACCACGCCCCGGCGCAGCAGGATCTCCGCCGCGCGCAGGATCCGCTCCTCCGTGCCCTCGGGCAGCACCAGGTGCCGGCGGGTGGCCCGGGCCCGGTCGATCAGGTCGTACTCGAACATCAGCGGGGTGACCCGCTCGGAGCGGCTGACCCGCAGCCGGCGGGCCAGGTCGTCGGTGTCGACGTTGGCCTCGAACGCGCCGAGCGCGGCCTCCACCTTGCGCGGGTTCGCGACGCTTGGCCGCCCCTCGATCCGGCTGGACGCGGCCACCGTGTCGTAGCTGTCGCTGGACACCGACAGCACCGCGAACCCGGTGTTCAACCCCTCCACCAGCCGCATCGCCCTGGGGTCCGGCTGCTCGCCGAGGGTGAGCACCACCCCGGCCAGGGAGACCTGCCCGGCGACGTGCGCGGCGCTCGCCGCCACCACCAGGTCGGCCCGGTCACCGGGGGTGATCACCAGCGCGCCCTCGGTCAGGTGGTCGAGCAGCGTCGGCACGTGTGCCGCGCCGACCACGTAGTCGAGCACGTCGCGGCCGAGCGCGGCGTCGTCGCCGGCCAGCAGGGTGGCGCCGAGCGCCGCCGCCACCTCGGCCACCGTCGGCGCCGACACGGTCGGCACCTCCGGGATGGCGTACGTGGGGACGGGCAGCTCGGGCAGCGTCATCGCCCCCGGCACCCGGTTGGCGATCACCGCCAGCACCGTCGCGCCCAGGTCCTCCAGGTCGTGGTACGCCCCGCGCGCGGCCGCCGCGATCGCCTCCGGCTCCTGCCCGAAGCCGTCGATCACCAGCACCACCACGCTGCCGAACTCGGTGGCCAGCCGGGCGTTGAAGGCCAGCTCGCGGGGGCCCGCGCCGTCCCCGCCGTCGGCGAAGTCGCTGCCCACCACCACCATCGCCGGGCAGCGCCGTTCGACGTCCCGGTACCGCTCGACGAGCCGGGAGATCAGCTCCTCGCGCCTGCCGTCGGCGACCAGCTCGGTGGCCTCCGCGTAGGTGGCGCCGTGCAGGTCGGCCATCGGCAGGTCGATCCGGTAGCGGTCGGTGAGCAGGGCGAGGATCGGGTCGGGGCCCCGACCGGCGACCAGGGGCCGGAACGCGCCGATCCGCTCGACCTGTCGGGAAAGGAGTTCGGCGAGGCCGAGCGCGATGGTCGACTTCCCCCCGCCGGAACCCACACTGGTCAGATACACGCTCCGGGCCACGCCCTCACGCTACAAGATCGCCGCCCGCAGTGCCGCCGTCCCCTCCGTGACCTGGGGGATCCTCGTCTCACTCAGGCCGCTGACCAGGCACTTCAGCTTCCTTCGCTCCTAGACTCGCCACTCGTGACCGACCGTCGGACCATCGTCCCGCCCTCGCCCCCGTCCGAGCAGCCGGCCGTCGTGCGGCCCGTGACCGACGGTCCGACGGTCGTACTCTCCGTGACGGACGGTCCGACGGTCGTCGTGCCGACCGTCACCGACGGTCCGACGGCCCTCCTGGCCGCGGTTCCCGACCTGCCGCCGGTCTTCGTCGACCCGAGCGGGCGGCGCGGGACCCGGCTGCGGCGGATCGCGTACGTCGCCGGGCTGGCCGGGCTGGCGTACACCGCGCTGGTCGGGGTGAGCTTCGCCGGGGGGCCGGTGCGCCCGGAGAACGTGCTGCCCTTCGTCGACTCGACGCAGCGCCCCTGGAAGGCGCCCGCGCCGCCGGCCGCCCCGGCCCCCGCCCCGACGACCGCGAAGCCCACCACGCAGGCCCCCGGCCCGACCCGTGCCACGGCGACCCGGAGCGCGCCCGCCGCCACGCCCTCGTCCCGGCCGTCGTCCCCGGCGGCCGGCAGCCCGCGCCCCAGCCCGAGCGCCGCGTCGCCCCCGGCCACTACGGCGCCTCCGACGACCGTGCCGCCCAGCACCGAGCCACCCACGGCCGTCCCGCCCCCGGTGGTCGACCCACCGGCCCTTCCGGAACAGGCCGAGTAGCGTGCGGACAGCCGCTGACCCGTCCACCGGTCGGCCCCCGCCGCCGGCCCGCCGCACCCGCCGCACCCGGCGGGTCCGCCGGTCCGCGCCGCCGCCGAGCTGGGCCCTGCTGGGCGTCCTGCTCGTCTTCCTGGCCGGTGTGCTCTTCGTCGGGGCGTACGCGAACGCCGCCTTCGTCCCCGACCGCGCGCAGCACGACGACGGCCAGGACCGGGTGCCCGCCGAGGTGGTCAACGGCGGCCCGATCATCAACGCCGCCGACGGCCAGCACCGCTCCTACCGACTGCCCGCACGGACCGTCGCGCTCACCTTCGACGACGGTCCCGACCCGAAGTGGACCCGCGAGGTGCTGCGGGTCCTCGACACCCACCAGGTGAAGGGCACCTTCTTCGTGGTCGGGTCGCAGGCCGCCCGGCACCCCGAACTGGTGCGGGAACTGGTCGCCGGCGGGCACGAGGTCGGCGTGCACACCTTCACCCATCCCGACCTGACCACGCTGTCCGGCTGGCGTCGCCGGATGGAGTACGGCCAGACGCAGCTCGCGCTCGCCGGCGCGGCCGGGGTCCGGTCCTCGCTGATCCGGTTCCCGTACTCCTCACACGCCGACGCGATCGACGACCGGGACTGGCCGCTGATCACCGAGGCCGGCGAGCTGGGCTACCTCACCATGCTCAACGACACCGACAGCCGGGACTGGGCGCTGCCCGGGGTGGACGCCACGATCGCCAACGCCACGCCGGCCGGCTATTCGGGCGCGATCAGCCTCTGGCACGACGCCGGCGGGGACCGGGCCCAGACCGTCGCCGCCCTGGACCGTTTCATCCCGCTGATGAAGGAACGCGGCTACCGGTTCACCACCGCGACCGAGGGGCTGAACCTGACACTGGCCGCGGCCGGGATCGACCACCAGGTGACCGGGAACCCGGTCGCGTCCGGGGCGGAACGGTGGCAGGGCCGGATGCTGGTCTGGGCGGTGCAGGGCGCCGACCGCACGCTCACCCTCTTCGGCGCGCTCTTCGTGCTCGTCGGCGTGCTCACCGTCGGCCGCACCGTACTGCTGCTCCTGCTCGCCGGGCGGCATGCCCGGCGCCGCCGGGCCCGGGACTGGACCTGGGGGCCGCCGGTGACCGAGCCGGTGTCGGTGATCGTCCCCGCGTACAACGAGAAGGAGGGGATCGCCGCGGCGGTCCGGTCGCTGGCCACCGGCGACCATCCCGGGGGCATCGAGGTCGTCGTGGTCGACGACGGCTCGACGGACGGGACCGCCGACATCGCCGAGGGGCTCGGCCTGCCGAACGTCCGGGTCGTGCGCAAGCCGAACGGCGGCAAGCCGAGCGCGTTGAACACCGGCGTGGCGCTGGCCCGCCACGAGTTGCTGGTGCTGGTCGACGGCGACACCGTCTTCGAGCCGGACGCCGTGCGCCGGCTGGTCCAGCCGTTCGCCGACCCGCAGGTGGGCGCGGTCGCCGGCAACGTCAAGGTGGGCAACCGGGACAGCTTGATCGCCAAGTGGCAGCACATCGAGTACGTCATCGGGTTCAACCTCGACCGCCGCCTCTACGAGACCCTGCGGTGCATGTCGACGGTGCCCGGCGCGATCGGCGGGTTCCGCCGGCAGGCCCTCGTGTACGCCGGCGGGATGACCGACGACACCCTGGCCGAGGACACCGACATCACCATGGCCCTGGGCCGGGCCGGCTGGAAGGTGGTGTACGAGGAGACGGCCCGGGCATGGACCGAGGCCCCGGCGACGATGGGGCAGCTGTGGAAGCAGCGCTACCGGTGGAGCTACGGCACCATGCAGGCGATGTGGAAGCACCGCCGCTCACTGCTCGACCACGGCGCGTCCGGCCGGTTCAGCCGCCGTTGCCTGCTGTTCCTGAGCCTGTTCGGGGTGCTGCTGCCGCTGCTGGCGCCGGTGATCGACCTGCTCGCCCTGTACGGCCTGTTCTTCCTCGACCGGACCGCGACGGTGGTGGCCTGGCTGGCGATGCTGGCGGTGCAGTTCCTCACCGCGGTGGTGGCGTTCCGGCTGGACCGGGAGAAGCTGGGCGTGCTCTGGGTGCTGCCGTTGCAGCAGTTCGTCTACCGGCAACTGATGTACCTGGTGATGATCCAGTCGGTGGTCACCGCGCTGACCGGTGGCCGGCTGGGCTGGCAGAAGCTGCGCCGCACCGGCCTGCGCCCGACCGTCCGCGCCGGGAACGGCTGACGGTCAGCGGGCTCGGCGGGCCAGGTCGAGGGCGTACTCGGGCCACCAGACGCCGCTGTCCGGCTCGCCGGGCCGGCAGGCGTCGTCGGACTCGCCCGGGAACTTGACCCAGAGCAGGGCGTCCACCCGGTCCGGGCCGGGGTCGGCCGTGGGCTCCTCGCCGAGCGCCCGGCCCGGCGGGTTGCACCAGCTCGGCGCGCCGCCCACGGTACGGCCCGGGTGCGGGCCGTTGCCGTTGCGGCTGGTGTCGACGACGAACCGGGTCGCCCCGCCGAGCGCGTCGGAGAGCCGGTGACCGTAGCGGACGTTCTCCTCGGTGCCGACGAAGTTCGCCACGTTCAGGGCGAAGCCGGCCGCGTCGGCGATCCCGGCCCGGCGCAGCGCCGCGGCGAGCCGGTCGACGTCGGTGATCCAGCCGGGATGCCCGGCGTCGAGGTACACCCGGGCACCGCCGGTGCTGCCCAGCACGGCCACCGCGTCCCGCAGCAGCGCGAGCCGGCTGGCGACGTCGGGCACGCAGCCGGCCACGGCGTCCGGGACCGCGCCGGGTTCGAGGACCACGGTGACCGGCCGGCCGGCCACCCCGGCCGCCAGGTCCCGGATCCAGCGCTGGTAGTCCGCCGCGTCCCCGGCACCGCCGGCCCCGCGCCGGGCGCAGTCGCGGTCCGGCACGTTGTGCACCACCAGCACCGGCGTCTGCCCGGCGACGGCCGCCGCCGTCAGGAAGGCGTCCACCTCGGCGCGGACCGCCGGGTTGCCGGTGAGCCACTTCGCGCTCGGGCGGCCGGCGATCGCGCGCAGCGCCTCGGCGTCGGCGGTGCGCCCCTGCGCAGCCCAGCGGTCCGCCTGCGCGCCGGCCGGGTTCGCCGGGTCGACGTAGAAGACGGGCGGCAGGGCCGTCGGCGCGGCCCCGCCGTCGCCGTCCGGTTCGGCCCGGGGCGCGGGGTCGGCACCGCAGCCGGCGAGCAGCAGCGCCAGGGCGACGCCGGCCGCCGCCCCGGCCCTTCGGCGGCTCAGTCCTCGTCCTCGTCGTCCAGGCGGGCCAGCCAGGTGGCGAACCGCTCGATCGGCGTCTCGAACTCGGGGTTCAGGTCCACGAAGTCGCGCAGCCGCTCGCCGAGCCACTCCAAGCTGACCGACTCCTCGCCCCGGCGCTCGACCAGTTCCTCGATCCCGCGGTCGGTGAAGTACATCCGTACATCCTCATTCCTGGGCCCGGCCGGCGGCCGGGTCGGGTGGTCCGCCGACGCGCAGCGGGGCAGCGGCCCGTCGTGGTGACGGTCGCTGCCCCGCTGCGCGCGGTGCGGTCAGGTCACGGGCGGGGCAGGGCCGCCTCGATCAGCGCGTTCTGCTCGACCTCGTGCATCTTGGCCGAGCCGACCGCAGGGGCGGCGGCGGCCGGGCGGGAGATGCGGCGCAGCCTGATCTCGCTCAGGTGCTCCAGCAGGTTGAGCGCGACGAAGCTCCACGCGCCCTGGTTGGCCGGCTCCTCCTGCACCCAGGCGTAGTCCTCGGCGTTCGGGTACTGCGCCAGGGCGGCCCGGATCTCCTCGACGGGCAGCGGGTAGAGCTGCTCCATCCGGAGGATCGCGGTGTCGGTGACGCCCCGGTCGGCCCGGGCCTGGAACAGGTCGTAGTAGACCTTGCCCGAGCAGAGCAGCACCCGCTTCACCTGCTCCGGCGCCGGAGCGGCGGTGTCGCGCAGCACCGGCTGGAAGGTGCCGGTGGTGAAGTCCTCGACCGGGGACACACAGAGCTTGTGCCGCAGCAGCGACTTCGGCGTGAACACCACCAGCGGCTTGCGCTTGGGCGACAGCGCCTGGCGGCGCAGCAGGTGGAAGTAGCTCGCCGGGGTGGTCGGGATGGCCACCCGCATGTTGTCCTCGGCGCAGAGCTGAAGGAACCGTTCCGGGCGGCCGGAGGTGTGGTCCGGGCCCTGACCCTCGTGGCCGTGCGGCAGCAGCAGGGTGACCGCGGAGCGCTGGCCCCACTTCACCTCGCCGGAGGAGATGAACTCGTCGATCACCGACTGGGCGCCGTTGACGAAGTCGCCGAACTGGGCCTCCCAGGCGACCAGCGCGTTGATGTTCTCCACCGAGTAGCCGTACTCGAAGCCCATCGCCGCGTACTCGCTGAGCAGCGAGTCGTGCACGAAGAACCGGGACCGCTCGCCGTCGGCGGTGAGCGACTGCAACGGCAGGTGGTCGGCGCCGGTCTTGGCGTCCACCACGGACGCGTGTCGCTG
Source organism: Micromonospora sp. NPDC020750 (assembly GCF_044334565.1). Lineage (NCBI taxonomy): Bacteria > Bacillati > Actinomycetota > Actinomycetes > Micromonosporales > Micromonosporaceae > Micromonospora > Micromonospora sp. NPDC020750. The sequence goes on from NZ_JBIRTH010000002.1 coordinate 778,010, forward strand.
CACGAACGTGCCACGACGCGAGTCCTGCCCGGCGAGCCGGACGGTGACCCCGTCGTGCAGCAGCGCGCCGAGGGCGATGATCTCGCCGAAGCCCCAGTCGATGTTGCCCTCGACGGACATCTTGGCCCGCCGGTCGAGCAGCTGCTGGATCCGCTTGTGCGGGGTGAAGCCCTCCGGCAGGTTGACGTGTGCGTCGCCGACCGCCTTGACCACGTCGACACTGGTGGCGGTCTCCACCTGCGGCTCCGGCTCGTCCTCGCGGCGCTGCCGGGCCGGCTGCTTCGGCGCCGAGGCGGCGTCCCGGGTGGCCTTGAAGACCCGCTCCAGCTGCGACTGGTAGTCGCGCAGCAGCTCCTCCGCGTCCTCCACGGTGATGTCGCCCCGGCCGATCAGCTCCTCGGTGTACAGCTTCCGGACCGACCGCTTCGAGTCGATGATCTTGTACATCTGCGGGTTGGACATCGACGGGTCGTCGCCCTCGTTGTGCCCGCGCCGGCGGTAGCAGACCATGTCGATCACGACGTCCTTGTTGAACGCCTGCCGGTACTCGAACGCCAGCCGGGCGACCCGGACCACGGCCTCGGGGTCGTCGCCGTTGACGTGCAGGATCGGGGCCTCGATCATCCGGGCCACGTCGGTGCTGTAGAGGCTGGACCGGGAGTGCTCCGGCGCGGTGGTGAAGCCGACCTGGTTGTTGACCACCACGTGCACCGTGCCCCCGGTGCGGTATCCGCGCAGCTGCGACAGGTTGAGCGTCTCGGCGACCACGCCCTGGCCGGCGAAGGCGGCGTCACCGTGCACCGCCAGCGGCAGCACCGTGTACCCCTCCAGCTTGAGGTCGATCCGGTCCTGCTTGGCCCGGACGATGCCCTCCAGCACCGGGTCGACGGCCTCCAGGTGCGACGGGTTCGCCACCACCGACACCTTGACGGCGTGCTCGCCGTCCGGGGTGGTGAACTTGCCGTTCTGGCCGAGGTGGTACTTCACGTCGCCCGAGCCCTGGGTGGAGCGCGGGTCGAGGTGCCCCTCGAACTCCGAGAAGATCTTCTCGTACGGCTTGCCGACGATGTTGGCCAGCACGTTGAGCCGGCCGCGGTGGGCCATGCCGATGACGACCTCGTCGAGCCCCGCCTCGGCGGAGGACTCCAGCACCTCGCCGAGCAGCGGGATCAGCGACTCGCCGCCCTCCAGCGAGAAGCGCTTCTGGCCGACGTACTTGGTCTGCAGGAAGGTCTCGAACGCCTCGGCGGCGTTGAGCCGGTTGAGCACGTGCTTCTGCTCGTCGGTGCTGGGCTTCTCGTACTTGCGCTCGATCCGCTCCTGGATCCAGCGCCGCTCCTCCGGGTCCTGGATGTGCATGTACTCCACGCCGACCCGGCGGCAGTACGAGTCGCGCAGCACGCCGAGGATGCTCCGCAGCTTCATCCGCTGCTTGCCGGCGAAGCCGTTGACCGGGAAGACCCGGTCGAGGTCCCACAGGGTCAGCCCGTGCTGGAGCACGTCCAGGTCCGGGTGCTTGCGGATCTTGAATTCCAGCGGGTCGGTGTCGGCCATCAGGTGACCGCGCACCCGGTACGCGTGGATCAGCTCGTGCACCCGCGCGGTCTTGTTGATCTGACCCTCGGAGTCGACCGCGACGTCCCGCATCCAGCGCACCGGCTCGTACGGGATGCGCAGCGAGGTGAAGATCTGGTCGTAGAAGGCGTGCTCGCCGAGCAGCAGCTCGTGCATGACCTTGAGGAACTCGCCGGACTGCGCGCCCTGGATGATCCGGTGGTCGTACGTGCTGGTCAGGGTGATGATCTTGCTGACGGCCAGCTCGGCCAGGGTGGCCTCGCTCATCCCCTGGTACGGCGCCGGGTACTCCATGGCGCCGACGCCGATGATGGCGCTCTGACCGGCCATCAGGCGCGGGATCGAGTGCACCGTGCCGATGCCGCCCGGGTTGGTCAGCGAGATCGTGGTGCCGGAGTAGTCGTCCATGGTCAGCTCGTTGCGGCGGGCGCGACGGACCACGTCCTCGTACGCCTGCCAGAACTGCCGGAAGTCCATCCGCTCGCAGCCCTTGATCGACGGGACCACGAGGTTGCGGGAGCCGTCGGGCTTGGCCAGGTCGATCGCGATGCCCAGGTTGACGTGCTCGGGGCGGACCATCGCCGGCTTGCCGTTGACCTCGGCGAAGGAGTTGTTCATCTCCGGGTGCTCGACGAGCGCCCGGACCATCGCGTACCCGATCAGGTGGGTGAAGCTGACCTTGCCACCTCGCCCGCGGGCGAGGTGGTTGTTGACCACGATGCGGTTGTCCACCAGCAGCTTGGCCGGGACGGACCGCACGCTCGTCGCGGTCGGCACGCTCAGCGAGGCGTCCATGTTCTGGACGATCTTCGCGGCGACGCCCCGCAGCGGAGTGGTCTGCGGGCCGGAGACGGCCGGCTTCGCCGGGGTGGCCTTGGCGGACGCGGCGGGCTTCGCGGCCGGGGCGGGCTTCGCGGGCGCGGCCTTCGCGGGCGTGGCCTTCGCCGGGGCGGGCTGCGCGGCGGGCTGCGCGGCCGGCTCCGTCTTCGGCGCGGCCGGCTCGGCCTTCGCAACCGGCTGGGCGACGGCGGCGGCCTCCTGTTGCCCGGCGGGCTCCGGCGCGGCGGCAGCCGCCTTGTCGGCCTTGCCGTCGGGGCGCGGTGTGGCGGCGCCGGGCGCCGGCCGATAGTCGGCGAAGAAGTCATGCCAGGCCGAATCGACGCTGCTTGGGTCGGCGAGGTAGCGCTGGTACATCTCCTCGACGATCCACTCGTTCGGGCCGAAACCCGCCAGTGGGTTCTCCTGCGAAGTCTGCTGGGTCGACACGGCCGGTAATCGCCTCTTTCACGCGGGTTTGTGTGTCACGCGGTGTCAGCCGTTGCCCGGTACGCGGGTGGACGGAAGACGGCTCCCAGGCTACGCCGTAGGAACACGCTAGGCATTTCCGGCTCCGGTGGGTGGTCCGTTTCACAGAAGATGCAGAAGTCCGGTCGACGCCGCGTGTCCAGTTGACCGCCGGCTGGAACGGGCCCGGCCCCGGGGCGTGATCACTGGATCACGCCCCGGGGCCGGGTCGCCGCGTCGACCGCAGGCGTCAGGAGATGTCCCGCCGCCGGATGGTGAGGGCGCCGATCAGGCCGGCGAGCACGGCGTACCCGATCAGCACCGCAGCCCCCGCCCAGCGGGGCGGGTTGCCCGGGATCTCGACCCCGCTGACCATCAGCGACGACGCCAGCGAGGGCACCACCACCTGGAGCTTGTTGATCCACTCGCCGTACCGGTCGGCCAGGAGGGCCAGCACGGCGACGGCCCCGATCGAGCCGCCCAGGTAGAGCAGGATGCCGGTGACCGTCGCGCCGATCTGGCTGCGGATCAGCACCCCGATCCCGACCCCCAGCACCGACCAGAGCAGGTACGCCAGTGCGTTCAGCCCGATCGCCCGCCAGATTGCGCCGCTGCCGAACTGGGTGCCGACGTCCACGCTGTTCAGGATCAGCGCGCCGAACACCAGGTTGAGCACGGTGGTGACCAGCCAGAACAGCATCGCGAGCACGGCCCCGGCGATCAGCTTGGCCACCATGACCGCCGTGCGGTGCGGCACCGTGAGGAACGTGGTGGTCACCGTCTGGTGGAAGAACTCGCTGGTCACCACGATGATGCCCAGCAGCATCACGATGAGCAGCCCGAAGAACTGGCCGTTGGTGTAGATGTTGGCGGCCAGGCTGTCCACCGACTGCACGGCCTGGATCTGGTCGGCCTGCTCGGCCGGCACGTCTTCGAAGCCCCCGCTGGCCAGCGCGTCGGTCTGCAACCAGTTGAACAGCAGGGCGAGGGCCCACAGCGGTAGCGAGATGAGCCCGAAGATCCACCAGGTGCTGGTGGTCCGGATCTTGAGCAGCTCGGATCGGACGAGGTTCATCGGATGCCCGCCTTTCCGGCCGTCAGCTCCAGGAAGACCCGCTCCAGGTCGGGTCGTTCCGGGGTCAGTTCGTGCAGCTCCACCTTCGCGGCCAGGGCGGCCCGGCCGATGGCCGGGGCGTCCAGCCCGCTGACCAGGAGCACGCCGTGCTCGCCGGTCTCCACCGTCGCGGACTGCTCGCGCAGCGCCGTGACCAGTTCCTCGGCCTGCGGGGTACGCACCCGCACCTGGCCGCCCTGCGCCATCGAGCCGAGCACCTGCTCGACCGGCCCCTGCCGGATCAGCTTGCCGGCCGCGATGATCACCACGTCGTCGGCGAGCAGCTGCATCTCCGACAACAGGTGGCTGGAGACCAGCACCGTACGGCCCTCGTGGGCCAGACCCTTGAGGAAGCCACGCATCCACCGGATGCCCTCGGGGTCGAGCCCGTTCGCCGGCTCGTCGAGGATCAGCACCCGGGGGTCGCCGAGCATCGCGGCGGCGATGCCGAGGCGCTGCTTCATGCCCAGTGAGTAGCCCTTGAACTTGCGCTTCGCCGCCGGGGTCAGCCCGACCAGGGCGAGGACCTCGTCGGCCCGCTGCTTCGGCAGCCCGGCCGCCGCGCAGATCACCCGCAGGTGGTTGATCCCGGTGCGGCCCTTGTGCGCGCTGGACGCCTCCAGCACCGCGCCGACGTGGCGCAGCGGGTCGGCCAGGTCGACGTACCGCTGGCCGCCGATGGTCGCGCCGCCGCTGCTCGGGGTGACCAGGTTCAGCAGCATGCGCAGCGTCGTGGTCTTGCCGGCGCCGTTCGGGCCGAGGAAGCCGGTCACCCGCCCCGATGCGACCGTGAACGACAGATTGTCGACCGCCCGGACGTTCTTGTACTGCTTCGTCAGGCCGGACACCACGATCTGACCGCTGCCGATGGTGGGGCTTCGCTGCCCGTCAGACATCGTTCTCCTCCCGTGCGTGGCGCGTGGACGCGCCGACGTGTGCGGCGCTGTTGCGGATGCGCCGTCGCACAGCGTGGCAAGCCGGCGCAACCAGGTCAATCAGGCGCGACACCTACACCCGACTCCGTCTCAGGCAGGAGGGCATCCTCCCCAGGGACGAGGCCGCCCGCCCCGCCCCCGCCGGTCACGCCCCGGGCAGCGCGATCCAGGTGGCCCGGGCGCGGCCCAGCAGGCGGCCGTCGGGGCCGTACAGGGCGGTGCGGACCAGCGCCTTGCGCCCCCGGGTTTCGTCCGCCACGCCGGTGACCACGCACTCGTCGCCCGGGGCCGGCAGCGCGTCCAGCACGGCGGCGATCCGGCCGAGCACGTACGGGCGGCCGGGGCCGATCACGGCCCAGCCTCCGGAGCAGTCCAGCGCCGCCCAGACCGTCGCGGGGGTGACCTCGGCCGGGGCGGTGAACGGCGCGGCCGTCCGCCCGTCCGGCAGCCGGCCGGGGAAGATCCGCAGGCCGTCGACCCGGTCCGGCCCGCAGACGTAGCAGCCGGGAAAGGGATGCTCTCTCAGCCCGGGGTACGCCGCCGCGGCGGCCCGCGCCGTGCCGAGGTCCACCGGCGGCACCGCCTCCGGGGCGTCCCCGCCCGGCCGCACCTCGGCGATCAGCCGGCCACCGGGGTCGCGGACCTCCCCGCCGGCCACGGTCAGCGGGGTCTCCAGCGGCGGCGGCTGCCGCAGCGTCACCTCGACCGGCCCGTCGTGCCCGGTGGCGGCGGCGAGAGCGGCGGCGGTCCAGCCGCCGTTGCCCGAGCCGGGCGGACCGTTGAACCGCGCCGGGATGATCACTGTCATGGACGGTCCTCCTGACGTCTCCGGTGACGTGGACCACCCTCTCATCCCGGTCCGGGCCGACGGCCCGGCGGCGTCCACCGGACGCCTTCCCGACACGCGACGGTCTTGTTCAGTCGCGATGTATCGCGTTAGGTTCTCCTCGTGGACGCGCCGCCCGGGCACGTCCGGCGGCATGCGGGAGAGCGAGGGGGTCATCGGCACGGGCGCGGGTAAGCTCTGGGCGTCCGCGACCTCCGGCAGCATCGCGCTGCTCGCCCGCCCGGTCGACGACGAGATGGAGGAGCTGCCGTGACCGCCGTGTTCAGCCACGGGCGGCTCCGGCTCTACCTGCTCAAGCTCCTCGACGACGGCCCCAAGCACGGGTACGAGCTGATCCGCCTGCTGGAGGACCGTTTCCTCGGCCTGTACGCGCCCAGTGCCGGCACCATCTACCCCCGGCTCCAGCGGCTGGAGGTCGAGGGGCTGGTGACCCACACCGCAGCCGGTGGTCGCAAGGTCTACGAGATCACTGAGGCGGGCCGGGCCGAGCTGCGCCAGCGGGCCGGCGAACTGGCCACCCTGGAGTCCGACATCAGCGCCTCGGTGGCGGACCTCTCCGCCCTGGCCGGCGAGATCCGCTCCGAGGTGCGCGGCTCGATCCACGACCTCAAGCGGGAGCTGCGCGGGGCCACCAGGCAGACCCGGCGTACCAGTTGGGAGCCGCCGCCCCCGGGCCCGGCGCGGCCGGACACCCCGGCGGGGGAGTCGCCCCTGCTGGCCGAGTTCGACCAGCGGCTGGCCGCGTTCACCGTCGAGGTCGGCGGCCTGGTCCGCTCCGGCCGGCTCAGCGACGCCCAGCTCCGCGCGGCGATCCGGGCGCTCGACGGCGCCCTGGACGGGCTGCGCCACCTGCTGCGCTGACCGGCCGGCGGAGCTCTCAGGGTTTTTCCAGCAACCGCCCAGCGTGGGCGCAGCGACGTCACGGATGATGGTCGGCATGGCCGCTACCCAGACCGAGGCGCGACTGCTCGTCGTCGAGGACGACCCCAACATCCTCGAACTGCTCTCCGCGAGCCTCCGCTTCGCCGGCTTCGACGTGGCCACCGCGACCAGCGGGAGCGCCGCGCTGAGCGCCGCCAAGGACCACCGCCCCGACCTGGTGGTCCTCGACGTGATGCTGCCCGACCTCGACGGGTTCGAGGTCATCCGGATGCTCCGCGAGGGCGGCACGCGTACCCCGGTGGTCTTCCTGACCGCCCGGGACGCCACCGACGACAAGATCCGCGGGCTGACCCTGGGCGGCGACGACTACGTCACCAAGCCGTTCAGCCTGGAGGAGTTGACCGCCCGGATCCGGGCCGTGCTGCGCCGGACGGCCAGCGGCGAGCAGGCCCCGTCCCGGCTCACCTTCGCCGACCTGGAGCTGGACGAGGAGACCCACGAGGTGCACCGGGCCGGGCAGCGGGTGCAGCTCTCGCCGACCGAGTTCAAGCTGCTGCGGTACCTGATGCTCAACGCCAACCGGGTGCTGTCCAAGGCGCAGATCCTCGACCACGTGTGGAACTACGACTTCCGGGGCGACGACAACATCGTCGAGTCGTACATCTCCTACCTGCGGCGCAAGGTCGACAACACCCAGCCCCGCCTGATCCACACCCTGCGCGGAGTGGGGTACGTCCTGCGCAAGCCGGCGGCGTGAACGCCGTCGCCCAGGCGAAGGGGCGGCTGCGGAGCGTACCGCTGCGGGTGAAGCTGGTCGCGGCCGTGCTGACGCTGGTCGCCGTCGCCCTCGTGGTGATCAGCTCGCTGACCACGTACTTCCTGCGCAACTACCTGATCGACCAGGTCGACGGCGAGCTAGAAGGCGCGGTGAACAACCTCAGGACGACGTTGATCACCGCGCAGCAGACCAAATCGATCATTCCCACCGACTACCTGCTGGTGGCCACCGACGGGCGGACCGGGGTGGCGGACATCGTCGAGTACGACAGGGGCCGGTTCCACGCCGACGACCTGCCGTCCTGGCCGAGCGACGCGGCCGGCTTCGCGGCCCAGGCCAGCGAGCCGAGGACGGTCCCGGCCCGCAACAGCGGGGTGCGCTGGCGGATCATCTACGCGGAGCTTCCGAACGGGCAGATGGTCGCCATCGCGCAGAACCTCACCGACGTGGACCAGGCGGTCAAGCGGCTGGTCTGGATAGACCTACTGGTCGGCGGGGCGGTGCTGATCCTGCTCGCCTCCATCGGGGCGGCGATCGTGCGGACCAGCCTCAAACCGCTGGTGGACATCGAACGCACCGCCGGGGCCATCGCCGGCGGCGACCTGACCCGGCGGGTTCCCGACCCGGAGGAGGGGCAGCCCTGCCCCACCTCGGAGCTGGGGCGGCTGTCCCGGGCGCTGAACACCATGCTCGCCCAGATCGAGGCCGCGTTCACCGCCCGCGCCGCCTCGGAGATCGCCGCCCGGTCGGCCGAGGCCGGCGCCCGCGACGCGGCAGCCGCCGCCCAGGCGTCCGAGACCAGGGCCCGGCGCTCCGAGGAGCGGATGCGGCAGTTCGTCGCCGACGCCTCGCACGAGCTGCGTACGCCGCTGACCACCATCCGGGGCTTCGCCGAGCTGTACCGGCAGGGGGCCGCCCGGGCCCCCGAGGAGACCGCCGGCCTGCTGCGCCGGATCGAGGACGAGGCGTCCCGAATGGGGCTGCTGGTGGAGGACCTGCTGCTGCTGGCCCGGCTGGACCGGGAGCGCCCGCTCTCGCTCGCCCCGGTGGAGCTGCCGCTGCTGGCCGGCGATGCCGTGCAGGCCGCCCGGGTGGTGGCCCCGGACCGGCGGGTCGAGCTGGAGATCGAGCCCGGCTCCGGGCCGCTGGTGGTGCTCGGCGACGACGCCCGGCTGCGCCAGGTGATCGGCAACCTGATGACCAACGCGCTCACCCACACCCCGCCGGACGCCTCGGTGACCCTGCGGCTGCGTACCGAGCCGGGGAACCTGGCGGTGGTCGAGGTGGCGGACACCGGCCGCGGGCTCTCCCCGGAACAGGCCGAGCGGGTCTTCGAACGCTTCTACCGGGCCGACGCCGCCCGCACCCGCCGGGCCGGCGGGGCCACCGGGACCGGGCTGGGCCTGGCCATCGTGGCGGCGTTGGTGGCCGCCCACCACGGTGCCGTCGAGGTCGCCGAGACTCCCGGCGGGGGCGCGACCTTCCGGGTCCGGCTGCCGCTGCTGCCGGACATCGACGATCCGGGCGACTGACTTTCAGGCAACTTCCAGGCTGGTTCCAGGCTGATCGCAGTGGCAGGAGAGAAGGTGGACACATGACCGAGTACGAGACCGACCCGCAGCGGCGGCCGGCACCCTCCGACGCCGAGCCGTCGTACCCCACCGCCGAGCTGTCCCGCCGCGAGCCCGGGCAGTCCGACTCCCCGGCCGTCCAGCCATACGCTCCGGCCGTGCCGACCGCCCCCATGCCCCCCTCCGCAGCCACGACTGACGCGCCCGCCTCCCACGCTTCGGGTGCCGCGCCCGCCTCCGCCGCCCCGGTCTCCGGCCCCGGCCCGTACCCGTACGGCGGGTACGCCCCGCCGGCCGCCACCCCGTCCGGCGCGCCGTACCCGGTCGCCGGGCAGCAGCAGCCGGCCGGGCAGTACCCGACGAGCCCCTGGCAGCCCGGGCAGCAGTCCGGCTGGGCCGCGGGGGGCCAGCACGGGCCGGCGACCCCCGAGTACGCCCCGCACGCCGGGACTCCCACGTACCCGGGCGGTCCAGTGCCGCCGCAGCACCCCGGCCAGCAGGTCCCGCAGTGGGCGCAGGGCCCGGCCCCCAAGCCGAGCCGGGTCGCCAAGCTGGCCGGCGCGGGTGTCGCGGTGTTCGCGCTGATGCTCGGCTCCGGTGTCGCCGGTGGCGCGCTCGCGCTCGCCGTGGACGGCGACTCGGGCGGGATCACCCGCACCTACTCCGCCGCGCCGGTGATCAACAGCGCCGACCTGCCGAAGATCGCCGCCGCCGTGCAGGACAGCGTGGTCTCGATCACCACCGGCAGCGGCGAGGGCTCCGGCGTCATTCTCAGCGCCGACGGCTACGTGCTCACGAACAACCACGTGGTGGCCTCCGCCAGCGGCGAAACCCTGCGGGTGATCTTCGCCGACGGCAAGAACGCCGAGGCGAAGATCGTCGGCACCGACCCGAAGACCGACCTGGCCGTGGTGAAGGCCAACGGGGTCAGCGGCCTCAAGGCCGCCAAGTTCGGCGACAGCGACGGCATGCAGGTCGGTGACCAGGTGCTGGCCCTGGGCAGCCCGCTGGGGCTGCAGGGCTCGGTCACCTCGGGCATCGTCAGCGCCCGGGACCGCACGATCCAGGCCGGCGAGGGCCAGCAGCAGAACCCGAGCCAGGGCGTCAGCTCGATCGCCGGGCTGCTCCAGACCGACGCCCCGATCAACCCGGGCAACTCCGGTGGCGCGCTGGTCAACACCCGGGGCGAGGTGATCGGCATCAACACCGCCATCGCCACCTCCGGGCAGAGCACCGGCAACATCGGCGTCGGCTTCGCCATCCCGAGCAACAAGGCCAAGGACGTCGCCGGGAAGCTCCAGCGCGGCGAGAAGGTCAGTCACCCCTCGCTCGGGGTGAGCGTGAGCCCGGCCGAGGACGGCGGCGCGGTGGTCGCGTCCGTCACGCCGGGCAGCGCCGCCGAGAAGGCCGGCCTCCAGCGGGGCGACGTGATCACCAAGTTCGGCGACACCGTGGTCAACGACTCCAACGATCTGGTGGGCGCCGTCCAGGCCGGCAAGGTCGGCGATCGGGTCGAGGTGCAGTACCAGCGAAACGGATCGGCGGCGACGGCAACCGTCACGCTCTCCGAGACGTCGTAACACCAGCAGACCTACCTCCTCCGGGGCGGTGGGTGGCGGAGCCAAGGGGGTTGGCTCCGTCGCCCACCGCCCTCTCCCTGTCCGGCGCGTCCCCCACCCGATCCGGGTGAGCCGGTCTCACCCCCTCGCCGGGCACGGTGACCACGCGCGGGGTGGCGCGGGAGGGGGAACACCATGGACACGGCGACGAGTACCCGGACCGATCCGGAGATCCACCGCGACGTCCTCGCGGAGCTGGACTGGGACCCCCAGGTCCCGCCGACCGTGGTCGGGGTGGCCGTGCTGCACGGCGTGGTCACCCTCACCGGCTCGGTGGACAGCTACGCCCACCGCTGGGCAGCCGTACGGTGCGCCCAGCGGATCCGCGGCGTCCGCGCGGTCGCCGACGACATCGAGGTACGCCCGTCGGACGTCCCCGGGCAGACCGACACCGAGCTGGCCCTCGCGGCCGGGCGGGCCCTGGAATGGGACAGCTTCGTGCCGGCCGAACGGCTGGACGTCACCGCCGCCAACGGGTGGCTGATCCTGCGGGGCGAGGTGGAGTTCGGCTGGCAGCGGCGTACCGCCGAACGGGAGCTGCGCCGGCTGCGGGGCGTGCGCGGGGTGACCAACCTCGTCGAGGTCCGCCCAGCGCGGCGGCCGACCGGCGAACGCGCCCGGCACGACGTACAGCGGGCCGTGTCCCGGATCCTCGGCACCGAGCGGGTACAGGCCCGGGTGCGCGGCGACACCGTGGTCCTCACCGGCGTGGTCCGCTCCTGGTGGCAACGGGACGAGGCGGAACGGATCGCCTGGTCGGCCCCGGGGGTGCGGGCCGTCGACGACCGGCTCGTGGTGGTCGGCTAGGGGCGCGGGCGACCGGCTGATGGGACCGACCCGGGCGGGGCGACCGGCTGGTGGGACCGACCCGGGCGGGGCGACCGGCTGGTGGGACCGACCCGGGCCGGGCGACCGGGGCGGTCCGCCGGGTGCCCGGTTTGACCACCGTTCCAGGCGGGAAAGCGCCGCCGATCACGCGCACTGGGACCAACGGGGAGGACTCGTGGCCGTGAACGACCTGCCATCCGACCGCTCGGGGGAGCACCCGCTGCGGATCGCGATGGTGGTCCCACCGTGGCTGCCCGTGCCACCCCCCGGCTACGGCGGCCTGGAACAGGTGGTCGCCGGGCTGGTGGACGCGCTGGCCGAGCTGGGGCACGCGCTGACGGTCTTCGGGGCCGGCCCGGATCACGGCACCCGGGCCGGATACGTCTCCACCTGCGACAACCTCCAGTACGACCGGCTCGGCGAGTCGCTGCCGGAGCTGGCCCACCTGGCCCACGTCGACCGCCTCGTCGGGTCGGACGACTTCGACCTCGTGCACGACCACACCACCATCGGGCCGCTGGTCGCCGGCCGCCGGGCGGTGCCCACGGTGGCCACGGTGCACGGCAACCCGGTCGGCGAGTACGGCACGGTGCTCGGCAACACCGACCACGGGGTCGGGCTGGTGGCCATCTCACACACCCAGCGCCGGCTGAACCCGGGGCTGCCGTGGGTCGGCACCGTGCACAACGCGCTCGACACCGGGGACGTGCCGCACAAGGCCGTCCCGGGCCGCGGCCCGGTGCTCTGGCTGGCCCGGTTCAGCCCGGACAAGGGCCCCGACGTGGCGATCCGCGCCTGCCGGTCGGCGGGCCTGCCGCTGGTGCTCGCCGGCAAGTGCAACGAGCCCGCCGAGCGCCGGTACTTCGAGCAGGTGGTCGAGCCGATGCTCGACGAGGACGTGACCGTGGTGCTCAACGCGGACCGGGACGCCACCCTGCGGATGCTCGTGGACGCCCTCTGCCTGATCATGCCGATCCAGTGGGAGGAACCGTTCGGCATGGTGATCCTGGAGGCGATGGCGACCGGCACGCCGGTGGTGGCGCTGCGCCGGGGGGCGGTGCCGGAGCTGGTCCGCCCCGGCGTGACCGGTCTGGTCTGCGACCGCCCCGAGGACCTGCCGGGCGCGCTGCGGCAGGCCGGACGGCTGGACCCGGTGGCGTGCGTGGCACACGTGGCGGAGAGCTTCTCCACCTCCCGGATGGCTCTGGGCTACGAGGCGGTGTACCGGGACTTCCTCGGCACCTCCGGGCACGCCGCGACCCGCCGGCCGGTCCCCGTCACCGCCCGCTGACCGGCGTCGCCCCGAGCCCACGCCGCCCGGTCGGGTTGCCCTCGGTCCGACCCCGACGGGTCAGACCCGGGTCACGCCGAGCTGCTCGAAGGCCGTGTCGAGCTGGCGGGCGTACGCCGGGGTGATGCTGCCCTCGCGCCGCCGGTCGGCGACCTTGTCGCGGGCCCGCCGCACCGCGCCGGCCAGGTCGTCCCGGCCGCCCGCGGCGGTGGCGTGGCCGAGCAGGTTGCGCAGGTCCGTGCCGACGTCGGTGCGGATCCCACCGTCGGCCACCCCCGCCTCGATGAGCTGGTCGATCCGGCTGGCCGCCTCGGCCAGGCTTCCGCCGGACGGTGTCGGCGGCGTGGTCGCCGCCGACGGGGTGGGCGGCGTCCGGCCGGGCGGCCGGGTCGGGGCGGTCGCGCTCGGGGCGCTCGGGGACGGATCCGGCGCGGGTGTCGATGCCGCCACCGTCGGGGCGCCCGTCGGGGCGGCCCCGGGCGGCGGCGGGTCCGCGTCCCGGGTCACCGTCGGCAGGAGCAGCGCCAGCCCGGTGACCACCACGACCCCCACCGCGATCACCGGCACCGGCACCGGCCAGCGGCGACGATCCGACCGGGCGCGCCGCCGCCCGCCCTCGCCCGGCGGTGCCACGTCCGGAGTGGACGCGGCCGGCCCGGCGGCGGCCGGCGGCCCGGCGGGCCCGGCGACCGGGGCCGGCGGCGGCTCGGGCGGACCGACGATCGACGGCAGGGTCATGGTCGGGGCGAGCATGGTGGCGGCCTGCGGGTCGGCCGGCAGGAGCTGATCGCGTAGCGCGAGGGCGACCCGGTGGGCGGAGGGCCGGTCCCGCGGCTCCCGGGACAGGCACCGCAGGCAGATACGGGCCACCTCGGTCGGCAGCGCCGGCACCTCCAGCGGGGGCGGGGCGTCGCCGGTTCCCAGCGCCGCGCCGAGCTGCTCCCAGGTGTCCGCCGGGTACGGCACCCGCCCGGTCAGCATCTCGTACAGCAGCACCCCGAGGGAGTAGATGTCGGTGGCGGGCTGCGCCGGCGCCCCGTCCAGCCGCTCCGGGGCGACGTACGCGGGGGTGCCGAAGGTGCCGCCGTCCTCGTCCTCGTCGGGTGCGCCGATGTGGGTGGCGATGCCGAAGTCCAGCACCTTGGCGCCGACCGGCGTCATCATCACGTTGGCCGGGGTGATGTCCCGGTGCACGATGCCGAGTCGGTGCGCCGCGGCCAGCGCCTCCGCCACCTGGGCACCGATCTCGACCGCATCCGGCCAGGGCAGCGGGCCCTCGGTCAGCCGGTACTCCAGCTCCTCCCCGGCGAGCAGCTCCATCACCACGAACGAGGTGATGCTGCCGTCCGGGGCGAGCGCCTCACCGTAGTCGTGCACCGCCGTCACGTGCGGGTGGACGAGCTGGGCGGCGCTGCGCGCCTCCTCGCGGACCATGTCGCGGAACCGGGCGTCCGCCGCCAGCGAGGGGGCGAGCACCTTCAGCGCCACCGTGCGATCCAGCACCTCGTCCCGGGCACGCCAGATGACCGACATGCCGCCGGCGCCGATCTGGTCGATGAGCCGGTACCTGCGGGCCAGCAGCCTTCCGGCGTGCAGTGTTGCCATCACGGAACGCACCTGCCTGGTGTCGGGGCGGTATCAGGTTGCGCGAATGTGTCCAGCGTGTCAACGGCCGTCCGGTTCCACCCGTCCGGCCCGTGGCCGGTGGCAGCTCGGGCGGTGGATGGCCGACAGGACGGGCCGTGCCAGGATGGACGGCATGATCAGCGGTCCGGTGGCGTTCGTGCTCGGCGGCGGGGGAGTCCTCGGTGCGGTCGAGGTGGGCATGCTGCGTGCCCTGTTCCGCGCCGACGTCCAGCCCGACCTGGTGCTCGGCACCTCGATCGGCGCGGTGAACGGCGCGCTGGTCGCCGCCGACCCGACCGAGGCGGTCACCGACCGGCTGGTCCGGCTCTGGGCCTCCCCCGAGGCCAGCGAGGTGTACGGCGACTCGGTGGCCCGGCAGCTTCGCCGCTTCGCCGCCCGCACCCACCTGCACTCGCCCCGGCCGCTGCGCCGGCTGCTGGAGGCGGAACTCGGTGAGGAGACCACATTCGCCGACCTGCGGGTGCCGTTCCGGTGCTGCGCGGCCAACATCGAGCGGGCCGCCGAGCACTGGTTCGACAGCGGGCCGCTGGTGCCCGCCGTGCTCGCCTCCGCCTCGGTGCCGGGGCTGCTGCCGCCCACCGAGATCGGCGGGCAGCACTACATCGACGGCGGGATCGTCAACTCCATCCCGATCGGCGAGGCGGTGGCCGTCGGGGCGCGGCAGATCTTCGTCCTCCAGGTGGGCCGGATCGAGCGGGAGCTGACCCCGCCCAGGCGGCCCTGGGAGATCGCCCAGGTGGCGTTCGAGATCGCCCGCCGGCACCGGTTCGCCCGGGAGATGGCGGCGCTGCCCGAGGGGGTGCAGGTGCACGTGCTGCCGACCGGAGGGCCGGGACCGCGCGAGGACAGCCCGTGGGCGTACCGGGACATGGCGGCGGTGGGGCGGCGGATCAGCCGCGCGTACACCGCCTCCCGCCGCTACCTGGCCACCCACCTGGAACGCTGATGCCGCTGCCACCCCGGTGGGTACGCCGACTGCTGCTGGCACCCGGTGTGGTGCTGCTCGCGGTACTGGTCGTGACCACCCTGCCGGTCTGGGCGTTCGCCGCGCTGGCGCTGTCCCCGCTGGTGCCGGGTCGGCTCCGGCCGCTGCGGCTGCTCTGGATCGGTTGCGTCTACCTGGTCTGGGACGCGGCGGCGCTGCTCGCCCTGTTCGCGCTCTGGCTGGCCTCGGGCTTCGGGGTGTGGAAGGGCACGCCGCCGTTCCAGCGGGCGCACTACGTGCTCGCCGGGTGGTTCCTCCGGGTGCTCTTCTGGCAGGCCCGGTGGACGCTGCGGCTGAGCATCGACGTGGTCGGCACCGACCCGGACACGGCGCTGCCCGGCCGACCCGAGCTGGTGCTCTGCCGGCACGCGGGGCCCGGCGACTCGTTCATCCTGATCCACGCGCTGGTCAACTGGTTCCACCGGGAGCCCCGGATCGTGCTCAAGGACAGCCTCCAGTGGGACCCGGCCATCGACGTGCTGCTCAACCGGCTGCCGAACCGGTTCCTGGCCCCGGCCCGGAACCGGGACGGGTCGGTGGCCGAGCAGATCGGCCATCTCGCCACCGGACTGGACGACAACGACGCGTTCGTGATCTTCCCGGAGGGCGGCAACTTCACCCCGCGCCGCCGGCTGCGGGCCATCGCCCGGCTGCGGTCCCTGGGGCTGGAGCGGATGGCGCTGCGCGCCGAGCGGATGCAGCACGTGCTCGCGCCGCAACCCGGCGGGCTGCTCGCCGCCCTGGACGCCGCCCCGGACGCCGGGGTGATCTTCGTCGCGCACACCGGGCTGGACCGGATGCTCACCGTCGCCGACGTCTGGCGGGAGCTGCCGATGGACAAGCGGATCGTGATGCGGTTCTGGTCCGTGCCGCCGGAGGAGGTTCCCGTCGGCAAGCAGGAGCGCATCGACTGGCTCTTCGACTGGTGGGCGCGGATCGACGAATGGATCGCGGCGCACCACGACGGGGTCGATGCCGCGTAGGGTGCGGTCGTGGAGCAGATCAGCGTGGTGACGACGGTGGTGGACAGCCGCTCCGTCGCGGACGTTCTGGCGGCAGCCGCGGTGGCCGGCCGGCTCGCCGCCTGTGCGCAGGTGGGCGGCCAGGTGGACAGCACCTACTGGTGGCGGTCCGCGGTGGAAACCAGTTCGGAGTGGTCGGTGCTGTTCAAGACCGCGCCGGACCGGGTGAACGCGCTGGTCGACCAGATCCGCGCCACCCACCCGTACGAGGTGCCGGAGATCCTGGTCACCCGGACAGAGAGCGGCAACCCCGACTACGCGGCCTGGGTGCACGAGCAGACCCGTCCCTGAGTACCCGCACTCTGGGCGGGGCGGATCACGGTCGGCATGATGGCCGCGTGGACACCATTGGCTACCCCTGCCCGGGGTGCGGGACCCCCGCCGACCTGCGCGTCGGCTGCCGGCGCTGCGGCCGGCCGCCCGACCCGGCCGCCGCCGAGGTGATCCGGCTCGACCGGGAGATCGTCAGGCTCGCCGGGCGGGCGGAGCAGGCCCGCCGGACGTACCTCGAACTGGCCGGGGCGGTGCGGTCGGCGCAAACCCGCCGGGCGGAGCTGGCGGCCCGGGTGCGGGCGGCGACCCCGGTCGGCGCCCCGCGCCAGGCCGCGCCGCCGCCGGCCGGGCCCGCGGTCGGCCCCGGGCGGCCCGTTCCCGCGCCTGCGGTCGGCCCCGCGCGGCCCGTTCCCGTGCCTGCGGTCGGTCCCGCGCGGCCCGTTCCCGTGCCTGCGGTCGGTCCCGCCGGACCCCTGGCGGTCCCGGCGGTGTGGGGTGCCGGACCGGTGCCGGCCGGGTCGCCCGGACCGGTGCCGCCGCAGCGGCCGGCGCCGGCCGCGCCGGTCGGCGGAGCGGAGGCCTCCACCCGGACGGTGCAGGGGCTGCTCTTCGTCCTCGGCGGCCTGCTGCTCGGCACTGCGGCGGTGGTCTTCACGGCGGTCGCGTGGGCCGCCGTGGGCGTCGTCGGTCGGGCGCTGATCCTGCTCGCCTTCACCGTGCTCGCCCTGGCCGTCCCGCCGCTGCTGGCGCGGCGTGGGCTGCGCGGCACCGCGGAGACCTTCGCCGCGGTGGGCCTGCTGCTGGTGGTGCTCGACGGGTACGCCGCCTGGTCGGTGGACCTGTTCGGGGTGACCGGCTGGTCGGCGGCCCGCTACGCCGCACTGGTCGGGGGGGCCGGCGCGGCGCTGGCGGCCGGCTACGGCCGGCTGACCCGCCTCGCGGTGCCATGGTTCGCGGCGCTGCTCACCGTGCAGCCGGTGTTGCCCCTGCTCGCCGCCCCGGCCCGCCCCTCGGCGGCCGGGTGGACGTTGGTGTTCGTCGGCGTCGCGGGGCTGAACCTGGCCGTGGTCGCCGCCCTGCGCGGCCCGCGTGCGGCGGTCGGCCCCGGGCCGGCGGTGGTGCCGGGTGCATGGGCCGGTCCGGTTCCGGTGGGGGTGCCGGCTGCGGCGACCGGTCCGGTGCTGGCGGGGGGTGCGGGACCGGCGGTCGGGGGGCCGGCGGTGGTGGCGACGGCCGCCGGGGGGGCGGCCGTCGCCGCCGGGCGGGTGCTGGCCTGGCTGGGTCACGGGGTCGCGCTGGCCGTCGCGGCGGGGTGCGCGCTGGTGCCGCTCGCCCTGGGCCGGGTCGCCGGCACGCCGCTGCTGGCCGGAGGGCCGCTGCTGCTGGTGGCCCTGACGCTGCTCGGCGCGGCGCTGGTCGCCGGCGGGCGGTTGTTCCGGGCGATCACGGCCGGGGCGGTGGTGCCGGTGCTCGCCCTGGCGCTGCTCCGGCCGGTGGCGGAGCTGCGGCCGAACCTGCTGACCGTGGCGACGGCGCTGATCGCCCTCGCGCTGGTCGGCGCGGTCCGGCCGCTGCCCCGCCTGGTCGGGCCCGGCCCCCGGGTCGGGGCCCTGGTGGTGGCCACCGGGGCCGCCCACGTCGCCGCGCTGCTCGCGGTCGTGCTCGGCGCGGTCGCGGTGGGCAGGGCGCTGCCGCCGTGGCGGGGCGTCGGCGCCGGTCCGGACCTGTCGTGGGGGTGGCAGGTCCCGGTCGCCGTGGTGCTGGCGGCGGTGGCGCTGGCAGCACTGCTGCCCCGGGTGACGAGGCCGGTCACCGGGGTGGTCGCGGTCGCGTTCGGCACCCTCGCACTCACGGGCGTCGGGCCGGTGCCGTGGCCGGCGGTGCCCGCCGCCGACCTGGTCGTCGGAGCGGCCCTGCTGCTGTACGCGGTCACCAGGGCCCGGCCCTGGTGGGAGGCGCTGGTGGCGGCGGTCGCCGGCGGGGCCCTGATCGGGCACGCACTCCTGGTCGGGCTGGCCACGCCGGCCGGGGAGGCGGTGCTGCTCGGCGCGGTCGTGCTGCTCGGGACGGCGGTCGCCGCCCGGGGCCGCCGGGCAACCGGCGTCGGCCGGGGCGTCGCCGGGGCCGCCCTGGCCGCCGCGCTGCCGGCCTTCCAGGGCATGGTGGCCGTCGCGTGCTTCGCGGCCGGGGCGGCACCCTGGTGGCAGGCGCGGGCGGCCCTGGCCGCCGTCGGGCTGGCGCTGGTCGGCCTGCTCGCCGTTCGCCGCTGGTGGCCCGAGCTGACCGGCTACGCCTCGACCGCCTTCGCCGTCGGGTCCGCGCTGGCCGGGCTGGCGCCGCTGGTCGTACGGGCCGACGAGCCGGTGGCGCTCTACGCCGCGCTGGCGGTGCTGCTGACGGTGCTCGCCGGGCCGGGCGCGCCCCGGGTCGCCGGCCTGGGGCTGCTCGTGGTCGCGCTCCTCGCCGCCGCCCCGGCGGTCGTGGCGACGCTGGTAGCCCCGCACGGCGGGCCGGCCCTGCCCTGGTCCGGCGCGCCAGCCGGCGGAACGATCCCGGGGTCCACCCCGGCCGGCGTGGCCCTGCTCCTGCTCACCTTGGCGGCGGCGTTGGCGGCCCGGTCCCCGCACTTTCCCGGAAAGCGTGGCCATTCGGCGTTCCGTGCGCCCTCTTTCCGTGAAAGTGCGGGGGTTGGCCGGGAGCCGGCCGGGGCGGCGGACGGCGGGGTGGGCGGGGTCGGTGCGTGGCTGTCGGCGGTGCCGTTCGCCGCGGCGGCGCTGCCGGTGCTGCTGGCCGCCGCCGGCACGCCGTGGCCGGTGGTCCCGGCCGTCCTCCTGCTCACCGGGCTGGCCGCCCTGTTGGTCGCCGCGCTCGCCGGGCCCCGGCCGCTGCTCGTCCCCGTCACCGTGCCGGTGGGGCTGGTGGCCACCGCGTTCGGGCTGGCCGGGCTGCTCGCCACCCGCGCCGGCACCCTCGCCGGCCTCGGCGCGCTGGTCGTGGTCGCCACGATGGTCGCCGTCGGGGGCCGGGCGGGTCCGGTCCGGCTGGGCGGGGCCCTGGTGGCGGTCGGCGCGGCGACCGGGTTCGCGGTCACCGCCGCGCTGGCGGCCAGCCTGCCGCTGCGCTCGGCCTCGTTCGCGGTGCTGGCGGTCGCGGTGCTGGTCCTGGCCGCCGCCGCGCTGCCGGCCGGGCGTGACCCCGCCCGGGGCCCGGCGCTGGACGTCGCCGCCCAGGCCGTCGCCCTGCTCGCGGTGCTGCTGGCCGGCGGGTCGCCCCGGCACGCCGCCGCGGTCTGCGTGCTCTGGGGGGTCGCCGTGGGGCTGCGGCTGCTGCGCCGCGGCGAGCCGACCGGGCGGCGGTGGGCGTTCGCGGGCGTCGCCGGGGGCAGCGAGCTGCTCGGCACCTGGCTGCTGCTGGGCGCGGGCGGGGTGGTGCTGCTGGAGGCGTACACCCTGCCGACGGCCGGGGTGGCGCTGGCCGCCGGGGTGGTGGCGCTGCGGACCCGCCCGGGCCTGAACAGCTGGCTCGCGCTCGGGCCGGGGCTGGCCGCCGCGCTGCTGCCCGGCCTGGTGTCGGTGTTGTTCGCGCCGGAGCCGCAGCCCTGGCGGCGGCTGCTGCTCGGGACCGGCGCCCTGGCCGTGGTACTGGCCGGGTCGGCCCGCCGCTGGCAGGCGCCGGTGCTGCTCGGCGGGATCACCCTGGCCCTGCTCGCGCTGCATGAGCTGGTGCGTAGCTGGGACCTGCTGCCCCGCTGGATATTCCTGGCCGTCGGCGGGCTGGCCCTGATCGGCCTGGCCGCCACCTACGAGCGACGCCGACGCGACCTGGCCAGGCTCCGGGCGGTGGTCGGCCGGATGGGGTGAACCCGTCGGCGTTCCGCGCGTGCGGGCACGCGCGTTGAACAGGACGAAGCCGGAGGGAGCGGGGCAGGGCGCAGGGGGCCCGGGCAGGCCGGGGTAGGGCACGCCCTACCCCGGAGACGGGGGTGGCCCGGGTTACCCTGCGCAACCGGTTGCCCGCAGACTTGACGGTAGGGCACGCCGTCCGGCGTGACTCGGTGCGGAGACGCAGGAGCCCAGATGGTGCGTGCAGCGACAGTGGACCGGCCCGCCAGGCGGGGCAGCGACTACGCGGAGTTGTCCCGGCGGATCAGCCAGGCGGGCCTGTTGGACCGCGGGCCAGGCGGGTACGCGGCCCGGATCGTGCTGACCGTGGCGGCCTTCGTCGCCGGCTGGGTGGCGGTGCCGCTGGTCGGCGACTCGTGGTGGCAGCTCGCGGTGGCGGTCGGCCTGGCGGTGGCGACCACCCAGGTGGCGTTCCTCGGGCACGACGCCGGGCACCGGCAGATGTTCCGCCGCCGGGGCCCCAGCGAGGTGGCCGGGCTGCTCGCCGGCA
Organism: Micromonospora sp. NPDC020750; assembly: GCF_044334565.1. Lineage (NCBI taxonomy): Bacteria > Bacillati > Actinomycetota > Actinomycetes > Micromonosporales > Micromonosporaceae > Micromonospora > Micromonospora sp. NPDC020750. The sequence goes on from NZ_JBIRTH010000002.1 coordinate 799,053, forward strand.
ACCTGGCGGTCGGGCTCAGCTACGGCTGGTGGGTCGACAAGCACAACCGCCACCACGCCAACCCGAACCATGAGGACGAGGACCCGGACGTCGGGGCCGGGGCGCTGGTCTGGACGTACGAGCAGGCCGCCGCGACCCGGGGGTTCGGCCGCCGGCTGGCCCGCCGGCAGGCCTGGCTGTTCTTCCCGATGCTGCTGCTGGAAGGGCTCGCCCTGCACGTGGCGAGCGTGCGGGCGCTGGTCGCCCGGGGGCCGGACGGCCGGTACGCGACGCCGATGCGGCACCGGGCCGTCGAGGGGGTGTTGCTCGCGGCGCACGCCGTCGGCTACCTCGGCCTGCTGTTCGCGGTGCTGTCGCCGGGGAAGGCGCTGGCGTTCGTCGCCGTCCACCAGGGCCTGTGGGGGCTCTACATGGGGTGCGCGTTCGCCCCGAACCACAAGGGCATGCCGATGCCGACGGCCGACGACGACCTCGACTTCCTGCGGAAGCAGGTGCTCACCGCGCGCAACGTGCGGGGCGGCCGGTTCATCGACCTCGCGCTCGGCGGGCTGAACTACCAGATCGAGCACCACCTGTTCCCGAACATGCCCCGGGGGAACCTGCGCCGGGCCCGGCCCCTGGTGCGGGCGTACTGCGCCGAGCTCGACCTGCCGTACGCGGAGACGGGGCTGGTCGAGTCGTACCGGCAGGCGCTCGCCCACCTGCACGAGGTGGGGCGCCCGCTGCGCGGCTGAGCCCGGACGCGCGACGGGGCGGCGCCGACCGGTGCCGCCCCGTCCCGGTGCTCCGCCCAGGTCAGCCGCCGAACGCCTTCTTCAGCGACTCCGGCGCCTCTTCGGTCTCGCCGGCCGCGGGCTTCTCGGGCGACACGGTGGCCCCGAAGTCCGAGTACGTGGTGGTCATCTTGCCCAGCGAGGCAAGCAGCACGCTGGTGTCCACGTCCAGCTCGACGAGCCGCCCCTCGGCGTCGGTCCTCGCGGTGAAGGGGACGGCCTTGGCCTTCGCCCCGAGCGCCTTGATGTCCTTGTCGTCGGGGTTGGCCTTGGTGTAGTCCAGCGTGCCGGAGAAGGCGCCCTCGCCGGTCTTCTTCACCTCGACCACGCCACCGATCATCTTCTTGGCGCCGCCCGGGTCGCCGTCGGGCATCAGGTTCAGCTGCCCGTTGGCGCCGAGCTTGGTGGCGTCCATGTGCAGCCACTTCTTGGAGATGCTGTTCGCCTTGAGCCACATGTCGTCGCCGATGGTGACCATGCGGATCTTGCCGCCCTGGGCGCCCAGGTCCAGCGTCATGTCGGCGGACTTGCTCCGCGGGTCCATCAGGCCGCCGCCGTTCATGACCGAGGACTTGATGTCCACCCGGACGCTCTGCTCGTTCAGCTTCAGCGCGGCGGCGGTGAGCTCGGCGAGCGCGTCGGCCGGGGCGCTGGTGGCGGGCGCCGAGCTCGCGCCGGTGTTGCCGTTGCCGGCCGGCGCGTCTCCTCCGTCCTGGTCGCCGCAGCCGGTGAGGCCGAGACCGAGACCGAACGCGGCGACGAGCGCAACCCCCGTGGTTGCCAGCCGTCGAGTGTTCATTGTGGATCACTCCTCGTGAAGGGTGGGCCGGGCGGCGTTGTGTGGCTGCCCGGCCGGGCCGCGGGCCAGCGTAGCGGCCCGGGGCGACAGCCGCTGGTCCGTCAGCGGCCCGTCCGCCCGCCGCCCGGCCTGTCCGCGCAGGTCGGTGAGGGGGTGGGACGAGGTGGTGGGAGAGTCGGTCACCCGGCCCTGCCGGTAGGGTCGGGGCCATGGCAGACGTGCTCACCGCAGAGGCGGTGCGAGACGGGCTGGGCGGCCTGGCGGACTGGACGGGGGACCCGACCGGGATCAGTCGTACCACCGAGCTGGGCAGCTTCCCGGCGGCGATCGCGGTGGTCGACCGGGTCGCCGAGGTGGCCGAGGAGCTGGACCATCACCCCGACATCGACATCCGGTGGCGGACCCTCACTTTCCGCTGCGTCACCCACTCGGCGGGTGGGGTCACCGAACGTGACCTGGAGTTGGCGCGGCGGGTCGACGACATCGTCCGGAGTGCCCGATGAGATTCGAGATCAGCAAGGTGCTCGACGCCATCGAGGGGCGGGTCTGCACCGACCCGTCGCTGGCCCGGGCCGTCCTCGACCTGGCCGAGGTGATCCGGTACCAGAACCTCGACGGCGGCCGGCCGGCGAGCCTGCTGCGGCTCGGCATGGTGATCGACGCGCTCGCCCGCGACCTGGAGGAGGACAGCGTCCCGGTCTACGCGATCGTGCACCGGGCGCTGCTCTCCGACGCCGACCTGACGTCCAACGAGCGGATGGTGGTCCGCCGCTGGGCCGACGACGGCCTGGTGGAGGTGCTCGACAACCCGGGCGACCGGATGCTGGAGGTCGCCGACCTGCTCGGGCTGCCGGTGCTCAGCCGGGCCCGGTTCGACGGCCTGCGCGGCCGGTTCCCGTGGGTGGCCGAGCAGCCCGGCCGGGTGCTTGCCCCGGTGCCCGGCGCGGGCGGGCCGGTGTTCATCGGCCACGTCGGCGGCGGGAACGTGCCCGTCGCCGGCACCCGCTCGGCGACCGGCGCGAAGCTGCTCGCCCGGCAGTGGCGCTGTCCCGAGCCGGGCTGCGCCCTGTTCGGCGGCGGCGGGGGCGGGGGCGCGTTCGCCGACCTGGCCCGGGTGGACCGGGCCCCGTCCGGGCAGCCGCCGCCCACCCTGCGCGGCGGGGTGCCGACCTGCCCACGGCACGGCGCCCGGCTCGGCGACGCCGGGCCGCGCCCGCGTACCGAGGTGCTGGCCGTGCGCGTCGGCGGGCTGATCCGCCGTCGGTTCGTGCTCACCGAGGGGCAGTCGGTGCTGGTCGGGCGTGCGCCGGAGCAGCAGGGCGGGATCGTGCTCGGCCAGTGGCTCAACGACGAGGCGCGGCGCTGGATCAGCCGTGGCCACGTCCGGTTCGAGCTGCGGGTCGGCGAGGTGATCGTCACCGACGTCAGCACCAACGGCTCGGGCATCCGCCCGTCCGGCTCGATGGCCGAGACGGACCGGATTCCGCTGAAGCCGCAGCAGTCCCGGGTGCTCTCCGCCAACGACATGGTCGAGCTGTACCCGGGGGTGCAGATCGGCCGCGCCGACGAGCTTCCGACGGGTGCCCCGTTCACCCCCACCTCGGTGATGGCCGAGGCCCCCACCATGGCGATGCGCCTGCCCCGGCCCTGACCCCGGGCCGCCGGGGCGGGCGGACGACGGCGGGCGCCGGGACCGTGGTCCCGACGCCCGCCGCTGTCGTACGAGAGGATCAGCCGGCCAGCACGGCGGCGAGCTGGGCCACGGCGTGGTCGATCTCCTCGGCGGTGATCACCAGCGGCGGGGCCAGCCGGAGCGTCGAGCCGTGGGTGTCCTTGGCCAGCACGCCCCGTTCCATCAGCCGCTCGCAGGCCTGCCGGCCGGTCATCAGCGTCGGGTCGATGTCCAGGCCGGCCCACAGGCCCCGGCCCCGGACGGCGACCAGCCCCTTGCCGACCAGCGACTGGAGGCCGGCGTGCAGCCGCTCGCCCAGCTCCGCCGAGCGGCGTTGGAACTCGCCGGTGGCCAGCAGCCGGACCACCTCGGTGGCGACGGCGCAGGCCAGCGGGTTGCCGCCGAAGGTGGAGCCGTGCTGGCCCGGCTTCAGCACCCCCAGCACGTCGGCGTTCGCGGCGACCGCGGAGACCGGCACGATGCCGCCGCCGAGCGCCTTGCCCAGCAGGTACATGTCGGGCACCACGCCCTCGTGCTCGCAGGCGAAGGTGGTGCCCGTCCGGCCCAGGCCGGACTGGATCTCGTCGGCGACGAAGAGCACGTTGCGCTCGGTGCAGACCCGGCGCACGCCCGGCAGGTAGCCCTCCGGCGGCACCACCACGCCCTGCTCGCCCTGGATCGGCTCCAGCAGCACGGCGACGGTGTTCTCGTCGACGGCGGCGGCCAGCGCGTCCAGGTCGCCGTACGGGACGACCGTGAAGCCCGGGGTGTACGGCCCGAAGTCCGCGCGCGCGTCGGAGTCGGTGGAGAAGCTGACGATGGTGGTGGTGCGGCCGTGGAAGTTCCCCTCGGCCACCACGATGTTCGCCTGCCCGGCCGGCACGCCCTTGACCTGGTAGCCCCACTTTCGGGCCACCTTGATCCCGGTCTCCACCGCCTCGGCGCCGGTGTTCATCGGCAGCACCAGGTCCTTGCCGCACAGCTCGGCCAGCTCGCGGCAGAAGTCGGCGAACTGGTCGTGGACGAACGCCCTGCTGGTCAGGGTCAGCTTGTCGAGCTGCGCGTGCGCGGCGGCGATGAGCCGGGGGTGCCGGTGGCCGAAGTTGAGGGCCGAGTAGCCGGCGAGGCAGTCCAGGTAGCGCCGGTCGTCCACGTCGGTGAGCCAAACCCCCTCGGCGGAGGTGATCACCACCGGCAGGGGGTGGTAGTTGTGCGCGGTGAAGCGCTCCGCGTCCCGGACCGCGCCCGGCGTCCGCAGCCTGTCATCCACGATCAATTGCTCGCCTTTCCCTGACGGAGCCGCAACGTGCAGCACTTCGGTCCACCGCCGGCCTTGCGCAGCTCGGACAGGTCGACACCGATGGTCTCGTAGCCCCGGTCGCGCAGCTTCGCGGCCAGGTCGGTGGCCTGCGCGGGCAGCACCACGTGCCGCCCGTCGCCGACCGCGTTCAGGCCCAGCACCTCGGCGTCGGCCATGGTGGCGTGGACCGCGTCCGGGAAGAGCCGGCGCAGCGCGGCCTGGCTGCCGGGCGAGAACGCCTCCGGCAGGTACGCCACGGTGCGCTCGTCCAGCACCGTGAGCGCGGTGTCCAGGTGGTAGAAGCGCGGGTCGACGAGCTGCATGGTGACCACGGGGTAGCCGAACACCTCCTGCAGCTGGGCGTGCGAGGCGTGCGCGGTGCGGAACCCGGTGCCGGCCAGTAGCACGTCGCCGGCCAGCAGGACGTCGCCCTCGCCCTCGTTGACGTGCTTCGGGTCGTACATCTCGAAGCCGGCGGCCTCGAACCAGGCCCGGTAGGCGGGGGCCTCGTCGGCGCGCTGTGGGTCGCGGAACTGCACGGCCATCGCCCGGCCGTCGATCACGGTGCCGCCGTTGGCGGCGAAGACCATGTCGGGCAGGCCGGGCAGCGGGGTGATCTCCTCGACCGTGTGGCCCAGCTCGCGGTAGATCCCGCGCAGCTCCTCCCACTGCCGGATCGCCAGGTCGGCGTCGACCGGCGCGGTGGGGTCCATCCACGGGTTGATCGCGTAGTCGACGGCGAAGTACGTCGGCCGGCACATCAGCAAGCGCTGGCTGGTGGCGTCCATCGTCATTGTCCTGCTCCCAGGGGTCGGGCGCGCCCCGGCCACCTTCGGCCCACGGGGCTGGCGCCGTGGCCCAACGGTATGCGGCCGGCGGCAACGACATCCACCGGTGGAGCTTGCGTCGACCGACTGATCATTGCGTATAGCAGGACCCGCCCGACGATTCGTTGCGCAGACTCACTCCTCGGTCAGCACTCGCCCCGGCCGTGGGCGGGTCGAGGCCGGACGTGCTTCGGGGGGCGGCGAACCGCCGCCCCCCGAAAGAGGATGTGCCCGGCTGGTGAACCACCAGACTGGTCGGGCTGGGCCGGCGAACCGCCGGCGGAGTTCAAACTGCCCGTCAGAACCGGTCGACAAACTGTGAGTCGAGCCACTCACGGAGCCGTTGCACCCAGTCGCCGTCCGTGGTCGGCCAGTCGAACTGGCCGGTCATCGCCAGCACGCCGAGGACCACGGCGGCGATGCCGAAGGCCATGCCGAGCAGGGCGTCGGTCTTGCCGGCGATGTGCCGGCGCCGGGTGGCGAGCAGGCCGAACACGGACAGCACCCCGCCGAGCACGCCGACCGCGATGCCGTACCCGGCGAGGGTCCCGGTTAGCACGGCGAGCGCCCCGGCGACGCCGACGATCAGGCCGAGGGTGGCGAGCAGGCTCGCGCGCGGCTTCGGCCCGACCGCGACCGGCTCCGGCCGGGTCTCGCCGTCGGTGCGGTCCACCGGTGCCGGCCGCGCGGCGGTGTGGTCCCGGCCCGCGGGCTGCCCGACCGTGGGGTCGGCCGGCAGCGGTCGTTCGGCGGTGCGGTCCCGGTCGAGGTCGAGGTCCGGCTCCTTCGTGGGGGAGCCGGTCGTGGTGGGGGCGGCCGTCGCGGTGGACGGGCCGGTGGTCGGCCGCTTGGCCTCGCCGTCCGGGGTGCGGGCGGTGGCCGCGCGGGCGGTCGCGGCGCGGGCGCGGGCTCCCCGCTCCGCGGCCTGTCGCTCCGCGTCCGAGGCCCGCTCGCCGTCGCTGGCGGTCGTGCCGCTGCGGTACGTCGCCTGCTCGTCGCCGCGGTCGGTGAGCACCGGCGGCCCGGCGAGGCGGCTGCCGGTGTCCGTCGCGACGGCCCGCTCGAACCCGTCGACGTGGCCGTCGCCGTTGCTGTCGGAAGTCGTCGTCGCCGGCTCGCTCCGGCGCGACAACAGCGAAGGAATCTTCACCTCATCACCTCCTGGTCAGTGCGTGGAGGCCTGGGAAGCGCCAGCGGCAGCCACGCGGTACGCCCCCGAGGTACCCAACCGCCGAGCCGCCGACACCCCGTCGCCGGTGGGGACCGGCCCGCCCTCGACGCCCACGCCGCCCAGTCGGCGGGTGCCGCCGTGCGTCCTGTGGAGCTGATGTCGACAACGGATCGGCCGCCCGGCGGTCGGAGGCGGCGGATGGTTCGGTGGGTGGAGGCGGTGGTCGTCAGCGCGCCCGGCGGGTGGGGAGCTACCGTTGCGGGCGTGCCAGAGGGACACACCATTCACCGCCTCGCCGCCCGGCACGCCGAGTTGTTCGCCGGCGACAAGGTGCAGGCCGCCAGCCCGCAGGGCCGCTTCGCCGAGGGCGCGGCCCGGCTGTCCGGCACCGTCCTGGACGACACCGAGGCGTACGGCAAGCACCTGCTGCACCACTACGCGCACGAGTTGACCCTGCACGTGCACCTCGGCCTGTACGGCAGGTTCGCCGACGGGCCGGGCGAGCCGCCGCCGCCCGTCGGTCAGGTGCGGCTGCGACTGACCAGCGACGCGTACTGGCTGGACCTGCGCGGCCCCACCGCCTGCGAGCTGCTCACCCCGCCCGAGGTGGCGGCGCTGCGCCACCGGCTCGGCCCCGACCCGCTGCGCGCCGACGCCGACCCGTCCCGCGCGTACGCCCGGATCTCCCGCAGCCCGACCCCGCTCGCGGCGCTGCTGCTCGACCAGTCGGTGGTGGCCGGCACGGGGTTGATCTTCGTCACCGAGGCGCTGTTCCGGGCCGGCCTGCCGCCGCTGCTGCCCGGCCGGGCGCTGACCCCGACGCTCTGGCGGGAGCTGTGGGCGGACCTGGTGGACCTGATGACCCGGGCCGTCGAGGTGGGCCGGATCGACACCGTCCGGGACGTCCACCTGCCGGAGGCCACCGGCCGGGCGCCCCGGGTGGACCGGCACGGCGGCGAGGTGTACGTCTACCGGCGCCCCGGCCAGCCCTGCCACGTCTGCGGCGACGAGGTGCGCCGGGGCACCCTGGCCGGCCGCAACCTCTACTGGTGCCCCACCTGCCAGCGCTGACCGGCCCAGGTCCGCGAGTCAGCCCGGTCCCGCGAGCCAGCGGGCCGTCTCGATCTGGTGGCCGAACACCGCGTCCCCGGCGACGCTCCAGGCCAGGGTGTGCCCGATCGCCCAGCCCCGGACCCGCTCGGCGTCCAGGCCCAGCTCGGCGGCGAGCCGGCCCAGCCGGTGCCGCACCGCCGCCGGGGAGTGGCCGAGCTCCGGCCCTCGGACGATCGCCACCGCCCCGAACTCGCGCTCGCCGGCCAGCGGCTTCGGGTCGATCACCAGCCACGGTTCCCGGGTGGACCGCAGCACGTTGCCGGCGTGCAGGTCCTGGTTCACCAACACCTGCTCGCCCTGCGTGCCGACCAGCTCGGCGAGCCGGCCGAGCGCGGCGTCCAGCAGCCGCCGCTCGTACGGCCGGCCGGCCCGTTCCCAGTCCGCCGGCATCTGCTCGATCCAGCCCGCCGCCTCCTCGGCCAGCGGGGTGAACGGCGCGCCGGCCGGCCGCCAGAGCCGGGGCAGCAGCCCGGCGACCACGTCCAGCGCCTCGTCCGGCGCCACGGCGTGCAGCGGCGTGCCCGGGTCGCAGCGCTCCACCAGCAGCGCCCGCCGGCCCGGGTCGTGCCCGAGCAGCCGGACCGCCCCGTCGCCCGCCCAGCGCGACAGCGCGGTGGCCTCGTGCTCGCTGTCGGCGTCCGGGTACTGGATCTTGAGCACCGCCCGGGTGCCGTCGGGCAGCTCGGCCGGCAACGCCAGCGAGGCGAACGCGGACGGGAACGGCGGGCCGGACAGCCGCAGCCCCCACCCGTCGACGCACTCCGCCACCCGGTCCGGCAGCGCCGCGAGCCAGGCCCGGCCGGCCGGTTCGCGTTCGGCCCAGCGCAGCCCTTCGGGGATTTCCAGCCGCACGCCCATCGGCCCATCCTCGGCCAGGCCGGTCGGTCGGCACCACCGGTTATTGCCGGCCGCCGCCTGGAGCGGGAAGACCCCGCTCAGCGCAGCCGGCGGATGTCGCCGTACGCCCGGTAGAAGCCGCCCCGGCCCGCCGGGCGGACCTCGGTGATCAGGTAGCGCGCCCCCGCCTCGCGGATGCCCTTGGGGAACTGCACCGACCAGTCGCGGTGGTAGCCGTCGGAGAGGACGTGGACGCGCAGCCGGCCGCCCTCGTCGACGCACTGCACCACCACGCCGCCCCGCTCCTCGGTGGCGACCTCCACCGTGGTCCAGGCCGCCGGCTCGGGCAGCCGGGCCGGGGCCTTGACGTCCACCACCTCCGGCACGCTGCCCGCCTCGGCGGCCCGGATCGCCGGCTCGCTCGCGTCGACGCAGGCCAGATAGCCCGAAGTGGTGACCACGTAGAGCCGCTGGTCGTGGTACTGCATGGAGTACGCCGAGCCGCAGCCGGTGCCGAGCTTCCACAGCCGGTTGCCGGCCGCGTCGAAGCAGTAGATCGAGGACTGGTTGTCGCCGGCGAAGACGTACCGGCCGTCCTCGGCGGTGGCGCAGGAGAAGACCGCGGCGTCGCAGCGGTACGTCTGCTCGGCGCGCCCGTCCTTGCGCAGCCGCACCACCTCGCGGGTGCCGGTGCCGGCGAAGACGGCGTCGCGCTCCTGCCAGCCGAAGAGCACCGACCCGGTGCGGGTGTGCCACAGCTCCCGCCCGGTGCGCCAGTCGTAGCCGGTCACCCCCTGGGAGTGGCCCTGGTAGAGCGCGTCGGCGTCGCAGCGGACCATCCACCCGCCCCGGCCGCGCCCCGGCCGCCGCCAGAGGAACTCGTCCTCGTGGTCGATCGCGGCGATCCCGCCGCCGGCGTCGGAGACGCCCAGCAACCCGTCGTGGATGTCCAGCCAGTAGATGTCGATGTCCGGGGCGATCGCGTACGCCGCCCGGGGCACCTTGCCGGAGAGGTCGTAGACGTTGCCGTCGTCGCAGCCCGCGTAGATCCAGGCGTCGTCGGCGACGATGCACTTCACCCCGTCGGGGAGCCGGACCTGGTTGAGCAGCCGGGCGTCGTGGTCGAGGGTGGTGATCACCCCGTGCTCGTTGCCGACCATGCAGTGCCGCCCGTCGACGAAGATGCCGAACGCGGGCGCGCCCGAGGCGTACCGCCACAGCACCGGGGCGGTACGGGCGGTCGAGCGGGTGCTGACGATCGCACGGCGGGAGACCGACCGCTTCTGGCGGGCGCCGGGCACCGCCGGGGCGTACCCCTTGCGGACCTTTTCGCCGATCTTCTTCGCGGCGGCGGCGCGGGCGCGGCCGTTGTCCGGGTAGGCCGTGGTCTTCACCTGGCCCTGGTCGCCGATCCGGCCGTAGCGCACGGTCAGCGCGGTGTCGTCCACCACCACCTCGTAGAACTTGTGCGCCGCACCGTCCGATTCGGACAGTTCGAGGTAGGTCGTCTCCTGCGACATGGGATCGCCTTTCGGGGGGAAGAGCGCCGGACCCGGCACCGCGACAGCGCGCCCACGCTAACCGCTCCCCCCGACAGATTCGGGCTATCCCCGGCTGCGGTCGAGGGCGTCGACGGCCTTGCGGGCCGCGATCAGCACCGGGTCCCAGACCGGAGCGTACGGCGGGGCGTAGCCGAGGTCGAGGGCGGTCATCTCGTCCACCGTCATGCCGTTCCACAGTGCCACGGCCAGGGTGTCGATCCGCTTGGCGGCCTCCGACCAGCCGACGATCTGCGCGCCGAGCAGCCGCCCGCTGGGGCGCTCGGCGATCAGCTTCACCGTCATCGGCCGCGCCCCCGGGTAGTACCCGGCCCGGTTCGTCGACTCGGCCACCACCGAGACGAACTCGAAGCCGCTGGCCGTGGCGTCCCGCTCGCGAAGGCCGGTGCGCCCCACCTCCAGCTCGCAGACCTTCGTCACGGCCGTGCCGATCACCCCGGGGAAGGTCGCGTATCCGCCACCGAGGTTGATTCCGGCGACCCGGCCCTGCTTGTTGGCGTGGGTGCCGAGCGGGACGTGCACCGGCAGGCCGCTGACCAGGTGCAGGCTCTCCACGCAGTCGCCGGCCGCCCACACCCCCGGCGCCCCGACCACCCGCATCCGCCGGTCCACCCGGATCCCACCGGAGGGGCCGACCGGCAGGCCGGCGGCCTCGGCGAGGGCGGTGTTGGGGCGTACCCCCAGGCCCAGGACCACGACATCGGCCGGCAGCGGCCCGTCGTCGGTGACCACCGCGGACACCCGGCCGTCGCGCTGGTCGAGCCCGGTGACCCCCACGCCGGTACGGATGTCGATGCCGATGCCGCGCATGGCCGTCGCGACGAGAGCGGCCATGTCCGGGTCGACGGTCGCCATCGGCTGGTCGGCCTTCTCGACCAGGGTGACCGACAGCCCGCGCTGGACCAGCGCCTCGGCCATCTCCACCCCGATGTAGCCGCCGCCGACCACCACCGCCCGCCGGGGCGTCGGGTCGCCGTCCAGCCAGTCGCGCAGGGCCCCGGCGTCGTCGAGGGTCTGCACGCCGAAGACGCCGCCCATGTCCGTGTCGGCCCAGCCGGGTGTCGTCGGCTCCGCTCCGGCGGCGTACATCAGGTCGTCGAACCGCTCGCGGACCTCGCCGCCGCGGTCGAGATCACGGGCGACCACCTCCCGGCGGTCCAGGTCGATCGCGGTGACCTCGTGTCGCAGCCGGACGTCGATGTCGAACTCGTCGCGGAAGGTGGCCGGGGCGCGGGCGACGAGCTGGTCCCGCTCCGTGACCAGCCCGCTGATCCAGTACGGGATGCCGCACGCCGAGTACGAGGTGTGGTGCCCCCGCTCGAAGGCCACGATCTCCAGGTCCGACCGGTCGCGGCGACGCCGTGCCTGGGAGGCCGCCGCCATGCCGGCGGCGTCCCCGCCGATGACGATCAACCGTTGCGCCACGTCGACCATCCTGTCACGCCACGCCCCCCGCGGAGCCCGTCCCGCCGCGCCGCCCACCCGACCCCGCCGCGCCCGACCGCCCGTGCGGTCGGGCGCTCAGCCACGGGTCTGGCGGGCCACGTCCCGCACCACGTCGACCAGGTTTCCGGTGCGGGAGAAGACCGCCCGCTGCCGGGCCGCCCCGGTGCCGTGCCGGCGCAGCCCACCGAGCAGGTCGGTCACCTCGGCCAGGTCGCCGTGCCGCTCCAACTCGGGGCGGAGCCGCTCGACGAGCCGGTCCAGCAGCTCCCACGCCGGGCGCAGCTCGCCGTCGGTCAGGTCCACCCCGTCGCCCTCCAGCCCGTCGTGGGCGGCCCGCCAGTGCGCGGCGACCAGCAGGTGGTGGTCGGTGCGCACCGGCGGCCGGCCCTCGGCGACGTCGGTCATCGCGCTGGCCACCAGGGCCCGGACCAGGGCGGCGATCAGCACGGCATCGTCCACCGACGGGCAGACGTCGCCGATGCGGAGCTCCACCGTCGGGTACTTGGCCGACAGCCGGGCGTACCAGTAGAGCATCCCCTCGTCGAGCATCACGCCGCTGGCGATGAGCTGCCGGATCAGCCGCTCGTAGTGCTCGTGCGACTCCAGGTACGGCGTCGGCGCCACCGACGGCCACCGCTCCCACTCCACAGATCGCCAGCTCGCGTAGCCGGTGTCCACGCCGGCCGAGAACGGGGAATTGACCGTCGCGGCGTGCAGGATCGGCAGCCAGGGCCGGACGTGGTTGAGCACCTGCACGCCGGTCTCGGGGTCCGGCACCCCGACGTGCACGTGCATGCCGTTGTTGCCGGGGCCGGGCACCAGCAGCCGGAACCGCTCGATCATCCGGTCGAAGCGGGGCTTGTCGACCACCGGCGGGACCGGCCCGTCGACCGGGCCGGTGCCGATGGCCAGCACCCGTACGCCGGCCCGCTCGGCCGCCTCGGACAGCGCCCGGCGCAGCACCCCCAGGGAGTGCCGGATCGACGACAGCTCCAGTCCCGGCGGGCTGCCGATCTCGATCTGGCTCGTCTGGAACTCGCGCTCGACCTGGCCGCGCAGCTCGGCCGGCACCTGCTCCATCACCAGGTCGACGGCCGGCACGGCGGCGCCGGTGTGCGGGTCGACGAGCAGGAACTCCTCCTCGACACCGACGGTGAGCAGGTCGGTGCCGCCCGGGGCCACGTTCGGTTCCCGCTGCACCACTGAACCGCTCATCGTCCTCACCGTCCGTTTCCGTGCCGGCCGCGGCGCTGTGCCGCGACGTGACCGGCCAATACCCGCAGTGTCGGTGCGGGGAAACTCCGCCGCCCGCGTGTCGCCCGCCGGCACGCCGCTCGCGTTCCGCATCCCCGTTGCCGAGGCCCCGCGTTGCGGGGAGGAACGTTCCGCCCTTCGGGGTGGACGGTGGGGCCTAGGGTGGTCGCGTGGGCGGGTTGCTGCTGACGGTGACGGGGATGTGGGCGTACGCGCTCACCCACCTGATCGTGCTCGCGGACCGCCCGGCCGAGCTGCTGGCCGGGGCGGCCGTGGCCGCCGCCGTGCTGCTCGCCGTGGTGCTCGCCGGGCGGCTCCCGATGGCGGCCGGCCCGCCGGCCAGGGCCGCCGGGCACGGCGTCGGCCTGCGGGAACGCGCCCGGCGTCGGGGCGTTCCCCGGCAGGTCGACCCGGACGCCGCCGGCCGTCCCCGACCCCGCGCGCCCGGACTGGCCCCCGCGGCCGGGTAGCTTCCCGGGCCGCGCCGGCTTCCGTCGGCGTCGGCCCCGGGGTGACGGACGGGCATACCCCGTCGGCGTCGCCCCCGCCATCAGGTCGCCTCCGCCGTCGTCCGTCCCGCCGCGCGCCCGTTTCCGGGCCGGTCGGGACATCCGGAACCGGACCGAGGGGTCACCCATGCTCGCCTTCGCACCGCTGCACGGCGCGGTCGGCACCGCCGCCACCGCCGTCACCTGGCTCGCCGACACGCTGCACCCGCTGACCGGCGGGGCCGCCACGGCCGTCGCCATAGTTCTGTTCACCGTCGCCGTCCGCCTGCTGGTCTCGCCGCTCACCCTGGCCCAGGTTCGCGGGGAGCGGCGCCGCGCGGTCCTCGCCCCGCAGGTCCGCGACCTGCAACGTCGGTACGCCGACGACCCGGCCCGGTTGCAGAGCGAGCTGTTGGGGCTCTACCGGTCGGCCGGGGCGAGCCCGGTCGCCGGCTGCCTGCCGGCCCTGCTCCAGGCCCCGTTCTTCCTGATCATGTACCGGTTGTTCAGCACGGACGAGGGCGGCACCGGCCTGCTCGACGAGCGGCTGGCCGGGGTGCCGCTGGGCTGGCACCTCTCCGACGGCCTGACCGGCGCGGCCGGCCTGCTGTTCGGGGCGTTGTTGGCGGCGCTGGTGGCGCTGGCCTGGTGGTCGTCGCGCCGGGCGCGACGCGCGGCGGCTGCCGGGGTCACCGTGGCCGGTACGCCGACCGAGGGGCCGGGGGCGGCCACCCTGGGCCGGCTGGTCCCGCTGCTGCCGTACCTGACCGTGCTGGTTGCGTTGGTGGTGCCGTTGGCGGCGGTGCTCTACCTGGTCACCACGACGGCGTGGACGGCGGCGGAGCAGGCGGTGTTACGCCGCCCCCGGGCGGCACCCGTCGAGGTTCGTTGACCGTCGATCGGACCTCGGCGGTCGACGGGGTCCGGTCGACGCCGCATCTCCCTCTGGACAGAAACAGTTAATAGTCCTAATAATAAGCGCCAACGTCGATCAGTATGAATGCCCGTCCGGGCGTGGAGGGTTGCATGAAGCGTTCCCGATCCCTTGTCATGGCCCTGGTGACGGCGCTGGCCGCGACCGTCGGGGCGGCCTGGGTGGCACTGCCGGCGTTCGCCGCCGGGGCCACCGCGAACTTCGTGAAGACCTCCGACTGGGGGTCCGGCTGGGAGGGCAAGTACACGATCACCAACGGCGGTGCCACCGCCATCTCCGCGTGGACCGTCACCTTCGACCTACCGGCCGGCACCACCGTCGGCAGCTACTGGGACGCCCTGCTGACCACCTCCGGCCAGCGGTACACCTTCACCAACCGCTCCTGGAACGGCGGCATCGCCCCCGGCGCGTCGACGTCGTTCGGCTTCCTCGCCACCGGCTCCGGCAGCCCGACCAACTGCCAGCTCAACGGCGCCCCCTGCGGCGGCGGCCCCACCCCGACCACCCCGCCGCCGACCACCCCGCCGCCGACCACCCCGCCCCCGACCACGCCGCCCCCGACGACCCCGCCCCCGACCACCGCCCCGCCCACCGGCAACCTGCCGAAGCACATTCTCACCGGCTACTGGCACAACTTCGACAACCCGGCGGTCGAGCTGCGGTTGCGCGACGTCCCGGCCGAGTACGACCTGGTCGCGGTCGCCTTCGCCGAGGCCACCAACACGCCCGGGGCGGTCACCTTCGCCGTCGATCCCGGCCTGTCCGCCTCCCTCGGCGGCTACACCGACGCCGACTTCACCGCCGACGTGCGGACGCTGCACTCGCGCGGCAAGAAGGTCATCCTCTCCGTCGGCGGCGAGACCGGACGGGTCGCGGTCAACAGCGCGGCCTCGGCCACCGCCTTCGCCGACACCACGTACGCCCTCATCCAGCGGTACGGCTTCGACGGCGTCGACATCGACCTGGAGAACGGGCTCAACCCGACGTACATGGCCCAGGCGCTACGCGCCCTGCGGGCCAAGGTCGGGACCGGCCTGATCATCGCGATGGCACCGCAGACCATCGACATGCAGAACCCGGCCGGCGGCTACTTCAAGCTCGCCCTGGACATCCGGGACATCCTCACCGTGGTCAACACCCAGTTCTACAACTCCGGGGCGATGCTCGGCTGCGACCAGAACGCCGCGTACGGCCAGGGCACGGTGAACTTCATCGTCGCGCTCGCCTGCATCCAGTTGGAGGCCGGGCTGCGCCCCGACCAGGTCGGGCTCGGCCTGCCCGCCGGCCCCGGCGCGGCCGGTGGCGGCGTCGTCGCCCCGAGCGTGGTCAACGCCGCCCTCGACTGCCTGGCCAAGGGCACCAACTGCGGCAGCTTCCGCCCGCCGCGCACCTACCCGGGCATCCGGGGCGCGATGACCTGGTCGGTCAACTGGGACGTCAGCAACGGCAACGGCTTCGCCCGCACCGTCAAGCCGCACCTGTCCACCCTGCCCTGACCCGCCCGCACCACCCCGCACCACAGCTCCCGCACCACCGCCGGCCCGCCCCGCGCGGGCCGGCGGTCCCGCCCACCCCCCTCGGGCGGAAACCCCCACCACCGGTCCCTGGAGGCCACGTGAAACTCCGGTCCCCCCGCGCGGCGACGTTCGCCGCCGCGCTCGCCGCCGCCGTCGTCGCGGCCACCCTCGTGGCCCCGCCGGCGGCGTCGGCGGCCACCGCCGCCTTCGTCCGCACCTCGAGCTGGAGCAGCGGGTACGAGGCGAAGTTCACCGTCACCAACAACACCTCGGCCAGCATCGGCTCCTGGGACGTCCAGTTCGACCTGCCCGCAGGCAGCTCGCTCGGCACCTTCTGGGACGCCACGATGACCACCGCCGGCCAGCACGTGACCGCCGTCAACAAGTCCTGGAACGGCGCCCTCGCCCCGGGCGCCAGCACGTCGTTCGGGTTCGTCGTCGCCGGCACCGGCGACCCGACCAACTGCACCGTCAACGGCGGCTCCTGCACCGGCGGCGGCAACCCCGGCGGCCCGGCCACCCCGGGCGGGCTGCGGGTCACCGGCACCACGGCCGCCTCGGTCTCGCTGGCCTGGAACGCCGTCTCCGGCACGGTCACCGGATACCGGGTGTACGAGGGCGGCACCGTGAAGGCCACCGTCACCGGCACCTCGACGACGGTGTCCGGGCTCGCCACCTGCTCCGCGCACAGCTACACCGTGGCGGCGTACAACTCCTCGGGCGAGTCGGCGAAGTCGCCGGCCGTCTCCGCCACCACCACCGGCTGCAGCGGCGGGAACGCCCCGATGGCCGCCGCGCCGTACCTCTACCCGGGCTGGGGCGACCCGCCCGCGCCCTCGACGGTGATGGGTGCGACCGGGATCAAGTGGTTCACCATCGCGTTCGTCCTCTCCGGTGGCGGCTGCACCCCGGCCTGGGACGGCAGCGGCCCGCTCACCGGCGGCGCGCACGCCAACACCATCGCCGCGATCCGGGCCGCCGGGGGCGACGTCATCCCGTCCTTCGGCGGGTGGAGTGGCAACAAGCTCGGCCCGAACTGTTCGTCGGCCAGCGCGCTGGCGGCGGCGTACCAGCAGGTGATCAACGCGTACGGGCTCAAGGCGATCGACATCGACATCGAGAACAGCGACGAGTTCGAGAACGAGGTGGTGCAGGACCGGATCCTCGGCGCGCTGAAGATCGTCAAGCAGAACAACCCCGGGATCAAGACGATCATCACCTTCGGCACCACGACCACCGGGCCGTCGTACTACGGCATTCGGCTGATCAACCAGGCCGCGGCGCTCGGGGCGAACATCGACACGTTCACGATCATGCCGTTCGACTTCGCCGGCGGCGCGAACATGTACCAGAGCACCGTCAACGCGGCCGAAGGACTGAAGAACGCGCTGAAGACCGCCTTCGGCTGGTCCGACGCCGCCGCGTACACGCACATGGGCATCTCCGGCATGAACGGCCTGTCCGACCAGCAGGAGCTGACCTCCCCGGCGACCTGGACGCAGATCCGCGACTGGGCGAAGGCCCGCAGCCTGTCCCGGTTCACCTTCTGGGCCGTCAACCGCGACCGGCCGTGCGCCGGCGGGGGAGTGGTGGCCCACTGCTCCGGCATCGCCCAGAACACCTGGGAGTTCACCAGCATCACCGCCCAGTACAACTGAGCAGCACCGCCGACGCAGCAGTACCGCCCCGGCACGGCCGGGCGGGCGTGCGGTCAGCGACCGGTGGTCATGGACTGCCGGTCGCGCCGCGCGCGGCGGCGGCGCACCTTCTTCACCACCCAGCTCAGGATCATCACGCCGAAGACGGCGAAGATCGCGTAGTTGAACCAGCTGCTGTACTGGTCCACTTCCTCCCAGCGCGACCCGAGCGCGAAGCCGGCGCCGACGATCAGCGCGTTCCACAGCCCGCTGCCCAGCGTGGTCAGCAGGACGAACTCGACCAGCGGCATCCGGTTCGCCCCGGCGGGGATGGAGACCAGGCTGCGCACCACCGGCACCACCCGGCCGATCAGCACGGCCCACCGGCCGTGCCGCTCGAACCACCGGTCGGCCTTCTCCAGGTCGTCCCGGTCGACCAGTGGGATGTGGTCCAGCCACCGCTTGAGCCGGTCCTCGCCGACGGCCGCGCCGAGCCAGTAGAGCACCAGCGCGCCGACCACCGAGCCGACCGTCGCGGCGACCACGATGAGGACGAGGTTGAACCGGCCCTCGGCCGCGAGGTAGCCCGCCATGGCCAGCACGATCTCGCTCGGGATCGGCGGGATGATGCTCTCCAGGGCGACCAGCGCGGCCACCCCGACCGCGCCGAGCGAGTCGATCACGCTGGCCACCCACCCGGTCAGCCCGGTGAACTGCGACGGATCGACGTTCTGGGCGAGGGCCATGGTTGTCCTTCCGCGGGCCGCCGGGGGGATCGGAAGGTGATACCCAGTTCGGAGGCGATCACACCTGCCGGTGACCGGGCCCGCCGACCCGCCGACCCGCCGACCGGGCCACCGACGCGGACCAGCCTCGCCGTGGGCGGCGTCCGCGTTCGTCGGGAGCCGGAATCCGTTCGCGTTTGCCGGGAGCCGGAATCGGAGAAGGTACGTCGGCATGGGTGACAGGTGGTATTCCGAGGCGGTCGTCTACTGCCTCGACATCGACACGTACGCGGACTCCGACGGTGACGGGGTCGGCGACATCCGTGGCCTCATCGGCCGGCTCGACTACCTGGCCCGGCTGGGGGTGACCTGCCTGTGGCTGCACCCGATCCACCCGTCGCCGAACAAGGACGACGGCTACGACGTCACCGACTTCTACAACGTGGACCCCCGCTTCGGCACCCTCGGCGACTTTGCCGAGCTGCTGCACCAGGCGCAGAACCGGGGCATCCGGGTGATCATCGACCTGGTGGTCAACCACACCTCGGACGAGCACCCGTGGTTCCAGTCCGCCCGGTCCTCGCCCGACTCGCCGTACCGGGACTGGTTCGTCTGGTCCGACCACGAGCCGGACGACCGGCACCAGGGCATGGTCTTCCCGGGCGAGCAGAAGGAGACGTGGAGCTACGACCGGACCGCCAAGGCCTGGTACTATCACCGGTTCTACAAGTACCAACCCGACCTGAACTTCAACAACCCCGAGGTCCGCGCCGAGGTCAAGAAGATCGTCTCGTTCTGGCTCCAGCTCGGCGTCTCCGGGTTCCGGATGGACGCGGTGCCGTTCATCATCGAGCTGACCGAGCCGGGGAACCCGAACTCGCCGAAGGACTTCGAGTACCTCACCGAGCTGCGCCAGCACGTCCAGTGGCGGCGCGGCGACGCCGTCCTGCTCGCCGAGGCCAACGTGGAGCCCGACCAGCTCCCCACCTTCTTCGGCGACGGCAGCGGCTCCGGCAACCGCATCCACATGCTCTTCGACTTCATGCTCAACGGCCGGCTCGTGCTCGCCCTGGCCCGCCAGGACCCGGAGCCGGTGATCGAGGCGCTGCGGGACACCCCGATCCTGCCCACCGGCGGGCAGTGGGCCACCTTCCTGCGCAACCACGACGAGATCGACCTGTCCCGGCTCACCACCGAGCAGCGCAACCAGGTGTACGCCGAGTTCGGGCCCGACGAGGACATGCGGATCTACGACCGGGGCATCCGCCGCAGGCTCGCCCCGATGCTCGGCAACGACCGGCGGCGCGTCGAGCTGGCGTACGCGCTCCAGTTCTCGCTGCGTGGCACGCCGGTGCTGCGCTACGGCGAGGAGATCGGGATGGGCGAGGACCTCTCGCTGCCCGGCCGGGAGGCGATCCGTACCCCGATGCAGTGGTCGTACAAGCCGAACGCCGGCTTCTCCACGGCCGAGCCGGAGAAGCTGGTCCGCCCGGTGATCGACAAGGGTGACTTCTCGTACGAGAAGGTCAACGTCACCGCCCAGCGCGGCGACCACAAGTCGCTGCTGTCCTGGTTCGAGCGGATGATCCGGACGCTGCGCGAGGCGCCGGAGATCGGCTCCGGCTCGACCACCCACATCGACGTGCCGACGCCGCACGGGGTGCTCGCCCACCGCGCCGACGGCCCGACCGGGACGATGGTCTTCCTGCACAACCTCGGCACCGACGACGTCGAGGTCGACCTCGGCACGCTCGCCGCCGAGGCGGACCTGCCGACAGATGTCCTCGCCGACCGCAACTACGGCGAGGTGGGCAAGCTCGACTCGCTCAAGCTCGCCGGGTACGGCTACCGCTGGATCCGCCTCTGTCGTGGGGCCGCCTACTGACCCCGGGGTTGGGCTAGGCTCCGATGGTCGCCGTAAGTTACCGGGAGGTAGGCATGTCCGAGGAGCAACGGGTCGCGATCGTCACCGGGGCCGCGCGGGGGATCGGGGCGGCCACCGCCCGCCGGCTGGCCGCCGACGGCCTGGCCGTCGCCGTGGTCGACATCGAGGAGTCGGCCACCAAGGACACCGTGGACACGATCGTCGCGGCCGGCGGACGGGCCCTCGGCGTCGGCGCGGACGTCTCCGTCCGGGACCAGGTCGAGGCGGCCGTCGAGCGGGTCGCCACCGAGTTGGGCGCGCCGACCGTGCTGGTCAACAACGCCGGGGTGCTCCGGGACAACCTGCTGTTCAAGATGACCGACGCCGACTGGGACACCGTCCTGGGCGTGCACCTGCGCGGCGCGTTCCTGTTCAGCCAGGCCGCCCAGAAGCACATGGTCGAGCGGAGGTGGGGCCGGATCGTCAACCTGTCCAGCACCTCGGCGCTGGGCAACCGGGGCCAGGCCAACTACGCGGCCGCGAAGGCGGGCATGCAGGGCTTCACCAAGACCCTCGCCATCGAGCTGGGCCCGTTCGGGATCACCGTCAACGCGGTCGCCCCCGGGTTCATCGTCACCGACATGACCGCCGCGACCGCCGCCCGGATGAAGGTGGACTTCGAGGCGCTCCAGAAGCACACCGAGTCGGAGATCCCGGTACGCCGGGTGGGCCGCCCGGAGGACGTGGCCCACACCATCTCGTTCCTGGCCAGCGAGGGCGCATCCTTCGTCTCCGGCCAGGTCATCTACGTCGCGGGCGGCCCGAAGTCCTGACCCCACCACCACCCCACGAAATGGCCGCTCTTTCACGGAAAGAGTGGCCATTTCGCGTCCCATGCCCACTCTTTCCGTGAAAGTGCGCGGGGGTGGGTGGGGTGGGTGGGGGGTCAGTGGGGGCGGGTGCGCCAGAGCCAGAGCAGGCCGAGCACCGGGAGTACCAGCGGGATGTAGCCGTAGCCGCTGCCGAACCCCGACCAGACCGTCTCGTCGGGGAACAGCGCGGGGTCGGCCAGGCTGAGCACGCCGACGCCGAGCACCCCGACCAGCTCCACCGAGCAGCAGGCCAGCGCCACCCGCCGGCCGGCGTGGCCGGCGCGGGCCAGCCCCACCGCGGCCACGATGTAGATCAGCGCGGCCAGCGCCGAGAGCAGGTACGCCACCGGCGCCTCGTCGAGCTTCGTGGCGATCTGCAGCCCCGCCCGGGAGGTCGCGGCGATGGCGAACAGCAGGTACACGGCGATCAGCAACCGGCCCGGCCCGGAGTTGGTGGCCAGCCGGGGTGTCTCCGTCTCAACCACCGAGCGCCTCCCAGGTCTGTTGGAGCCGGACCGCCACGACCGGGGTCACCAGGCAGATCGCGCAGATGATCGCCGACCCCCACCGGGTCGGCTCCATCCGGGCCAGCACCCAGGCCAGCGGCGGCAGGAAGATCAGCGTCACCAGGTAGCCGAAGAACGCGCCGGGCTCGCCCGGCCGCTCGCCTCCGCCGAGCGCGACCAGCGCCGCCACCGTCAGCGCGAGCAGGCCCAGTTCCAGCACAGCCAGGCCGGCGAACTGCACCCGGTCCGGCGACCGGTTGCGCATCGCCGCCACCAGCGCCCACACCGCGAGTACGAGGGACAGCACGATCGTCGCCGTCGCGAGGATCCCGTCCACCGGCGAGCCGGCCGCGGCCATGCTGGTCATCGACGGCACCGGAGTCGGAGTCTCGGTCACCGGGACAGCCTACTAACCGGCGTAGTACTCACCCCGGTCCGGTCCGTCGCCACGCCCGCCGTCGGTCTGGCCGGGTCCGGTCCGGTGGTCTGGCCGGGTCCGGTCCGGTGGTCTGGCCGGGTCCGGTCCGGTGGGTCCGACCGTCCCGGTCCGTGGGCCTGACCTGGTCCGGCCCGGCCCCGCCGGCTGCGTCGGATCGGCCGGGCGACTAGCGTGGATCACGGCCACGGGACCGCCGTGGCCGGCGACGACACCGGGAGTACACGTGCTGCGGTTCGGCTTGTTCGGCACCGGCCACTGGGCCGCGGAGACGCATGCGGCGGCGATCGGCGCGCACCCCCGCGCCGAGTTGGCCGGGGTCTGGGGCCGCAACCCCGACAAGGCGGCGGAGCTGGCGCGGCGGCACGGGGTGCCCGTCTTCACCGAGGTCGACGCGCTGATCGACGCCTGCGACGCGGTCGCCGTGGCGCTGCCCCCGGACGTGCAGGCCGACATCGCCGTCCGAGCCGCCACGGCCGGCCGGCACCTGCTGCTGGACAAGCCACTGGCGCTCACCCTCGCCGACGCCGACCGGGTGGTCGCCGCGGCCGGGCAGGCCGGCGTCGCCTCCGTGGTGTTCTTCACCCAGCGGTTCCACCCGAACGTGACCGGCTTCCTCGCCTCGACCGCGGCGGCCGGCGGCTGGCAGCACGCCCGGGCGACGATGTTCACGTCCATCTTCCAGCCCGGCAACCCGTACGGCGTGTCGCAGTGGCGGCGGGACCGGGGCGCGCTGTGGGACATCGGCCCGCACGCCCTGTCGATCATCCTGCCGGTGCTCGGCCGGGTGACCCGGGTCACGGCCATCGACGGCCCGAGCGGCCTGGTCCACCTGCTGCTCACCCACGACGGCGGGGCGACCAGCACGGTGTCGCTCACCCTCGACGCGCCGCCCGAGGCCGCCACCCGCGACTTCGTCTTCTTCGGGGAGAACGGCGTGCTGGAGGTCCCGCCCGGGGACGGCAACGCCCTGACCGCGCTCTCCACCGCGATCGACCAGCTCGCCGAGGAGATCGACTCCGGTGCCCGGGACCACCGTTGCGACGTCCGGTTCGGCCGGGAGGTGGTGGCCGTCCTCGACGCCGCCGAGACCGCCCGTGCCGAGGGCCGCACCGTCGCCCTCCCGGGCTGAGACGCGGGCTCCCGCCCCCGCCCGTGGACGTCGCGCCGGCGTCAGTACGCCGGCCCGTTGCGGGTGGCCCGACCGCGAGTCCGAGTAGCGCAGCCGGTGTCACGGCACCCTGTCAGGCGAGGGTGCCCAGCGCCTCGCTCAGCTCGGTGGGAGAGGCGAACCCCTCAGCCGGCAGTGCGTGGAGCATCTGCAACACCTCCGTGCTGGCGCCGTTCTCCTGCCCCCAGCGGACCAGGTCCTCCCGGGAGACCGGGTAGTCGAGCCCGGCCAGGTACTCCTGCAACTCCGTCCCGCTGACCGTCATACCAGCTCACTACCCGCCGCACCGCCGGACATGCCCGGGTGGTCCGCGTCGTTCGCGGGGGGCGGGAGCCCGGCGGCGGTCGGTTTGCCCCGAACGGGGTCGGGTAGCCGCGGACATGCTGGTACAGCGGCTCGGCGCGCCGAGCGACTTCGATCCGTTGCTGGAGCGGATCCGGGACGCCCGGATCGTGATGATCGGCGAGGCGACGCACGGCACCCACGACTACTACCGGCTACGCGAGCAGCTCACCCGGCGGCTCATCGCCGAGCGGGGCTTCTCCTTCGTCGCCGTGGAGGGGGACTGGCCCGACTGCGAGCGGGTGCACCGGTCGGTCACGGCCGCCCCGAACGGCCTCGCCGACCCGCAGGTCGCCCTGGAACGTTTCGAGCGCTGGCCGACGTGGATGTGGGCCAACGCCGAGGTGGCCCGGTTCTGCCGCTGGCTGCGGGCGTGGAACCTGGAGCAGCCGGTGCAACGGCGGGCCGGCTTCCACGGCCTGGACGTCTACAGCCTCTGGGAGTCCATGCAGGCGATCTTCGACTACCTGGGCGAGGAGGACCCGACCTCGTTGGAGGCCGCGCAGGAGGCGTACCGGTGCTTCGAGCCGTACGGGCGGCGGGTCGAGGAGTACGGCGCGGCGAGCCGGTTCGTCTCGGCCCGCTGCGAGGAGGAGGTGATCAAGCTGCTGGCGCGTACCCGGGAACGGGCCGCCTCGGACGGCCCGGACCGCTTCTCGGCCTGGCAGAACGCGGAGGTGGTGGCCGGCGCGGAACGCTACTACCGGGCGATGGTGGCGGGCGGCCCGGAGTCGTGGAACGTGCGGGACATCCACATGGCGGACACCCTGGACCGGCTGCTGGACTTCCACGGCCCGGACGCCCGGGGTGTCGTCTGGGCGCACAACACCCACGTCGGCGACGCCCGGGCCACCGGCATGGCCGCCGACGGGCTGGTCAACATCGGCCAGTTGGCCCGGGAGCGGCACGGGGCGGACGACGTGGTGCTGGTCGGCTTCGGCAGCTACCGGGGGACGGCGGTGGCGGCTCCCCGGTGGGGGTCGCCCGCCGAGGCGATGGTGGTGCCGCCGGCCCGGCCCGGTTCGGTCGAGCGGCGGCTGCACGAGCTGATGCCGGAGCGCGCGGTGCTGGTCTTCGGCGGCCCGGACCAGCCCGGTTGGGTCACCGAGGAGCACGACCACCGGGCGATCGGCGTCGTCTACGACCCGACCTTCGAGTCTTGGGGCAACTACGTGCCGACCCGGCTGGGCGAGCGCTACGACGCCTTCGTCTGGTGCGACGACACCACCGCGCTGCACCCGCTGCCCGCGCTCACCGCGTTCGGGGAGATGGAGACGTACCCTGCCGGGGTCTGAGCCGGACGGGCCCCGCCCCGCCGGGTCAGCGGCGGTGCGGGGCCCCGGGGCCGGACCGGTCAGGCGTCGGCCGGCTTCTTCTCGGCGAGGTGGGCGCGCAGCCCTTCGCCCTCGATGTCCACGTTGGGCAGCAGCCGGTCGAGCCAGCGGGGGATCCACCAGGCCGCCTTGCCGAGCAGCGACATCACCGCCGGGACGATGGTCATCCGGACCACGAAGGCGTCGATGGCCACGCCGATGGCCAGCGCGAAGCCCATCGACTTGATGATCGGGTCGTCGAGGAAGACGAAGCCGCCGAACACCGCCATCATGATCAGCGCGGCGGCCGTGACGACCCGGGCGCCGTGCCCCATGCCGTTGACGGTGGCCTGCTGCGCGGTGTCGCCGTGCACGAAGTCCTCCCGCATCCGGGAGACCAGGAAGACCTCGTAGTCCATGGCCAGCCCGAACAGGATGCCGATGAGCAGGATCGGCAGGAAGCTGACCAGCGGGCTCGGGGTGTCCAGGCCGACCAGGTCGGCCAGGTGCCCCTGCTGGAAGATCGCGACGGTGATGCCGAACGTCGCGGCGACCGTGAGCAGGAAGCCCAGGGCGGCCTTGACCGGCACCAGGATCGACCGGAACACCAGCATCAGCAGCAGGATCGACAGGCCGACGACGAGCACCAGGTAGACCGGCAGCGCGTCGGAGAGCTTCTCCGACACGTCGATGCCGATCGCGGTCACGCCGGTCAGCAGCACATCCGCGCCGCTGACGCCGGAGACCTGCCGGCGGATGTCGTGCACCAGGTTCTCGGTGGCCTTGTCGGTCGGGCCGCTCTTGGGGATGACCCCGAGCAGCGCGGTCCGCCCGGTCGGGTCGGTCTGCGGCGGGGCCACCGCGAGCACCCCGTCCGTCTGCTGGACGAGCTGGGCGACCTGCGGTGCGGCGGCGGCCGTCGCCTCCCGCGAGTCGGAGGTGACGACGAGCGCGAGGCGGCCGGTGAAGCCGGGCCCGAAGCCCTCCCGGATCAGGTCGCTGTTCACCCGGGCCGGCGAGCCGGTCGCAGCCGTGCTGGCGTCCGGCAGGGCCAGCCGCATGTCGGGGGCGGGCAGCGCGAGCAGGCCCAGGCCGAGCAGGGCGACCAGGATCACCGGTACGCGCAGCCGGGTGACGAGGCGTGCCCAGCGGAAGCCGAAGCCGGACCGGTCCTCGGCCGCGGCAGCCGCCTCGGGGGTGCTGGCCGGCCCGGCCCCGGCGGCCGCCTCGGCCTTGCGCAGCTTGCGGGGGAGCACCCGGGTGCCGGCGAAGCCGAGCAGGGCCGGGGCGAGGGTGATCGCGACCAGCACGGCGATGGTCACCGTGCCGGCGGCGGCCAGGCCCATCACGGTCAGGAACGGGATCTGCACCACCGCGAGGCCGGCCAGCGCGATGACCACCGTGGCACCGGCGAAGACCACCGCCGAGCCCGCGGTGCCGACCGCCCGGCCGACGGCCTCCTCGGCGGACAGCCCTTCCAGCAGGTTCTGCCGATATCGGGAGGTGATGAACAGCGAGTAGTCGATGCCGACCGCCAGGCCGAGCATCAGGGCCAGGATCGGTGCGGTGCTGGTCAGCTCGATGGCGCCGCTGAGCGCGAACAGGCCGGCCATGCCGACGCCGACGCCGATCAGCGCGTTGAGCATGGTCATCCCGGCCGCGACCAGCGAGCCGAACGTGATGACCAGGACGACCGCCGCCACCAGGACGCCCAGCGCCTCGGTCGAGCCGATCTCCGGCTCGGCGTTCAGCACCTCGCCGCCCGGGGCGACCTGCCAGCCCTGCGCCTCGGCCTGCGCGCCCACCTTCTCGTACGCGTCGCGCTGGTCGTCGGTGACGTCGTCCGCGCGGCCGGCGAACTGCACCTGGATCAGCGCGTACCGGCCGTCCGGGGAGATCGCCTGGGCCTGGTACGGGTCGACCGCGCCGACCACTCCGGGCAGGGTGGCCGCCTCCTGGGTCACCTGCTTGACCAGGGCCTGCCCCTCGGGCGTGGCGAGCTGGCCGTCCGCCGGAGCCTTCAGGGCGATGGTGCCGGTGGCCCCGCTGGCCTCCGGGAACCGCTCGCTGAGCAGGTCGATCGCCTGCTGCGACTCGGTGCCGGGCATGGTGAAGTTGCTCGCCGTCGGGCCGCGCAGCGTCGCCGCGGCGAGGCCGAGGCCGACGAGCACGACGAGCCAGACGACGGCGACGAGCCGTCGGCGGCGCAGCGAGGCCCGGCCGAGCCGGTACAACAGGGTCGCCATCAGATTCTTGTCCTCGATCGTTGGTGAACTGGACGGTGGTGGAGTCAGTCGGGAGGGGCCAGTGCCCGCCGGACCAGGCCGAGCAGGGCGTCGCGCAGCTCGTCGTCGGCGACGTCGCCGAACTCGCCGCACGTCTCGGCGATCCCGGCGAGGACGACCAGCGCCGCGATCCGGGCCGCCGGGCGCGTCGAGTGGCCGGCGAGCGCCGCGATCAGCCGCTCGGAGAATTGGTGCACGTACGCGAACTCCGGCTGCTGGAGCAGCTCGGGGAACTCCCCGCGGAGCAGCGCGATCTGCCGCCGGAAGCGCACCGCGAGGTTCACGAAGCCCTCGCCGGCGACCCGCTGGGCATCCGGGCCGGTCAGCCCGGCGAACCGGTCGTCCAGCTCGTGCAGCGCCGTGATCGCCGGGGCCATCAGCTCGCTGAGCAGGGCCTCCTTGTTGGCGAAGTGGTAGAGCACGGTGGCCTTGGAGACGCCCACCTCGCGGGCGATGTCCTGCAACGAGGTGCCCTTGTATCCGGTCACGGCGAACCTCCGCGCCGCTGCGGCGAGAATCTCGGCGTGCGTCTCCGGTACCACCCGAGCCATGTCGGCCACCTCCCGCCCACCAGCATGCCTGACCGATCGGTCAGGGGCCTGACCGATCGGTCAGAGAAGTCGGGTGGCGTTCGCCACAGCCCGCCGTTCCGGGGTTCCCTGTACCCGTTCGTCACCAGCCGACACCGATGCCGGATCGGATCCGGGTCGGCGCGGGCGACGAGACACGGCTCTTTCGGAGAACAGCCGTCGCCCCGATAGCTGCCATGATGCGGTGATGACCGAAAACTCATCGACTCTCGCCGAGCGGGCGGACGCGTTGCGTGCCCTGCACAAGCCCGGCGACCCGCTGGTCCTGCCCAACGCCTGGGACGCCGGGTCCGCCCGGGCCGTCGCCGCGGCCGGCTTCCCCGTCGTCGCCACCAGCAGCGCCGCGGTCGCCGAGTCCCTCGGGTACGCCGACGGCGAGGCCACCCCGGTCGACGAGATGTTCGCCGCCGTCGCCCGGATCGCCCGCGCCGTGCCGGTCCCGGTCACCGCCGACCTGGAGCGGGGGTACGGTCTGAGCCCGGCCGAGCTGGTCGAGCGGATGCTCGCCGCAGGCGTGGTCGGCTGCAACCTGGAGGACTCCGACCCGCGCACCGGGGCGCTGTACGACGCCGAGGAGCAGGCCGACCTGCTCGCCGCCGTCCGGGCCGCAGCCGACGCGGCCGGGGTGCCGCTGGTGCTCAACGCCCGGATCGACCTGTACCTGCGTGAGGCCGGCGATCCGGCCGGGCGTACCGCCGAGGCGGTCCACCGGGCCCGGCGCTACCGGGCCGCCGGGGCGGACTGCGTCTACCCGATCTTCCTGACCGACCCGGAGCAGATCGCGGAGTTCGTGGCCGGCGCGGACGCCCCGGTGAACCTGGTCTTCAGGCCCGACGCCCCGAGCCTGGCGGAGTTGGCCCGGCTCGGGGCGGCCCGGGTCAGCTACGGCGCCGGCCCGTACGCGGCGGTCAAGGCGCGGACCGCCGCGCTGCTCGACGCGGTCCGGGCCGGCAAGAACCCGTACGCCCCGCCTTCGGCGTAGGGGCGCCTTGTCGACGCCCGCGTCCCGGTTTTGCCGCCCGCCCCGCCGGCCCCCGTTGACCGGCGGGGCGGACCGGCGTGGCGCGGCCGGGTGCCGAGCACGGGTGGGTCGCGGCCGGCCGTGTGGCGCGCCGGCCGCCTGACGCTCGTGTCGGACGGGGCGGCGCGCCACCGGGTGGTCAGCCCACGGCGATGCCGTGCAGCAGGCCGTCCTGGTCGCCGACGAGGAGCATGTCACCGATGACGACCGGCGGGCTGTAGCAGTACGCGGTGGTGGTGAGCTGGAGCCGGGTCCGGACCGCCCCGGTGGTGAGGTCGAGGCCGACCAGCAGGCCGGTGGTGGTCGGGGTCCACGCGACGTTGCCGTGGATCGCCGCGCCGGTGTTGACCGGCCGGGCGCCGAGGCCGGTGGTCCACCGGGCCTGGCCGGTGACCGGGTCCACCCGGGAGGCGGTGCGACCGCCGTCGTCGAACATGAGCACGTCGCCGTTGTCGAGCAGCAGTTTGGGTGCGTAGATGTAGGAGCCGGCCATCGACCAGCGGGGCTCGCCGGTGGCGGGGTCGAGCGCGAACGCGTTGGTCACGGTGGACACCAGGAGCAGGCCGTTGGAAAGTACCTCCAGGGTGTCCGCCCACGGGCCGTAGATGAGGCGGCTGTAGGCGGTGGCGCGGGTGGTGGTGGAGAACGACCACAGGGCGGCGCCGGTTCGGGCGTCGTGGGCGTAGACGTTTCCGTCCCCGGCACCGGCGTACACCCGGGCACCGTCGCTGGCCGCGCGCCCGGCGAACATGCCCTGTCCCGCCACGTTCCACACCGTCTCGCCCGAACGCGCGTCGAGGGCCTGCCGGGTCTGGCCGGCGGAGAGGACGACCAGGGTGCGGCCGTCGACCGTGGTCACCAGCGGGCTGCCGAGCACCGGGGCACCGGCGTCGTGGGCGAACCGGCGGCGGCCGGTGGCCGGGTCGAGGGCGTAGAGGCGGTGGTCGTCGGAGGGGACGTAGACGGTCCTGCCGTCGGGGGCGAACGCCGGCCGGCCGTGCACCGGGCCGATCCGGGTCTGCCAGCGTCGCTGCAGCCCGCGGCGGGTGGGTCGGGCGCCGATGACGGTCCCGCCGGTGGTCGCGGCGACCAGCAGTTCGTCCCGGGCGGCCAGGCCGGCCTGCACCGGTGCGCCGAGCTGCTCGCTCCAACGCAGTCGCCGGCCGGCGTCGGGGAGAGCGAAGGCGCGGGTCTGCTCGTGCCAGGCGCCGTCGGGGTCGGTGACCCGTACGGTCATCCGGTGCTCGCCGGGCGGCAGCGCGGTGATGTCCAGGCCGCCGGTGTAGCGGCGGCCGGCGGAGTCGGGGGAGAGATTCCGCCAGGGTCCGGCGTCCTTGAGCCCGTAGGTGTGCTGCGGGTAGAGTTTGGCCTGGACGTTGGCGGCCCGAACGTGCGGGGAGAGCCGTACCGACACGGCCAGCGCGGCGCCGGCCGGGTCGAGCGAGACAGCCTGGGGCCGCTGCTCCGCGGCGATCCGCGGGCCGGCGAGCGGAATGTCCAGCACCGGCCGGGACTCGGCACTGCCGTCGGCGGCCCGCCGCACGGCCGCCACCTTCAGCACCGGGCCGTCGGCCCCGACCGCGCGCTGCACCCAGTAGTAGATGGGCGCGCCACGGGTGTCGTCGACCGCCAGCTGGGTCACCCCGTTGAACCGCTGTACCTGCTCCTCGTGCACGTGCCCGGCGAACATGGCCCGCACGTTGTAGCGGTCGAGCAGCTTCAGCAGCCGCTCCTGGTCGGAGACGTAGTAGTTGTCGCCGCCGAACGGGAAGTGGCACAGCAGCACGATCGGCACCCCGGGCGCGACCTTGTCCAGGTCGCGGGTCAGCCACTCGATGCCGGACCCGCCGAACCCGCCCGGCTCCTGGAGCAGGTGGCTCGGGTCCAGCGCCACGAAGTGCAGGCCGTCGAAGTCGAACGAGTACCGCTTCGGCCCGAACAGCGATCCGTACCGCTCGCCGGCAGTGCTGTCCCACCGCCAGTCGTGGTTGCCCGGGACGTGCCGGATCCGGGGCCGCAGCGCCGCCGGGATGGTGCCCAGATAGGTGTCGTACTCGGCCACCGAGCCATGTTCGACGAGGTCTCCGACGTGGCAGACGATCGGCGCGTTCGCCGCGGCGATCTGCTGGTACACCCAGCGCACCCCCTCGGTCCGCTCAGGAAGATCCACGTCGATCTGCGTGTCGCCCAGCAGGGCGAACCCCGACGACCACTGCCCGCCCGGCCCGCCGTGCACGGGCGAGCCGGCCGCCGCGGGCGACCCGCCGACCACCGCGCCGGTGGCCGCCGCGGTGACCGCGCCGACGCCCAGGCCGAGCAACCGGCGTCGGTCCATCGAGAGACGGGCATGGTCCTGAGCTGGCAACGATGGCATGGTCTGTTCCTTCCGGCGGGCTCGCTTGGAATGCCGCGGAGTTTGGCACGGCCCCAACCGCCTGACCAACGGTTCTCCAGCAGATTCCCGGCGATTTCGCAGGAAATCGTCAACCTGGCTGGACGGGTGGTTGATTCCTTGCAATCGCTACCAGGGCGTCGTCGCCACTGGTGAGGACAGCGTCGCCGGCCGCGCGCGGCTGCCTCGCGTTGTGATGGCGGAGGAGTGGGCCGGGAGGGTCACGCAAGAGCAGGTCAACGCTCGTGTCCTCGATCGGGTGCCGACCGCTCGGCGCGAAGCAGCCGCGCCACGTGCTGTGCGGGTTCCCTGGGGACGTCGAGCCTGGCGGAACAGGCCGATCACGTGGAGGCCTCTTCGAAGACTGGATTCTGTCGTAAGGACCTGTCTAACGATGGCTCCACGCCTACACCCCAGCCCTGGCCGTTATGAGCGTTATCTGAGTGTCATCCCGATCGGCGCTGCAATCCTTGTTGAGATCACCTCACTGCCGCACCAGTGGATCGAGCCCGGCGTCTGCGTCCTCGTTTGAGTGATGATCGTTTCGTGCCGGCGTACTGAACGCGCACGCAAGCGTTTGATCGTGCCCGATTGCGCAGGATTGAGGACGACAACATCCGACCAGCTATTGCAACCCCTCGCTCCCGCTTGGATACTTGCGGAAGACATTTACCTCTACGAATGGATGAATGCATGATTCACTCCCACCGCGGCAGCCGCGTCTTCGCAGCAGGGTTTGGGGCGGTTATTCTCGCCGTGAGCCTGCTGGTGTGGCCAACCGCCGGAGCGACGGCGCAACCGGACATTGCCGATCCGAACGGCAGGACAACTATCCAGGCTAGCTACCATCAGCTGCAGAACCCAGACACCAATATGTGCCTGACGCTCTATAACGGTAACGCGTACGATGGCGCCCCGTTGGTCGTCATGCCATGCGACCCTGCAGTCGAAAATAACTTGTGGACAATTGCCGGTGAAAGTAGCACTCTTGTGAGCCAAGCCGACAACACCAGATGCGTCGACGTCTACGGCGGTACAGCCGCCGACGGAGT
The DNA here is from genome assembly GCF_044334565.1 of Micromonospora sp. NPDC020750. Taxonomy (NCBI): domain Bacteria; kingdom Bacillati; phylum Actinomycetota; class Actinomycetes; order Micromonosporales; family Micromonosporaceae; genus Micromonospora; species Micromonospora sp. NPDC020750. The sequence continues at coordinate 830,949 of NZ_JBIRTH010000002.1, forward strand.
TTCCGTCGTCAACTGGGGGTGCCATGGCTTGCAGAATCAACAATGGACCCTTAACAACGACGGAAGGCTCTTGAGCAACTTGGCAGGTGGCCCCTGGTGTCTCACTATCTACGGGGAAAACCCGTCGGCCGGAGCGATCGTCATCCTGAAAACGTGCCCGGGAGCAGCTTCGTCGCCTTCGCCAGCGCCTTCGCCTTCGCCGTCTGCGTCTCCGGCGATAGATCTTGCTTTGTGGAAATACGTCTAGTAGATGGTGTGAGTGCTGCCGCTAAAGTGGCCATCCGGCGATAACCCCGCCATCGAGTTTCGTAATCGGCTCGGTGTGGTCGCTGGAGAGGATCGAGGGATAGATCCCGACCCCCTTGTTGTTTGAAGGATTCTGTGGACCACGCCAGCCTCGACGACAGTGCCTCCGGCCGATGAACCGGGGGCACTGTCGATGTGGGGCGGCCCTCGGCGCGTCGTCTTGTTGGCCCGTACAAAGGTGGACCAAGGCGGTGGTGGCGAAGGTGAGGTGGGGCCGGTCCTGTCCTTGCTTCGTGGCGAACCTGCTGGTGTGGCCGGTGCCGGAGCGGGTTTTGCGAGCCGGCGGCGGCGACTGTCCGGTTGCCGGCGACCGCGACGCACTCGCCGCTGTTGCCCCCGCTGCGGGTGCTTGTGCGCCAGTGGGCGCCGGTCCCGCCGATCCAGGCAGCCGAACGGGTCGGGTAGTCGCGACTGACCCGCGCCGGAACTTCGGCACCACTTCGGCACAGACACCCGCCAGGGGCCGTTGACGGCCGGACACACGATGAAGGCCGCTGACCAGGGTTGCCCTGGTCGGCGGCCTTTTGTGCTGGTCGGATATTTTCTGGCAAGTGTGCCCCCGGCAGGATTCGAACCTGCGCCACCGCCTCCGGAGGGCGGTGCTCTATCCCCTGAGCTACGGGGGCTCAGCGACTGGAGAAGACTAGCAAATGGCCCCGCCGATCGCCGAATCGGTACCCGGTGAGCGACTTCGTGTCGACGGAGGCGGCGCCGGTCCTGACGGGGGCTGCGTTGGCACCGCACCGCCGGGGCCGCCTGCGGCTTCAGGCCGCGACCGCGCGTCCGCAGCTCGGCAGCGGGCGCAGCGCGATCCGCCGGGGCAGCCGGCGCGGCCACTCGTTCCTCGGCCAGGAGCCGTCGACGATGAGGTGCACGGGCCGCTCCTCGGCCCCGCTGAGCCGCAGCACGAAGTCCCGGGGCAGCGGCGGGTCGACCGACGGGGTGGTCACCATGAACCGGACCCGGCCCCGGGACGAGACGGCGGAGACCACGTCGGCCGCCGGCATCGTCCCGCGCAGCCGTACCCGGCCGAGCCAGTAGACCTCGGCCAGGTGCTCCTGGGCGGCCCGGGTGATCGCCGGGTACTCCAGGCGCACCCAGCGCTCGACCGCGCTGACGCAGAGGCCGCAGGCGCGCTCGCGCGGCTCGCGCGGCCCCAACCCCCAGGCCCGCAGGTACGCCCCGACGGCGCCGACGTCCATCGCCGGGTCGAAGCGGCGCTGGATGAGCGTGGTGAGGCTCTGCCGCGTCCACAGCTCCTCGTCCAGGCCGAACTCGTCGGGGTGGACGCCCCGCAGGACGTCGATCAGTTCCAGCTCCTGTTCGCGGCTGAGCGTTCCCGGCTCGCCCTGCCGCTGTCCGCGACGGACGGCTGCCACCGTTCCGTCACCGCCGATGGTGTGGCGCCGGCACCAGCTGGTGACCGAGCGCCCTGCGTCTCTGAGTGCAACCCCCACGTCCTGCGCAACGAGCCCGAATCGCAACTGGTCACGATATGTGGGTAGAAAAGTCCATCAAGCGCAGCAATAGGGCTTCACGCCCCAAAGTGGCCAATCGGACATGCGGTCGTCGGGGTGCGGGTGCCGGTGGCAGACGGAAGGCCCGCGCCGACCGCCGGATGGACGGGGCGCGGGCCTTCCGGGGTCGTCAGGACCCCTCAGCCCTTGAGCCGGGCGAGGGCGGCCCTGAGGTTGGTGAGGTCCGTCTGCTGGGTGTTCTTCATGGTCCGGGCGGTACGCACCACGTCGGACTCGTCGCTCACGTCGAGGATGCCGTCGATCATGTGGACGCCGCCGGTGTGATGGTCGATCATCAGTTCCAGGAACAGGACATCCAGCTCCCGGCCCTGGGCGGCGCGCAGCCTCGCCAGTTCCTCCGGGGTGGCCATCCCCGGCATCAGCCCGTCGCGAACCGCCGCCTCGCCGTCCGGCATCCACGCCATCCGGGGCTGCGACCCGGTCGGGTCGAGGCCCCAGGAGCGCAGCCACGTCTGCATGGTGCCGATCTCGCCCTGCTGGCCGGTGGCGATGTCGCCGCCGATGCTGACCACCTCGGGGTCGGTGCCCTGCCGGAACGCGATCAGCCCCATCTCCACCGCCTGGGCGTGGTGGCTGGTCATGTCCCGGGCGAAGCCCGCCTCCGCCGAGGCGTCACCCGGGCGGGTGAGCTTCGGCGTGAGCAGGCCGCCCGCGTACCCGAGGAGGAGGCCGACCACGACGGCGGCGGCGACCACCAGGACGCCGAACCGGCCCCCGGCCGGCCGGCCGGCGTCGTCCACCGGGCCGCCCGCCAGGTCGCGGTTCGTCGTCGCGGGTGCGGTCATCGGGTTTCCGTCCTCGCTGTCCGGATCACTGGGTGGGCATCTGGTTGCCGTCACGCGGCGTGGTGCCGGTGGCGGTGATGCCCTGGGCGCAGTTGGCGGTCGGACCCTCGATCGAGGCGTTCACCCGCAGCGTCTTGATGAAATCGTCGAGCCGGCTGTCGTCGGCCTTGTCGACCTTGAGCTGGTATCCCCAGGTCTGGAGGGAGATCGGCTTGTCCTGGCCCTCGTACGGGCTGAGCATCATCTTTTCCTTGCCCGCGACCTTGTCCTTGAGCTTCGCCACCTGGTCGGCGGGCAGGTCGGGGCGGTAGGTGATCCACACCGCGCCGTGCTCAAGGCTGTGCACCGCGTGCTCGTTGGCGATCGGCGCGTCGTAGACGTCGCCCATGCAGTTCTGCCAGGACGCGTTGTGCGGGCCGGCCACCGGCGGGGACTGCGCGTACTTGAGTGAGCCCTGCTGGTGGTTGCTGCCCTTCACCAGCTCCGGGTCCTTGTCGCGGAAGTTGACGATGCCGCTGATGTCGTCGGCCCGCTTCTCCCACGACTTCGAGCCCTCGAACGAGGCCCATGCGCCGTAGCCGATGATCGACACGGCGAGCACGCCGACCGCGACGAACAGCGCGATCGGCCCCCAGGACCGGCCCTGGCTGACCTTCACCGGGGCGATCGGCTTGCGGGGGCCCTTGCCTTTGCCTCCCGCCATGGGGCGTGGGCTGTCGCCCGTCGACTTGCCGGCCCCGGGCTTGGCGCCGGACGCGGGCCGGCCCGCCGCCGGCTTCTTGCCGGTGGTGACCACGGTCGGACGGCGCTCTGGGCCGCCCGGGGTGCTGATGCTCATCGTGCCTCGTCAGGTCGGTCGGTCAGGGTGGGTGGCGGGCCGGATATCACGCGCAGGGTCGCCGCCGAGTGCCCGAGTCTACCCCCGATAACATGGTTCGGTGACTCCCGCAGAACTCGCCGCCGCCGTCCTCTCCGCAGCCCACGCCGTCCTCGCCGACCGAGGCCTGGACCGCGCGGCGCTTCCGGAGCGCACCGTCGTCGAGCGACCGCGCAATCCCGAGCACGGCGACTACGCCTCGACGCTCGCCCTCCAACTGAGCAAGAAGGTGGGCGTGCCCCCGCGGGAACTGGCCGCCGAGCTGGCCGAGCAGCTCGGCCGGACCCCCGGGGTCAAGTCGGTGGAGATCGCCGGACCGGGCTTCCTCAACATCCGGCTCGACGCGGCCGCCGCCGGTCAGCTCGCCCGGTCGATCGTCGAGGCCGGCCCGGCGTACGGGCGCAGCGACGCCCTGACGGGGCAGCGGCTCAACCTGGAGTTCGTCTCGGCCAACCCGACCGGCCCGGTGCACATCGGCGGGGTCCGCTGGGCCGCCGTCGGTGATGCGCTCAGCCGGCTGCTGCGCGCCACCGGCGCCGACGTCGGCACGGAGTACTACTTCAACGACGCCGGCTCCCAGATCGACCGGTTCGCCCGGTCCCTGCTCGCCGTCGCGAAGGGCGAGCCCGCCCCGGAGGACGGCTACGGCGGCTCGTACATCGCGGAGATCGTCACCGAGGTGCGCACCCGCCGGCCCGACGTGCTGACCCTGGACGACGCCGCCGCCCAGGAGGTGTTCCGGGTCGAGGGCGTGCAGCTCATGTTCACCGAGATCAAGTCCTCCCTGCGGGACTTCGGGGTGGAGTTCGACACCTACTTCAACGAGAAGGACCTGCACGACCGGGGCGAGCTGGACCAGGCCCTGGTCCGGCTGCGCGAGCAGGGTCACGTCTTCGAGACCGACGGGGCCGTCTGGCTGCGCACCACGGACTTCGGCGACGACAAGGACCGGGTGCTGCGCAAGTCCAACGGCGAGTGGACGTACTTCGCCGCCGACTGCGCGTACTACCTGGACAAGCGCGAGCGCGGCTTCGACCGCATCGTGATCATGCTGGGCGCCGACCACCACGGCTACATCGGCCGGATGAAGGCGATGGCCGCCTGCTTCGGCGACGACCCGGACACCAACCTGGAGATCCTGATCGGCCAGCTCGTCAACCTGGTCCGCGACGGCGCGCCGGTGCGGATGAGCAAGCGTGCCGGCACCGTGGTCAACCTGGAGGACCTGGTCGACGCGATCGGCATCGACGCCTCCCGGTACGCGCTGGCCCGCTACTCCAGCGACTCGCCGATCGACATCGACGTGGAGCTGTGGACCCGGGCCACCCGGGACAACCCGGTCTACTACGTGCAGTACGTGGCGGCCCGCACGGCCAGCGTGGGCCGCAACGCCGCCGAGGTGGGGCTGACCCGGGGCGACGCCGACGCGTTCCGCCCCGAGCTGCTCGGCCACGACAAGGAGAACGAGCTGCTCAAGGCGCTCGCCGAGTTCCCCGCCGTGGTCGCCTCGGCCGCCGAGCTGCGCGAGCCGCACCGGGTGGCCCGGTACCTGGAAGGGCTCGCCGGGGCGTACCACCGGTTCTACGACAACTGCCGGATCCTGCCGCGCGGCGACGAGGAGATCACCGACCTGCACCGGGCCCGGCTCTGGCTCAACGACGCCACCCGCACGGTCATCGCCAACGGCCTGTACCTGCTCGGCGTCTCCGCCCCGGAGAGGATGTGACATGCGAGCGCGAGGAGTGAGCTTGCGAGCCCCACAGTCGCGAAGCGGAGAGCGCTGATGCGGGCTCACGAGGCCGGTGCGCTGCACGGCGACATCGGCAACCGGGGGCCGGCCTGGCTGCGTACCCCGGTCGACGTCAACGCCCTGGTGCCGCAGCTCTGGCCGCGCACCGCGACCCGGGCCGCCGACGGCGCGCTCGCCGTCGGTGGGCTCGGCGTCCGCGAGATCGCGGCCGAGTTCGGCACCCCGGTGTACGTCCTCGACGAGGACGATCTGCGCTCGCGCTGCCGGGACTTCCGGGCCGCCTTCGCCGACGCCGACGTCTACTACGCGGGCAAGGCGTTCCTCTGCCGGGCCGTGGTGCGGATGATCGCCGAGGAGGGCCTGCACCTCGACGTCTGCACCGGCGGCGAGCTGGCCACCGCGCTGTCCGCCGGGATGCCCCCGCAGCGGATCGGCTTCCACGGCAACAACAAGTCCGTGGCCGAGCTGACCCGGGCCCTGGACGCGGGCGTGGGGCGGATCGTCCTCGACTCGTTCACCGAGATCGACCGGCTCACCGCGCTGGCCCGGGAGCGCGGGGTACGCCCCGGCGTGCTGATCCGGGTCACCGTCGGCGTGGAGGCGCACACCCACGAGTTCATCGCCACCGCCCACGAGGACCAGAAGTTCGGCTTCTCCCTCGCGGGCGGGGCCGCCGCCGCGGCCGCGTTCAAGGTCCTCGACGAGGACGTGCTCGACCTGCGTGGCCTGCACTCGCACATCGGCTCGCAGATCTTCGACGCCAACGGCTTCGAGGTCTCCGCCCGGCGGGTGCTCGCCCTCCAGGCGCAGATCCGTGACGCCCGGGGGGTCGAGCTGCCCGAGCTGGACCTGGGCGGCGGCTTCGGCATCGCGTACACCACCCAGGACGACCCGTCCGCCCCGCAGGAGTTGGCCAAGCGGCTTCGGAAGATCGTCGACGGCGAGTGCGCGGCCGAGCGGCTGGCCGTGCCGCACCTGTCCATCGAGCCGGGCCGGGCGATCGTCGGCCCCGCCGTGTTCACGCTCTACGAGGTCGGCACGGTCAAGGACGTCGACGGGATCCGGACGTACGTGAGCGTGGACGGGGGGATGAGCGACAACATCCGCACGGCCCTCTACGACGCGTCGTACTCGGCCACGCTGGCCTCCCGGGCCTCGACCGCGCAGCCGCTGCTCGCCCGCGTGGTGGGAAAGCATTGTGAGTCCGGGGACATCGTGGTGAAGGATGAATTCCTGCCCGCCGACGTGCAGCCGGGAGATCTTGTCGCGGTGCCCGGCACGGGCGCCTACTGCCGGAGCATGGCCAGCAACTACAACCACGTGCCCCGGCCCCCGGTGGTCGCGGTGCGCGACGGCCGGGCCCGCCTGATCGTCCGGCGGGAGACGGAAGAGGACCTGCTCGCATTGGATGTCGGATGACCTCACCTGTTCGCTTGGCGCTGCTCGGCTGCGGAACGGTCGGCAGCGAGGTGGTACGGCTGCTGCACGAGCAGTCGGCCGACCTCGCCGCCCGGATCGGGGCGCCCCTGGAGATCGTCGGGATCGCCGTCCGCCGGATCGGCCGGGACCGCGGCGGCCTGCCGGTCGACGAGGCGCTGTTCACCACCGACGCGCTCGGCCTGATCAAGCGGGACGACGTCGACGTGGTGGTCGAGGTGGTCGGCGGGATCGAGCCGGCGCGGGGCTGGCTGGTAGAGGCGCTGCGGGCCGGCAAGAGCGTGGTCACCGCCAACAAGGCGCTGCTCGCCGAGGACGGCGCGGCGCTGCACGACGCGGCGGCCGAGGGCAGGGCGGACCTCTACTACGAGGCGTCGGTGGCCGGGGCGATCCCGCTGCTGCGCCCGCTGCGCGACTCGCTGCACGGCGACCGGGTCAACCGGGTCACCGGCATCGTCAACGGCACCACCAACTTCATCCTCTCCGCGATGGACGCCACCGGGGCCGGCTTCGCCGAGGCGCTGGAGGAGGCCACCGAGCTGGGCTACGCGGAGGCCGACCCGACGGCCGACGTGGAGGGCTTCGACGCGGCGGCCAAGGCGGCCATCCTCGCCTCGCTGGCGTTCCACACCCGGATCACCGCCGCGGACGTGCACCGCGAGGGGATCACCGAGGTCACCGCCGCCGACGTGGCCAGCGCCAAGGCGATGGGCTGCACGATCAAGCTGTTGTGCATCGCCGCCCGGGGCCGGGACGCCACCGGGGCCGAGGCGGTCAGCGTCCGGGTGCACCCCGCGATGATCCCGCTGACCCACCCGCTGGCCAGCGTCGGCGACGCGTTCAACGCCGTCTTCGTCGAGGCCGAGGCGGCCGGGCAGCTCATGTTCTACGGCCGGGGCGCGGGCGGCGCGCCGACGGCCAGCGCCGTGCTCGGCGACGTGGTGGCGGTGGCCCGCAACCGGCTGGCCGGGGTGCGCGCGGCCAGCGAGTCCGCGTACGCCGACCTTGCGGTGCGGCCGATGGGGGAGGCGCTGACCCGCTACCACATCAGCCTCGACGTGGCCGACCGTCCCGGCGTGCTGGCCTCCGTGGCCGGGGTGTTCGCCCGGCACGACGTGTCCATCGCCACCGTCCGGCAGGGCTCGACGGGCGGCGGACGTCCCGGCTCCGGCGACGACGCCGAGCTGGTCATCGTCACCCACGTGGCGCCGGACGCCGCGCTCGCCGCCACCGTGGGGGAACTGCGCGGGCTGGACATCGTCCGGTCGGTGACGAGCGTGCTACGGGTCGAGGGCGAGGACTGAGGAGCCCGAGCCGGGTTCGCGTCTCGCCTGGTGGTTATGCGCGGGTGCGGCAGGAACGGGTCGGGGAAACTGGGCCACGCTGGGGGTTGCCCCCGGCGTGGCGGGGCGGTCAGAGGCGAGGAGAGCGACATGTGGCGGGGTCTGATCGAGACGTACCGGGACCGGCTGCCGGTCACCGACGCCACCCCCGTCGTCACCCTGCACGAGGGGAACACCCCGCTGTTGCCCGCGCCGGTGCTCTCCGCCCGGCTCGGCTGTGACGTCCACCTCAAGGTCGAGGGGGCCAACCCGACCGGCTCGTTCAAGGACCGGGGGATGACGCTCGCGGTCTCCAAGGCCGTGGAGCACGGCGACAAGGCGATCATCTGCGCCTCGACCGGCAACACCAGCGCGTCCGCCGCCGCGTACGCGGCCCGTGCCGGGATCACCTGCGCCGTGCTGGTGCCGCAGGGCAAGATCGCCCTCGGCAAGCTGGCGCAGGCGCTGGTGCACGGCGCGAAGCTGCTCCAGGTCCACGGCAACTTCGACGACTGTCTCGCGCTGGCCGCCAAGCTCGCCCAGGACTACCCGGTCGCGCTGGTCAACTCGGTCAACCCCGACCGGCTGCAGGGGCAGAAGACCGCCGCGTTCGAGATCGTCGAGGCGCTCGGCGACGCCCCCGACATCCACTGCCTGCCGGTCGGCAACGCCGGCAACATCTCCGCGTACTGGATGGGGTACTCGGAGGACCTGCGGGACGGCAACGCCACGAAGGCCCCGAAGATGTACGGCTTCCAGGCCGCCGGGGCGGCGCCGATCGTCAGCGGCCAGGTGGTGCACGAGCCGTCCACGATCGCCACCGCCATCCGGATCGGCAACCCGGCGAGCTGGACCAAGGCCATCGACGCCCGGGACGCCTCCGGAGGGCTGATCGCCGCCGTCTCCGACCGGGAGATCCTGGCCGCGTACCGGCTGCTCGCCCGCGAGGTCGGGGTCTTCGTCGAGCTGGGCAGCGCGGCCAGCGTCGCCGGGCTGCTCCAGCAGGCCGCCGCCGGCATGGTCCCGGCCGGCGCCACGGTCGTCTGCACGGTCACCGGCCACGGCCTCAAGGACCCGGAGTGGGCGATCTCCACCGCTCCCGCCCCGGTCACCATCGCCAACGACCCGCTCGCCGCAGCGCGGTCCCTCGATCTGGCCTGACGCCCGGCGAAGCTCCCCAGGCCACCCGGGGCGGGCTCGCCGGGCGACGCCCCCGCGCCGGAAGAGGGATCCGGTGCGGCAGACTCTCCCTCACCGAGCTGTTCCACCCTCTTCCTCAGGAGTGAGCCACGCCGATGTCGTTGCTTGCCAGATTCAGCCTCGCCAACCGGGGGCTGGTCGCCCTCATCGCGGTGGTCACGACGATGTTCGGCCTGTTCGCCGTGCCGTCGTTGAAACAGCAACTCCTGCCTTCGCTGGAGTTCCCCGGTGCCTTCGTCGTGGCGGTCTACCCCGGCGCCGGGCCCGAGATCGTCGAGTCCCAGGTCACCGAGCCGATCGAGAACAGCCTCCAGGGCATCCCCGGGCTGGAGGGGGTCACCTCGACGTCCCGCGAGGGCTCCGCCACCGTCCAGGTGCAGTTCGCGTTCGGCACCGACCTGGACGGCGTGGTCAACAAGATGCAGACCGCGCTGAGCCGGATCGACGCCCAGCTCCCCGAGGGCGTCGACCCGCAGGTCCTCACGGGCAGCACCGACGACCTCCCGGCCGTGGTGATCGCCGCGGCCGGCGGCGGTGACGAGCGGGCGCTCGCCGACAAGCTGCGCGACACCGTGGTGCCGGAGTTGGAGTCGATCGAGGGGGTCCGCACGGTCACCGTGACCGGCACCCGCGACCAGGTCGTGACCGTCACCCCGGACCCGGTCAAGCTGGCCGCCGCGAAGCTCTCGCCGGCCGCGATCGGCACGGCCCTGAAGACCAACGGCGTCGCGGTGCCGGCCGGCGCGGTCTCCGACGGCTCGCGGTCGCTCACCGTCCAGGTGGGTACGCCGGTCCGCTCCGTCGACGACCTCAAGGGCATCGTGCTGGCCCCGACCGCGCCGAAGGCGGCCCCGGTCCGGCTCGGCGACGTGGCGGCCGTGGAGCAGCAGCTCGCACCGGCCACCTCGCTCACCCGCACCAACGGTCGGGACAGCCTCGGCATCGCGGTCACCGCGTCGCCGGACGGCAACGCCGTCGAGATCTCCCACGAGATCCGGGACCGGCTCGCCGACCTGCGTTCGGCCTCCGGCACGGACCTGACCGTCATGTTCGACCAGGCGCCGTTCGTGGAGAAGTCCATCGAGAGCCTCACCACCGAGGGCCTGCTCGGCCTGGTCATGGCGGTCGTGGTCATCCTGGTCTTCCTGCTGTCGGTGCGTTCCACCGTCGTCACGGCGGTCTCCATCCCGCTGTCGGTGCTGGTGGCGCTGATCGCGCTCTGGATCGGCGACTACTCGCTCAACCTGCTCACCCTCGGCGCGTTGACCATCGCCGTCGGGCGGGTGGTGGACGACTCGATCGTGGTGTTGGAGAACATCAAACGACATCTGGAGTACGGCGAGCCGAAGCGGGAGGCGATCCTCACGGCGGTCCGCGAGGTGGCCGGCGCGGTTACCGCGTCGACGCTGACCACGGTGGCCGTCTTCGCCCCGATCGCGCTGGTCGGCGGCTTCGTGGGGCAGCTCTTCGCGCCCTTCGCGATCACCGTGACGGTGGCCCTGCTCGCCTCGCTGCTGGTCTCGCTGACGGTGATCCCGGTGCTGGCGTACTGGTTCCTGAAGCCGAAGCGGGGCGGAACGGACGACGCCGCACGCCGCGCGGCCGAGGAGAAGGAGCTGCGCAGCCCGTTGCAGCGGACGTACCTGCCCGTGATCGGGTTCGCCACCCGGAGCCGGGGCACCCGCTGGATCACCCTGGGCCTGGGCCTGCTGGTGCTGCTCGGCACCTTCGGCCTGTCCAGCGCGCTCAAGACCAACTTCCTGGACGACTCCGGCCAGGACACCCTGACCATCAGCCAGCAGTTGCCGGCCGGCGCCGGCCTGGCGGCCACCGACGCGGCGGCCCGCCGGGTCGAGGCGGTGCTGGAGCGCACCGACGGCGTCGAGACGTACCAGGTCAGCGCCGGCGGCAGCGACCAGCCCTGGGCGGGCGGCGGGGGCAACAACGCCGCCACCTTCTCGGTGGCGCTGGACGGCGACACCGACGCGGCCGAGGTGAAGCGGACGCTGCGCCGGGAGTTCGATGCCCTCGGCGCCGAAGCGGGCGAGCTGAGCTTCGGCGGGGCCCAGGGGGCGACCAACCAGCTGGCGGTCGTCGTCCAGGCGGCCGACCCGGAGGTGCTGGCCCGGGCGGCCGAGCAGGCGCGGGCGGCGATGGCCGACACGGCCGACGTCGAGGACGTCTCCACCACCCTGGCCGAGCGGGTGCCGCGGGTGGACGTGACCGTCGACCGGCTGGCCGCGGCCCGGGTCGGGCTCAGCGAGGCGGCCGTCGGCCAGCTCGTGGCTCAGGTGTACCGAGGCGTCCCGCTGGGACAGGTGACCCTCGACGGCGGGCAGCAGGACGTGGTGCTGCGCGGCGGCGGTAAGCCGCCGACGACCGTGGAGGAGCTGCGCGCCCTCCTGGTCGGCCCGGTGAAGCTGGACGACATCGCCGACGTCACCCAGGCCGAGGGGCCGCAGCAGGTGACCCGGATCGACGGCGAGCGCAGCGTCACGGTCACCGGCACGGCGACCGGCGCGAACCTCGGCGCGACCAGCAAGGAGTTGCAGAAGAAGCTGGACGCGATCGACGTGCCCGGGGCGAGCGTCAGCATCGGCGGCGTCAGCGCCGACCAGGAGGAGGCGTTCGCCGACCTGGGGCTGGCCGTGCTGGCCGCCATCGCGATCGTCTTCCTGATCATGGTGGCGACGTTCCGCAGCCTCACCCAGGCGCTGATCCTGCTGATCTCGATTCCGTTCGCGGCGACCGGGGCGATCGGCCTGCTGCTGGCCACGGGCACCCCGCTGGGCGTGCCGGCGCTGATCGGCGTGCTGATGCTCGTCGGCATCGTGGTGACGAACGCGATCGTGCTGCTGGACCTGATCAACCAGTACCGGTCGCAGGGCATGGGGGTCCGGGAGGCGGTGGTCGAGGGCGGCCGGCGCCGGCTGCGTCCGATCCTGATGACCGCGGTCGCGACGATCTTCGCCCTGCTGCCGATGGCGTTCGGGCTGACCGGGGAGGGCGGCTTCATCTCCAAGCCGCTGGCGGTCGTGGTGATCGGCGGCCTGCTCAGTTCCACCCTGCTCACCCTGATCCTGGTCCCGACGCTGTACACGATGGTGGAGAACACCAAGGAGTCGCTGCGGGCCCGCCGTCGGCGGCGTACCGGCGGGTCGGCGCCGGAGTCCGGCGCGCCCGGGGCGGGTGACACCCCGGTGACCGAGCCGGTGCCGGCGGGTGCGCCGTCCGATGCGCCCCGGGCCCGGCCCGCGCCGTCGGCGGCGCTGGTGGACGGCACCGACCAGTTCGAGGTGCTGCGGCTGCCGCGGAGCCGGCAGTCGCCGTTGCCCCCGACCGAGTAGCCGGTCGCAGCCACAATGCGCCCCCGCCGGGTTCGCCCGGCGGGGGCGCGTCGCGTACGGTCGCCACAGGGTTCGTCGTGCATCCGACCGGATGCCGTGAATTCATTTGTCACATACTGACGGTGTCGAGGTCGCCCCCGGGTGGGCGGCCGTTGGCGAGCGGAGCGGTCCATGGCGGACGGCGGTGGCCGGTGGGAGCGGCGGACCGTGCTGCGCCGCGCCGGCCTGCTCGCCGGGGGCGCGGCGCTGGGCGCCGGGGCCACGGCCCAGAGCACCTGGATCGCCGACCGGCGCCTGCCCCTGGCCGGCGGCCCGGCCAGCACCACCCTCGGCAGCGACCACCAGCAGGTCGGCGACGGCGAGGTGTCGGTCGTCTGGGCGGCCCGGACCGAGCAGCCGCTGGTGGCGCTCACGTTCGACGACGGCCCTCGGCCGCACTGGACGCCGATGGTGCTGGACACCCTCGACCGGTACGCCGTGCCGGCCACGTTCTTCCTGGTCGGGCAGCGGGCCCGGCGGCACGCCGATATCCTGCGAGATCGACTCGACCGGCACGAGGTGGGCAACCACAGCTGGGCGCACCACGACCTGGCCCGGCACGACGCCGCCGAGGTCCACGAGGACCTGCGCCGGTCGCACGACGCGATCACCGCGGCGGCCGGGGTCGCCCCCCGACTGCTCCGCCCGCCGTACGGGCACCTCGGCGGCGCGGTGCTGCATGCCGCCGCCCGACTGGACTACCGGGTCGTGCTGTGGTCGTTGCAGATGGTCGAGCGGCAGTACCCGGACGATCCGGCCGGCCACGCCCGGCGGATCGTGGCGGGGGTGCGGCCCGGCACCATCCTGCTCGCCCACGACGTCGGGGACCCCCGCCGGCTGGTCGCGCTGCGCGGCCTGCCTGATCTGATCACCGGCCTGCGGGACCGCGGTTTCACCTTCGTCACCGTCTCCGAGCTGCTGCGCCGGGCGAGCCCGCCGCGCGTAGCCGGGTAGGGTTCCGGTCCGTGTCGCCCACCGCCTCGGTCCTGGTCCGCAACCGGAACTTCCGCAATCTCTTCCTGGCCGAGCTGGTCGTCTTCGGCGCCGACTGGTTCGTCATGGTGCCGCTGCTCGTGCTGCTGCCGACGCTGACCGGCAGCGGTGTCTGGGGCGCGCTCGTGCTGGCCGTGGACACCGGCGTGGTGGCGCTGCTGCTGCCGTACACCGGGACGATCGCCGACCGGTTCGACCGCAAGAAGATCATGATGGCGGCCAACGTGGCGTCGCTGTTCGGCGTGCTGCTGCTGCTCGGCGTCCGCAGCGCGGACACGGCGTGGCTGGCGATGGCGGGGATCGCCGTGGTGGCGGTGGCGAAGGCGTTCTACTCCCCGGCCGCCCAGGCCGCCCTGCCCAACGTCCTCGACCCGGAGGAGCTGGCCGCCGGCAACGCGGTCGCCGGCTCCGCCTGGGGCACCATGACCGTCGTCGGCGCCTCGCTGGGCGGCGTGCTCAGTGCCGCCGCAGGCCCGTACGTCTGCTTCTGGGTGGCCGCGGTCGGCCTGACGCTGGCGGCGGGGCTGGCGGCGCTGATCCGCCGTCCGTTGCAGGTCCCCCGGGACGCCGCCGTGCCCGCCCAGCGCACCTGGGCGGCGATCCGGGAGGCGCTGGCCTACATCGGTCACCGCCCCCGGGTCCTCGGGCTGGTCACCGTGAAGTCCGCGGTGGGCCTGGGCAACGGCGTGCTCACCGTCTTCCCGCTGCTCGCCGGCGTGTACGGGGTGGGTGCGATCGGCACCGGCCTGCTCTTCGCGGTGCGCGGCGCCGGCGCGCTGGTCGGTCCGATCCTGATGCGCCGGGTGCTGACCAACCGGGCCTGGCTGCTGCCCGGCCTGGCCCTGTCGATGTCCCTCTACGGCCTGGCCTACGTGGGCACCTCGGTGGTCGACTGGTTCCCGCTGGTGCTGGGGCTGGTCTTCGTGGCGCACTTCGCCGGTGGGAGCAACTGGGTGATGTCGAACTTCGCCCTTCAGGGCGAGGTGCCGGACCGGCTGCGCGGCCGGGTCTTCGCCACCGACATGATGCTGGCGACGCTCGCCGTCTCGGTCAGCCAGCTAGTGGTGGCCGGAGTTATCGACATCGTGGACGAGCGGGTGGTGCTGGCCGGCTGCGGCCTGGTCACGCTGGTCTACGCGGTCGGCTGGCGGATCGCCACCCGGCGGCTCTCGCTGACCGACCCGGTGGCCGAGCCCGTACCGGCCCGCTGACCGCCCGGCGGGGCAGTGGGGTCACGCGCCGCCGGTCGGCCGCCGGCCCGTCAGGGCCGCGGCGATCACCAGGCCCAGCCCGGCGGGGTGGAGCAGGGCGAGCACCAGGCTGACGCCGGTGTTGAGCCGGGCCACCGTGACGCCGGACAGCGAGGCGCCCCCGGACGTGTAGAGCCGGGGCAGGACGAGCAGCCAGGCGAGGCTGACCAGCGTCCCGACCAGCAGCACCACCACGCCCGACACCAGCATCAGCCGGGATGGCCGGCCGAGCCGGTCGCGGGAGACCACTGCCAGCGTCAGGCCGGCCGCCAGCACCAGCAGGGTCGGGAGCTGCGTGGCCACCTGGGTGGCCGAGTAGGTCAGGAACTCCATGCCAAACTCACTCCCGCCCGGTGATCGTCCCGGCCAGGCTAGCGGAGGCGGACGAATCCCACGGGCCGGGCGGACCGCCGCCGGACCGCCCCGGCGGCCTAGCATGAGCGCGTGCCGACGACATTCGTGTCCGGGCCGGTCAAGGTCCGGGTCCCCGCCACCAGCGCCAACCTCGGTCCGGGGTTCGACGCGCTGGGGCTGGCGCTCGGCCTGCACGACGACGTGGCCGCCGAGGTGGTGCCCGACGGCGTCCGGGTGACGGTGACCGGGCAGGGCGCGGGTGAGCTGCCCGACGGCGACGCGCACCTCGTCGCCCGGGCGATGCGGGCCACCTTCGACGCGCTGGGCGGACAGCCGTCGGGTTTCGCCGTGGAATGCGTCAACCGGATCCCGCAGGCCCGCGGCCTGGGATCCTCGTCGGCCGCCATCGTGGCCGGCGTGCAGCTCGCCCGGGCGCTGGTCGTCGACGGCGACACCCGGCTGGACGACGCGGGCGCGCTGCGGTTGGCGGCGGAGATCGAGGGACATCCGGACAATGTCGCTCCCTGTCTGCTCGGCGGCTTCACGATCGCCTGGACGGAGCCGTCCGGCGCCCGCGCGGTCTCGCTGGCCGTCGACGACCGGGTCCGGCCGACGGTCTTCGTGCCCGAGGAACGCGGCCTGACCGCCGTGGCCCGGGCCGCGCTGCCCGGCACCGTCCCGCATGCCGACGCCGCGCTCACCGCAGGTCGGGCCGCGCTGCTGGTGCACGCCCTGACCGCCGAGCCGGCCCTGCTGTTGCCCGCCACGGTCGACCGGCTGCACCAGGACTACCGCGCCGAGGGGATGCCCGGCACGTCTGCCCTGGTCGGCGCGCTGCGTGCGGCCGGTGTGGCTGCCGTGGTCAGTGGGGCCGGGCCGACGGTGCTGGCGCTGAGCGAGCCTGGCCCGGGCTTTTCCGTGGGAACAGGTTGGCGGACTCTGCGGTTGGCTATAGATGTGCACGGAGCACGGGTCGCACGGGGTAGACTTGGACACGCCGAGCGGGACCCTGTTGCCGCAGGTCGGAAGAGTTGATTACGCTCTAGACTTAGCACAGCCGCGAAGCATGCGATCTTCCTGCGGGTCGGCGCACCCCCGAAGCTCTCGGCGGTCAGCCCGTCACTTCTGCTTAAGGCCCACGCCGCACCGCAGTTTCCGCAGGTCGCCGCAGACGGCGAGACCTGCTCACCGATGTTGGTGAGCCGGGAAACCCGACCCGGCTGCTGTGTCACAGTCTCCCGCGACGCGTCATGCGAGGCGGGTGCACCGAGGCCGCCCGGCCACCTGCTTGTCGACTCCGGGCAGTCCCGGCCTATCGAGGGAAGGAATCCATTGAGCGACACCACCGACGTGACGTCGGATGTTTCCAACGTCGCTGGCGATGCCGCCGCTGCCGCCCCCGTCCGCCGTCGGCGTAGCGGAACCGGCCTGTCGGCGATGCTGCTGCCGGAGCTGCAGAGCCTGGCCGCGTCGCTCGGCATCTCCGGCACGGCTCGCATGCGCAAGGGCGAGCTGATCAGCGCGATCACCGAGCGGCAGGGCGGCGCCGCTGCCGGGACCCCTCGACCGCGGGCCGAGGTCGCAGCCGCTGCCCCCGCCCGTGAGGAGGTGCACGTGGAGGTCTCCCAGACCCCGTCCGGCGCCGACCAGAACCGGGCCCAGGAGCCGGCCGTTGCCGCGCCGGCCGAGGGCCGGACCAGGGCCCGGCGCAGCCGGGCCGCCACTGCCGAGTCCCGGGCCCCCAAGGCCGAGACCCGGCCGGTGGAGGCCCAGCCGGCTGAGGCCCGGCAGGTAGAGCCGCGCGCCGAGGAGCCGCCGGCCGTGACCGTGACCGAACCCGCCGAGCGCGGCGAGGGCCGCCGGGAGCGCGGCGAGGGCCGGGGCGGCCGGGACCAGGCCGACCGGACTGAGCGCGCTGACCGGACCGAGCGTGCTGACCGGACTGACCGGACTGACCGGACCGAGCGTGCCGACCGGACCGAGCGTGCCGATCGGACCGAGCGGACCGAGCGGACCGAGCGCGGTGAGCGTGCCGACCGGACCGACCGGACCGACCGGACCGAGCGTGCCGACCGGACCGACCGGACCGACCGGACCGAGCGCGGTGAGCGCAACGACCGGAGCGACCGGAACGACCGGAACGACCGGAACGACCGGGGTCCGCGTGCCGACAACGACGACGACGACGAGGCGGGTGGCCGGCGGGGCCGGCGCAGTCGCTTCCGGGACCGTCGTCGGGGCCGCGGCGAGCGTGGTGAGGACGGTGGCGGTCCTGGCGGTGGCGGTCCTGGCGGTGGCGGCGGTGGCCGCGAGCCGCAGGTGAACGAGGACGACGTCCTCGTTCCGGTCGCCGGCATCATCGACGTGCTCGACAACTACGCCTTCGTCCGGACCACCGGCTACCTGGCCGGCCCGAACGACGTGTACGTCTCGATGTCCCAGATCAAGAAGTACGGCCTGCGGCGCGGTGACGCGATCACCGGTGCGGTACGTGCGGCGCGGGACGGTGACCAGCGGCGGGACAAGTACAACCCGCTGATGCGGCTGGACACCATCAACGGGATGGAGCCGGACGAGGCGAAGCGTCGGCCGGAGTTCTACAAGCTCACTCCGCTGTATCCGCAGGAGCGCCTGCGGTTGGAGACCGAGCCGCACATCCTGACGACCCGGGTCATCGACCTGGTCATGCCGATCGGCAAGGGCCAGCGGGCACTCATCCAGTCGCCGCCCAAGGCGGGTAAGACGATGGTGCTCCAGGCGATCGCGAACGCGATCACGCACAACAACCCGGAATGCCACCTGATGGTGGTGCTGGTGGACGAGCGGCCCGAAGAGGTCACCGACATGCAGCGGTCGATCAAGGGCGAGGTCGTCGCGGCCACGTTCGACCGTCCGCCGCAGGACCACACGACGGTGGCGGAGCTGGCGATCGAGCGGGCGAAGCGCCTGGTCGAGCTCGGGCACGACGTCGTCGTGCTGCTCGACTCGGTGACCCGGCTCGGTCGGTCGTACAACCTGGCGGCGCCGGCCAGCGGCCGGATCATGTCGGGTGGTATCGACTCCACCGCGCTCTACCCGCCGAAGCGCTTCCTCGGTGCGGCCCGCAACATCGAGAACGGCGGCTCGCTGACCATCATCGCCACGGCGCTGGTGGAGACCGGGTCCATGGCGGACACGGTCATCTTCGAGGAGTTCAAGGGCACCGGCAACGCGGAGCTGAAGCTGGACCGGAAGATCGCCGACAAGCGCACCTTCCCGGCCATCGACATCAACCCGTCCGGTACCCGTAAGGAGGAGGTCCTGCTCGCACCCGAGGAGCTGGCCATCCTCCACAAGCTCCGCAAGGTCCTGCACTCGCTGGACTCGCAGGCGGCGATGGACCTGCTGCTCGACAAGCTCAAGCAGACCCGCACCAACATCGAGTTCCTGATGCAGATCGCGAAGTCCACACCGGGGGATTGACCCGGAGGGACTGACGGAAGGGCACGGCCGCCCGCGGCCGTGCCCTTCCGCGTCCTGGGGCAGGCCGGACGGGTCGGCCGACGTGAAGTTTTCCTTCGGTTAAGCCGTTAGGTATTGAAACTTCTGTTCACCGTCGGGTTGACTGGCGGTCATGCGCACCCGCAGTCGATCCGTTCATCTCGCCGGCGTCCTGCTGCTGACGCCGCTGCTCACCCTGACGGGCCCCGTGCCGGCCGCGGCCGGCCCACCCCCTGCCCCGGCCGGCGGGACGGCCGCCGAGGACGCCCCCCGCGCCTCGTCCGCCCCCGCCGACGCGGTCGCCCTCGCCGGTGACCCGGCTGC
Organism: Micromonospora sp. NPDC020750; assembly: GCF_044334565.1. Classification (NCBI taxonomy): domain Bacteria; kingdom Bacillati; phylum Actinomycetota; class Actinomycetes; order Micromonosporales; family Micromonosporaceae; genus Micromonospora; species Micromonospora sp. NPDC020750. The sequence goes on from NZ_JBIRTH010000002.1 coordinate 849,951, forward strand.
GGCCAGCGCCGCCACCCGCGCAGCCTCCGGCGTCGAACCGGCCGGTGGCCTGGAGACCGCGAAGACCGTCCGGCCGGTCGCCCCCGGCCTCGACCTGACCTCCTTCGACCGCTACGACGCCAACGGCTGGCTACGCGCCGACGCGTTGACCGCCGACCTCACCGGCGGGGTCACCGTGGACTACGTCAACTCCGGCGAGGTGGCGAAGGCCGAGCCGCTGCGCGGCGCGGTGGACCGGTCCCGGGCCGTCGCCGCCGTCAACGGCGACTTCTTCGACATCAACAACTCCGGGGCGGCCCAGGGGATCGGGGTACGGGCCGGGGAACTGGTCCAGTCGCCCGTCGCCGGGCACAACAACGCCGTCGCGATCAGCGCCGACGGCCTCGGCCGGGTGATCCAGGTGAACTTCGACGGCACCGCCACCCTGCCCGCCGGCCCGGTGTCGCTGACCCAGTTCAACAACATGGTGCAGGCGAACGGGGTCGGCCTGTTCACCCCGCTCTGGGGCGCGTACCCCCGGGAACGTGCGGTGGAGGGCGCGCAGCGCGTCGCCGAGGTGACCGTGGTCGACGGTCGCGTCGCAACGGTGACCACGGCGGCCGGCGCCGGCCCGATCCCCGCCGGCACCACCGTGCTGCTCGGGCGGGACGCCGGCGCGGACGCCCTCGCCGGCCTGCGGCCGGGCGACCCGGTGGGCGTGGCGTACCAGCCGAAGGCATCCGACGGCGGCACCCTGCGCGCGGCGGTCGGCGGCAGCAACGTGCTGGTCCGCGACGGAGCGGTGCAGAGCATCGCCGACGCCTCACTGGCGCCGCGCACCGCGGTCGGCTTCACCGCCGACGGCAAGCGCATGATCATGCTCACCGTGGACGGCCGGCAGGTGGACAGCCGGGGCGTCACCCAGACCGAGATGGGCCGGATGATGGCCGAGCTGGGCGCGTGGACCGCGCTCAACCTCGACGGCGGCGGCTCCTCGACCCTGCTGGCCCGCCGCCCCGGCGAGGCGGCCGTCGAGGTGGCGAACAGCCCGTCCGACGGCGCCGAGCGCGCCGTGCCCAACGGCCTGGCCATCTACGCGCCGAAGGGCAGTGGCCGGCTCACCGGCTACTGGCTGCGCACCACCAGCGACCCCGCCGCCGCGCCGGGCGTCGCCCCGGTCCGGGGCGGCCGGCCCGACCGGGTCTTCCCCGGCCTGACCCGTAAGCTCACCGCCGCCGGCCACGACGAGACGTACGGCCCGGCGGCCGGCGCCCCGGCCTGGCGGGCGAATCCCGCGGTCCACGGGATGGTCGACCGCGGCGGCGTCTTCCGGGCCCTCCTGCCCGGCCGCAGCACCGTCACCGCGTGGCGGGGCGGGGCCAGCGGGACGCTCGACCTCACCGTGCTCGGCCCGTTGGCCCGGATCGACGCCACGACCGACCGGGTCGGGCTGAACCGGGCCGGCGACGCCGCCCTGTTCGGCGTCGTCGGCTACGACGCCGAGGGCAACACCGCCCCGATCGAGCCCGCCGACCTGCGGCTCGACTACGACCGGAGCCTGCTCGACGTCACCCCCACCGAGGACGGCAACCTCTCGGTGAAGTCGCTCACCGACAGCGGCTCCGCCCTGGTCACCGTGCGTGTCGGGGCTCGGACCACCGTGCTGCCGGTCACCGTCGGCCTTACCGACGTCCCGGTGGCCACCTTCGACGACGCGGCGTCCTGGAAGTTCAGCCAGGCCCGGGCCAGCGGCTCCGTCGCCCCGGCGCCGGGCCACACCGGCACCGGCCTGAAGATGTCGTACGACTTCAGCCAGTCCACCGGCACCCGCGCCGCGTACGCCGACCCGCCGGCCTGGATCGAGGTGCCCGGCCAGCCGCAGGCGTTCGGTATGTGGATCAACGGCAGCGGCAAGGGGGAGTGGCCCAGCCTGCACCTGCACGACGCCCAGGACACCCAGCACGTGCTGCGTGGCCCGCTGATCACCTGGACCGGCTGGCGGTACGTCGAGCTCGCCGTCCCGGCCGGGGTGCAGTACCCGGTGCGGGTGCGCCGGTTCTACGTCGCGGAGACCAACGCCGCAGCCCAGTACACCAGCGAGATCGTCATCGACGACCTGGTGGCGAAGGTTCCCCCGACGGTCGACGCGCCGGCCGAGGAGCCGCGCACCGACCGGGTGGTGCTGCGCGACGGCACCGTCGACGGGGCGCCCTGGCGCTTCGCGGTCATGTCCGACGCCCAGTTCGTCGCCGCCGCCCCGGACAGCGACCTGGTCGCCCAGGCCCGCCGCACGCTGCGCGAGATCCGGGCCGCCAAGCCGGACTTCCTGGTGATCAACGGGGACTTCGTGGACACCGCGTACCCGGCGGACTTCGCCCTGGCGAGGCGGATCCTCGACGAGGAGTTGGGCGGCGAGCTGCCCTACTACTACGTCCCCGGCAACCACGAGATCATGGGCGCCCCGATCGGCAACTTCACCGCCGCGTTCGGGGCCACCTCGCGGGTCTTCGACCACGCCGGCACCCGGTTCGTCACGCTGAACACGTCCGCCGGGTCGCTGCGTGGCAGCGGCTTCGACCAGGTCGAGCTGCTGCGCGACACCCTCGACCGGGCCGCCGCCGACCGGAGCATCGGCTCGGTGGCCGTGCTGTTCCACCACCCGCCGCGCGACCCGAGCCCGGCCAAGGCCAGCCAGCTCGGCGACCGCAAGGAGGCGGCGCTGGTCGAGCAGTGGCTCGCCGACTTCCAGCACCGCACCGGCAAGGGCGCGCTCGTCGTCAACGGCCACGTCGGCGCGTTCCACGCCGACCGGGTCGACGGGGTGCCGTACGTGATCAACGGCAACTCGGGCAAGAATCCGTCCACCCCGGCGCAGCTCGGCGGCTTCACCGGCTGGACGGAGTTCGGCGTCGACCCGGTCACCCCGGCCGAGGCCGAGCGGGCCCGCCGCAACCCGCTCGCCGAGGGCCCCCGCTGGGTGGACGCCGAGTTGCACGCCCACGTCGACCAACTCGCCCTGACCGCGCCGGAGACGGTGGCGGTCGGCACCCCGGCCCGGGTGACCGCGACGCTGACCCAGCCGGGCGGGCGGGTCGTGCCGGTGGCCGCCCCGGTCAGCGCGGACTGGTCCGCCTCGCCGAGCGTCCTCGTCGGACCCGTCATCGGGCTGCGGCCCTGGCACGTGGCCCGGTTCGACCCGGCGACCGGTGTGCTGACGGCGCTGCGTCCGGGCGCGACGGTCCAGCTCGCGGTGACGGTCAACGGCGTCCGTGCCGAGGCCACCGTCACCCTCACCCGGGCGGCCGCCGCAGCCGCCCGGACCCCCGCCGCCTGAGAGGTGGGGAAGGGCCCCGGTCGGCGCGGAACGCGGCGACCGGGGCCCTTCCCGTGCCACCCGGCTTCGAGCTGCTCCTGGGGGCGAATCGGACATAAGCCCGCGATGCGCCCGCCGTCCCCGGCCGCCGCACGCTCCCCGGCTGCCGGGAGGCGTTCCCCTCCACCGAGGGGGCCGGCTCGCACCGGAATGCGGGGCGGTGGGGCGGGAATGCGGGAGGGGACCGGCACGTTGACGAAGCCGGACCTGCTGTGCGGCCCGCCTGACGGGTCGGCCCACGCCCATGGCACACTGGTCAATCGGCCACCGGTTCCGGTTCACGCCCGAGCCCGGCGCGCACCACGCGTCGGCGCCGCACGGGCGACCCGGCGACCACCCACGAAAGGACCGAGGCGACATGAAGTCAAACATCCACCCGGAGTACACGACCACCGAGGTCAGCTGCTCCTGCGGTAGCACCTTCACGACCCGCAGCACCGCCAAGGGCGGTTCCATCCACGTCGAGACCTGCAGCGCCTGCCACCCGTTCTACACCGGTAAGCAGCGCGTTCTCGACACGGCCGGCCGGGTCGCCAAGTTCCAGCAGAAGTACGCCAAGGTTCAGGCCAAGAAGGCCAAGTAGCTCCACATTCGGCGCCCGCGTCCGGCTTCCTGCCGGGCGCGGGCGCTGTCCGTATTGCCCCCCGTCCGGTCCACCATCCCCGGCCGGTCCTCGTCGTCGAAGGAGCACCCCGAGCATGAGCAGCGAGCGGCTGGCCGCCCTCCTCGACGAGTACGCCGAGCTGGAGAAGCGCCTCGCGGACCCGGCCATCCACGCCGACCAGGGCACCGCCCGCCGGGTCGGCCGCCGGTACGCCGAACTGGTGCCGCTGAACAAGGCGGCCGGCGAACTGGAGCAGGCCCGCGCCGACCTGGTCGCGGCGAGGGAACTGGCCGCCGAGGAGCCGTCCTTCGCGGCCGAGGCGGAGTCGATCGCCGCCGGACTGCCGGCGCTGGAGCAACGCCTCGCCGAGTTGCTGATCCCGCGCGACCCGCACGACGCCAAGGATGTGATCGTCGAGATCAAGGCCGGCGAGGGCGGCGAGGAGTCCGCCCTGTTCGCCGGCGACCTGCTGCGGATGTACACCCGGTACGCCGAGCGGCACGGGTGGCTCACCGAGGTGATCGACGCGCAGGACTCCGACCTGGGCGGGGTGAAGGACGTCTCGCTGGCGATCAAGACCAAGGGTGTCCCGGAGGGCGGCAACGGGGTCTGGTCCCGGCTCAAGTGGGAGGGCGGGGTGCACCGGGTGCAGCGCGTCCCGGTCACCGAGTCGCAGGGACGCATCCACACCAGTGCCGCCGGGGTTCTGGTGCTGCCCGAGGCGGAGGACGTGGACGTCACCATCGACCCGAACGACCTCCGGATCGACGTGTTCCGCTCGTCCGGGCCCGGCGGGCAGTCGGTGAACACCACCGACTCGGCGGTGCGGATCACCCACCTGCCGACCGGGATCGTGGTCTCCTGCCAGAACGAGAAGTCCCAGCTCCAGAACCGGGAGCAGGCGATGCGCATCATGCGGGCCCGGCTGCTGGCCGCCGCCCAGGAGCAGGCCGACGCCGCCGCCTCGGACGCCCGCAAGGCGCAGGTGCGCACGGTGGACCGCTCGGAGCGGATCCGCACGTACAACTACCCGCAGAACCGGATCACCGACCACCGGATCGGCTACACGGCGTACAACCTCGACCTGGCCCTCGCCGGTGAGCTGGACGGCGTGCTGGACGCCCTCGCCGAGGCCGACCGCGCCGCCCGACTGGCCGGCGACACCGAGCTGACCCGCCGCTGACCGGCCCCTGAGCCGCCCCCGGGGTCAGGAGGCGCGAGAGCGGACCTTGGCGGCGAGCATCTCCCGGTCGGCGGTCTCGAACGCCGTGCCGAGCGCGTCGCGCAGGCCCGCGCCGGAGCCGCTCACCTCGGCGAAGCCGATGCTGACCCCGACCGGGGTGCCGGGCACCAGCGACTCCCAGTCCTCCGTGCCCACCGCCGCCTTGATCCGGCGGGCCACCTCGGCCGCCTCGGACATCCCGGCGCCCGACAGCACCACCACGAACTCGTCGCCGCCGTAGCGGGCCACGAAGTCACCCCGGCGCATCACCCGGTTGATCACCCCGGCGACGCGCTGGAGGACCAGGTCGCCGGAGTGGTGGCCGTGCCGGGTGTTGACCGCCTTGAAGTTGTCCAGGTCGCAGACGCCGATCACCACCCGCTCGCCGCGGGCCACCACCGTCGCGATGTAGCGCTCCAGCCGGCGGCGGTTGGGCAGCCCGGTCAGCGGGTCGGTGAGCGCCTCGCCCTCGTACCGGGCCGCCTCGCGGCGCATCTCCTCGTGGTCGATCCGGGCGGCGATGCCGTCGATGTAGACGTCCCGCAGCCGGTCGCTGCGCTGGGCGGCGAGCCGGAACGCGTGCCGGTCGGCCCGGTGCGCCGCCGGGTGGTCGCCGGCCCGCCCGTACGCGATGCTGCGCAGCCGTGCCGCCTCGGCGGCGCCGAGGGTCTCGTGGGAGACCCGGGCCGTGTCCAGCCGGGTGACCGCCTCGATCGGGTTGCCGGTGGCGATGGCCAGGCACACCTGGCCGAGCTGGCGCATGTCCCGGGCCCGCGCGCTGTCCCCGCCGTGCGCGAGCAGCCGCGCCGGGTCCGCGTCGGTGCCGGTCTCCACCCGGTCGCCCAGCGCCGCCCGCCGGGCGGCGGCGTAGCCGTACGCGGCGAGGCTGCTCGGCCGCAGCTGGCCGGCCCGCTCGCCGCGCAGGAACCGGCTCAGGTCGGAGGCGACGTCCCGGAGCACCCGTAGGCAGCCGTCACTGTCGCCGTTGTGGTCGAGGGCCACCGCGTTGCGCAGCCGGATCCCGGGGGCGGCGAAGGTCTCCTCGGGGATGCCGGCGGCGACCCCGAGCTGGCGGGCGCGCTCGATCGCGCCGAGGGCGTACCCGTGGAAGCTGAGGTACGAGTAGGCCATCGCCAGGTCGTGCCAGCCCCACGCGGTCTCCTGGTCCGGGTCGTCCACCGCGCCGAGCGCCCGCGCGGCCTTGACCAGGTGGGTGACGCACCGGTCGAGCGCCCCCTGGTGGTGGGCGGCGAGCGCGGCCAGTGCGTTGAGGTGCCCGTGCAGGTACGGCTCGGCGAGGTCCCGCACGGCGGCGGACGCCTCCTCGATGGCCCGGGTGAACTCGGCGGTGCGACCGAGATTGATCAACGCGGAGAGGCGCTGGACCAGCGCGTCCGCCCGGACGTATGGGTCGGCGGTGCTGTGGATCACCCCGTCGAGCAGGAGGCACGCCTCGGCGGAGCGGTCCACCTCCTGCAGGGTGCGGGCCCGCGTGAGGGCGTCAACCTGGTCGTTGACCCGGTCGAGCCAGCCCACCCGCGACCTCCCTGTCGGTGTGCGCCGACGCACCAGCTCGTGGCGCGCTCCGGCGACGCTTCATGATTATGTCGTGACCTCCCTTCCGCAACACCCGTCCGAAGGGTCAGAACGGCTTCGGCCCTCGGTGGCGGTTGCCCGCGCCGCGCGGACCCTCGCCGCGGCCGGCGTCGAGGCGTCCCGCGCCGAGGCCGAGCTGCTCGCCGCGCACGTGCTGGGCGTACCCCGGGGGCGGCTGGCGCTGGCCGACGGCCTCACCGCCGGCCAGCTCGACCGGTACGACGCCCTGGTCGCCCGCCGGGCGACCAGGGAGCCGTTGCAGCACCTCACCGGCAGCGCCGGCTTCCGGCACCTGGAGCTGGCGGTCGGGCCGGGCGTCTTCGTGCCCCGGCCGGAGACGGAGCTGCTCGCCGGCTGGGGCGTCGACCGGGCCCGGCCGCGGCCCGGGGCGGGCGAGACGGCCGGGGCGGGCGACGGGCCGCTGGTGGTCGACCTGTGCAGCGGGTCGGGCGCGATCGCCCTCGCGGTCGCTCAGGAGGCGCCCGCCGCCCGGGTGGTGGCGGTGGAACGGTCGCCGGCCGCGCTGGCCTGGCTGCGCCGCAACGCCGCCGACCGGGCCGCCGCCGGGGACCGGCCGATCGAGGTGGTGGCCGCCGACGTCACCGACCCGGAGCTGCTGGCCGGGCTGACCGGGCGGGTGGACGTGCTGCTGTGCAACCCGCCGTACGTGCCGCGCGCGGTGCTCGTTCCGCCCGAGGTGGCGGCGCACGACCCGGACGAGGCGGTCTTCGGCGGGGCGGACGGGCTGGACGTGATCCGGCCGGTGCTCGCCCGGGCCGCCGAGCTGCTGCGCCCCGGCGGGGTGCTCGGAGTAGAGCACGACGACACGCACGGCGCGGTGCTGCCGGCGCTGCTCGCCGCCGACGGCCGGTACGAGGCGGTCGAGGAGCACCGGGACCTGGCCGGACGGCCCCGGTTCGCCACCGCCCGCCGCCGCCGGGAGTCCGTGCCCGTGGCACCTGGTCACGCCGAGGACACCGACGGGCCCCGGGCGTGGCAGACTGGCTCCTCGTGATGCTCTACGACTGCCGGTCGCCCGCCGACCGGGACCGCGGCATCGCCGCTGCCATCGAGGCTGTCAAGAACGGCGAGCTGGTCGTCCTGCCGACGGACACGGTCTACGGGATCGGCGCCGACGCCTTCACGCCGTATGCCGTCAAGGCCCTCTCGGACGCGAAGGGCGGCACCCGGCAGACGTCGTCGGTGCTGATCGGCTCCCGGCACACCCTCGACGGGCTGGTCTTCACGCTGCCCCGGGCGGCCCGCGACCTGGTCGAGGCGTTCTGGCCGGGCGCGCTGACCATCGTGGTGGAGCACTCGCCGAGCCTGTCGTGGGACCTGGGCGACGGCGGCACGGTCGCCGTGCGGATGCCGCTGCACCCGGTGGCCCTGGAGGTGCTGCGGGAGACCGGCCCGATGGCGGTGGCGTCGGCCAACAAGCTCGGTCAGCCGACGACGGTCACCGCCGAGGAGGCCCGTGAGCAGCTCGGCTACGCCGTCCGGGCATATCTGGAGGCCGGGCCCTGCCCGGACCCGGTGCCGAGCACCATCGTCGACCTCACCGGCGAGGTGCCCCGGGTGCTGCGCGCCGGGGCGATCCCGTTCGAGAAGCTGCGGGACGTCGTGCCCGACATCGTTGAGAGCCGGGTGGGCTGAGTGCCGCCGTTCACCGTCCTGCACGTCTGCATGGGCAACATCTGCCGCTCGCCGATGGCGGAGCGGCTGCTGGCGCTGGCCGTCCGCGAGCGGCTGACCCGGCGCGGCGTCGACCCGACCGGCGCGGACGGGCTGCTGCACAGCCACAGCGCCGGCACCGGCGGCTGGCACGCGGGGGAGGAGATGAACCCGCCGGCCGCCCGGCAGGTGCTCTCCCGGGGCGGCGACGTGGACGGCTTCGCCGCCCGCAAGCTGCGCTCCGACCAGATCGACGCCGCCGACCTGGTCCTCACCGCCACCGCCGACCAGCAGGAGTACGTGGTGGCGCTGCGCCCCGACGCCGCCGCCCGCACCTTCGTGCTCGGCGAGTTCGGCCGGCTGCTGGCGGCGGTGGACGCCGCCGCGCTGCCGGCCGCCGAGTCCGTCCCCGACGCGGTGTACGCGCGCGGGGTGGCCCTGGTCGCCGCCGCGCACACAGCCCGGCAGGGCACGTCCCCGCTGCGCACCGACGACCTCGACGACCCGTGGGGGCGGGGCGACCAGTGCTTCAGCCGGGTGGCCGACGAGATCGAGGAGACCGTCCACCCGCTGGCCGTCGCCCTGCTGCCCTGACGCCCGCCCCGCCTACCGCCGCCCGCCCGCCGTCCGACCTGGCCGGGCCGGTCGTCCCGCGCGTCAAGTCGGTCGTCCCGCGCGTCCCGCGGCGCGTCGCGTGCTTTTCTCGCGAAACTTGTCCCCCTTTGGGGAAAACCGGGGGTGCCTGATGGCTTCCGGGTCATTCTGAACGGGTTCGCACGCTGGCTCCTGCGGGGAGAGCTGATGATCCGGGTCCGCCGTCTCGACAAGCTGATGACCATCGTGATCGCCGGGGTGCTCGCCGGGCTGGCACTGGCCGTGGCGGCCCTGCCGGCCGCCCTGGTCTTCGGGTTCGGCGTACGGGGGCTCACCGAGCCCTGGTCCGAGCTGCCCGAGTCGCTGCGCACGCCGCCGACGGCCCAGCGTTCCAACCTCTACGCCAACGACGGCACCACCCTGATCACCTCGTTCTACACCGAGGACCGGGCGGACGTGCCGCTGAGCGAGGTGGCGCCGGTGATGCGCCAGGCCATCGTCGCCGCCGAGGACGTCCGCTTCCACCAGCACCGGGGCGTCGACGCGCGGGGCGTGGTCCGGGCGTTCACCGCCAACCAGCGCGACGGCACCCGGCAGGGCGCTTCCACGCTGACCATGCAGTACGTGCGCAACGTGCTGGCCAGCGACCCGGCGCTCACCGAGGAGGAGCGGGCCAAGGCCACCGAGATCACCGTCGCCCGCAAGCTCAAGGAGATGCGGTACGCCCTGGCGCTGGAACAAGAGCTGAGCAAGGAGCAGATCCTCGCCGGCTACCTCAACATCGCCTACTTCGGCGCCGGGGCGTACGGGGTGGGCGCCGCCAGCAAGCGGTACTTCTCGAAGCCGCCGGCGAAGCTCACCCTGGCCGAGGCGGCCCTGCTCGCCGGGCTGGTCCGCTCGCCGAACACCGACGACCCGATCAACGGTGACGCCGACGCGGCGCTGCTGCGCCGGGCGTACGTGCTGGACCGGCTGGTCGAGACCGGCCAGGTCGCGCCCGACGTGGCCGCGGCGGCGCAGGCCGAGCCGCTGACGCTGAAGACCAGCACGACGCCGAACGACTGCGCGGCCGTCCCGAAGGGGCACGAGGACTGGGGATTCTTCTGCGACTGGTTCACCCGTTGGTGGAGCGAGCAGCCGGCCTTCGGCGCCACGGTCGACGAGCGGCAGCGCACCCTGCGCCGGGGCGGCTTCCGGATCGTCGCCTCGTTCGACCCGGCCGTGCAGCGGACCGCCACCGAGCAGGTGCGGAAGGTGTACGACGTCGCCGACCGCCGAGCCGCGCCGACCGCGGTGGTGCAGCCGGGCACCGGGCAGGTCCTCGCCCTGGCGGTGAACCGGAACTACGGCGTGGCCGAGAACCCGCCGGGCTGGAAGAACCGCCCGAACACGGTCAACCAGCTCGTCGCCGGGGGCGGGGCGATCACCGGCTACCAGGCCGGCTCGACGTTCAAGATCTTCACCGTGCTCGCCGCGCTGGAGGCCGGCCTGCCGCTGGACACCGGGTTCGACTCCCCGTCCCGCATCGTAACCCGGTTCCCGGTCTCCGGCGGCTCCGCCGAATGCGACGGCCGGTGGTGCCCGGTCAACGCCGACCCCGTCGGAATGAACGGCCACCGCACCATGTGGGACGCCTTCGGCCGCTCGGTGAACACCTACTTCGCCTGGCTGACCGAGCGGGTGGGCGCGGACCGGGTGGTGGAGATGGCCGAGCGGCTCGGCATCCGGTTCCGCGCCGAGTCCGACGCCCGGATGGCCCGGTACGGCGCGCGGGAGTGGGGGCCGTTCACCCTGGGGGTCACCGCCACCACCCCGCTCGACCTGGCCGGTGCGTACGCCGCGCTGGCCGCGGAGGGCAGGTGGTGCGCGCCCACGCCGGTGCTGTCGATCACCGACGGCGGTGGCCGGGCAGCCGCCGCCGGTCGCCCGGACTGCCGGCAGGTGCTCGACGTCGACGTGGCCCGGGGCGCGGCGGACGCCGCCCGCTGCCCGGTCGGAGACCAGTCGATGTACGGCCGCTGCGCCGGCGGCACCGCCGCCGACCTGCGCTCCCGGCTCGGCCGGCCGGTGGCGGGCAAGACCGGCAGCTCGGACGGGAACGGGACGGAGACCGTCGTGGCCTTCACCCCGCAGCTCGCCGTCGCCTCGATCGCGGCGAACCCCGACGACCCGCGCGACGCGGTCGGCAAGGCGGTCCAGGCCCGCCTGGTCGATGTCGTCGGCAGGGTCCTGTACGACACCCTCCGGGACGAGCCGGTCCGCGACTTCGTGCCGCCCGGCGAGTCGGTCGCCTTCCGCGTCACGGGCGCCCGCACCGGCGACTGACCTCAGGGTCGACGTGGGTTGACGTGGGTCAGTCAGGGGCGGGGCGTTCGGCGTTGCGGGCGATGTTGCGGGCCATGCCGCCGAAGACGATCGCGTGGAACGGGAAGACCGAGCCCCAGTAGGCGTGACCGGCCAGGCCGTGCGGGAGGAAGACCGCGCGCTGGACGTAGCGGCTCGCGCCGGCCTCGCCGGGCTCGACGCGCATCTCCAGCCAGGCCCGGCCGGGCAGCCGCATCTCGGCGCGCAGCCGCAGCAACTGGCCCGGGACGATCTCCTCGACCCGCCAGAAGTCCAGCGCCTCACCGACCTGGAGGCGGTGCGGGTCGCGCCTGCCCCGGCGCAGTCCCACCCCACCGATCAGCCGGTCCAGCCACCCGCGCACCGACCAGGCCAGCGGGAACGAGTACCAGCCGTGCTCCCCACCGACCCCCTCGATCACCCGCCACAGCGCGTCCGCCGGGGCGGCCACGGCCCGCTCCCGCTCGTCGGTGTAGACGGTGCCGCCGGACCACGCCGGGTCGCTGGGCAGCGGCTCGGCCGGGGCGTCCGGCCCGCTCGCGGTGGACCAGCGGGTCTCCACCTCGGCGTCGCGGACCTTCGCCAGCGCCAGCGCGACGGCCTCGTCGAAGCGGGTCAGCCCGCCCGGCGGGTCGGGGACGTACCGGGCGATGTCGTGCTCGTGGGCGACCGCCTCCTGCACCAGGCTCTCCACCAGCGGCCGGGCGATGGCGTTCGGCACCGGGGTGATCAGCCCGACCCAGTGCGAGGAGAGCGCCGGGGTCAGCGGTCTCACCGGGACGATGATCCGCCGGGGCAGCCCGGCCACCCGGGCGTAGCGCCGCATCATGTCCTGGAAGGTGAGCACGTCCGGGCCGCCGATGTCGAAGGACCGGTTCACCTCCGGCGGCAGCGCGACGCAGCCCGTCAGGTAGCGCAGCACGTCCCGGACGGCGATCGGCTGGATCCGGTTGCGCACCCAGCGCGGGGTGACCATCACGGGCAGCCGCTCGGTGAGGTGGCGCAGCATCTCGAACGAGGCCGAGCCGGACCCGATGATCACCGCTGCCCGGAGCACGGCCGTCGGCACACCGCTGGCCAGCAGGATCCGCGCCACCTCCGCCCGGGACCGCAGGTGCGGCGACGAGACCTCGCCGGCGGCGTCCGGCTCCGGCCCACCGAGGTAGACGATCCGGCGTACGCCCGCGGCGCGGGCCGCGGCGGCGAAGTTGGCCGCGGCCTCCCGGTCGGCCGCCTCGAAGCCGGCCTGACCGAGTGAGTGCACCAGGTAGTACGCGACGTCCACGCCCGCGAACGCGGCCGGCAGGGTCTCCGGTACGCGCAGGTCGCCCTCGGCGATCTCGGCCCGCGACGCCCACGGCACGTCGCGCAGCCGGGCGGCCTTGCGGGCCAGGCAGCGCACCTGGTGCCCGTCCGCCAGCAGCCTGGGCGCGAGCCGCCCACCGATGTACCCGGTCGCACCCGTGACGAGGCATCTCACAGCCACCAGTGTGCGGCCCATAGACTTCCTCGTTGTGAAGAACGCGACGAGCACCTTCTGGGGGCCGGACTTCGAGCAGCTCGGCGCCACCGATCCGGAGATCGCCCGCGCGGTGCGTACCGACCCCGGCGCCCCCGGCGGTGCGGACACCCTCGCCGGGATCGCCGGCGGGGCCGCCGAGCTGGTCGCCGCCTTCCCGGCGTACCACGGTGGCTGAGCGCGGGGTGGACGCGGCGCACGCGGCCGACGACCGCGGTTGGCGGCTGCGCCACCTGCCGCTGCTGCTGGTCGCCTCCGCCGTGGTGGCGGCCCTCGGCGCGGTGGCCGGCGGCGTCCTCGGCGGCGCCGACGCGGCGCTCGGCGTGGCCGCCGGGGTGGCCGTCACGGTGGTCAGCTACACCCTCACCACGGTGGTGCTGGCCTGGGCGGACGCGCGGAACCCGCAGCTCGTGCTGCCGCTCGGCCTCGGCCTCTACGCCGCCAAGTTCACCCTCCTGGGTGGCGTGATGGTGGCGGTCGCGTCGACCGGGTGGGCCGGGCTGCTCCCGCTCTGCCTCGGTATCGCCGTCGGCGTGGTGGTCTGGACCGGCGCGCACATCTGGTGGATCAGCACGGTCCACACGCGCCGGAGCAGGGCCTGACGCCGCCGGCGTCCCACTGCTCGACACGACGCGCGAATGTGTCCGATGCCGGTCATTCTCTGGGTGGCGGAAGGGGAGTAGCGTGCCCCCAGACGAACTGCCCGCCCGAGGCCCACACAACGACAGTTGTGCGGGGGGTGAGGCACAGCCTCGTTTTCCCGACTGATATCGTTCGCCCCGTCATGGCTGGTGACCAAACCCCCCAACCCACCGGCGGCCCGGACGACATTCCGACCGGCGCCGGCCAGGGTTGGACCGCGCTCTCGTACCTCATCGGGGGCATGCTCGTCTGGGGCTTCATCGGCTGGCTGGTCGACCAGTGGCTCGACACCGGCGGCATCGCCACCGGGATCGGCGTCGTGCTCGGCATGGCCGGGGGGATCATCCTGGTCATCCGCCGGCTCGGCACGCCTACTTAGGAAGGGACGCGGTGTTCGGACAGGCGAACGTCCTGGCACAGGGCGAGGCAGCATTCCCACCCAGCGTGGACGATTTCTACCTGCCCAGCATCCTCCCCTGGGGTGCGCACGACTCGTACTGGTTCACCAAGATCACGGCCATGGTCTGGGTCGCCGTCGGCATCCTGATCATCTTCTTCCTGGTCACGTACCGGAAGCCGCAGCTCGTGCCGACGAAGAAGCAGTGGTTCGCCGAGTCGATCTACGGCTTCGTGCGGAACAACATCGCCGTCGACATGATCGGGCACGCGGGGGTGCGGTTCGCACCGTACTTCACGTCGCTCTTCTGCTTCGTCCTGCTGACGAACTTCTTCGCGATCCTGCCGTTCTTCCAGATCTCGCCGAACTCGCACATCGCGTTCCCGGCCGTCCTGGCCCTGATCAGCTACGTGATGTTCAACTACATCGGCATCCGCAAGCACGGCTTCGCGAAGTACTTCAAGAACTCCCTGATCCCGCCGGCGCCCTGGTACATCCTGCCGCTGCTGATCCCGATCGAGCTCTTCTCGACCTTCCTGGTCCGGCCGTTCTCGCTGGCCGTCCGTCTCTTCGCGAACATGTTCGCCGGCCACATGCTCCTGCTGGTCTTCACGCTCGGCGGCTTCGCGATGCTGAGCGCCAACGCCTGGCTGGCCCCGGTCTCGGTGCTGTCCTGGGTGATGACCATCGCGCTCACCTTCCTCGAGTTCCTGGTGATCTGCCTCCAGGCCTACGTCTTCACGGTGCTCAGCGCCAGCTACGTACAGGGCGCGCTCGCCGACGAGCACTGATCCACCTCGCACCAACCAGTTGTCGTCCCGCGTGACCGTCACGCGTGATAACCAGGAGGAACCCACTAATGGACATCTACGCCGCGGTAGAGGGCAGCACCGCCGCCATCGGCTACGGTCTCGCGGCCATCGGCCCGGGTATCGGTGTCGGCCTGGTCTTCGCCGCCTACATCCAGTCGACGGCCCGTCAGCCGGAGTCGTCCAAGATGACCCTGCCGTACGTCTGGATCGGCTTCGCCGTCATCGAGGCGCTCGCGCTGCTGGGCATCGCGTTCGGCTTCATCTGGCAGGGCACGCTCTCCTAATCCCGCCCCCCTTCGACCGGGAGGTCTTTCATGTTCTTCCTCGCTGCTGAGGGTGGTGAGCCGCACAACCCGATCATCCCGATCTGGCAGGAGATCGTGGTTGGGTCCGTCGCCTTCGCCGTGCTCTGCTTCGTGCTGATGAAGTTCGTCTTCCCCCGCATGGAGCAGACGTTCCAGGCCCGGGTGGACGCGATCGAGGGCGGCATCAAGCGCGCCGAGGCCGCCCAGGCCGAGGCCAACCAGCTCCTCGAGCAGTACCGCGCGCAGCTCGCCGAGGCGCGCAACGACGCCGCCCGGATCCGGGACGACGCCCGGGCCGACGCCGAGGGCATCCGTCAGGACGTCCTCGCCAAGGCGCGGGAGGAGTCCGACCGGATCATCGCGGCCGGCAAGGAGCAGCTCGCCGCCGAGCGGGCCACCATCGTGCGTGAGCTGCGCACGGAGGTCGGCACGATCGCGGTCGACCTGGCCAGCAAGATCGTCGGCGAGTCGTTGGCCGACGAGGCCCGCCGCAAGGGCACCGTCGACCGGTTCCTCAGCGGGCTCGAGAGCACGGGGGCCCGCTGATGCAGGCCGCCAGCCGGGAGTCGTACCGGGCCGCGACCGAGCGCCTGGCGGCGTACGCGCGGGGTGCGGAGCCGTCGGCGGTGGCCGCCACCGCCGACGACCTGCTCTCCGTCGCCGGCCTGCTGCGGCGCGAGCCGCGGCTGCGCCGGGCGCTGTCCGACCCGGCCCGGCCGGGCGCGGACCGCGCCGGGCTGCTCGGCGACATGCTCCGGGGGAAGGTCGGCGCGGGCGCGCTCGACCTGCTCACCGGGCTGGCGTCCGGCCGGTGGTCGGCGCCGTCGGAGCTGCTCGACGGCACCGAGCGACTGGGTGTGGAGGCGCTGCTGGCCAGCGCCGACGCGTCCGGCGAGCTGGGCGAGGTCGAGGACGAGCTGTTCCGCTTCGGTCAGGTGGTCGCCGGCCAGCCCGCGCTCTCCGGCGCGCTGTCCGACCCGGTCGCCCCGGTCGAGCGGCGGGCCGCGCTGGCCCGCGAGCTGCTGGCCGGCAAGGCCAGCCCGATCACCGTCCGCCTCGTCGAGGTGGCGCTGGGCGGGTTCGGCGGGCGGTCCTTCACCGGTTCGGTCACCCGGCTGGTCGAGCTCACCGCCGACCGGCGGGACCGGCAGGTTGCGTACGTGACCGTGGCGGCCCCGTTGAGTGACGAGGACGAGCGCCGGCTCGGTGCCCGCCTCTCCGCGATGTACGGTCGAGAGGTTTCCGTCAAGCAGACGGTGGACCCCACGATCCTCGGTGGCGTCAGCGTCCGGGTCGGCTCCGACCTGTACGACGGCACCGTCCTGCGCCGCCTCAACGAGACCCGCAACGCGCTCGCCAAGCGCTGACCGGCGCCCGCTGCCACACCCCCGCGAAGCGCCCGGATTGACAGACGCCATTCGGACCGGTCGGTACTAGGTATCCCGGGCCCCTGAAATTTAAGGAAGCAGAGGATGGCCGAGCTGACCATCTCGACGGAGGAGATCCGCGGCGCCCTGGAGCGCTACGTCTCCTCCTATTCGCCCGACGTCTCCCGCGAGGAGGTCGGCACCGTCGCCGACACCGGCGACGGCATCGCCCACGTCGAGGGCCTGCCCTCGACCATGACCAACGAGCTCCTGGAGTTCGAGGACGGCACGCTCGGCGTGGCCCTGAACCTCGACGTCCGGGAGATCGGTGTCGTCGTTCTCGGTGACTCCGCGAAGCTCGAAGAGGGCCAGCGCGTCAAGCGCACCGGTCGGGTGCTCTCCGTGCCGGTCGGCGACGCCTTCCTCGGCCGTGTGGTCAACGCGCTCGGCCAGCCGATCGACGGCCTCGGCGACATCGCCAACGAGGGCTTCCGCGAGCTGGAGCTCCAGGCCCCGAACGTGATGGCCCGGCAGTCCGTGGACGAGCCGATGCAGACCGGTATCAAGGCGATCGACGCCATGACCCCGATCGGCCGGGGCCAGCGGCAGCTGATCATCGGTGACCGGAAGACCGGCAAGACCACGGTCGCGCTGGACACCATCCTCAACCAGCGGGACAACTGGCGCTCCGGCGACCCGAAGAAGCAGGTCCGCTGCATCTACGTCGCCATCGGCCAGAAGGCCTCCACGGTCGCCTCGATCAAGGGCATCCTGGAGGAGGCGGGCGCGCTGGAGTACACCACCATCGTCGCCTCCCCGGCGTCCGACCCGGCCGGCTTCAAGTACCTGGCCCCGTACACCGGCTCGTCCATCGGGCAGCACTGGATGTACGGCGGCAAGCACGTCCTGATCGTCTTCGACGACCTGAGCAAGCAGGCCGAGGCGTACCGGGCCGTGTCGCTGCTGCTGCGCCGCCCGCCGGGCCGCGAGGCGTACCCGGGTGACGTCTTCTACCTGCACTCCCGGCTGCTGGAGCGCTGCGCGAAGCTCTCCGACGCGCTGGGCGGCGGCTCGATGACCGGCCTGCCGATCATCGAGACGAAGGCCAACGACATCTCGGCCTTCATCCCGACCAACGTCATCTCCATCACCGACGGCCAGATCTTCCTGGAGACGGACCTGTTCAACCAGGGCGTCCGGCCGGCCATCAACGTCGGCACCTCGGTCTCCCGGGTCGGTGGCGCCGCGCAGGTGAAGCCGATGAGGAAGGTCGCCGGCTCGCTCCGGCTCAACCTGGCCCAGTACCGCGAGCTGGAGGCGTTCGCCGCCTTCGCCTCCGACCTGGACAAGACCTCCCGGGCCCAGTTGGACCGCGGTTCCCGCCTGGTCGAGCTGCTCAAGCAGCCGAACTACTCGCCGTATCCGGTGCAGGAGCAGGTTGTCACCGTCTGGGCCGGCGTCGAGGGCAAGCTCGACGACATCCCGGTCGGCGAGGTCCGCCGCTTCGAGTCGGAGTTCCTCCAGTACCTGCGGCACAAGCACGAGGGCACCCTCGCGGCGATCGCCGACAACACGTGGGACGACGAGGTGATCTCCACCCTCGACCAGGCCATCGCGAGCTTCAAGCAGACGTTCCTGGGCAAGGAGGACGAGCCCCGGATCAACGAGGCCCCGGCCGCCCCGCTGGAGGGCGAGCAGAGCCGCGAGACGGTGACCCGCTACCACGGCAACGCCGAGAAGCAGTAGGGCTGACTCATGGCGGCCCAGGTACGCGTTCTTCGTCAACGGATTCGCTCGGCGAAGGGGATGAAGAAGATCACCAAGGCGATGGAGCTCGTGGCGACGAGCCGGATCGCCAAGGCCCAGGCCCGGGTGCAGGCGTCCCTGCCGTACGCCCAGGCCATCACCGGCGTGCTCACCGCGCTGGCGTCCAACGCCCGGATCGACCACCCGCTGCTCACCCCGCGCGAGCGGGTGCGGCGGGCGGGCGTCCTGCTGGTAACCAGCGACCGGGGCCTGGCCGGCGGTTACAGCTCCAGCGCGATCAAGACGGCACAGTCGCTGATCGCCCGCCTGCGCGCCGAGGGCAAGGAGCCCGTGCTCTACGTCATCGGCCGCAAGGGCGTCGCGTTCTACCGGTTCCGGGACTGGCCGATCGCGGCGAACTGGACGGGCTTCTCGGAGCAGCCGACGTTCGCCGACGCCCGCGAGGTGGGTGAGACGCTGATCAAGGCGTTCACCGCCGGCGCGGACGACGTGGACGGCGACGCCGGGGCTGACGGGGTGCTGGGGGTCGACGAGCTGCACATCGTCTACACCGAGTTCCACTCCCTGATGACCCAGACGCCGGTGGCGAAGATCATCGGCCCGATGCAGGTCGAGGACCGGCCACGGTCGGAGGGCCTGCTCCCGGCGTACGAGTTCGAGCCGGAGGCGGAGTCGCTGCTCGACGCGCTGCTGCCGAAGTACATCAACACGCGGATCTACGCGGCGTTGCTGGAGTCGGCGGCGAGCGAGTCGGCGGCCCGGCGGCGGGCGATGAAGAGCGCCACCGACAACGCCGAAGACATGATCGAGAAGTACACGCGTGAGATGAACTCGGCCCGCCAGGCCGGGATCACCCAGGAGATCAGCGAGATCGTCGGCGGCGCGAACGCGCTCGCCGCGTCGGGAAGTGAAGTGTGATGACTGTATCCGCAGTTGCTGGTGGACCAGCTGAGACCAAGACGGCCACGGGTCGCGTGGTCCGGGTCATCGGCCCGGTCGTCGACGCCGAGTTCCCGCGCGACGGCATGCCGGCCCTGTTCAACGCCCTGCACGTCAACGTGACGCTGTCCGGCGGCGAGAAGACGCTGACCCTGGAGGTCGCCCAGCACCTGGGTGACAACCTGATCCGCGCGATCTCGATGCAGCCGACCGACGGCCTGGTCCGCGGCACCGAGGTGCGCGACACCGGCTCGCCGATCACCGTTCCGGTGGGCGACGCGGTCAAGGGCCACGTGTTCAACGCGATCGGCGAGTGCCTCAACCTCACCGAGGGCGAGACGCTCCAGCCGGACGACCACTGGGGCATCCACCGCAAGGCCCCGGCCTTCGCGGACCTGGAGCCGAAGACCGAGATGCTGGAGACCGGCATCAAGGTCATCGACCTGCTCGCCCCGTACGTCAAGGGCGGCAAGATCGGCCTGTTCGGCGGCGCGGGCGTGGGCAAGACGGTGCTGATCCAGGAGATGATCACCCGGGTGGCCCGGAACTTCGGTGGTACGTCGGTGTTCGCCGGCGTGGGTGAGCGCACCCGTGAGGGCAACGACCTCATCGCCGAGATGACCGAGTCCGGCGTCATCGACAAGACCGCCCTGGTCTACGGCCAGATGGACGAGCCGCCGGGCACCCGGCTCCGGGTCGCCCTCTCCGCGCTGACCATGGCGGAGTACTTCCGCGACGTGAAGAAGCAGGAGGTGCTGCTCTTCATCGACAACATCTTCCGCTTCACCCAGGCTGGTTCCGAGGTGTCCACCCTGCTCGGCCGCATGCCGAGCGCCGTGGGTTACCAGCCGACCCTGGCCGACGAGATGGGCGAGCTCCAGGAGCGGATCACCTCCGTCCGGGGCCAGGCCATCACCTCGTTGCAGGCGATCTACGTGCCGGCGGACGACTACACCGACCCCGCCCCGGCCACCACGTTCGCCCACCTCGACGCGACCACCAACCTGGAGCGGTCGATCTCCGACAAGGGCATCTACCCGGCCGTGGACCCGCTGGCGTCCTCGTCCCGGATCCTCGCCCCGGAGTTCGTCGGCGCCGAGCACTTCGCGGTGGCCACCGAGGTGAAGCGGATCCTGCAGAAGTACAAGGACCTGCAGGACATCATCGCCATCCTCGGCATCGAGGAGCTCTCCGAGGAAGACAAGATCACCGTGCAGCGCGCCCGGCGGATCGAGCGCTTCCTGTCGCAGAACACCTACGCCGCCGAGCAGTTCACCGGCGTCGCGGGCTCGACGGTCCCGATCGCCGAGACCATCGAGGCGTTCAAGAAGATCAGCGAGGGGGCGTACGACCACTTCCCCGAGCAGGCATTCTTCATGTGCGGCGGTCTGCAGGATCTGGAGCAGAAGGCCGCGGAGCTGATGAAGTAGACGATCGTCACACCATCGAGGACCGCCCCGGTAGCCAACGGGGCGGTCCTCGCTCATCTACAGGCCCTATGATCTCCGCTGTCCGGTTGCCGAGCCGGTGGTTTCGACGTGGGCGGGGTACCGTCGATCCGCGCCGTCCCCCGGCGAGTGACAAATACTGCAACCTTTCGGCTGCGTGCGCCCGTCTCCTCTTCGTGGGCGTGACGAACGGAGATGCTCGTGGGTAAGGCCGGCAAGAGCGGCGGGAAGAAGCCGTCGGTGTGGTCTGGCGTGCCGAAGTGGGCGCGGATGTGCACGGTGTTCGGCGCCGTGCTCATGCTGCTCAGCGGCGCGGTGCTGGTGGGCTACGAGGCGCTGGTGTCCCGGTACGAGGGCGCGGTCGGCAAGGGCGACCTGTTCGGCGACCAGGCCGCGGGCGCCCAGGAGCGCAAGAGCGACATCAAGGGCCCGCTCAACATCCTGCTGGTGGGCATCGACCCGCGCGATCCGGAGACCCCGCCGCTGGCGGACTCGGTCATGGTGCTGCACGTGTCGACCGAGCTGGACCGGGCGTACCTCTTCTCGCTGCCCCGCGACCTGCGGGTCGAGATCCCGAAGTTCAGCAAGGCGGAGTTCCACGGCGGCACCGACAAGCTCAACGCCGCGATGTCGTACGGCAGCCGGGTGCCGGGGCAGAACCCCGACGCCGCCCGCGGCTTCGAGTTGCTGGCCAAGACCGTGCAGCAGGTGACCGGGATCGAGCGCTTCGACGGCGGCGCGATCATCAACTTCACCGGCTTCCAGAAGATCGTCGACGCGATGGGCGGCGTCGACATGTACATCGAGCGCGAGGTGCGCTCCGAGCACCGCGAGCCGAGCGGGGTGCACCGCAAGGGCAATCCCTACGGCGAGGGCTACGTCGGCCCCCAGGCGGTCTACAAGAAGGGCAACCAGCACCTCAACGGCTGGCAGGCGCTGGACTACGTCCGGCAGCGGTACCCGAAGAACGGCGTTCCGGACGCCGACTACGGCCGGCAGCGGCACCAGCAGCAGTTCATCAAGGCGATGGTCAACCAGGCGTTCAGCGCCGACGTGGTGACCAACCCGATCAAGCTGGACAAGGTGATCCGGGCGGCCGGGCAGTCGCTGATCTTCAACGGCCGGGGCAGCAGCGTGATCGACTTCGCGATTGCCCTCAAGTCCACGCGCGCCGACAACGTCGAGCTGATCAAGCTGCCGGGGGAGAACATCGGCACCGGGTCGGCGTACCGGGGGGAGCGGCTGCTGCCCGAGGCCGAGGACTTCTTCACCGCCCTGAAGAAGGAACAACTGGACGCGTTCCTGCTGGAGCATCCGGACTTCCGCAACAAGACGAAGTAGCGCCCGGTGGCGCGGTCCGGGTGCGGGTGGCGCAGCTTACGCCACCCGCGTTCGGCGTCCGCGGGGGGCGCGACTAGACTTTCGACAATCCGCCGCCGCAGCAAGGAGACAGCGTGGCAAAGCAGCTTCACGTCGAGCTCGTAGCCGTCGAGGAGAAGGTCTGGTCCGGCGAGGCCGAGATGGTAGTCGCCCGGACGACCGAGGGTGAGCTGGGTGTGCTGCCGGGGCACGCGCCCCTGCTGGGCCAGCTCGCCGAGCCCGGCCAGGTCCGGATCAAGCTGGCCAGCGGCGAGCAGGTCTCGTACGAGGTGGCCGGTGGCTTCCTCTCCGTGAGCAGCGAGGGTGTCACCGTTCTCGCCGAGAGCGCCACCCCGGTCTCCGCCTCGCAGAGCCGCTGAGCCGACCCCTCGATGGAGATCGTGGAGGGGATCGGGATCGGCTTCGCCGCCGTGATCGCCGCTCTGCTGATCCTCTTCGTCCGACGGGCGCTGGTCACCCGCACCGGCGGGATCATCCGGCTCAGCGTCCGGGTCTCCACGATGCTCGACGGCCGGGGCTGGTCGCCCGGTTTCGGCCGGTTCGCGGGTGATGAACTCCGGTGGTACCGGATGTTCTCCTTCGCCCTGCGCCCCAAGCTGGCGCTGTCCCGCAAGACCCTGGTGGTGGAGCGCCGGCGGCTGCCCGAGGGGCAGGAGCGCCTCTCCATGCCCGCCGACTGGGTGATCCTGCGGTGCACCAGTCAGCACGCCCCGGTGGAGATCGCCATGGCCCGGTCCACCGTCACCGGCTTCCTCTCCTGGATCGAGGCCGCCGCACCAGGGGCGGCCTCGCCCCGCCTGGCGTCCCAGGACTGGCCCGCCGCCTGACCCCCGCCCCACCCCTGCCCCCGACCCCCGCGATCTTGCACTTAGGGCCCGGACGCAACGGACAAAGGGCGCGCTATCGGGGCCCTAACTGCAAGATCGCCTGGAACCCTGGAACCCGGGGACCCTGGGGCGCTGTGCGGCGTGGAAGGCCAGGTGGTTCAGGCCCGGGGCGAGCCGGTCGTGGTTTCGCCCGGACAGCGCGGGGGACTCCTCCAGCACGAGGTACGTCGGCCGGGCCGCCAGGACCGGGCCGCCGGCCACTCCCGGAACGGCGTCCGACCCAGCTCGCCCAGCAAGTCAGCCCCAGCCGTGCACCGCGCCGGCCAGGTCGGGCACCCGGACCTCGACGTGGTGCAGGGCCCCGACCGGGGCACGGCCGGTGTCGACGCTCAGCGCTTACCGCCCGGGACCCACAGCACGTCTCCTGCCGGATTTGCCGCTCTTGACAGGATAAAGAGCAGATCGGAGAGCCGGTTGAGATACTTTGCCGGGAGGATGCTGGTCCGGTCGGGGTCCTGTGCGACCAGCGCCCATGCCGCACGCTCGGCCCGCCGGGCGATCGTCCGTGCCACGTGCAGCAGCGCCGCTCCTGCGGTGCCGCCGGGGAGGATGAAGGAGTCGAGCTTGCTCAGGCGTGCGTTGTACTCGTCGCACCATCCCTCGAGACGGTCCACGTACTCCTCGGTGACCCGCAGCGGCGGGTACTCCGGGTCCGGCTCCACGGGGGTGGACAGGTCGGCGCCGACGTCGAACATGTCGTTCTGGATCGACCCCAGCACCGCCCGCAGCGCGTCGTCGAGTTGCCCCAGCGCGATCGCGACGCCGATCGCGGCGTTGCACTCGTCGACGTCCGCGTACGCGGCGATCCGCGGATCGGTCTTCGGCACCTGCTCGTTGTTGCTCAGCCTGGTCATGCCGGCATCGCCGGCCCTGGTGTAGATGCGCGTGAGGTGGACGGCCATGACGCACAGCCTACGGATACCCGACCTGACCATCCCCGCTCGGCCGACCCCGACCCGGCCGGCCGGGGTCGGCCCCGGTGACGCCGGTGACCCGGCGGTCAACGACGTCGACGTCATCCGGGTCTCCGGAAACGCCCGGCTCGCCGGGACGGTGCACGTCGTCGGGGCGAAGAACTCGGCCCTCAAGCTGATGGCCGCCGCGCTGCTGGCCCCCGGGCGCAGCGTCATCACGAACGTCCCCCGGATCACCGACATCGCCATCATGGGCGAGGTGCTGCGCCGGCTGGGGTGCGGCGTACGGTTCGACGCGGACGACCCCGTCGACCCGATGGTCGCCCGGGGCGGGGTGGCCCGGTCCCGGTCGGTCACCATCGACGTGCCGGACCGGCCCGGCGCGGAGGCCGACTACGACCTGGTCCGCCGGCTGCGCGCGTCGATCTGCGTGCTCGGTCCGCTGCTGGCCCGCCGGGGGTACGTCCGGGTGGCCCACCCCGGCGGGGACGCCATCGGCTCCCGGGGGCTGGACATGCACATCGCCGGGCTGACCCGGATGGGCGCGGACATCTCCGGCGAGCACGGCTTCGTCATCGCCGCCGCCCCGGACGGCCTGCACGGCGCGGACATCGTGCTCGACTTCCCCAGCGTCGGGGCCACCGAGAATCTGGTGATGGCCGCCGTGCTGGCCCGGGGCACGACGGTGATCGACAACGCGGCCCGGGAACCGGAGATCGTGGACATCTGCTCGATGCTGATCCGGATGGGTGCCCGGATCGAGGGGGAGGGCACCTCCACCCTGCACATCGATGGGGTGCCGGAGCTGCGGCCGGTTCGGCACGCCACCGTGGGCGACCGGATCGTCGCCGGGACCTGGGCGTTCGCCGCCGCGATGACCCGGGGGGACGTCACCGTGACGGGGATCGACCCGGGCTTCCTGGAGGTCGCGCTGGACAAGCTGATCTGCGCCGGCGGCCTGGTGGAGACCCGCGGCGACGCCTTCCGGATACGGGTCGACGAGCGCCCCCGGGCGGTGGACGTGGTCACCCTGCCCTACCCGGGCTTCGCCACCGACCTGCTGCCGATGGCGATCGGGCTCGCCGCGGTCAGCGACGGCGCGTCCCTGATCACCGAGAACATCTTCGACGGCCGGTTCATGTTCGCCAACGAGATGATGCGGCTCGGCGCGGACATCAAGACCGACGGCCACCACGCCGTGGTCCGCGGCCGGGACCGGCTCTCCGGGGCCCCCGTCCGGGCCACCGACATCCGGGCCGGCGCTGGGCTGATCATCGCCGGGCTCTGCGCCGACGGGGTCACCGAGGTCTCCCACGTGCACCACGTCGACCGCGGCTACCCGGACTTCGTCGCCGACCTGCGGGCGTTGGGCGTGGAGATCGAGCGCGGCAGCGTGCCGGAAGAGCCGGCGCTGGAGATCTGACCGCGGCAGATCTGACGGCGGCGCGGTCCCGGCCGCCGCTGCTCGCCTGCCGTTCGGCGGTCGGGTGCCGTTCGCGGTCGGGCGCCGTTCGCGGTCGGGTGCCGTTCGGCGGTCGGGTGCCGTTCGGCGGTCGGGTGCCGGCTGGCTTAGCCATCGTTCAGGGTCGCCGATAGGGTGCAGGCAGACACTCAATCAGGCGAGGGAGAAGCAGATGGCGGGTCGACTCGCGGTCGTCGGGGCCGGGCTGATGGGCTCGGGCATCGCCCAGGTGGCGGCGCAGGCGGGCTGGCAGGTGACGCTGCGGGACCTGGACGACGCGGCCACCGGGCGCGGGCTGGCCGGCATCCGGAAGTCGCTGGAGAAGTTCGCCGAGAAGGGCAAGATCGAGGCTGTCGAGGTCGAGGCGACGCTGGGCCGGATCACCCCGACCACCGACCTGGAGGCGGTCGCCGACGCGGACATCGTCGTGGAGGCGGTGTTCGAGCGGCTGGAGATCAAGCACGAGGTCTTCCGGGCGCTCGACAAGATCTGCAAGGCCGACGCGGTGCTCGCCACCAACACCTCGGCCATCCCGGTCACCCAGATCGCCGCCGTGACCGAGCGCCCGGAGGCGGTCGTCGGCACGCACTTCTTCTCCCCGGTGCCGATGATGAAGCTCTGCGAGCTGGTGCGCGGGTACAAGACCAGCGACGAGACCCTGGCCACCGTGAAGGCGTTCGCCGAGGAGATCGGCAAGACCGTCGTCGTGGTGAACCGGGACATCGCCGGTTTCGTCACCACCCGGCTGATCGCCGCCCTGGTCGTCGAGGCGGTCAAGCTGGTCGAGTCCGGCGTGGTGTCGGCCGAGGACCTGGACACGGCCTGCAAGCTCGGCTTCGGCCACGCGATGGGCCCGCTGGCCACCACCGACCTGACCGGCGTGGACGTGCTGCTGCACGCCTCGAAGAACATCTACACCGACACCGCCGACGAGAAGTTCTTCCCGCCGGAGCTGCTCCAGCGCATGGTCACCGCCGGCGACCTGGGCCGCAAGACCGGCAAGGGCTTCTACACGTACTGACGCCGCACCGACCCCTGATCCGTTCCCGCTCGGGGCCGGGTCAGGGGCGTGGCGGCGTGAGGCCGGCGGCCAGGAACGAGAAGGCCGCCGGGACGACCGTGCCCCAGTAGACGAAGTTGTGCCGGCCGTCGGCGTACTCGGCCAGGGCCGGCGGCTCGGGCAGGGCGCGGGCCAGGGCCCGCACGTCGCGCAGCAGGCCGTCCTGCCGGCCGCACCAGAGCCCGACCGGCGTGCCGCGCAGCCGCGCCACGTCGGTGAACACCGCGTCCCCGGGGCGTACGGCGGGGGAGAACGCGGCCACCGCGCGCAGCCAGCCGGGGAAGGTCTCGGCGAGCAGCAGCGATCCGAAGCCGCCCATCGACCAGCCCCAGGCGGCGACGCGGCTGGTGTCGAAGCCGCGCTCGGCGCACCAGGCCGGCAACTCCTCGCGCACCATCCGCTGCGGGTCGTCGGCTCCGGAGCGCCGCCAGGAGAGCCGGCCGCCGGTCGCCCCGGCGAGCACGAACGGCGGAGCGCCCCGGCGCACCGCATCCGTGAGGAACCGGGCGAGCCCGAAGCGCGCGTAGTCGCGCGGGGTGGACGATGCGCCGTGCAGCACCAGGCAGACCGGCAGCCCTCGCCCGTCGCCGTGCCCGGCCGGCACGGCCGTCCAGAAGTCGACGGCACGACCCCGGGCCGCCGACTGCCGTCGGATCAGCCGCTCGTCGCCGGCGGGGGCGTCGGGCAGCGCCGGTGCCGGCCCCGGTCGCGGGCGGGTCAGCTGCCGCGCCGTCGCGCCGCCGGCCACGGCCAGCGCCGCTGTGGCGGCCCCGGCCAGGAGCAGCCGTCGCCGCGTCAGTCCCGCCACCACCGGCACAGTCTGCCAGCCCCGTCCTCGGCCCGCCGCCCCACCGAACGCAGAATCACCCCGCGTACGTGGGAGCAGTCTGCGAGGCTCCGACGGGTGCGGGGAACCCTCAGCCGTCGCGCTTGGTGGTCCAGCGGAAGGTGGTGAGGCAGAGCACGAGGCCGATCACGCACCACAGGGCGAGGACGATGGCGACCCGGCCCAGCTCGAAGGACCCGGCCGGCTCCTGGGCGCCGAAGCTCTCCGGCAGGAAGACCGCCCGCAGCCCCTGGCACATCCACTTCAGCGGGAAGAGGGCCGCCACCTGCTGCATCCAGCTCGGCAGGTTGGTGAAGACGAAGAAGACCCCGGAGGTGAACTGGAGCACCAGGGCGATGGGGGTGACCACGGCCGAGCCGCTGCGCGCCGTGCGGGCCAGCGAGGAGATCGCGATGCCGCACAGGGTGCACGCGGTGACCCCGAGGAGGGAGACCCAGCCGAAGGTGAACCACTTGCCGGCCGTGCCGGGCAGATCCAGGTCGAACACGGCGACCGAGACGGCGAGCAGCAGGGCGGTCTCGGCGACGCTGATCGCCACCACCATGAGCACCTTGCCGGCGAACCACACCCACTTCGGCATCGGGGTGCCCCGGTAGCGCTTGAGCACCCCCCGGTCCCGCTCGATCGGGATCCAGATGCCGAGGTTCTGGAAGCTCCCCGTCATCAGGCCGGTGGCGATCATGCCGGTGATGAAGTACTGCGTGTAGCTGACACCGGGGGCGATCTCGTCGCTGAAGATGGCCGCGAAGATCAGGATCATGATGATCGGGAAGCCCATCGTGAACACGACGGACTCCCGGCTGCGCATGAACTGGGTGATCTCCAGCCGGCCCTGGCGCAGGGCGAGCGCGCCCGCCCCGAGCCGGCGGGCCGGTGCGGCGGGGTCGACCGGGGCCGCCGGCCTGGTGGTGGTGGTCATCAGTGTCCGATCATCTTCAGGTAGACGTCTTCCAGGGTCGGCCGGGTCACCGTCAGCCCGGGGACCTCGCCGCCGAAGCGCGTGGCCAGCTCCGCCACCAGGTGCGTCGGCGTCGCGCTCTCCGCGGTCTCCACGACCCCCTCGGGGGTACGCCAGGAGACCGTCGCCAGGGACTCCTGCCGGTTGCCGAGGCGGTTCGGCGGGGCCACCTCGACCAGCCGGCCGGCGGCGATCACCCCGACCCGGTCGGCCAGCGCCTCGGCCTCGTCCAGATAGTGGGTGGTGAGCACGATGGTGGTGCCGGCGGCGGTCAGGTCCCGGATCAGCTCCCAGAACTCGCGCCGGGCCTCCGGGTCGAAGCCGGTGGTCGGCTCGTCCAGGAACAGCAGCTCGGGGCGGCCGATGATGCCGAGCGCGACGTCGAGGCGGCGCTTCTGCCCGCCGGAGAGGGTGTGCGTGCGGGCCTTCGCCTTGGCCCCCAGGCCGACCCGCTCGATGACCTTCGCCGGGTCGTCGGCGTCGGGGTAGAAGCCGGAGAAGTGCGAGACCAACTCGCCGACGGTCAGTTCGTCGAACTCGCCGGTTCCCTGGAGCACGATGCCCACCCGGGACCGCCAGTCGCGGGCGGGGTGTCGTGGGGTGCGCGAGGAGCGAGCTTGCGAGCCCCGCAGTCGCGACCCGAAGGCGAGCCCGGGGTCGCTGCCCAGCACGGAGACCTCGCCGGCGTCGCGCTGCCGGTAGCCCTCCAGGATCTCCACCGTGGTGGTCTTGCCCGCGCCGTTCGGCCCGAGCAGGGCGAACACCTCGCCGCGGTGGACCGCGAGATCCACGCCCGCCACCGCGACGTTGTCGCCGTACGCCTTGCGCAGCCCCCGGACGGAGATTGCGAGCTCGTCATCCATGCCGTCAAGTGTGCGTCGTGCGGGCCGGTCGGCGGTGCCCGGGGTGCCGGCCGTCCCGCACGTTCCGGTGCTGTTCGGTCCGCCGCGTCCCATAGACCTGTGCGGTTTTTCACCAACCCGAGTGACTTAACGGTAACTTAGACTCCCGCCATGGACGAGAAGGCTCCCCCCGGCCGGCTTCCCGAGCGCGAGCGTCCGTGGGTGATGCGCACCTACGCCGGGCACTCCTCGGCCACCGCGAGCAACGCGCTCTTCCGCCGCAACCTGGCGAAGGGGCAGACCGGCCTGTCGATCGCCTTCGACCTGCCCACCCAGACCGGGTACGACCCGGACCACGAGCTGGCCGCCGGCGAGGTCGGCCGGGTCGGCGTGCCGGTGGCCCACCTCGGCGACATGCGGGCCCTCTTCGACGGCATCCCGCTCGCCGAGATGAACACGTCCATGACCATCAACGCGCCGGCGATGTGGCTGCTCGCCCTCTACGGTGCCGTCGGCGCGGAGCAGGGCGCCGAACTGGCCCGCTGCGCGGGGACCACGCAGAACGACATCATCAAGGAGTACCTGTCCCGGGGGACGTACATCTTCCCGCCGGCCGCGTCGCTGCGGCTGACCGCCGACGTCATCGCGTACACGCTGCGGGAGATGCCCCGGTGGAACCCGGTGAACATCTGCTCGTACCACCTCCAGGAGGCCGGCGCGACGCCGGTGCAGGAGGTCGGCTTCGCCCTGGCCACCGCCGTCGCCGTGCTCGACGCGGTGCGCGACGCCGGCCAGGTGCCGGCCGAGCGGATGGGGGACGTGGTCGCCCGGATCTCGTTCTTCGTCAACTCCGGAGTGCGCTTCGTCGAGGAGATCGCCAAGATGCGCGCGTTCGGCGCGCTCTGGGACGAGATCACCCGCGAGCGGTACGGCGTCACCGACCCGAAGCAGCGCCGGTTCCGGTACGGCGTGCAGGTCAACTCGCTCGGCCT
Organism: Micromonospora sp. NPDC020750; assembly: GCF_044334565.1. NCBI lineage: Bacteria > Bacillati > Actinomycetota > Actinomycetes > Micromonosporales > Micromonosporaceae > Micromonospora > Micromonospora sp. NPDC020750. The sequence goes on from NZ_JBIRTH010000002.1 coordinate 879,874, forward strand.
GACCGAGGCCCAGCCGGAGAACAACATCCAGCGGATCGTGCTGGAGATGCTCGGCGTCACCCTGTCCCGGGACGCCCGCGCCCGCGCGGTGCAGCTCCCGGCCTGGAACGAGGCGCTCGGCCTGCCCCGGCCGTGGGACCAGCAGTGGTCGCTGCGCATGCAGCAGGTCCTCGCGTACGAGTCGGACCTGCTTGAATACCCGGACCTGTTCGCCGGCTCGCACGTGATGACCGCGCTGGTCGACGGGATCGTCACCGGGGCCCGGGCCGAGCTGGACAAGGTGCTGGGGATGGGCGGCGTGGTGGCGGCCGTCGAGACCGGGTACCTCAAGAGCGCGCTGGTCGGCTCGCTGGCCGAACGCCGCCGCAGACTGGAGGTCGGCACCGACGTGGTGGTCGGCGTCAACCGGTTCACCGAGACCGAGTCGTCGCCGCTGACCGCGTCCGGTGCCGAGGCGATCGAGCAGGTCGACCCGGCGGTCGAGGCGGCGGCCGTGGCCTCCGTACGCGAGTGGCGGTCCGGCCGGGACGGCGCGGCGGTCGACGCGGCGCTCGACCGGCTGCGCGCGGACGCCGTGACCACCGCGAACCTGATGCCGGCGACCCTGGCGTGCGTGCGGGCCGGGGTGACCACCGGCGAGTGGGCCGGCGCGCTGCGCCAGGTCTTCGGCGAGTACCGGGCACCGACGGGGCTGGCCGGCGCGCCGACCGGAGTGAGCGGCGACAGCGGCCTGGCCGCCGTCCGGGAGCGGGTCGCCACCACCGCCCGCGAGCTGGGCGCTGGCCGGCTGCGGCTGCTGGTCGGCAAGCCCGGCCTGGACGGGCACTCCAACGGCGCCGAGCAGATCGCGGTACGTGCCCGCGATGCCGGCTTCGAGGTGATCTACCAGGGCATTCGGCTGACCGCCGGGCAGATCGTCGCCGCCGCCGTGGAGGAGGACGTCGACCTGGTCGGCCTGTCCGTGCTCTCCGGCTCGCACCTGGACGCCGTGCCGGCGGTGCTGAACGGCCTACGGGCCGCCGGCCGGGGCGACCTGCCGGTCGTGGTCGGCGGCATCATCCCGACCGGCGACGCCGAGGCGCTGCGCGCCGCCGGGGTGGCCCGGGTGTTCACGCCGAAGGACTTCGCGCTCACCGGCATCATCGACGACCTCGTCACCGTCGTCCGCGCCGCCAACGGCCTGTGAGAAGGGTCCCCGGTACGGGTGTCAGCGGCCGTCGTACGTCATGCAGTCGGCCATGTCGTTGTCGGGGCCGACCCTGATCGCCGGAGCGTGGCACTCCAGCTGGGAGTTGTGCCGGCAGTCCGACCGCTGACACGCGCCCACCTGGGCGATCAGCGTCTCGATGCCACCGCGGACCGGCATCTCGACGAAGGTGTGGCAGTGGGCGTGGTCCGCGCTGCCGATCGTGATGGCGAACGCGTGGCAGTCGCCGGTGCTGTTGTAGGCGCAGGCCGCGACCACGCACTCCTGGACGCGGGGCATCTCCATCGCCGTAGTCATGACGACCTCCTCTGGTTCTTGTCGACTCCTCTCCGACATTAGGCTTTTGTCGTATTTGATGTTGATGATTGGTCAGCCCGGACCCGGCCGTGGTCAACCGGCGGGGCCAGGTGGCGTCGCCGCCAGCACCTCGGAGAGCGGAGCCGGGGTGAGACCCCGGTCGGCCAGCCCGGCCAGGATGCGCGGCAGCGCCTCGTCCGTCATCGGGGCGTTCGCCTCGGTGACGTGCAGCACCACGACGGAGCCGGGGCGTACCCGGGACAGCACCGCGTCGACGATCGGCCGCCAGGACCGCGCGAACGGGTCGCCGCTGACCACGTCACCGTCCACCACCGTGACGCCCAACGGTGCCAGCTCGGTCAGGGCCGTGCGATCGTGGCAGAGCCCGGGGAAGCGGAAGTACCGGGTCTGCCGCCCGCCGTACGGGGCGATCACGTCGAAGGTCCGGGCCACGTCGGCCGCCATCCGCTGCCGGGGGATCGTCGGCAGTTGATAGCAGTCCGCGGTGAAGGCGAGATGGCCGTACGTGTGATTGGCCAGCTCGAACCGCGGGTTGGCGGCCAGGCGACGGGTGACATCGGGGTACTCCTCGACCCACTTGCCGGTCAGGAAGAAGGTGGCCGGCACCCCTTCCCGCTCCAGCAGGTCGATGATCGCCAGGTTCGCGTACGACCGGACCGCGCCGCTGCGGAGTTGGTACCGCATCGCGTCGGTCATGTCCGCGTCGAAGGTGAGCGCCACCTTGTCGCCGGTGCGCGGTCCGTGGTCCACCACCGGCGGCCGTCGTCCGACCCGGCTCGCACCCGGCACCGTCGCCGTCCCCGGGTCCGGCCGGCCGCTCGGCGGCACGGGTGGCGGTGCCGACGGTCCGGTCGGCTTCGTCGACCCCCCTGCCGGGGCGGTACGTGGACTGCCGGAGGCGGTTGCCGCCCCCGAGGGCGCTGGCGCCCCGAAGATGGCGGCGTGACCCGTTTCGCGTAACGGGGTAGGTGCGGCCAGCAGGGCGGCAACGCCGGTCAGGGCAGCGAGCGTCGCCACCAGGGGAACGCGGGATTTCTTCACGGACACCGCCAGATGATCCCAACGAACACCCCCACCTGCTGACCCGCGGTGATCGGGAGGTTTGTGTCAGGGGCTCCCCGAACCGGACACAACCCCCGGGAGGTCGCCGCTAGGCCGCCCCGTACACCTGGCGGTCGGGCGGCGGCCTGAACGAATCCCCCCGGTCGGGGACGACCTGCCCTTCGGTCCCTATGGAGCTGCCCCGTCCACGCTCCCACTCCCATCGACAGCACAAACGGGGCAGCTCCATAGGGGCCAACGCAGCGCAGTGCCGACCCGGCAAAGGCCGAGGCCGACCCGGCAGGGGCCGATGGTGTCGGGGGCGCGCACATCCCGTGGGGCCTGCAAGCCGGAGACCCTCACGACGTTGCCGGGGACCTGTGGGCTGGGCCCGGGTGGGGTGGGGTGTTTGGGGTGTTTGGGGGGTTTGGGGGTGTGACCGGGGGCATCCGGTCGGCGGAACATGGGCCGGCCCGGGGTCGTTACACATGGCAGACGGTCGTTACACATGGCAGACGATCGAGTAGCGCACCCCGCTGCTGAGCCACCCGAACCCCCGTGACCCCGTCGGGGAATGCGGGTGGGCCGCCGGTCGTTACACATGGTCCCGCCGCCATCAGCACCCCCCGGGTGCGGTGAGCTGTCGGACGACTTCCCCCCCTCTTGATCTGTTGGGCGCCTCGACGTGGTGCCCACACCCCCGCCCCTCCCCGGGGCGGCGTGTGTCGACCCCCGATTGGAGACACCCCCATGAACACGATCATGCGTAAGAGCGTTCTCGGTATCGCCGGTCTCGCCTTCGCCGGCGGCGTGTTCGCCGGCCCCGCCACCGCCCACGCCACCCCCACCACCGAAACCACCCCGACCACCGCCGTCGCCGTGCAGGCCGACAAGCCGGTTGTCGACAAGGGCAAGCTGATCCCGCACGGCGTGCAGGGCGACCAGTCCCGCATCGACCTCGACGACGAACAGACCGCCAACGTGAAGGCGATCATCGCCGCCACGAAGAAGGCCGACATGGACGAGCGGGCCGCCGTGATCTCCATCGGCACGTCCCTGCAGGAGTCGAAGCTGGAGAACCTGGGTCACCTCGGCGACCGCAACGACCACGACTCGCAGGGCCTGTTCCAACAGCGCCCCACCTCCGGCTGGGGCACCCCCGAGCAGATCACCGACCCCGAATACTCCACCCTCGCGTTCCTCAAGGGCCTCAAGCAGGTCGACGGATGGCAGGACATGCCCCTGACCGAGGCCGCCCAGACCGTCCAGGTGTCCGCGTACCCCGACGCGTACGCGCAGTGGGAGCAGCAGGCCGCCGACCTCGTCGCCGAGCACTGGAACAGCTGACCCCGGCACCACCGCACAGCCAACCGGCCGGGCCCCGACAAGGGGGCCCGGCCAGTGGCGTCTGCGGGAACGAAGTCCAGGGCTCGTGAGGTGGGTGGGTGATCAGACGCGGAAGCCGGCGGCGCGGGCGGCCTGGCGCTCGCGGCGGCGGCCCTTGCGACGGCGAAGGAACCAGAAGAGGAAGAGGACGAAGCCGACCAGGAAGGCCAGCACCAGCACCGGCAGGATGATCGCGACCAGGGACATCACGATGCTGGTGGCGTCCTCGGCGGTGCTCGCGACCGGGGCGCCCACACCGGCGGTGGTCGCGTTGATCACCGGGCGGGCGGCGGACTTGAGCAGGTGTACGCCGAGGGCGATGAGCACGCCGGTCACCACCGGCACCCACTGGCTGGACGAGAAGAAATTGCCGGGGTCGCTGACCGTGACCGTCTCGGAGCTGGAACCGGCACCGAAGGCCAGCCCGCCCGCGGTCGGCCGCACCACTGTCTGGACGACGTCGTTGACGTGGTCGACGACCGGCACCTTGTCGGCGACGACCTCGACGGTGAGCAGCACCGCGAGGATCACCATGACCCAGCCGTTGCCGAGCCACTGCCAGCCGCTGGGAAGGTCGATCAGGTCGGTGTAGCGGGCCAGCAATCCCATGGTGAGCAGGGGTATGTAGGCGTTCAGGCCTGCCGATGCGGCGAGCCCGGTACCAGTGAGCACTTCGAACACCGTCTCAGCATGGCACCGCCACGCCAGTGCCGCTCGACGGCAGAGGTCGGGGCCTCCGCTACCCTCGTCGGGTGCGGCTGGTGATTGCGAAGTGCTCGGTGGACTATGTCGGACGGCTCTCGGCTCACCTGCCGCTGGCCACTCGCTTGTTGATGGTGAAGGCGGACGGGTCGGTGTCGATCCACGCCGACGACCGTGCGTACAAGCCGTTGAACTGGATGAGCCCGCCCTGTCGGCTGGAGGAGGCCCCCGGCGTGTGGCGGGTGGTGAACAAGGCCGGCGAGGAGCTGCGGATCACCCTGGAGGAGATCTTCCAGGACACCTCGTACGAGCTGGGCGTCGACCCGGGCCTGCGCAAGGACGGCGTCGAGGCGCACCTGCAGGAACTGCTGGCGGCCAACCCGACCGCCCTGGGCGAGGGGTTCACCCTGGTCCGCCGGGAGTACATGACGGCGATCGGGCCGGTGGACCTGCTCTGCCGGGACGCGGCGCAGGGCGCGGTCGCCGTCGAGGTGAAGCGGCGCGGCGAGATCGACGGGGTGGAGCAGCTCACCCGCTATCTCGAACTGATGAACCGCGATCCGCTGCTCGCCCCGGTCAGCGGCGTCTTCGTCGCCCAGGAGATCAAGCCGCAGGCCCGGGTGCTGGCGACGGACCGGGGCATCCGCTGCGTGGTGGTCAACTACGACAAGCTGCGCGGTATCGAGCGCGACGAGCTGACCCTGTTCTGATCGCCCCCGACCGGCCGCCGGCCCGCCCCGGTCAGCCACCGAGCGCGCGGCTGGCGCGGCGGGCCAGCGGCGCGAGCCGGTCAGCGGCCGGGCGGGTCAGCGGCGGCGACCGTACATCAGCTTGGTGACCTTGATCAGGCGGGCGACGTCGGCCGGGGTGCGCTCGAAGGTCATCGCCGGCAGCAGCGACCGGGCCCGGCGGCGGGTGACCGCCTTGGCCCGGCCGAACTCGCGCAGCCCGTCCTCGCCGTGGATCCGGCCGAAGCCGGAGTCGCCGACCCCGCCGAACGGCAGGGTGGACATCCCGGCGAAGGTCAGGGTGGAGTTCACCGCGGCCATCCCGGAGCGTAGCCGCCGGGCGATGGCCACCGCCCGCCGCCGGCCGAAGACCGAACCCCCCAGGCCGTACGGGAGGGCGTTGGCGCGGGCTACCGCCTCGTCGGCGTCGCGGACCCGGTTGATGGTCAGCGTCGGGCCGAAGGTCTCCTCGCGGACGGCGGCGGAGTCCTCCGGCACCTGCACCAGCACGGTCGGGTGCACGTACGGCGGCCGTACCGCGTCCGCGCCGCCGAGCACGGCCTGACCGCCCCGGGCCAGCGCGTCGTCGATGTGCCGGCGGATCACGTCGAGCTGGGCGGGCATGGTGATCGGGCCGATGTCGGCCCCCTCGGCGCCGACGGTCAGCCGGCCGGCCCTCTCCACCACCTTGCCGACGAAGGCGTCGAAGACGGGCTCCACCGCGTACACCCGCTCGATGCCGATGCAGGTCTGGCCGGCGTTGGTGAGTGCGCCCCAGACGCACGCCTCGGCTGCGGCGTCCAGGTCGGCGTCGCTGTCGACGATCATGGCGTCCTTGCCGCCGGCCTCCAGCAGCACCGGGGTCAGCGACTCGGCGCAGGCCGCCATCACCTTCCTGGCGGTGGCCGTCGAGCCGGTGAAGGCCAGCTTGTCGACCCCGGAACGGCACAGCGCCGCCCCGACGTCGCCGAGGCCGTGCACCACGGTGAACACCGGATGCTCCGGCACCACTTCGGCGAAGGCGTCGGCCAGCCACTGGCCGACCGCCGGGGTGTACTCGCTGGGCTTGAGGACGACGGCGTTGCCGGCGGCGAGCGCGTACGCCGTGGAGCCGATCGGCGTGAAGACCGGGTAGTTCCACGGGCCGATCACCCCGACCACCCCGTACGGCACGTATTCCAGGTGGGCGGAGAACTCGGCGAGGATGAGCCGGGAGCGCTTCCGGCGCGGCCCGAGCACCCGGCCGGCGTTGCGGGCGGCCCAGTCGATGTGCTCGATCGCGGTGAGCACCTCGACGATGGCGTCGGGGACGGGCTTGCCGCCCTCGGCGTGCACCAGCTCGGACAGCTCCTCGATCCGCCGGGCCAGCACGCCGCGCCAGCGCAGCAGCCGCTCCCGGCGGCCGGTGAAGCCGAGCCCGGCCCACCAGGCCGCCGCCTCCCGGGCCCGGTCCACCGCCGCCGCGACGTCGGCCGCTGCCGCGACCGTCAGCCGACCCACCTCCGCGCCGGTGGCGGGGCTGGTCGACACCAGCCGACCGTCCTCGATGACCGGGGCACCCGGGACACGCACAGCCGTCATGGCGGAAGTCTAGACCCGGAAGCTACCCGCTGGTAGGTCCCCGGTGGCCCGGAGAACCAGGTGCTGAAGCGCCGGGTGCCGGAGCGCCGGGTGCTGAAGAGGCGGGTGCCGGAGCGCCGGGTGCCGCCGGCCCGGGAGGCCGGCGTCGCGCCACCCGGGAGCCACCCCCGGACGGCCCGGGGGCCGGTGGCGTCGACGGCGCCGAAACCCGACTGGCGGGACGGTCCGGATGGCTCTGGCGGGAGCCGAACCGGCTAACCGGAGATGACCGCGTGGGGTCGTGGAGGTGACCGGCCGGTGGTGGGGACGGCTACCACGTGATGGCACGCTGACGCCGGGACACCGGTGGCTGGAGGCTGACCGTCCATGGAGGATCTTCCGGAACTGATGCCGCTGCTGACCGTGGCGGGCGGGCCGATGCGTGGGGCGAGCTTCCGGCTCCGCACGGAGCCGCAGGTGATCGGCCGCGCGTCGACGGTGGACATCGCCGTCGACGATCCGCACCTGAGCCGTCGGCACGCCAGTGTGCGGTTGACCGTCGGCGGGGTCACGCTGGTGGACCTGGGATCCACCAACGGAACCTGGCTCAACGACCGGCGGATCGACGGGCCGGAGCAGCTCTCCGACGGGGACGTGATCCGGCTGGGCCGCACCGAGCTGCGCTTCTTCGACCCGGGCCTGGCCCGGACCGACCCCGTCGGGCTGCGGCTGAGCCCGGTTCTCCGCAGCCGCGACCGCCGCCCCACCCTCCCGCTGCCGCTCGCCGCCCCGCCCGCCGTCCGCACCTGAGGCCGCCGACCTCGACGGCGCCGGCCCGCGCCCACCTCGTGAAATACCCCACCGTGACTCGACAACTGAACGTCACGTGGCAGACTCGCGCGCATAACCCTAGTGACCGTTCAGCGGTCTCGTGGAGCACTGGGAGGCCGGTCGTGGCGCGCGAGTTCACCAGCGTGGGTGTCGTGGGGCTGGGCACCATGGGCGCGGGGATCGTCGAGGTCTTCGCGCGCAACGGCATCGACGTGGTCGCGGTCGAGATCTCCGACGGTGCCCTGGAGCGCGGCCGGGCCAACCTCACCGGATCGACCGACCGGGCGGTCGCCCGGGGCAAGCTCGCCGAGGGCGACCGGGACGCCCTGCTCTCCCGGGTGGACTTCCGGGTCGGCCTGGACGCGCTGCACTCGGTGGACCTGGTGATCGAGGCGGTCCCCGAGCACCTCGACCTCAAGCAGCGGCTCTTCGCCGAGCTGGACCGGATCTGCCGGCCCGAGACGATCCTGGCCACCAACACCTCCTCGCTGTCGGTCACCGAGATCTCGGTCGCCACCGGGCGGCCCAACCAGGTCATCGGCATCCACTTCTTCAACCCCGCCCCGGTCATGAAGCTGGTCGAGGTGGTCCGCACGGTGGTCACCTCCGCCGAGGTGGTCGCCGACGTGGAGGCCCTCTGCGCCCGGCTCGGCAAGGTCGACGTCACCATCAACGACCGGGCCGGCTTCATCGCCAACGCGCTGCTGTTCGGCTACCTCAACCACGCCGTGGCGATGTACGAGTCGCACTACGCCACCCGCGAGGACATCGACGCCGCCATGAAGCTCGGCTGCGGCCTGCCGATGGGCCCCCTCGCCCTGATGGACCTGATCGGCCTCGACACCGCCTACGAGATCCTGGACACCATGTACCGGCGGGGCGGGCGGGACCGCCGGCACGCGCCGGTGCCGCTGCTCAAGCAGATGGTCACCGCCGGGCTGCTCGGCCGGAAGTCCGGCCGGGGCTTCTACACCTACGAGCGGCCGGGCTCGCCGAAGGTCGTACCGGACGAGCGGACCCCGGCGGCGACGGGGCCGGCGCTGGCCGACGGCGCGCGGGCCATCGCGAAGGTCGGGGTGGTCGGCTCCGGGACGATGGCCACCGGGATCATCGAGGTCTTCGCGAAGGCCGGCTACGAGGTCGTCTCGGTGACCCGGGGCGCGGAGAAGTCCGCGAAGGTCTGCGAGGCGGTCAAGACCTCGCTGAACAAGGGCGTCGTGCGGGGCAAACTCAGCGAGCCCGACCGGGACGCCGCCCTCGGCCGGGTCACCTGGTCGGCGACCCTGGACCACCTCGCCGACGTCGACCTCGTCGTCGAGGCCGTGATCGAGGAGTTGAGCGTCAAGAAGGCCCTGTTCGCCAGCCTCGACGAGATCTGCAAGCCGGGTGTCGTGCTCGCCACGACCACCTCCTCGCTGCCGGTGATCGACGTCGCGATGGCCACCCACCGGCCGGCCGACGTGGTGGGGCTGCACTTCTTCAACCCGGCGCCGGTCATGCCCCTGGTGGAGATCGTGCGGACCATCCGCACCTCCGAGGAGACCACCGCCACGGCCCGCGCGGTCTGCGCGGCGCTGGGCAAGACCGGCGTGGTCTGCGCCGACCGGTCCGGCTTCGTCGTCAACGCGCTGCTCTTCCCGTACCTGAACGACGCCGTGCGGATGCTGGAGGCCAGCTACTCCACCGCCGACGACATCGACCACGCGATGAAGCTCGGCTGCGGCTACCCGATGGGCCCGTTCGAGCTGCTCGACGTGGTCGGCCTCGACGTCTCGCTGGCCATCCAGCGCGAGCTGTACCTGGAACTGCGCGAGCCCGGATTCGCCCCGGCCCCGCTGCTGGAGCACCTGGTCACCGCCGGCTACCTGGGCCGCAAGAGCGGGCGCGGATTCCGCGACCACACCCGCCGCTGAGCGGGTAAACGCCGGGAGCCGCCGGCCGCGTCTTGAGGGATGTGACCTTCGAGGAGTACGTCGCCAGCCGCGGCCCGGCGCTGCTTCGGCTGGCCCGGTTGCTTACCGGGGACGAGCACCGGGCCGAGGACCTGACCCAGGACGTGCTGGCGCGCGCGTACGTACACTGGCGGCGGATCACCCGCGCCGACCGGCCCGACGTGTACGTGCGCCGGATGCTCGTCAACGCCAACCATTCGTGGTGGCGGCGCCGGTCCAGCCGGGAACTCGCCACGTCGACCTTCGCCGAGCAGCCCCAGCGGGGTGACCTGGGTGGGGAGGCGGCCGACCGGGACGCGATGTGGCGGCTGATCGCCGCGCTTCCGAACCGGCAACGGGCCGTGCTGGTGCTGCGCTACTACGAGGATCTCGACGACGCCACGATCGCGCAGATCCTGGGTTGCTCGCCGGTCACCGTCCGCACCCACGCGATGCGGGCGCTCATCCATCTTCGGGAGCGCTGCGGCGTCCCGACGACGAACGGGAGCCGGCCGTGACCGACCTCGACCAACGGATCATCAGCGCCCTGCGGGAGCGCGCCGAGAGCAGTGTGGACACCGATCGGCTGGCGGCCGGCGCGGTGACCCGGGGACGCGGCCGGGTCCGTCGTCGCCGGGCCGTCGCCGGCACGGCGCTCGGTGTAACGGCACTGCTCGGCGTCGGCGTCGTCACCGGCCCGATCGGCCTGCCCCTGCCGGGCCAGCCGGCCACCTCGACGGCCTCCGCCGGGGCGGCCGCGGGGGCGGTGGCACCGCCCCCGGCTGACGGTGTGCCGGGCGCGGCGGCCCGGCCCGACCAGATCGGCACCGACCCGGCCGTGCTGCACTTCGGCGTCGCCCCGGATGGCCCCCGGTACCTGTCCTGGGCGATCGAAGACGGGGTGGAGAAAATCCGGCTCGGCGTCGGCGGAGACCGGACGGTGACTGTGGTAATCGCTCGGTCCGCCGGAACGGTGCTGATGACGCCCGTCGACGGGCTGCCGGGGCCGGTGGCGGTGAGGGTGAGGCCTGGGGCCTTCGCCGGGGCGGTCACCCACGACAAGACCGTCTCCGGCAAGTCGGTCTGGCGCCGGCACTGGCAGCCGGCCCCCGGGGTGTACGCCCGGGCCACCGCCCAGAACCACCAGGACCTCCTCGACGTGGCCGCCGCGCTGCGGCTGGACCGGGCCTACCGATGCGCCGCTCCGGTGCGGCTGGCCGCCCTGCCCGAGGGTGCCCGGGTCGTCGGCTGCGAGGTGAACTTGGCGAACTTCCCGGCCACGTTCACGGCGTCCCTGGTGCTCGCCGGGGGGCAGGGGGGCCGGATGCGTGTCGAACTGGGCTACGACAACGACAGCGCCGGCACCCGCACAAAGGGCAACCGGACGATCGGGGACCGACCCGCCTACCTGTCTCCCCAGGGGGATCAGCTGGAGCTGCTCGGGTTGCCGAAGGGGCACCTCGTCGCCTCGTTCGGCGGGTCGTACCGGGGGTTCACGGAGGCCGACGCGGCGAAGGTGCTCGGCGGGGCGCGGGTCGCCGAGGATCTCACCCGGCCCGAGACCTGGTGACCACCGCCGGGCCGCCCCGGGACGGGGCGGCCCGGCGTTCGGCTCGTACGCTTGGTGACTGTGAGCCCCCGTCGCAACCGCCCCCGCCGGGACGAGCACGTCCAGCTGAACGCCGACCAGGCCCGCCACGGCGTGCCCACCGTGCAGCAGTGGCGCGACGGCGACTGGCAGGTGCGCGGAATCAGCGGCGGGGCGTCCGCCAAGACGTACCGCTGCCCGGGTTGCGACCAGGAGATCCGCCCGGGGGTGGCGCACCTGGTGGCCTGGCCGGCGGACGACCGGGGCGACTTGACCGACCGCAGGCACTGGCACAGCGGCTGCTGGCGGGCGCGGGACCGGCGCGGCCCGGGGGTCCAGCGCGGCCGGGGCGCCCCCCGGTACGGCTGAGCGATCTGGATCACCCCGTTTCCGCCCCGCCGGGCGCCGACGGCGGCGACGCGGGAGACTGGGACGGTGAGCACACCGATCCGCGCGTCGTCGATCCTGCCCGGGCACCGCGAGGACATCGAGCTGCACACCGCAGACGGTCTGCGGCTCGTCGGCGAGCTGGCCCGGCCGGTGGACCGGGAGCCGGTCGGCACGCTGGTCTGCCTGCACCCGCTACCCACCCACGGCGGGATGATGGACAGCCACGTGTTCCGTAAGGCGGCCTGGCGGCTGCCGGCGCTGGCCGACCTGGCCGTGCTCCGGTTCAACACCCGGGGAACCAGCAGCCTGCGCGGCACCAGCGAGGGCGCGTTCGACAACGCGGCCGGCGAGCGCTTCGACGTGGCCGCCGCCATCGAGTACGCCGAGTTCGCCGAGCTGCCGAACATCTGGCTGGTCGGCTGGTCGTTCGGCACCGACCTGGCGCTGAAGTACGGCTGCGACCCTGCGGTGGCCGGGGCGATCCTGCTCTCCCCGCCGCTGCGCTTCTCCGCCCCCGGCGACCTCACCCACTGGGCCGAGAGCGGCAAGCCGCTGACCGCCCTGGTGCCCGAGTTCGACGACTACCTGCGCCCCGACGAGGCCCGCGAGCGCTTCGCGGCGGTGCCGCAGGCCGAGCTGGTCGGGGTGCCCGGCGCGAAGCACCTGTGGGTCGGCGACGCCGAGACCGTGCTCGACGAGATCGTCCGCCGGGTCAACCCGGCCGCCCCGCTGCCCCTGCCGCGCACCTGGGACGGCCCGATCCAGACCGGCGACGTCAGCGCGTACGCCGACCGGACGGTCGCGTCCTTCGCCGACACCCCGGTCCCCGGCCCGCGCGCGGACTGACCCGGCCGCGCCGGAGCCGGGCGGCCTGCCGGCGCCCCGGGATGCCCGGTGTTCAGGGCGTCCGTCAGCGGGCGTCCTGGCGGGGGAGGACCACCTCGCGCAGGATCAACTGGAGGGCGGCCACCAGCGGGATCGCGACCAGCGCGCCGACCACGCCCAGCAGGGACACCCCGAGCAGCGCCCCGAGCAGGGCGGCGACCTCGTTGACCTCCACCGATCGGCGCATGATCTTAGGGTAGATCAGGTAGTTCTCCACCTGCTGGTACAGCACGAAGAACACGACGCAGGCGATCCCGACGGGCAGGCTGGTGGCGAAGCCGACCAGGCTCACCACCACCGCACCCAGCGTCGCGCCGATCTGCGGGATCAGGTCGGTCACCGCGATCACCACCGCCAGCGCGAACGGGTACGGGAGCCCGACGATCAGCGCGAACACGAAGGTGGTCACGCCGGCCAGCACGGCGATGCTCAGCGCGCCGACCATGTACGCGCCAACCTTGGCGAGGATCTCGTCGCCGATCAGCTGTACCCGACGGCGACGCGAGCGGGGCACCAGCGAGTACCCGACGCGGCGCAGCCGGTCGAACCAGGCGAGGAAGTAGATCGTCAGCACCAGCACGGTGAGCGCCCGGAAGAGGGTGCCGGCGATCAGCTGCGCGCCGCCGAGCACCCCGCCCAGCGCGCGGCCGATGGTGTTGGCGTTCGCCGCCGCCTGGACCTTCTCCATCACGTCGAACCGCACGACGAAGTCGTTCACGGCCTCGTTGCGGCGCAGCTCCTCCACGTAGCTGGGGAGCTGCTCGATGAACTGACCGGACTGGGTGACCACGGGCGGCACCAGCGCCACCAGGCCGCCGACGATCAGCAGCAGCACGGTCAGCCCCACCGTCGCCACCGCCAGGCCGTTCGGCAGCCCCCACGAGCGCAGCCGGACGACCGCCGGGTTGAGCCCCACGGCCAGGAACAGGGCGATGACCACCAGCACGAGGATGCCGGCCGAGTTGCGCACGCCGAGGAACACGGCGTACGCCAGTAGCACGCCGAGCGCACCGGTGAAGCCGACCAGGAAGCTGTTGCGACGCAACGGGCGCCCCGGCGGCCCGAACCGGCCGGAGCCGGTGGCGACCCCGCCGGGCAGCTCGAAGTCACTCGCGTCGGCGTCACTCGCGTCAACGTCGTCGGTCGGGGCGTCGCCCGCCGGCTCCCGGCCGTCCCGCCTGTCGGCCGGGGTGGCGCGTGGCGGGTGGTCGTCGGCCGGGGCCGCTGCGGTCGTCTCGTCGTCCGGTGGGTTACCGCCTACCGGCGCGTCCTGCGTCACCGGGCCTCCTCCGCGCGCTCCGGTGCCCCGACCGGAGACCCTCTCCCGGGCCCGCGGACGTCGCCGGGCATGCGGGCTCCTGCCCGGAGGGTAGTGCCCGGTGATCCCAGGGCCAACCCCCACTCACCAGGCCCCGCAGGCCCGGTCGCCGGGAGTCACCGGTGGGCCCGCTCACTCGGCCTCGATGGTCACCTTGCTCGGCTTGGCGCTGCGTTCGTCGGTGGTCGGCTTGGTCGGCCGCTTGCCGTTTTCGCCGGTGCTGGTGATCTTCGTGGGGGTGGGCTTCCGGCCTCCCTCGCCGGGTACCGCGGCCACCGTCGGCTCGCCGTCGACCCCAGCGCTCGCCGCCCCGCCGTCCACGGTGGTGACCGGCTCGGCCACCGGCCGGGCCCTGACCGGCCCGGCGTCGTCGGCCGGCGTGGCCTTCGCCGCCCCCGCGTCGGCGGTCGCCTTGACGGCCCCACCGCCGGCGGGGCCGGGGCCGGGCGTGGCCTTGGCGGCCGGACCGGGGCCGCCGGCAGCCATCGCCGGGGCGGTGCCGTTGTGGGCCGCCGCCGGCTTTTTGCCGTCGCCGGTCCTGGCCGGCCCCGCGCCGTCCAGGCTCGGCGTGACCAGGGTTGGGCCGGTGGCGTCGCCCGGCAGCCGCGCGCCGGCCAGCTGGTGGCGCAGGTCGAGCATCTGCTGCTGGAGCTCGTCGGACTCCTGCCGGGACTGCCAGGTCTCCTGCCGCAGGTCGGCGAGCTGCTGCTGGGCCTGGGCGATCTCGAGCATCACCTGGGCCAGCTGCTGGCGGCCCGAGGCCACCTCCTGCTGGGTGGCCGCGAGGTGCTGCTGAGTGGTGGCCAGGTGCTGCTGGGTGGTGGCCGCGTACTCCTCGAACTGGCGGCGGGAGGCGGCCACGTGCTCGTCGGCCTTGCGGCGCTTCTCGGTCGAGTCGGTTTCGGCCCGGCCCAGCAGGGTGGCGGCTTCCTCCTCGGCCTGCCGGCGCATCGTCAGGGCGTCCTGCTCGGCGGCGCGCCGGATCTCGGCGGCGCCACCCTCGATCTCCGCGCGCCGGGCGGTGTACTGCTGCTCCAGCTCGGTCTGCCGGGTGGCGTGCTGCTCGTCCAGTTCGCCCTGCCGGGTGGCGTGCTGCTTGTCGAGCTCTTCCCGGCGCTTGGCGTACTCCTGTTCGATGCTCGCCTTACGCCCGGCCAGCTCGCGGTCGGCCACCTCCCGCCGGTCGTTGACCTCCTTCTCCACCCCGGCCCGCCAGGCGCCCAGCTCCTGCTGGGTCTGGGCGCGCGACTGCTGCACGTACGCCTCGGTCTCGGTGCGCATCCGCTGCACGTACGCCTCGGTCTCCGCGCGCTGGTGCCGGGTGGCCTCGGCTGCCTGGGTGGTGAGCCGCTCGGCCTCCTGCCGGGCCTGGTCGCGGTTGCCCTTCGCCGCCGCCTCGGCGTCGTCGGTGATCCGCTTGGCCTCCTGCAACGCCTTCGCGTGGGTGGCCCGGCCGGCCTCGGTGGCGGAATCGGTGAGTCGCCTGGCCTCCTGCTGGGCCTTGGCGTGCACCTCCTTGGCCGCCTCGCGGAGCTGGGTGGCCTCCTGCTGGGCCTTGGCCAGGACCTCCTTGGCCGCCTCGCGGAGCTTGGTCGCCTCCTGCTGGGCCCGGGTGTGGATCTCCTTGGCTGCGTCGCGGAGCTGGGTGGCCTCCTGCTGGGCCTTCGCGAGGGCCTCCTGGGCGACCCTTCCGAGCCGGGTGGACTCCTCCTTGGCGGCCCTGAGCGTGGCGTCCGCCTCGGCGCGGCGGCCGGCGCTGTGCCGCTCCTCCTCGGCCCGCCGGGCGGCGAGGGCGATCTCGAAGTCCTTGAGCGCCTGGGCGGCCTGCTCCTTGGCCTCGGCGACGATGTGCTCGGCGGAGGCCCGCCGGGCCTCGATCTCCTCGTTCGCGGCGGCCAGGATGTCGTCGGCCTGCTCCTCGGCGAGGCCGAGGATCTGTTCGACCCGGGGGCCGAGGTGCCGGAACGAGGCCCGGTCCACCACCCCCACCTGCTTGCGCACCTGGGCGAGGTCGCGTTGCAACACCTCGACCTGCCCGGCCAGCTTGTGGATCTGTGTGTACGCCTGTTCCCGCTCGGCCGCCAGGGTCGCGATCTCGTGCTCAGCACGAGCGACGTACCGGTCCACCTGTCGTTTTTCGTACCCCCGCAGGGCGGACTCGAAGCTGGGCTCCGTGGTCACATCCCCGCCGAGGGCGAACAGTTCCTCGCCGCGCGACATGCCCCCATCCTCACACGCATCAGGCTCTGCTGGGGCGATACGGGCGGCCCGGATGGGAGGTACTTCACAAACGCCACCGACACCGGTGTCAAGGGTTGGGAAACGCATACGGCGCGGGGTTGAACCGGTCACCCGGTGTCACCCTGCGCCGTGTCGTGCCCCGGCCGTACGGTCGGTCAGCCGGCGGGCTCCGCAGTCACCCGCTCGTCCTTGGCGTCCACCTTGGCCGCCGCCGGCTTGGCCTGCGCCGGCGCCGACGGAATGCCCGGCACGATGCCGGCGAGGCCGGAGAGCATCTGCCCGAGCTGCGAGGTGACGGCGTCCTTCTGGCGGGTGAGGTCATCGACCTCGCGGCGGGCGGCCTGGGTGGTCAGGTCGGCCTCGGTGCGGGCCTCGGTGAGCAGCCGCTTCGCCTCGGACTTCGCCTCGTTGAGGGTCTTCTCCGAGAGCGACTTGGCCTTCTCGACCGTCTCGTTGGCGGTGCGCTCGGACTCGACCCGGCGGGCCTCGGCGCGCTGCTCGATCTCCTTGGCCCGCTCCTGGGCGGCCCGGGCCCGCTGCTCGGCCTCGCCGACCAGCTTCTGGGTCTGCGTGACCTGGGCGGCGTGCCGCTCGGACTCCTCGCGCTCGGACTTCTCGCGCCGCTCGGCGAGCTGGAGCTCCAGGGCCTGCAGGTCCTTGTCGCGCTTGTCGCGGGCGTCGGTGAGCAGCTTGGTCGCCTCGGCGCGCTTCTCCTCGGCCTCCCGCGCCGCCTTCGCCCGCTGCTGGGTGATCTCCCGCTCGGCGGTGGCGCGCAGGGTGGCGACCTCCCGCTCGACGGTCGACTTCAGCTCGGCGACCTCGTGCGCGGTGACGGTGCGCAGCTGCTTGGTCTCCCGCTCGGCGTCGGCGCGCAGGGTGTCCGCCTCCCGGCGGGCCTGCACGCGGACCTCGGCGGCCTCCCGCTCGGCGGCGGTGCGGGCGCTGCCGGCCTCGCGCTCGGCGGTGGCCTTCATCGCGGCAGCCTCGGCGCGAGCCTTGTCGGTGATCTCGCGGGCCTCCAGGCGGGCCGCGGAGAGAATCCCCTCGGACTCGCGCTTGGCCTCGTTGCGGTGGTCGTTGGCCTGTTCCTCGGCCAGCCGCAGGATCTGCTCGACGCGGGTGCCCAGGCCGGAGAGGGTCGGCCGGCTGTTCTCCTCGAGCTGCTTGTTGGTCTCGGTGAGCTTCTGCTCCAGCGCGCTCTGACGCTGCTCGGCCTGGCGGAGCCGACGCTGGGCGTCGTTCATCCGCTGCTCGGCCTCGGCGCGGGCCTGCTCGGACTGGGTCAGCGCGGCGGTGAGTCGACCGATGAAGTCATCGACCTGCCCAACGTTGTATCCGCGCAGGCCAACGGTGAAATCTGGCTGCGAGTTCGCGTTATCGAAGAACGCAAGAGGGGAGGACTGCTGCTGGGGCATTGGGACATACTCGCAGACGCCCCGGGGTGTTTCGCAAGAGCGGTGCGGGGCTTTCGTGTCCTCTTTACATGGTCAACTCGCCGCTGTCACCCGGCCCGTGTCGACGGCGATCTTGGCAGCTCCCGGCCGGGTCGGCCGGCCGGCCGGCCGGGCGGGCAAAGGGTCGCGCGAACACTCCGCGACCCTTTGTCGACTCGTGGCGTTATCACGCGAAAGGAGGGCCGATGACCCTTGTCGAAAGGCAATGCGCGGCCACCGCAATGGCCGGCCGGGCATCCCCCGGACGGCCCGGGTGCCGTGCGGCGTCCGGACGGCTCAGCGACCGCGGAACCGGTTGATCGCGTCCTCGTGCCGGGAGCGCAGCTCCGGGTCCCGCACGCCGAGACCGTCGGTCGGGGCGAGGCAGCGCACCCCCACCTTGCCCTGGTGCTGGTTGCGGTGCACCTCGTACGCGGCCCGGCCGGCCTGCTCCAGCGGGTACGTCCTCGACACCGTCGGATGGATCTGGCCGAGCGCCACGAGCCGGTTGGCCTGCCAGGCCTCGTGGTAGTTGGCGAAGTGGCTGCCGACGATCCGCTTCAGGTGCATCCAGAGGTAGCGGTTGTCGAACTGGTGCTGGTAGCCGCTGGTCGAGGCGCAGGTGACGACGGTGCCGCCGCGCTTGGCGACGTAGACGCTCGCGCCGAAGGTCTCCCGGCCCGGGTGCTCGAAGACGATGTCCGGGTCCTCGCCGCCGGTCAGCCCCCGGATCCGTTCGCCGAGGCGCCGCCACTCGTCCGGGTTCTGGGTGTGCTCGTCGGACCAGAACCGGAACCCCTCCGCCGCCCGGTCGATCACCAACTCGGCGCCCATCCGCCGGCACAGCTCGGCCTTGTCCGGGGAGGACACCACGCAGATCGGGATCGCGCCGCCGTTGAGCGCCATCTGGGTGGCGTACCCGCCGAGGCCGCCGGAGGCGCCCCAGATCAGCACGACGTCGCCCTGCTTCATGTTCGCCCCGTGGTGCGAGACGAGCTGCCGGTACGCGGTGGAGTTGACCAGCCCCGGGCTGGCCGCCTCCTCCCAGGTCAGGTGGCGGGGCTTGGGCATGAGCTGGTTGGCCTTGACCACGGCCAGCTCGGCCAGGCCGCCGAAGTTGGTCTCGAAGCCCCAGATCCGCTGCTGCGGGTCGAGCATGGTGTCGTCGTGTCCGGCGGCGTCCTCCAGCTCCACCGACAGGCAGTGCGCCACCACCTCGTCGCCGGCGGCCCACTTCGTCACGCCGGGCCCGGTGCGCAGCACCACGCCCGCCGCGTCCGACCCCACCACGTGGTACGGCAGGTCGTGCCGGGCGGTCAGCGCGGAGATCCGGCCGTACCGCTCGAGGAACTTGAAGGTGGGCAGCGGCTCGAAGATGCTGGTCCAGACGGTGTTGTAGTTGATCGCGCTGGCCATCACCGCGACCAGTGCCTCGCCGGGTGCCAGCTCGGGGGTCGGCACCTCCTGGACGTGCAGGGACTTGCGCGGGTCCTTGTCCTGGGTGGCCAGCCCCTCGAACATCCGGGCCTGGTCGGCGCGCACCACCACGCCCCGGTAGCTCTTCGGCACGGGAAGGCCGGCGAGGCCGGCGAGCTGTCGCCCGGATTCGTCGGAGCCCTCCACCGCCATGATCGCTTCGAGGATGTCCTGCACGGTGACCTCCCGTTCGTCCGCACCCGCGTCGGGGCCCGGCGGATCCGCTTGGTGGCCGTCGCTTCGGCCCGGGTGCTGCCATCGGCACCGGTGCGTGCCGACCGCGATGTCGGCATCCGACTCCGGCAACGGCCGCTCCTGTCGGAGCAGGACGTTACTGAACGGTAGTTAGGGCGGGAAGGGTCTGTGAAAAACTGCATCGGCCGATGTGTGGAGCTGTCCGCTGGGCTGCTCAACCGCGCATCGTCGCGCTCACCGGGCGAGGGTGCGCCCGGTGCCGGAGGGGTCGGCGGGGGTGGGCAGGGCCCCTGCCGCGCCCCCGGCCGGCGATCAGATCAGTGCTCGGCGGGCTCGACCAGCTCGACGAGGACGCCCCCGGCGTCCTTGGGGTGCACGAAGTTGATCCGGGAGCCGGCGGTGCCCCGGCGGGGGGTCTCGAAGAGCAGTCGCATCCCACGTTCCCGCAGCGCCGCGCAGGCCACGTCGATGTCGACCACGGTGTACGCCACCTGCTGCACCCCCGGGCCGTTGCGGCCGAGGAACTTCGCGATGGTCGACTCCGGGGTCAGTGGGGCGAGCAGCTGCACGCAGCCGCCCTCGGCGCTCGGGCCGACGGCCAGCATCGCCTCGCGGACGCCCTGCTCGGTGTTGGTCTCGGTGTGTACGCAGCGCATCCCGAAGGTCCGCTGGTAGAAGTCGATCGCGGCGTCCAGGTCGGCGACGGCGATCCCGACGTGGTCGATGCGGCGCAGGCCGATGTCTGTGACAAAGTCGGCAGTGGGCTCGGCGGGGGAGTTCTCAACCATGGCGCTAGTCTGACCGAACACCCGGGTAACCAAACAATCGTTAAGGTGTACGGCTCGGCATCCCCCTCGGAGGCAGGCAAGTGGCTTCGGTGATCGTCAGCGGCGCGCGGACCCCGATGGGTCGCCTGCTCGGCAACCTCAAGGACCTCCCGGCGACGAAGCTCGGCGGTGTCGCGATCAAGGCCGCGCTGGAGCGCGCCGGGGTCGCCCCCGAGCAGGTGCAGTACGTGATCATGGGCCAGGTGCTCCAGGCCGGCGCGGGCCAGATCCCGGCCCGGCAGGCCGCCGTCGAGGCGGGCATCCCGATGTCGGTGCCGGCACTGAACATCAACAAGGTCTGCCTCTCCGGCCTGGACGCGATCGCCCTGGCCGACCAGCTCATCCGGGCCGGCGAGTTCGACATCGTGGTGGCCGGCGGCATGGAGTCGATGACCAACGCCCCGCACCTGATGCTCGGCCAGCGCGCCGGCTACAAGTACGGCGACGTGACGATCAAGGACCACATGGCGCTCGACGGGCTCACCGACGCCTGGGACTGCTGCTCGATGGGTGAGTCCACCGAACGGCACGGCGCGAAGCACGGCATCACCCGCGAGGAGCAGGACGCGTTCGCCGCGGCCAGCCACCAGCGGGCCGCCGCCGCGCAGAAGAACGGCCACTTCGCCGAGGAGATCACCCCCGTGATCATCCCGCAGCGCAAGGGCGACCCGCTGGTGATCGGCGAGGACGAGGGCATCCGGCCGAACACCACCGTCGAGTCGCTGGCCAAGCTGCGTCCCGCGTTCGCCAAGGACGGCACGATCACCGCCGGCAGCTCCTCGCCGATCTCCGACGGGGCCGCAGCCGTGGTGGTGATGAGCAAGGCCAAGGCCAAGGAGCTCGGGCTGACCTGGCTGGCCGAGATCGGCGCGCACGGCAACGTCGCCGGCCCGGACAACTCGCTGCACTCGCAGCCGTCCAACGCGATCAGCCACGCCCTGAAGAAGGGCGGCCTGGGCATCTCCGACCTCGACCTCGTCGAGATCAACGAGGCGTTCGCCGCCGTCGGCGTCCAGTCCGCCCGCGACCTGGGGATCAGCCCGGACAAGGTGAACGTCAACGGCGGCGCCATCGCGCTCGGCCACCCGATCGGCATGTCCGGCGCCCGGCTGGTGCTCAGCCTCGCCCTGGAGCTGAAGCGGCGTGGCGGCGGCACCGGCGCGGCGGCGCTGTGCGGCGGCGGCGGCCAGGGCGACGCGTTGATCATCCACGTCCCCAGCCCCAGCGAGGCAGGGTGAGCGCGAGGAGTGAGCGGGGTGGGCGAGCCCCGCAGTCGCGAACGAAGGCGGCACGGGTGAGCGCGAGGAGTGGGCGGGGTGGGCGAGCCCCGCAGTCGCGAACGAAGGCGGCACGGGTGAGCGCGAGGAGTGAGCGGGGTGGGCGAGCCCCGCAGTCGCGAACGAAGGCGGCACGGTGAGCGGAGCGGCCGGGCAGGCGCCGGCCGCCGGTGTGCCGTCGGTGCGCCGCAGCCGGGACGTGCCGATGCTGGTGGAACGGGCCCGCGCCGGTGACCCCCGGGCGGTGGCCCGGCTGATCACCCTGGTCGAGTCCGGCGACGAGGCGCTGCCCCAGGTGGCGGCGGCTCTCGCCCCGTACGCCGGTCAGGCCCAGGTGGTCGGGCTGACGGGGTCCCCCGGGGTGGGCAAGTCGACCACCACCAACGAGCTGGTCCGCGCGCTGCGGGCGCGCGGGCACCGGGTCGGGGTGCTCGCCATCGATCCGTCCAGCCCGTTCACCGGCGGGGCGATCCTCGGCGACCGGGTGCGGATGCAGGACCACGCCACCGACCCGGGCGTCTACATCCGGTCGATGTCCAGCCGGGGTCACCTCGGGGGGCTGTCGGCGGCCACCCCGCAGGCGGTCCGGGTGCTCGAGGGCGCCGGCTGCGACGTGGTGCTGGTGGAGACCGTCGGCGTCGGGCAGGCCGAGGTGGAGGTCGCCTCGCTGGCCGACACCACGCTGGTGCTGCTCGCCCCCGGCATGGGCGACGCCATCCAGGCGGTCAAGGCCGGCATCCTGGAGATCGCCGACGTCTTCGTGGTCAACAAGGCCGACCGGGACGGGGTCGACGCCACCGTCCGCGACATCCAGGGCATGATCGCCCTGGGCGAGCGGGGGCCCGGCGAGTGGCGGCCGCAGGTGGTCCGGGCGATCGCCTCGCGCGGCGAGGGGATCGACGACATCGCCGCCGCGATCGACAAGCACCGCGACTGGCTGGACAAGCACGACGAGCTGCGCCGCCGCCGGGAGACGCGGGCCGCCGCCGAGATCGAGGCGATCGCGCTGGGCGTGCTGCGCGCCCGGATCGGCTCGCTGCGCGACGGTACGGAGCTGCCGACGCTCGCCGCGAAGGTGGCCGAGGGGTCCCTCGACCCGTACGCCGCGGCCGACGAACTGCTGGCCCAGCTCCGCACCTGAGATGTCCACTGCGGACCCCCACGAACTAGTACGCTCGCACCGCTCCACGGCACCGTGGAGCGGTGCGAGCGTACTGGGGGAGAGCATGGGCGACGAGGCGACGCAGGAGCTGTCGGTGACGCCGGACGCGGTGGCGGGCGGCACCACCCAGGTCTCCGACGAGGTGGTGGAGAAGATCGCGGTCGCCGCCGCGCGGTCGGTTCCCGGGGTGTCGGAGCTGGGCGGCGACGTGGCCCGGTTCTTCAATGCGGTGCTCGACAAGGTCGGGCTGGACCAGGTGGGCGACGCCCGGCGCGGCTGCTCGGCACACGTCACGAACGGCGCGGCGGTGGTCAACCTGGTCATCGTGATCGACGCCGGCCGGCCGGTTCCGCAGGTGACCGACGGGGTGCGGGCGGCGGTCACCCAGGCCGTCGAGGCGTACGGGCTGCGGGTCGACGAGATCAACATCCGGGTCGACGACGTGGCGATGGGCGAGCTGGCCGGCCCCCCGGCCTGATCCGGGTTACCGGCCGGTACCAACTTCCTTAGCGATCGTTCAGGCACGGGTTCTACACTCGGTCTTCTGACGAGGACCCGAGGAGGAGCCCCGCGCATGGACGCCGACGAGATCGCTGCCGGACGGGCACGCTGGCAGGCCCGCTACGACGCCGCACGCAAGCGGGACGCCGACTTCACCACGCTCTCCGGGATGACCGTCGACCCGGTCTACGGCCCGCCGGAGGGTGTCACGTACCCGGGCTTCGAGCGGATCGGCTGGCCGGGCGAGTTCCCGTACACCCGGGGGTTGTACCCGACCGGTTACCGGGGGCGCACCTGGACGATCCGGCAGTTCGCCGGCTTCGGCAACGCCCGGCAGACCAACGAGCGCTACAAGATGATCCTCGGCGCGGGCGGCGGCGGCCTGTCCGTCGCGTTCGACATGCCGACGCTGATGGGCCGCGACTCCGACGACCCGCAGGCGCTCGGCGAGGTCGGGCACTGCGGGGTGGCCATCGACACCGCCGCCGACATGGAGACGCTCTTCGACGGCATCGACCTGGCCGGGGTCACCACGTCGATGACCATCTCGGGCCCGGCGGTGCCGGTGTTCTGCATGTACCTGGTGGCCGCCGAGCGGCAGGGCGCCGACGTGTCCGCCCTGGACGGCACGCTGCAGACGGACATCTTCAAGGAGTACATCGCGCAGAAGGAGTGGCTGTTCGACCCGGAGCCGCACCTGCGCCTGATCGGCGACCTGATGGAGTACTGCGCCCGCGAGATCCCCCGGTACAAGCCGCTGTCGGTCTCCGGGTACCACATCCGCGAGGCCGGCTCGACCGCAGCGCAGGAGTTGGCGTACACCCTCGCCGACGGGTTCGGCTACGTCGAGCTGGGGCTGTCGCGCGGGCTGGACGTCAACGTCTTCGCCCCCGGGCTGAGCTTCTTCTTCGACTCGCACGTCGACTTCTTCGAGGAGATCGCCAAGTTCCGCGCCGCCCGCCGGATCTGGGCCCGCTGGCTGCGCGACGTGTACGGCGCGACCAGTGAGAAGGCGCTGTGGCTGCGGTTCCACACCCAGACCGCCGGGGTGTCGCTGACCGCCCAGCAGCCGGTCAACAACGTCGTCCGCACCGCCGTGGAGGCGCTCGCCGCGGTGCTCGGCGGGACGAACTCGCTGCACACCAACGCCCTCGACGAGACCCTGGCCCTGCCGACCGACGAGTCCGCCGAGATCGCCCTGCGTACCCAGCAGGTGCTGATGGAGGAGATCGGGGTGACCAACGTGGCCGACCCGCTCGGCGGCTCCTGGTACGTCGAGGCGCTCACCGACCGGATCGAGGCCGAGGCGGAGGAGATCTTCGCCCGGATCCGTCAGCTCGGCGGCGAGGGGCCGCACCAGATCGGCCCGATGACCTCCGGCATCCTGCGGGGCATCGAGGACGGCTGGTTCACCGGCCACATCGCCGAGTCGGCCTTCGTCTACCAGCAGGCGTTGGAGAAGGGCGACAAGCGGATCGTGGGGGTCAACTGCCACACCGGCACGGTCGCCAAGGACCTGGAGATCCTGCGCATCTCGCACGAGGTGGAGGTGGAGCAGCGCCGGATGCTGGCCGAGCGCAAGACCGCCCGGGACGACGCGGCGGTCTCCGCTGCGGTGACCCGGATGGTCGAGGTGAGCCGCACCGGGGAGAACATGATCCCGGCGATGCTCGACGCCGTCCGCGCCGAGGCCACCCTCGGCGAGATCTGCGACGCGCTGCGCGCCGAATGGGGCGTCTACCGCGAACCGGCACGCTTCTGACCGGCTGTCGCCGCACCCTCCGACGGGGTGCGGCGACACGGCCGGTGACCAGCCGCGAGAGTCACATTTGTCGCCGTCGCGGTTGATCGGAGTTGGGCGGCGGTCGTGCGAGACTAGGTAACCATGAGCGACCCACGGATCACCTCGTCGATCTTCACCCGCGGCGCGGTCGACCTCAGCGCACTGCGCGGCACCGCACCGGCCCCCACCCGTTCCAGCACACCGGCCCAGGCCGGCCCGCCCTCCGGTCTGCCGGGTGGCGTCGCCACCGGCGGCGGGGCCGCCGTGATCGACGTGACAGAGGCCACCCTCCAGTCCGAGGTGCTCGAACGTTCCGTGGAACTGCCCGTCGTGGTCTTCTTCGGCGCGGCCGGTTACCCGGAGAGCGACCAGTTCGCGCCATTGCTGGAGCGGCTGGCGGCCGAGGGCGGCGGCGCGTGGGTGCTGGCCCGGGTCGACGTCCAGGACAATCCCCGCATCGCCCAGATGTTCCAGGTCCAGGGGATCCCCACCGTCTACGCGGTCGTCGGCGGGCGGCCGGTCGACGCGTTCTCCGGGGTGGTCCCCGAGGCACAGCTGCGCCAGTGGATCGGCGCGGTGCTCAAGGCCGGCGGGGCCACCGTCGCCGAGCCGGAGGACCCGCGCCTCGACGAGGCCGACGACGCCCTGATGGGCGGCGACCTGGACGCCGCCGAGCAGGCGTACCGGAAGATCCTCGCCGAGTCGCCGGGGGACGCCGCGGCCGAGGCCGGCCTGGCCCAGGTCGGGCTGGCCCGCCGGGTCGCCGGGGCGGACCCGGGCGCGGCGCTCGCCGCCGCCCAGGCAGACCCCGACGACGTCGAGGCCCAGCTCCTCGCCGCCGACGTCGAGGTGCTCAGCGGCATGGCGGACCAGGCGTACCAGCGCCTGGTCGGCCTGGTCCGTCGCAGCGCCGGCGAGGACCGGGAGAAGGTACGCCAGCACCTGGTCGGCCTGTTCACCGTAGCCGGCCCGGACGATCCCGCCGTCGCCTCCGCCCGCCGGTCCCTGGCCAGCGCCCTGTTCTGAGTTCGCCGTACGCCAGCGCGGGCCGGCGTTCGCCGGCCCGCCCGACCCACGAGGACGGGAGCCCATATGCGCCGAATCGCCGTCCTCGATGCGCCGTCCAACCTCGGGCTGCGCCCACCCACCCCCACCGCCGTCCCCGGCTGCGGCAAGGCCCCCGGCGCGCTGCGCGACCAGGGCCTGCTGGCCCGGCTGCGGGCCCGCGACGCCGGCTGCCTCACCCCGCCCCGGTACGACCCGGGCGACTGGCGTCCCGGCGACGGCGTCTGCCACGCCCCGGAGATCGCCGCGTACTCGGCCGCGCTGGCCGACCGGATCGGCTCGATCATCGACCGGGGGGAGTTCCCGCTCGTGCTCGGCGGGGACTGCTCGATCCTGCTCGGCTCGGCGCTGGCCATGCACCGGCTCGGCGAGGCGGTCGGCGGCCGGATCGGGCTCGTCTTCGTCGACGGCCACTCCGACTTCCGGCACCCCGGCAACGCCTCCTACGTCGGGGCCGCGGCGGGGGAGGACCTGGCCCTGGTCACCGGGCGCGGGCAGGCCGACCTGGCGGCCATCGAGGGGCGCCGGCCGTACTTCCGGGACATCGACGTGGTGGTGCTCGGCATCCGGGCGCAGGACGAGTACCGCCTCGACCTCCAGGCCGCCGGGATCACCACCCGGCCGGTGCCGGCGCTGCGCGCCGAGGGTGCGGCCCGCACCGCTCAGTGGGCGCACGAGGAACTGGCCGACTGCGCCGGGTACTGGGTGCACGTCGACGTGGACGTGCTCGACCCGGCGGTGATGCCGGCGGTGGACGCCCCGGACGCGGGCGGGATCGCCTTCGCCGAGCTGGAGATCCTGCTCGCCGGCCTGGTGGACACCCCGCACTGCCTCGGCGTCGAGCTGACCGTCTTCGACCCCGACTACGACCAGGACGGGTCGTACGCCGCCGAGATCGTCAACACGGTGGTGGCCGGGCTGGCCCCGGTCACCGCCCCGAGCGCGGTGTCACCCCGGCTGCTCCCGGCGGCCCCCGGCCGGCGCCCTCCCTCGGCCGGTCGCCCAGCCTTCTCCGCGGCCTTCCCGGCTGATGCGCCGCACCGGGGCGCGGCGGGGGATCCGGTCGACGCCGCGTCCCCCGCCGATGCCGCCCTTCCCACCGCCCCCGCCGTCTCCGTCCTCCCCGCTGCCCCCGTCCTGCCCGCCGCCCCCGCCCTCCCGACCGCCCCCGCCCTCCCCGGCGACGTCGACGGCGCCGCGAGCGGGCCGGAGGAGCCGGAGGAGCCGGACAGGCCGGCGGATCTGGGCGGCCCAACCGAGGGTGGCCCGGGCCCGGTCCTGGAACCCGTCGGGCCCCCCGCCTCGGCCGGCCCGGGCCTGTTGCGCCGTGTTCCCGCACCGTCTCCGGGCGCTGACCGCCCCGGCACGGGCGACGACACGTCGCATTCCGCAGCTGGGATCGCCTGACACGTCGGTCCGCCGCAGCCCGTCCGCCGCGTTCGTTCCGCCGCAGCCCGTCCGCCGCGTTCGGTCTGCTGCGGTCGGTCTGCCGCGTCGGCTTGCCGCGTCTGCTGCGGTCCGTCCGTTGCCGCCTGCTGATCTGTTCGGTGCTGACCCACCGGTCCGTCGAGGCGTTACCTCGGGGCGTGGCCGGGTCGCCGGTTGCCGGGTCGCCGGCCGCCGGGTCGTGAGGCGGCTGGCGGCATCCGCATAGTGCCCTTTGGAGCTGCCCCGTCTGTGCGCCCACCTGGACGCCGGAGTCGCCTGCCCGCAGAGCTGGGGGTGGTGTCGTCCGGGGGCCGCAAGGGCGGGTGATGAGCGAGCGCCCGTAGAGGTGTTCAGGGCGACAGGTGCCCCGTCTGTGCGGGCAGCTCCAAAGGCGCTCCGCCACAGGCCCGTGCCGGCAACGCCGAGACCCCGCAGCATGTCGAGGGCGACCTTGCAGCTCAAAGGCGCCCCGGCGCAGGCCCGTGCCGGGAACGGCCCGGCGTAAGCCCGGTCGGCGAGCACCGTCCCCACGGGCCGGTGGCCGGGTGGCCGGGTGCCCGGTGGCCCGGTGCCCGGTGGGGGCGGTGGAGCTGGTGGGGCGTGGTCAGGCGGACAGGCGGTAAGGCGGTAAGGCGGGTCGGCGGTCAGGAGGCGGCGAGGGCGCGCAGGAAGCGTTCGCTGATCGGCACCGCGCTGGCCGTGCTGGACCCGCCCCGCTCCACGAAGACCGCGAACGCCACGTCGCCCTGCCAGCCGACGAACCAGGCGTGGGTGTGCGCGGGGTTGTCGTCGTACTCGGCGGTGCCGGTCTTGCCGTGCACCGGGCCGCCGGGGACGTCCTTGAGCGCGCCGGCGGTGCCGGCGGTGACGACCTCGCGCATCATGGTCCGCAGCGGCTGCACCGACTCCGGCTTCAGCTCCGGCCCGGCGGGCACGGCCTTGGCCGGGGCCGGGTCGAGGACCAGTTTTGGCTGCTCCCAGCGGCCCCGGGCGACGGCGGCGGTGGCGGCGGCCATGGCCAGCGGGCTGACCACGGTGGTGCCCTGCCCGAACGAGGCGGCGGCCTGTTCGGCCGGGGAGCCGTTCGCGGAGACCTTGCCGGTGAACGCGTCGACGCCCAGGTCCCACCCGGCCTCCAGGCCGAGCGCCCGCCCGGTCTGGGCGAGGCCGTCCGCGCCCAGCTTCGGGGCGAGCGCGGCGAAAGCGGTGTTGCAGGACTTCGCGAAGTCGGTGCGGAACGGCACCGAGCCGAGGGCGAAGTTGTCGGAGTTCTTGAACGACCGGCCGTCCACGGTGAACGCCTTCGGGCAGGCGACCGGGCCGTCCAAAGTGACCGCACCCCGGTCCAGCAGGCCGAGGGCGCTGACCATCTTGAACGTCGAGCCGGGCGGCACCTGGGCGGTGAAGGCCAGGTTCTCCCCGGCGGCCCCCGGCCCGTTCGCGGCGGCCAGCACCGCGCCGTCGCTGATCCGTACCGCCACCAGGGCGGCGCGGCGCTTCTCCCCGCGCAGCGCGGTGTCGGCGGCGTTCTGGGTGGCCACGTCGAGGGTGGTCTTCACCGCCTGCCCGGCCTTCGGCTCCTCGCGGAACAGCGTCGTGCCGGTCGGCACGACGGTGCCGTCCGGCTCCGTCCGCTCGCTGACCACGGTGAGCCCGGGCACGCCGCGCAGCCGTTCGTCGTACCGGCCCTGGAGGCCGCCGTGGCCGACCAGGTCGCCCCGCCGGTACCGGTCGGGGTGGGCGGCGAGGTCGTCGGCCTGGGCCTGGTCGACGGAGCCGAGCAACGCCCGGGCGAACTCGCGGGTGGGGGCGAGGTCGAGCTTCTCGGCCCGGAACTTGGTGCCGGGCAGGTCGTAGACCCGCGAGCGGATCTGCCGGTACGCCTCGTCGCGTAGCGTCACGACCTCGACGAACGCGCCCGGGTCGGCCTCGGCGAGGCGTTTGGGCAGGTCGGCGAGGTCGACCGGCGGGTTGAGCGCCGGCCGGATCGCCCGGAACGCGGCGTCGAGCTTCCGGGACACCGCCTTCACGTCGGTGACCTCGCTCGGTTGCAGCCCGACCCGGACCACCGGGCGGGGTGCCACGACCGGCGTGCCCGCACTGTCGAGCACCCCGGACCGGGGCGCGACGTCCCGGCGCACCGCGAGCCGGTCGCCCGTGGTGAGCTGCTCGTGCACCACCTGCGGCTCCCAGATCACCTGCCACTGGTCGTCGCCGCCCCGGGTGAGCCGTACCTGCCGGTCGTACCCCCAGCGGGTGCCGGCCGGGGGCAGGGTCCAGTTCACCCGGATGCCGGCGGTCGCGATGTTCGCGTCGATCTTCGGGTCCCCGGTGCGGCGCAGCGCCGGTGGGGTGGCCGCCAGCTCTCCGGACAGCTCCCGGATCTCCCGCGTCACGTCGGCGGCGGGCACCTTCCTCCCGGTCGGGTCGACGAAGCCGACCGCCTGGAGGTCGCCCTTGCCCCAACCGGACAGGAAGGCGTCCACGGCGCGTTCCGGACCGTCCTCGGCTGAGCAGCCGGTCAGCACGGCGGCGGCCAGCGTGGTGGCCGCGAGCGCCGCGACCAGCCGGCGGGAGCGCGATCGGCGGGGCCCGCCAAGGGGGTACGACAGACGCATGGAGCCGTCCTTCCGAATCTCGGGCTTCCGCCACGGTAGTACGGCCCTGCCTGGCACACTGCCCCGCCCGGCCCGCCACGTGCGCAAAGAGGGCCCGCGAAGGTGTGATGAACATCCCGACCGGGGTACTCCCCAGCCGGCTGACCGCATATCTGCAACGGGTGAAAGGACAGAGTCCCGAACCGGACGTCCGGCCGGTGGTCCGCCGACGAAGGCACGGAGCGGCAGGGCCTAGGCTGGGCGGCAGAGTGACCCACAATGCGGTGGGTCGAGGGGAGTGGCACCGATGGACCGGCGTCCGGCGATCAAACCGGGACCCGACCTCCGGCAGGATGACAGCGGCCGGGACGACTTCGATTCGGCGACCGACGGGGACGGCTTCGGCCGGCTCGACACGGGAGTGACCGGGATGACCGGTTCGAGCATCGACACCATTTATGACCTCGGGCTGCCGGTGGATGCGCTGGCCGACGACGTGGAGGACGCCGAGCTCGACGAGCCGGTGCCGAACGTGGAGCGCCTGGTCGCCCAGGCGGTCGCGCTCGCCGGCGACGACCACGACGCGGCGACACTGGTCGGGCGCTTCTGGCGGTTCGCCCCGGACGAGGAACTGATCGGGTTCACGGCCGAGGAGATGCTCGACGCCGCCCGGGCGCACTGGGACCTGGCGCAGCAGCGGGTGCCGGGCGAGCTGAAGCTGCGCATCCACGAACCGGACGCCGACCAGCACCACACGGTGATCGAGATCGTCACCGACGACATGCCGTTCCTGGTCGACTCGGTGACCGCCCTGCTCAACGCCCACCACCTCGACGTGCATCTGCTGGTGCACCCGCTGGTGGTGGTGCGCCGGGAGCCGCTGGGCCGGTTGACCGAGGTCTCCGCGGACGTGGAGCCCGACGACGCGATCGACGGGGACCTGGTCGAGAGCTGGATGCGGATCGAGATCGACCCGGTCCGCGACGCCGGCGAGCGGGAGAAGCTGCGCCGCGAGCTGCAACGGGTGCTGACCGACGTGCGGGAGGCGGTCGAGGACTGGCCGAAGATGCGCCAGCGCGCCCTGGCCCTGGCCGACGAGCTGGCCGCCGCCCGTACCGCCGACAACCGCCCGCCGGTGCCGGAGAAGGACATCACCGACTCGGTGGAGCTGCTGCGCTGGCTGGCCCACGACCACTTCACCTTCCTCGGCTACCGGGAGTACCGGCTGGTGGACGCCCCCGGTGGTGAGGGCTCGGCGGTGGAGGCGGTGCTCGGCACCGGCCTGGGCATCCTGCGCTCGGACTCCCCGGAGGTGCGGGCGCTGTCCTCGATGACGTCCGAGGCGCACGAGAGGGCGCTGGAGAAGCGCCTGCTGATCATCACCAAGGCGAACTCCCGGGCCACCGTGCACCGCTCGGCGTACCTGGACTACATCGGCTTCAAGATCTTCGACGAGGCCGGTCAGGTGATCGGCGAGCGGCGCTTCCTCGGGCTGTTCTCCACGGCGGCGTACCGGACCAGCGTCCGGGAGCTGCCGGTGGTCCGCCGCAAGGTGGCCGAGGTGCTGGACCGCTCCGGCCTGAGCCGACGCAGCCACTCGGGCAAGGACCTGCTCCAGATCCTGGAGACGTACCCGCGTGACGAGTTGTTCCAGATCAAGACCGAGGATCTGTACCACGCGGTGATCGGCGTGCTGCGGATGGCCGGCCGCCGGCAGCTGCGGGTCTTCCTGCGGCGGGACGCGTACGGGCGGTTCATCTCCTGCCTGATCTACCTGCCCCGGGACCGGTTCACCACGCAGAACCGGCTGCGCATGCAGGACATCCTGCTGCGCGAGCTGAACGGCGTCGGGGTGGACTACACCACCCGGGTCACCGAGTCGATGCTGGCCCGGGTGCACTTCATCGTCCGCACCGATCCGACCCGGCCACCGGGGGACATCGACGCGGACCTGCTCGCCGAGGAGTTGGCCGACGCCACCCGGCTGTGGGACGACGACTACCGCCTCGTGCTGGAGCGCAAGCTCGGCGACGAGCAGGCCAAGCACCTGTTCAGCCGGTACGCCGACGCCTTCCCGGAGGGCTACAAGGACGGGCACACGCCGTACGAGGCGATGAAGGACCTGGCGAAGCTGGAGCTGCTGGAGGAGCCCGGCCAGCTTGAGATGCACCTGTTCCGCAAGCAGCTCTCGCCGCGCGTGAACGGCGCCGGCCGCCCGGCGGACGCCGACGAGAAGATGGACGTCCGGTTCAAGGTCTACCGGTACGGCGAGCCGATGATGCTCTCCGCGGTGCTGCCGGTGCTGCACTCCCTCGGCGTCCGGGTGGTCGACGAGCATCCGTACGAGGTGGACCGGATCGACGGCCGGGTCTACCTGTACGACTTCGGGCTGCAACTGCCCGAGGGCCACCAGGAACTGGCCGAGGTGCGCCCGCACGTGGAGAACGCCTTCGCGGCGGCGTGGCGGGGCGAGGCCGAGGTCGACGGCTTCAACGAGCTGGTGCTGCGCGGCGGGCTCACCTGGCGGCAGGTGGTGGTGCTGCGGGCGTACGCGAAGTACCTACGACAGACCGGGACGGTCTTCTCCCAGGAGTACATGGAGCAGACCTTCATCGCGTACCCGCGGATCACCGCGCTGCTCGTGGATCTCTTCGAGACCCGCTTCGCGCCCGGGGAGCCGACCGCCGAGCAGCGCCGCGAGCGCAGCGGCGAGCTGGTGACGGAGATCGGCGCCGCGCTGGACGACGTGGTCAGCCTCGACCAGGACCGGATCCTGCGGTCGTACCTGACGCTGATCCAGGCCACCCTGCGCACCAGCTTCTACCAGAAGCCGGTCGGCGGGCGGCCGAAGGCGTACGTGGCCTTCAAGCTGGACCCGCAGGCCATCCCGGACCTGCCGGCCCCGCGGCCGAAGTTCGAGATCTTCGTCTACTCGCCCCGGTTCGAGGGCGTACACCTGCGGTACGGGCCGGTGGCCCGGGGCGGGCTGCGCTGGTCCGACCGGCGGGAGGACTTCCGGACCGAGGTGCTCGGCCTGGTCAAGGCGCAGATGGTGAAGAACGCCGTGATCGTGCCGGTGGGCGCCAAGGGCGGCTTCGTGCTCAAGCAGAAGCCGGGGGACCGGGACGAGGCGGTCGCCTGCTACCAGGAGTTCGTCGGCGCGATGCTCGACATCACCGACAACATCGCCGCCGGTGAGATCGTGCCGCCCGACGACGTGGTCCGCCACGACGGCGACGACCCGTACCTGGTGGTGGCGGCGGACAAGGGCACCGCCACGTTCTCCGACATCGCCAACGAGATCTCGGCGGCGCACAACTTCTGGCTCGGCGACGCGTTCGCCTCCGGCGGCTCGGCCGGGTACGACCACAAGAAGATGGGCATCACCGCCCGGGGTGCCTGGGAGTCGGTGAAGCGGCACTTCCGGGAGCTGGGGCATGACACCCAGACCCAGGACTTCACCGTGGTCGGCGTCGGCGACATGTCCGGCGACGTGTTCGGCAACGGGATGCTGCTGTCCGAGCACATCCGGCTGGTGGCCGCGTTCGACCACCGGCACCTCTTCCTCGACCCGGACCCGGACGCCGCCGCCTCGTACGCCGAGCGCAAGCGGCTGTTCGACCTGTCCCGGTCGTCCTGGGAGGACTACGACCGGTCGCTGATCTCCGAAGGGGGCGGGGTGTACCCGCGCGCGTCGAAGTCGGTGCCGATCTCGCCGCAGGTCCGGGCGGTCCTCGGGCTGGACGACGACGTCAGCCAGCTCTCCCCGCAGGAGCTGATGAAGGCGATCCTCACCGCGCCGGTGGACCTGTTCTGGAACGGCGGCATCGGCACGTACATCAAGGCGTCCAGCCAGACCAACGCGGAGGTGGGCGACAAGTCCAACGATGCGATCCGGGTGGACGGCAAGGCGCTGCGTTGCCGGGTGGTCGGCGAGGGCGGCAACCTCGGTTGCACCCAGCTCGGGCGGATCGAGTACGCCCGCGCGGGCGGGCGGATCTACACCGACTTCATCGACAACGCGGCCGGGGTGGACTGCTCCGACCACGAGGTGAACATCAAGAT
This sequence comes from Micromonospora sp. NPDC020750, assembly GCF_044334565.1. Lineage (NCBI taxonomy): Bacteria > Bacillati > Actinomycetota > Actinomycetes > Micromonosporales > Micromonosporaceae > Micromonospora > Micromonospora sp. NPDC020750. The sequence goes on from NZ_JBIRTH010000002.1 coordinate 913,809, forward strand.
CCTGCTCAACACGGCGGTCGCGGACGAGGCGCTGACCCGGCCCGAGCGCGACGAGCTGCTGGCCGGGATGACCGAAGAGGTCGGCGAGCTGGTGCTGCGGGACAACTACGACCAGGCCCGGGCGATCAACAACTCGCAGGCCCAGGCCGCCTCGCTGCTGCCGGTGCACCGCCGGATGATCGGCGAGCTGGAGCGCTCGGGGGCGCTGGACCGGGCGCTGGAGGGGCTGCCGTCGGACGACGAGCTGGCGGTGCGCACCGAGTCCGGGCTGACCGCGCCGGAGTTCGCGGTGCTGCTGGCGTACGTGAAGATCGTGCTGGAACGGGAGATCCTCGCCGAGGGCCTCGCCGACGAGGAGTGGACGACCGAGGTGCTGGTCAACTACTTCCCGACCCCGATGCGGGAGCGGTTCGCCGACCGGATGGGCCAGCACCGGCTGCGCCGGGACATCGTGACCACCGTGCTGGTGAACGAGGCGATCAACCGGGGCGGCATCTCGTTCGTGTTCCGGGTGGTCGAGGAGACCGCGGCGTCCGCGGCGGACGTCATCCGGGCGTACGTGGTGGTCCGCGAGGTGTTCGGGCTGCGCGAGCTGTGGGACGCGGTCGAGGCGCTCGACAACAAGGTCGACCCCGAGTTGCAGACCGCCGTCTACCTGGACACCCGGCGGCTGCTCGATCGGGCGGTGCGTTGGCTGGTCACCAACCGGCGCTCGCCGATCGACGTGCCGGCCGAGACCGCCCGGCTGCGCGACGGGGTGGCCCGGCTGCTGCCCGGCCTGGAGAACCTCTTCTACGGCAGCGAGCGGGAGGCCATCGCCGCGCACATCGACGAGATGACCTCCCGAGGGCTGCCGCGCGGCCTGGCCGAGCAGGCGACCCGGCTGATGTACAGCTTCGGGCTGCTCGACGTGGTGGAGACCTCGGCGAGCACCGGTCCGGACGTCGGCGAGGTGGCCTCGGTCTACTTCGTCCTGTCCGACCGGTTCCGGGTCGACTCCCTGCTGTCGAAGATCTCTCTGCTGCCACGGGAGGACCGCTGGCAGACGCTGGCCCGGATGGCGCTGCGCTACGACCTGTACGCCGCGCTGGCCGCGCTCACCGCGGAGGTCCTCGGCTCCACCCCGAACGACCTGCCGCCGCTGGAGCGGGTGTTGCAGTGGGAGCAGTCGAACGCCACCTCGATCCACCGTGCCCAGCGGGCGATGGGGGAGTTCGACGAGTCCCGGGCGGACCTCGCCGCCCTGTCGGTGCTGCTGCGTCAGATCCGTACCCTGGTGCGGACCTCGGCGGCCTGAGTCGCCCGGAGCGCGCCGCGGCCGGTCGGTGTCCCCGACCGGCCGTGGCGCGTCCCGAGGGCCGCCCGTCCCCACTTCTCAGCCGGTCATCGTCGCGAAGACGATGACGTTGTCCAGGTAGCTGCCCGCGTTCTTGTCGAACTGCCCGCCGCAGGTGACGACCCGCAGGCCGGCCCGGTCGTTCGGGCCGTACACCAGCTCGGTGGGAAAGGCATTCTTCGGGTACGACTTCACCTCGTCGACGGTGAAGGCGGCCTGGCTGCCGTCGTCCCGCGACACCGTGATGGCGTCGCCCGGCTGGAGCGCGCCGAGTGAGAAGAAGACGGCGGGACCGCCGACCTTCGCCGAGTCGACGTGCCCGACGACCACCGCGTTGCCGATCTCGCCGGGGCTCGGCCCCGGGGAGTACCAGCCCGCGCTCAGGGCCTGCTCCAGCGACGGGACCTGGACGGTGCCGTCGGGGTTGGTGCCCAGCGCCATGATCGGGGCGTCGACCCCGATCCGGGGGATGGCGATGGTGGTCGGCGTGGCCCGGCCCAGCCCGGCCGCCGGCTGTCCCTCGCCGGCCGACCCGGTGTCGGGATCGGTGGGCTGGTCGACGCCGTTCCCGCCGGGGCCGGCGGTGGCGCGGCCGTCCGCGCCGGCCTGGGACAGCGGCTGAGGTGGGCGGGGCGCGGGCTCGGGCGTGCTGCGCAGCGAGGCGCCCACCAGGCCGGCGCCGACCATCGCGAGCGTGACGACGACGGCCGCGCCGGCGGCACGCCACGGTCTCCCGTGGCCGCCGCCGGCCGGTGTCGCCGTCACGTCAGATGAGGGACCCATTGACCCGACGCCGCCGCATCAGGACGATGCCGCCGAGCGCCGCGGCGCCCAGCATGCCCGCCCCGGTGGTGGCCATCCCGCGGTCGGTGCCGGTGGTCGCGCCGCCGTCACCGCCGTCGACGTGGCCACGCGGGAGCACGACCAGCTCCCCCTCGCCGCAGGAGCCGTGCAGCTTGTAGCGGCCCGGCTCGGCGTCCTCGGAAACCTCGGCCTCGCCGAAGTAGACGAAGTCCTTCTTGTGCTCCCAGGACCGCTCGTCCTCGCCGCGCCCGGAGTCCTTGCCGTGCTCCGAGTCCTCGCCGCGGCCGTAGTCCTTGCCGTGCTCGGAGTCGTTGTCGCGGCCCGAGTCCTTGCCGTGCTCGGAGTCGTTGCCGCGGCCGTAGTCCTTGCCGTGCTCGGAGTCGTTGTCGCGGCCCGAGTCCTTGCCGTGCTCGGAGTCGTTGCCGCGGCCCGAGTCCTTGCCGTAGCTGGAGTCCTTGCCATGGCCCGACTCCTCATCCCGGCCCCAGCCGGAGCCCTCGTCGGACCGGTTCTTCCCGGACTCCTTGCCGTGGTCCTTCTCGGCCTTCTGGCCCTGCTCGTAGCCGCCCCAGTCCTGCTCGCCGTACGGGTCGGCGGTGCCGCCGCCCTTGCCACCCGACTCCCCGCCGGGCTTGCCGTCGTCCTTGCCCTGCTCCCCGCCGGGCTTGCCGTGCTCCCCGCCCTGCTCGTCGCCGGGCTTGCCCTGCTCCCCGCCCGGCTTGCCGTTGTCCTTGCCGTGGTCCCCGTTGTCCTTGCCGTCGTCCTTGCCCTGCTCGTCGCCGGGCTTGCCGTGTTCCCCGTTGTCCTTGCCGTCGTCCTTGCCGTGGTCCTCGCCCGGCTTGCCCCCGTCCTCGCCGTGCTGGCCGCGGTCGTCCTCGGCCGCGTGCAGCTTGACCTTGCCGGTGACCTTGGACCAGACGAAGGCGTTCCTCTGCGGCTCCGAGCAGATCTCCAGGAGCTCGACCTTGTCGCCCGCCTTGACGACGTGCGGCTTGGCGTAGACCTTGCCGTCGCGGGACTCGCCGTCGTGGCCATCCGCGAACGCGATCCCTGGCGTGAACACCAGCAGGGAGGCCCCCCCGAGGGCGGCACCCGCAACGACCTTCCCGAGCATCTTGTTTGCCATGACCTGCGTCACTCCATCCCTGTTCGTCCTGAGCCCGACGTCAGCCGAGCTACTCAAGACGTTAGACCGGTTCGCGAGCTATAAGAGGAAAGATTCATCTTTTGCAGTTTCCTGGCATTCGGGTGGAAGGTCCGACAAGCGCACTTCGTCGGCTCGCGTCGGGCGTTGCCGACCCGGGGAAGAGTTACGGCCCCGCTGGGCGGGACGCACTCTTTCGGGGGACGGGGGTGCCTCGCCCCGGGCTGTCTCCAGCGGTGTCATCACGCCGCGCTGCTCCGGGCGTCCTGTTGGGCCCGTCGAACAAGCATCGAACCATTGCCATGGAAGCGCTCCCATGTAAGAATTTCCCTCACGCGGTACGGGGAGCCACACCGCACAAGGCAGACGTCGAGGGCACCGGTCCCACCGGACGCCGTCCGCCGCCCGACCGGCCGTTTCTCGTGCCGGTCGCGCACCACCACCAAAAACCGCCCGTCCGGGTCGGGCACCCCCGAAAATTCCCCCCGTGGCGCCGCCGATCGTCCGTGCAGGACGTCGGGCGCCGTTCCGCCGGGCCGCGAGTCCGGTCACGCCCAAGGAGATCTGTGCCATGAGTATGAGGAAGAGACTGTCCGGCCACCGCCGGGCGCTCGCACTGTCCGGTGCGGGTGTCCTGGTCGCCGCCGGCCTGGTGACCCTCCCGGTCACCGCGGCCCAGGCCGCGACCCAGTGCAGCGTCGACTACACCACCAACGACTGGGCCGGCGGATTCACCGCCAGCGTCACCATCAAGAACCTGGGTGACGCGGTCAGCTCCTGGAACCTCGGGTTCACCTTCCCGAACAGCAGCCAGCGGGTGCAGCAGGGCTGGTCGGCCAAGTGGAGCCAGGCCGGGCAGAACGTGACCGCCGCGAACGAGTCGTACAACGGTTCGATCGCCAGTGGCGGCAGCGTGAGCATCGGTTTCAACGGCGCGTGGAGCGGCAGCAACCCGAAGCCCACCTCGTTCACCCTGAACGGCGTGGTCTGCAACGGCAGCACTCCCCCCACCACGCCGCCCCCGACCACGCCGCCCCCGACCACGCCCCCGCCGACGACGCCTCCGCCGGGGGAGAAGGTGGACAACCCCTACCTGAACGCCAAGGGGTACGTGAACCCGGAGTGGAAGGCCAAGGCCGAGTCGGTGGCCGGCGGTAACCGGGTGTCGAACAACCCGACCGCCGTCTGGATCGACCGGATCGCCGCGATCAACGGCACGCCGGACAGCACCTCCAACGGTGCGATGGGCGTTCGTGCCCACCTGGACGAGGCGCTGAGGCAGGGTGCCAAGTACATCCAGTTCGTGGTCTACAACCTGCCCGGCCGGGACTGCGCCGCGCTCGCCTCCAACGGTGAGCTGGGCCCGAACGACCTGCCCCGGTACAAGGCCGAGTACATCGACCCGATCGCCGCGATCCAGGGCGACGCGAAGTACGCCAGCCTGCGGATCATCAACATCATCGAGATCGACTCGCTGCCGAACCTGGTGACCAACACCTCCGGCAACCCGGGCGGCACCGCGATGTGCGACACCGTCAAGGCCAACGGCGCCTACGTCAACGGCGTCGGGTACGCCCTGGCGAAGCTGGGCGCGCTCGGCAACGTCTACAACTACATCGACGCCGCGCACCACGGCTGGATCGGCTGGGACAGCAACTTCGGCCCGACCGCCGACCAGCTCAAGGCCGCCGCCGTCGCCTCGGGCAGCACCGTGAACAACGTGCACGGCTTCATCGTCAACACGGCCAACTACTCGGCGCTGCGTGAGCCGTACGTCAAGATCACCGACAACGTGAACGGCACGTCTGTCCGACAGTCGAAGTGGATCGACTGGAACTTCTACACCGACGAGCTCTCGTTCGCCCAGGCGTTCCGCACCAAGCTGGTCTCGGTCGGCTTCAACAGCAACATCGGCATGCTGATCGACACCTCCCGCAACGGCTGGGGCGGCACCGCCCGGCCGACCGGCCCGGGTGCCCTGACCAGCGTCGACACCTACGTCAACGGTGGCCGGGTCGACCGGCGGATCCACGCCGGCAACTGGTGCAACCAGTCCGGCGCGGGCCTCGGCGAGCGTCCCAAGGCCGCTCCGGAGTCCGGCATCGACGCCTACGTCTGGGTGAAGCCCCCGGGTGAGTCGGACGGCTCCAGCAAGGCGATCCCGAACAACGAGGGCAAGGGCTTCGACCGGATGTGCGACCCGACCTACACCGGTAACGCCCGCAACGGCAACAGCATGAGCGGCGCCCTGCCGGACGCCCCGATCTCGGGCGCTTGGTTCTCGGCGCAGTTCGCCCAGCTCATGCAGAACGCCTACCCGGCGCTCTGACGCTCCACCAGGCACGCCTGCCCGCCGCTGGCGAGGAGTGAGGCACTCTCAGCGGCAGGTTCCCCGGCCCCTGGTCCGACCGTTCACCGGTCGGGCCAGGGGCCCCCGCCCGTACCGGCTCCCGTGATCGTCTGCGCCTGACCGGCACGACACGCCGGTGCGGGTGCCGGTACACAGCAGACGATCACGGCAACCCTGTGCCAGCCGGCGGTCGTCCGGTCACGCAGGCTCAGGGAACGGTCTTCTCCACCGCAGCCTGGCCCTGCTCGGCCAGGTCGCGGCGGGCCCGCTCGACGTTCTTCGGCGTCAGGTCCTGGCCCCGGGCCCGCACCAGGTCCTCCGGTTCCCACTGCTGCTCCGCGCCGGTGCGGATGTTGTCCCCGCCGGCCCCCGTGCCCGCGCCGTGCGGGTCGCCGAGCAGGTCCTCGGTCGAGCCGGCGCCCTCCGGGACGTCCCCCGGCCCGCCGAAGGACGGAGTGTCCCGGTCGGCCCCGCCGCCGGTCGCCAACTGCCGCACTGTGCTCTCGTCGTCCACCGCCGCGGCCACCTCGGGGCTCTCCTCCAGCGGTCGCCCGGCGTTCCGGTCGCGCTTCGTCATCCTGCCGCCCTCCTGTCCCCAGGTGTTGCCTGATCCCCCCGGCGTACCCCGCAGCGCCCCGGACATGCCGACGGCGCGGACCGGGGGCCCGACGCGTGGGGGAGGGGCCCGTCATCCCCGGCCATGGTCCCGGGTCGGCTCGGTCGGCTCGGTCGGCACGGCGGGCGAGTGGATCGGATCGGGTGTCGTCCGAGATCATCCGGCCTGCGGAGGGTCCTCCGGGGCGGGTGGGGCCGGCGGGGTTGCCGTGTCTCGCCGCCGCTGTATGTCTTCGGCTGCGCCCAGGACGTTGCGGGCGGCGGTCGCCACCGGACAGCCCGGGGTCCGGCAGAGCGGGCAGCGGCCGTCGGGGTCGGGCCGGTGGGCGCGGAGGATCGCTCGGGCGGTGAGGGTCAACCGTTGGCGGATCTGCGCCAGGGACAGGAACGGCGCGGTCATCCTCTCAGGTCACCCGGAGGGCGACGGCGAGCGCAATGATCGTGGCCGGGGCGTGCGGGTCGCGCGCCACCCGGGCGACCACGTCCCGCGCGGCCGGTCGGTGCCGTAGCTCGGCCGGCGCGGTGCGTTCGGCGGCGATCAGGACGCGGCCGGCGTTGGCCGGGTCGTCGGCCCGGAGGTAGGCGCGGGCGGCGTCGACCAGGTGCGCGGCACGGTGTTCGGCGGGCAGCCACCGCCAGGCGTCCCGCTTGGTGGTCTTCTCGTGCCAGGCGACCGCCTCGCTCGCGTCGCCGAGTTCGAGGGCCGCGACGACCCGGGCCAGGTCGACCGCTGTCGGCCCGAACCCGGTCCGGTGATGGTCGTGGCCGTCCCCGACCCGCACCGCCATGCCTGCGGCCTCGCCGATCAGCTCGGCGGTGGCGCGGTCGTCGCCGTGGCGGGCAGCCGCCAGGGCGGCCTGGACGAGCAACGTCCCGCACAACGACAGCTCCGCCGGCCGGGCGTCGTCCGGGTCGGGCGGGGCGATCCGGTACGCGGCGGCCAGCGCCGTCGACATGGCCGCCCGCGCCCGCCCCGAGGCGCGCAGCACCTGGCCGAGTTGCACGGCGGCAGCGGCCACCAGCACCGGCTCGCCGGTCGCAGTGGCCATCGCCCGGTCGGCGGCCAACCACGCCAGGTCGGCCTCGCCGAGCTTCACCAGCAGCGACGCGGTCACCCGGTACACCTCGACCAGCAGAGCGCGGCCCGACCCCGGGTCGTCGGCGTGGCAGCGCTGCGCCTCGGCCAACAAGGCCGGCACCAGCGCGATCACCTGTGGATACCGGGCGTGCTGGAAGGCGGTCCACGCATGCGCGACGTCCCCCGCCAGCCGATCGGCCGGCATTCCGGGCCCGCGTGCCGCCGGCCGGCCCAGGGCGATGTCGTACGTCGACAGTGCCGCCCGGACCCGGTCCACGCCCTCGGCGCACCGGGTCACGTCGGCGGGCCGGACGTCCCGGCCGAGCAGCACGGCCGTGTCGATCCGTAGGACGGCGGCGATGGCCTGGAGGGTCGACACCTTGTCGAGGGCGCGGACGCCGCGTTCGACCTTGTCCACCCAGCTCTTCGATTTGCCGAGCCGGTCGGCGAACACCTGCTGCGACAGCTTCCGCCGAGCCCGCCAGTACGCCACCCGACGACCGACCGGCAGCCGGTCACCGTTGTCCACGACGCCACCGCCGGTCCGGCACCGCCCGGGTCGTCTCCTCGACCGGTATCCGATCCGCCTCGGCCTGCGCGAGGATCCGCTGCCTGGCCGCCTCCCGCTCCGCCTGCTCGACCTGCTCGCCACGGCTCTGTGCCGGCTCGTGCTGCATACCGTCCACCTGCCTTCTCCTGGAAGACACGGCGGCGGCGCTCTCGAAAGGACCGACCGCCGCCGCGCCGTTTGAGGGGCGCGGTTCGTGGCAGAACCGGTACTGCCAGCAAAATGTCGATCGCGCCCGTAACTGCACGTTACGAGCGCTGATCAGGCATGACGGTGATGGTTTGTACCTCTGCGACTACTACCAGTTAATGCCCATTGCGAGCGCCAGCTCTCGGGCGTCCTCGCCGGTCGTACCGCGGCGGCCCGCCAGTTCCAGCGTGGCTGCTCGCGCGAAGGGGTTGTACCGGACGGTGTCCGCGCTCTCGCGGAGGCCCCGCCCGAGCAGGTGCACGGCGGCGATCTCCTCGCGACGCGCCAGATGCGCCCGGGCCGCATCGATCAGGGCCGCAGCGCGACGAGTCCGCGATGGCAGCGCCAGGTAGTCGATGATGGCCGCCCGGCGGATAGCCTCGCCCGGCCGGCACAGGTCCGACTCCATCGTTGCTGCGGAAACCGCACAGACGGTCTCTCCGAACATCAACCATGGATGCACGTAGCCACTGCCGAGTCGTCTGGTGGCCTCCTCGGCAAGGTCCCAGGCCCGCCATGCCTGTCCAGCCCGGCCGGCCTTGCTGCGCCCGAGCGCCACCCCCAGGTGCAGTTGTCCCCAGCGGGCAAGCGGGTCAACGCCAGCGTCGGGGTCGAGGACGGCCAGCGCCTCCATCAGCACCTGCTCCGCCTCTTCGATCAGGTTCGACGAGCGGTACACGTGGGCGTAGTACCAAGCAGCGGCGGCGATGGCGCTCGGGTCGTCAGCTTCCTGCGCGGCGGCCATGGCACGGTCGGCTGCCAGCCACACCAACTCGGGGTGTGGCTGGTGGGCAAGGTACAACTGGGCGAGGTGGTAGACGCGGGCCAACTCGACCAGGGCGTGTCGCCGTTCGACACCTTCCAGTCGCCAAGCGCTACGGCGCGCATCGCTGAGCAGGCCGGGCAGCACCCCGGCAATGGCGGTCCGCTCCGTGGAGGATTCATGCCAGATACGCCACGCCTGGTCAACCAGACTGGTCAACGTCTCTACCGAGGTCGGGTCGCCGGCCGGGACGGCGGGGCGCTGCATGACAGCGGCGATCCGGCTGATGTCGGGGTGCCCGGCCTTCGTGACCGAAGCGACCGGAAGAGACTGTTCGCCGGTCAGGTCGGCCAAGTCGGAGATACCGAGCACTTCGGCGAGACGAAGCAGCATCGGCAGTCGAGGGACGAGCAGGCGACCCGCTTCCAGGGCCTTCACCCACTCGCCGCTGCGTCCGACCAGTCCGCCGAGGACAGCTCTCGTCTTGCCGGCTCGCTCGCGATGGGCACGTAGGCGGGAACCAAACGTCTCGACATCGCTCATGGCGTCGCTCCCCAGGTGGCGGGCTCGGCGGCGGCACCGCCGCCGCTACCGGGACGGGCCACCACTTCGGACGGTACACCGGCCGAGTATGTCGCGGTAACGCAGAGCGTTCAAGTGATCACCTTTTGACGCGACTGCTGTCGGCGTCGCCACCGAACGCATGGGCACCGGTCACTGTGCCGGTCTTTCGGATCCGCTGAACGGCCAAGCTCGGCCTTCGCCGTCCACGATGGCCGGGTTCGACGAACACCGCACCTCCCGTTCTCAGCGCACCCGCGGGGACGTGATGGCACGTCTGGGCGGCACGCTCCCACCGCTGCCGCTTCAACTTCCTGCGCGACGCCGCGTATCGTCCCGATGTATCGGTTCGATACATCGGGACGGTCGGGTCCGACTGACGAGGGAGCGGCGATGAGGCTGGTCGATTACGACAGGGAGCAGTACCAGAACTACCCGCGCGGCCGTGCGCTCACCGAGCAGCAGTTGGGGGCATGGATGAGCGCCTTCGCCGCCGCGCTGCCCGAGCGGCGTCCGCTGGTGGGGCTGGACGTCGGGTCAGGGACCGGCAGGTTCACCCCCGCGCTGGCGCGAGCGTTCGGGACGGTGACCGGGATCGAGCCGTCGGCCCGCATGCGCGAGGTGGCGCAGGCGCAGTCCCAGCATCCCGGCGTGCAATACCTGGCAGGCTCCGCCGAGGACATGCCGGTGCCGTCCGGCAGCGCCGACTACGCGCTCATGTTCTTGTCCTGGCACCATGTCCAGGACAAGCCCCGAGCGGCCCGGGAGCTGGCCAGGGTGCTCAGGCCGGCCGGACGGCTGCTACTGCGCGGGAACTTCAGCGACCATCATCCCGAGCCGTGGTGGCTGGACCACTTCCCTCGCGGTCTTGAGGTGGACACCGCGCTGTTCCAGCCGCTGCACGAGGTCATCGCGATGTTCACGGCGGCCGGTTGGCGCGTTGCCGGATTCGGCATGGTCACCCCTCCGTCCGACGGCACTCGCGCCGACGTGCTCGAACGGCTGCGCCTGCGCACTCTCTCGTTCTTCGCCCGGCTCGGCCCCGACGAGGCGGAGGCCGGCCTCCGCAGCATCGAGGAGGCCGTATCCGCCGATCCCGGCGCGCCATCGCCCGCGCTGTCCGAGCCGCTGCTCACTCTCGAACGGCGCTGACGCCCGTGCGCGCCGGGGCGTGACCGGCCGAAGGCCGAACGCGCGCCCCGGCGCTGAGGATGCCGACCGCTGCAGCCGGGCGCTGATCTTGCAGACGACACTCCCCATGATGGCTCGGCGCATGAGGAAGACTGGCGGGCATGGCTGACCTGGACGATGCGAAGGCTGCGCTGCACCACTACCTCCGAGCGACTCGCGAAAACCTGATCTGGAAGCTCGACGGGCTGAGCGAACGCGAAGCCAGACTGCCCCGCACCGCGACCGGCAACAACCTGCTGGGAGTCCTCAAGCATTGCCTCAATGTCGAAGCCGGCTACTTCGGGCCTACCTTCGGGCGCGAATTCCCGACGCCTGGGGAACTGGTTCCCCTGCAGGCATTCGAGGAGGATCCGCAGGCGGACTGGTATGCGCGGGAGGACGAGACGAAGGATGGGCTGATCGACCTGTATCGCCGCGTCGGGGTGTTCGCGGATCAGACGATCGAACAGCTACCGCTCGACGCGCCGGGGCGGGTGTCATGGTGGCGGCCAGGTGGACAGGCCGTGACGCTGCAAAAGATCATCGTCCACGTGATCTGCGACCTCGCCCGTCACGCCGGTCACGCCGACATCATGCGCGAGCAGCACGACACGACGATCGGCCTGCGGCGGGAGAACACCAACATTCCCGACGACTACGACTGGCCGGCGTACGTCACCAAGCTGACGAAGCTGGCTGACCGCTTCGGATAGCCGCCCGGCCCGCCATTCTGGTGGAGCTGAGGGGGATTGAACCCCTGACCCTGTCGACGCGGACAGGTGGTCGAGAACTGGACGGGTGGTTCCCCAGACGCGCAGCACGCCCCGGCCGTCGTGGCCGGGGCGTGCGGAGAGGTGACGTCGAAGGGCGGTCAGCGGCCGAGCACCCGGTCCAGGAAGTCGCGGTACCGGCGTACCGCGATCCGCAGCTGTTCGGTGTCGTCGCCGGTCTGCTGCCAGTCGCCCAGCTTGTTCTTCTGCTCGGCGAGCGCGGCGGCGAGCGCCTGGATGGCCTCGTCCACCAGTGACTGGGCCTGCCCGGCGGCGGCCTTCGGGTCGTCGACGAAGCGGAGCTGGACGTCGCGCCAGCGGTCCCGGAATGCCTGGGCGGCGTCCGGCTCGAAGAGGTCGGTGGCGTCCTCGTGCATCGCGCCGCCCGTCGGTCGGGCCGTGGCCGCGCCGAGGGATGCGTGCGGGGCGGCGGCGTCCGGGTCGGTCATGCCCGGCTCGGGCCGGCCGTACCCGGCGGCGCCGGCGACCACCGCGTCCTCGCGGCTGCGGTCCGCCCCGTGGTGCTCGTCGGCCCGGTCGGCCTCGGCGTCTCCCGGGTGCCGGTCGCCCGGGTGCCGCGCGGCGTCGGGCCCGTCGGCCGTCTCGGCCGCCGCCCAACGGTCCCGGTCGTGCAGCCGGTCCCCGGCGGTGGGGTCGGCGCGCTCGGCGTCGAACGCGTCGGTGCGTCCCGGTGCGCCGTCGCCGGGCTGGGCGGTGTCCTCGCCGCGTGGGTCCCGCTCGTCTTCCGGACGGCCGCTGGCCATGGCCGAGGCGGCCACCGCGTCGCCCACCGTGGTCGCCCCGAACGCGGTGGGCAGGGGTGCCGGCTCGTGGAACTCGGGCGCCCGGTCAGGGTCGGCGTCCCGCACGTCGTACGGGCGGGTGTCGTCCAGGTCGTCGGCGTCCCGGCGGCGCTCGCCCTGCCGGTCCGCCCCGTGCTCGCCGCCCCGTTCCCCGGTCACGGCCGGGTCGTCGAAGGTGCCCCGGTCGTCGAGTACGTCCTCGGGCAGGTCGACCCGGCCGTCGGCGTCGCGGTCGCGGTGGTGGCCGGCCTCGGCGGGCCGGTCGCCCGAGGGCGGGACCGGCACCGGCGCGGACCGGACGGCCTCCGGGTGGTCGCTGCTGGTCTGCTGCTCCTGGCGCATCGTGGCTCTCCTCAACGGCTCGTGGCGTCGTGCGGACGGTCGGTGGGCACGGCATCGGCCCGCTGCTCGGGCGTGGCGACCGGCTGGTGCCCGGGCACGTGTTCCGGCTGGCCCTGCGCCGGCGCCCGGCTGCCCACCGGGTCCTCGCCGAGCAGGTCGGCGAAGAGTGCCCGGTAGTGGACGACGGCCTGCCGCAGTTCCTCGGTGCCCGCCTCGCCGCGCTCGTTGCGCAGCCGGATCTCGTGCGCGTCCCGGTAGTGCGACAGCGTCCGGGCGTGCTCGACCGACAGGTGGGCCACCTGGTCGTCGAACTCGCCGGTCGGGTAGCCGCGTTCGGCGACGAGCCGGCCGACCAGTTCGTCGGCGTCGCTCACCGTCTCGGCGGGGGAGTCGACGAAGCGGACCTGGAGTTCCTCCCACGCGGCGGCGTAGCGGGCCCGGGACTCGGGGGTGAGCGGGGTGAGGGTCAGCTCGGCGTGCCGACGTTCCCGGTTCCGCAGCTCCTGCTCGGCGGCCGACCGGCTGTCCTGCTCCGCGACCACCCGGTCGTACTCGGGGCCGAACCGGGATCGCAGCGCGCGGCGGCGGGCTACCTGCCGGAGCACGACGGCCAGCGCCGCGACGACCACCAGCACGACGAGAACTATGACGATTACCTGCGTGGGCGACATGGCTCCTCCTTCGTCCCTCCGGTATTCCCTCTGGCCACTGATCGCCAATCCCGATCCGGGGGAATTTCCTGGGTGATCACGGGTATCGGGTCGCGGCACGGGCGGTTGCGGGCGCGCTGCGCCCCGGCGTCCGGTTCCCGGGCAGCGGGATGACCCGGCCCACAGGACTACTCCCGGCGAAAACTTGACTGGTTCCAGAAAAGGAGCCAGGGTGGGGTGATGCCGGTCGAGTCAGACGTCGAACGCCTCCGGGCGGTCGGGCTGCGCGTCACGCAGCCCCGCCTCGCGGTGCTCGCGACGGTGCGCGGTCGGCCCCACCTGGACGCCGACACGATCACCCGCCTCGCCCGCAGCCGCCTCGGGCGGCTCTCCGGTCAGGCGGTCTACGACGTCCTGCACGCCCTGACCGGGGTGGGCCTGCTGCGCCGGTTCGCCCCGGCCGGTGGTCCCGCGCGGTACGAGATGCGCGGGGCGGACCACGACCACCTGATCTGCCGGGAGTGCGGCGTGATCAGCGACACCGGCCGGAGCCCCGCACCGGGGCCCTGCCTCGACCCCTCGACGGCAGCCACCTTCGCGGTGGAGTTCGCCGAGGTCACGTACTGGGGGCGCTGCCCCGACTGCCAGCAGCGACACCTATCCGGAGGAGAGCTATGAGCGACCCGCAGGCCAGCAAGCCGATCCTGACGACCCGCCAGGGCCACCCCGTGCACAACAACCAGCAGCAGCGGACGGTCGGCTCGCGCGGCCCGGCGACGCTGGAGAACTACCACTTCCTGGAGAAGATCAGCCACTTCGACCGGGAGCGCATCCCGGAGCGGGTGGTGCACGCCCGCGGGTTCGTCGCGCACGGCGAGTTCGAGGCGTACGGGACGATCGGCGACGAGCCGGCGTCGAAGTACACCCGGGCCAAGCTGTTCCAGACCAAGGGCAAGAAGACCCCGCTCACCATCCGGTTCTCCACGGTCATCGGCGGCCGGGACTCCTCCGAGGCGGCCCGCGACCCGCGCGGCTTCGCGGTGAAGTTCCGCACCGAGGACGGCAACTGGGACATGGTGGGCAACAACCTCCAGATCTTCTTCATCCGGGACGCGATCAAGTTCCCCGACGTGATCCACTCGCTGAAGCCGGACCCGGTGACCTTCCGCCAGGAGCCGAACCGGATCTTCGACTTCATGTCGAACACGCCCGAGTCGATGCACATGCTGACCTGGCTCTTCTCGCCGTACGGCATCCCGAAGAACTACCGGACCATGCGGGGATCCGGGGTCAACACCTACCGCTTCGTCAACGCCGAGGGCGAGGGCGTGCTGGTCAAGTTCCACTGGATGACCCAGCAGGGCGAGCACAACCTGACCGAGGCGCAGGCTGCCGAGATCCAGGCCGGCGAGCTGGGCCACGCCTCGAAGGACCTCTACGAGGCCATCGAGCGCGGCGAGTACCCGCAGTGGGAGCTCAACGTCCAGGTCATGAGCGACGACGAGCACCCCGAGCTGGACTTCGACCCGCTGGACGACACCAAGATCTGGCCGGAGGAGGACTTCCCGTACCTCCCGGTCGGGATGATGACGCTCAACCGCAACATCACCGACCACCACAACGAGAACGAGCAGATCGCCTTCGGCACCGGCGTACTGGTCGACGGGATCGACTTCTCCGACGACAAGATGCTGATCGGCCGGACGTTCTCCTACTCGGACACCCAGCGCTACCGGGTCGGCCCGAACTACCTCCAGCTGCCGGTCAACCGGCCGCGCGAGGACGTTCAGGTCAGCACCAACCAGGGTGGTGGCCAGATGTCGTACGGGGTGGACGACCGGGGCGGCAACCCGCACATCAACTTCGAGCCGTCCTCGGTGGCGGGCCTCAACGAGGCCGACGAGTCCTACCGGGAGTACCGCCCGTTCGTCTCGGGCCAGATCATGCGGGCCCCGCTCGAGCGGCAGAACAACTACTCCCAGGCCGGCCGCCGCTACCGCGAGATGGCCGACTGGGAGCGCGACGACCTGGTCCTCAACCTCACCAACCTGCTGGCCCAGTGCGACAAGCACATCCAGGAGAAGATGGTGTGGCACTTCAGCCAGTGCGACGAGAACTACGGCCGGCGGATCGCCGAGGGTCTCGGCATCTCCGTCAACGCCTGACCCGCGCCGGCCGAACCCGGCAGGCGCGGCTGGTCGAACCGGCCGGGTGGACACCGACAACCGCACGACCCCACCGGCTGCGCAGGCACCGGACCGAGCGCCCCGCCCGGGTAACGGGCGGGGCGCTCGCGCATTCGCCGTCCACAGCGGAGCGTGCCGGGGTGAGCGCGCGGGGCAAGAGCCGGTACCGCAACGGCCGGCGATTACGTATCCTGCCCAAGGCGCCGTGCCGGTGCCTCGGCGTTGCGGCGGGCGAAGCCCGTTTCGGCGTCGGCGCCACCCGCTGCCACACCTTCCGGGCGAGGTCTGATGAACACCCGCGACTGGCCGATTCGCTCGAAGCTGACGGCGCTGGTCGTCGCGCCGGTGAGCGCGCTGCTGGTGCTCTGGATCTTCGCGACCACCCTCACCTTCGGTCCGGCCCGGGACCTGCTCTCCGTCAGCACCCTCCTGTCCGACCTCGGCCGGCCGGGCGAGACGGTCGTCGCCGAGCTGCAACGGGAGCGCCGGCTCAGCGTGGTGCAGCTCGCCGGCGACGCCGCGCTGCCGGCGCTGGCCGAACAGCGGCGGCGCACCGACACCGCGGTCGCCGAGCTGCGCGGCCGGGTCTCCGGCGAACGCCTGCGCGACGCCGCCGACGACCTGCTCGACGCCCGCGTCGACCGGCTACTCGGCGCGCTGGACGGGCTGCCCAGCGGGCGGGGCTTCATCGATCGCCGCGAGGTCGACCGGACCGGCGCGATCGGGCTCTACAGCGGCATGGTCGGCGCGGCGTTCCAGGCGTTCTCGGCGCTGGCCACGCTGCCCGACGACGACCTTAACCGGCAGGCCCTGGCACTGACCGCACTCGGCCGTTCCAGGGAGCTGCTCGGGCAGGCCGATGCGCTGCTCGCCGGGGTGCTGGTCAGCGGGCGCTTCGCCGAGGGCGAGCACGCCCAACTCGTGCAGACCATCGGCAACCAGCGCTTCCTGATCGAGTCCGCGGTGGCCGACCTGCCGGCCGACGGCCGGGCCGCGTACCAGCGGCTGGCCGAGAGCGACGCCTTCGCCCGGCTGCGGGCCCTCCAGGACGCCCTGGTCCGGGCCGACCCCGTCCGGGCGCCCGCCGTGGACCTCCGGGCCTGGCAGACCAGCCAGGACACCGTCCAGCAGAGCCTGCGCGACTTCGAGCTGACCCAGGCCGACGGATTGGCCGAGCGGACGATTCCGGTGGCGGTCGGCATCCTCGCCCGCCTCGGGGCGGCCGGCCTGCTCGGGCTCGTCGCCGTGGTGGTGTCGGTGCTGGTGTCCCTGCGGGTGGGCCGGTCGCTGGCGCAGCGGCTCACCGGGGTGCGCACCGCCGCGCTGGAGATGGCCGAACACCGGCTGCCGGACGTGGTGGCCCGGCTGCGCCGCGGCGAGGACGTGGACGTGGCCCGGGAAACGCCCGCGCTGGAGTACGGCCGCGACGAAATCGGCCAGGTCGGCCACGCCTTCAACGAGGTGGGCCGCACAGCCGTACGCGCCGCCGTCGACGAGGTCAGCCTGCGCCGGGGGCTCAACGACGTCTTCCTCAACATCGCCCGGCGCAGCCAGGGTCTGGTGCACCGGCAGCTCGCCCTGCTGGACCGGATGGAGCGCCGCGTCGAGGACCCGGACGAGCTGGCCGAGCTGTTCCGGGTGGACCACCTGGCCACCCGGCTCCGCCGGCACGCCGAGGACCTGGTCATCCTGGCCGGTGCCGCGCCCGGCCGGGGCTGGCGCAACCCGGTCGCGATGGTCGACCTGGTCCGGGGGGCCATCTCTGAGGTCGAGTCGTACGACCGGGTCGACATCATCGACGTGCAGCCCGCCGCCACGGTGGGCCGCGCGGTCGGCGACGTCACCCACCTGCTCGCCGAGTTGGTGGAGAACGCCACCGCGTACTCCCCGCCGGGCACCCACGTGTCGGTGCGCGGGCAGAGCCTGCCCAACGGGTACGCGCTGGAGATCACCGACCAGGGGCTGGGCATGTCCGTCCCGGCGATGGAGGAGGCCAACCGGCGGCTGGCGACGTCACCGGAGTTCGATCCGGCCGACAGCGCCCGGCTCGGGCTGTTCGTGGTGGCCCGGCTCGCCACCCGGCACGGGATCCGGGTGCGGCTCCGCCGGGCCGCCCAGGGCGGAGTCACCGCCGTGGTGCTGATCCCGCCGGACCTGGTGACCGCAGAGCCGCCGCCCGATCCGCCGCCCGCCGCGCCGGACGGCTCGGCCGACGACCGGCGGATGGCCAAGGTGACCCGGCTCAAGACCCTGCCCCGGACGCGTCCGGCCCGGATCACCCGGGAGCGGGCGGACTCGCCGACCGCCGTGGTGCCGCTGGTCCCCAGCCGCGCCGTGCCGGTCGACCCGTCCGGTGAGGGCGACGGCCTGCCCCGCCGGGTGCGCCGGCGTGGCCCCGCCGCCCGCCCCCGGCCGGCCGCCCTGGACGCGCCGGCCCCACGCGCCCCGGAGGAGGCCCGTCGGCTGATGTCCGCCCTCCAGGCCGGCACCGCCCGGGGCCGCCGGGACGGCGCCGCCGACGGCGGTCCCGTGCCGCCCGTCTCCACCACCTCCGCCGCCGACGCGTCACCGGATCCGGACACCCCGGCGGTGTCTGCGCAACCCCCGACCGCAACTGAGAGGGATGCCTAGTGGTGCACACGACGAAGCCGAACGTCGATCTCGACTGGTTGCTCGACGACCTGGTGGAACGGGTGCCGGCCAGCCGCCAGGCGGTGGTGCTGTCGGCGGACGGGCTGCTGCTCGGCGCCTCGGCCGACTCCGACCGCAGCGACGCCGAGCACCTCTGCGCCCTGGCCTCCGGCTTCTCCAGCCTGGCCAAGGGCGCCAGCCGGCACCTCGACGCCGGGGGAGTCCGGCAGACCGTGGTGGAGATGGAGTCGGCATATCTCTTCGTCACCGCCGCCGGCCAGGGCGCGTGTCTGGCGGTGGTCGCCGAGGCCGACGCGGACATCGGCCTGGTGGCGTACGAGATGGCGATGCTGGTGATCCGGGTGGGCGAGAACCTCACCGCGCCGGCCCGGGTCGGGTCGGGTGCCGCCGATGCGGGCTGAGTCTCCCGGGCCGCAGCACGAGTGGCTGGACGCCGACGCCGGTCCGGTGGTCCGCCCGTACACCCTGACCGGCGGCCGGGTCCGGCCGCCGGCCGGTCTCGACCTGGTGGCCTTCGTGCTCACCGCCCGGGCCGTCGACCCCGCCACCCACTCACGACTGCACCCGGAGCACCGGCGGCTGGTCGAGCTGGCCCGCCGGCCGGTGCCGGTCGCCGAGCTCGCCGCCGAGCTGGACCTCGCGGTCGTCGTGGTCCGGGTGCTGGTCGGCGACCTGCTCGCCCGCGGCCTGGTCTCCGTGCACGCGCCGGCCGGCACCGCTTTCCTACCCGACGACAACATCCTCAAGGCGGTGGTCAATGGACTCCGTGCGCTATGACCGTGACGGAACAAGGGTGCGGATCCCGCTGGCCCTGAAGATCCTCATCGCCGGCGGCTTCGGCGCCGGCAAGACGACGCTGGTGAGCGCGTTGAGCGAGGTCCGACCGTTGCAGACCGAGGAGGTCCTCACCGGGGCCGGGATCGGCGTCGACGACGTCTCCGGCGTGGAGGGCAAGTCGACCACCACGGTGGCGATGGACTTCGGCCGGATCACCATCAACGAGGATCTCCAGGTCTACCTGTTCGGCACGCCCGGGCAGGACCGGTTCTGGTTCCTCTGGGACGAGTTGGCCTTCGGGGCCCTCGGCGCGGTGGTGCTCGCCGACACCCGACGGCTGGCCGACTGCTTCCCCTCGATCGACTACTTCGAGCAGCGGAACATCCCGTTCGTGGTCGGGGTGAACTGCTTCGACGACGGCCGCCGGTTCAGCCTGGACTCCGTACGGCAGGCCCTGGACCTGGACCCGGGGGTGCCGCTGGTGTTCTGCGACGCCCGGGACCGGCAGTCCGGCAAGGAGGTGCTGATCTCGCTGGTCGAGCACGTCGCCCGGCAGCGCGGCGAGCCGGTCCCGGTGGCCTGACCCGGCCCGCGGCGGCTCGCGGCGCGACGGCGATCTGATCGATTCGCGGAAATCAGGGCTGATGCGGTGGGTGGCGGGGAAAGCTCTGGTGGGACCGACACGGACAGCGGCGGAAGGCGGATCGGGTGACCGGGCAGCAGACGATCGTCCACCTCGGTGGTTACACGGCGGCCAGCGGCGGCCGGGGCGACGGGATCACCGCCGCCCGGCGGGACCCGGGAACCGGCGCGCTGACCCCGCTCGGCACCGTCGCGGTCACCCCGTCGCCGTCCTTTCTCGTCCGGCATCCCGTCCTGCCGGTGCTCTACGCCGTGAACGAGCTGGCCGAGGGGGAGGTCAGCGCGTTCCGCACCGGCCCGGACGGCGACCTGACGCCGCTGGGTGTGCGGGGCACCGGCGGCGCGGAACCCTGTCACCTGGCGGTCACCCCGGACGGCGGACACCTGGTCGTCGCCAACTACGGCGGCGGCAGCGTCGCAGTCCTCCCGCTCGACCCGCAGGGCGTTCCGGGCGAGCGCAGCGACCTGGTGGTGCACTCCGGGCACGGGCCGGACCCGCAGCGCCAGGAGAAGGCGCACTGCCACATGGTTTCCCCCGCACCGGACGCCGGGCCGCTGCTCGCCGTCGACCTCGGCACCGACTCCGTCTACCGGTACGACCTCGACGCCGCCTCCGGCCGGTTGGTGCCCCGAGGGCCCCGGGTGCACATGGCGGCCGGCACGGGCCCCCGGCACCTGGCCCGGCACCCGGACGGCCGGCGCTGCTGGCTGGCGGGCGAGCTGGACGGCACGGTGACCGCGTACGAGCTGACCCCCGACGGGGCGCTGCACCAGCGCGGCCGGGTGGACGCCAGCACCCGCGCCGGCCACGTCCTGCCCTCCGAGATCACGGTCGGCGCGGACGGTCGCTTCCTCTACGTCGGCAACCGGGGCGTCGGCACGGTGTCGGTCTTCGCGCTGGCGGGTGAGCTGCCCGAGCTGGTCGCCGAGGTGGAGACCGGCGGGGAGTGGCCCCGGCACCTCGCGCTGGCCGGCGGGCACCTCTACGTCGCCGACGAGCGCGCCGACATGATCCGGGTGTTCCGGGTGGATCCGGCGACGGGGGTGCCGACGCCGGTCGGCGAGCCCGTCCCGGTGCCCAGCCCGACCTGCGTCCTGCCCTGACCGGGCGGCGACCGGCAGCGCGCTCCGTCCCAGCTCAGGGGCATTCCGGCAACACCGGGATTCGAACTGGCGACTCAGGGTAACGAAATGGCCGGAAACTGTTGCTGCTGGGTAACTTTCGTCCGAACGGCCGTGGCAGCGCCCGCAGCGGTTACGCAAGATGGTCACCGTGCCAGGCCGCCATCGCATGCGTTCAAGTCTCCGCGGAGCAGGTGCCGTCGCCTCGGCGACCGCGCTGGTCGTCGTCGTCGCGGGCGCCTGGTTCGGGTACCGCCAACTGGTGCAGCCGGCATGCTCGGGGCAGGTCCAGCTCACCGTCGCGGCTTCCCCCGAGGTCGCGCCCGCGGTGCGGGCCGAGGCCGCCGGGTGGGTGGCCGACGGCGCGGCGGTCGGTGGCACCTGCATCACGGTCGACGTCTCGGCCGTCGACTCCGTGCACGTCGCCGCGGCCGTGGCCAGCAAGCACGGCGTGCAGCTTCCCGGCGTGGGTCAGGTCAGCGGCACCGCGGTCACCCCGGACGTGTGGGTGCCGGACTCCTCGACCTGGCTGCTGCGGCTGAAGAACGCCGGGGCCACCGCGTTCGCCCCGAGCAACGGCAGGTCCATCGCCCGAAGCCCCGTCGTGGTGGCGGTGCCCGAGCCGGTGGCCTCCTCCCGGCTCGGCTGGCCGGAGAAGAAGCTGACCTGGTCCGACCTGCTGCGGCAGGTGAGCAGCAGCAAGCCGCTGCGGACCGGGATCGTGGAGCCGACCCGGGACGCGGCCGGCCTGTCCGGGCTGCTGTCGCTGACCGCGACGGCCAGCGCCTCCGGCGGCGACGCGCAGGAGGCGACCACCGGCACGCTGCGGGCGCTGGCCACCGGCCGGTCCGCGTTGCGCCAGGACCTGCTCGCCCGGTTCCCGCGCTCGTCCGACCCGGCGGCAATCGCCGGCGGCCTCGGTGCCGCAACGCTGTCGGAGGAGGCCGTGATGGCGTACAACGAGGGGAAGCCGCCGATCCCGCTGGCGGCGCTCTACCTCGAACCGTCGCCGGTGCCGCTGGACTACCCGTACGCGGTGCTGCCCGGTGTCGAGCCGGCGAAGCAGTCCGCAGCCCGGGGCCTGTTCGGGGCGCTCACCGCCCCCGGCTTCCGTGACCGGCTGGCCGAGCGGTCGCTGCGCGCGCCCGACGGCGCCTGGGGCGAGGGCTTCAAGGCGCTGCGGGGCGCGCCGAGCCCGGGCGGCGGCGCGGGCGTCACGCCCGCTCCGGCCGGCAACGGTGCCGGCGGCCTGGACCCGGCGGCGATAGAACGCGTCGTCTCCAGTTGGTCGATCGCCACCCAGTCCGGCCGGATGTTGTGCGTGATCGACGTCTCCGGTTCGATGAAGCAGCCGGTGCCGAGCGCCAACAACGCCACCCGGGAGCAGGTCACGGTGGCGGCGGCCAGCCGGGGCCTGAACCTGTTCGACGACTCCTGGTCGATCGGGCTGTGGACCTTCTCCACGAAGCTGGTGGGCGCCCGGGACTACCGCGAGCTGGTGCCGATCAACCCGCTGTCGGGCAACCGCGCCCGACTGGAGCAGGGGCTGACCACGATCCGGCCCTCGAACGGCGACACCGGCCTGTACGACACGTTGCTGGCCGCGTACCAGGAGGTCCAGGACGACTGGGAACCGGGCCGGGTCAACTCCGTGGTGTTGTTCACCGACGGCAAGAACGAGGACGACGACGGCATTTCCCAGCAGAAGCTGCTCTCCGAGCTGAAGCGGATCGCCGACCCCGAGCGGCCGGTCCAGGTCGTCATCATCGGCATCGGCGCCGACGTCAGCAAGGCCGAGCTGGAGTCGATCACCAAGGTCACCGGTGGGGGGAACTTCGTCACCGAGGACCCGACCAGGATCGGTGACATCTTCCTGAAGGCGATCGCGCTCCGCCCGAACGCTCCACGCTGAGTAACCAATCAGTGCAGATTGGACCGTCGCCCCGGTGAAACCGGGGCGACGGAAGGATTTTTCATGGAAGCTGTTCCCAAGCAAATGACGGCAATACGTCCGAGGCGATCGGTGGCCATGGTTCTGAGGCAAGATGTCGGGGTGCTCCGGCATCGATGGTCCTGTGAAGAGGACCGACCGTCGACCGGGGTCGGCCTCAGCAGAAGTGGGGAGGGCCGGTGACGTCGACGACGCTTTTGACCCCCACCAGGACGCCGTCGCGTCCTGGTGGCCACCGGGCCGGGCCGGTGGCCCGCGTCGACGAGCGAGCGTACGTCCGCATGCTGGTGGTGCTGGACACCGCCGTGCTGGCCGTCGCCGTGCTGGTCGGCTACGTCACCCGATTCGGCGACGAGGAGCCGGTGGGCTCGAAGATCCCGTACGTCGTGGTCGCGCCCGCGCTCGTGCTCACCTGGCTGGTCTCGCTCAAGGTGCTGCGCTGCTACGACGACCGGGTGCTGGGCTACGGCGCCGACGAGTACCGCCGGGTGAGCACGGCCAGCCTGCGGCTCGCCGGGGGCACCGCGATCGCCGGCTACATCGCTGACGTCGGCGTCTCCCGGGGCTTCCTGGCCATCTCGTTCGCGGTGGGCATGCTGGGCCTGGAGGCGGCCCGGTTCGCCGCCCGCAAGCGGCTGCACCGGGCCCGGTCTCAGGGCCGGGGCTGGTCGCGCAAGGTGCTGGTGGTGGGCGACACCGCGCACGTGCTGGAGCTGGTGCACCAACTGCGCCGGGAGCCGTACGCCGGCTACCAGGTGGTCGGCGCCTGCATCCCGGACGCGCTGCTGGCACCGGTGCCGCAGCGGCTCGGGGACGTCCCGGTGGTCGGCTCGTTCCGGGGCATCCCGCAGGCGGCCACCGCGATCGGGGCCGACACCGTGGCGGTCACCGCCTCCGGTGAGCTGACCGCGACCCGGCTGCGGCGGCTCGGCTGGCAGCTGGAGGGGACCGGGGTCGACCTGGTCGTCGCGCCCGCGCTGACCGACGTGGCCGGTCCCCGCATCCACACCCGGCCGGTCGCCGGCCTCCCCCTGATCCACGTGGAGGCCCCCGAGTTCCGGGGGGCCCGCAAGCTGGTCAAGGGCTTCGTCGACAGGTCCGCCGCCACCGTGGCGCTGGCGCTGCTCCTGCCGCTGGTGGCGGTGATCGCGCTGGCCATCAAGCTCGACAGCCGGGGGCCGGTGCTGTTCCGGCAGACCCGGGTCGGCCAGGGCGGCCGGGAGTTCGGGGTGTTCAAGTTCCGCACCATGGTGATCAACGCCGACGCCCTGCTCGCCGAGCTGGCCGCCCGCAACGAGACCGACGGGCTGATGTTCAAGATGCGCGACGACCCCCGGGTGACCCGGGTCGGCCGGGTGCTGCGCAAGTGGTCGCTGGACGAGCTGCCCCAGTTGGCGAACGTGCTGCTCGGCCACATGAGCCTGGTCGGCCCGCGCCCGCCGCTGCCCTCCGAGGTGGCCCGCTACGACGGCGATGTGGCCCGGCGACTGCTGGTCAAGCCCGGCATGACCGGCCTCTGGCAGGTCAGCGGCCGGTCCGACCTGAGCTGGGAGGACGGCATCCGGCTCGACCTCTACTACGTGGAGAACTGGTCACTGGCCGCCGACCTGACCATCATGTGGAAGACCTTCGGCGCGGTGATGCGCAGCCGGGGCGCCTATTGACCACCCGGTGGCGGGGCGACGCAGGCAGCGACCCCGCCCCGGCTGAGGGCCCGGTCACGCCCGGCTGAGGGCCCGGTCACGGCTGGGGGCCGGTCCAGTCCAGGCAGACCACCACCGCGTCGTCGACGAGGTCGCCGGCGACGAACGCCCGCAGGTCGCCGAGCAGCGACCGGACCGCCTCCAGCGGCTCCATCGGGCCGGTCCGGCGCAGGAACCGGTCCAGCGCCGTCCCGCCGTACCGGACGTCCTGGCCGGTCGCCTCGATGACGCCGTCGCTGAGGACGAAGAGCCGGTCCCCGCGGTGCAGCGTGAACTGCTGCTCCCGGTAGTCGGTCCCGTCGAACATGCCCAGTGGGAACTGCGCCTCCAGGGGCTGCTCGACCACCTCGCCGTCGCGTAGCAGCACCAGTCGGGGTGAGCCGGCGTCGACCACCGTCATCGTCCCGCCGGCGAGGTCCAACTCCAGCAGCAACGCCGAGACGTGCTGCTCGCCCCGGTGCAGGGCGTACACCGCCTGGTCGGCCAGCGCCGCCTGGTCGGCCAGGCAGAGCCCGCCCCGTCGGGCGTTGCGCAGGGCGTGGGTGGCCAGCGCGGTCAGCACGGACGCGGTGACCCCCTCACCCATCCCGTTGATCGTCGACAGCCACAGCCGGTGCCCGTCGTCGGACCAGTCGAAGCTGTCGCCGCGTACGGCGTACGCCGGTTCGAGCTGTCCAGCCAGGCTGAACGAGGGGCGGATCCGGCTCCGGCCGGGCAGCAGCTCCCACTGCATCTCGGCGGCCAGGGTGAGCCGGCGGCTGCGGCGGGTGGCCCGGTACACGTCGGTGCCTTCGTTCACCGCCATCAGTTCGTGGCCGAGGGCGGTGGCGATCCCGAGCAGCTCCTCCCGGGCGTCCCGGTCCTCGGGGAGCGGGGCGACCCGCAGGACCCCGCGCCGTTCCCCCCGCATGCTCACCGGGAAGTAGCCGGTCCGGTCGGCCAGGATGGGCTCCTGGTGGTCGAAGCACCGCCAGGCCGGATGTCCCGGCCCGGTCACCGGCTCACCTTCCGTGAGCGGAAGCAGCGCCGCGAGCCGGTAGTCGACCTGGAGCAGTTCGACGTGCGTGATCCCGTACGACCGTTCGAGGTCTGTGGCGAGTCGGTCGACCAGCAGGTCGGCCGGCGCCTCGGTCAGCGTCCGGCGGGCCCGGTCTTCCGCACCGCTCATCGTCGCTCCTCTGTTCGGAGGCCCGGCGACCAGGGACGCCGGGTAGTCTCGTGCCCACCATGTCCGAAGAACACGGTCCACGCGGACCAGAAGCGAGTATGGCCGCCGCCCTCGATGCGGCCGCCGGCACCCTGCTCACGGTCTTCGAGGCGGCGCGCGAGCGGACCACCAGCCGGCTCTCGGGGGCGCAACTGCGCGCGGTGATGGTGGTCGAGCAGCACGACGGGATCAACCTGCGTCGGCTGGCGACGCTGCTCGACATGCTGCTCTCCTCGGCCAGCAGGCTCTGCGACCGGCTGGTGGCCGCGGGCATGCTGGAGCGCGAGCCCGGCCGGTCCGACCGCCGGGAGATCTCCCTGCACCTCACCTCGGAGGCCGAATGGCTCCTCGCCGAGCTGCGGGCCGACCGCCGGCAGCGGCTTGCCGTGATCCTGGCCGGGATGACCCCCGAGGGGCGGCGGGCGCTCCTCGCCGGCCTTCAGGAGTTCGACGAGGTGGCCCGGCACCGGCATCCGCCGGAGCCGCCGGTCGCGGAGCCGTCCGCCGAGACCCGGCCGGGGGAGCGGGCGACGGCGACCGGGCCGGGTGACTGGTCCTCGGGGGAGCCGCAGGCCGGCTGGTCGAGCGGGAACCGGCCCGGCGGAATACCGCACGGCCGGTCGACCGGCGACGCCCCGAGCGGATGGTCCGGCGAGGCCGCCGCGGGCGGCTGGTCGCGTACGGCCTGACCCTGGTCCGCATCCCCGGTCGCAGCAGTCGCGGGTCGGCGACCCGGATCCCCTGCGGCGAGGGTGTCCGCCGTACATCGGCAAAGCAGGTCAGCCGGTACGGCTCAGCCATCCGACCGGGTCGGCGACGATCCGCCGGACGACGGAGCCGGCCGCACCGACCACGGCGGCCTCCGGGCCGAGCACCGAGGAACGCACGGTCACCGGCGACCATCCGGCGGTGAGCACCCGCCGTGACACCTCGGCCAGCACCGGTGGCCGCAGCCAGGGCGTGAGCAGGGCGTATCCGCCGCCGAGCACCACGGTGTCGAGGTCCAACAGGTTCACCACGCCGGCCACCGCGATCCCGAGCGCCTGCCCCGCCTCGGCCAGGGCCGCCCGGGTCGCGGGGTGGTCGGTGGCCGCGAGGTCGGCCAGCCGGGTCGCGGCGGTGTCGGCCGGAAGGTCCGCCCGGTCCAGCCCGGCGGCGGCGAGGATGGCCTCCTGGCCGGCGTACCGTTCGAGGCAGCCCCGGCCGCCGCACCGGCAGGGCCGGCCCTCCGGCTGGACGGGGATGTGACCGATCTCGCCGCTCCAGCCGCGTACGCCCCGGAAGAGGGCGCCGTCGAGGACGATCCCGGCGCCGATGCCGACCTCGCCGGAGACGTGCAGGAAGCTGACCGGCCCGTCCGGGTCGGCGTGCAGCTCGCCCAGCGCGGCCAGGTTGGCCTCGTTCTCCACCACCAGCGCCGGGATGCCGGGGACCGGCTCGACCAGCGGCGGATGGTCGGAGAGCAGTTCGGGGACGGGCACGTCCCGCCAGCCCAGGTTCGGGGCGAGCCGGACCAGCCCGGCCGCGTCGACCAGCCCGGGCACCGCGAGGGCGGCCCCGGCCAGGGTGAGCCCCTGCCGCTCGGCGTCGACCCGGGCGGCGGCGGCCAGCCCGACGAGCCGGGCCAGCGCGTCGGCGGGGGAGACCGGGCGCAGGTCGGCCCGGCGCACGGTGTGGTGCCGGACCTCGCCGGCCAGGTCGACCACGCAGGCGGCCAGGTAGTCGACGTTGATCTCCAGGCCCAGCCCGGCCGGGCCGTCGCCGGCCAGCACCAGGCCCCGGGCCGGGCGTCCGGCGCCGGTGCGGGGGGCCGGCTCCGACTCGCCCACCAGCCGGCCGGCGACGAGGTCGTCGACAACGGCGGAGACGGTGGCCCGGGTCAGGCCGGTCGCGGCGGCCACCGCGGCCCGCGACGGTGGGCTGGGCGCGGCGGCGATCCGGCCGAGCACCACGGCGAGGTTCAGCTCGCGCAGACTGCCCTGGCGGACCGCCGCGGCCGGAGCGGCGGGACGGGTCACCCCTTGACACTGCCACACGCCCGTCAAATAATTCAACCACTGAACAAATAGCTGCCGGAGGTCCGCCATGGCGTCCCGTCCCACCCCCGCCGACAAGTTCTCCTTCGGCCTCTGGACGGTGGGTTGGCAGGCCCGCGACCCGTTCGGCGACGCCACCCGCCCGGAGCTGGACGCCGTCGAGGCCGTACACAAGCTCGCCGAGCTGGGCGCGTACGGGATCACCTTCCACGACGACGACCTGATTCCCTTCGGCGCGGACCCGGCCACCCGCGACGGCCGCATCACCCGGTTCCGCAAGGCGCTCGACGCGACCGGGCTGGTCGTCCCGATGGTCACCACCAACCTCTTCACCCATCCGGTGTTCAAGGACGGCGGATTCACCAGCAACGACCGCGACGTGCGGCGGTACGCGCTGCGCAAGGTGCTGCGCAACGTCGACCTCGCCGCCGAGCTGGGCGCGCGCACCTTCGTCATGTGGGGCGGCCGGGAGGGCGCCGAGTACGACCTGGCCAAGGACGTCCGTTCCGCGCTGGACCGCTACCGCGAGGCCGTCGACCTGCTCTGCCAGTACGTCGTCGACCAGGGATACGACCTGCGCTTCGCCATCGAGCCGAAGCCGAACGAGCCGCGCGGTGACATCCTGCTGCCGACCATCGGGCACGCGCTGGCGTTCATCTCCACCCTGGCCCGCCCGGACCTGGTCGGCCTCAACCCCGAGGTCGGCCACGAGCAGATGGCCGGGCTGAACTACGTCCATGGCGTCGCCCAGGCGCTCTGGCAGGGCAAGCTGTTCCACCTCGACCTCAACGGCCAGCGCGGCATCAAGTACGACCAGGACCTGGTCTTCGGCCACGGCGACCTGCTCAACGCGTTCGCCCTGGTCGACCTGCTGGAACACGGCGGCCCTGACGGCGGCCCGGCCTACGACGGCCCCCGGCACTTCGACTACAAGCCCTCCCGCACCGAGGACATGACCGGGGTGTGGGCCTCGGCCGAGGCCAACATGCGCACCTACCTGCTGCTGCGGGAGCGGGCCGCGGCGTTCCGGGCCGACCCGGAGGTGGCCGAGGCGCTGGCCGCCAGCCGGGTGCCCGACCTGGCCACCCCGACGCTGGCCCCCGGCGAGGGCTACGCCGACCTGCTCGCCGACCGCACCGCGTTCGAGGAGTACGACGTCGACGCCGCCGCCGCGCGGGGCTTCGGCTTCGTCCGGCTCAACCAGCTCGCCGTCGAGCACCTGCTCGGCGCCCGCTGAGGTCGCCGCCGTGCCCCTGGTCGCCGGGTTCGACTCGTCCACCCAGTCCTGCAAGCTGGTGATCCGCGACGCGGAGACCGGCGCTCCGGTCCGCTCCGGCCGCGCCCGGCACCCCGACGGCACCGAGATCGACCCGCAGGCCTGGTGGGATGCCCTGGAGGCGGCGGTCGAGGCGGCCGGCGGGCTGGGCGACGTCGCCGCGGTCTCCGTCGCCGGGCAGCAGCACGGCATGGTGTGCCTCGACGAGGCGGGCCGGGTCGTCCGGCCGGCGCTGCTGTGGAACGACACCCGGTCGGCCGGGGCCGCCGCCGAGTTGGTCGAGGAGGCCGGCGGCGGCGAGGCCGGCCGGCGGTTCTGGGCCGACGCGGTCGGCTCGGTCCCGGTGGCCAGCTTCACCGCCACCAAGCTGCGCTGGCTGGCCCGGCACGAGCCGGCCAACGCCGCCCGGGTGGCCGCCGTCTGCCTGCCGCACGACTGGCTGACCTGGCGGCTGGCCGGCGCGCCGGGCCTGGCCGCCCTGCGCACCGACCGCAGCGACGCCAGCGGCACCGGCTACTGGTCCCTGGCCACCGGGGAGTACCGCCTCGACCTGCTGGAGCGCGCCTTCGGCCGCCGGCCGGCGGTCCCCGTCGTGCTCGGCCCGGCCGAGGCCGCCGGCACCCTGGACCCGACCGCCCTGACCGGCCCGTCGTCGTTGACCGGCCCGTCGTCGTCGGCCGGCCCGGCGACCGGCGGGGTGCCGCTCGGGCCGGGGGCCGGGGACAAC
Organism: Micromonospora sp. NPDC020750; assembly: GCF_044334565.1. Lineage (NCBI taxonomy): Bacteria > Bacillati > Actinomycetota > Actinomycetes > Micromonosporales > Micromonosporaceae > Micromonospora > Micromonospora sp. NPDC020750. The sequence goes on from NZ_JBIRTH010000002.1 coordinate 943,231, forward strand.
GCCGCCGCGGCGCTCGGCGTCGGTGCCCGGCCCGGGGACGTGGTCGTCTCCATCGGCACCTCCGGCACGGTGTTCAGCGTCGCCGACGCCCCGGCCGCCGACCCGAGCGGTGCGGTGGCCGGCTTCGCCGACGCCACCGGCCGGTACCTGCCGCTGGTCTGCACGCTCAACGCGGCCCGGGTGCTCGACGCCGCCGCCGGCCTGCTCCGGGTGGGCCTGGACGAGCTGTCCGACCTTGCGCTGTCCGCGCCGCCCGGCGCGGACGGGCTGGTCGTGGTCCCCTACCTGGAGGGCGAGCGGACCCCGGACCGGCCGTCCGCCACCGGCGCGGTGCACGGACTGAACCTGGCCACCTCGACCCCCGCCCACCTGGCTCGGGCGGCCGTCGAGGGGATGCTCTGCGCGCTCGCCGACGGTCTCGACGCGCTGGTGGCCCAGGGGGCCCGGGTCGAGCGGGTGATTCTGGTCGGCGGCGGCGCGCGGTCGGCGGCGGTGCGCCGCATCGCGCCGCAGGTCTTCGGCCGCCCGGTCGTCGTCCCGCTACCCGGGGAGTACGTCGCCGACGGAGCGGCCCGCCAGGCCGCCTGGCTCGCCCTGGGCGGCGAGGCCCCGCCCGACTGGTCGCCGGCCGGCACCGAGGAGCACTCCGCCGACCCCGTCCCCGCCGTCCGCGAGCGGTACGCCGCCGCCCGCGACCGGGTGCTCGACCGCGTCGATCCGACGTAATGGGCTGTACGCGGGCCGTCCCGGCTGGGGATCATCGACTGATGCTGACCATCCCCGCCGGTGACGGCCCGCGTCACCTGCCCTCGGTCCTCCAGTACGACGACGCGGACACCCCGTGCGACGTGATCGACGCGCTGGTGCTGGCGGACTTCGTCACCGGCCGACACCCCTGGTCACAAACCGTGCGGCTGTCCCGGATCCGTCCCGAGGCGACCCTCACCCCGCCCGACGGGCGGCTGCTGCGCACCGCCACCGAGAACCGGCAGCGGTCCCGGCTGCTGGCCGGCGACGGCTGGACCGCCCGGGTGGTGATCTGGAAGGGACGGGGCGCCGAGGTGACCGTCACCGCCGTCAGCGACGAGGTCGGCCGGGCGGCCCTCGACCGGATCGTGGAAGGGGCGGCCGAGCCGGAGGACCTGGACACCGGACGGATCGGCTTCTGGCACCAGAACCCGCGCCGGGGTGCCCAGCGGGACCTGCGGTCCATCGCCGCCCCCGACTGGCCGCTGATCCGCGGCAACTACACGGCGACCGCGCGGGCCGACCTGGACGCGCTGATGGCGGTCACCCCGGAGACCGTCACCGGCCGGCTGGTGCTGCTGCACGGCGCGCCCGGCACCGGGAAGACCACCGCCCTGCGGGCGCTGATCCGGCGGTGGCGGCCGTGGTGCCAGGTCGACAGCGTGCTCGACCCCGAAGTGCTCTTCTCCGACACGTCGTACCTGTCCGAGGTCGCCGTCGGCGAGGAGGGGGACGGGGAGGGCGGCACCGGCCGGCGGTGGCGGCTGCTCATCCTGGAGGACTGCGACGAGCTGATCCGCAGCGAGGCGAAGCAGGCCACCGGGCAGGCGCTGTCCCGGCTGCTCAACCTCACCGACGGGCTGCTCGGGCAGGGGCGGGACGTGCTCGTCGCGATCACCACGAACGAGGACCTGTCCCGGCTGCACCCGGCGGTGGTCCGCCCCGGACGCTGCCTGGCCCGGATCGAGGTGGGCCCGCTGTCGTACCGGGAGGCCACCGACTGGCTCGGCACCGCCGCCGGGGTGCCGTCCGTCGGGGCGACGCTGGCCGAGCTGTACGCGCTGCGCGCCGGCGTCTCCACCACCCCCTCCGTCCACGCCGAGATCGGCGGCTACCTCTGACCGGACGGGGCCGCCCCCGAGGGGGACGGGCGATCCGCCGGGCCGCCGGTGGGGGGTCGGTCACCGGGCCGTAGCCCGCGCCTGGTTGGCTGCCCGACATGAGCTCGACCAGGAGCGGGCCCCGGGCGGCCCGGGGCGGCGGCCCGGTGCACCGGCTCTACAGCGTCGTGGTCTTCGTGCTGCTCGCCTCGCTGGACAACGTGGCGATCGGCCTCGTCCCGCCGCTGTACGGGCCGATCTCCGGGGCGCTCGGCGTGTCCCAGCGGCTGCTCGGCCTGGTCACCGCGGTCAGTTTCCTGGTCAGCGCCGTCGCGGCGGTCGGCTGGGCGTACGTCGGCGACCGGACCGACCGCAAGCCGCTGCTGATGGTCGGCACCCTGGTCTGGGCGGCCGGCACCGGCGGCAGCGCGCTGGCCCAGAACTACCCGACGTTCCTGGCCGCCCAGCTCGTCGCGGCGGTGGGCCTCGGCGCGGTCGGCTCGGTCGGCTTCTCGGTGGTCACCGACCTGATCTCGCCGCGCCGACGTGGGCTGGTGATGAGCTTCTGGGGGCTGTCCCAGGGCGTCGGCACCCTGGCCGGGACGCTCGCCGGCGGACTGCTCGGCGCCACCGAGTGGCGGCGGCCGTTCTGGCTGCTCACCATCGTCGGGCTGGCCGCTACCTGCGCATACCTGTTCACGTACGACATCCGGCGGGGGCAGAGCGAGCCGGAGCTGGCCGAGGCGCTCGCCACCGGCGCCGAGTACGACTACCGGATCACCCGGGCCGACCTGCCCCGGATCCTGGACCGCCGGACCAACCGGTGGCTGGTGCTCCAGGGCCTGACCGCCCAGGCCGCCTTCGGCTCGCTGGTCTGGCTGCCGGTGCTCTTCGCCGAGCGGGCCGAGGAGCAGGGCTACTCTGCGGTCACGGCCGTCGTGGTGGGCAGCGTCTTCGCCACCCTGTTCCAGCTCGGCGGGGTGTTCTCCATCGTCGGCGGCCTGGTGGGCGACGCGCTCCAGCGGCGTACCCCCCGGGGCAGGGCACTGGTCGCGGCGGTGGGCATCCTCGCGGCCCTGCCGTTCTACCTGGTCCTGTTCTTCGTGCCGATCCGCATCGACGTGCCCGACGGCGGCAGCACCGGCGCGATCGTCGGCGCGGTGCTGGCCAGCGTCGTCACCGAGCCGACGGTCGGGCTGAGCCTGCTCACCGCCGTGCTGGCGCTGGCGCTCACCTCGGCGAACTCGCCCAACTGGTTCGCCCTGATCGCCGACGTCAATCCGCCGGAGCACCGGGGCACCGTCTACAGCCTCGGCAACCTGGTCAACGGGGTCGGCCGGGCGGCCGGCAACGGCCTGGTCGGGGTGGCCTTCCACGCCCTGCGGGCGGCCTTCCCCCCGCCGCTGAACTACGCCGTCGGGCTGGCCGCGTTCCAGCTCTTCTTCATCCCCACCGGGGTCATGTACTGGCTCGCCTCCCGCACCTCGCCCCGGGACATCGACGCCGTGCACGACCTGCTGCACGCCCGCGCCGACCGCCTGTGAGGCAGGGCCCCTCCCGGGAAGGGGCCCTGCCCGCGCCCTGTCAGGCGGCCCGGTACCAGACCGTCACGTCGGTCGGGACCGCGCCGTCGTCGGTCAGCGGGGCGCTGGCGTGCAGCACCTCGGCCCCGGCCGGCAGCGGCGCCGCCGCGTCGCCGAAGTTGGTCAGCACGGCCACCTCGCCGTTGCGGAAGGCCAGCACCTCGTCGCCGGAGGAGAGCCAGAACAGGGTGCCCCGGCCCAGCCCGTGCTCGCGGCGCAGCCGCAGCGCGGTCCGGTACAGCTCGTACGTCGAGCCGGGCACCCCGCGCTGCCGGTCCAGGGCGTACTCGGCCCATACCGGCGGCTGCGGCAGCCAGCTCGCATCGGTCGGCCCGAAGCCGTACGACGGGGCGTCGGCCTCCCACGGGATCGGCACCCGACAGCCGTCCCGGCCCCGCTCGGTGTGCCCGCTGCGCTCCCAGGTCGGGTCCTGCCGGGCCTCGTCGGGCAGCGTCATGTGCTCCGGCAGACCCAACTCCTCGCCCTGGAACAGGTACGCGGAGCCGGGCAGGGCCAGCATCAGCAGGCTGGCCGCCCGGGCCCGGCGCAGGCCGAGCGCGGCGTCCGGCTGCGGGTCGCCGATGCCGATGCCGTTCGGCTTGGGGGTGCCGACGGGCAGGCCGAGCCGGGAGGCGTGCCGGACGACGTCATGGTTGGACAGCACCCAGGTGGTGGGAGCGCCCACCTTGTCGGTGGCCTCCAGCGAGCGGGTGACCACGGCGTACTGGGCGGGGGCGGTCCAGGCGGCGAGCAGGTACTCGAAGTTGAACGCCTGGTGCATCTCGTCGGGCCGGACGTACCGGGCCAGCCGCTCGGCCGGCTCCACCCACGCCTCGGCGACCAGGATCCGCTCCCCGGGGTACTCGTCGAGCAGGCGTCGCCAGTCCCGGTAGATCTCGTGCACGCCGTCCTGGTCCCACATGGGCGGGCGCGGCTTGTCGACCTCGTTGCCGGAGAGGATCTCCTGCGGCTCCTGCCAGTCCGCCAGGTCGGCCTGCTTGACCAGCCCGTGCGCCACGTCGACCCGGAAGCCGTCCACCCCGCGGTCCAGCCAGAACCGCAGCACGTCCAGGAACTCGGCGCGGACCTCCGGGTTGTCCCAGTCGAGGTCGGGCTGGCCGGGGTCGAACAGGTGCAGGTACCACTGGCCGGGGCGGCCGTCCGGCTCGGTGACCCGGGTCCACGCCGGACCGCCGAACACGCTGCGCCAGTCGTTCGGCGGGCGGTCGCCGTCGGGGCCGAGGCCGTCGCGGAAGACGTACCGGGCGCGCTCCGGGCTGCCGGGCGCGGCGCTGAGGGCCGCGGAGAACCAGCGGTGTGCCGACGAGGTGTGGTTGGGCACCAGGTCCACGATCACCCGCAGGCTGCGGGCGCGGGCCTCGGCGATCAGCCGGTCGGCGTCGGCGAGCCGGCCGAACAGCGGGTCCACGTCCCGGTAGTCGGCCACGTCGTAGCCGGCGTCCGCCTGTGGCGAGGGATAGAACGGCGAGAGCCAGATCGCGTCCGCCCCCAGCTCGACCAGGTGGTCGAGGCGGGCGGTGATGCCCGGCAGATCGCCGATCCCGTCGCCGTCCGAGTCGGCGAACGAGCGCGGGTAGATCTGGTAGATGACGGCCTCGGTCCACCAACCGGTGGCCGGGCCGGCGGACGGTTCCTGCTGGGTCGCGTTGGTGTTCAGGGCCTTCTCCCGTGTGTCGACGCCGTCGCCGGTCATGTTCCCGCCCGTCATGTTCCCGCTCGGCGGGCGGGTGAATCCGTTCAGTCTGGCCGGGGCGGCGCGGTCGAGTCCCGCACGACGAGCCGAGTGGGCAGGATCACCGGTCCGGACGCCGGGCCGGCCGGTGTGGTGTCGCCCGGGGCGGGGACGATCCGCCGGACCGGCTCGGAGAGGGCCCGGCCGCCGAGCGGGTCGAGCAGGATGCGTGCCGCGAGGCGGCCCTGTTCCGCCGCCGGCTGGGCGATCGTGCTCAGCCCGAGCACCCCGGACAGCTCGTGGTCGTCGATGCCGATGACGCTGACGTCCTGCGGCACCCGTAGGCCCGCGTCGCGCAGCGCGCGTATCGCGCCCATCGCCATCTCGTCGCAGGCGGCGAAGATCGCCGTCGGCGGTTCGCCCCGGGCGAGCAGTTCGGTGGCGGCCAGGTTGCCGCCGTCGACGGTCAACTTCGACTCGATGTCGAGGCTCGCGTCCAGGGGCACGCCGGCGGCGCGCAGCGCCTCCTGGTAGCCCTGGCGGCGGTCCAGGTGGGCGGTGAAGGCCAGCTCGTCGTCGGGGTCGCCGGAAATGTGGGCGATCCGGCGGTGACCCAGGTCGAGCAGGTGGCGGGTGGCGGTCCGCGCCGCCGCCACGTCGTCTATGCGTACGCAGGGCCAGCCGGGCACGCCGCTGCCGGAGCTGATGGTCACCCCGGGCAGGTCCAGCGTGGTCAGCTCGGCCAGTTCGGCCGGGCGCAGCGGGGTGGCGACCAGCATGACCGCGTCCACCCGCTTGTTCAGGTTCGCGGCGCGCAGCACCCGCTGCCGGGTGCGTTCCCGGCCGCCGAGGTTGTAGAGCAGGAGGTCGTAGCCGGACTCGTTCAGGGTCTCCTCGACGGCCTCGACCACGGTGCCGAAGAACCAGCGGGTGATCCGGGGCACCACCACCGCCACGGTGGCGGTCCGGCCGCTGGCCAGCCGCGACGCGCTCGGCGAGACCGCGTACTGGAGCTGCTCGGCGGCGACGAGCACCCGGCGACGGGTGGCTGCGGACACGGTCGGGAGGCCGCGGAGCGCGCGGGAGACGGTGGCCGTGGAGACCCCGGCCAGGCGGGCGACATCATCGATCTTCGTCATGGTTATCCCGCCCCGGTGACCCGACCGCCGCCGCCCGGAACCGGGCGGCGGCGGTCGTCCGGTTCATCCCTTGACGCTGCCGGCGAGCAGGCCGCGCACGAAGTACCGCTGGAGCGACAGGAACACGACCAGCGGTACGACCATCGAGACGAACGCGCCGGCGGTCAGCCGTTGCCACTCGTTGCCCCGGGTGCCGGCCATCTCGGCCAGCCGGACGGTGAGCGGCGCGGTCTCGTTGCCGCCTCCGGCGAAGATCAGCGCGACCAGCAGGTCGTTCCAGACCCAGAGGAACTGGAAGATGCCGAAGGCCGCGATGGCCGGGGTGATCAGCGGCAGGACGATGGTGCGGAAGATCTTCGGGTGGGTGGCCCCGTCGACCCGGGCCGCCTCCATCAGGTCCTTGGGCAGCTGCGAGATGAAGTTGTGCAGCAGGAAGACGGCGAACGGGAGCGCGAAGCAGGTGTGCGCGAACCACACCTGTGCGAACTTCTGCTCGTCGACCAGGTCCCAGGCGGGCATGATGGTGACCCCGCCCAGGCTGACACCGGTGGAGAAGAACTTCAGCAGCGGCACGAGGGCCATCTGCAGCGGGACGATCTGCAACGCGAAGATCGCGATGTACATCCAGTCCCGGCCCTTGAAGTTGATCCACGCCAGTGCGTACGCGGCCAGGGACGCGAACGCGAGCGGGAACAACACCGACGGGATGGTGATCGCCAGCGAGTTGATGAAGTAGCTGGCGAGCTGCCCCGACGAGGACGAGCTGCCGAACAGCACGTCCTGGTAGTTCTCCAGGGTGAACTGCGGGTCGGTGAAGAACGTCCACCAGCCGTTGGACTTGATCTGGTCCTCGGGCCGGACGGAGGAGACGAGCAGGCCGAAGGTCGGGATCGTCCAGAGCAACGCGATGACGATCGAGACCAGCGTCGCGGTGCGGCTGTTCAGCCGCTTGCGGACCCGTCCGGCGGTCGTGGCGGTCTTTCCGGTGGCCTGGGTCCCGGCGGGAAGCGTGGGCGTTGTGGTGGTCATCTCAGCCCTCCCGCTGTTGACGCAGGTTGCGGATCTGGTAGATCACGAGCGGGATCACCAGGACGAAGAGGAACACCGCCAGCGCCGAGCCCTGCCCGTTCTGGCCGTACCGGAACGCCTGGTTGTACATCTCGTTCGCGATGACGCTGGTGTCGTAGTTGCCGTTGGTCGCGGTCCGGACGATGTCGAAGACCTTGAGCGTGGCGATCGACAGCGTCACCACCACGACGATCAGCGCCGGCCGGATGCTCGGCATGGTGATCTGCCAGAACATCTGCCACGGGCTGACCCCGTCCAGCCGGGCGGCCTCGACGATGTCGCCCGGGATGGCCTTGATCGCGGCGGAGAGCACCACCATGGCGAAGCCGGCCTGGATCCAGACCATGATCACGATCAGCAGCAGGGTGTTCAGCGGAGAGTCCAGCAGCCACTGCTTCGGCTCGCCGCCGAGGCTCACCACGATCTGGTTGAGCAGACCGATCTGCTCCTGCCCGTCGCCGCGGAAGGCGTAGACGAACTTCCAGATGATCGCGGCGCCGACGAACGAGATCGCCATCGGCATGAAGATCAGTGACTTGGCCACCGACTCGAACCGGGCCTTGTCCACCATGACGGCGTAGAGCAGCCCGAACGCGGTGGCCACCAGCGGCACCAGCAGCACCCAGACGAGCGTGTTGATCAGCACCCGGACGATCGAGTCCTCGGAGAACATCCAGGTGTAGTTGCGCAGACCGACCCAGTTGTCGCTGCTGCCGTCCATGAAGGAGAGCAGCGTGGTGCGGATGGCCGGGACGACCAGGCCGATGAGGAGCAGCAGCACCGCGGGCAGTAGGAAGAAGAACGCGAACATGCCCTCGCGCTGCTTCGGCCGCCGGGGCAGCGGCGCCCCGCTCGCCGAGGCGGCGACCAGTTGCGCCTCGCGGCGTCGGGCGAACCAGGACGGCACGGCGTCGAGGAGCAGAAGCAGACTCCCGACGACCGCGACGAACGCGATCAGCCCGTACATCAGCATGAGGAGCTTCGGCTGCTCTTCGGCGAAGTCGAACTCCATCAACCCTCCTTCGGGGTTTCGACGCGGCCGGTGGGCCGGCCCTCTTCAACGGGCCGGCCCACCGCCGGGATCACTTCGGCCAGCTGCTTTCGATGCCCTTGAGCACCGTGGCAGTGTCCTTGCCGTTGATCCAGTCGACCATGCCCTTCCAGAAGGTCCCGGCGCCGACGGCGGCCGGCATCAGGTCCGAGCCGTCGAAGCGGAACACGGTCTTCTGGTCCTGGAGGATCTGGACGGAGAGCTTGTCGACCGGGTTCGGCACGTTGGCCAGGTCGAGCTTGTTGTTCGCCGACACCCAGTCACCGATCTTGGCGCGGCTGTTGGCGTACTCGCCGGAGGCCAGGTAGGTCTGCACCGCCTGGACCTCGGGGCGGTCGGCGAAGGCCGCGACGAACTCGCCGCCACCGAGGACCGGCTTGCCCTTGGCGGGGTCGATCGCCGGGAAGTAGAACGCGAAGACGTCGCCGTCCTCGGCCACCTTGGTGCCCTTCGGCCACTGGTTGGCGTAGAAGGACGCCTGGCGGTGCAGGGCGCACTTGCCGGCGGTGATCGGCGTGCCCGCCTCCTGGAAGGAGGTGGTGGCGATGCTCTTCACGCCGCCGAAGCCGCCGTTGACGTACTTCTCGTTCTTGAGGATGGTGCCGGCCTTGTCGAGGGCCTCGGCGACCTTCGGGTCGTTGAACGGGATGCCGTGGGTGGTCCACTGGTCGTAGACCTCGGGGGTCTGCGTCCGCAGCATCATGTCTTCGATCCAGTCGGTGGCCGGCCAGCCGGTGGCGTCACCGGACTCGATGCCGGCGCACCACGGCTTGGTGCCGCTCGTCGCGATCTTGTCGCTGAGGGCCGTCAGCTCGTCCCACGTGGTGGGGACGGTCCAGCCCTTCTCCTTGAACGTCTTCGGCGAGTACCACACGAAGGACTTGACGTTCGAGCCGAGCGGAGCGCCGTAGAACTGGCTGTTCACGGTGCTGTACTTCAGCCAGTCGGCCGAGTAGTTCTGCTCGGCCATCGCCTTGGTGTCGGCGCCGGCCGGCTTGAGCTTGCCGGAGTCGACGAACCGCTTGATCAGGCCGGGCTGCGGGATGAAGGCCAGGTCGGGCGCGTTGCCGCCGTCGACCCGGATACCGAGCTGCGCCTCGAACTCGCCGCTGCCCTCGTGGTCGATCTCGATGCCGGTGCAGTCCTCGAACTGCTTCCAGGACTGGTCGAGGCGGTCGGCCTCGATGTCCCGGATCGACGAGTAGATCGTGACCTTCTTGCCGTCGTGATCCTTGTACTTCTCATATGCCGCGCACTCCGCGGAGCCCGCGTTCTCGCTCTTCTTGTCGTCGCCGGTGCCGCAGGCAGTGACGCTGAGCGCCAGCCCCAGTGCGCCAGCGACCGCGAGAGCCTGGCGTGGTCTGGCAGATACCGCCATGCCGTTCTCCTTCCTTGCCGGCGCGGTCGTGCTCGACGCAGCGCCGGTCCGATGGGCGTCAACACATGCAAGCGCTTGCATTGGGGTGAGTCCAGCCCCAGCCGGACACGGACGAGTAACAATCCCGAAACCCGCTCACCCCTAGTGGGCACGCTCCCACGCATAGGGGTCGTGACCGTCCGGGGATCGCCCGAAGGGCCTTTCGGGGGCCTTTCGAGGGTCTTTCGGGGGGTGGAAGTTTCTGTCACGATGAGGGCAGTCAATTGAAGATTGTCTACATCGGAGGTGCTGGATGCGTAAGCGGTGGTTTCAGCCTCACGGCGGTCGGCCTGCTGTGTACTAAGGCACGAAGACCTGCACCAGCAACAACAACTGCTCCTCGGGCGCCGGCTCCGGCACGGTGGACACCGCGGGCACCCCGTTGACGGTCCGCTCCGGCCCGGGCACCGGACACGGCTCGGTCGGAACCGTCGCCGACAGGACAAAGGTGACGATCCAGTGCCAGACCAGCGGCACCACGGTCACCGGCACGTACGGCACCAGCTCGATCTGGGACCGGATCGGCAGCGGCCGGTACATCGCCGACGCCTACGTCTTCACCGGCTACATCCCCAACGTCCCGCGCTGCCGAGACGGCGATAGGGGTTCCCCCTGTCGACGCCCCGCGTCGACAGGGGGCACTGCTCTCAGTTCAGCTGCCAGACGGACCAGTTCAGGGCGGCGGCGAAGGTGACCCAGGCCCAGTACGGCAGCAGCAGCGCCGCTGCCGGGCGGGAGAGCTTCGCGAAGAGCGCCACCGTCACCCCGATGGCCAGCCACATCAGCACGATCTCGGCGAAGGCGAGGCCGTACCGGCCGGCGCCGAAGAACAGCGGGGTCCAGATCGCGTTCAGCACGAGCTGGGCGGTCCAGGCCCACAGCGCCGGGCCGAAGCCGACCCGCCGCCAGACCAGCCACCCCGCGATGGCGATCAGCGCGTACAAAAGGGTCCAGACCGGGCCGAACAGCCAGGACGGGGGTGCCCAGGCCGGCTGGTTCAGGCTCGCGTACTCCTCGGAGGTGCCCCGTACGCCGAGCCCGCCCACGGCGGCGGCCACCGTCACCGCCGCGCCGAAGCCGAGCAGCGCCCACCACTTCCGCGCCCCGGTCGACCGCCGGACGCTGTCCGAAACTGTCATGTCGAAGAGGTGCCCGGCGATCCGGGCACCCAAACTCCGCCCGCGCCCACCCGGCCTACGGACGGCAGGACGCCGGGGCCGTCCTGACCGTTGCTCCTGTCTGGGAGGACGGAGCTCCGGTCACGACGACCCCGGCGGGTCGGTGATGGATACGAAATCAGGCGTCAACTGAAGATGCTGACACCACCCGGGCCGACCAACAGCCCGACCACGATGAGGACGACGCCCCACAGGATCTGCCGGCGGAAGAGCGCCAGGATGCCGGCGACCACGAGAATGACTGCGAGAATCCAGAGAATCAGCTCCATGGCTGCTGAATACCCGAGTGGCCGATCCGGGAAACCTCGCCGGCATCCAGATGATCTCCCAGATGGAAGATGCTGTACGCCTGCTTGATCACCGGGTGGGCGACGTTGCGGACCCGGACCCCGCCCGGGGTGGTGCCCCGCTCGCTGCCGGCGTGCGCATGCCCGTGCAGGGCCAGCGCGGTCGGCGCCGAGTCGATGGCCTGCCCCAGCTGGTACGAGCCGAGGAACGGGTAGATCTCCAGCGGCTCGCCCGCCAGGGTGTCCGGCACGGGGGAGTAGTGGGTGAGCGCGACCAGCAGGTCGCAGTCCAGCCCTCGCAGCGCCGCGCCCAGCGCCTCCGCGCTCTCGTTCGTCGTCCGGACGAACGACTTCATCTCCGGCTCGCCGAAGTCGCTGGCGCACCGGCCGGCGAAGCCACCGCCGAAGCCCTTCACCCCGGCCACGCCGAGTCGCCCGCCGGCGAACTCCAGCACGATCCCCTCGCCCTCCAGCACCCGGATGCCCACGTCCTCGAGCACCTTGACCACCTGTGGCACCTGGTCGCACTGGTGGTCGTGGTTGCCGAGCACCGTCACCACCGGCACCCCCAGCCCGCCGAACTCCTCGGCCACGCAGCGGGCCTCGGCCTCGGTGCCGTGCCGGGTCAGGTCGCCGGCGAGCAGCAGCACGTCGGCGCAGTCGGCCAGCTCGTTGAGGGCGGGCCGGAACCGGCCCACCACGTCCTGGTCCACGTGCACATCGCCCACGGCGGCGATCCGGATCACCTTTCGACCTCCCTCACGGCAACTGCTCGACTTCCGTGGGCGCCTGCGCGCGGATCACCCCGATGTCGCTGGTGACCGGCACGTCGGGAAAACGCTCGGCCACCCGGCGCAGGATCTCCTCCCGCCGGTGCGGACTCTCCACCTCGCCGTAGAGCACCAGGCCCCGCTCCCGGCGGACCACGGTGATTCCCTGCTCGGCGACGGCCGGGTCCTCGGCGAGCAGCCGCTGGATCTCGGCCTCCACGTACTCGTCGGGCGGGCCGGCGGCGGCGGGCGTCCCGGCGGCATGGTCGCGGTACGCGCTCACACGATCTCCTTCTCCTCGGTGGCGCCGGAGTGCGGCACCACGTCCAGCCGGTCGAGCAGCACCAGGAACGCCTCGGCGTACGGCGAGTGCTGCGTCTCCTTCCGTACCCGTTCCCAGTCGATCTGCTCCCGCAGCGACCGGGCCAGCGGCAGCGCCCGGGCGAAGTCGCAGTAGTGCTGGGAGAAGCTGAGCAGCTTGTGCACCATGAGCTGGCTCGCCGAGAGCACCGGCATGTGGATCGCGTCCACCGGCCGGACGATCGTGTCGGCGAAGGTCTCCTCGGTCACCGGGGTCTCGATCGGCCGGTGGATCAGGTCCACCATCCGGCCATCGTCGTAGACCTTCACCAGCCAGTCCTCGGGCGGACGCTCGGCGGTGAAGCCCGCCTCGACCAGGGCCTCCATCGCCCGGTCGACGTCCTGCCCCCGGATCAGGAAGTCGACGTCGTGGTCGCTGGAGTGCCCGCCGTGGGCGTACACCGCGAAGCTGCCGCCGAGGGCGAACGGGATCTCGGACTGTTTGAGCACGGCGGCGACCTTCTTCAGCGTGTGCACCAGGGTCTCGTCCCCGCGCTCGGCCATCTGGCTCTCCCGTCGGTCGTGAGGTGGACAGGCGGATTCGAATTGCGTACCCGGCACAGAGGTCGCCCACACCTGAGCCTCGCCCGACGGGGCGGCAATGGGGTGCGGACGGACAAATCGCCGTGGTGGGCATACGTCCGATAGGCTGCGGAGAGTGGCCAGATCACTGCGGGAGCGGCGCGGCAAGGCCCGACTGCGCGCTGTAGCCCTGATCGGCATTGACGGCTCGGGCAAGACCACTCAGGCACACCACCTCGCCGAGGCGCTCACCGCCGCCGGGCGTCCGGCGACATACCACCGCAACGCCGGCGGGCGCCGCTGGCTCGGGCGCCTCGCCCAACGGCTCGGCCGCCCGGACGCCGAGCGGCTGGTCGGCCGGCGCGGCCTGCTCGCCGTCGAGTCCCTGCTGCGCTGGCTCGCCATCGCGGCGGCGCTGCTGAGCTGCCTGGTCACCGGCCGCACGGCCGTGATGGACCGCTACTCCGCCTGCCAGTACGCGAGCATCCGGGCGCATGGCGGGCAGCGCTGGGAGCGGCTGGCCCGCGCCGGATACCGGATGTTCCCGCCGCCGCAGGTCACCTTCCTGCTCACCGTCGAGCCGGCCGAGGCGTACCGGCGGATCGAGCGGCGTGGCACCGACCACGAGACCATCGGCTGGCTGACCGCCGCCGACACCGCCTACCGGACGCTGCCCGAGTTCCCGACCTTCGTGGTGGTCGATGCCGGTCGCCCGCAGGAGGAGGTCTCCCGGCAGATCCGGGCCCACCTGGCCGCCTGGCTGCCGACCGAGCGGCCCGCGCCGGCCGGGGAGTCCGTGCAGGTCGGGGAGCCTCCGCAGGTCGGGGAGTCTGCGCAGGTCGGGCAACCCGTGCCGGTCGGGGAGCCGGCACCGTCCGGCCCGGGTCGGGTCGACGCGGCAGACCGGGGCGCGGGCCGGCGACTGGCGGCTCAGGGCCGCCCGTAGGTCGGACCGCTCGCGCCGGGCCGATGCCTCGACCCTTCGCGCCGCCCCGGCCGGGTCGCCAGCTGTCCCGGGCCCGGCAGGCCGGGCCGCCGGAACGGCGGGGCGTCGGCCGCCGACCGGCATGGGGCAGGGCCCTGCCGGAGAAAGAGCCGGAAGCTGCGGAAATGGCAGTGTTCGGCGCAACAATGATGAACGTCCGGAGTACTTTTTCCCGATACGCGGGGAGATGGTTGACGCTCACGCTTCATGAAAGTAAGTTTCATCCGTGGTGAAGAGTTCGAAGATTTCTGCGAGTCACGAGCCGGGTGGACTGATCGTCCACATCAGCGGTTTGCTCCCCTCGCTGTCGCCCGCCGAGCAGCGGGTGGCGCGGCTGGTGGTCGCCGACCCGGCGGACGCAGCCCGGCGCACCATCACCGACCTCGCCACCACCGCCGAGACATCCGAGGCGACCGTGATCCGGTTCTGCCGCTCGGTCGGCATGAACGGCTACCCGCAGCTGCGCATCCGCCTCGCCGCCGAGGCGGCCCGCCGGATCGAGCCCCCGGATGCCCGGGTGGTCGGCGGCGACATCCCGCCCGGTGCCGACCTGGCCCAGATCATCGCCACCATCGCGTTCAACGACGCGCGGGCGGTCGAGGAGACGGCCGAGCAGCTTGACCCGGCCGTCTGCGAGCAGGTCGTCGAGGCGATCGTCGGCGCCAGCCGGATCGAGGTGTACGGCGCGGGCGCCAGCGGCTTCGTGGCCTCCGACTTCCAGCAGAAGCTGCATCGTATCGGCCGGACAGCGTTCTACTTCCCCGACGTGCACACAGCGCTCACCTCGGCGGCCCTGCTCGGCAAGGGCGACATTGCGTTGGGCATCTCACACACCGGCACCACCGCCGACGTGATCGAGGTGTTGGAGCAGGCCCGGTCCCGGGGCGCGGCCACAGCCGCGCTGACCAATTTCCCCCGCTCGCCGATCACGGACGTCGCCGACTTCGTGCTCACCACGGCGGCCCGGGAGACCACCTACCGCTCCGGCGCGATGGCCAGCCGGCTGGCCCAGCTCACCGTGGTCGACTGCCTCTTCGTCGGTGTGGCCGCCCGCAACCGGACGCGGGCCCGCAAGGCGCTGGAGGTCACCGCCGAGGCGGTGCAGACCCACCGGGTCGGCTCCAACCGGAGGCGGGGATGACCGCCCGTCGGGTCCAGCCCGACGAGGTGGCCACAGTCCCGGCCCGCCCGGTGGTCCGGGTGGGCGCGCCGACCGAGCGACGCAACCCGCTCAGCCTCGACCTCGACCTGATGTCCACCCGGGACGTGCTCACCGTGATCAATGAGGCGGACCGCCGGGTGCCGGCGGCCGTCGCGGCGGTCCTCGACGAGATCGCCGCCACCGTCGAACTCGCGGTCGCCGCGCTGCGCGGTGGGCACCGGGTGCACTACTTCGGCGCCGGCACCTCCGGCCGGCTCGGGGTACTCGACGCCGCCGAGTTGGCTCCCACCTTCAATTCGCCCCGGCACTGGTTCTGCTCCCACATCGCCGGCGGCTCCGACGCGATGTGGCGGGCCGTCGAGGACGCCGAGGACGACCACGGGGGCGGAGCGGCCGCGGCGGCGGACTGCGTCGCCACCGGCGACCTGGTCGTCGGCCTGGCCGCCAGCGGGCGCACCCCGTACGTTCTCGGGGCGCTCGCCGCGTCCAGGGCGCAGGGGGCCTCGACCGTGCTGCTCTGCGCCAACCCGGAGGCGAAGGCCGCCTCGGCGGTCGACGTCTTCATCGGCGTGGACACCGGCCCCGAGGTGGTGACCGGGTCGACCCGGATGAAGGCGGGCACCGCGCAGAAGTTGGTGCTCAACACCTTCTCCACCGCCGTGATGGTGCGGCTGGGTCGGGTCTACTCGAATCTGATGATCGACATGGTGGCCACCAACGCCAAGCTGCGGGGCCGGATGATCTCGATCCTGATGGAGGCCACCGGCTGCGCCGAGGAGGTATGCCGGCTGGCCCTGCACGAGGCCGACGGCGACCTGAAGACCGCCCTGGTGTCGTTGGTCTCCGGGGCCGAGGTGTCCGCCGCCCGGGCCGCCCTGGCCCGCTCCGCCCACCAGGTCCGCGGCGCCATCGCCCTGCTCGCCACCTGAGCCGAGGTCCCAGTCACCGGGGTGCGGCGTCCAGGTCCCGTCACCGGGGTGCTGCGTCGGGCGCGCCTCGGTGACGTTGGTCACGACCCTGCCCGGAGTGGGACTTCGCGCATGCCCCGGATTGTTCGACCGGGGCGAGGGTATTCCGTGTCCGTGAATGAACCGAGCGGTCCGTCGGCGCGTATCAGGCGGTGACCAGGATCGCAGCGCGGCGGTGACGCGGATCGCTGTGCGCCCGGGGCCGGCAGTGATGCCATTCCTGGGGGCGGCGGTGTCCGCCGATCCGCCGGCCTGTCCGTGGCGCAGACGGCGAGCTGCCCGACGGGGTGCTGACAGCAAACATGGATCGGGCTCTCAGCTACTACTCAGGCATTCGTGACACTTTCGACTCACGACATGGAATCCCGGGCCCGTCTCAGCTGTTGTGCAGGTGTCAGGTCAGCACCAGTGGGCACAGCGGAAGTCACGGGGGAGGGCTGATGTACGTGGGGATGGCAAGGAACCGGGCAACCGGCGCGAGCGAGGGGACCGTGGGCAACGTGGACAAGAACATCGGCATGCGAACCGACGAGGTAGCCGAGGAGCGCGACCTCGTCGGAGTCTACCTTCACGAGATCTCCCGGACGCCACTGCTGGACGCCGCCATGGAGGTCGACCTCTCCAAGGCGATCGAGGCCGGCCTCTACGCCGAGCACCTGCTCGACGCGGACCGCGTTCCCTCCGGTGTCGACCGGGACGAACTGGAGCACGTAGTCACCGAGGGGGAGCGGGCGAAGGACCTCTTCATCCGCGCCAACCTGCGGCTGGTCGTCTCCATCGCCCGCCGCTACGTGCGTTCGGGCATGCCCATGCTCGACCTGATCCAGGAGGGCAACACCGGCCTGGTCCGGGCGGTCGAGAAGTTCGACTACGAGCGGGGCTACAAGTTCTCCACCTACGCGACCTGGTGGATCCGCCAGGCGATCAGCCGGGCCATCGCGCAGCAGGAGCGCACCGTGCGACTGCCGGTGCACCTGGTCGAGGACGTCAACCGGATGCGGAACGTGATCCGGCAGCTCACCCGCGAGCTGGGTGGCGACCCGGAGCCGGAGCAGATCGCGGCGTCCCTCGGCGTGACCGTCGCACGGGTCAACGAGCTGGTTCGCTGGTCGCAGGACACGGTGTCGCTGGACACCCCGATCGGCGACGACGGCGACACCAAACTCGGCGACCTGGTCGCCGACAGCGACGCCCCGTCGCCGGAGGACATCGTCCTGACCGGGCTGGAGCGGCAGCGCATCGAGGGTCTGCTCAACCACCTCGACGACCGGTCGGCCGGCATCATGCGGGCCCGCTACGGCCTGGAGGACGGGCGGGAGCACTCGCTGACCGAGGTCGCCTCGCGGTTCTCCCTCTCCCGGGAGCGGATCCGGCAGTTGGAGATCCAGGCCCTGGGCCGGCTGCGCGAGCTCGCCCGGGCGGAGGGGCTGCAGGCCGCCTGACCTGGTAGCAATAACGGCGAACGGCCGGCGTCCGACAGGGGGACGCCGGCCGTTCGCCGTTCGGGTCGGTGCCGTCAGCGGACCCGGCCGTACCCGTAGGGCTTCATCAGGTCGACGTTCCGCTTCTCCACGTTGCGGCCGAAGGTCGGCGCGTGGATCACCTGGCCCCCGCCGACGTAGATGGACACGTGCCCGAGGCTGTTGTAGAAGACCAGGTCGCCCGGGCGCAACTCGCTGCGGCTGATGTGGCTGACCACGCCCCACTGCATCTTCGTGTTGTGCGGCAGCGACTTGCCGGCCGCCCGCCAGGCGGCGGAGGTGAGGCCGGAGCAGTCGTACCCGTTCGGGCCGTCGGCGGCCCAGACGTAGGGCTTGCCGAGGGCGCCGTACGCGTACCGGACCGCGGTGCCCGCCCGGCCGGAGACGGCGGGCGCCTGCTCGGCGGAACTCCCGCCCGACTTCGACTTCGTCCTCGGTGCCGGCGCCGGCGGCTCGGTGGCCCGCCCGTACGCCTGACGGCGCATCTCGTAGAGCTCGGCCAGGTCCTTCTCGATCTTCTTCTTGCCGGCGGCGAGCTGCTTGGCCTGCGCGGCCTGCTTCGCCAGCGTCGCGTCGAGCCGGGCCTTCTGGTCGAGCAGTCGGCGCTGGCTCTCGGTGAAGCCGGAGATCCGCTGCTGGCGCTGCCGGGTGAGCTGGTCGAGGGTGTCCAGCCGGTCCAGCAGGTTGCTCGGGCCGCCCGCGCTCAGCAGCGCGTTGGCGGTGTCCATCCGGCCCGTCTTGTACGCGGTGACGGCGATCTCGCCGACGTCCGCCCGGCTCTGCGCGGTCTGTGCCTCCAGTGGCCCGATCCGGGCCGTCAGCTTCGCCGCGGCGGCCTTGTTCGCCTTGATGTCCTCGGTGAGCTTGTTGTAGGACTCGACGACCCGTTCCAGCTCGGTCGAGGACTTCTCGATTCGCTGGGTCAGTTCGGCGGGCGACGGCTCGGCCTGAGCCGCCGACGCCGGGGCGATCAGCACGGCCGCGAGGCCGGCCGCCGCCAGTGCGCGCAGCGAATTCCTGAGGTACGACAAGAGCGGAGGGCTCCTCTCCCACCAGTCGCCGGGCGTCGCGGGACGCCGCGGCGACGCCGACCCGGTGCTGTCCGGGTGGACGGCCGTCGACCGGGCCGACCCGCCCAACCTAACCCGGGACGGAAGTTACCCGCAGGTGAAGCAGGGGCGAAAGTGGCGAAACGGCTAGATGTGTCGCGAGATACAGTCACGTTCGGTAGCTGTCGGGGAGGCGCTCCGGCGCGACCGGCGGGGCCGGATGTGCCGAACGGGCGTTCCATGGCTTTCGTCGTTCTGGGCGGATGCTGCCGGACGCGACGATTAATAGCCGGACAAGCCGGAATTGGTGGCCTCTTGCCGGCGCGGAGGGGACCGCAGGCCCGCCCCCGGCTCCGGAAAATCGGGGCCTGGGCTGGACCGATGGCCAGACAATGGAGCGGAGCCGGGAATCCCGCCAGGCGTCAACCGGCGCCGCGGGGACCGCTCCCGGCCCCTCAGCCGTGGGAGACAGCCGTGATTCGAGATGGCTCCGCTACCCGCCCGCACCGGTCACCGAGGGTGACCCCCGCGCCCCCTGTCCTGCTCTACGCCCAGCCCGGGATCGTCGTCACGACGGACCGGTTCACCGTCGGCCACAGCAGCTTCGCGATCGCCGACCTGACCCACCTGCACACCGCCCGGGGCCCACACGACCGGCTCGCCGTCCGGGCGGTGGCGGTGACCGCCGTCATGATCGCCGGGGTGGGGCTGCTGCTCGGCTTCACCGGCGGCCTGCAACGGCTGACCGCCGGGGCGTACCTGACTCTCGGGGTGGTGGCCCTGCTACCCGTGCTGCTCGCGGCGGTCGGCGCCCGCTGGCGCCCGCCGCCGTACGAGCTGTGGGGCTGGCACCGAGGCGTCCGGGTGCTGTTGTTCAGCAGCGACGACCAGCGGCAGTTCGGGCAGGTCAGCCGTGCCGTGCACCGGGCCCGCGAGGGCGTGCGGTACGGCGGCTGGGACGCCGCGCCGGCCACCGCGGAGGAGTTCTGGCGCCCGGACCGCTGACCCCGGCCGGGTCAGCGTCAGCCGGCGACCGGCTCCGGGGTGCGGGCGCGCTCGGGAGCCAGCCAACGGCTCACCCGCCGCTCGGCGTAGAAGGACACGAAGGGCACCGTGCCGGCGAGCATCACCAGCAGCATCCGCTTCAGCGGCCAGTCCGCCCGGCGGGACAGGTCGAACGTCGCCGCCAGGTAGAGCATGTACAGCCAGCCGTGCGCCGTCCCGACGACGGCGACCACCGTCGGCTCGTCGAACCCGTACTTCAGCGGCATGCCGATCAGGACCAGCACGGCCAACGCCACGCCCACGATCCAGGCGATCACGCGGTACCGGGTAAGGGCTCCGCCCACCTTCGTCCGTCCTTCCGAACCGGCCTCGGCCGGGTAGTCGCGAACCGGCGTCAGCCGGGATAGTCACCGGGCCGGGAGCCCGGATTGGCGTTCAACCACGCCAGGTAGCGGTTGTACGCGGCCAGGTCGGCGTCCTCGGGGCCGCCGGCCGGCACCGCGGACACCCGGGCGACCCGCACGGGTCGGCGTACCCCCGTCGGGGCGCCGGACGCCGACAGGGCCGCGCCGGCCATGATGTCGCCGCCCGCCTCCTCACCGCCTGCCGACGGCCCGTCCGCGGCGGAGCGCAGGGTGTGCCGCAGCTCACGCCACCAGACGAAGACGACGAACGCGGCGAAGACCGGCCACTCGACGGCGTAACCCCAGCTGATGGAGTTGCCGTCGGCGGCCCGGGTGATCTGCCACCAGCCCAGCCCGAGAAAGCTGACGACCAGCACGACCATGGCCACGTGGCGGGCGATCCACGCCGGTGTCCAGAGCCGTTTCATGGGTTCGAGGGTACCGGGAGTCGGGACGCTCTCCGACGTGGCGTCGTAGTTCGGGGGTTTGGTGGTGGCCGGTGTGGGCATCCGTCTAGACGCCAGCCAGAACGAGACGAGGGGGCGACGATGACCGAATCAGTGCGGCAGACCGGCGGCCCGACGGGAGCCAGCCCGGAGCAGCGGATGCCCGAGTGGGACGGCGACCACGTCCACGACATGTCCACCGACGACGACGGCGAGCTGGGGATCGACCCCACCGAGCTCGCCGACGAGGACCTGATCCGCGAGATACACAGCCTGCACCGCACCCGGCTCGACACGCTGCGGCACGCGGCGGACTCGGCGCTCGCGAACCACCTGCGGCGCACGGCAGAGCTGGAGACCGAGTACCTGGCCCGGCACCCGGGCCGCGAGGTCGACCCGGCCCGGCTGCGGGACGAGTGATGGCGGAGCACGCGGAGCGCGGGATGTCCGCGCCACCAGAGGTGGTCTTCAACACGGCGACCGACCCGGACCGGGCCGCCGCGTGGCTGCCCCAGCCGCTGCGGTCCGACGGCCGCAGCCGCCCCGATGTCAGCCCCGGGCAGATGCGGGCCCGGTGGGCCAGCGCCTCCGCCCCCGGCTGGTCGGCCGAGATCCGGGTGGAGGCCGCGGACGCCGGGGGCGCCCGGGTCCAGCTCGACCTGTCCGGGGCAGCCGGCCAGGCGGATCCGGGACTGGCCGAGGAAACCCTGGCCAACCTCGCCCGCGAGGTGGCCGACAACCTGACCGCCGGTTGAGCCGGCAGCCGGACCCGCTGCCGGCGCGCCGCGCGCCAGCACGCGCAGAGAACGAGGAGACGCGGTTGAGCGACAGCAGCCTGAAGCAGAAGGTGGCGCGGCTGCGCCAGGCGTACGCGCCGCACGAGCACCGGCCGCTCGGTGGCTACCTGGTGGCGATGGGCACCTACGCCGGGGTGACCGCCACGCTCGCCGGACTGGTCAGGGCGACCGGCCGGCCGGTGCCGGAGCGGCCCAGCCCGTCGGACGTGGTGCTGCTCTCCATCGCCACCCACAAGCTCAGCCGGCTGCTGTCCAAGGACGCGGTCACCAGCCCGCTGCGCGCCCCGTTCACCCGGTACGACCGCCCGAGCGGCTCCGGTGAGGTGATGGAGCAGGTCCGGGACTCGGGCAGTCCCACCCGGCACGCCATCGGCGAGCTGCTGAGCTGCCCGTTCTGTCTGGCGGTCTGGGTGGCCACCGGGCTCACCGGCGGCCTGGTGCTGGCCCCCCGGCTCACCCGGCTGGTGGCCACCGCGCTGACCGCGGTGGCGGCCTCCGACTTCCTCCAGATGGGCTACGCCGTCGCCCAGCGGGCCGCCGACGGCGGTCGCGACAAGGACTGACACGGGTACGGGGAGGGGCCGCCGGCGGCCCCTCCCCGTACCTGTCCGGCGTTGCCTCAGCGCTGCCTGCCGTCTTCGTCGGGTGTCAGCGCTGCATGGCGTCTCGTCGGGCGTCAGCGTTGCATGCCGGACCAGCCGTGCGGCGACTCCGTCTCGCGTTCCTCGTCGTCCTCGTCGCCGGTGATGATGTCGGGGTCGACGGCGGTGAGGTCGTGCTCGTCGGCGAAGTCCGGCTCGGGCGTGGTGTCCAGGCCCTCCGGCGGCTGGCCGAGCGCCGGGACGTGCTCCTCCCGCTGCTCCTCGCGATCGGTCATCTCGCTGTCCTCTCCGTGGTCGGGGCGGGGTCGGTGCCGCGGTCGGCCCGGGTGACGGCGTTGGCCGCCGTGGGCCTGCTCGTGCCGGCCGAACCCGAGGCGTCAGGCCGCCGACCCGCCCAGCAGATCGGCGGCCTCGTCCACCGCGTACTCGCCCTGGGGCAGCGCGGCGATCCGGGTGAGCAGCACCGCGGGAAGCTCGGCGGCTACCGCCCGGCGGTAGATGTCCGCCTGGCTGATCCGCTCCTGGCCGTGGTAGATCTCGTCGAGCAGCTCGTCGAGCGGCCGGGTGTCCGGTTCCTCGGTCGGCTCGTCGTCCCCGGTCGGGTCGGTGTCGGCGGGCAGATCGGTGTCGGCGGCCAGCTCGGCGTCGTCCACAGCGGCGTCCGTCACGGGTGCGTCGTCGGTCACGACGGTCGGCTACCCCAGGCGGAATCGGTCAAACGTCACCCCACCCCGCCCCCGGCCCCTGACCCACCCCGGCGTGCGTTGATCAAGAACTTTGCGTCAGGTTCGTTGGCGACTTCTGACGCAAAGCCCTTGATCAACGGGGCGGGGTCAGGCCGGAGGGGTGAGGGGGGCCGTCGTGGTGCGGCGGGTGTGGACGGCGGTGGCCAGGGTGTCGAGGACCTCCTGCGTGGTGTCCCAGCCGAGGCAGGCGTCGGTGACGGAACGGCCGTACTCCAGCTCGCGGGTGGGGTCGAGGTCCTGTCGGCCGGGGAGCAGGAAGCTCTCCAGCATGATGCCGACGATGCCGCGCTGGCCGGCGGCGAGCTGGTCCGCGACGTCGGCGGCGACCAGCGGCTGGCGGCGGTGGTCCTTGCCGCTGTTGGCGTGACTCGCGTCGATCACCACCCGCTCCGGCAGGCCGGCCGCCCGGAGCAGGTCCAGCGCCCCGGCCACCGAGGCGGCGTCGTAGTTCGGGCCGTCGTTGCCGCCGCGCAGCACCAGATGGCCGTCGACGTTGCCCCGGGTGTGCATGATCGCCGGGGTGCCGGAGACGTCGATCCCGGGGAAGACGTGCGGGACACCGGCCGCCCGGATGGCGTCCACGGCGGTGCCGACGCTGCCGTCGGGGCGGTTCTTCATGCCGATCGGCATGGACAGGCCGGAGGCGAGCTGCCGGTGCACCTGGCTCTCCACGGTGCGCGCGCCGATCGCACCCCAGGCCACCGTGTCGGCGATGTACTGCGGGGTGATCGGGTCGAGGAACTCGCAGCCAACCGGCAGGCCCAGCCGCAGCACGTCCAGCAGCAGCGCGCGGGCGGTACGCAGGCCGGTGTTCACGTCGCCCGAGCCGTCCAGCCCGGGGTCGTTGATCAGGCCCTTCCAGCCGACCGTCGAGCGCGGCTTCTCGAAGTACACCCGCATCACGATCAGCAGGTCGTCGGCGAGCCGGTCCGCGACGGTCCGCAGCCTGGCCGCGTAGTCCAGGGCGGCGGCCGGGTCGTGCACCGAGCACGGGCCGACCACCACCAGCAGCCGGTCGTCGGCACGGTCGAGCACCCGGCTGACCGCGCGCCGGCCGTCGAGCACGGCCTCGGTGAGCGGCGCGTCCAGGGGCAGGTGGTGGTGCAGCAGGGCCGGGGTGGTCAACGGCACGATGCGATCGATCCGTTGGTCGATGACGCGATGGTTGTCCGGGGTGGTCACGGTGGGGTTCCTTCCGCCGACCGTGCCCCGGGGCCGGCGCCCAGGGTCGAGCCGGCTGCTCGTACGCAAAAGGGCAGGAACCAATGTCCCTGCCCAGCCGGCTCGAAGAGGAGTGACGTCAAATCATGGTGAAGTCACCGGCTCCTCCAGCCGGCTGCCTAAACCATCGATAGCAACATGTCACGGCGACCAGGATACCCGATGCGGCCGGATCACCGACGAGGTGCACGGGCCCGTTCCGCCGAGCCGCGCACGGGGTACAGAGGCCGGCATGACGAATGCTCACAGCGACCAGGACCGGATCGAGTCCCGGGCCCACCTGCTGCCCGAGGAGGCCGCCGCCGGCAGCGACGACCCGCGGGCCCAGGCCGCCGCCATCCTCACCGAGTCGGACCTGCGGGAGGAGGACCAGAACGCCGCCCCCGACACGGTGCCGGAGCAGCGCACCTCGGAGGAGACGGTGCCCCCGATCGAGCCCCCGGACTGAGCGGGCGCGCGCCGGGCGCGCGGCCGGCACGCCGCGCTCCCGGCGGGACCCCGGTCGGCGGTCCGGGCGTACCCCGGATCGTCACCACGCCCGGCGCTCCCGACGGGCTGCGGGCGGCGGGCCCGCCGCCGCGCCGACCACGCGCGCGTCACCTTTCCGTCCCGCCGATCGGATAGCGTCGGGCCATGCCCGACAGCGGTTACCCCTGGCCGATCGAAACGACCCGACTGGACAACGGTCTACGCGTGGTGGTGAGCGAGGACCGCGCCGCCCCTGCGGTCGCCGTGAACCTCTGGTACGACGTGGGTTCCCGGCACGAGCCGGACGGGCAGACCGGGTTCGCCCACCTCTTCGAGCACCTGATGTTCGAGGGCTCGGTCAACGTGGCGAAGACCGAGCACATGAAGCTCGTCCAGGGCGCGGGCGGCTCCCTGAACGCCACCACCAACCCGGACCGGACGAACTACTTCGAGACCGTCCCGGCCGAGCATCTGGAGCTGGCGCTCTGGCTGGAGGCCGACCGGATGGGCGGCCTGGTGCCGGCGCTGACCCAGGAGACGCTGGACAACCAGCGGGACGTGGTCAAGAACGAGCGCCGCCAGCGCTACGAGAACGTGCCGTACGGCGACGCGTGGCTGCGGCTGCTGCCGCTGCTCTACCCGCCGGGGCACCCGTACCACCATGCGACCATCGGGTCGATGGCCGACCTGAACGCCGCCGACCTGGCCACCTTCCAGGACTTCCACCGCACCTACTACGCACCGAACAACGCGGTTCTGACCGTGGTCGGCGACGCCACCGCGGCCGAGGTGTTCGCGCTGGCCGACAAGTACTTCGGCGCACTCCCGGCCCGGGAGTCGATCCCGGCCGCGCCGGACGGCCGGCACGTGCCGGGCGGCGGCGGGCCGGTGGCGGAGACCGTCACGGCGGCGGTGCCCGCGCCCCGCGTCTACGTCGCGCACCGCACCCACGCCTTCGGCACCCCCGGGTACGACGTGCTCACCGTCCTCGCCACCGTGCTGGGCAGCGGCCGGGGCAGCCGGCTCTACCAGCGCCTCGCCGACGGCGAGCGGATCGCCCAGCCCGACCTGGTCGGCTCCTACGGGGTGGACCTCGCGCACGCCCCCGCCCCGCTGATCGCCACGGCCACCGCCCGTCCCGGGGTGAGCGGCGAGCGGCTGGCCGCCGGGGTGGCCGAGGTGGTCGACGAGTTGGCCACCGTGCCCGTCACCGCCGCGGAGCTGGACCGGGCCAAGGCGCTGCTGAGCACCGGGTGGTGGCGGCAGATGTCCACGGTCGACGGACGCGCCGACGCTCTCGGCCGGTACGCCACCCAGTTCGGCGATCCGGCCGTCGCCGCCGAGCGGCTGCCCGCCTGGCTCGCGGTGACCGCCGACCAGATCGCCGAGCTCGCCGCCGAGATGCTGCGCGCCGAGGACCGGTTGACCCTGACCTACCTGCCTGAGGAGAGCGCGTGAGGGCGACGACCGAGCGGCGCCGCCCGGTGGGCCGCCGCGATCCGCTGTCCGCCGGCCCCGCAGTCGTGAACGGAAGGAAACCCCGATGAGCCTGATCGCCGACCGTCCCGGGCCGGGGCTGGCCCGGCCGTACCGGTTCCCGCAGGTGGTGCGCCGCTCGGTGGCCGGCGGCCAGGTCGTCGCCGCGCACCTGCCCGGGCAGAACCTGGCCGTGGCGCTGCTGCTGCTCGACGCCGGTGCCGGGCGGGAGCCGGCCGGCCGGGAAGGGCTCGGGGCGGTGCTGGCCAAGGCCCTGGAGGAGGGCACCGCGCAGCGGGACGCCACCTCGTACGCGCTGGCCGTGGAGGGGCTCGGCACCGAGCTGGTGACCGGGCTGGACTGGGATTCGTTCCAGGTCAGCGTCCAGGTGCCGGTGGACCGGCTGCCCGCCGCCGTGGAGCTGCTCGCCGAGGCCGTCCGGACGCCCCGGCTGGACCCGGACGACGTGCGGCGGGTCCGCGACGACGAGGCCACCGCCCTGCGGATGGACTGGGCGAACCCGGGCCCCCGGGCCGATGCGGCGCTGCGGGCCGACCTGTTCGGCGCGGAGAACCGGTGGGGCCGCCCGATGTACGGCGACCCGGACTCGGTGGCCGGCCTGGACCCCGAGGACATCACCGTCTTCCACTCCGAGTGGTTCCTCCGTCCCGGCACCCTGATCGTCGTCGGCGACCTGGATCGCCTCGACCTGGACGCGCTCGGTGCGGCGGCGTTCGCCGGCACCGGCGGCGGCCCGGTCTCCCAGGGCGGTCCGATCGACGTGTCGCTGCGCGCCGGGCGGCGGATCATCCTGGTCGACCGCCCCGGGTCGGTGCAGTCCACGCTGCGGCTGGGCCACCCGTCGCCGCACCGGGCGCACCCCGACCACGTGCCGTCGCTGCTGGCCGGCACGGTGCTCGGCGGGGCGTTCACCTCCCGGCTCAACCACCTGATCCGCGAAGTGCGCGGTTACACGTACGGCATCCGGGGCGAGTTCGCCTCGTCCCGCAGGTTCGGCCGGTTCGCGGTCGGCTCGGGTGTGCAGACGGCGGTGACCGCGCCTGCGCTGGTGGAGGCGGTCGGCGAGATCAGCCGTACCCAGGTCGGCGGGGTCACCGAGGACGAGCTCGCGGTGGCCCGGTCCTGGCGGGCCGGGCAGCTCTCGGTCGAGCTGCAGAGCCCCCGGGCGATCGCGTCGGCGCTGACCACCCTGGTCGTGCACGACCTGCCGGACGACTACCACGCCCGGCTGCGTGAGTCGCTGCTCGCCGCCGACGTCGACGAGGTCTCGGCCGCCGCCGCGGGCCACCTGCACCCGGAGTCGCTCACCCTGGTGGTGGAGGGCGACGCCGCGCTGATCCGCGACGACCTCGTCGCCACCAACCTCGGCGAAATCGTCGACGCCCCCCCGCTGACCCGCCCGACGGCGGCCCGCTGACCGGCCCGCGCGGCGAAGGGGATGTGATCTCCGTCGCGCGGGCCGCGGCGGCTGCCAGGGCCGGCGGCGCCGGGCGTCCGGCTGCCGGGCGCGGATGTTACGGCCCGGCGGCCGGGTCGCCTGCGATCTTCCGGGCGACGCTCCGCGCCGGGGTCGTCGTTGCGGTTCCGGGGCTGGTCGGGGTGGGCCGGGTCACTGCCGGGGCGGGTCCGGGCGGTGGGAAAGCGTGCCCGGCCGGGGCGTCGACCTGGGTAGCCTCGCGGGCATGAGGATCGGCATTGTGGGGGCCACCGGCCAGGTCGGTGGCGTGATGCGGCAGGTGTTGGCGGAGCGCGAGTTCCCGGCGGAGCAGGTGCGGTTGTTCGCCTCCGCCCGCTCGGCGGGGCGTGCCCTGTCGTGGCGGGACGGCGAGGTGACCGTCGAGGACGCGGCGACGGCCGACTACTCCGGGCTGGACATCGTGCTCTTCTCCGCCGGAAAGGGCACGGCGAAGGAGTTGGCCCCCCGGGTCGCCGAGTCCGGCGCGGTCGTGATCGACAACTCGTCGGCGTTCCGGACGGACCCGGACGTGCCGCTGGTGGTCGCCGAGGTCAACCCGCACGCCGCCGCGAACCGCCCGAAGGGCATCATCGCCAACCCGAACTGCACCACGATGGCCGCGATGCCGGTGCTGCGCCCGCTGCACGCGGAGGCGGAGCTGGTCGGCCTGGTCGTCTCGACGTACCAGGCGGTCTCCGGCGCCGGCCTGGCCGGCGTGGCCGAGCTGGACGAGCAGGTCCGAAAGGTGGCCGAGCAGGCCGCGGGGCTGGCCTTCGACGGCACGGCCGTGGAGTTCCCGGCCCCCCAGGTCTTCGCCCGGCCCATCGCGTTCAACGTGCTCCCGCTCGCCGGCTCGATCGTCGACGACGGCTCCGAGGAGACCGACGAGGAGCAGAAGCTGCGCGACGAGAGCCGCAAGATCCTGGAGATCCCCGGGCTGAGGGTCTCCGGCACCTGCGTCCGGGTCCCGGTCTTCACCGGCCACTCGCTCCAGATCAACGCCCGGTTCGCCCGGCCGATCACCCCGCAGCGGGCCCGCGAGCTGCTCGACGGCGCGCCCGGGGTGGCCCTGTCCGACGTGCCGACCCCGCTGCTGGCCGCCGGCAAGGACCCGACGTTCGTGGGTCGGATCCGCGCCGACGAGACGGCGGAGCACGGCCTCGCCCTGTTCTGCTCCAACGACAACCTGCGCAAGGGCGCCGCGCTGAACGCGGTGCAGCTCGCCGAGCTGGTCGCCGCCGAGGGCCGCTGACCCCGCTCCCGCCGGCCGGGGCGTAGCGTCGGCCGGCCGGCGGGCCGCGCGTCGGGTTGGATGGACCCAGGTACGACGAATCGACCTGGAGGCTGCCGTGGCGGACGAGAAGACCCGGAGCGCCCTCACCGAGCTCATCGCGGGCCGGTGGATGGGCGTGCTGGCGACCATCAAGCGGGACGGGCGCCCGCAGCTGTCGAACGTGGTCTACTCCTTCGACCGGGCGGCCGGGCTGATCCGGGTCTCGGTCACCGACGGGCGGGCCAAGACCAGCAACCTGCGCCGGGACCCCCGGGCCAGCTTCCACGTCAGCAGCGACGACGGCTGGGCGTACGCGGTGGCCGAGGCGCGAGCCGAGCTGACCCCGGTGGCGCGGCGGCCGGACGACGCGACGGTGGAGGAACTGGTCGGGCTCTACCGGGCCGTGCAGGGCGAGCACCCCGACTGGGACGACTTCCGCGCCGCGATGGTCGCCGAGGGGCGGCTGGTGCTACGCCTGCACGTCGAGCGGGTCTACGGCATGCCACCGCGCGGCTGATCCCCTGCGACGCGGTGAACTGGCTGAACCACAAGGGGACCCTTCACCGGGCCCCGGTCACGGGCGGCCCGGTGCGCGTTACCCCTCGGGTCGGGCGGGTAGACCGCGGGTGCCGACACCGAGAGGGGAGCACCATGACAACGGTCGGAGAATTCATGACGACCCGGTTGGTGACGATGGACGGCAACGAGACGCTCACCGCCGCGGCGCGGGAGATGCGCGACAGCGCCATCGGCGACGTGGTGGTGACCAACGGCGCCGACGTGGCCGGCATCGTCACGGACCGGGACATCACGGTCCGGGGCGTCGCCGAGCAGTTGGACCCGAACTCGACCCGGCTCAACCAGATCACCAGCCGGGACGTGATCACGGTGAGCCAGTACGACGACACGGTGGCCGCCGCCGACCTGATGCGCACGTACGCCGTACGCCGGCTGCCGGTGATCGACGACGGGCGGCTGGTCGGCCTGATCTCGATGGGCGACCTCGCGGTCGAGCGCGAGCCGCAGTCGGTGCTGGCGGACATCAGCGCCGACGAGCCCAACAACTGACCGTCCGCCGCGGCGACGCCGGCCCTCGCCCGGGGGCCGGCGTCGCGTCGTGTGCCCGCGCCCACCCGCCTCACCCGATCCGGGCGAGGTTGGCCCCGCACCGGCCGGGGACCCTCCTGCGACGTCGAACGCGGATCGACGGGAGGAGAGGGCCCGATGCTGGATGCGACCACCAGGTTCTTCGAGAACCTGGACCGGCGGGGTTACGAGCCCCTGCTGACCAAGATTTCCGGAACCCTGCGTTTCGACCTGAACGAGGGGCCGCAGACCAGGCACTGGCTGCTAATGATCGACCGGGGGCGGCTCCGGGTGAGCCAGGAGGCCCGGGAGGCCGACGCGGTCGTCGGAACCACCCCGGAGCTGTTCGAGGATCTCGCCACCGGCCGGGAGAACGGCCTCGCGGCGCTGATCCGCGGTGACATGACGGTGACCGGTGACGTCCGGCTGGTGGTGCAGGTGGAGCGGCTCTTCCCCGACCCCCCGGGAAGTCGGGAGCCGCATCGGGTCTTCCACCGGGAGGTGTACTGATGGCGCAGGCCAACACGGTCCGGATCCTCGACGGCAGCACCTTCGTGGTGTCGGAGGACACCGGCGACATCGAGGCGACGCCCTCCGAGCCGACCGGGCTGTTCTCCCTCGACACCCGGTTCCTGTCCCGCTGGGTGCTGACAATCAACGGCGAGCGGCTCAACGCGCTCTCCTACGACGACCTCCAGTACTACGAGGCGCGGTTCTTCCTGGTGCCGGGGATGCCGACGCACTACGTCGACGCCAAGTTGTCGATCATCCGCGAGCGGACGGTCGGCGGCAGCTTCCACGAGCAGTTGACCATCCTCAACCACGACGAGAAGGCCGTCGACCTGGAGATCAGGATGGACGCCGGCGCCGATTTCGCCGACCTGTTCCAGGTCAAGGACGAGATCCTGAACAAGAAGGGCGAGAGCTACGCGGAGGCCGAGGAGGACCGGCTGCGGCTGGGCTACCGGCGGGGCAACTTCCGGCGGGAGACGGTGATCTCCTCGTCGCAGACCGCCCGGTACGACCGCAACGGCTTCGCGTACAGCGTCCACCTGGAGCCGAACGCGCGGTGGAGCACGGACATTGACGTGCAGACGCTCGCGCTCGGTCCGGCCGGTCAAAACCTGCGGATGGAGCTGCGGGTGCCCGGCCGCGAGCGGCTGACCCCCCAGCGCGACCTGGAGGAGTGGGTCGCCGCCGCGCCGAAGGTGAACGCCGAGTGCGAGCACCTGGCCCGTACGTACCGGCGGAGCCTGATCGATCTGGCGGCGCTGCGCTTCTCGCCGCTGTCGCTCGGCGGGCAGACGCTGCCCGCGGCCGGGCTGCCCTGGTTCATGACGATGTTCGGTCGGGACAGCATCCTGACCTGCCTACAGGCCATGCCGTTCGCCCCGGAGCTGTCCCGGACCACGCTGCGCCTCCTCGGATCGTTGCAGGGCACCCGGTTCGACGACTTCCGGGACGAGGACCCGGGGCGGATCCTGCACGAGCTGCGCTATGGCGAGACTGCCGCGTTCGAGGAGCAGCCGCACTCGCCGTACTACGGCTCGGTGGACGCGACGCCGCTGTTCGTGGTGCTGCTCGACGAGTACGAGCGGTGGAGCGGGGACGTCGCGCTGGTCAAGGAGTTGGAGCAGGAGTGCCGGGCCGCGCTGAAGTGGATCGACGGCTATGCCGACCTGGTCGGCAACGGCTACATCTGGTACGAGCGGCGCAACACCGACACCGGCCTGGAGAACCAGTGCTGGAAGGACTCCTGGGACTCCATCTCGTACCGTGACGGCACGCTGCCGCCGTTCCCCCGGGCCACCTGCGAGGTGCAGGGGTACGCGTACGACGCGAAAATTCGGGCCGCCCGGATGGCGCGCGAGTTCTGGGACGACCCGGCGTTCGCCGAGCAGTTGGAGCGGGAGGCGGCGCAGCTCAAGGAGCGCTTCAACCGCGACTGGTGGGTGGAGGACGGGGAGTACTTCGCCCTCGCCCTGGACCCGGACGGCCGGCCGGCGGACGTGCTCAGCTCGAACATCGGCCACCTGCTGTGGAGCGGCATCGTCGACCAGGACCGGGCCGAGAAGCTCGCCGAGCACCTGGTCGGGCCGCGGCTGTTCTCGGGCTGGGGCGTGCGGACGCTGGCCGAGGGGGAGGCCCGGTACAACCCGATCGGCTACCACAACGGCACGATCTGGCCGTTCGACAACTCGTTCATCGCCTGGGGGCTGCGCCGGTACGGCTTCGCGGAGGAGGCCGCGACCATCGCCGACGGCATCCTCGCCGCCGCCAGCTACTTCGACGGGCGGCTGCCCGAGGCGTTCGGCGGGTACCACCGGGAGCTGACCAAGTTCCCCGTCGAGTATCCGACGGCGTGCAGCCCGCAGGCATGGTCGACCGGCACCCCGATGCTGCTGCTGCGCACCATGCTGGGCATCGAGCCGCACGGGGGACACCTGTCGGTCGAGCCGCGCCTGCCGATCGGCATGGGGCGGATCGAGGTGCTGGACATCCCGGGCCGCTGGGGCCGGGTCGACGCCTTCGCCCGCGGCCGCCTGAACCTGCACCAACTCTCCACCTGACCCGCAGCGCCCGCCGCACGGAACCGCTTCCGCCGCGCAGAAACACGGAATTAGTGCCCTTGGACGACCCCGAGGGCACTAATTCCGTGTTTCTGCGGAGGCGGGCGGCGGCAGGACGGTGTCGAGGAAGGTGGCGGTCGTGGCGTGGATGTCCGGGCGGTCCAGGTCCAGGGAGTGGCCGCCGTGGGTCAGCCAAGCGTGCACCGGGTGCCCGGCGGCCAGCAGCGCGGCGGCCAGGCCGACCGACTGGCTCGCCGGCACGGCCGCGTCGGCCGTCCCCTGCACCAGCAGCACCGGGACCCCGTTGCCGACGTGGGTGGCGACGGTGACGTCCAGGGTGGCCGGGTCACCCTGGGCGGGCCGGTGCCCGAGCAGCCCCGCCCACGGGTCGTCGCCGCCGCGCAGCCGCCGCCAGTCCGTGGCCAGCGGGTCCACCGGCGGCCAGTACGCCAGCGCGCCGGCCACGTCGTCGGGCCGGTCCACTCCGCGCAGGGCGAGGTGCAGGGCCAGCATCGCGCCGGCCGAGTCGCCCCCGACCAGCAGCGGCAGGCCGCCCGCCCGGTCCCGGGCCGCCCGCGCCGCCGCCCGTACGTCGTCGAGCTGGGCCGGCCAGCGCGCCTCGGCGACGAACCGGTAGGTGGCCGGGAGCACCTGTAGCCCGTGCCGGGTCAGGGCCGCGCCGTCCTCGCTCGACCGGGCCCGCCAACCGCCGCCGTGGATCCAGAGGAGCACCCCGCGTTCCGTCATGCCGCCATCGTGCCGTCGCCGCGTCTCGGGGCGCCAGAGCGCTCGGCCGAGGGCAGAACGGGCCAGTCGTCCGCCGTGGGAGGCGGCGCGCGGCCCTGACATGCTCCGGCCCTCAGCAGGGTAAAGTCGCCGGATGCCGGAACTCGTGTACCCGCCCGTGATCACCGCCGCCAAGACGATGTTCCGGGTTCTCGACCTGCGCCTGACCGTCGAGGGCAAGCACCACGTGCCCCGCACCGGGGGCGCGGTCATGGCCAGCAACCACGTGAGTTACCTGGACTTCATCTTCTGCGGGTACGGGGCGCACGAGTCCCGCCGCCTGGTCCGGTTCATGGCTAAGCACGAGGTGTTCGCGCACAAGATCTCCGGCCCGCTGATGCGCGGCATGAAGCACATCCCGGTGAACCGGCGGGCCGGCGCCGGCTCGTACAGCGCGGCGGTGGACGCGCTGCGCAGCGGCGAGATCGTGGGCGTCTTCCCAGAGGCGACGATCAGCCGGTCGTTCACGGTGAAGGACCTCAAGAACGGGGCGGCCCGGATGGCGCAGGAGGCCGGCGTGCCGCTGCTGCCGGTCGCGCTCTGGGGAACTCAGCGGCTCTGGACGAAGGGTCGGCCGCGCACCCTCACCCGCCGACACACCCCGATCACCATCCTCGTCGGCGAGCCGATCGACCCGGCCGCGTACCCCGACGCGAACGCGCTGAGCGCCGAACTGAAGACCCGGCTGACCGCCCTGGTCGACCGGGCCCAGCGGGAGTACCCGGACTCGCCGGCCGGCCCCGACGACACCTGGTGGCAGCCGGCGCACCTCGGCGGCACCGCGCCGACCCTGGAGGAGGCCGCCGCGCTGGACCGGCCCGCCCGGCGTACCCCCGCCGCCTGAGGACGGCCGGCTTGCCGGCTGTTCCGGCAGGCCACCGGGCTGACCCCGCTCGGCGCGTCACGCTACGGCGACCGCCGGCAGATGCCCGCTCGAACCGAGTACGGAAGGGTCCGACTCGACCACCCGGGCGCAGTCGAGCGCGTCGGTGAACAGTTGCTCGGTGGGCTGGACGCCGAGCGCGTCCAGCAGCGGCCACAGTGGTCCCTCGACTCCGTACAGCCGGGGTGCCGGTAGGCCGGCGGCGGTGAACTCGGCGATGAGCTGCTCGGGCCGGTGGAAATAGGCGGTGGTGAACCCGGTCTCCGGGCCGCCTGGACAGGGCCGGGCCGTTTTCGGGTCCGGTCAGTCGGGGCGGTCGGCGACCTGCGCCGCGTGGTGCGCCACCGTCGCGCCGAAGATGCCGTCCAGCCGGCCGCACGCGCGGCACACCAGGTCCCGGCCCACCGGCCCACCGCAGTCGCCGCACCGGCCGGCGTCGTCCGGGTCGGTCCACCGGCCCAGCGCCTCGGCGAGCGCCCGGGTGGCCCGGTCGGTCAGCCGGAAGCTGCCGTGCAGCCGGCCCACCCGCAGGTCGACCGTCGCGGTGGGCTCGGCATCGGGATCGTCGTAGGGGGCGATCCGGGCCAGGAACTGCTCCATCGCCTCGATCGGGTCGGGTGGCGGCTGCATCGTCACCGACCCACGGTAACGCCTGACATCGTCCCCCCAGCCTTCCGTGCCGGCCGTGGGGCGTGGTCGGTAGGGTGCCGGCATGTCGCCCCTGCACCTGGAGAAGATCACGCCGGGCAACGTCGATGCCGCGTGCGACCTGAGGGTGCGGCCGGACCAGGAACATCTGGTCGAGCCGGTCGCCCGGTCGTTGGCCGAGGCGTACGCCTGGCCGGATGTCGCCTGGCCCCGGCTCGTCTACGACGGCGACGAGCTGGTCGGCTTCCTGATGGGCTTCTTCCGCATCCCGTGGCGGGAGGACACCCCAACCGACCTGCGGTCCGGGCTGTGGCGCCTGAACATCGCCGCCGAGAAGCAGGGGCGCGGGTACGGGCGCTTCGCCGTCCGGTCCGTGGCCGAGGAGGCGCGGCGGCGCGGGGAGACCCGGATCCACACGACGTGGGAGCCGGGTGACGACGGGCCGGAGGAGTTCTACCTGCGGCTCGGGTTCCGGGTGAACGGAGAGCGCAGCGGCGGACAGACCGTCGGCGAACTGGACGTGGCCGCGTTCCTCGCCGTCCCCTGATATGGGGCGGCGCTGGGCCGGCCCGGCGCGGATCTCCTGCGGGCTGCCGCCCCGGGCCGGGCTTCTCACCCCGTTGTCCCGCCGGCCGGGCGACGGTGTGGCCGGACTGTGCAGGATGATGGTGCCGTGAGAGTCGCGGTCAGAGCCCGTCTCGGCGGTCCCGAACGGGCACTGGCGGAGCCGGTCGTGCTGCGCCGGGCGCTGAAGGAGTCGTTCGGGCGGATCGTGATCGACGGCCTCGACGAGGTCGACATCTTCCTCACCCTGGGCGGATCGATCACGAGCGCCGAGGGCGACGGTGGGGTGCACAATCTCCGGTACTCGGCCGTCAGGCGGCGGCTCACCGTCAACGTCGTCGTACCGGCCTCGGAGATCGAGCGTGACTCGACGGCCGGGGCGCTCGCCCCGTACCTCGATGCGCTGGCCCGCCGCATCGCCGAGCGGTGCGCGCCCCGGGACTGCGCCGCCGTCTCCCGGGCCGTGGCCGGGGCGTGCCGAGAGGCGCTCGCGGCGATCCCCGGGCCCGGACCGTCCGGCCCGCCCTACGGGTGAGGGTCGTGGCGGCCGAGTGGACCTCGGCCGCCACGGCTGCTTCCTTATGCGGCGGGGCAGCGGGTGCCAGCCGCGGGCAGGACGAGATCGATCAGATATCTGTCGACCGCGCCGATGGTGCACGCGGTTCGCTGGTACGAACCGTGCCCCCAACCCTCGTAGGTGAGCAGCCGGCCGCGCTTCCCGAGCTGTTCTGCGACGTTCGTGGCCCACTCGTATCCGGTGCGCGGATCGTGCAGCGCGTTGAGCAGCAGCAGCCGCGCGTTGCCAGTCACACGGAGTCCGTGCGGGGGGTTGCGCACCGGCGTCGGCCAGCCGAGACATGCCTGCACGGCGATCAGCCCGGCACCGTACCGCACGTCCGGCGCGGCGGCTGCGGCCAGGCGCACGAGTGCGGCGTACTCGTCGTAGTCACGCACGCGCACGGGCCAGTCCGCGCAGAAGACGGCGGTGGCCACCGGAAGACTTCTCGGCGCCGGTGCGACACCGTCATTCAGACCCTTGATCACCTGCGCGAGGTCCGTCCAGTTCGGCACGTTGAGCATGCCGAGCGGGAGCACGGTGATGTCGAACGCGGTGCTCGGCGCGTACTCGCCCCTGTCGGCGCGGTCGAGCACGTCCGCCCAGATCACCCGCACATCGGTGCCGTGCAGTACGCAGTCGGTCGAGCGGTCGCACCACGCCACGAACTCGTCGAACGAGTCCTGCAACGTCGCCGCCTGCGACCGGACGAACGACGGCACGTCGAGGCTGTGGTCGAACACACCCTCCAGGACGACTGCCCGGACGCGGTGCGGAAACCGCTCCGCGTACTGCGCGCCGAGCAGCGTGCCGTATGAGCTGCCATGGAAGGTCAGCCGTGACTCGCCGAGTGCCCGCCTGATTGCGTCGAGGTCGTGGACGGTACTCAGCGTGTCGGCGTGATCGAAAACCGGGCTCGTCGGGCGACAGTTCGCCCACAGTGCCTGGTTGTAGGCGATCGTGGCGTCGAAGTCGGCCTGGCTGCCCAGCAGCAGCGGTGGCTTGGGCACGGTTGGGCTCGGAGAACAATGCGGTGCGGCACTTCGACCAACACCCCGCGGGTCGAAACTGACGATGTCGAACTTGTCGAGAAGTTCATCACTGAACCGGTCTCCTTTCCGGACCCGTTCCACGCCGGAATCGCCCGGCCCTCCGGGGCCGAACACCAGCGAGCCCACCCGCTTCGCCTGGTCACGGGCTGGACGGCGCGCCACCGCCAAGTCGAACGTGGCGCCGCGGGGCCTGGACCAGTCCACCGGCAGCCTCAGCGCCGCACATTGCACCACGGGATCCACCGGGACTCCCGGAATGTCGTCGGGGCATTGCCCCCACGCCAATGTCGCTCTTCGATGGTCCGCCCCTGACGCAGCCGGCGGCGCGGTGACGACGAGCGTCCCGGTCAGGATCATGACGATGCCAGCGGCAAGACTTCGGTACGTCACAGCAGCTCCCCAAATGGTCGCAGCAAATACGAAGCTTGCCCATCGTGGAGGTCCACCGCGCCAGCAAGCTATCGGGGCGTACCCGGAGATGGCCCCGATGTCCGTGATGCGCCTGCATCAGGTGACCTACCGGGAGGCGGGACGAATTCGGAGCCGTGCCTGATCGAGGCACGTGCCGGGCGGGTTGATCAGTAGTGGTTGGCGTCACTTCTGCACCAAGCCGGACGGGCTGGCCCAGGTTGCGGATCAGGAGGTCTGGCTTGGGAGCCATACTAGGCGCTCTAGCTGCTAAAACTCTCTCCCTGGCGCGCCTGGCTTTCCTTGGTGGCCTTCATTTCGCACCACGAACAGCTCCACAGCGGATCGGGTTGCCGCGCAAACTCCTCGCCAACAACGACAAATAATGACCTAAATTACGCGACACCAGGCACCACTGGGACGGACAACAATCATCGTCCTCAATCGGGCCATCGCAGGCCATACCTCTACTGAATAACCCGAGGTAGTTGGTTGTGCGCCTTGCGTGAATGTCGAGCATGACGAATACTGGATCGGCCCGATCGGCTCATCCCCACTCCGCAAGCACCTTATTGCCGCGCGCAGATCCGGCTGGGTCTGTTCGCTTCCCGTGCGCCGATTCGGACCGCCGCCACAGTAAGCACGAATTGCCATTTGTCGCGCTCTCTGAACGCGGTTGTGCCCTAAATCCCCCAATCGGAAGGAGAAAGGCCACATGGCCTTGTCTGTGCCCGACCTTGCCTCGCTCGATGACACTCCGGTGACGATCAGGTCGACGGCATTTCCCAACGTATTCCTGCGGCTGGCTGGCGGTGGCGTGACCGCCGCCACCCCCACCGGCGGTGGATACGTAAACTGCCAGTACGCCCCGGTCGGCGACTTCGAGCGGTTCAGGGTCCGGAGACAGGCCGACGGCACGTACTCGTTCGAGTCGGTGTTCTTTCCGAACGTGTACGTACGGATGGACGGCACCGGCGTCACCTCGCAGACCGCCAACGGCGGCGGAACGGTGAACTGCCAGTTCTCACCGGCCGGCAGCCCTCCCACCGCGTACGAGCGGTTCAAGGCCAAGGCGCAGGCGGACGGGTCGATGTCGTTCGAGTCGGCAGCCTTCCCGAATGTGTACCTGCGCATGGAGGCGTCCGGCTTCACTGCCAACAACGGCAACGGTGGCGGCACGGTGAACTGTCAGTACAACGCCAATGGCGGGGTGCACGAGAAGTTCTTCCTCAACATGGTCGACCAGCGGCTGCCCTTCGCTATGCAGCGCCAGGTGCAGACCATGTGGTGCTGGGCGGCGAGCGCGGTCAGCATCGCCGCGTTCTACAACGCGAACACGAACTGGACCCAGTGCTCGCTGGTCAACGCCGAGCGCGGGGTGAACAACTGCTGTGGCGACGCCGGCGCGAACTGGCCGTGCAACCAGGGCTCGTGGCCGGAGGGACCGATGCAGCGGGTTGGGCATCTT
Source organism: Micromonospora sp. NPDC020750 (assembly GCF_044334565.1). Taxonomy (NCBI): domain Bacteria; kingdom Bacillati; phylum Actinomycetota; class Actinomycetes; order Micromonosporales; family Micromonosporaceae; genus Micromonospora; species Micromonospora sp. NPDC020750. The sequence goes on from NZ_JBIRTH010000002.1 coordinate 981,727, forward strand.
CGTGAGCGGTTGGTCGGCGTGCTGACTCCGGTCCAGGTCGGAGCCGAGTTGGCCAAGTCCCGGCCGTTCGCGATAAACACGGCCTGGGCCGGCGGCGGGGGGCACATTCTCGTGGTACGGGGACGCTTCATCGCCGACGGAGTGGAGTACGTGAGTGTGGGGGACCCGTGGTACGGGGACTCGGACGTGACGTACGAAAACTTCCGGAACCGGTACCAGGGCAGCGGTAGCTGGACCCACACCTACAAGACGCAGGCCTGAGGAGCTACAGAATGCCGGTGCACATGCCCGACCCGCAGGGCGTACCCGACAAGGTCCGCGCGAAGCTGAATGCCTTCGCTGATAGCGGTCGATTCTCCACCGGTGCCCTACGCCAGGCCCGCAAGGAGAACCTCGACCTGAACACCCCGCACCAGGTCTTCACCCTCGGGCTGGATGTCGTCACCGCCGGCGGCGGACTCGACCAAGCCCAGCCGGTCGGCTGGCGGTTCCTGGTCGTCGACGGTGGTCAGCTCATCGCCAGCGCCGAGACCGCCGAGAAGCCGGACGGTACACACGAGGTGGCCCAGTTCACCGAGGGGCCGTTCGTCGCTGCCACCGACAAGGCGCTGAAGATCGCACACCGGCTGCCCCAGGTAGCGGCGGCGAGCTTCGAGCTGCGCCTGCTCCGGGTGCCCGCACTATATGTGATGGCGCTCTGGCTGCATTCGGCTCTGGTCGACCTGCTGGTACCGCTGGCTCCGTCGCCCATCGGCAAGGACGGCAAGCCGCTGCTCCCGGCCGTGTTCCTGAACGACCTGCGCGAACTGGCCGGCAAGATGACCCCGCCCGAGGGGCCCGCCTAACCGTCAGCCGGGGGCAAGGGTATGGCCCTGGCCCCCGGCTGACGGTGCTGGAAAGGGGTGTCAGGTTCTGTCGAACGAGGAGGAGTACCTGTGCGCCCGGCAGGATTCGAACCTGCGGCCTTGGGATTAGAAGTCCCCTGCTCTATCCGCTGAGCTACGGGCGCGCGTCGTGGGTGTTGCGCCAAGAGGGTACCGCCGCATCTGCCGGGGCGGGTGCGACGGGGCGGCCGTAGGCGCCCGCCCAGCGTCGCATGATCCGCCTGCGTGGGGCACCCCAGTTTGGCCCCGGTCAGCTCGGCGCGGTCGTCTCCGCGCCCGGCCCGGCCCTGCCCGGTCGTTGCTCGGCCGTCGTGCCCGCTCCCTGCTCGGCCGGTTCACGGCTGGCGGGCACCGAGGGGGTCGGTCCGGCGCCGAGGAACGCCTCCGCCCACCGGCCCACCTCGGTGAAGACCTTCTCGCGTACGGCGGGGCCGGAGAGGGTCAGGTCGTGCATGCCGCCGTCGAAGCGGGCCAGGGTCACGTGCCGGCCGAGGCGGGGCGCCCAGCGGACCATGTGCTCCACGTCGAGGACGGCGTCGGCGAGCGCCGCCGAGTCGTGCCACTTCGTGCCCCGGAAGCTGCGGGTGGAGCAGGCCAGCAGCACCGGCACCTGGATGGCGAGGCCGGCGCGGAGCTGCCGCTGGCCGGCGCGGACGGCAGCCAGCCAGCCGGCCCGGACCGGGAACCCGGCGAGCGGCTTCCACGCCAGGTCGTACGTCCACTCGCCGCGTCGTTCGGTGTGCAGGCTCTCGCCGTACACGTTGCTGACGCCGGCGGGGACGACGCGGTGCGGCGCCCGGCGGCCCAGGCGGGAGACGGCGGCCGCGAGGGGTCTGCGCACCAACCAGGGGGCGTTGATGTCGAAGAAGGGGCTGTTGAGGACGAGCCCGTCGACGATGCCGGCGTCGCGGCGGGCGTGCGCCCAGAGCGAGATGATCAGGCCGCCGGTGGAGTGGCCCATGGTGAGCAGGGTGTCGTGGCCGTCGTCGTCACGGATGATCTTTGCGGCGGCGTCCAGCTCGGGGAAGTAGTCGCCGAGGTCGCGGCAGAAGTTCGGCGTCTGGTGCGGCAGCAGGCTGCGACCATATTTGCGCAGGTCGAGGGCGTAGAAGTCCCAGCCCCGCTCGGCGTAGAAGTCGGCCACGTGGGTCTGGAAGAAGTAGTCGACGTAGCCGTGCACGTACAGCACGGCCCGGCCGGTGGGGCGGTCGGCCCGCCGGCGGACCAGGGTCGCGACGACCGGTCCCTCGTCGTCGGTGCCCAGGTCGATCGTCTGCCGCTCGTACGGCGGCCCCAGCACGTCCGGTTCCACGACCGCGACGGTACGCCGGGAACCTACCCGGCGGTAGCCCCGAAGCGGGAAGGTGGGGCGAAGCCCACCCTCCCGCCGGTCCTGCTCAGGTCCTGATCAGGCCGTCTCGGCGTCGACCCGGAGCGCATCGATGTCGAGGTCCACCTCGTCCGGGCTCGCCCCAACCTGGCCGGTGTCGCGCAGGTGCTTGTTGTGCCGGGGCTCCTGCTTGGTCTTGGAATCGTTGAGCCGGCGACGCAGGTCGTCCCGCACGTCGTTGAGCGCGGCGTGCAGGTCCTCCTCCGACGAGGTGGTGACGATCTTCTGTCGGCCGGCGATCCAGCACTCCAGGGTGACCTTCTGCCCCCGGGCCTCCCGATCCTTCACCGACACCTCCAGCTCGGTGGCGTCGGCGTGGAAGCCGGCCAGCCGGGCGTCGAGGGTGGCGAACTGCGTGGCGATCCAGTTCCGGTCGCCCTGGGAGAACCCGGCACCGACCCGCAGACACTCACCCACGGTCGCGGGGTTCGCCACGGCGCTCATCGGCGGGCCTCGCCCTCGGTGCGGACGGAACCGGTCGTACGGAGTCGGCAGAGAGTCATCTTCCGTGGCCCTTCTGATCGGACGGCATGCCGCCTACTGTCAGCCGGCGCGCCGTCGGTGGTGCTCGCTTGATCAAAGCTGTACCCAGCCACGGACCGTCCGGAAACACCCTCCGACTGTCCTGTGGCGGGTGCCATTCCCCCGCCGTCCGCGCGGACAGTCGGCGACGGGCCGCCGGCCGAGGCGTTGACTCCACCGGGGGACATAGCACATTGGGACCTTGATCAGGTCGTCGTCCACAGGCCGCCCCGTTGTCCACAGGTGGCGACCGGCCGATGGCGACGGGGGGCCGGGACGGCCAGGCTCGGCGGCGAGTCGACTCGCCATGGCAAGTCCCGGTTCTCCCCTGGAGGGACGATGTTTGACACCCACGTAACGATTGTCGGAAACGTCCTAACCGCCCCCGAGTGGCGGCGCACCACCCAGAGCAACACGTTGGTGGCCAATTTCAAGGTCGCCTCCACCGCCCGCCGGCTCGATCGGGACAGCGGCCGGTGGGTCGACGGCAACAGCCTTCGGGTACGCGTCAACTGCTGGCGCAAGCTCGCCGAGGGGGTCGCCTCCTCGGTGATGGTCGGCGACCCGGTCGTGGTGGCTGGCCGCCTCTACACCCGGGACTGGACCGACGAGGCCGGCAACCACCGCACCCTCTACGAGATGGAGGCAGTCGCGGTCGGGCACGACCTGGCCCGGGGGCGGGGGCGGTTCCTGCGCAACCGGCCGAGCATGGCCACCAGCATCGTCGAGGACGCCGAAGCGGAGACCCGGGTGCACGGGGAGCCGACGGAGCGGGTCCCGCGGGGACAGGTGCCCGCCTCGCCGGCCGACCGTCCCTTCGACGAGGAATTCGAGCCGGGCGGCTTCGACCAGGCCCGGGGCTCGTTCGACGCCCCACACGTCGGGCGGGACCTGGCCGGCGGCCCCGGCTTCGAGGACCTGGCGGGAGATCCCTTCGACGACCGGGCCGACTCCGCCGACGACGAGCTGACGGAGTTGGGCGGGGACGGCGGGGACGACCTGTCCCCGTTGCCTGACGGCGAGGCACCCTCCGGCGACGTCGCCCGGGCCGGTGAGGTCGGCCTGTCGGCCCAGGGCGGTCACGACGACCCGGAACCGCCCGGCGGCGAGCCGGACGGGGTGACACCCGACCGCCGGGGCCGGCGGGGCCGTGGACGGGTCCCGGTCTCCGCCTGACGATCGACCGAGACGCTCGGCGGACTGGCACGGGGCAGCCGACGGGCTGGCACGGGGTGGCTGACGGGCTGGCACGGGGCGCTCGACGGGCCGGCACGGGGCAGCCTGTCGAGCGTCGTCCGCCCCGATCCGCCGCCGCGGAGAGGCCCGCCCCGGTGCCGGTTCTCCCATGGGGGAAGGAGACGGCACCGGGGCGGGCGGCGGCTACCCGCGTGCCCGTGCCCAGGACAGGAAGCGGTCCGTGAGGTTGCCCGGGGGCGAATCGGGGTTGAGTCGGGTCAGGTGTTCGGCCGCCTCCAGCTTCAGCGCGGCGAGGTAGATCAGCAGGCCGAGGCGGTTGCCCCGGTACTCGACCAGCAAAGAGAGCCGGGCGTCGCCGCAGGGCCAGGGATGGCCGCAACGGCGGCACAGCCAGACCGGGCGGACGGGCAGGTGCGGGCGGGTGGCGCGAGTCATCAGCGCACCCGCAGGGCGACGGCGCGCGCCTCGTCGTCGGAGAGGGGCATGAACCAGAGGAAGCGCCGTACGATCTGCGGCGGCGTCGGGCCGTCCGGGTGGCCGCGTAGGTCCCGGACCGCCTGGCCGAGCAGCAACGTGAAGCACGACAGCAGCGCGCCGCGCAGGTGCCGGTCCAGCGGCAACCCTCGCCAGGTCGAACACGGGAACTCCTCGCCGCACGCCTCGCACCGCCAACCGGGCCCGGCGGCGCAGTGGTCGGTCAGGTCCGGTTCGCGTAAGTCCATCACCGCCACCCGTCGTTCCCGTGCAGCCCCTCGCCCAGCGTCCGGAACTCGCCGACCCGCTCCCGGAGGACCCGGGTCGCCACGCCATTACGCGGCACCCGCAGCGGCGGGATCATCGGCCCCACAAGGGGAGGGTCGTAACGCGCCGGCTTCGGCTGCTGGTCCGGCCCCGGCTGCTGCTCGGGCCTCGCCGCGCGATGCGCCCGGCACGCCTGGCACGCGCAGTGCCGGCCCCGCCGGGTCCGATGACGTCCTCCTCGGTGCGACATGGCTCTCCCTGTCCGTCGAGTACGAAAGCGTTGCCCGTTCCTGGAAGGAGACGGGGCAGCCCTGGTCCAGGACCGCCATAGCCATCGCTCCGCCAGCGGTCCGCTGATGGAACTCTGCGTTGTGACCGCCTAACCTCGGAAGGTGATCGGCCGCCTTGGAGAGACTTCGACGGAGATCGTTTCGACTCGTGGGGGCGTGTGAGGGATGAAGCCGGAAGGTTGGGGGAGGCGTGGGGACGTGGGCATGACCGCTGCGGAGATCCTGCTGGACGAGCTGCGCCACGCCAGAACATCGCGCGGCATGAACCAGGACGAATTCGGCAGAACGGTAAGCTACTCAGGCACTCACATCAGCGCGGTGGAGACCGGCACCCGCCCGCCGACAGACGACTATGTCGCGGCAGTGGACAAGGCTCTGAAGACAGGCGGCATGTTCGCCCGGCTGTTTGAGCGGTTGTCGGAGCTTGATGCCGCACCCCTCTGGCTGCGCGAGTGGATCACTTTTGAGCAGCAGGCACGGGCCCTGCGCTGGTACGAGGTGGCATGGGTTCCGGGACTTCTCCAGACTGAGGGGTACGCCCGCGGGGTCTTCGCCAGCGACGGCAGGCTGAGCGCTCAAGAGGCGGAAAATCGAGTGGCCAAGCGACTCGCGCGGCAGAAGATCCTCGCAGGTGAAGACCCGCCGCAGCTCATAGCGATCGTGGACGATGCCGTCCTTCGCCGCCCCGTCGGCGGTGCGGCGGTCATGCGGGAGCAGCTCTTCCACTTGGCGCATCTCAACCAGGACAGTCGGCGCGTCAGAATCCACGTCGTACCGTCCGGGGTCGGCGCGTACGCTGGCTTGGACGGCCCGTTCGTCATCGCGACCCTGCCTGGCCTGGTCGATGTCTGTTACCTCGATAACCGGCTTCAGGGCCAGGTAATCGAGCGGAGTTCCGAGATCGCGGTTGTCCGCGAACAGTGGGAAGCCACGCTCGCCGAAGCGCTTACCCTTCAACAGTCCACCGAACTGATACTGGAAGTGGCGAAGTCATGGACCTGACCGGTGCACGTTGGCGCAAGAGCACTCGAAGTGGCACCAACCAGGGGGCTTGCGTAGAGGTCGCCGACAACCTCGTGGCGGCGGTCTACGTCCGCGACACGAAGGACAACGGAGGCGGGCCGGTCCTGGCGTTCTCCCGCGAATCCTGGGGAGCCTTCGTCGCTCGGGTCGCCAAGCGGGCCTGACCGGCGGAAACTTGGCCCCCCCGTACCGGCGACCGAGCGCACCGGACCTGCCGCGCTGTTAGCGTTCGGGCTGTGCGTGGGGAAATCAGGCTCGATCATTGTGTGATCGCGGTGAGCGACTGGGACAGGTCGGCGGCCTTCTACCGGGACGTGCTCGGTGCCGAGGTCGTCGGGCATCCCGGCGGCCGGGTCGCGTACCGGTTCGGCGACCAGCAGCTCAATGTCCACGGCCCCGGCCTGGACGTCGGGGCGCTGGTCGCTCGTCCTCCTGTCGCCCCCGGCGGTAGCGACCTCTGTTTCTCCTGGCCCGGAACGGTGGACGAGATTCTCGACCATCTCCGGCGGCACGGCGTCGACGTGACGGCCGGGCCGGTCGACCGGGACGGCGGGCGCGGCCACGGCAGGAGCGTCTACTTCCGCGACCCCGACGGATCGTTGCTGGAACTGATCAGTTACCCGTGACGGCCGGCCGTGGCGGTCGATCAGGCGGCCCGACCTGGACCCGGGCGTGAGGTCGACAAAGCGGACGTGGCCCCGCCCTGGGGGAGGCGCTGCGCGTGGAAAATCCGACCAGTGGCGGGTTCTCGTCAATCACCGCGGCTAGGCTGGCCGGCCGGAGGTGGTGGCAGGTGCGGCAGTCGGTCGCCGTGGCTAACGCGGCAGGTCTGGTGGCGGGGTACGCCCTGGACTCCCTCCTCGGTGATCCCCGGCGGTGGCATCCCGTGGCCGGCTTCGGCCGGGCTGCCGGGGCGCTGGAACAGCGCGTGTACCGGCCGGACCGTACCGCCGGGGTGGTGTTCACCGCCCTCGCCGTCGGGGTGCCGGTGCTGGTCGGCGCGGCGGCGACGGTGGCCACCCGGCACCGGCCGGTCGGCCGGGCCGTGCTGATGGCCGCCGCGACCTGGACCGTGCTCGGCGGGCGCACGCTGCGCCACGAGGCGAAGGTGATGGGCCGGGCACTGCGCGGCGGGGACCTGCCGACGGCCCGCCGCCGCCTGGGGCACCTGTGCGGGCGGGACCCGTCGACGCTCGACGAGCCGGAGCTGGCCCGCGCCACCGTCGAGTCGGTCGCCGAGAACACCTCCGACGCGGTGGTGGCGCCGCTGCTGTGGGGGGCGGTCGCCGGCCTGCCCGGCCTGCTCGGCTACCGCGCGGCCAACACGCTCGACGCGATGGTCGGCCACCGGTCGCCCCGGTACGCCCGGTTCGGTACCCCGGCGGCCCGCCTCGATGACGTGCTCAATCTCGTCCCGGCCCGGCTGACCGGGCTGCTCACGATCGCGGTCGCCCCGACCGCGCACGGCGACCGGGGCCGGGCGTGGCGGGTCTGGCGGCGGGACCGCAACGACCATCCCAGCCCGAACGCCGGGCAGTGCGAGGCGGCGATGGCCGGGGCGCTCGGCGTGCGGCTCGGCGGGCGCAACATCTACTTCGGGCGGTCGGAGGTGCGCCCCTACCTGGGCGACGGGCCCCGCCCGGAGGCGCGGCACCTGAAGCGGGCGGCGCGGATCTCCGGCGCGGTAGGGCTGGTCGCGCTCGGCGTGGCCGCCGCGTACCCGGTCACCGCCGGCCGGCTGGCCGGCGTGTTGGCGCGGGCGGGCCGGCGGGCCGTGGCCGCCGGGGCGCGCAGGACGGGGGCGGGACGGTGAGCGGGGGACTGCTGGTCGCGGGGACGACCTCCGACGCGGGCAAGAGCGTGCTCACCGCCGGCATCTGCCGCTGGCTGCACCGGCGCGGGGTGCGGGTCGCGCCGTTCAAGGCGCAGAACATGTCGAACAACTCGGCGGTGGTGGTCGGCCCAGACGGCCGGGGCGGCGAGATCGGTCGGGCCCAGGCGATGCAGGCGGCGGCCAGCGGGATCGCCCCCGACCTGCGGTTCAACCCGGTGCTGCTCAAGCCGGGCAGCGACCGGTCCAGCCAGGTGGTGCTCCTCGGCGAGGCCGTCGACACGGTCACCGCCGGCAACTACCACGCCCTGCGGCCCCGGCTCGCCGAGGCGGCGTTCGCCGCGCTCGCCGAGCTGCGCGAGGCGTACGAGGTGGTGGTCTGCGAGGGGGCCGGCAGCCCGGCGGAAATCAACCTGCGGGCCGGCGACTACGTGAACATGGGGCTGGCCCGGCACGCCGACCTGCCCACGATCGTGGTCGGGGACATCGACCGGGGCGGGGTGTTCGCCTCGATGTTCGGCACGGTCGCCCTGCTCGACCCGGCGGACCAGGCGCTGATCGCCGGCTTCGTGATCAACAAGTTCCGGGGCGACCTCGGCCTGCTCCAGCCAGGGCTGGACATGCTGCACCGGGTCACCGGCCGCCCCACGTACGGGGTGCTGCCCTGGCACCTCGACCTGTGGCTCGACGCCGAGGACTCCCTCGCGTACGGCCGGGTGCTCGGCCGGCCGGCGGCCCCGCGCGGCACCGACTGGCTGGACGTGGCGGTCGTCCGGCTGCCCCGGATCAGTAACGCCACCGACGTCGAGGCGCTGGCCACCGAGCCCGGCGTCCGGGTCCGGCTGACCGTGGAGCCCGCCGAGCTGGCCGCCGCCGACCTGGTCGTGCTGCCCGGCTCCAAGTCCACCGTGGCCGACCTGGCCTGGCTGCGCCAGACCGGGCTGGCCGACGCCGTGCTCGCCCACGCGGCGGCCGGCAAGCCGCTGCTGGGCATCTGCGGCGGCTTCCAGATGCTCGGCCGGGCCGTGCACGACGCGGTGGAGAGCCGCGCCGGCAGCGTCCCAGGGCTGGGCCTGCTGCCCGTCGAGGTCACCTTCGAGAAGCGCAAGACCGTCCGGTCCTCGGCCGGCACCGCCGCCGCCGACCCGGGCGTCCCGGTCCGGGGGTACGAGATCCACCACGGGTACGTCTCGTCGGCCGACCCGGCGCTGCCGCCCCTGCTGACGTACGCGGACGGTGCCGGCGAGGGGGCGGTGCTCGGCGCGGTGTGCGGCACCCACTGGCACGGGGCCTTCGAGTCCGACGCGTTCCGCCGCCGGTTCCTCACCGAGGCGGCCCGACTCGCCGGCCGTACCGGCTTCCGGGTCGCCCCGGACAACGCGTTCGCCGCCGCCCGCGAGCGGTCTTTGGACCTGCTCGGTGACCTGGTCGAGGAGCACCTGGACACCGACGCCCTGTGGCGGCTGATCGAGTCCGGCCCGCCCGCCGCACTCCCGTTCATCCCACCCGGCGCCCCCGCCTGACCCCACCCACCCACCCGCGCCGCCCACCCACCCACCCACCCACCCACCCGCCGCCCACCCGCCCCGCCCGCGCGCCGCCCACCCGCCCCGCCCACCCGCCCCGCCCGCCCTCCCGCGCAAATTCACGGAATGTGTGGTCATGGAGCGCGGAGAGGCAACACATTCTCTGAATTTGCGCGGGAGGGCGGGCGGGCGGGCGGGCGGGAGGGCGGGCGCGCGCGGGAGGGCGGGCGTGCGGGGGCGGGCGGGCGTCGCGGGTGTCGGTTAGAAGTGACGTGTCGCACATGTCCGGACAGGCCCAGGCCGGCAGCCCCGGGTGCGGCGAGGGTTCGACGGTGGGCCGTGACGGGCGGGCGCGCTCGCTAGGCTGCGCCGATGATCTTCAATCGCAGGGGGAAGCTGGCGGACCGGATCGCCGCCGTCGAGGCGGCCGTACGCGGGCGCGACGGCACCGCCATGACCAGGGCCGTGCCGAGGGTCTGGGAGGTGGCGCAGCAGGCGTCCGTCGCGGAACTGGACGCGGTCCTGCCCCGCTGCGTGGCGCTGCTGCCGCAGCTCGGCCCGGGGGCCGGGGGGCAGTTCTCCGTCCTCTGCGGTGCGCTGGTCGAGCTGGGCGCCCGTCCCGACCCGCTGGTCGCCCCGGTGGCCGACGGGCTCGCCGCCGCCCTCGCCGCCGCGCACCGGTTCCGGTCCGGCTGGCAGCGGGTACGCGGCGACGACGCGCTGCCCGACCCCGAGGACCCCGGCACCACGGACACGGCGATCGGCGTGCTGACCGAGGCGTACGGCGACGAGCAGCGCGCCTCCGACGCGGTCCAGGGCTGGTACGCGTCCGGCACCTGGGCCATGCCCGCGATCACCCTGTTGCAGCAGTCCGCCGCCGTGCGGGCCACGTTCCCGCACCGGGAGCGGCTGCTCGCGGTCGGGACGGAGCTGGCCGGCGAGCGGCCCGACCTGGAGTGCGTCCTCGGGCTGCTGCGGGTGCTCGACGGCGAACGGCTGCTCGTGCTGCACCGGGCGACGGGCCGGGGATGGCGGGTCACCATCGACGGCGTCGCCGACAACTTCCAGCTGCACACCCTGCTGGCGGGAGCGCTCGCCGGGCCGGCCGAGCGGGGGCTGATCGAGGGGCTGACCGTCGACCCGTCCTGGGTCGAGGTGGCCACCGACGCCCCCGAGGACCGGTTCGGCGGCACGGTAGTCGGCAGCTTCAACCTGGTCGACGGGCACGGCAAGTGGATCTGGAACGAGGGCGCGCCGGCGGACATCCCGCTCTTCGACGACGCCCGCGTCGTGGTCCTGGACCCGCCGCCGTACCAGCGGAGCTGGAACAACATCCGGCGGTTCCCGCTGATGTCCGCGGCGCTGACCGTGGAGGAGACGCTCGCTCCGACCGAGGCGGCCGACTGGCTGGCCCGGGTGGCCGAGCCGGCCTGACCGCCGGCGTCGGAAGACGGCCGGATCAGTAACGGACGTCGGCGGGGTGGTCGGACATCGACAGTCCCGCCTCCCGCCACGCCTGCACCCCGCCGACCATGTCGGTGGCGCGGTGCAGGCCGAGCGTCCGCAGGCTGGCCACGGCCAGGCTGGAGCTGTAGCCCTGCCGGCACACCAGCACGATCTCCCGGTCGTACCCGGTGGCCTCGGGGACGTGCCAGTCGCTGGCCGGGTCCAGCCGCCACTCCAGCACCGTCCGGTCGATGACGACCGCGCCGGGCAGCTCGCCCTGTTCCCGGCGCTGCGCCTCGGTTCGGGTGTCGACGAGCAGTGCGCCGAGGCGTACCGCCTCGACGGTCTCGTGCGGGGTCAGCCGGCGAACCCCTGAGCGGGCCTGTTCCAGCAGGGCGTCGACGCCCGGGCTCATCACGTTGTGGCGCACGGCACGAGCATGCCCGCTGCCCGGGTGGTCCGTGCGGTGAAACGGCCTCGGTTCGACCGGACGACGTACCCGCCGTGGGCGGGGCGCCCCGGACCGCTAGCGTCGGGCCCGTGGTGGTTCCGGTCGTCGAGACGTACGCCGAACTGGGCCGGCAGGTGCTGGCCGGGCCGGCGCGGTTGGGGCGTACCCGCCTGGTGGCGGTCGACGGGCCCAGCGGCGCGGGGAAGAGCGTCTTCGCCGCGCGCCTCGCGGACGCCCTCGCCGCGCTGCCCGGCGGCGGGCGACCGCTGGTGGTGCACACCGACGACCTGCTCGACGGCTGGGACGACCAGCTCACCTTCTGGCCCCGGCTGGAGGCGCGGGTGCTCGCGCCGCTGCGCGTCGGCCGGCCGGGCGGGTACCAGCGGTACAGCTGGGTACGCGGGTCCTTCCTGCCCGGCGAGGTGCCGGTGCCGCCCGCCCCCGTGGTGCTCGTCGAGGGGGTCAGCTCGGCGCGGGCCGCGGTCCGGCCCGAGCTGGCGCTGTCGGTCCTGGTCGTCGCGCCCGACGAGCTGCGGTTGACCCGGGCGGTGGCCCGGGACGGGCCGGGGATCCTGCCGGAGCTGCGCCGCTGGCACGCCGGCGAGCGGGCGCACTTCGCCGCCGACGCCACGGCCGACGCGGTGGACCTGATCGTCGACGGGGCACCGGCGGTGCCGCACGATCCCGACCGGGAGTACGTCCGCCTCCGGGCCGGGGGCGGCCGGTGTCGGTAAGGCCGGCATACCATGCCGGTCATGACCCCCTTACCGATCATGTCCGACGCCGAGGTGCGGGCCGCCGTCGAGCGGGAACTGCCCGGCGTCCGCGAAGACCTGGAACGACTCGTCCGAATCCCCGGCATCGCCTTCGAGGGCTTCGACCACTCGCACGTGGAACGCTCGGCCGAGGCCGTGGCGGAGCTGCTGCGCGGCTGCGGCCTCGACGTGCGGATCGTGCGCTCGGGCGGGCAGCCTGCGGTGATCGGGACGAGGGCCGCCCCGCCCGGTGCGCCGACCGTGCTGCTCTACGCCCATCACGACGTGCAGCCGGTCGGCGACCTGTCGCTGTGGGAGTCCGACCCGTTCGAGCCGGTCGAGCGCGACGGCCGCCTGTACGGGCGGGGCGCCGCCGACGACAAGGCGGGAATCATGGCGCACGTCGCGGCGCTGCGCGTGTTCGGCGACCGGCTCCCGGTCGGCGTGGTGCTGTTCATCGAGGGCGAGGAGGAGTACGGCTCGGACTCGCTGGAGCGGCTGCTCGCCGAGCACCGCGACGAGCTGGCTTCCGACGTCATCGTGATCGCCGACTCGATGAACTGGGACGTCGGCGTGCCGGCGCTGACCACCTCGCTGCGCGGCATCGTCAACTGCTTCGTCGAGGTCCGCACCTTGGACCACGCCGTGCACAGCGGCATGTACGGCGGCGCGGTGCCGGACGCGCTGACCGCGCTGGTCCGGCTGCTGGCCACCCTGCACGACGACGCCGGAGACGTGGCCGTGGCCGGGCTGGCCGCCCGGGAGGGCGCCTCCGTCGACTACCCGGAGGACCGGTTCCGGGTCGAGGCCGGGCTGGCCGAGGGGGTGTCTTTCATCGGCACGGGCCGGATCACCGACCGCATCTGGACCAAGCCGGCGCTCGCGGTGCTGGGCATCGACGCCCCGGCCACCGGTGAGGCCCCGAACGCGCTGGTACCGGCCGCCAAGGCCAAGCTGAGCCTGCGGCTGGCGCCGGGTGACGAACCGAAGCGGGCGTACGCGGCGCTCCAGGAGCACCTCGCCGAGCACGCGCCGTGGGGCGCCCAGGTGACGGTGACGTTCGAGCACGACGGCGATCCGTGCGTCATCGACGCGTCCGGGCCGATGTTCGACGCGGCGCGGGCCGCCTTCCGTACCGCCTGGGACGGCACCGAGCCGGTGGACGTCGGCATCGGCGGCTCGATCCCGTTCATCGCCACCTTCCAGGAGATGTTCCCGCAGGCCGCGATCCTGGTGACCGGCGTCGAGGACCCGCACGCCCGGGCGCACGGGCCGAACGAGAGCCTGCACCTCGGCGAGTTCGCCCGGGTCTGCGGGGCCGAGGCGTTGCTGCTGGCCAAGGTAGCCGCTGCCGGCACGAACCGGAGTTAGGTGACGAAACGGTAACGCCCCGGTTCGGGCGGGCGTTTTCGGCGTGTCGGGAGTCGTGCTGTTATAGCGTTTCGAACATGAGTACGAACGAGGTGATGGCCCGGCTTGAGGCCGCCGTCAGCGCTCTGGGGGACATCGACGTCTCCGCGTGGCCCGAGGACACGCTCAAGGAACGGATCGGTGATCTCTCCACCGCCCTGGTAGCGCTCGACGCGGTGCTCTCCCGGGTCGCCGACGAGGTGCGCGCCCGCGGCCTGCGCATCGAGGAGGCCGTTCCGGCCTGATCAAGGTCGTCGCCGGGCTGGTCTGGGGGGAGTGGCCCGGCGTCGGGGGGCGGCTGGGCGGTCGGAAGCGGCAACTTCCGGCCGCCGCCGCGTATCCCCAGCGGTGTCGGGGGTGGCTGGCAGGATGGGAGCGTGCGGTTCCTCGACCTGGCGGCCACCTCCGCCGCCGTGGGCGCCACCAGCGGCCGGCGGGCCAAGGTGGAGTTGCTCGCCGCCGCCCTGAAGGCGCTTGACCCGGCCGAGGTTCCGGCAGGGGCGGGCTGGCTCGCCGGCGAGCTGCGACAACGCCAGACCGGTGTCGGCTGGGCCGGCCTGCGCGACCTGCCTCCGCCGGCCGCCGAGCCGACCCTGGCCGTCGCCGCGGTCGACGCCGCGGTCGACGAGATCGCGGCGGTTCGCGGCCCCGGATCCCAGGCCCGGCGCCGGGCGTTGCTCGACGCGCTCTTCGCCGCGGCCACCGCCGACGAGCAGCGCATGCTGCGCGGGTTGTTCAGCGGCGAGCTGCGCCAGGGCGCCCAGGCCGGGCTGCTCGCCGACGCGGTCGCCCGGGCCGCCGACGTGCCGATCGGCGCCGTCCGCCGGGCCCTGCTGCTCGCTGGTGACCTGCGCGCGGTCGCGGTGGCCGCCCTGCGCGGCGGTGCCGTCGCGCTGGCCGACTTCGGGCTCCAGGTCGGCCGTCCGCTCGCCCCGATGCTGGCGCAGAGCGCCCCCTCGGTCGACGAGGCGCTGGCCGCGACCGGCGTCCCCGCCGTGGTCGATGTGAAGCTCGACGGCATCCGCATCCAGGTGCACCGCGCCGGCTCCGACATCGCCGTCTTCACCCGGAGCCTGGACGAGATCACCGCCCGGGTGCCCGAGGTGGTCGCCGCCGTCCGGGCGTTACCCGCCCGGCAGTTGGTGCTCGACGGCGAGGCGATCGGGCTGGACGCCACCGGCCGGCCGCTGCCGTTCCAACAGACGTCCAGCCGGGCCGCCCGCCGCACCACGCCGAGCAACACCGGCCCCGCCCCGGTCGCACCGGCGGTCCTCGCCGCCGCGGGGACCACCGGCGAGGCGGTGCTGACGCCGTACTTCTTCGACCTGCTGCACCTCGACGGGGAGGACCTGGTCGACCGGCCCGGCCGGGAGCGGTGGGCGGCGCTGGCCGGGGCCGTCGACCCGACGTTGCTGGTCGGGCGGGTGGAGGTCGACGGCCCGGAGCCGGCCGGGGCGGCCTTCGCCGCCGCCCTGGACGCCGGCCAGGAGGGGGTGGTGGTCAAGTCCCTCGACGCACCCTACGACGCCGGGCGGCGCGGCGCGGCCTGGGTGAAGGTGAAACCCCGGCACACCCTCGACCTGGTGGTGCTCGCGGTGGAGTGGGGCAGCGGCCGGCGCAGCGGGTGGCTGTCGAACCTGCACCTCGGCGCGCGGGACCCGGGCAGCGGCGAGTTCGTCATGCTCGGCAAGACGTTCAAAGGGCTCACCGACGAGGTGCTGCGCTGGCAGACCGAGCGGTTCCTCGCCCTCGCCGTGGAGCGGGGTGACTGGGTGGTCCGGGTCCGCCCCGAGCAGGTCGTGGAGATCGCCTTCGACGGTGTGCAGGCCAGCTCCCGCTACCCGGGCGGGATGGCGCTGCGCTTCGCCCGCGTGGTCCGCTACCGCAGCGACAAGACCGCCGCCGAGGCGGACACGATCGACTCGGTCCGGGCCATCCACGCCGGCCGCCGCCCCTGACCGGCCCCGGGGCCACTCCGGCCACAGGGCGCTGTCGGGCGACGGAGGCCCCCGGGGCGGCGGCGGGGCGGCGGGGTCGGGGCTCAGCGCATCGACAGGGACCGGGCGTAGTTGACCTGGTTGTTGACGTGCATGACCTGACCCTGGTCGGTGACGGGGATGCGGGCCACGTACTGCCGGGCCCCGCTGGTGACCGTGACCTGCACGGTGCCGTGGTGCCGGGTCTCCTTGATCAGCAGGAAGAGCAGGCTGAAGATGGTGAGGCAGAAGAACCCGAGGACGGCGCAGACGATCGCCCAGGGGGCGATCTTCTCCTCCTTCTGCCAGTAGTCGGCGACGTGCCACTGTGCCCCGGCCAGGGGCAGCACGCCTGCGGGCGTACGAATCTCCGGCGGCGTGACCATGATCTCGCCGATCTGCACCGCCACGGCGGACGGCGTCACGTACTGCGGACCGCCCGGGGCCGCGGTCGGCAGCGCCATCACGGGCGGGTGCGGCCCGGGCCGACCGGCGACCGGCGGCCCGGAGTAGGGGTCTGGCGGTGCCGAGTACGGGTCCGGCGGTGCCGAGTACTGAGCCGACGGTGTGGAGTACGGGTCCGGCGGTGTGGAGTACTGAGCCGGCGGTGTGGAGTACGGGTCCGGCGGTGCCGAGTACTGAGCCGGCGGTGCGGAGTACTGAGCCGGCGGTGCGGAGTACTGAGCCGGCGGTGCGGAGTACGGGTCCGGCGGTGCGGAGTACGGGTCCGGCGGTGCGGAGTACGGGTCCGGCGGTGCGGAGCGCTGGACGGGCGGCGGCGAGTGCGGGGCTGCCGGGACCTGGTCGCCCGACGCGGCGGGGAACGGTCGGGTGGCGGGCAGCGCGGCGGGCGGGGCAGCGGCGAACGGGTCGGCCGCGGCCGGGAACCCTGCCGGCGGGGTCGAGTACGTCGTCGACCGGGGCGTGACCGCCCAGGGATCGGTCGACGGGTGTGCCGTCATCGGCTCCGGCGGGTGTCCCGGGGCCGACGGCTCCGGGTGCGGCGGTGGCGTGGGATCAGGGGTCACCGTGACCCCCCACGGGAGTTGATCACCCGCGGACCCTACAACGTTCCGCCGGGTCGCGGGTCCGCCGACCGTCCGGTAGCTGCTCGGACATCACTCCGAATCGTCGACATCGCGTCGTCCCGCGCTCGTGAACCGGCGATGTCGACGACACCGAGTCGATCACGGCGGACCGCTCCCGCAGGTGTCAGGCCGGGGTGGTGGGCGTTGTGGGCGTCGTGGGCGTGGGCTCGGCGGCTCGGTCGAGCGGCTCGTCCAGCCCGGCCATCCGGCGGGCCTCCCGCCGGGCCACCCAGCCGTAGCCGAAGAGCGTCATGACGGCGAACAGCCACCACTGCACCACGTACCCGAGGTTCTGCCAGTTGTTGGTGTGCCCGATCGGCACCGCCCGGAACAGCGGGTCGGCGGCCGGCGTCTGCTCGTCCAGCAGGACGTACGCGCCGTGCACCGGGTACGGCAGCTTGCCGGCCAGCCGGGGGACGGCGATCCGGCGGGTCTCCAGCCGGCCCGCGCGCCGGTCGACGGCCCCGCCGCCGCTCTCGGTCGGGTGCACCCGACCCACCACGGTCACCTCGCCCTGGGGCACCGGGGGAAGCTGCGGCTGGGCCATGGCCCCGCCGGGCGCAGGCGGCACCCAGCCCTGGTCGACGAGCACGGCCGTGCCGTCGGCGAGGACCAGCGGGGTGACCACCTCGAAGCCGACCCGGTTGTCGACCGTCCGGCCGCGCACCAGCACGATGTTCGCAGTGTCGTACCGCCCGGTCGCGGTCACCCTGGTCCAGGTGGCCTCGTCGGCGGGGGCCGGGCCGGCGGTGCCGGCGCCCCCGCTCGGCTCGGGCACGGCGTCCCGCAGCGGCGCCGGGGTCATCCGCTCGCCGGCGTCGATCCGTTCGTTGATCGCCGTCCGGCCCTGGTACCGGTCCATCTGCCAGTTGCCGAGCATCACCATCACGGCCGCAGCGACCATGGTCAGTGCGAGGATGCCCAGCCAGCGTGGCGTCAGGAGGAACCGGTACACGCGTCGAGGCTACCCGTATGACGGCCACCACTGGGCCGCGGCAGCCCACCACGCCCGCGGCAGCCCACCCGGGCCTGGCCCGCCGGCCCGCTGGTCAGCCGACTATTGCGTCGGAGGGTGGGGTGAACTGGCGGGTGGGTTGGCCCTTGAGGGCGTCGCGGAGGGTCTGGGCCACCGCGTTGACCGGGATCTGGGACTGGCCGTCGCCCACCGCGTTGAACGGGTTGTCCGGGTCGGCGATGAAGCTCGCCGCCGCCAGTTCCGGGGTGTATCCGACGAACCAGGCCGCCCGGGTGCTGTCCGTGGTGCCCGTCTTGCCGGCGACCGGCCGCCCCACGGTGCCCCGCACGCTGTCCGCCGTCGACCAGCCTCCGCAGCCGCCCTTGGCCGGGGTGTCCCCGGTCGGGCAGCGGGCGGCGTCGGTGGCGGCCCGGGCGGCGTCCGCGTTGACCACCTGCCGGCAGCGCGGCTTGGCGACCTCCCGCGTGATCCCGCCGACCGTGGTGTACGTCGTCGGGTTGCCGTCCCGGTTGCTGATCGACTGCACCGGCATCGACTCGCAGTACCGGCCGTCCGCGGCGATCGCGGCGTAGGCGTTCGACATCTCCAGCGGCGTGGCGTCGGAGACGCCCAGGGTGAACGCGCCCCACTTCTTCGCCTTGCCGGGCGACGCCTGCTCCCGGTCGACGTCGGTGCGCCAACGCAGCCCGAGCTGCTCGGCGAGCCGGACCGCCGCGTCCGCCCCGACCTTCTCCTCCAGTTGGACGAAGTACGTGTTCACCGACTTGCCGAAGCCGGACCA
Source organism: Micromonospora sp. NPDC020750 (assembly GCF_044334565.1). Lineage (NCBI taxonomy): Bacteria > Bacillati > Actinomycetota > Actinomycetes > Micromonosporales > Micromonosporaceae > Micromonospora > Micromonospora sp. NPDC020750. The sequence goes on from NZ_JBIRTH010000002.1 coordinate 1,000,014, forward strand.
CATGGTCTGCCGGCCGGTCATCGCGCCGCTGGCGTTGGACGGCGCCCAGCCGTCGTAGATCGCCGACTGGTACCTGTACGGCGAGTCGTACGCGGTGGACAGCGGCATGCCGGCGTTGAGCGCGGCCAGCATCGGGAACATCTTGAAGGTCGACCCGGCCTGGTACCCGGGCAGGTCGCCGCCGCCGAGCAGCGGGGCCACCGTGTTCGGGTAGTTCGCCTTCACCTTCGGGCCGGCCTCCGGGTTCGAGCTGAGCCCGTTCTCGCTGACGTCCAGCGAGTAGTTCCGGTTCACCGCCATCGCCTTCACCCGCCCGGTCCCCGGCTCGGCGAGCACGATGCCGTTGGCGAACGGGCTGCCGGTGCTGTCCTTGGCCCCGACGTTGTTCTCGGCCGCCTCCTGCATCTTCGGGTCGATGCTGAGCACGATCCGGTAGCCGCCCCGGCGCAGCCTGTCCATCCGTTCCAGCCGGTTCTCGCCGAACGCCGGCTGCGCGCTCCACCAGTTCTTGAGGTAGTCGCAGGCGAAGCCCCAGGTGTTGTACTTCTCGGGCAGCGAGGCGCAGTCGTTCGGCGGGTCGGTCAGCTGTAGCCGGATCGGCTCGGCCTTCGCCGCCGTCGCGGCGTTCGACGAGAGGTAACCGAGCTGGGTCATCCGGTCGAGCACGTAGTTGCGTCGCCCGGTGGCGTCCTTCTGGTCGGAGGTGACGGGGTCGTACTCCGACGGGGACTTGACCAGTCCGGCGAGGGTGGCCGCCTCGGCCTGGGTGAGGGTGGCCGGCGTCTTGGAGAAGAAGATCTGCGCGGCGGCGTAGATGCCGTACGCCCGGTGACCGAAGTACGCGGAGTTCAGGTAGCGCTCCAGGATCTCCTCCTTGCTCAGCTCCTTCTCCACGTCCAGGGCCATCCGCATCTCCTTGACCTTGCGCAGGCTGGTCTGCTGGGTGGCCTCCTGGACCTCCTTCGGGGTCCGGGCGCTGTCACGCAGGGCCATCCGGACGAACTGCATGGTCAGGGTCGACGCGCCCTGGGACACCCCGCCGGAGCGGGAGTTGGCCACGAAGGCCCGGGCCACGCCCTTCGGGTCGACGCCGTGGTGCTGGTAGAAGCGGCTGTCCTCGGCGGCCACGATGGCCTGCTGGATGTTCGGGGACATGTCCGACAGCTTGGTGTAGCGCCGGTACTCCTCGTAGAACATCGTCAGCACGGTTCTGCCGTCGGGCGCGTACAGGTAGGAGGTCTCGGCGGGCAGCGCGGTGCGCAGGATGTCCGTCTTCTGTTCCACGGCGTGCGCGGTGGCCTTGGCGCCGAGCCCGGTGAGGGCGGCCAGCGGGTAGAGGGCCCCGGCGATCACGATGCCCGCGATCAGCCCGGCACGCAGGAGAGGGACGAGACGACCAGCGCCAGCAAGGGGTCGGTTGCTCACAGGGTCAAGCTATGACATTTCCGATTCAGAAATGAGAAGAACTCATAAACCGGAAGTCGGGTCGGCGGGTGGTGACGCGGCCCACCCCGGGATCCGCTGTCCCGCACGGCGGCTTCCCGGCAGGATCGCGGACATGCGTGCTCAGCCGGCTCCGACGACCCCCACCCGGGATGAGCCGGACCTCGGCCACCACGGGGACGCCGAGGTCGGCGACGGCCTGGTCGACCTCGCGGTCAACGTGCGGCGGGCCCCGATGCCGGGCTGGCTGGCCGAGCCGATCACCGCCGCGCTGGGCGACCTGGCCGCGTACCCGGACAACCGGGTGGCGCGCGCGGCCGTCGCCGGCCGGCACGGGCGTCCCCCGGAGGAGGTACTGCTCACCGCCGGGGCGGCCGAGGGGTTCGTGCTGCTCGCCAGGGCCCTGACCGGGGTGCGCCGGCCGGTGGTCGTGCACCCCCAGTTCACCGAGCCGGAGGCCGCGCTGCGGGCCGCCGGGCACGACGTCGAGCGGGTGCTGCTCGATCCGGCCGAGGACTTCCGGCTCGACCCCGCCCGGGTGCCGGACGACGCCGACCTCGTCATGATCGGCAACCCGACCAACCCGACCTCCGTGCTGCACCCGGCCGCCGAGCTCGCCGCGCTGGCCCGTCCCAGCCGCGTCCTCGTCGTCGACGAGGCGTTCGCCGACACCACCGCCGCCCCCGGCGTGCCGGGGGAGCCGGAGTCCCTGGCCGCCCGCCGGGACCTGCCCGGCCTGGTCGTGGTGCGCAGCCTCACCAAGACCTGGGGGCTCGCCGGGCTGCGGATCGGCTACCTGCTCGGCGACGCCGCCCTGCTGGCCCGGCTGGCCGCGGCGCAGCCGCTCTGGGCGGTCTCCACCCCGGCGCTCGCCGCCGCCACCGCCTGCGCGTCCCCGGCCGCCGTCGCGGCCGAGCGCGTGATCGCCGCCGGGCTGGCCGCCGACCGCGACCACCTGGCCGCCCGCCTGTCGGCCCTGCCCGGGGTACGCGTCGCGGGCTGCCCGGCCAGCGCGTTCGTGCTGGTCCACCTGGCCGGCGCGGCCGAGGTGCGGCAGTGCCTGCGCGAGCGCGGCTGGGCGGTACGCCGGGGCGACACCTTCCCCGGCCTCGGCCCCGACTGGCTGCGGGTGGCCGTGCGCGACCGGGCCACCATCGACGCGTTCACCGAGGTACTGGCGGAGATCCTGGAGGCATGATGCTCGAGTCCACGATCGCGGCGATCCGGCCGCTCAACGAGCCGGCGATGGTCGCCGCCGGGGAGCTGCACGGCCGGCTGACCAAGCCGGCCGGCTCGCTCGGTGCCCTGGAGGAACTCTCCGTCCGGCTCGCCGGCCTGGCCGCCGCCTGCCCCCCGCCGCTGCCCGAGCCGGCCGCCGTGGCGATCTTCGCGGGTGACCACGGTGTGCACGCCCAGGGGGTGACCCCCTGGCCGCAGGAGGTCACCGCGCAGATGATCGGCAACTTCCTGGCCGGCGGGGCGGTGGTCAACGCGTTCGCCCGGCAGGCCGGCGCCTCGGTCACCGTGATCGACGTCGGCGTCGCCACCCCGCTGCCGCCCGCCCCGTCGGACGGTGCCGCGGCCCCCCGTGGCGGGGCGAACTCCGCCGCGCCCCGGCTCGTGGCGGCGAACGTGCGCCCCGGCACCCGGGATCTCGCCGTGACCGCCGCCCTCACCCGCGACGAGGCCCGCGCCGCCGTGGAGACCGGCATCCGGATCGCCCGCGAGCTGATCGACGCCGGGGCGGGCATCCTGCTCACCGGGGACATGGGCATCGGCAACACCACCCCGGCCGCCGCGTTGGTCGCCGCGTTCACCGGCGTCGACCCGGCCGAGGTGACCGGCCGGGGCACCGGGGTGGACGACCCGACGTACGCCCGGAAGATCGACGTGGTCCGGGCGGCGCTGACCCGGCACGCCCCCGATCCGGCCGACCCGCTCGGCGTGCTCGCCGCCGTCGGAGGCCTGGAGCACGCCGCCCTGGCCGGGCTGATCCTCGGTGCCGCCGCCCGCCGGGTGCCGGTGCTGCTCGACGGGGTGATCGCGGTCAGCGCCGCGCTCGCCGCCGCCGCGTTCGCACCGGACGCGGTGGGCGCGATGGTCGCCGGGCACCGCTCGGCCGAGCCGGGCGCCACGGCCGCGCTGCGCCACCTCGGGCTCGATCCGCTGATCGACCTCGGGCTGCGCCTCGGCGAGGGCACCGGCGCGCTGCTCGCCCTGCCGGTGGTCACCGGCGCGGTCCGGGTGCTGCACGAGGTGGCCACCTTCGACTCTGCCGGGGTGGCCGAGAAGTGAGCAGCCCGTACCCGCTCGGGCTGCGGCTGGCCGGCCGGCGGGTGGTCGTGGTGGGCGGGGGAGTGGTGGCCACCCGACGGGTGCCGGCGCTGCTCGACGCGGGCGCGGACGTCCTGCTGGTCGCGCCGGAGCTGACCCCGGCCCTGCGCGCCCACGTCGACGCCGGCCGGCTGCGCTGGGAGCCGCGCCGCTTCGCCCCCGACGACCTGGACGGCGCCTGGCTGGTCCAGACCGCCATCGACGACCGGGCCGCCGCGGCGGCGGTCAGCGACGCCGCCGCCGAGCGCCGGATCTTCTGCGTCCGCGCCGACGACCGGGCCGCCGCCACCGCCTGGACTCCCGCCGTCACCCGGCACGGCCCGGTCACCGTCGCAGTCCTCGGCGGCGGTGATCCCCGCCGGGCCATGTCGGTCCGCGACGCCGTCCGCGCCCTGCTGAGCGCCGGCCAGCAGCCCGGGGTGACGCCTCCGGTGGCGCAGGGAGCCCTTCGGCGGAGCGGGGCGGTCGAGGGGGGCGGGCCGGCCGCCGGACGGGTGGCGCTGGTCGGGGCCGGGCCGGGCGACCCGGAGCTGATCACCGTGAAGGGGTGGCGGCTGTTGACCGAGGCCGACGTGGTGGTCGCCGACCGGCTGGTGCCCGGGCTGCTCCTGGACGAGCTGCGCCCCGACGTCGAGCTGGTGGACGCCTCGAAAATCCCGTACGGGCCGTCCCGGGCCCAGGAGGAGATCAACCGCATCCTCGTCGACCGGGCGCTGGCCGGCGCGTTCGTGGTCCGGCTCAAGGGCGGCGACCCGTACGTCTTCGGTCGGGGCGGCGAGGAGTTGCTGGCCTGCGCGGCGGCCGGGGTGCCGGTGACCGTGGTCCCCGGGGTGACCAGCTCGATCGCCGTCCCCGCGGCGGCCGGCATCCCGGTCACCCACCGCGCGGTGGCGCACGAGTTCACCGTGGTCTCCGGGCACCTCGCGCCCGACTCCCCGGCCTCCCTGGTGCGCTGGGACGCCCTCGCCGGGCTGCGCGGCACGCTGGTGATCCTGATGGGGCTGAAGAACCTGGCCGCGATCACCGAGACCCTGATCGCCCACGGCCGGCCCGCGCAGACCCTGGCCGCCGTCGTGCAGGAGGGAACGACCGGCGGGCAGCGGGTGCTCCGGTCGACGCTCGGCGCGGTGGCCGCCGACGTGGTCGCCGAGGGGTTCCGGCCGCCGGCCGTGGTGGTCGTCGGCGACGTGGTGGGCACGCTCGGCGGCTGAACCGGCCGATGCGGGCGGAAGCCACCGACGGCTGGAGCGGGCGGGTGCCGCTCCGGCCGTCGGCGGGGCCGGGCCTGTCAGCGGTGGTCAGGCGCGGTTGTTGACGCTCACCGGCCAGGAGCCGGTGGGCGGCGACCAGCCCTGGAGCGTGGCGGGGATGCCGACCCGGGTGTTGCAGTTGATGACCTGGAAGTGCAGGTGCGCCCCGGTGGCGTTGCCGGTGGCGCCCGACGAGCCGATGATCCGGCCCTGCGGGACCCAGTCGCCGGTGTTGTAGATCGCCTGGTTCAGGTGGATGTAGTGGGTGCACTGGCCGTTCGAGTGCCGGATCATCACCTCGATGCCGTTCCCCGGGTACACCGACCAGTCCGAGATGAGGACGGTGCCGGCCTGCGCGGCGGAGACCTCGTAGTTCGCCGGGAGCCCGAAGTCCCAGGCGTACTCGTTGTAGGGGCCGACGTGCGAGTAGGTGCCCTCCGGCCCCTGAGTGACCCGGTAGGACTCACCCGCCGGGTAGGGCAGCTCGTAGTAGTAGTTTGCGGCCGAGGCGGGAGTGGGTCCGACGACCACGACCCCGGCCACCACCAGAACCGCGCTCAGCGCCGCGCCTAACCCACGCAGGGCCTTCGTCGCTCTGTTCACTACGGCATCTCCGTCCCGGCAACCGATGAAAATCCAGATTCGTCGATGTCGACGCTGTCACCGCAGCTAAACAGGACAACAAATGGGTGTCAATGGAGCGCGGGTGCTGTAGGGGTGGGGGACGGCGATCGGGGGTACCGCCGCCGCACACGCGACGGCGGCCGGAGACGGGTGGTCTCCGGCCGCCGTCGCGGTCAGGTCACTGCTTGAGCATGTTGTCCAGCAGCAGGGCGCAGCGGATCAGGCCGAGGTGGCTGTACGCCTGCGGGTGGTTGCCCAGCCCGCGTTCGGCCAGCGGGTCGTACTGCTCGGGGAGCAGCCCCGTCGGGCCCGCCGTGTCGACCATCTGGGTGAACAGCTCCTCCGCGTCGGTGCGCCGGCCGGTGCGCAGGTACGCCTCGATCAGCCACGCCGTGCAGATGTGGAAGCCGCCCTCGCGCCCCGGCAGGCCGTCGTCCCAGTGGTACCGGTAGACGACCGGGCCGCTGCGCAGGTCCGCCTCGATCCTGAGCACGGTGGACAGGAAGCGCGGGTCGTCGCCCGGCAGCAGCCCGGACAGGCCGATCCACAGGGACGAGGCGTCCATGTCCTCGTCGCCGTACGCGACGCTGTACGCCTCCACGTCGGCGTGCCAGCCGTGCTCCAGCACGTTGGCGCCGATCCGGTCGCGCAGGTCCACCCACTCCGCCCGGTCCTCGCCGCCGTGCTGGCGCACCACGTGCAGCGCCCGGTCGACGGTCATCCAGCACATCACCTTGGAGAAGATGTGGTGCCGTGGAGGGAGGCGGGCCTCCCAGATGCCGTGGTCGGGCTCGTGCCAGCGGCGGCGGACCGCCTCGACCATGTTCTCCAGCACCCGCCACTCGTCCTCGCGGACCGAGCCCCGGGTGTCGGCGACGGCGGCGATCAGGTCGGCGATCGGGCCGAACACGTCGAGCTGGAGCTGGTGGTTGGCCAGGTTGCCGACCCGCACCGGCCGGGAGCCGGCGTACCCGGGCAGGGTGTCGATGACCGCCTCGGCGCCCAGCTCGTACCCGTCGACCGTGTAGAGCGGGTGCAGCCGCTCGGGGTGGCCGCCGGTGCGCTCGATGCAGCCGTCCACCCAGCGCAGCAGCGCCTCGGCCTCCTCGATGGAGCCGAGGTCGACCAGCGCCCGCGCGGTCATCGAGGCGTCGCGCAGCCAGCAGTACCGGTAGTCCCAGTTCCGGACGCCGCCCAGCTCCTCCGGCAGCGAGGTGGTCGCCGCGGCGAGGATCGAGCCGGTCGCCTCGTGGCAGAGCCCGCGCAGGGTCAGCGCGCTACGGGCGACCAGGTCCCGGGCGGTGGTGGGCAGCCGCAGCGAGGCCACCCAGTCCTTCCACGGCTGCTCGGCCATGGCCTGCCGCTCGTGGACCGGCAGCCGGTGGTGCTCCAGGCTGTGCGTGGCGAAGCGCAGCTCCAGCACGACCTGCCCGCCGGCGGCGGAGAGATCCACGACGGCCTTGGCCGTCTCGTACCCGCCGTCGTTGCTGACCTGCCACTGCACACCGGGGGAGTAGAGCGCGACCGGCTCGTTGGAGCCGAGCACCAGCAGGCCGTCGCCGACCGGCTGGAGCTGGGTGGCCACCTGGCCGAACTCGGGTCGGGGGGCGAACTCCACCCGGACCCGCCCGGAGCCGGTGAGCACCCGGACCAGGGTCGAGTCGCCGGTGACGACCGCCGGGCCGTCCGGGGTGGTCTCCCTGGCCGGCTTGTCCAGCCAGTCGGTGACCGTGAGGCCCGACCAGCGGGTCTCCACGGTCATCGTGCCGGAGCGGTAGCGCTGGCCGAGGGGGATGCCGCCGCGCTCGGGGGCGACGCTGAAGTGCCCGGCGGGGCCGCCGCCGACCAGGTCGGCGAAGATCGCCGCCGAGTCAGGCTTGGGGTGGCAGAGCCAGGTGACCTTGGCCTCGGGGGTGAGCAGGGCGACGGTACGCCCGTTGGCGAGCATCGAGTGCCGCTCGATCGGCACGGCCCGCTCGCCGAAGAGCCAGTGCCGCCGGGTCTCCAGCAGCAGGCCGAGCGCGCGGGCGGCCTCGATCGGCTCGGCGACCCGGTAGTCGGCCTTCGTCTCCCCGATACCGATCTTGATGCCCATGTCGGGCCCGTGCAGGTTGCCGAAGGCGTTCTCATCGGTGACGTCGTCGCCGATGAACAGCACCGCGCTGGCCGAGAGCTGGGTGCGGAGCTGGTCGACGGCGGTGCCCTTGTGGGTCGCCACCACGGACAGCTCGATGACCTCCTTGCCCTGGGTGACGGTGACGCCGTCCCAGGTGGCAGGGCCCTTGCGGACGGCCTCGACGGCGGCGGCGGCCACCTGCGGGTCGAGCCCGCGGGTGTGCACCGCGACGCTGGCCGGCTTGCGCTCCAGCCGGATCCCGGGGTGGGCGTTGGCGATCTCACGCAGCGCGTCGCGCAGCCGGGTGCGCACGGCGACCAGCTCGGGGGAGAGCCGCTCGACGAAGCCGATGTCGAACTCGGAGCCGTGGCTGCCGACGAGGTGCACCTCGCTGGGCAGCCGGGACAGCGCGGCCAGGTCGCGCAGCGCCCGGCCGGAGACCACCGCGACGGTGGTCTGCGGCAGGGCGGCGAGCGCCCGGACGGCGGCGACGGACTCGGGCAGTGGCACGGCCTTGCTCGGGTCCTCCACGATCGGCGCGAGGGTGCCGTCGTAGTCGCAGGCGACCAGGAGCTGGGGGACCCTGGCTATCCGGCCGATTGCGGCCCTAAGCTCCGGATCCAGCACTTCCGCGGCCACGGCCGCTCCGTCGTGGACGGACGTGTTCACGCAGCCTCCGAATCAGGCACACCGAGCTCGGTGAGGAACGACTTCGCCCAGTGCCCCACGTCGTGGGTACGCAGGTGCCGCTGCATGACACGCATGCGTCGGCGGGCCTCGGGCTTCTCCACGTGCACGGCCTTGAGCAACGCGTCCTTGACCGCGTCGGGGTCGTGCGGGTTACACAAAAACGCCTGGCGCAGCTCGGTGGCGGCGCCGGCGAACTCACTGAGCACGAGCGCGCCGCCCTGGTCGGCGCGCGATGCGACGTACTCCTTAGCCACCAGATTCATTCCGTCTCGAAGGGGGGTCACCATCATCACGTCGGCGGCCACATACATGGCCGCCAGTTCACTGCGACTGTACGACTGGTGCAGGTAATGCACCGCAGGCACGCCGACCCTGCCAAATTCGCCATTAATTCGGCCAACTTCACGTTCGACCTTGACTCGTAGCGCCTGGTAGTGCTCCACCCGCTCGCGGCTCGGGGTGGCGACCTGCACCATAACCGCCTCCGGAACTGTCAACTTTCCGTCAGCAAGAAGTTCGCGGAAGGCCTTGAGTCGGAGCTCGATGCCCTTGGTGTAGTCCAGACGGTCGACTCCCAGGATGATCGTCTTCGGGTTGCCCAACTCCTCGCGGATCTGCTTGGCCCGGGCCTGGATCGCCGGGTCCTCCGCCAGGCGCTCCATCTCCTTCGTCTCGATGGAGATGGGGAAGGCGCCCGCCTTCACCTGCCGGCCGTCGACCTGGATCATCTGCCCCTCGTAGCGCAGCCCGAGCAGGTGCCGGGCCAGCCGGACGAAGTTCTGCGCGGCCAGCCGCTGCTGGAAGCCGACCAGGTCCGCCCCGAGCAGCCCGCGCAGGATCTCGGCGCGGAACGGCATCTGCATGAACAGCTCGATCGGCGGGAACGGGATGTGCAGGAAGAAGCCGATCCGCAGGTCGGGACGCAGCTCGCGGAGCATCGCCGGCACCAACTGGAGCTGGTAGTCCTGCACCCAGACCGTCGCGCCCTCGGCCGCGACCTCCGCCGCGGCCTCCGCGAACCGCGCGTTGACCAGCCGGTACGCCTCGCGCCAGCGGCGCTTGTACGCCGGGGTCTCCACCGCGTCGTGGTAGAGCGGCCAGATCGTCGCGTTCGACTGGCCCTCGTAGTAGCGCTCCAACTCGTCGGCGCTCAGTGGCACCGGGTGCAGCCGGATCCCCTCCAGGTCGAACGGCTCCGGGGCGGCGCCCGTGCCGCCGGCCCAGCCCACCCACGTGCCCTGGTGCTCCGCGAGGACGGGGTGCAACGCGGTGACCAGACCGCCGGGGCTGCGGCGCCACTGCCGCCCCTCCGGGGTGTTCACCTCGTCGACCGGTAGTCGGTTCGCTACTACGACAAAGGAACTACGGACGGTCACGTTCGGCCACCTCCGGGTGCTGGCGGGTCCACCGCGATGAGCGTACTGAGCGTAGCTGCGGCGTCTGGCGCCTCGTGCCGGAGTTACCTACCCGTCCCACGACCGCCGAACCGTGAAGGTGATCACGCAGGTCAGGCCCGGTCAGAGGTCGATGATCGGCCACTCCTTGGGCAGCACCTCGCCCAGGATCTCCCGCCGGTCCGTCACGATCGGCACGAGCGGGTGGATCGCCGCGTCCATTGCCAGTTGGGCCAGATCCATCCGCTCGCCCAGCCGCCGCCGGGACCAGCCGCCGAGGAGGGCGCACATGTCCGCCTCGACCGGTGTGACGCGGACGTGTGGCAGGGCGGCGAGCACTTCCAGCATCTCCCACTGGGTGGGCGTCGCCTGCTGGTGGGCGTTGGCCAGACAGAGGGCCGGCACCAGTACGGTCACGCCGTGGTCGGCAGCCTCCGCGATCCGGTGACCGACGTCGAGGTCCGTCGACGAGTAGGCCAGCAGGGCGGCGGTGTCCAGGGCGAGGCCGAAGTCCGTCACCGGCGGGCCTTCGCGCGGGCGGCCAGGACCTCCGCCTCCAACTCGGCGGCCTGTTCCCGTAGCTCGGGCGTGATGCCCGCCTTGAGCTGCTCCATCTCGGCGTGTACCCGCGCCACGCCCGCCTCGGTGACGGTGAAGCCGGTCTTCCGCAGGACCTCCCGGGTTCGCTCTCCGGACATCCGTCGCCGCAGCGCCTCCGCCACGTAGGCAGAGGCGTTCGGTTCCTCCGTGAGCCGAGCGGCGAGTTCGTCCGGCAGGCTGATGGTGATCTTCTTGGTCATACCCAAACCGTAATTCGCCTTACCGCTCCGGGCAATGCGGCTCGCCGGCGTACTGCTGGGGCGGGGTGATGTGGGCGGGGCGGGTCGTACCTGTCAGGATTGAGGATGGCCTGCGTTGTGGCCGGCCCCGGCCGGCGGCGGCGAGCGGCATCCGGAGCCGCGCCCGCACCCCGCAAGCTTTCGGATCACAACCTACGGAGGTAGCCCGCACCGTGGCCCAGTACATCTACGTCCTGGAAAAGGCGCGCAAGGCGCACGGCGACAAGGTCGTGCTCGACAACGTGACGCTGAGCTTCCTGCCGGGGGCCAAGATCGGTGTGGTCGGCCCGAACGGCGCCGGTAAGTCCAGCCTTCTCAAGATCATGGCAGGGTTGGACCGGCCGAGCAACGGCGAGGCCCGGCTGATGCCCGGCTACACCGTCGGCATGCTCGCCCAGGAGCCCCCGCTCAACGAAGCCAAGACCGTCCTCGGCAACGTCGAGGAGGCGGTCGCGGAGACCAAGGCCAAGCTGGAGCGGTTCAACAAGATCGCCGAGCAGATGGCGACGGACTACTCCGACGAGCTGATGGAGGAGATGGGCAAGCTCCAGGAGGAGCTGGACCACCTCGACGCCTGGGACATCGACTCCAAGCTCGAACTGGCCATGGACGCGCTGCGCTGCCCGCCGCCGGACGCCGACGTCACCGAGCTCTCCGGTGGCGAGCGCCGTCGGGTCGCGCTCTGCAAGCTGCTGCTTGAGGCGCCCGACCTGCTGCTGCTCGACGAGCCCACCAACCACCTGGACGCGGAGAGCGTCTCCTGGCTGGAGCAGCACCTGGCCAAGTACGCCGGCACCGTCATGGCGATCACCCACGACCGGTACTTCCTGGACAAGGTGGCCGGCTGGATCCTGGAGCTGGACCGCGGCCGGGCCATCGGCTACGAGGGCAACTACTCCACCTACCTGGAGAAGAAGGCCGCCCGGCTGGCCGTCGAAGGGCGTCGCGACGCCAAGATGAAGAAGCGGCTCACCGAGGAGCTGGAGTGGGTCCGCTCCAACGCCAAGGCGCGGCAGACCAAGTCCAAGGCCCGCCTCGACCGGTACGACGAGATGGCCACCGAGGCGGAGAAGACCCGCAAGCTCGACTTCGAGGAGATCCAGATCCCGCCGGGCCCGCGCCTGGGCAGCACGGTGATCGAGGCGCAGAGCCTGAGCAAGGGCTTCGGCGACCGGCTGCTGATCGACAACCTGTCGTTCTCGCTGCCGCGCAACGGCATCGTCGGCATCATCGGCCCGAACGGTGTCGGCAAGACCACCCTGTTCAAGACCATCGTCGGGCTGGAGCAGCCGACCGACGGCGAGGTCAGGGTCGGCCCCACCGTCTCCCTGTCGTACGTCGACCAGAACCGGCAGGGCCTCGACGGCGACAAGAGCGTCTGGGAGGTCGTCTCCGACGGCCTGGACTACCTCATGGTGGGCAAGGTCGAGATGCCGTCGCGGGCGTACATCGCGGCGTTCGGGTTCAAGGGGCCGGACCAGCAGAAGCCGACCAAGGTCCTCTCCGGCGGCGAGCGCAACCGGCTCAACCTGGCGCTGACCCTGAAGATCGGCGGGAACGTCATCCTGCTCGACGAGCCGACCAACGACCTGGACGTGGAGACCCTGTCCAGCCTGGAGAACGCGCTGCTGGAGTTCCCCGGCTGCGCCGTGGTCATCTCCCACGACCGGATGTTCCTCGACCGGGTCTCCACGCACATCCTGGCCTGGGAGGGCGACGACCAGAACCCGGCGAAGTGGTTCTGGTTCGAGGGCAACTTCGAGGCGTACGAGAAGAACAAGATCGATCGGCTCGGCGCCGACGCCGCCCGCCCGCACCGGGTGACCTACCGCAAGCTCACCCGTGACTGACCGGTTCGTCTACCACTGCACGCTGCGCTGGTCCGACCTGGACGCGTACGGGCACGTCAACAACTCGCGCTTCCTCACCCTGTACGAGGAGGCGCGGGTGGCGTTGATGTTCGCCGGCGGCCGGGCGTGGGGGGTGGGCTCGTTCGCCGACGGGGTGGTGATCCGCCGGCACGAGGTCGACTATCTGCGCCCGGTCGACTACGCGCTGGGCCGGGCCACCGCGGAGGCCGCTCCCACCGTGCGGATCGAGCTGTGGATCGAGGAGATCCGGGCCTCCCGGTTCACCGTCGGCTACGAGCTGTACGACGGTGACGTGCTGGCCAGCACCGCCCGCTCGGTGCTGGTCCCGTTCGACCTGGTCGCCAAGCGGCCCCGGCGGATCACCGAGGAGGAGCGGGCCTTCCTGCTCGCGTACGCCCCGGGCATCGGCGTCGGCGCGGCCGGGGCCCGGGCGTGAGCGGCGCCCCGGCCCGCCGACACGGGTCCGACCTGGCCGGCGACGGGCACGGGCTGGTCGGGGTGGCCGACGCGGGAGCGTTCCTGGCCCGGCTGGTCCGGCTCGACCCGGCGGCACTGGTCCGGCTGCGTCCGGCCGGCCCGGCGGACCCGCCGGAAGCCGTCCCGTCGACCCCGCCCGGCGGGCCGGCGGCGCCGCCCTCCGTGCTGCCCTCCGCCCCGGCCGACGGGACTGCGCCGGTCGGCCGGACGGTCCTCTGGGCCCGGCTGCCGTGGGGTGTGCTGGCTGTCCGGACGGTGGCCGGGGCAGGTTGCGGCGACGCCACGGTCGCCGCCCGGGAACTGCTGGCCGCGCTGGCGGCCGGCGAGGAGGCCCTGCCGCCCCGGCGGGACGCGCAGTGGCGCTGGCCGCTGCCGCCCTCGACGAGCCGACCCGTGGAGGTGTTACCGGCCGGGGAGCTGTGGCGGATCGCCGAGGCGGCGGCGGAGACGCTGCGCGAGGCCGCAGCCCATGGCCTGAACGGCCGGGCGGTGGGGCAGCGGGTGTTGCGGGACGCCCTGCTCGACCACGTCGCCGTGGTGGTCACCCCGGACGGCCCGCCCGGCCCACCGGTCGAGATCGCCCAGCGGCTGGTCCAGGGACTGCTCCGGATGGGCTTCCTGGGCCGCCCCGGCGATGGCACCGGTACCCCGGTGGGGACCCCCCTACCTTTCGCTGGCGGGACCGCCCGTGGCGACGTTCAGGTGCGTGTGGCTGGGCGATGGGTCAGTCTGGTGGGACCATACGGAGCCGTGTGGTCGCAGAAGGTTGCTGATCTTGCCGTCACGCCGCTCGGGGATCAGCCGAAAGTATGACCCCTGTTCATTCTTCTGGATCGGTGCTGCCGTTGGGGGGATGCTTCAACCCGGCTGTCCGGGTACCGTCCATCCTCGGATCCAACGCACCGTAGGCGAGTGGATCCGCTGGGGAGTGAGGTGCGCGAGCGATGCCGTGGTGGTCATGGCGCCCCGGTCCCGCCGGTGACGGCGAACCGGAAACTCGAAGCGGGATCACAGTGGACAGCACCGTCCGGGTCGGACCACCGGCCCCACGTCAACCGGGCGACGACTGCCCGGCCGCCGACCGTGCCGTGACCACGGACATGTCGGCAACCATCGGGCCGGTCACCCTCCGCCGGGTCTGCGACGCGCTCGACCTGCTGGACGTGCGCTACCTGGCCGACGGCGACGGCAACCTGCTGGCCATGTGGGAGCGGCACGCGGTGCTGGTCACTCTGGAGGGCCCGGAGGACGAGATCCTGGTGATGCGGGCCCGTCCACACGCGACGGTCCCGCCCGACTGGGTCGACCGGGCCTACCGGGTGGTCAACGAGTGGAACCACACCCGTCGGTTCTGCAAGGCCTACATCGGCGACCCCACCGAGCGGGGTCAACTGCCGATCTACGCGGAGCTCCAGGTGCCCCTCGGTGCGGGGGCGCACGACGCGCTCCTGGTCGAGATGCTCGACTGTGGCGCGGCGGTGGCCACCACCTTCGTGGACTGGCTGCACGACGAGGGCGCGCTGCTCTGACCCGCCGGTCAGGCCGGGCCGGCCGCCGGGTCGTCCATCGCGTTCACCATGAAGTAGGCGGCCCGTTCCAGGTAGTCCCACAGCGCGGTGGCGATCTCCGGCGGCAGGTCCAGCCGGTCGACGGCCCGGCGCATGTGGTGCAGCCAGGCGTCCCGCTCGGCCGCGCCGATCCGGAACGGGGCGTGCCGCATCCGCAGCCGGGGATGCCCCCGCTGGGCGGAGTAGGTGTTGGGGCCGCCCCAGTACTGGATCAGGAACAGCGTCAGCCGGTCCGCCGCAGGGCCGAGGTCCTCCTCCGGGTACATCGGCCGCAGCAGCGGATCGGTGGCGACGCCGACGTAGAACTCGTCCACCAGCTTGCGGAAGGTGGGTTCGCCGCCGACCGCCTCGAAGAGGGTCACGGCACGCTCGGACTCACCAGCGGGATTCACCGTTCCATCCTGCCAGGTGCGTCCGCGGCCGGCGGGGGCGTACCGACCGGCGCCGCTGCCGTCCTCGTCACACCGGTGGGTCAGCCCACCGCGTGGCTGCGTCGGCTGTGCTCGCCCGGCAGGTTGTCGAACTGCCCCTCGCCCTTGCCGTCGCCCTTGCCCGCCGGCCGGGGCCGGCCGGGGCCGGCCCCGTTCCCAGCGGCCTCGACCGCCGCGTCGATCGCGGCCCGGCTGGGCCAGCGCGCGGCGGTGAGCAGCATCAGCAGGACCCCGGCGGCGCTCCACACGCCCACCACCAGCGGGATCGAGAACCGCTCGGCGAGCAGGCCGGTGATCAGCACGGCGGCGCCCTGGATCACCTGAACCCCGGTGGCCATCACCCCGAACGCGCGGGCCCGGAAGCCGTTCGGCAGCGCCCGGACGAAGAGCCCGTTGGCGACCGGGAGCAGCCCGGCGACCGCGAAGCCGCAGAGGGCGGCGAGCAGGGCCACCACCAGCGGCGGCGGGTCGAGCAGCGCCGGCACCAGGGCCAGCGGCGCGAGCACCGCCAGCGGCCGGATCAGGAGCAGCCGGCGGGCCGGGGCGACCGCCCGGCCGACCAGCAGCCCGCCGAGGATGAAGCCGATCGGGTTGGCGGCCATGATGGCGGCCTGGGACGCGCCGGTGTCCAGGCCGCCGCCGGCGCCCTCCCGGGCCCATGCGGCGGCCAGCCCTTCGGGCACGATCGAGAAGAGCATGGAGCTGAACACCAGCAGGGCGACCGCCCGCAGCACCGGGGTGCCGAAGACGATCCGGAAGCCATCGGCTGTCTCCCGCAGCAGGTGGCTCCGGTGCGCCGCGCTCATCGCCGGTGGCCGGTCCCGGACGCCGAGGCGGACCAGGACCGCCGAGAGGGCGAAGGTGCCCGCGTTGATCAGCAGGGCGGCGGTCGGGTTGACCGCGGCGATGGCCGCGCCGATCAGATAGCCGATCACCTGGGCGGCCTGGCCGGTGCTGCTGTTCAGCGAGAGCCCGACCACCAGCCGGTCGCCGGTCAGGATGAGTGGCATCAGCGCGGACCGGGCGGCCTGGCTCGGCGGGTTGGCCAGGGTGGTCGCGAAGAGCAGGCAGAGGATCAGCCACGGCGGATTCCACGGGATGGCGACCAGCACCATCAGGGCCATCCGGATCAGGTCGCAGGCCACCATCACCGACCGGTAGCGGTGCCGTTCCGCCAGCGTGGCCAGCAGCGGGCCGCCGATCAGCCAGGGCAGGAAGCTGACCGCGAACGCGGCGGCCGAGTAGGCCACGGACTCTGTCTCGCGGTAGACCAGAACGGTGACTGCGGCCTTCGCGATGAAGTCGCCGATCCAGGAGAGCCCGCTCGCGGCGAAGACCGCCCTGTACTCCCGTTGGGCGAACACCTCGCGGAAGGTGGCTGGCCCTTCCTGGGAGGGTCGCTCGTCGGACACCGTGGCCTCCATCGTCCCCACGGTGGCCACTCGTGATGGCCTGCCCGGGAAACCGTCGTCAGAACTACGGATCAGCGAGACGTGATTACGCTCCGGCAGATGGCGTGCGTACCGGATTCTGCCCGATCGTCTGAGAGCTGACTAGGGCGAACGGTTTGATCGTCGCATCTCCGACTGAACGAACGGACGATACCCGAGGGGCCGCGCGGTCCGCGACCCCTCAGATCCATGGTCAGGCAAAGTCGCAGGTCATCGACGTTCTTCGCGGTTCAGGTGGACCCGCCCTGGCCGGTTGCCCCGCCCTCGACGGTGCGCGGCGGGAAACCCGGGTAGAGACGGGCGGCGGCGATCTTCGCCGTGATGCCGGAGTTCTCCAGCGCCTCGGCGAGCCGCCGGCGCAGCTCCCGGCCGACCGCGAACTGCCCGTCGGCGGTGGTCTTGACGACGGTACGGATCACCGCGCCGTCCATCGTCATCTGCTCGACGCCCAGCACGTCGGGGGCCTCCACGATCTCCGGGGCCAGGTCGGGGTCCATCGCCACCGAGGCCGCGGCGGTCCGCAGCACCGCCGTCGCCTCCTCGGTGCCGGCGAACCCGATCGGCAGGTCGACCACGACCAGGGCCCAGCCCTGGCTCTTGTTGCCCACCCGGATGATCTCGCCATTGCGGATGTACCAGAGCACGCCCCGGCCGTCCCGGACCGTGGTGACCCGCAGCCCCACCGACTCCACCACGCCGGTGGCCTCGCCGAGGTCGACCGTGTCGCCGACGCCGTACTGGTCCTCCACCAGCATGAACAGGCCGGCGATCAGGTCCTTGACCAGGCTCTGCGCGCCGAAGCCGAGCGCCACGCCGGCGATGCCCGCGCTGGCCAGCAGCGGCGCCAGGTCGAAGCTGAACTCGCGCAGGATCATCAGCAGCGCTATGCCGAAGACGAACGCGGTGACCATGCTGCGCAGCACCGAGCCGATGGCCTCCGCCCGCTGCCGGCGGCGTTCGGGGACGAACTCGCCGGGCTGGTGCGTGGCGGTCGGCACCCGCTCCCGCAGCGGGCGCAACATGGTCGGTACCCCGTCGGCGGTGGTGCGGACCAGTCGCTTGATCATCCGGTGCAGCGCCCAGCGGGCGATGAACGCCAGCACGAGGATCACCAGCACGCGCAGCGGCTTCAGCAGGATCCAGTAGCTGCCCTCGGCGAACCACGACGACCCGGTGGTCTCGTACAACCACTCGCAGGAGGTGCTGCTCTGGCAGTCGGCGCTCGGGGTGACGTCCGGGGCGGGACTCGGGGCAGCCACGGACAGGGCGGCGATCATCATCAGGCTGGCGGCACTCACCCTGTCTTCGTACCCCACGGCCGTCGGTCCACGGCCGTCGGACCACCCATCCGGTCCGCCGTCGCCGATGGGCCGTGGTGAACCGGTCATCCCTCCACGGCCCGAAAGGGCTTCACGAGGGACCCCGGATTGGCAATCCCCGAATGACCCCGGCGCACCGGCGTCTACCTGCGTAAACGGTTCGGGAAGATCATCCGGCACAACCAGGGCACAACTTAGGGTGTGTCTCCCGGTGCAAGTTCGGCCCGTTTGGGTCTGGCAGGCGCCCCCGGCCCGGTCATGAGAACCGCGAATATCTCACCAGGCAGCACCCGATGGGATCTGCCATGCTGTCTAGCGCCAGTCATCGGCGTTCCCGGCACTAACAGTTGGCAGACGTACACCACTAGAGAGGGGCTGTCGCGATGCGACGTCGACCGACATGCCTCGCCGCGCTACCCACGATGAGATGAGGGAATATCCATGCGAATCAGGAAAGTTCTCGCCGCCATGTCGATGGCGGCGGCGCTGGTAGGCGTCACGGCCGTGCCAGCCCACGCGGCGACGGGGTATGACCGTTGCCCGCAGATCAGGATGTGTGTGTTCACGGGCCCCAACGGGTCCGGCACAATGGCGGCCTTCGTGATCGGTGACGCCAACCTGGGTGACAGCAACGGCCCCATCGGGATGAACAACAACATCGAGAGCTTCTTCAACAACAGCGGCCACCACTGGGACTTCTGGGACCTGCCCGGGTACACCGGGGATTTCCGGCACTCGGAGCCGTACGTCGGCGGCAAGAATTTCGGCGCCGGGTTCGACAACCGGGTTTCGTCCCTCCATGACCACTGACAGCCACTCATAACGGCACCGGCCGCCCGCATCCTTGGGACGTCCTTGCGATGCGGGCGGGGGCCACGTCGCGCCTAGTTCCGATCTTGCCTCGTCTGATCGCGCCCGGAAGGCCGGAGGAACTGCCCGATTAGGCTGCGCTGCCGGTCCCGCTTCGGCATCCAGTGCACGTACGTCTCCAGCGTGATCCGCAGGTTGGCGTGCCGTAGAGCCCTCTGCACCTCTTGGGGCTCGACACCATTGCTCATCAGCGTGGTGGCGAAGAAGTGGCGCAGAGAGTGGAAGGTTCCTTCCTTGGGCCAGTCCGGCGCAGGATCGTGATCAGGATGCCGACCAAGCAGGCGATCCTGTGGGAGAACACTCGATACGGCGCAACATGCTTCGTTGATTGCTTCGGACTTGAGCAGCTATGGGAGTCAGGCCGAGTGCCAGTCGTGCACCTTGGCCAGATCGAGGCGATTGAAGCTATAGCCGACGGCACCGAGGCGAACTGGACTGTAGTCGAGCTATACGCCCGGCCGGCCATACTCAGCGGGCGCATCCAGTCGCGAGGCACCGGGGACGAAGATCAACGCCTTGCGGCTGTCAAGCAAACGCTTCGCCTACCGGTCGCAGACATGCGCATCGACACCGAGGTCGTGTCAGTCAGCTGGTCCCGCCACATGCTTGACTGATTCGTCCAGCACACGCGCGACAGCTGGCCTTGGCTGCTCCGTCATTCTGCTTGCGTTCGGTGATGCCTGGGCGTGGTGGCAGCGCGCGCATATGCCGGTGAGTGGATGCCGTTCCCGGGCGATCGGCCGTGTGTCGGTTCGATCACCTTCAGTATTGTGCGGGGTGTGCTTTGGGATGGGGTGAGGTGGGTCCGGCGCTACTGGTGGGTGGCACTGGCTCCCGCAGTGGTCGTGGCGGCGGCGGTGTGGGCGTTGGTCACCGATGACAAGGTGCGTTGGACTGTGGTCGCGGGGGCGACGGCGGCGGTGGTGGGAGCGTTCGCGCCGTCGGTGCTGGAGCGGGCTCGGGCCGCGTGGGAGCGGGGTGAGCAGCGGGATCGTGTGGTCGCGGGGGCGTTGGTGGCGGAGCTGCCGGAGTCGGTGGTGTCGCTGTTGCGTCCGCAGGAGGCGGTGGTCGGGTTCGTGGGTCGTGGGTGGCTGCTCGCGGAGTTGGACAGGTGGTGCGCGGATCCGGCGGCGAGCGTGGTGCGGCTGTTGGTGGGTGCGGGTGGGGTGGGTAAGACCCGGTTGGCGGGGCACTTCGCCGGCCGCTTGACCGGCTGGACGTATTGGCCGGTGGCCCCCGACCAGGAGACGGCGATCGTCGGGCTGCTTGAGGCGAGTGACCGGCCGGGCCGGTTGCTGTTGACGGTGGATTACGCCGAGGCCCGTGACCCGCAGGCATTGGCGCACCTGTTGTGTGTCGCGCAGCGGGCCGGTGGTGTGCGGGTGTTGTTGCTGGCCCGGTCAGCCGGGTTGTGGTGGTCGTCGCTGTCGGCGGCATACCCGTCGCAGGCGCATTTGGTGGACGCGTTGACCGTGTCATCCAATGTGGTCGAGGTGCCGGCTCGCCTTGAGGATCACACCCCGCAGGAGATCGTGGCTGAGGCGGTGGTGGCGTTCGCTGATCGGCTGGGCCGCCGTCCTGTGGATGATGTTCCCTTGGGTCCGGTGGGTTCGGATGTTCCGGTGTTGCGGTTGCATGCGCAGGCGCTGTTGGCGGTGTTGGGTGGGCCGCGTGGTGATGACCGGTACGACGTGCTGGCTGAGGTGCTGGGTCATGAGGCCCGGTACTGGCGGCACCGGGCTCGCTGCGACGGGCTACCAGGTGCGGGTAAGCCCGCTGCCGGCGCCGTGTTGCGGCGGCTGGTCGCCGTGGCGGCGCTGCTGGGCGCGGACGATCGTGAGCAGGCCACGGACCTGGTCCGCCGGGTGCCGGGCCTGAGCGGGGCTCTGCCGGAGGTGGTGGATGGGTATGTGGACTGGTTGTACGGTCTGTACCCGGGGGCGGGGACGGGTGGTGGGTTGGGGACGTTGCAGCCGGACCTGCTCGCTGAGGACCTCGCGGTCGCGGTCCTGCGGGAAAGCACCCCGGCCGAGCGCAGCAGGATGCTGCACGGGTTGGCTCCCGGTCAGGCGATGCAGGCGTTGACGGTCCTGAGCCATGCCCGAACCCACCAGCCTGACGCCACGGAGATGATCGACGTGGCGCTCACCGCGGACCTGCCGGTGATGACCGAGGCGGTGCTTCAGGTCGGCCTCCAGTTCCCCGGAATCCTCGCACCCCGGGCCACAGCCCTGCTCGCCACGGCTGAACTCGACCCTGACTGGGCCCAGCGCACAGCTCGCCGGGTGCCGTTCCCGTCGATCGAGTTCGGCCCGATCGCGCTCGCATTGACCACCCACGCCCTGCACGCCACAGCAGGGACGACCGAGCCCAATGACCGAGCGTTCCTACTGACCATGCACGCGGGCCGGTTGGCGGCGGTGGGGCGGCGGGGTGAGGCGTTGGCCGTCAGTCAGGAAGCCGTCGACCTGTACCGGGAGTTGGCCGCTGGTAACCGGGACGCCTACCTTCCCGACCTCGCCGCGTCGGTGAGCAACCATGCTCTTCGGTTGGCGGGGGTGGGGCGGCGGGGTGAGGCGTTGGCCGTCAGTGAGGAAGCTGTCGACCTGCGCCGGGAGTTGGCCGCTGGCAGCCGTGACGCTTACCTTCCCGACCTCGCCGGGTCGGTGAACAACCACGCGGGCCGGTTGGCGGCGGTGGGGCGGCGGGGTGAGGCGTTGGCCGCCAGTCAGGAAGCCGTCGACCTGTACCGGGAGTTGGCCGCTGGCAGCCGTGACGCTTACCTTCCCGACCTCGCCGGGTCGGTGAACAACCACGCGGGCCGGTTGGCGGCGGTGGGGCGGCG
>NZ_JBIRTH010000002.1:1021633-1022291 GCF_044334565.1 Micromonospora sp. NPDC020750
CGGGGTGAGGCGTTGGCCGCCAGTCAGGAAGCCGTCGACCTGTACCGGGAGTTGGCCGCTGGTAACCGGGACGCTTACCTTCCCGACCTCGCCATGTCGGTGAACAACTACGCGGTCCGGTTGGCGGAGGCGGGGCGGCGGGCTGAGGCGCTGGCCGCCAGTCAGGAAGCCGTCGACCTGTACCGGGAGTTGGCCGCTGGTAACCGTGACGCCTACCTTCCCGACCTCGCCACGTCGGTGAACAACCACGCGCTCCGGTTGGCGGAGGTGGGACGGCGGGCTGAGGCGCTGGCCGTCAGTGAGGAAGCTGTCGACCTGCGCCGGGAGTTGGCCGCTGGTAACCGGGACGCCTACCTTCCCAACCTCGCCACGTCGGTGAACAACCACGCGCTCCGGTTGGCGGAGGTGGGACGGCGGGACGAGGCGCTGGCCGTCAGTGAGGAAGCTGTCGACCTGCACCGGGAGTTGGCCGCTGGTAACCGGGACGCCTACCTTCCCAACCTCGCCACGTCGGTGAACAACCACGCGGGCCGGTTGGCGGAGGTGGGACGGCGGGGTGAAGCGCTGGCCGTCAGTGAGGAAGCCGTCGACCTGCGCCGGGAGTTGGCCGCTGGTAACCGGGACGCCTACCTTCCCAACCTCGCCACGTCGGTGAACA
>NZ_JBIRTH010000002.1:1022386-1070791 GCF_044334565.1 Micromonospora sp. NPDC020750
GAACAACCACGCGGGCCGGCTGGCGGAGGTGGGACGGCGGGGTGAAGCGCTGGCCGTCAGTGAGGAAGCCGTCGACCTGTACCGGGAGTTGGCCGCTGGCAACCGCGACGCCTACCTTCCCAACCTCGCCACGTCCCTGTGGAATGTGGGACACATAGCGCGCATTCTCGGGGAAACATCGGACCAGATCCTTGATGCAGTTGCGGAAGGCGTGCGGTACTTCGACGAACTCGCAGCAACCGAGCCGCAGGCGTTCACCGCGCGCCGCGACGCGGCGGTATCCACCTTGACCGACCTAAAGAACAGCGCTGTCAGCCAGCACCCCAAACTGACACCACCCAGGTCACCCCAGGCAGACGAGGCAGCCACTGACACGGCATGACTGGAGCGTGTGTTCAGACTTTCTTTACTTGGTCAAGGGCGGGCCTGCGGCCCGCCGCCGTGTTCGCGCCGGGGCGCGTGTGCGGCCTCCGGCCGGTCACGCCCCGGCGCACGGCGTACCAGGACAACCGATGGACAACCGCAGCCGGCGCAGGAGCTTGGCTCCGAGAATGCCGCGCAGGGGAGAGCCGGCAAGCCCCAAGCATGGGGGCGGCGCCCGCAGTTGCCGAGCAGGCGACCCCCTGTGCCAGCTCCTACCGAAATCCAGGTCAGGTCAAACCCTGCACCTGGGAGGGGGTGGGGGTCGCCGTGGTCGGGGCCGTCGTCCAGGAGCCGGCCGCGTCGCTGGTCCCGGTCAGGTCAAGGGCGCTGCTGTGGCGGTGTCCGCCGGGCGCCGGGCCGTGACACAAGAGCCGAGTCCGACCCCGGGTACCCATCAGAGCGCCGGACCCGCTGGAGACCGGCCAGTCGTACGTAGATCTCTCGCTTAGCGACGGCGTGGCCCTGGCCGTCGAGCTGGTAGCCGGTCACCCACACCCAACCCGGGTAGTTGGGCTTCGGGCACACCGAGATCACCCGGAACATGAAGGCCGGCTGTCTCGCGAATTGCACCGACGCCTCCCGGCTGATCACCAGCTCTTCACCCGGCGTCGGGGGCCGAAGGTGGGCCGTGGCCCGTGCGTCAGGAGACATGACCTTCCTCCCTCCGGTGGCCCCTGCCCCGCCCGGTTCGAAGGAGCCCGGCCGGGGCAGGGGGTACCGCCGTGCCGAGGCGAGTTCGGATCCTCTACGACCAGCACAGCGGGATAGCCGCACCATACCCCGACCGGTTCATGGTGGTCCATGGTCTGCCATGACTGACCAGTGCCGTCCTTGCCCGCATACCGTCGAGACGTGATCGACCCCGACGGACCGGTGCCGGTCTACCAGCAGTTGGCCGCGATCCTGCGTGAGCAGATCGAGCGCGGAGACCTGCTGCCCAACCGGCCGATTCCGAGCGTGGCCCGGCTACAGCAGGAATACGGCCTGGCGCGCGGCACCATCCTGCACACGGTTCGGGTGTTGGTCGCCGAGGGCCTGGTCTACGTGGTGCCCGGAAAGGGCACGTTCGTCAAGGCTCACTGAGCAGACGCCGGCCGGTCGGGGGTTGGCGTTCGCTCAGCAGTGACTACTACAGATGTAGCCACCGCACCACGCCGGAGCCTCGACCTTCCAGACCCGCCACCCGCCGTAGTCTCTTCGGACCTCGAAGCGCCAAGGGTGCCGACTACCCACCAGCGACACCCGATCTTGCCACCAGACCGCGTGAACCTCAGTGACGGCCAGGGCGACACCATCCCGAACATGGTCGACCTGCAACGGCCCTGATTCCAGCTTGCTGGGCAGGTTGGCCGATCTTGACATCTGTGCCCGGTATGCGCGCCACTGGCCTACCAGGCCATCGCGGCGGTCGGCGGCAAGCACTCGACGAAGCCCGCCATCATCCCCGCTACTCAGCCGCAGCAAATAGACGGCTATCGCAGCATCCGGGGCCTGTTCTCCCCGCTCCGCCTCAACCTGGGCTCTCACCGCCCACGCCGCAGGAACGGCCAGCGCACCTGAGCACGCCAGGACGACGAGGGACAGCAGAACCCAGGGCTAGTGTTTCGAGGGGGCTTCCCGCTTCGCATCCAGCACTTTAGTGATCTTGAGTTACCTTGATCAAATTCATCATCTTCATTGCATGAAGCATGATCATCAGGCACAGATCCGGCACAACTGAGATCGAAAACAGATGTAAAACGTCGAGAGGCGTTGAGGGGTCCGGCCCTGCTCAGGGGGAAGGTCTGCCCGTTTCCGGGTGATGCCTACCCGGCTTCCGACATTAGTACGTGCAATCCTGGGTCTTATCAGGGACGATTGGCGCAACGGACGTCGGTGATCCTGCCGGCGTCGGGCGTGGTTCCGCCGTGCGCGGGCGTGCCCGGCGCGGCCAGCGGTGGGAGCGGCTGGACCGGGAAGGTGAGTTTCGATGCCTGACATACGACCCGCGGTGGGCTCCGGCGCGCTGGTTCTCAACGCCACCTACGAGCCGCTGTGTGTCGTGTCGGTGCGTCGCGCCGCGATCCTCGTCCTCTCCGCCAAGGCCATCTGCGTGGCCGACGGTGAGGGTGTGCTGCACAGCGCCCGCAACGCGCTCCCGGTGCCCTCGGTGGTCCGGCTCACCCGGTTCGTCCGGGTTCCCTACCGCACCCACGTCGGGCTCTCCCGACGGGCGATCTTCGCCCGGGACGGCTGGCGGTGCGGGTACTGCCGGGGCCCGGCGGAGACCATCGACCACGTGTTCCCGCGCAGCCGGGGCGGCCGGCACGCCTGGGAGAACGTGGTGGCCGCGTGCGCCCGGTGCAACCACACCAAGGGCGACAAGACCCCGGCGGAGCTCGGCTGGCGGCTGCACTCGCCGCCCGTCGTCCCGATGGGGACGGCCTGGCGGGTGCTCGGCCACCGCACCCCCGACCCGCGCTGGGCCAACTGGCTCGACCTGCGCGAGCCCGAGACCGAGGCGGCGGCCTGAGCGGCGCCGGGACCGGGACGGGCTGGGGGCCTCACTCGTGGCGGGCCTTCACCAGGGACGCGTAGACCACCACGTTGTCGGCGTACCCGGTCTCCCCGCCGACCCACCGGCCGCCGCAGGTGATCAGGCGCAGCCTCGGCCGGGTGAAGTCGCCGTAGACCTCGCTCACCGGCAGCTGGTCCTTG
This sequence comes from Micromonospora sp. NPDC020750, assembly GCF_044334565.1. Taxonomy (NCBI): domain Bacteria; kingdom Bacillati; phylum Actinomycetota; class Actinomycetes; order Micromonosporales; family Micromonosporaceae; genus Micromonospora; species Micromonospora sp. NPDC020750. The sequence continues at coordinate 1,025,507 of NZ_JBIRTH010000002.1, forward strand.
TCGTAGCGGTGCACCGAGTCGACCTCGAACACCGCCACTGAGCGGTCCTCCCGGCGGATCTCGACCCGGTCGCCGGAGCGCAGCTCCTTCAGCCCGTGGAAGACCGCCGGCCCGGTCCGGGTGTCGACGTGGCCGACGATCACCGCCGGCCCGTACTGGCCGGGGGTCGGCCCCTGGTCGTACCAGGCTGCCTCCTGTGCGCGGGCGGCGTCGGGCACCCCGATGCTGCCGTCCGCCGCGATGCCGACGTCGTGCACCGGGGCGTCCAGGTCGATCGGGTCGCTGCTGATGGCGACCGGCCGGCTGGCCGGCAGCACCGGGAACTTCTTCGGCGGGGGCCGCAGGCCGGCGATGAACCGGTCCGGCAGCACGCTGTGCCCGGTCACCCGTTCGACGCCGAGCATGGCCACGATCAGCACCATCAGGGCGGCGATGACCAGCACCGGGGCGCCGGGGCCCCCGCGGGCCAGCCGCCACCGGCCCGCGCCCGGCCCGCCCCGGCCCGGGGCGACGGCCACCGGGCGGGCGGCCGGGTCGACCGTGGCGACGCTGGCCGAGAAGACCTGCCCGGTGACCCGGACGACCCGGCCGCACCCCCGGGCCACCAGCCGGGCCGCCGCCCGGAACCGGCCGGCGCCGCGGCGCGGGTCCCGGGCCGGGTCGACTCGCGTACGTCGGCGGGCCATGGCGACCTCGTCAGGAACGCGTCCCGGTACGCCGGCGCGCGCCGAACGCCCCGAACCCGGCCGCCACGGCCGCCGCCGCGAGGCCGCCCACGAGCAGCAGCGGGCCGGTGCCCCGGTCGTCGCCAGCCGTGCCGCCGCCACCGGTGTTGGGCCCCTTGCTCGGCTGGGCCATGTTCAACACGGTGAGCGTGGTGGTCGCGGTGCCGCCGTTCTTGCAGTGCAGCTCGACGGAGTACTCGCCGGGCTGCTTGTTCTCCGGGATGGTGACCGCCCCGGTCAGGAAGCCGTTGTCGGGCCGGAGCACGACCCGCCCGAACGCGTCGGACTGCACGTCCTCCTGCCGTTTGTTGTCGTTGTCGCAGCTGGCCCGGATGTTGACCCGGGTGCCGGCCTGCGCGCTGTTCGGCGTGACCTCGACGAAGGTGTTCTCCCCGGCCCGGGCCGGCGCGACCGTGGCCAGGACGAACGCCCCGACCAGGCCGAACACGGTCAGCACGGCCGATAGGACGCGATGTGACGCGGTGAGCCCCCGCATGATTCCCCCCTCCCGGTGCCGGGCACCGGAATCCTCCCCCGGGTAGTCCGCCCTGCATTCCCCCTGGCGTCGGGGCAAACCCGCCGGTCGGCGGCGCGGCGGGCCGGGGGCGCTGACAGGGGCTCTCCGGTGCGTGGGGCGCTAGGCGGGCGGCCCGCCGTCAAGCGGGGTGACGGGGTGCCAGTCGAGGGGGGTGGACAGGACCATGGTGCTCGACGGCTGGCCGTACGGGGCGAGCCGGTCGATCACCCGCTCGAACTCGCCGATCGACCCGGTCGCGACCTTGAGCATGCTGCACGCGTCGCCGGTGATCCGGTGGATCTCCAGGATCTCCGGCCAGTGCGGCACCTCCGGGTCGTGCAGGATGCACCGGGACCCGTAACAGGACATCCGGATCAGGGCGACCACGGCGCGGCCGGCCCGGGCCAGGTCGACGTGGGCGCGGTAGCCGGTGATCACCCCCGACTCCTCCAACCGGCGGACCCGTTCGGCCACCGCCGGCGGTGACAGGTGCACCCGGCGGGACAGCTCGCTGAACGACAACCGGGCGTCGGCCTGGAGCTCGCGCAGCAGCGCCCAGTCCATGTGGTCCACGCCTGACCTTCCTTCCCGAAACCCCGAAGGGGCGTTCGCCTTTGTCGTGGCAGGTCAGAGGCTGATAGTGCCGTCGAATCGGCATTCCATTCGGCCCTTCCACCAGGGCACCATGACGCTACCCGGCCGAGTGGATGGAGACGACAGGTGAAGCAGACGGACCTGCGGGCCCCCGCGCTGGCCGCGGCGGTCCGTCCGGCGACCCCGCAGCAGCGGGCGGCCCGGGCTGCCCGCAACGGCGGCGAACCCACGCTGGAGTTCGCCGAGCGGGTGCCCTACGACGCGTACGTGCACGCCAGCACCCTGCACCGGCTGCAGCAGCCGCTCAGCGACGACCCGGGCGAGATGTCCTTCCTGATGGTCAGCCAGATCATGGAACTGTACTTCGGGCTGACCTGCCACGAGCTGCGCGAGGCGCAGCGCTGCCTGCGCGCCGACCGGGTCGGGGATGCGCTGGCCCCCCTGCGCCGCGCGGCCCTGCACCTGGAAGGGCTCAACGCGGCCTGGAAGGGGCTGCGCTGGATGACCCCGGCGGACTTCAACCGGTTCCGCAACCTGCTCGGCGAGGGTTCCGGCTTCCAGTCGGCGATGTACCGGCACCTGGAGTTCGTGCTCGGCCTGCGCGACCCGGCCCTGATCCGGCCGTTCCGCCGGCAGACCGAGGTGTACGACGAACTGTGCGCCACGCTGGCCGTCCCGAGCCTCTGGGACGACGTGGTGGCCCTGCTGGCCCGGCGCGGCTTCGACGTGCCCGCCGAGGTGCTGGAGCGAGACGTCGCCGAGGAGCACCAGCCGCACCCGGCCCTGGAGTCCGCCTGGGTGGCCGTGTACGCCGACAGCAGCCCGGACAACCACCTGCGGCTGCTCGGCGAGGCGTTGGCCGAGGTGGCCGAGCAGTTCGGCGACTGGCGGTGGAACCATGTCAAGGCGGTGCAGCGGACCATGGGCGCCAAGGTCGGCAGCGGCGGCTCGGCCGGCCTCGCCTGGTTGCAGCGCAGCATGGCCCGGGTGGTCTTCCCGGAGCTGTGGTCGGCCCGGACGGCAATGTGAGCGAGGAACACGACATGGACACCCCGGAACGGGACGCGATGCGCCACTCGGAGCAGGAGGCGCACCGCCTCGACCAGGCAGACCCCGGGCACCGGCACCTGTTCCACGTGCCGCCGGCCGACGGCGGGCGCTACCCGCAGGCCGCGTACCTGGCCGGCAACTCCCTCGGCCTGCAACCCCGGGCCACCCGGGACGAGCTGCTCGCCGACCTGGACGCGTGGGGCCGGCTCGGCGTCGAGGGGCACCTGGAGGCGGACCGGCCCTGGCTGCCGTACCACGAGCTGTTGACCGGGCCGGTCGCGCGACTGGTCGGCGCCCGGCCCGTGGAGGCCGTGGTGATGAACTCCCTCACGGTCAACCTGCACCTGCTGATGGTCGGCTTCTACCGACCGGCGGGGAAGCGCACCCGGATCGTCATCGAGGACAGCGCCTTCCCCTCGGACAGCTACGCGGTGCGCAGCCAGGCCCGCCTGCACGGCCTCGACCCCGACGCCACCGTGGTCCGGTTGCGCCCGCGCGACGGCGAGGACACCCTGCGCACCGCCGACGTGCTGGACTTCCTGGCCGCCGAGGGCGACACGGTCGCGCTGGTGCTGCTCGGCGGGGTCAACTACCTCACCGGCGAGCTGATGGACATCCCCGCGATCACCGCCGCCGGCCGGGCCGCCGGGGCGGTGGTCGGCTGGGACCTGGCGCACGCGGCCGGGAACGTGCCGCTGGCGCTGCACGACTGGGACGTCGACTTCGCCGCCTGGTGCTCCTACAAGTACCTCAACTCGGGCCCGGGCGCGCTGGCCGGCGTCTTCGTCCACGAGCGCCACCTCGGCCGGGCCGACCTGATCCGCTTCGAGGGCTGGTGGAGCACCGAGGCGGCCACCCGGTTCGAGATGACCCCGGTGTCCCGGCCGCCGGCCACCGCGGAGGCGTGGCAGGTCTCCAACCCCCCGATCTTCGCGATGGGCCCGGTGCGGACCTCGCTGGAGCTGTTCGACTCGGTCGGCATGCCGGCGCTGCGGGAGCGCAGCGTGCGGCTCACCGGATATCTGGAGCGGCTGCTCGACGAGGTCACGGCCGGCCGGCCGCTGCGGGTGGTCACCCCGCGCGAGCCGGAGCGCCGGGGCTGCCAGCTCTCGGTGCGCATCGGCGGGGGCAGCGCGGGCGAGCTGACCAAGCGGCTGCGGCACGAGCACGGCGTGATCGCCGACGCCCGGGAGCCGGACGTCGTCCGGTTCGCCCCGGTGCCGCTGTACTCGACGTACCACGACTGCTGGCGGGTCGCCGACGCGCTGGCCGCGACGGTGGAGATGTGCTCATGAACGTGGAACGGGACGAGATCGCCGTCGTCGGGGCCGGGCTCGCCGGCTGCCTGCTGGCCTGCTTCCTGGCCCGGCGCGGGTACCGGGTGGCGCTCTACGAGCGGCGGGGAGACCCGCGCGCCGGGGGGGCCGAGCGGGGCCGCTCGATCAACCTGGCACTGTCCGAGCGCGGGCTCGACGCGCTGCGCCGGATCGGCCTGGACGGTCAGGTGATGGCGGACGCGCTGCCGATGCGCGGCCGGATGATCCACCCGGTCGTGGGCGAGCCGCAGTTCCAGTCGTACAGCGCCGCCGGGGACCTGGCGATCAACTCGATCAGCCGGGGCGCGCTGAACAACGCCCTGCTCACCGCCGCCACCGCGCTGCCCGGGGTGCGGGTCGCGTTCGACCACCGGCTCGTCGGGCTCGACCCGGGCACGGGGGAGATGACCTTCGAGACGTCGCAGGGCAAGGTCACGGCCGCCGCGCCGGTCGTCCTCGGCGCCGACGGGGCCGGCTCCGCGGTGCGCGGGCAGCTCCTCGCGTACGGGGTGCTGAGCGAGAGCCTCGACTTCCTCGACTACGGCTACAAGGAGCTGACCATCCCGGCGGTCGGCGGCGAGTTCGCCCTCGACCCGGCGGCGCTGCACATCTGGCCGCGCGGCACCTCGATGATGATCGCCCTGCCCAACCCGGACCACTCCTTCACCTGCACGCTGTTCTGGCCCACCCACGGCACCGCGAGCTTCGCCTCGCTGAGCAGCCCGGCGGCGATCGAACGGCACTTCGCCACCCACTACCCGGACCTGGTACCGCTCGCGCCCAACCTGGTCGACGACTACCAGCACAACCCGGTCGGGGTGCTCGGCACGGTCCGTTGCGCCCCGTGGCAGGCGAACGGGAGGGTCGGCCTGATCGGCGACGCCGCGCACGCCATCGTGCCGTTCTACGGCCAGGGCGCGAACTGCGCCTTCGAGGACGTGGTCGTGCTCGACCGCTGCCTCGACGAGTGCGACGACGACTGGGCGGCGGCGCTGCCGCTGTTCCAGGCGCGTAGGCAGGACGACGCGGAGGCGATCGCCCGGATGGCGCTGACCAACTTCGTGGAGATGCGCGACAAGGTGGCCTCCCCGGTGTTCCAGGCCCGGCGTGAGCTGGACCACGCGCTGGAGCGTGCCCTGCCCGGCCGGTACGTCTCGCAGTACGAGCTGGTCTCCTTCTCCACCACCCCGTACGCGCAGGTGCGGCGGCGGGTCCGCCGCCAGCAGGCGGTGCTCGGGGCGGTGGCCGCCACGGCGGCGACGCTGCTGGTCGGCGCGGTCGGCGCGGCACTGGCCCGGGGGCGGCGGCGATGAGCGTGAACTGGGATCCCGGCCTGATGGCCGGGCGGGCGAACCGGGAGCCGGGGCTGCTGCGCCACTTCGTCGGCGGCGAGTTCGTCGACGCCGGGCGGCGGTTCACCAAGCGCAGCCCGGTGACCGGGGAGCCGGTGTTCGAGGTGGTGGAGGCGGGCCGTTCGACGGTGGACGACGCGGTGGCCGCCGCTCGGGCGGCGCTGCGCGGGCCGTGGGGCCGGATGGGTGAGCGGGAGCGCGCCGAGGTGCTGCGTCGGGTGGCCGACGAGTTGGAGCGCCGCTTCGACGACCTGGTCACCGCCGAGGTGGCCGACACGGGCAAGTCCGTCTCGCAGGCCCGGACCCTGGACGTCCCGCGCGGGGCGGCGAACTTCCGGGCGTTCGCGGAGATCGTGGCGACCGCGCCGACGGAGTCGTTCACCACGGTCACCCCGTCCGGCGGGCGGGCGTTGAACTACGCCGTCCGCAAGCCGGTGGGGGTGGTCGCGGTGGTGGTGCCGTGGAACCTGCCGTTGCTGTTGCTGACGTGGAAGGTCGCGCCGGCGCTGGCGTGCGGCAACGCGGTGGTGGTGAAGCCGAGTGAGGAGACGCCGGCGTCGGCGACGGTGCTGGCCGAGGTGATGGCCGCCGCCGGGGTGCCGGACGGGGTGTTCAACCTGGTGCACGGGTTCGGCCCGGACTCGGCGGGGGAGTTCCTGACCCGGCATCCGGGGGTGGACGCGATCACGTTCACCGGCGAGTCGTCGACCGGTGGGGCGATCATGCGGGCGGCGGCGGACGGGGTGAAGGCGGTCTCGTTCGAGCTGGGTGGGAAGAACGCGGGCCTGGTCTTCGCCGACGCCGATCTGGACGCGGCGGTCGCGGGCTCGGTGCGGTCGAGTTTCACCAACGGCGGCCAGGTGTGCCTGTGCACCGAGCGGATCTACGTGCAGCGGCCGGTCTTCGACGAGTTCGTCGAGCGGTTGGCGAAGGCGGCCGACGCGCTGGCGTACGGGTGGCCGGCGGACGAGGCGACGGTGAACATGCCGTTGATCTCGCAGCAGCACCGCAGGAAGGTGCTCGGCTACCACGACCTCGCCCGCGCCGAGGGCGCGCAGGTGCGTGCCGGGGGAGGCCGGCCCACGTTCGGTGACGCCCGCGACGGTGGCGCGTACGTGCGGCCCACCGTGCTCACCGGGCTCGGCCCGGATGCCCGGACCAACCGGGAGGAGATCTTCGGCCCGGTGGTGCACGTCGCCCCGTTCGACGTCGAGGAGGAGGCGTACGCGCTGGCCAACGGCACCGAGTACGGGCTCGCCGCGACGGTGTGGACCCGCGACGTGGGCCGGGCGCACCGGTCGGGGGCCCGGCTGGACGCCGGGATCGTCTGGGTCAACACGTGGTTCCTGCGGGACCTGCGTACCCCGTTCGGCGGGGTGAAGGCGTCCGGCATCGGCCGGGAGGGCGGCGTGCACTCCCTGGGCTTCTATTCCGAACTGACCAACGTCTGCGTGGACCTCTCTTGACGGGCCCGGCGGGCAGAATGCACGGCGTCGTGAGCGAGCGCACCGAGGAGCGGACATGAGTGTCGACATCGAGGCGGCCAACCGGGAGCTGGCAGAGGCCCGCAGCAGCGGGAAGCCCTGCCCGCCGCTGCGGGGCCGGCTGCTGCCGGAGGGGGACGTCGAGTCCGCGTACCGGGTGCAGCAGCTCCAGACGCGGGCCTGGCAGGGCCGGGGCGAGCGCCGGGTGGGCGCGAAGATCGGGCTGACCTCCCGGGCGGCCCAGGAGAGCCTCGGCGTGCACCAGCCGGACTTCGGGCTGCTGACCGACGCGATGGCGGTCGGGGACGGCGTCGAGGTGCCGTTCGGCCGGCTGCTCCAGCCGAAGGTGGAGGCCGAGGTCGCCTTCGTGCTCGGCCGGGACCTGACCGACGAGCGGATCACCGCCGTCGACCTGATCCGCGCGGTCGACCACGTGCTGCCGGCGATCGAGATCGTCGACTCCCGGATCGCCGGCTGGGACATCTCCCTCGTGGACACCGTCGCCGACAACGCCTCCAGCGGCCTGTTCGTGCTGGGCACCACGCCCCGCCGGCTCGCCGACGTGGACCTGCGGCTGTGCGGGATGGTCCTCGAACACGCCGGGGAGCCGGTCTCGGTCGGCGCCGGGGCGGCCTGCATGGGCAACCCGCTGAACGCCCTGGAGTGGCTCGTCGGCACGCTCGTGCGCGCCGGTGACCCGCTGCGGGCGGGGGACCTGGTGCTCTCCGGGTCGCTCGGCCCGGTGGTGCCGGTGACGCCCGGCGCGGCCTACGAGGCGCGGATCTCCGGGCTCGGCTCGGTTCGTACCAGTTTCGGAAGGGAACCCTCATGAGTACCGGCGTGGCGGTGCTCGGGTCGGGCAACATCGGCACCGACCTGATGATCAAGGTGCTGCGGCGCAGCGGCGGTCCCGACGGGCCGGGCCCACGTTCCGTGCCCTCCCCGGGGAGCCTGCGGATGGTGGCGATGGCCGGCATCGACCCGGACTCCGCCGGGCTGGCCCGGGCCCGCCGACTCGGCGTGGCCACCACGGCCGAGGGCGTCGACGGGCTCGTCGCGCTGCCCGAGTTCGCGGACGTGGAGTTGGTCTTCGACGCGACGTCGGCCGGCGCGCACCAGCGGCACGACGAGGTGCTCCGCGCCCTCGGCCGGACCGTGGTCGACCTGACCCCGGCGGCGATCGGCCCGTACGTGGTGCCGCCGGTCAACCTGGACGAGCACCTGCACGAACCGAACGTGAACATGGTGACCTGCGGTGGGCAGGCGACCGTGCCGATCGTGGCCGCCGTCGGCCGGGTCACGCCGGTGGCGTACGGGGAGATCGTCGCCTCGATCGCCTCGAAGTCGGCGGGGCCGGGGACCCGGGCGAACATCGACGAGTTCACCGAGACGACCGCGCGGGCGATCGAGGTGGTCGGCGGCGCGGGGCGCGGTAAGGCGATCATCGTGCTGAATCCGGCCGATCCGCCGCTGATGATGCGGGACACCGTCTACTGCCTGTGCCCGGACGCCGACGCCGACCGGGCCGCGATCGCCGGCTCGGTGGCCGAGATGGTGGCGACCGTGCAGGAGTACGTCCCCGGGTACCGGCTCAAGCAGGACGTGCAGTTCGACCCGGTCGACACGTACGTGCCGGCTCTCGGGCGGCACCTCACGGGATTGCAGGTGTCGGTGTTCCTGGAGGTGTCCGGGGCCGGGCACCACCTGCCCGCGTACGCCGGGAACCTGGACATCATGACCTCGGCCGCGCTGCGCACCGCCGAGCGGCTGGTCGCCCTCCGGAAGGCGGTTACCGCATGACCGACCTGTACGTGCAGGACGTGACGTTGCGCGACGGGATGCACGCCGTCGCCCACCGGTACACCGTCGACCAGGTGCGCGCGATCGCGGCGGCGTTGGACGCGGCCGGGGTGGCGGCGATCGAGGTGGCGCACGGCGACGGGTTGGCCGGGTCCAGCGTCAACTACGGCCACGGTGCGGCCAGCGACGCCGACTGGATCTCCGCCGCGGCCGAGGTGCTCACCACCGCGCGGCTGACCACCCTGCTGCTGCCGGGGATCGGCACCATCGCCGACCTGAGGGCGGCGAAGGCGCTCGGGGTGACCAGCGTCCGGATCGCCACCCACTGCACCGAGGCGGACATCTCCGCCCAGCACATCTCCTGGGCGCGGGAGAACGACATGGACGTGTCCGGCTTCCTGATGATGTCGCACATGACCGACCCGGCCGGGTTGGCCGCGCAGGCCGCGCTGATGGAGTCGTACGGGGCACACTGCGTCTACGTCACCGACTCGGGTGGCCGGTTGCTGATGTCGGACGTGGCGCAGCGGGTCGACGCGTACCGGCAGGTGCTGTCGGCGCAGACGCAGATCGGCATCCACGCCCATCACAACCTGTCGCTCGGGGTGGCCAACAGCGTGGTCGCCGTCGAGCACGGCCGGGTCGCCGGCGGCGCTCCGGCCGGGCCGGACGCCCCGCACGGGCGCACGGTGCGGGTGGACGCGTCGCTGGCCGGGATGGGCGCGGGGGCCGGCAACGCCCCGTTGGAGGTGTTCGTCGCGGTCGCCGAGTTGCACGGTTGGAAGCACGGTTGTGACGTGTTCGCCCTGATGGACGCCGCCGACGACCTGGTCCGGCCGATGCAGGACCGGCCGGTGCGGGTGGACCGGGAGACGTTGTCCCTCGGCTACGCCGGGGTGTACTCCAGCTTCCTGCGGCACGCCGAGCGAGCCTCGGCGAAGTACGGGGTGGACGTGCGGTCGATCCTGGTGGAGCTGGGGCGGCGGCGGATGGTCGGTGGTCAGGAGGACATGATCGTGGATGTGGCGTTGGACCTCGCGGGTCGGCGTGGGCAGGAGGAGGTCGCGTGATCGGGGTGGACACCGCGGGCGTCGCCGGCAGGCTGGGGACGGCGGCCGACACGGCCACCGCGATCGCGCAGCTCGCCGCCGAGACCGGCCTGGACGGCGACGGCGCGTACGCGGTGCAGACCGCGCTGGTGCAGCGCCGGCTGGACCGGGGCGAGCGCCTCGTCGGGCTGAAGATGGGGCTGACCAGCCGGGCGAAGATGGCCCAGGTCGGCGTGGACGAGGTGATCTGGGGCCGGCTCACCGATGTGATGCGGGTCCCCGACGGCGGCACGGTCGACCCGGCCACGTTCATCCACCCCCGGGTCGAGCCGGAGGTGGCGTTCCTGCTGGACCGGCTGCCCGAGCCGGGCGAGCCGGTCGGGGCGTTCACCGACGCGGTGCGCGCGGTCGCCCCGGCGATCGAGCTGATCGACTCCCGGTACGCCAACTTCACCTTCTCCCTGCCCGACGTCATCGCCGACAACGCCTCCGCCGCCGCGTTCGCCATCGGAGCCTGGTCACCGGTGCCGGACGGGCTGGACAACCTCGGCGTGCTCCTCGAAATCGACGGACGCGTCGTCCAGGTCGGCTCGACCGCCGCGATCCTCGGCGACCCCCGCCGGACCTTGGACGAGGGACTCCGCCTCGCCGGGCGGCACGGGGTGCGACTGCGGTCGGGCTGGGTCTTCCTCGCCGGGGCCGCCACCGCCGCCGTGCCCCTGCGCCCCGGCGCGCACGTCCGCGCCGTCGTGGAGAAGCTCGGCGCCGCGTCGCTGCGGGCGTCGTCGTGAGCGGCGAGGCGCGCGTGGTCGCCGGCAAGGCCGTGCCGCGCGGGGCGTTTCCGCACGTCAAGGTCGCCGGCGGGTTCGTCTTCGTCTCCGGTACGTCGTCCCGGCGGCCGGACAACACCTTCGCGGGCGTGTCGGTGGACGAGTTCGGCACGACCGATCTCGACGTCCGGGCGCAGACCCGGGCCGTGATCGGGAACGTCCGGGACCTGCTGCGGTCGGTCTGCGCGGACCTGCCCGATCTCGTGCAGGTGACGTCGTACCTGGTCAACATGAACGACTTCGGTGGCTACAACGAGGTGTGGGCGGAGTTCTTCGACGCCACGGGGCCGACCCGGACGACCGTGGCCGTGCACCAGCTTCCGCACCCGCACCTGCTCATCGAGATGCAAGCAGTGGCGCTTCTTCCGTCGGGAGGTCAGTCGTGAGTGAGATCGCCGAGCCGTTCAGCTTCCCCGGGTGGGTCGCCGAGAACCAGCACCTGCTGAAGCCGCCGGTGGGCAACCGGGAGATGTTCCCCGGCTCCGACGACTTCATCGTGATGGTGGTGGGCGGGCCGAACCAGCGCACCGATTTCCACGTCGACCCGTACGAGGAGTTCTTCTACCAGGTCAAGGGCAACATGCACGTCAACCTGATGACCCCGCAGGGGCCGCGTACGGTGCACGTGCGCGAGGGCCAGATGTGGATGCTGCCGCGTGACACCCCGCACTCGCCGCAGCGCCCCGAGGTCGGCTCGATCGGCGTGGTGGTCGAGCGGGTCCGCGAGGAGGGCACGCTGGAGAAGTTCCAGTGGTACTGCCCGGAGTGCGGGCACAAGGTGCACGAGGTGGAGTTGCAGGTCCGCGACATCGCCGCCGACCTGCCCCCGGTGTTCGGCGCGTTCTACGCCGACGAGGCCGCCCGCACCTGCGGCGGGTGCGGCGCGCTGCACCCGGGCAAGGGCTGATGGGGGTGCCCGCCGGGCGGCTCCCGGTGGTCGACGTGCACACGCACGTCGTACCGAAGGGGTGGCCGGACCTCGGCGCGGCGTGCGGCGGGTCCGGCTGGCCCTGGCTGCGGATCGACTCCGAGCGGGCCGCCATGATCATGGTGGGGGAGACGGAGTTCCGGCCGGTCGGCGCGCAGTGCTGGGACGCGCCGACCCGGCTGGCCGACATGGCCGCCGACGGGGTCGACGTCCAGGTGGTGTCCCCGACCCCGGTCTTCTTCAGCTACGACCGCCCCGCCGACCAGGCGGTGAAGGTGGCCCGGATCTTCAACGACCTCACCCTGGAGGTCACCGCCGACGGCGGCGACCGGCTGGTGCCGTTCTGCCAGGTGCCGTTGCAGGACCCGGACGCGGCCTGCGCCGAGCTGGACCGCTGCCTCGCGGCCGGGCACGTCGGGGTGGAGATCGGCAACCACGTCGGCGACCGGGACCTCGACGACGAGGGAGTGGTCACCTTCCTCCAGCACTGCGCCGAGGTCGGCGCGCCGGTGTTCGTGCACCCGTGGGACATGCCGGGCGGGCCCCGGCTGGACCGGTGGATGGCCCGCTGGCTGACCGGGATGCCCGCCGAGACGCACCTGTCGGTGCTGGCGCTGATCCTCGGCGGCGTGTTCGACCGGGTGCCGGAGTCGCTGCGGCTCTGCTTCGCGCACGGCGGCGGGAGTTTCCCGTTCTGGCTGGGCCGCGCCGACAACGCCTGGCACCGCCGGGGCGACCTGGTTCGGGGCGCGTCCGCCGCGCCGCCCAGCGCGTACGTCGACCGGTTCTGCGTGGACTCGGTGGTGTTCGAACCGGCGGCGCTGCGGCTGCTGGTGGACACCATGGGCGAGGACCGGGTGCTGGTCGGCAGCGACTACCCGTACCCGCTGGGGGAGCGCCCGGCCGGGCAGGTGGTCCACGCGGCGGAGTTCCTCACCGCGGCCCAGCGCGACAAGCTGCTCTCCGCCAACGCCCTGCGCTTCCTCGGCAGGTCGCATATATAAACGGAGCGTTCGTGACTTCCGGGACGCGATGGCGGTGCGAGCTCGGCGCTCCGAGCTCATGATCGAGCTACCGATCACGGCGGCGGTGGCCACCCGGGCGCGGGATCTGCAATTGGCGTTGACGGCCCGAGGACACCACCGCGCGGCGAGTCCGGTGGACGTCACGGTGGCGGCGGTCGCCGCCGAGTACTCCGCGGTCGTCCTGCACTACGACCGCGACTTCGATCTGATCCGGGACGTGGGTGGCCCGCGATGCGAATGGGTCGCGCCGGCCGGCACCCTGAGCTGACCGCAGCCCGCTGACCGTCGTGTCTGCCGTGCGGCCGGTGGCCGGAGCGGGCAGGATGGGCGGGGTGCGGTGGCGGGTGGGATCGCCACCCCGCAGTCTGGCGGGCCGTCGACTCCGCTAACGTGAACAGGAGCGGAGTCGGGCGGTCGGTGTCCATGATCGTCCACCCGACCCGGGATTCCTGGTCTCTCTTTCCGCCTGGGGGCGTTGGGATTGTCTGTTACCGAGACGTTGCTGATCTTCGTCGGCATCCCGGCGGCCGTGGTGCTGGTGATCGCCGCGCTGGCATTCGCCGGTGGCCCGGGCAAGGGTGCCGCCGCCAAGCGCTACCGGCCGGGCCGGCCCTTCGACTTCACTCCGGTCTGGTTCCTGGGCCGCCCGGAGCAGCTGGCCGACTCGGCCGGCACCGTGCTGGCCGCGGGTGCGCAGGCACCGGCGCTGACCAGCCACAAGCTTGAGAAGGCCGGCATCGAGTCGCCGGCCGGTGGAACCGGAGGCGCAAGTGACCGTTGGTGAGATCCAGGCCGGCACGGAAACACCGCCCGAGGTGCTCGACGGGCCGTTCTCGACCCGTCAGCTGCTGCGCATCGACGAGGCGCTCCGCCTGGCCGACCAGGGGACCGGGCTGGTCTTCTCGGTCTACGTCGGCGGCCTCGACGAGCCGATCCGCGAGCACGCCCAGCGGCTGCACCGGCAGCTCGCCGACCCCGACCGGTCGGTCCTGATCGCGGTGTCGCCCAACCAGCGCAAGCTGGAGGTCGTCACCGGCCGGCACGCCCGCAAGCGCATCCCCGACACGTACGCCAAGCTGGCCGCCCTCTCCATGGTGGCGGCCTTCGGCGGCGGCGACCTGGCCGGCGGCATCATCAACGGCCTCGACCAGCTCGCCAGCCACGCCGGCAAGGGCTGAGACACAACCGGCCCGGGGCCGGCGGGGCTGTTCGCCCGCGCCGGCCCCGGGCCGGTTGACACTCGCCTCAGGCGCTGCGGGCGTCCCGGTCGCGGGCCCTCAGCGCGCGGACGACGGCGTCGCGGCCCTCGGCGACCAACCGGCGTAGCGACGCCGGCTGCCCGTCGGCGGCGGCCAGCCACGCGTCGGTGGCCGCGACGGTCTCCTCGGAGACCTGCTGGTCCGGGTACGCCAGCTGGACGAACTCCTGCGCCGGCTCACTGTCCCGCTGCGCCCAGACCTGGTCCACCACGGCGAAGTACTTCTCCCGGTACGGGGCGAGCAGCTCCGCCTGCACGGACGGGGCGAAGCCCTGCAACAGCGCCCGGTTGCGCCAGTTCGGCAGCGCGTCGGGGCCGGTGAGCTGGGCCCAGACGGCGGCCTTGTTCTTCTCCGTCGGCACCAGCGCGTGCGCGTGCGCGGCCTCCCGCTCGCCGCTGGCGGTCCGGTCGCCGGCCAGCTCGGCCTCGATCTCCTCGGCGCCGGCGGCACCGTTGGCCACCAGCTGCTGGAGGATCGTCCAGCGCAGCTCGGTGTCGACGGCCAGCCCGGCCGGCACGCCGTTGCCGGCCAGCCAGCCCCGCAGCATCGCCAGGCCCTCGTCGGAGCGGGTCGCCGAGGCGACGGCGCGGGCCCAGGCGAGCTGGAACCCGCTGCCCGGCTCGGCGGCGGACAGCGTGGCCTTCGCCGTCCGGTGCAGCTCGGCCCAGCCGGTCGGCGCCCAGGCCGGGTCGGCGTAGTAGACCAGCGCGGAGGTCGCCTGGCGGAGGGTGGCGGTGACCAGGTTGATGTCGGTCTCCGCGGGCAGCCCGGCCAGCACCAGCGCCACGTAGTCGCGGGCCGACAGCTCGGCGTCGCGGACCATGTCCCACGCGGCCATCCAGCACAGGGCGCGCGACAGCGACGACTCGAAGCCGGCGATGTGCTGCACCACCGTGGCCATCGACCGCTCGTCCAGCCGCAGCTTCGTGTACGTCAGGTCGTCGTCGTTGAGCAGCAGCACGTCCGCCGCCCGCACGCCGTGCAGGTCGGTCAGCTCGGTCAGCTCGCCGGTCACGTCGATCTCGATCCGCTGCCGGCGGACGAGCTGGCCGTCGGCCAGGTCGTACAGGCCCACGCCGATGCGGTGGGTGCGCAGCGTCGGGTACCCGGCCGGCGCCTCCTGCCGCACCACCACCCGCTGATAGCTGCCGTCGGCGTCGACCGTCACCTCGGGACGCAGGGTGTTGACCTGTGCGGTCTCCAGCCACTGCGCGGCGAACTTGCGCAGCTCCCGGCCGGAGGCCGCCTCAAGCTCCGACAGCAGGTCGTCGAAGGTGGCGTTGCCCCAGGCGTGCTTGCCGAAGTACGCCCGCAGCCCGGCCAGGAACGGCTCCTCGCCGACGTACGCGACGAGCTGCTTGACCACGCTCGCGCCCTTGGCGTACGTGATGCCGTCGAAGTTGACCTCGACCGCCTCCAGGTCCGGCATCTCGCAGTAGACCGGGTGGGTGGAGGAGAGCTGGTCCTGCCGGTAACCCCAGTTCTTCCGGATGGACAGGAAGGTCGTCCAGGCGTCGGAGAAGCGGGTGGCGTTGGCGTTGCACCAGTGGCTGGCCCACTCGGCGAACGACTCGTTCAGCCACAGGTCGTTCCACCAGCGCATGGTGACCAGGTCGCCGAACCACATGTGGGCCAGCTCGTGCAGGATCGTGTTGGCCCGCTGCTCGTACTCGAAGTCGGTGACCTGGGAGCGGAAGAGGTAGTGCCCCTCGGCGTGCGTGACGCAGCCGAAGTTCTCCATCGCCCCGGCGTTGAAGTCCGGCACCCAGAGCTGGTCGTACTTCGGCAGCGGGTAGCGCACGCCGAACTGCTGGTGGAAGAAGTCGAAGCCCTGCTTGGTGACGAGGAACAGGTCGTCCGAGTCGAGGTACTGCGCCATCGAGGCCCGGCAGTAGACCCCCAGGTCGATGCCGTCGTGGCTGTCCCGCACCTCGTGGTACGGGCCGGCGCAGAGCGCGGTGATGTAGGTGCTCATCCGGGCGGACTCGACGAAGTGGACGGTCTTGAGCCCCTCGCCGGCCGGCACCTCGCGCTCGACCGGCATGTTGGACACCACCCGCCAGTGCTCCGGGACGGTGGCGTGCCAGGTGTAGACGCTCTTCAGGTCGGGCTGGTCGAAGCAGGCGAAGACCTTCTGGGCGTCCGCCGTCTCGAACTGGCTGTAGAGGTAGGTCTCCCCGTCGACCGGGTCGACCGTGCGGTGCAGCCCCTGCCCGCTGTTCGAGTACGCGAAGTCGGCGTCGACCACGAGGGTGTTCTCCTCGGCCAGCCCGGTCAGCGTCAGCCCGCTGTCCGCCGACCAGCCGGAGACGTCGACCGGGACGCCGTTGAGCGTCGCCGAGCGCATCGACTCGGCGGCCGCCTCGATGAAGGTGGATGTGCCCTGTTCGGCGCAGCGGAACCGGACCTCGGTCACCGACCGGAAGGTCCGGGCGTCGGCGGCCTGGACGGCGGTCGACAGGTCCAGACTGATGTCGTACCCGGTGACCTCGAGCAGGCGGGCCCGCTCGGTGGCCTCGACCTGGGTCAGGTTGCGCACTCCCGGCACTGTTCGTCTCCATCCCGCTCTCGCGTGCGCCGCTGCGGCGCCAGCCCACCGCCCGCTCGTGACGGTCGGTCGGAACCGAGTCTTCCATGGGCGGGCACGTCGCGGTGGGCGACGTCACGCTCTCATTCCGGTACCGGTCAACGCCGGCCAGGGTGGAGGATCAAGGGACAAAGGGTCGGCCCCCCGGCCCTGCTGTTTTGAAGGGAACCTCACCGTGACCGATCGAGTCACTGTCGGCATGTGGTTCGACCCGATGTGTCCGTGGGCGTGGATCACCTCCCGTTGGCTGCTGGAGGTGGAGCAGGTCCGTGACGTGGACGTCCGCTTCCATGTGATGAGCCTGTCGGTGCTCAACGAGGGGCGCGACGTGCCCGAGCGGTACCAGCAGATGTTGCAGAGCGGCTGGGGCCCGGTGCGGGTCTGCATCGCGGTCGAGCAGCAGCACGGCCCGGACGCCGTCCGTGCTCTGTACACCGCCATGGGCACCCGGATCCACCTCGGCAAGGAGGAGCTGGGCCGGGAGCTGTTCGCGGCGGCGCTGACCGATGCCGGGCTGGACCCGGAGCTGGCCGCGGCGGCCGAGAGTACCGCGTACGACGAGGCCCTGCGGGCCAGCCACGAGGCCGGGATGCGGCCGGTCGGCACCGACGTGGGCACCCCGGTCATCCACGCCCCCGGCCCGGACGGAGACCCGGTGGCCTTCTTCGGCCCGGTGGTCACCCCACGGCCCAAGGGCGAGGCCGCCGGCCGGCTCTGGGACGGCGTCCTGCTGGTCGCCGGGACGCCCGGCTTCTATGAGCTGAAGCGCTTCCGCCAGGCAGCCCCGACCTTCGAGTAAAGAGGGCACCTCCTCAGCGGCTCAGGGGTGGAGGAGGGTTACCTTCTTGTGCCGCTCCGCCCGCCGTCGGCCCGGGCTCCGACGGGGCCGGCGGCGGGCGGGGCCTGCGGCGGCCGGGCGGTGGGCGAGACGGGCCGGGCGGTGGGCCGAGGCCTGCGGTGGGCGGCGCGCCGTGGGGGCGTCACCGGGTGGTGCGGGGGTCGTTCCACCGGATGTCCCGCCAACGGCCCGCAGGGGTGGGCCCCCGGCAGCTCGTGGAGGCATCCGATGGGTAAGCACCGCCGTACGTTCGATGACGCGCCGCCGCAGGCGGCGACCACCGGGGAAGCCGGTGCGGCGTACTGGTCCGTGGACGACGCCGGCTGGCCTGCGGTCCGGCCGAACCTGCCGGCCGACCTGGTCGACCTGCTGGCCCCGCCGATCGTGGTCGGCGTCGCCCGGGTGGCGGCCACCTCCCGGCTGACCCCGCCCCTCGGCGCGCCGGGGCGGCCCGTCGCCCCGGCCACCCCCTTTCAACTGGTGGACGGGGTGCGGGGCCCGCTGCGGGGCGTAACCGGCCGGCGGTAGCGTCAGCGGACATGACGGTCGTACATCCGATCGCCCGGGCCTGGATCACCACTGGCGGCACCGGCGCGCAGAACTACGACGAGTTCGCCGACGACGCGGAGATCACCGCGATCATCGAGGCGAACCCGCACAGTGCCCTCGGCATCGAGATGCCGCACCGGGCACCGGAAACCCTGGGGAAGTCCTTCCTCGACGCGCTTTCCGACGCGGTGGCCCGCCTCGCCGAGGCCAAGGCCGACGGCAGCTACACCCCGGCCGAGCAGGTGGTGGTCCTCTACCGGATCAGCGCGCCGGGGGAGGAGACCGCGTACGGGCTGTTCGCCATGGTCGACACCGACCAGATCTCCACCAGCGCCGACGAGCCGGGCCTGGTCATCCGCAACGAGGACGTCTTCATCGCCAAGGTCCGCGAGCGGGTCGCTCTCGCCGAGGCGCTCGGTCACCTGCTCTCGCCCGTGCTGCTGCTCCAGACCGGCCGGGGCGACGAGCTGCACGCCGCGCTCGCGGCGGCGACCGATTCGGCCGGGGCGCCCGCCGCGACCGACACCGACCAGTCCGGGCGCACGCACGCCGTGTGGCTGCTCGGCCCCGGCCCCGAGCAGGACGCGCTGGCTGCCCTGGCCGGCGGCGGCGAGCTGGTGGTCGCCGACGGCAACCACCGCAGCCTCGCCGCCCAGACCGGCGGCCTGCCCCGCTTCCTGGCCGTGGTGACCACCCCCGCGTCGGTCGCGATCCAGCCGTACAACCGGCTGGTCAGCGAGCTGACCGTCACCCCGGCGGAGCTGGTCGACCGGCTCCGCGCGGCGGGCGCCGAGGTCACCGTGATCGACGGTCCGGTCGAGGTCCCGACGGCCGGCGGCACCGTCGCGCTCCGGCTGGCCGACCAGGGGTACGCGGTGCGACTGCCGCACGTCGACGGCGGCCGGCTGGAGAACCTCGACCACGCGCTGGTGGAGCGGGTGCTGATGCGCGACGCGCTCGGCCTCGACCCGGGCGACAAGCGGATCACCTACGTCGGCGGGGACTACCCGGCGAGCTGGCTGACCGGCGAGGTCGAGGCGGGCCGGGCCGAGCTGGCGGTGCTGATCGCCCCGGTGACCGTGGACGACTTCGTCGCGGTCAACCTGGCCCGGGAGAAGATGCCGCGCAAGAGCACCTGGTTCACCCCGAAGGCCCGCGGCGGCCTGGTGGTGGCCGAACTGTCCCGCTGAGCGCGCGACACGCCGGCCGACGACCCGGGTGACCAGCCCTTCTGTGACGAAGCCGGCTCCGCGCCGCCGCCCGCTCGGCGGCGCGGACGACGGCCTGACAGACTGCGCGGTATGCGCGTCTATCTGGGATCCGACCACGCTGGTTTCGAGCTGAAGGTGCACCTGGCCGGCCACCTCGCCAAGCAGGGGTACGAGCTGGTCGACGTCGGCCCGCACGCCTTTGACCCGGACGACGACTACCCGGCGTTCTGCCTGCACACCGGTGCCCGGGTGGTCGCCGACCCCGGCAGTCTCGGCGTGGTCATCGGCGGCTCGGGCAACGGCGAGCAGATCGCCGCCAACAAGGTCGCGGGCGTCCGGGCGGCGCTGGCCTGGAACATCGACACGGCCCAGCTGGGCCGGGAGCACAACGACGCCAACGTGGTGGCCGTCGGCGCCCGCCAGCACACCCTGGACGAGGCCACCGCCATCGTCGAGGCGTTCCTCACCACCTCGTTCTCCGGCAACCCCCGGCACGCCCGCCGGATCGACCAGGTCGCCGCGTACGAGCAGAGCCGGGAGCTGCCCGACCTGCCCTGACCCGTCAGCGCCCCGGCCGGGTCAGCGGCCCGGGGCGGGGCAGGTCCTCGCGGGGCATCCAGTTGCGCCGGACGACGACCATCCGGGCCTCCGCCTCGGCCAGGTCCTCCTCGGTCGGTCGGGCCGCGTCCCGGGCCCGCAGCGCCGCCAGGGGCCCCACCTGGGAGGCGCCGGGCCCGACCAGGCTGCGCAGGCCCCGCTCGCCGTCGCGTTCCTCGCCGGCCGGGCCGCCCCGGCGGCGGGGCGGCTCGACCACGTCCTGCACCCCGGCAGCGGGCGCCGTGGGAACCTCGGCGTCGGAGTGGTGCCTCAGCCGGCGTCGCCGTCGATCCCCGTCACCCATCAGTCGACCGTACCGCCCGCGCCGCCGCCGCGCCCGCCCACGTGGAGGCCCGGCCGGCGGGGCGGTGGCGAGGGCGGTCAGAAGATGCCCATTCCCGCCGGGGCCCGGTGCCAGGCGAAGGCGGGCCCGGCGGCGGCCAGCGCGCCGGGGCGCCGCTCGTGGATCCGCCCGGCGTCGGCCAGCGTCGCCAGCCCCGTCCCGCCCAGGTACAGCGCGCCGAGCTCCCGCACGTCGCAGGCGAGGTCGGCCGGCCGGTCGGTGGGCCCGCACCGGGCGTCGTCCGGCCCGCCGGTCAGCCGCCAGCGCCCCGAGTTCTCCGGAAGTAACTCGTCGGTGACCTCGACGACGACGTCCACGTCGGCGGCGTACCGGCGGGCGGCCAGCGCGGCCGGCACGTCCACCACCCGCACCCAGAGCGCGTCGGAGAGCCGGGCCACCAACCGGCGCGGCTCGTCGACCAGGCGCAGCAACGGGTCGTCCACCGGCCCCCGGTAGGAGAGCCGGCGGGTCAGGTCGAGCGAGAGCAGCAGCCGCCACAGCGCCAGCCGGGCCGCCGGGTTCGCGGCCACCATCTCCTCGACGATCGTCACGCCGCGCGGGCCGGCGGCGTCGGAGTCCCGGCGCGAGCGCCACAGCGCGTACCCGTCGACCTCACCGTCCGGGCCCTCGTGCAGCATCACCCGGCGCTCGGTCGCGCCCGCGCGCTCGTCGGCCGGGTCCGTCAGCACGTACCGCCACCACCGGTCGTCCCGGTCGGACCAGCCGGGACGGTCGGCGCGCTGCCGGTCGTACAGCCGGGCCAGGTCGGCCTGCTGTGCCACCGGCCGGTTCAGGCGCAGCCGGCCCTCGGCGGCGGCCGGGGCGGGCAGCCGCAGTTCGGTGGTGGAGCACTCGACGGAGAGTTCCTGGGCGGCGAGGCCGTAACCGAACCGGGGGTAGATCCTGCCCTCGCTGGCCCAGAGCACGGCCACCGGCTCCCGGCCGGCGTCCCGGATGTCGCGCAACTGCCGGCGCACGAGCCGGGTGAGCAGGCCGCGGCGGCGGTGGGTCGGCAGCACCCCGACCATGGTCACGTGGGCCGCCGGCAGCGTGGCCCCCGGGACGGTCAGCTCCCGGGTGAACGCCGAGACGTGCGCCACGAGTTCCGCGCCGTCCCGGACCAGCAGGCTCCGGTGCGGCTCCCAGATGCCCCGTTCGGCCTCGCGGGTCTCCTCGCCGAGGGTGGTGTGGAACGTGATCTCGATCATGCGGGCCAGGTCGTCGAAGTCGTCGGGCCGGCCGACCCGGATCGGCGGTGGAGGGTTCGTCATCGCCCGTGTCTATCGGAAACCCCACGGGGCAGGCGACCGATTTGCCGGCTCGTTACCCTCGGAGGTGGGGCCGGCCGGTGCCGGCACCGACGTCAGGGGAGGACACGAGATGGCAGACCAGACACAGCCGTGGGCGGAGCGGACCGTCGAGGTGTCGCCGCAACCGGGTGTCGGGGTGCCGCCACAGCGCGACGCCTTCCGCCGGGGGGTGGCCTCCGTGGGGCAGCCGCGCACTCCACGCACCGAACCGTTCCCCACGATCGACCAGGGCGGGCACGACGGGCACGACGGGCTCTGGTCCGGCGACGTGCCGGCGCCGCGCCGCCCGTTGAGCTGGCACCTGGCCCGGTTGCGGGTCGGCGGCGAGTGGAGCGCCGCAGGGGGCCTCTTCGCCTTTGTCTGCTGGGGCATCTGGGCCATCTCCGGGCGGGGCGACCTCGGCGCGCCACTGCTCACCTTCCTGCTGAGCCTGCTGGTCGCGGCCGGCCTGTTCGGGCTGTCCCGGCTGCTCGGCCGGGTGATCTGGGAGCGGCAGCTCGGGCGGGTCCGGCGCAGCGCGCGGGGCGCCCACATCGTGACGGCGGTCTTCCTGGTGGTCCTGGGGGTCGCCTACCTCCAGCAGACCGAGTGGGTGGTCTCCGCCTGGAACTGGGTCACCGGCAACTGACCCCGGCCGGGCCGGGGCCGCACCGGTGCGTGGTCCGGTGCCCGGGCGGGCCGGCGCGGAGCCGCCCGCCCGGGCGCCGGAGTCGCGGTCCGCCGCGACGCCGGCCGTTCCTCACCAGGCGGCGCTGCTTACCCGCCCCACGCGCCTTCATCCGCGGCGGGCACCGACGACTGACACCGCCGGGTCGGCCGTCCGGTCCGCCGTTCGGCGACCCGGCAGGTGCGTCCGGCGCACCGGAGCGGGCCGGCCGTCGTGCCGGCCGGGCGGCACGCCCCACCATGGCGGGATGGGTGCGTATCGAGCAGCGTACGAGCGGAGCATCGCCGACCCGACCGCCTTCTGGCGGGACGCGGCGGCGGACATCGACTGGCACCGGCCGCCGGAGCGGATCCTCGACGAGGGCCGGGCCCCGCTGTACCGCTGGTTCCCCGACGGGGAGCTGAACACCTGCCACAACGCACTGGACCGGCACGTGGCGGCGGGACGCGGCGACCAGCCCGCGCTGATCCACGACAGCCCGGTCACCGGCACCACCCGGACGTACACGTACGCCGAGCTGTGCGACGCGACCGCCCGGTTCGCCGGGGCCCTGCGCCGGCTCGGGGTCGGCCGGGGCGACCGGGTGCTGCTCTACCTGGCGATGGTCCCCGAGGCGGTGGTCGCCATGCTGGCCTGCGCCCGGATCGGCGCGGTGCACTCCGTGGTGTTCGGCGGCTTCGCCGCCCACGAGCTGGCGGTCCGCGTCGACGACGCCCGGCCGAAGGTGGTGGTCGCCACCTCCTGCGGGATCGAGGTGGACCGGATCGTGCCCTACCACCCGATTCTCGACGCGGCGCTGGCGGAGGCCGAGCACGCCCCGGAGCGCTGTGTCATCGTGCAGCGCCCCCAGCACCCCGCGCCGCTCACCCCCGGCCGGGACCTGACCTGGGACGAGGCCCTCGACGGCGCCGAGCCGGCCGACTGCGTCCCGGTCGCCGCCACCGACCCGCTCTACGTCCTCTACACGTCCGGCACGACGGGCCGGCCGAAGGGCGTGGTCCGGGACAACGGCGGCCACGCGGTGGCGCTGCGCTGGTCGATGGCCAACGTCTTCGGCATCGGGCCCGGCGACGTGTTCTGGGCCGCCTCCGACGTCGGCTGGGTGGTCGGCCACTCCTACATCGTGTACGGCCCGCTGCTCGCCGGGGCGACGACGGTGCTCTACGAGGGCAAGCCGGTCGGCACCCCGGACGCGGGCGCGTTCTGGCGGGTCGTGTCGCAGCACCGGGTCGCCGCCCTGTTCACCGCCCCCACCGCGATCCGGGCGATCCGCCGGCAGGACCCGGACGGCACGCGGATCGGCCGGTACGACCTGTCCAGCCTCCGGACGCTGTTCCTGGCCGGCGAGCGCCTCGACCCGGACACCTTCGCCTGGGCCGGCGCGCGGCTCGGTGTGCCCGTGGTGGACAACTGGTGGCAGACCGAGACCGGTTGGCCGGTGGCGGCGAACCCGCGTGGGCTGGAGCCGCTGCCGATCAAGGCCGGCTCGCCGTCGGTGCCCGTCCCCGGGTACGACGTGCGGGTGGTGGACCCGCGGGGCGTGGAGGTGCCGGCGGGCGTCGACGGCTCGATCGTGATCAGGCTGCCGCTGCCCCCTGGCTGCCTGCCCACCCTCTGGGGCGACGACGAGCGCTACGTCCGGTCGTACCTGAGCACCTTCCCCGGCTACTACCTGACCGGCGACGGCGGCCGGTTCGACGACGACGGCTACCTGTACGTCATGGGCCGCACCGACGACGTGATCAACGTGGCCGGGCACCGGCTCTCCACCGGGGCGATGGAGGAGGTGCTGGCCGGCCACCCGGCGGTGGCCGAGTGCGCCGTCATCGGCGTGGCGGACCAGCTCAAGGGCCAGGTGCCCAGCGGGTACGTGGTGCTCAAGGCCGGCGTCGAGGTGGACCCGGGCGTCCTCGCCGCCGAGCTGGTCGCCCGGATGCGGGAGCGGATCGGCCCGGTCGCCGCGTTCCGTCGGGTCACCGTCGTGCCGGCCCTGCCGAAGACCCGCTCCGGCAAGATCCTGCGCCGGACGATGCGGGGCCTGGTGGAGGGGCGCGACGAGCCGGTCCCGGCCACCATCGACGACCCGGCCACGCTCGGCTTCTTCCGGAACCTGGCCGCCGCCGACTGACGCCCGCCCGGCCGGGGCTCGTCGGTTCAGTGGGGGAGGGTCAGGGCGCGGGGGCGAAACGGTACAGCACGAATTCCTTGTCCGCGCCGCAGAGCAGCACGCTGGTGTCCCACGAGCAGGACGCGCTGCGGATGTCCTTGGCCTCGCCCAGCTCGGCCGGGGATTCGGCGCCGACGGACATCGCGGCGACGCTGCGGTTCCCCTCGCTGGCGCTCAACGGGTCGGCGAAGATCAGGGCGTTGCCGGCGTCCAGCCGGACCGCCGTCCCGTCGCGGTCCCGCAGCACCGCCTTGCCCTTCGGGTCGAGGATGGTCGACGTCGACTCGGGGTACTGCCGCCGGACGATCAGGTGCTCGCCCACGGGCACCAGTTCCTCCGCCCTCGGCGCCGCCCAGCGTCGCGTCCCGGCACCCTCGGTGGCCGCCACCACCTCGGAGCGGTCCGCGTCGCCGGACGGCGTCTCCAGCAGGCACGCCCGGTGCTCGCCGCAGGCCACCAGCGCCTTCGCCCGCTGCCCCTCGTCCGAGCTGTGCAGGATCGTCGGCTCGGTGACCCGGGTCAGGTCGTACCCGAGCAGCCGGTACCGGCCGGCGCCGCTGTCGTCGACCACGTACAGCCGGTCCTCGTGGGCGACCACGAGGTCGTCCCAGTCGGCGACGCCCGTCCAGCTCCGCAGCACCGACCCTTTGTCCAGGTCGATCAGCCGGACCGAGCGGTCCGCGCCGATCTGCACGAGCCGGTCGACCTTTCCGCGCCACGGGTCGCGGGGCGTACCGCCGGCGTACGCCGGGCCCCCGTCGCCCTCGTCCGTGCCCACCGGCAGCACGGCGCTGCGGGTGCTGCCCGACTCGTCGCGCGGGTTGTCCTGGACCCAGGCCTCCGTGCCGTCGCTCATCCGCAGGCCGACGAGCCGGTCCTTGGCCCGGTCGACCAGCACCGCCACGTCCGTGCCGAAGATCACCTCGTCGTCGTTCCGGATCGTCCGGGCCCACCGCTGTTCCCCGGACGCGGCGTCGCGCACCAGCAGCTCGCGGGGCGCCTCGACGCCGGTCGCGTCGGAGAGGACCGCCACCGCGCCGGGCACGGCGCGGATCTCGTCCCACTGCTGCGCCACCTGCGTCGTCTGCTTGCGCCACCGCTCCCTGCCGGTCTCCGCGTCGACCGCCACGATCTCCAGCCGGTCGTCCGGCAGCGGGTAGGCGGCGTAGCCGGTGTCGCCGAGCAGCGCGGTGAAGGTTGCCGTCGGCCGGTCCGCGCCGGCCGGCACGCGCTTCACCTCGGCCAGCGTGTGGAACTCCAGGCCCGGGTAGCGGTCCCGGGTGTACCACAGCGCGACGCCGCCGGCCACCCCGGCGAGGGCGAGCACCGCCGCGACCGTGATCCACAGCGCCCGCCGCCGGGGGCCGGCCGGCGGCGTCGGCGTACCGGAGACGGGCACGCCCCACGGGGCTTCCGGCGTTCCACGCATCCCGGGCGGCCCGGCGGGCGCGATCGGCGGTAGCCCCGGCCCGGCGGGCGCGGTCGGAGGTAGTCCCGGCCCGCCGTCGATCCAGGTGGGTGGCAGGCCGCCGGCCCCGGCCACCGCAGGCGCGGCCGCCGGTACGCCCCCGGCGCCACCCGCCGGCGCGGCCGGTGCCGCCTGCCGTGGCGGGCGGGGGGCCGGCAGGTCCGTCAGCGCTCCCTCGGCCACCGGCAGTTCCGGCTGCTCCAGCACGGTCGGCGCGACGCCCAACTCGGCGTGCAGCATCCGGGCCACCAGCGGCATCCGGGTCGGGCCGCCCACCAGGAACAGGCCGGCGAGCCGGTCGGGGGTGAGGCCGGCGGCGGCGATCACCCGCCCGGTCTCGGCCACGGCCCGGGCCAGCAGCGGGGTGGCCACCCGCTCCAGGTCGTCCCGGGTGAGCTGGACGACCTCCTGCGATCCCGGCACGACCACCGGCGCGACCGGGGCCCGGGACAGCATCTCCCGCGCCTCGCGGACGCCCTCCCGGAGCCGGTGCAGGTCGCGCCGCTGCCCGGCGTCAGCCGGCTGGGTCAGCCGGGCCCACCGCGCCGGGTCGGTCGCGGACACCAGCTCGCCGAGCCGGCTCGTCAGGGCGGCGTCCAGGTCGAGCCCGCCGAGGTCGGGCACGCCCCCGGTGGCGGTCACGGCGAAGCCGGAGTCGCCCCACGGGTCGGCGCCCTCGTTGCGCAGCACCGCCACGTCCAGGGTGCCGCCGCCCAGGTCGAACACGGCGATGGAGCCGCCGACCGGCACCGGCCGGCGCAGCACCTGGGCGTAGTAGCGGGCGGCGGCCACGGGCTCGCGCAGCAGCCGGGTGCCGAGCGGGGTGGGGCCGGAGAGGGTGTGCTCGGCAGCCTGCGGCCAGCCCGCCCGCAGCAGCGCGTCGGCGAGGACCTGACGCCGGGCGTCATTCCAGGACGCGGGACAGGTCAGCACCGCCGGGGGGAGGAAATTGACCGTGGCGACCGCGGTCTGGCCCACCGCGTGCAGGATCGCGGCCAGCAGGTCGGCTGGGGCGTACTCGCGGTCGCCGAGCGGCACGGTGGGGGAGTCGATCAGGCGTTTCGGGTTCGGCTCGTAGCGGCCCGGGTCGGCCTGCGCCAGCCGCTGCGCGTCCCGGCCGACGTGCAGGCGTCCGTCGGCGTCGGCGTACACCCCGGAGGGGACGACCGGCTGCCCGTCGACGAGCAGCGGCCGGGTCCGCCCGTCCGGCCAGCGGAGCACGGCCACGGTGTTGGACGTGCCGAGGTCGACGCCGAGGGCGAAGCCCTCGTGCTGGCCTGCCATGTGCCGCTACCTCCGCCGGGGACGAGGGGATGTCCGGCCCCGCATCGTACGCAGGCGGAACACCCGCCCGGCCAGCGCCTGCGGGACGGCCAGGCACGATGGGAGCCGGGGCCGGCTCGACGAGCCGGGAGGGTGGCCTCCCGCGCCGGCCGAGGACCCCGGGCGTCGGCGGTTACTGTCGGCTTTGTGCTTGACACTGCTGCCGTGCTCCGGGCTAGCTGGTAGGCAGATCATCTGTCCGGCCAACGTTCGACTGTGGAGTGTGATGGACGCTGACTTTGTCCAGTCGGTCGCGCGGGTCGGCGACCACGTCGAGGTCCGTCTCATCACCGGCGACCTGTTCGTCGGCCAGCTCGTGGAGCTGACGCTCAACCGGCTCGTGCTCCAGCAGCCGGACGGCGGGCGGAGCGTCCTGGCCCTCGCGGGCATCCTCGGGCTGCGGACCCTGGTGGGGGCGCCCCCGGCCGAGCCGGCCCCGGTGGCACCGCCGGCCGGGCCCGTCCCGCCGACTCAGCCGGCTGGGCCCGCCCCAGCGGCGGTGCCGGCCGCCGAGCCCGCGTCGGTGGCGGTGCCGGTGGCGGTGCCCACCCCGACGGCCGAGCCCACCCCGGCGGCGGTGCCGACGTCCGACCCGCCGCCCGCTCCGCGACCGGCGCCGGCCGCGGACGACCCCGTTCCGCCGGCCGTCGTCGAGCAACCCCCGCGGCAGGCGATGCCCGTGGCCGAGGGCGGCCCGCCGTTCGCGCCGGTCGAGGTGGCCGCCGCCTCCACCGCGGTCACCTCGGACCTGGCCCTGCGCGCCGTGGCCTCGATGCCGGTGGAGGTGTCCTTCGACATCGACGTCCCGCAGGACCAGTACAGCGGCCTGCACTCCGAGTACCAGCGGTACCGCAACGCCGCGAACATCAACGAGCTGGCACCCAAGTTCGGCCGGCTGGGTCAGATCGCGACGGGCCTGCGCCGGATCCTCACCGCAGACCCGGTCAACGGCGACCTCTACCACCTGATCGGGGTCATCGAGCTGCTCAACGCCGCCCCGGCGACCGCCCAGCAGTACTTCGCCACCGCGGCGGACCTCACCGCCGACCCGGAGAGCTGGCGGCTGCTGGCCGTCGCCGCGGCGAAGAACGCGGACAGCGACGCCGTGGTGTACGCCCTGCTCCGGTACTTCCGCAACATCACCCCCATGATCGACTCGGCGGCCTGGCACGCGTTGCTGGGCGTGCTGGACGCGGCCGGCTCCCGGGCGCCCCTGGGCGACCTGCTCCTCGCCCCCAACCTGCCGTCCATCACCCGGCGGGCGGTGGAGGAGGCCTGCCCCAACGGCGTGACGCCGGAGCCCCGCGCCCGCCCCGAAGGGGCGCAGCCGCGTCCGATCCGGTTCCGGGCCGCGGGCTTCCCGCCGGCCGTCCGGCCGGGTGCGCCGGGCCGCCCGGGCACCCCCGGCCGGCTCCTGCCCACCCCGCGTCGGACCGTGGAGAAGCCGCCCGATCCCGCGCCCCGGCCGCCCGCCGCACCCGCGCGGGCGGCCAGCGACCACTTCGCCCGCGCCGACCACCTGAACAAGAAGAAGCGCGACTTCGAGGGGGCGAAGGCCGCGTACCGCGAGGAGATCCGTTCGGGCGGGCCGAAGCGCGAGAGCGCGGTGAAGGACCTCGCCTGGCTGATCAAACGGCTCGACGGCGCGGAGGCCGCGCTGCGGATCCTGGAGGTCGAGTTCCCCGGGGTGGTGCCGCCCGGCGACTCCCTGGACAACATCCTGATCGACTTCTACATCGCCGCCGGTAGGTACCGCGACGCGCTGGAGGCGTTGCACCGCCAGCTCGCCTCCCGGGACCCGTCCAGCTCCAAGGGACGGCACCTGCTGCACCAGATCGCGTTCGTGAAGTTCTCCGCCGGGCAGGACTCGATCCCCGAGTGGAAGACGTTGCTCGATGCCACCCCGGCGAACCCCGCCGTCCGGCGCGGCCTGGCCATGGCGTACGTGCAGCAGCGGACGTCGGTGGGCCTGGACGAGGCCGAGAACCTGATCCGCGACGACAGCACCGACCGGGCGGACGACATCCGCCGCCAGGTCGCCGCGATCCGCCAGGGTAACGAGCTGTCCCTCAGCACACCCAAGTTCATCGACCGCCTGTTCACCTCGGCCCTGGTGGCCTACGTGATGGACCGGTACTCCGAGCAGGCGGCCGGGATCAAGGACCAGCGCAAGCGGGAGAAGAAGCAGCCGATCTTCCGCGACGCGACGCGGCTCGCCGACAACGCCGGGCACTCGCGGGGGTACCAGCGGGAGAACAGCGCCGACGGCTACATCTCCGCCGCGGCCATCCTGCGGGAGTACGGCGCCAACGGGCACGACGACGACGAGGACAAGCTGCACGGCTGGCTGTGCAGCGGCCTCACGGCGCTGGCCGACCTGGTGCTGGACCGGCAGGCCAGCGAGGCTGCCCGGGACCTGTACTGCGAGGCACTGGCCGCCTCCGAGCGGCTGCGCAACCCCGCCCGGGGCGGCGACGCCCGGCTGGCCATCGGCCGGTTCTTTCTCTCCCTCAACGGGCGGCCGGCACTGGGGCGGCGCGACTCCACCCCCGACGGCGCGCCCATCGACGAGGTCGTCGCGCCGATCCTGCGCGAACAGCTCGGCCAGCACGGCTCCGCCATCTTCCCGCTGGTGGCGCAGCTCGTCGCCCAGACGGATGTGGCGGCCGAGCGGGTCACCGCGGTCATCCACGACGACCCGGAACTGCGCGCCGCCGCGGCCAGGTACCTCGCCGACCGCGGCTACCTCGACGGCGACCTGCTCGACGACTGGCCCGACGAGCACCCGTCGGGCCGGCCGACCTTCGAGGTGATGCGCGAGGCGTGGCAGCGGTACGGCGCGGCCTGGGGGCGGGAGCAGCGACGGAAGGTCGCCGCCCTGGCGCCCCTGCACGAGCTGACGATCGCCGAGGACGTCATCAAGACCGCGCTGGTCAGGCTCTCCGAGGTGCGTCCGGAGGTCGACTCGGACAGCGAGAGCCTCAGCCGGATCGAAGACGCCCTGCGCGAGCTGCTCCAGTTCATCTACGCCGGGTCCTTCGAGGAGCGCGACGCCTCGCTGCGCCGGGTGACGGACACCATGAAGGGGGTACGCAGCGAGGTGGCGAAGGCGCCCACCAGCTTCGCGGTCGAGGGCGTCGACCCGATCGCCGTCCGCATCGCCTCGCTGGTGGAGCAGGCGCAGGAGCACCTGCTGGCCGAGCGCCGCCCCAAGCCGGACCTGGCACTCGCGCTGGCCGAGAGCAACCGCGACCAGCACGGGCTGGTGACGGTGCAGATCGAGATCCGCAACAAGGAGGGCATGGCCCCTTTGGAGTCCGGGGAGCTGCGGATTCGCAGCGAGCCGGACCTGTTCATCCCCCAGGACGAGGTGCTGCGGCTGACCAGCGCGGTGAGCGGCGGGCAGCACCGGGTGCTGGTGGTGAAGCTGCGGGTCAGCGACAGCGGAGTCCGGGCCGGCGCCTTCTCGCTGCCGGTGACCCTGCTGTACCGGTCCCGCTCCGACGACGAGTACGACCAGGTGGAGGCGAGCCTGGCCGTGCAGCTCGCCGACCCGTCGAAGTTCGAGGAGATCGACAACCCGTTCTTCCAGGGCTCCACGGGCGCCCCGGTGCAGGACCCGGAGATGTTCTTCGGCCGGGAGGAACTGCTCGACAACATCGAACGCCGGCTCCGGCTCGCCCCGGTGCCGGGCACCGGTGTGGCGATCTTCGGCCAGAAGCGGGCCGGCAAGTCCTCCATCCGGTTCCGGCTGATCGACCGGCTCAGCGAGCGGCGGGCGTCCAACAACCTGATCGTGGTCGACCTCGGCAACATCGGCAGCTTCAGCCCCGAGGGCGGCCTCGTCGGCCGCAGCCCGCACGCCCTGCTCGGCGAGCTGCTCTGGGAGATCCTCAACCGGACGGGCCGCAAACTGCTCGAGGACCCGGCCGGCGCCGGTCGGCCCCGCCTGGCCGCGCACGTCACCCGGGAACAGTTCGCCGCCAGCCCGCAGCCGGTGGTGGACTTCATCTCCATCATCGAGGACTACTTCGCCACGCTCGACCGGCCACCACATGTCGTCGTCCTGATCGACGAGTTCCAGTACTTCGACGAGTGGATCCGCAATCGCCTGCTGCCGCAGTCGTTCATGCAGGCGCTGAAGGCGATCATCGAGCGGCGCGTCTTCCACCTCGTGGTGGTGGGCCAGGACGCGCTGGAACGGGTGATCCGCGAGCACGCCAACGTCTTCGGGGTGTTTGCCCGGGAGCGGGTCACCTACCTCGACGACATCAACGCCCGGAAGCTGATCGAGCTACCCATCCTCATCGGGGGCCGGGACGGGCACAGCCGGTACCGGCAGCACGCCGTAAACCGGATCGTCGAGCTGACCGGCGGCAGCGCCTTCTACATCCAGAAGTTCTGCTTCTTCCTGGTCGAGCAGATGAACCTCAACCGGGCCCCGCTGGTCACCGAGGCCGACGTGGAACTCGTCCGGGAACAACTGCTGGACTCGCTCGGCGAGGAGGACTTCGACAACCTGGAGACCGCCGGCTACACCGAACCTGACGCCCCCACCGCCGAGCACTTCCGCCCCGTCCTGCTGGCTGTGGCGGTCGCCTCCCGGCAGGGCCTGGCCACCATCGAACGGGTGCAGGCCGTCTACCGCGGCAGGGGTGACCTCACCGAGTTGCTGAACGACCTGATGATTCGGGACGTCGTCCGCAAGGAGGGGGGCGCATACCGCATCGTCGTCCGTCTCTACCAGGACTGGCTGCTGATGCACCACGTCGGGGCGTCCATCGAACTGGGGCGCTAGGGTCGGCTGCCATGACGGTCAATCCGTACCTCGGCGTCGGACAGGTGGCCACCGCCGAACGATTCGTGGGCCGGCGCGACCTGCTGCGCCTGCTGGAGAACTCCTGGCGGGGCCCGCGCCCGGCCAACCTGAGCCTCCAGGGCAACCACCGGATGGGCAAGACCAGCGTCGTACGCCGGGCTCAGGAACTGTTCGCGGTCGACCGTCCCGACCTGCTCGTGGTCTACCTCAGCGTCGCCGCGTACGAGAGCGGCGCCGACGTGTTCCGGGCTGTCGTCGCCCGGGTGCGTCAGGCGGCCGAGCGGCTCAACCAGCCGGGGGACGGCGCGCCGCCCGACTGGCTCGCCGGCCTCAACGACATCGAGCTTTCGGTGCACAGCAGCACCGAGTGGCTGGACCTGAAGGAGTGCTTCGAGGCGTTCTTCACCGCCCTGCACCGCGTCGGTGTCGGCGTCGGCGTCATCCTCGACGAGTTCGACCAGGCGGAGGTCTTCCGGCGCGTCGAGTTCCAGCTCCTACGGGACCTGGTCAGCGAGAAGAACTACTCCGCCGGGCTGGTGACCCTGTCCCGTCGGTCGATCAAGTCGATCGAGCTGGCCGCCGTGGCCCACTCGACGCTCGACGGGGTCATGGGGATGAGACGGCCGGTGGGCCCCTTCCGGGACGACGAGGTCGCCGCCATGCTGGCCCGCGCCGACGATGCCGGCGTCGACCTCACCGACCTGCGGCCCGAGATCGTCCGGCGGGCCGGGAACCACCCGTACCTCATCGAGTTGTTCTGCCACGAACTCGTGGAGACGCACCTGACCGACCGGCTGGACGCGGCGCTGGCCTGGGAGCAGGTGGAATCGCAGTTCCGCGACCAGTTCACCCGGTCGATCGCGAACCTCAACGCGGACACCGGCGAGCGCGGGGGAGACCTGCTGTACCAGGTGCTCACCCGGACCTACCTGACGATCGACTCGCAGGACATCGCGCTGCTGCGCCGGCTGGGCCTCGTCCGCCCCGACGGGGCCACGGTGGCGCTGCTGTCCCCGGAGTTCGCCCAGCAGGTACGCCGCATGGCGCTGACCAATGCGCTGCACGGCTGGTGGATCGACCGGGACCTGGCGCTGCGCGCCCACGTCCGCGAGCGGCTGACCCGCTCGTGGGGTGAGGGCTGGGGTGCGGAGCTGAGCAGGGGGGTCGGTGGCGCGGCGGCCGCCCCCGGGCGCTGGTACGGCGGGCCGGAGGGCGTCCCGCTCGTGGCGGCTGACCGGCTCGACCCGCTCGACCGCCTGGACACCGCCGAAGTCATCGACCTAGTGCTATTGAACTGGGAACTGTTCGAGTCCCACCTCGGCGGTGACCCGGCCGCCTGGAAGGAACGTGCGGAAGCGGTGACGCAGGCCCGGCAGGCCGCCGATCGCGGCAGCCCGCTGGACGCGGACCTGCGCCGCCGGGCCGAACACAGCCTCGACGGGCTACCGCCGGCGTGACCGGGCCGGTTCTCCGGGCGGCGAGGACGTCGGACCCCTCGGTGACGTCGGACCCCTCGGTGCCCTGCGTGCTCTCGGCGTCCTGTGTGCGTTCGGCGTCTCGCGTGTCCTCGGCGTCCTACACGCCTTCGGCGAGCCGCCACAGCGCGGCGGCCTCCGAGTGCCGATTCGCGCGACGCAGTTGCCTGATGCGCTGGCGTAGCGCCTCGGGCTCCTGGTCCACCGCTGCCTCGCGAAGCGCCGCCGCCGCACCCGGGAAGTTGCCCGCGCGCTGCAGCAGTCGGGCGCGCTCGGTCGCCGGCACGGCGACACGCCGGAGGACGGGTCCGCCCCGCCCCGCGTCGCCGCTGCCGCCTGCGGCGGCGACGGGTGCCGACCAGGCCCGGTTGCGGGCCAGGGCCAGGTCCCCGATCGAGTTGCGGCTGCGCTGCTGAGGGACCGGCCAGCGCTTCTCGGCCAGGACCGCGGCCAGGTGGCGGTAGAGCGTGTGCAGGTCGAGCAGTTCCGGACCGTCGGCGATGCCTTCCTCCAGCGCGGTGATCAGCTCACCGGTGAAGGCGGTGTACCGCGCGCCGGGCGGCGCCTTCGCCGTTTCCGACTCGGCGCAGGCGGTCAGCACGAAGGCCCCGTTGACCTCGGTGAGCGCGGCCACGTCGATGCTCGCCGGTGCCGGGCCCATGTCACCGGCCAGCGCCAGCGCCGAGTAGCAGCAGTCCAGGACGACCACCCGGCGGGTGGCGGCCAGGGCGGGGTCCGTGAGTGCGCGGCGGATGTGGTCGAAGGACAGCGCCCGCCACCACTGATCGAGATCCTCGACGCCGGGCAGAGCGAGGGTCAGCTCCCCGGTCAGGATGTTCGTCAGGCCGTGACCGGCGTAGTAGACGAGCAGGGTGTCGGTGGCCTCCCGGGCGGCCGAGCGCAGCGCCCCCATCACGGCGTCGAGCGGGTCCGTGCCGGACAGGTCCGGCACGAGGATGCTCTCGGTGGGCAATCCCCACACCGCCGGGTCGGCGAACAGCCGGCGCAGCGCGCCGACGTTCTCGCGCACCGCCGGCAGGGGCGGCAGCGACCTGTACTCCGGCACTCCCACCAGTACCGCCCGGGAGGCGGTCGGGTCAGCGAGCGTTGCCATCGGAGGTCACCTCGACCGGGGGGCGGGATCCGCCGCGTCGAGCAGTTCGACCACGCCCTCGGCCGTGGAGTCGTCGTCGATGGCGATGGACCTGCCCGGCCGTTCCAGCAGCACGACGATCGGATCCCCGGACCCGCCCCGCTGCTGCTTCTGCGCCTTCCGGAACGCCACGATCGAGGTGATCAGGCTGGCCAGCGCGATGCTGTTGGAGAGAATGACATTGATCGTTTCCAGCGAGCCGCCGCTCATTTCCCCGTCGGTCGGCGCTGCGGCGGCCGGCGAGAGCCGCGCGTGCCGGGCGAGTTGCCGGTCGCGGGCGAGCCAACGGTAGAGCGTCGTCGCCTCGGTCCCTGCCGGATCGTTGTCGATTCTGAGCCACAGTTCCATTGCGCCTCCCGGCTTCGACCGTGTGTGATCCAGGCTAGCCGAGGCCGACCAACGGGGGCAGTTCCGAAGGCCGTGGGATCCGGGCCGAGTGACTGATCTACGACTCTCGTCACGTCGGTGCCGTTCTGACCGACAACCGGGTGAGCCGAGTATGGAACGGACGACAGGAGTCGCACCCCGACCGTCCGTCTCGAAATCGTTCCCGGCCACCATGGTCCGCCCCACATGGCTTGTACCGCATGGGGCCGCCGCGCCGACGGGAAGAGAACGGCACCCGTTGTCGATCAGGGATCTGGCGCTGTGTCTGGAGACCGTGAGAAGCGAGCGCGGCTGTCTCGCGGGCCAGTTGTGTGGCCGGCGAGACAGCCGCGATGCTGGCGAATCGGCCGCTGAGGGCCGTGGTGCCGTCAGAAGTTGACGCTGACTCCGGCAGCCTTGCATGCGGCCGTGATGTCCGCCCCGGCCTTCTCGAAGGCGGGGTTGTCGGCGGCGTTTGCCGGGTCCGCTTCCGCTGCCGCCTTGGATGCCTCCACCCCGAACTGCTTCAGGGCGGTGGCCACCTTGCTGTCGCCCCCGGTGGAGGCCAACGTGGTCATCTTGCCTTCCAGATCGGTGAGGATCTTCTTGAACACGGCCGGCGACGGTTCGCCGGACTGCAGGGCGGCGACGAGCTGTGCCTTCATGTCGTCCCCGGCCTTCTTCGCCGACTCGCAGAGCTTCTTGTCGCTCGTGACGTCCGTAGCGCCCGCCGCGGCCGACGGGGACGGCGCCGAGGAGGCGGATGCGGCCGACGAGGCGGGAGCCGTGGAGGCGGACGGCGTGGACCCGGCCGTGGTCGTGGTCTCTTCCCCACCACACGCGGTGAGAGCCATCAGGGAGGCACAGATCAACAGAGTGGAGGTAACCCGAAAACGCTTCACAGACGCGCACGCTAGCCGATGCCCACATTGCGGACAACTTCGATACCGCACCCGGTGAAGAGGATCGGCCTGCTCGCGACCGCTGGAACGCGTGGACGCTGGCCTGCGGCTGGCCCGCCAACCTCGCACGCGCCCAGGGCTGCCGTGCGGGCCACCCCGACCGCCGTGACGACAACGAGCAGCTTGAACGGGGCCTGTGGCCGGGCCCCGACCCGGACGACACGTTTCTCGTGAGACGTTGCACGGAGCTGCGACGCAAGCCGTTGGCTATTACTATCCGGGCGACCTGCTCCGCATTGTGCTGCGGCTGCCCGATTCAGCCTGGTCAAACCTACGAGCGGAACGCAAGCGATTGGCGTCGGCTGCTGGCCAAGCTCGTTGCTGGTCGCCCGTTCACCGACCCTGACCTTGGGCTCGTGATCCGTACCGAGGGCTTCGTGACGCCATCCTGCGGTTCCTTGGTCGATTGGAGCGGACCTCTGAGGAGGGCCGGGCTTCGGGGCAGCGCCCGAGGTCTTCAGCTCTTGTCGTCCCCGAGCGTGGCCGGCAGGCCAGTGCGCGGCCAAACGGCCGGGATCGGCACCGCAGGGACGCCCAATGTGGATAGCGATCCTATATCTTCGACAAACACGGCACATTCCTTCAGCGATGGGGAAATGTAGATGCATGTCTTGCTGGCCTGGTTCGCCGAGGTCCCGCAGTCCGAGGGCGTGCGGGCGGCCCGCACGGCCCGGTTCGCGGACGCCGTCGCCGAGTTGGTACCGGCGTCCTGGAGGCGGCACGACTTCGGGGGCGACGACTGGGGCGTCGCGGTGCTGCACCCGACCGATTCTGGGGCCTACCGGTGGCCGACGGTCGACACCGAGGGTCCGGTCACCGCCGTCTCGATGGGGATACCGGTGGGGCTCGACGTCGTGACCGGCCCGGCGGCGTTGGCCGGGCGGCTCCTCGCCGGCGAGGATGTGCACCGCGACCTGGTGCCGCCATTCAGTCTGTTGGCGCTGGACACCGACCGGTTCGCCCTGCAACAGGACTGGCTCGGCATGGCCCGGGTATTCACCGGCACGGCCGACGGGGTGACGGCATACTGCACCCGCCCCACCCTGCTGGCCGCGTTCCTGCACGGCGAGGTCCGGCCGGACCTGGACGGCTGGACGTCGTACACCAGCTGTGGGCACTTCGGCGGAGAGTTCTCCCCGATCGCCGGCACCCGACTGTTACGCCCCGGCGAACGGGCCACCGGCCGCCGCGTCGCCGGCGGTGGCTGGCACCTTGCCAGTGAGCTCCGGTACGCCACCGACGACGTGGTGAGCAGCGGGTACGCCGACCAGGGGCGGCCGGTGCACGAGCAGCTGGAGCGGGCCGCCGACGCACTGACCCGGGCCGCCGCCAGCGTGCATCGGCTCTACGGCGACGAGATCGCCCTCGGTCTGTCCGGTGGCAAGGACTCCCGGCTCATCGCCGCCACGCTGATCGCCGCCGATCTCATGCCCCGGTTCATCACCAACGAGGACACTCGGGCGGAAGGCGAGGTGGCTCGCCAGCTCGTGCAGATCCTCAGGAACAAACGGGGCCTCGATCCCGAGCACCAGCTCCGGCTGGTCGGAGCCCCCGCCGAGGTGCTCGGCACCGGTCTGCGGGAACGCGCCCGGCTGCTCCTGGACCACTACGACCATCAGTTTCCGTCCACGTACCTGGCCCGCTCGGCGGTCCCGCCGACGCTTCCCGATCAGGTCCGGGCGGCCACCCTCACCGGCGCGGCCGGCGAGTTGGCAATCGGTTACTGGTACCCGGCGGCCGAGGCCGACCCGATGCCCACCCCGGAGGAGGCGAGCATGGCCCGGCTGCTCGCCGGGCCGCAAGGGGCCATCGCGCCGGAGGTGCTGGCCGCCGAAAAGGCCCGGATCAGCGGCATCCTTGACCACGCCCGCGAGGTGGGCCTGGCCGGCCTGCATCTGCTCGACTACCTCTACCTGGTGGAACGCATGCGCCGGTGGGCCACCTCCGCCTACACCACCGGGATGGTCACCCCGTTCCTGGCACCGGGCTTCGTCGCCACCACCTTCGCGCTGACCCCGGCACAGAAGCGCGAACGCCTGCTGCACACCGGCCTGATCGCCCGGCTCGTGCCAGAGTGGTCGGAGGTGCCCTTCGTCAGCGTCTCCACCGGGCGGTCCACTGCCACCCGGGTGTGGGAGGGTGACGGCGTGGCGGTGATGGCCGACCTGTTGGACACCGCGCACGGTCCGCTGACCGAGCTGATGCGCCGGCCGGTGGTGGAGCAGGCGCTGCAGAAGGCGGCGCAGGGCGGCCGCGCTGACGCACGCGTCCTTCAGCAGTTCACCGCGCTGGCAGTCGCCTCGGCGCGGCTGGAACCGGGCACCACCCGTCCCGCCACCGGCGAGACCTACGCCCGTCTCTGCAAGCCGCGCGAACCCGCGCGCGGCCCGCTGCACCGGCTGCGCTGGATCCGGCGTACCCGCCTCGGCGACCGGGTCTGGGTCAGCGTCCGTCGTCAGCTACGCGGTCGCTGACCGTCCGGCCACCGGCCGGTAGCGCAGGCGACTCGCCACCACACACGTCACGGTCGTCGGGAGGCGCGAGCCTGGACACTTCGATTCTCGCTACCGACATGGTCGCGGCCTCGTAGCCCACGCCTCCGGCGCGGCAGGCCCGCCCCGCCGGGGGATGCGACCTCTGACCTGGGCGGGAGGCCGTTGGAGCGGGCGACGAGAATCGAACTCGCGTAGTCAGTTTGGAAGACTGAAGCTCTACCATTGAGCTACGCCCGCGTGCGCCCCGCAGCACAGGGCGCGCCGACAGCTTACCCGGTGCCCGGGCCCGACCGCGCATCCGTATCTCCCCACCCCTCGACCGCCCGGCACGTCCCGTACCAAGATCCGCGCAGATTCGTGGAATGTGTGGCCTCCGGCCCGCCGCATGGCCACACTTTCCCTGAAAGCGGTTCACGTCGAGACCGGGCCCGGGTGGGGCCGGGGCCGGCCCGAGCGCCGGGCGGCCTCGCGGCCGGTGCCGGGCTTGGGTGCAGCCCACGGGCGGCCTGCGGGACGCCGAATGGACTGCCGCCGGCCTGTCGGGGTGCCGCCGCTCGGCGGGTGCGGGGCGTGCGCCGGATGGGGTCCGGTGTCCCGTCGGGGTGGTTCCGGGGTGTCGGGCGACGCCCCGGCACTCCCGGCAGGCGGCCAAGGCATACACTTCTCGTCGCCACGGGGTGTGGCGCAGCTTGGTAGCGCACTCGCTTTGGGAGCGAGGGGCCGTGGGTTCAAATCCCGCCACCCCGACTGTCGTCCGCGGCCGGGGCGTCCCGGGAGCCGCCGTTTCCGCTCGGTCCCCGGGCGCTGCCGGAGGGCCGCGTCGGCTCGCCTACACTCGATGGGCCGAATTACGCCCAGACTCAACTGAGATCCGTCAAGGAGTACGCCTGTGAAGAGCACCGTCGAGACTCTGAGCCCGACGCGCGTGCGGCTCGCCATCGAGGTGCCGTTCGTCGAGCTCGAGCCGAGCCTCAAGAAGGCGTACCGGGAGATCGGTTCGCAGGTACAGGTGCCCGGCTTCCGCCGGGGCAAGGTGCCAACCGCCGTGATCGACCAGCGGGTGGGCCGGGGCACCGTCCTCAACGAGGCGGTGCAGGAGGCCATCCCGCAGAACATCCTCGCCGCGGTCCGCGAGCACGACCTGAAGACCCTCGGCCGCCCCGAGGTCGAGATCACCGAGTTCAACGACGGTGACTCGCTGAACTTCACCGCCGAGGTCGACGTCCGGCCCGAGATCACCCTGCCGGACCTGGACAGCATCGAGGTCACCGTCGACGAGCTCCAGATCGACGACAGCGAGATCGACGAGCAGGTGAAGAGCCTGCGTGACCGGTTCGCCACGCTGAAGACCGTCGAGCGGGCCGCCGCCGAGGGCGACTTCGTCCAGATCGACCTGAACGCCACGGTCGACGGCGAGGACGTCCCCGGCGGGCAGGCGACCAACATCTCCCACGAGGTCGGCAGCAAGCAGCTCCTGCCGGGGCTGGACGAGGCGGTCGTCGGCCTCGCCGCCGGCGAGAGCACCACCTTCACCACCCAGCTCGTCGGCGGCGACTTCGCCGGCCGGGACGCCGAGGTGGCGGTGACCGTGCGTACGGTCAAGGAGAAGGAGCTGCCCGAGCTCGACGACGACTTCGCGCAGCTGGCGAGCGAGTTCGACACGATCGAGGAGCTGCGCGGCGACCTGCGCGAGAAGGTCACCCGGGGCAAGCGCGTCGAGCAGATCTACGCCGCCCGGGACAAGGCCCTCGAGCAGCTCGTCGAGGCCGCCGAGGTGCCGGCGCCGGAGGGCGTGGTCCGCGATGAGGTCGAGAGCCGCAAGCAGGCCATGGTCGACCAGTTGGAGCGGATCGGCGCCTCGCTGGAGGAGTACCTCGCCGCCGAGGAGAAGACCGAGGAGCAGATCGACGCCGAGCTGAACGAGGCGGCGACCGACGGGGTCAAGATCCAGCTGCTGCTGGACATCCTGGCCGACGCCGAGGACGTCCAGGTCTCCGACGACGAGTTCGGCCACGAGATCGTCCACCGCGCCCAGCGCGCCGGGATGGCCCCGCAGCAGTACTACGACCAGCTCGTCCGCTCCGGCGCGGCGGCCGCCGTCTTCGGCGACGTGCGGCGGGGCAAGGCGCTCGCCTCGGTGATGGAGCGCATCAAGATCAAGGATTCGGCGGGCAACGAGGTCAGCCTCGACGCGATCCGCGCGGAGAGCGACGAGACCCACGACCACGACCACGAGCACTGATCGTCGGCTGAGGCCGCCGTCCACCGGGACCGGTGGACGGCGGCCGAAACCCTTTTCCGGGTACGTCTGCGAGGGGCTGCGCTGAGAGCGAAAAGCGCCCCGACCGGGACTGTGCCACCCGGGCGAGCGGTTAGTGTCGTGGAAGACGGTACGGAGAGCGAAGGGCTGCCATGACCGACATGCACATCCCAGCGAAGCCGCTCCGGGCGATCGAGGCCCGCGGTGGCGACAACATTGGCAACCTCGACGACTCGGTCTACAACCGGTTGCTCAAGGAGCGCATCATCTTCCTGGGCAGCGAGGTGACCGACCAGGTCGCCAACCGCATCTGCGCGCAGCTGCTGCTGCTCGCGGCGGAGGACCCGGACCGCGACATCAACCTCTGGATCAACTCGCCGGGTGGCTCGGTCTACTCCGGCATGGCGATCTACGACACCATGCAGTTCATCGACAACGACGTGTCGACCGTGGCGATGGGCATGGCGGCCTCCATGGGCCAGCTCCTGCTCTGCGCGGGCACCAAGGGCAAGCGGTACGCCCTGCCCCACGCGCGGATCATGATGCACCAGCCGTCCGGCGGCATGGGCGGCACCGCCTCCGACATCGCCATCCAGGCGGAGCAGATGCTCTACACGAAGCGGATGTTCCAGGAGCGGGTCGCGCACCACACCGGCCAGACCCAGGCGCAGATCGAGGCGGACTCGGACCGCGACCGCTGGTTCACCGCCCAGGAGGCCAGGGATTACGGCTTCATCGACAAGGTGATCACCGGAGCCACCCAGGTTCCGGAAGGCGCCGGGACCCTGAGCTGAGCGAGGAGCTGACGATGACCGACCTGAGCCTGCCGCCCCAGTTCGCGGCCGTGCACAACCGCTACGTCCTGCCGTCGTTCGTCGAGCGCACGTCGTACGGGGTGAAGGAGTCCAACCCGTACAACAAGCTCTTCGAGGACCGGATCATCTTCCTCGGTGTCCAGGTGGACGACGCGTCCGCCAACGACGTGATGGCGCAGCTGCTGACGCTCGAGGGCACCGACCCGGACCGCGACATCATCATGTACATCAACTCGCCCGGCGGCTCGTTCACCGCCATGACGGCGATCTACGACACCATGCAGTACGTCCGGCCGGACATCCAGACGGTCTGCCTCGGCCAGGCCGCCAGCGCGGCCGCCGTGCTGCTGGCCGCCGGCACGCCGGGCAAGCGGATGGCGCTGCCGAACTCGCGGATCATCATCCACCAGCCGGCCACCGAGGGCGGCTACGGGCAGGGCTCGGACATCGAGATCCAGGCCCGGGAGATCCTGCGGATGCGGACGCAGCTGGAGGACATGCTCTCCCGGCACTGCAACCGGGCGGTCGACCTGGTCCGCAAGGACATCGACCGTGACAAGATCATGACGGCCGAGGAGTCCCGCGAGTACGGGCTGGTCGACACGATCCTCAGCAGCCGCAAGAAGGGCCTGCTGGCCGCCAACGCGGCCGGCTGAGGCGAGCATCGAATCAGAGGCCGGCCGGGCGGGTTCCCGGTCGGCCTCTGACACGCCCGAATTGGGGGTCGGAGAAACCCCCGCCAGCGGGTAACGTCGGGTTCGTACCGCTGCGTCGGGACGGTCCGGCGAGCGAGCAGAGCCGGACGGAGCGCAGCGTCCGCAAGTCATGGCCGGTGCACGGCCGATGAGTGCAGGGAGAACGTAGGTGGCACGGATCGGTGACGGCGGCGACCTACTCAAATGCTCCTTCTGCGGCAAGTCGCAGAAGCAGGTCAAGAAGCTCATCGCGGGCCCAGGGGTCTACATCTGCGACGAGTGCATCGATCTCTGCAACGAGATCATCGAGGAGGAGTTGGCCGAGTCCGGCGAGGTGAAGTGGGAAGAGCTTCCCAAGCCGATGGAGATCTGCCAGTTCCTCGACAACTACGTGGTCGGCCAGGATCAGGCCAAGAAGGCGCTCGCGGTCGCGGTCTACAACCACTACAAGCGGATCCAGGCCGAGGCGGCCGGCGCGCCGGGCTCCGGTGGCGACGCCGTCGAGCTGGCCAAGTCGAACATCCTGCTGCTCGGGCCGACCGGCTGTGGCAAGACACACCTGGCGCAGACCCTCGCACGGATGCTGAACGTCCCCTTCGCCATCGCCGACGCCACCGCGCTGACCGAGGCCGGCTATGTCGGTGAGGACGTGGAGAACATCCTCCTCAAGCTGATCCAGGCCGCGGACTACGACATCAAGCGCGCCGAGACCGGCATCATCTACATCGACGAGGTCGACAAGATCGCCCGCAAGTCGGAGAACCCGTCGATCACCCGGGACGTCTCCGGCGAGGGTGTCCAGCAGGCCCTGCTGAAGATGTTGGAGGGCACGGTGTCCAACGTGCCGCCGCAGGGCGGCCGGAAGCACCCGCACCAGGAGTTCATCCAGATCGACACCACCAACGTGCTGTTCATCTGCGGTGGCGCCTTCGCCGGTCTCGACCAGATCATCGAGGCCCGCACCGGCCACGGCGGCACCGGCTTCGGCTCCCGGCTCCGGTCGATCTCCGACCGTTCGTCCGACGACGTCTTCAGCCAGGTGATGCCGGAGGACATGCTGAAGTTCGGGCTGATCCCCGAGTTCGTCGGCCGGCTCCCGGTCATCACCAACGTCCGCAGCCTCGACCGGACGGCCCTCGTGCGGATCCTCACCGAGCCGCGCAACGCCCTGGTCAAGCAGTACCAACGCCTCTTCGAGCTGGACGGCGTCGAGCTGGAGTTCGACGAACCGGCCCTGGAGGCGATCGCCGACCAGGCGATGCTGCGCGGCACCGGGGCCCGGGGCCTGCGGGCCATCATCGAGGAGGTTCTGCTCTCCGCGATGTACGAGGTGCCGAGCAACCCCGACGCCGCCCGGGTGCTGATCACCCGTGAGGTGGTCCTGGAGAACGTCAACCCGACGATCGTGCCGCGGGAGTTCACCGGCCGCCGGGCCCGTCGCGACCGCGGGGACCGCGAGGAGAAGTCCGCCTGACCCGTCCTCCCCCAGATCGGGGGAGCGGTGTTCCCGCGGCGGCCCCGGAGAAGTCCGAGGCTGTCGCGGGCGTTTCTTCGGCCGTACGCTGAGGGCCATGCGCGTCGCCGTCTGCCAGCTCAACGCCCGCGATGACCGGGCGGCCAACCTCGCGGCCGCGAAGGCCCTGTTGTCCCGCGCCGCGGCGGCCGGAGCGGACCTGGCCGTCCTCCCGGAGTACGTCGACTACCTGGGCCCCGCAGCCGGACTGCCCGCGCCGGAGCCCGTCGACGGCACGGTGGGCCGGTTCTTCGCCGACGTGGCCCGCCGGCTCGGCATCTGGCTGGTCGCGGGATCGTTCCACGAGGTCGGCCCGGATCCGGAACACACCTTCAACACGTCGCTGGTCTTCGACCGGTCCGGCACGCTGGTCGCCAGCTACCGCAAGATCCACCTGTACGACGTGGAGATCCCGGGGCGGGTCTCCTACCTGGAGTCGGCGACGGTCGCACCGGGGGAGAAGCCCGTGGTGGTCGACGTCGAGGGCGTCCGGGTCGGCCTGTCGATCTGCTACGACCTGCGGTTCCCCGAGCTCTACCGGCAATTGGTCACGGACGGCGATGCGCAACTGCTGGTGCTGCCGGCGGCGTTCATGGTGCACACCGGGCGGGACCACTGGGAGGTCCTGCTGCGGGCCCGCGCCATCGAGAACCAGTGCTTCGTGGCGGCGGCCGGTCAGACCGGCGACCACGAGCCGGGGCGTACCTGCTTCGGCCGCAGCATGGTGGTCGACCCGTGGGGGACGGTCCTCGGCCAGGTGCCGGACGGCCCCGGCCTGACCGTCGTCGACCTCGACCTGGAGCGGCTCCGGGTGATCCGTGCCGAACTGCCGAGCCTGGCGAACCGCCGCCTCTGAACGCCGCTACCGGGAAGCCGTTGTGGAACCTGCGGCCGGTGCCCAGGGCCAGCCCGTAGGGCGTCACGTGTGGCCGGTGGTCAGTCCTGGAGCAGGACGCCGATCACGGTGAGGCCGGCGATGGCGCCGGCGGTGACCAGGAGTGCGGTGGTCATCCGGGACGTTCCTCGACGGGCCAGCCGGCCGACCGACACCAGGATGACGACCAGTACGACGGCGCCGATGACCAGCTGCCAGAAGGGCATCAGCAGGCCGAGCAGGGCTTCCTCGGCGAGTGTGGCCGCCGGTAGGGCGGGAGCGTCATCCATGCCAGACACTCTGGCACGCCGGCGCATGGTGTGCGGGTGAGCCGTGCGGACGGCCCCCGGGGCGCGACCCGGCGGCGGCATTGACGGAGGCTGATTTGCCTTCCGTTGGCCGTACGCGTAACTTTCTCTCTGCAAGCGGGAGGCCGGACAAACCGGCTGAGAGCGGGCACCAGGCTCGTGG
Source organism: Micromonospora sp. NPDC020750 (assembly GCF_044334565.1). Lineage (NCBI taxonomy): Bacteria > Bacillati > Actinomycetota > Actinomycetes > Micromonosporales > Micromonosporaceae > Micromonospora > Micromonospora sp. NPDC020750. The sequence goes on from NZ_JBIRTH010000002.1 coordinate 1,070,394, forward strand.
CGGAGACGCCGAGCGAGGCTGGGAACCTGGGTGGTGCGAGCAACGCCGGTGAAACGGAGTTGCGATCGCGAAGCCGGCCAGGTAGAGTGCTGAAGCCGGCAGGAGCCGGGCGGGTGGCCGCGAAGCGGCGATCGGCCGGTCTGCGGCTTCCCACGACAGCAACGACCGCCAGTCATGGCGTGCGTCGACGTGGTTTCGATCGAATCGGCAAAGAAAACCTCGGCAACGAGGTTGACCGCGAAGAGTCGATCGGGTAGGTTGGAGAGGTTGCCCCGGAAGGGGGTCCCACAAAGTGGGATTCACCGGATGGTGTGTGGTTGTTCTTTGAGAACTCAACAGGGTGCTTGATAAGCCAGTGCCAATATGATTTATACCCGGGCTGGTTGGGGCTTTAGGGC
>NZ_JBIRTH010000003.1:0-335739 GCF_044334565.1 Micromonospora sp. NPDC020750
GTCGTCCGCACCGTCGACGACGGCCGGGCCGTGGTCGCCAACATCGCCGGCACCACCACCGACACCGACGGCACGGTGCACTCCTTCGAGGGCGGCCACTACATCAGCGTCGTCGGCTACCGCGACAACGGGCATGTCGTGAAGATCGCCGACTCCGCCAACCCCGCCCAGGCCAGCTACGACATCACCGACGACAACCTCGCCGACTGGATCGCCACCCGCGGCTACGCCACCTCCTGACCCACCCACAAACGACGAGGGCCGGCCCCCACCCGGGGAACCGGCCCTTTCGTCGTACGAGGGAAACGTGTCTGGCACCCGCCCAGGAGGGTCAGCGGTCGATGCCCGCGCGGATCGGCTCGGCGGCGGCGTCCGCATCGGCCGGCTCCACCGGCTCCAGCCGCCGGGCCCGCCGCCGCAGCCACCAGGTGCTGCCCAGGCCGGCGAGCACCGCGAGGACCAGCCCGGCCCAGGAGATGTCCTTGAGCCAGTGCTCGGCGGCCCGGCCGACGCTGTACAGCAGGTAGGTGGTGCCGAAGGCCCAGACCAGGCCGCCGGCCGCGTTGGCCAGCAGGAACCGGCGGTACGGCACGTGCAGCGCACCGGCCAGGGGGCCGGCGAGGATCCGCAGCAGCGCCACGAACCGGCCGAAGAAGACCGCCCACACCCCGTGCCGGGCGAAGCTCTGCTCGGCGCGGGCGAGGTGTGCGGGGCCGAGGTGTTTGGGGAAGCGTCGGCCCAGCCGGGCCAGCAGCGGACGGCCGCCCCGACGGCCCACCGCGTACCCGATCGAGTCGCCCGCGATGGCGCCGAAGGCCGCGGCGATGGCCACCCACTCCGGCTCGACCACGCCGGTGGCCGCGAGCAGGGCGGAGCTGACCAGGACGATCTCGCCGGGCAGCGGGACGCCCATGCTCTCCACGCCGATCACCCCGGCGACGATCAGGTAGACCGCGACCGGGGGCAGCGCGGACAGCCAGTGCGACACATCGATCACGGCCCCCCCCTCTCAGGTCCGGGCCTCGAACCCTACCCGCGCCGCCGGGGCACCGCGGCCCCTCGCCGCCGGCACCACCCGCTCGGGCGGCCCGGTGGCTGGTCAGAGCGGTGTGACGAACTCCAGGCGGTTGCCGTGGGCGTCCTCGGTGTGGAAGCGCCGCATCCCGGGCAGCTCGTCCTCGCCGCCCCAGTCGACCGGGTGGCCGGCGGCGGCCAGCCGGGCGGCGAGATCGTCGAGGTCGGGGCGGAGCAGGGCGACGTGGGCCTTGCGGGCGGGGCGGAAGTCATCGGAGACGCCGAGGTGCAGCTCGGCGCCGTACCCGGTGAACCAGCAACCACCGCGGCGGGCGAGGGCCGGGGGTTTGGGCTTCTCGGCCATGCCGAGCAGCCCGCCGTAGAACGCCCGGGAAGCGGCCTCGGAGCCGGGTGGGCAGGCGAGCAGAACGTGATGGATCATGGTGGCACCTCCTCGTCCCGGAGCCTGGCACGAGGTTGCGCGGATAGCAAGACGGACGTACGGTTTTGTAGGAAGCGGGAATCACGGTAAGTGTCACCTAACCGGGGCGTCGTCCCGGACGGTGCGAAAGACTGCTCAGGACTACTCACGGTCGCTGGTGTGAAGGAGTACGACGTGGCGAGCCTCGACACCTTCGGTGCGAAGACCCAGCTACGCGTCGGAGACGCGAGCTACGAGATTTTCAAGATCAGTAAGGTGGAGGGGCAGGAGCGGCTGCCATACAGCCTGAAGGTCCTGCTGGAGAACCTGCTGCGGACCGAGGACGGCGCGAACATCACCGCCGACCACATCCGCCAGCTCGGCGGCTGGGACGCGACGGCCGACCCGAGCGTGGAGATCCAGTTCACCCCGGCGCGGGTGCTCATGCAGGACTTCACCGGCGTGCCCTGCGTGGTCGACCTGGCCACCATGCGCGAGGCGGTCCGCGACCTCGGCGGCGACGCCACCAAGGTCAACCCGCTCGCCCCGGCCGAGCTGGTCATCGACCACTCGGTCATCGCCGACCTGTTCGGCCGCGCGGACGCCTTCGAGCGCAACGTCGAGCTGGAGTACGAGCGCAACAAGGAGCGCTACCAGTTCCTGCGCTGGGGCCAGAGCGCGTTCAACGAGTTCAAGGTCGTCCCGCCGGGCACCGGCATCGTGCACCAGGTCAACATCGAGTACCTGGCCCGTACGATCATGGAGCGCAACGGCCAGGCGTACCCGGACACCGTGGTCGGCACCGACTCGCACACCACGATGGTCAACGGCCTGGGCGTGCTCGGCTGGGGCGTCGGCGGCATCGAGGCCGAGGCCGCGATGCTCGGCCAGCCGGTCAGCATGCTGATCCCCCGGGTCGTCGGCTTCAAGCTGCACGGCGAGATGCCGGCCGGCACCACCGCCACCGACCTGGTGCTCACCATCACCGAGATGCTGCGCAAGCACGGCGTGGTCGGCAAGTTCGTCGAGTTCTACGGCCCCGGCGTCAGCGCGGTGCCGCTGGCCAACCGGGCCACCATCGGCAACATGTCCCCGGAGTACGGCTCCACCGTGGCGATCTTCCCGATCGACGCCGAGACGATCCGCTACCTGGAGCTGACCGGCCGGGACCCGCAGCAGGTCGCGCTCGTCGAGGCGTACGCCAAGGAGCAGGGCCTCTGGCACGACCCGGCCGCCGAGCCGGAGTACTCCGAGCGGCTGGAACTCGACCTGGGCACCATCGAGCCGTCCCTGGCCGGCCCGAAGCGCCCACAGGACCGGGTGCCGCTGGGCAGCGCCAAGACCCTGTTCCGCTCCGCGCTGACCGACTACGTGGCCGACGACTCCGCCGGTGAGCGGGACCTCAAGCCGGGCGTCGCCCGCGAGCAGCTCCCCCGGGGCGCCAACGGCCCGGCCGACGAGGCCAGCGCCGAGTCGTTCCCGGCCAGCGACCCGCCGGCCAACGAGTTCAGCGACCCGGCCGACGAGCCGCGCGACCTGGAGACCGCCGCCATGGGCTCGGGCGGCCGGGCCAGCAACCCGGTCCGGGTCACCAGCCCCGACGGCGTCTCCTACGATCTGGACCACGGCGCCGTGGTGATCGCCGCGATCACCTCCTGCACCAACACCTCGAACCCGCAGGTGATGATCGGCGCGGCGCTGCTGGCCCGCAACGCCGTCGACAAGGGCCTGTCCCGCAAGCCGTGGGTGAAGACCACGCTGGCGCCGGGCTCCAAGGTCGTCATGGACTACTACGACCGCGCCGGCCTCACGCCGTACCTGGAGAAGCTCGGCTTCAACCTGGTCGGCTACGGCTGCACCACCTGTATCGGCAACTCCGGCCCGCTGCCGGAGGAGGTCTCCGCCGCCGTCAACGAGGCCGACCTCGCCGTCGTCTCGGTGCTGTCGGGCAACCGGAACTTCGAGGGCCGGATCAACCCGGACGTCAAGATGAACTACCTGGCGTCCCCGCCGCTGGTGGTCGCGTACGCGCTCGCCGGCACCATGGACATCGACCTGGCCAACGAGCCGATCGGCGAGGACAGCCAGGGCGACCCGGTCTTCCTGCGCGACATCTGGCCGAACAGCGCCGAGATCCAGGACGTCATCGCCCAGGCGATCGGCGCGACCGGGTTCAGCGCGGCGTACGCGGACGTGTTCGCCGGTGACGAGCGCTGGCAGTCGCTGCCGACCCCGACCGGCGACACCTTCGCCTGGGAGAGCGAGAGCACCTACGTCCGCAAGCCCCCGTACTTCGAGGGCATGGAGCGGAAGCCGAAGGCGGTCGTTGACATCACCGACGCCCGGGTGCTGGCCAAGCTGGGCGACTCGGTGACCACCGACCACATCTCCCCGGCCGGCTCGATCAAGGCCGACTCCCCCGCCGGGACGTACCTCGCCGAGCACGGCGTGCCGCGTCACGAGTTCAACTCGTACGGCTCGCGCCGGGGCAACCACGAGGTGATGATCCGGGGCACGTTCGCCAACATCCGGCTGCGCAACCAGCTCGTCCCGGGTGTGGAGGGCGGCTTCACGGTCAACCACCTGACCGGCGAGCAGACCTCGATCTACGACGCCTCCACCGCCTACCAGGAGGCGGGCGTGCCGCTGGTCATCCTGGCCGGCAAGGAGTACGGCTCCGGCTCGTCGCGGGACTGGGCGGCCAAGGGAACCATGCTGCTCGGCGTCCGGGCGGTCATCGCCGAGTCGTACGAGCGGATCCACCGCTCGAACCTGATCGGCATGGGCGTCCTGCCGTTGCAGTTCCCGGTCGACTGCACCGCCGAATCGCTCGGCCTCACCGGTGCCGAGACCTTCTCGATCACCGGCGTGACCGCGCTGAACGACGGCGAGACCCCGCGCACCGTGAAGGTCACCACCGACACCGGCGTCGAGTTCGACGCCGTGCTCCGGATCGACACTCCCGGTGAGGCGGACTACTACCGCCACGGCGGCATCCTGCAGTACGTCCTGCGCCGCATGATCGCCAGCTGACCCGTACCCCGCTCGACGAGGGGCCCCTGCCGCGGCGGCAGGGGCCCCTCGTCGGGAACCGGAGCGGCTGCCCGGCGACACGCGCCGGCCGGAGCCGGGCTACTCGGTCGACGCGGCGCGGCGGGCGTCGCGGGTCTTCATGGCGTGCTCCATCAGCGTGATGAGCACCTCCTTGCTCGACTCCCGCTGCCGGGCGTCACAGAGCAGCACCGGCACCCCCGGGTCGAGGTTGAGCGCGGCCTGCACCTCGTCCAGCCGGTACTGGCGGGCCCCCTCGAAGCAGTTGACCGCCACCACGAACGGGGTGCCGCGCCCCTCGAAGTAGTCGATCGAGGGGAAGCAGTCGGCCAGCCGGCGGGTGTCGGCGAGCACCACCGCGCCGAGCGCGCCGAGCGCCAACTCGTCCCAGACGAACCAGAAGCGGTCCTGCCCGGGCGTACCGAACAGGTAGAGGACCAGATCGTCGCTGATGGTGATCCGGCCGAAGTCCATCGCCACCGTGGTGGTGGTCTTGCCCTCCACCCCCGACAGGTCGTCGATCCCGACCCCGGTCTCGGTCAGCACCTCTTCGGTGCGCAGCGGCCGGGTCTCGCTCACCGCGCCGACCATGGTGGTCTTGCCGACGCCGAAACCGCCCGCGATCAGGATCTTGATCGCGGTGGGCAGCGGCACGGCTCCCGCCGGCCGCTCAGAGTGCCCGTAGTCCATTGATAACCGCCTCGAAAATGCTGTCGTCGGGAAGGCCCGCGGTGACCCGGGGCTCGCGCACCTCGACCAGGTCACGGGCCACCAGGTCGCCGAGCAGGACCCGGATGGTGCCCACCGGCAGGTCCAGGTGGGCGGCGACCTCGGCGACGGACTGGATCCGCTGGCAGAGCGCGACGATGGCCAGGTGCTCGGGGCCCAGCCCGACCTCCGGTGACGCTTCCACGCGGGTGGCCGTCACCAGGGAGATCAGGTCGAACGTGCCGGTGACCGGCCGGGCCCGGCCACGCGTCACCGCGTACGGGCGGACGACCGGGCCTGCGTGGTCGTCGACCCACTGTTCCTCCGTGGACTCCCCTGGGGCCGTCATCGCGGCTACTTCTCGCCAACCGGCGGCTCGGGGAGCCGGGTCGGGGAGGCCACGTACTTGCCCACCCGGGTGACCAGCATGGCCATCTCGTACGCGATGAGACCGACGTCGGCGTCCTCGGAGGCCAGCACCGCGAGGCAGGCGTTGCGGCCGGCGGCTGTGACGAAGAGGAAGGACGACTGCATCTCGATGATGGTCTGCTGGACCTGCCCGCCACCGAACCGCTTCCCCGCGCCCCGGGCCAGGCTCTGGATCCCGGCCGCCATCGCCGCGAGGTGCTCGCCGTCGTCCCGGCCCAACTCCCGCGACGACGCCATCAGCAGGCCGTCTGTGGAGAGCGCGACAGCGTGTTCGGCCTGCTTCACCCTGCCGACCAGATCATCCAGCAACCACGTCAGGTCGGCACTCGATGCCGTCTTCTGCCCCACTCGTCGTCCTCTTCTTCCCGGCTGGTGTCGCCGTTGTCGTCTGGGACCTGCCGTCCCGCCAAGGGGCGGGTTTTTCCGCGCCGCCCCTCAGGTGGCCTCGCGCCCACCGGCGTCGCCGTCGGCGGGCTCCGTCCCATCGGTCCCGCCGGCACCGTCGAGCAGCCGGGCCGCGTCGGTGCGGCCACGGAGGGTGCCGGTCTGGTAGGAGCTCATCATCCGGCGGACCTGCTCCGGCGGCCGGATCGTGTCCTCGTCGTCGTCCACCTGCTGCGCGGACGAATCCTCCCGCAGCTCGGGCACGATGTTCGCCTGCCGGACCCGCACCGGCAGCCCGGAGCCGGTCCGCTGCGCCGGCGACGCCGCCGGGGTCAGCCCGGCCGACGCGTCCGGGGCGTGCGGGCTGTCCGGGGCCGACGGGCCGGCCTCCTCCGCGACCGGCCGGGGCGCGGTCATCGGGAACCCGCCCGGCACGGTCGGCGCGTCCAACGCCGACTGCCCGGCCGGGCGGCGCGGGCGTACCGGCAGCCCCGCGCTCTCCCCGGCCGGCGCGTCCAGGGTGGCCGGAGCCGTGCGCGGGCGCGCGCGGGTGGGCAGGGCCGGTCCGCCGCCGGCCCCGGCGGGCTCCGGGGCCGGCGGCGCGACCGGGGCCGTCACGGGCTCCGCCACCGCGACGGGCGCGGCCGGGCGGGTGGCCGGCCTCTCGGCCGTCGGGGCCGGCGGGGCCACCGCGACCGGGGCGGACGTCCCCGGCAGGCCGGGACGCTCCGGGGCGGCGGCATCGCCGTTCGGGTCGGCGACCATGTCCGGCGGGATCAGCACGACCGCGGTGGTGCCGCCGTACGCCGACTCCTTGAGCTGCACCCGGACGCCGTGCCGCTCGGTGAGCCTGCTGACCACGTACAGCCCGAGCCGGGCGGCGTTGGCCAGGTTGAGCTCGGACCGGTCGACGATCCGGTGGTTCGCGGCGGCGAGGTCATCGTCGCTCATCCCGAGGCCCCGGTCCTCGATCTCCAGGACGAACCCGTTGGCCACCATCTGGCCGCGCACCTCGACGGTGGTGTGCGGGGGCGAGAAGGACAGGCCGTTCTCGATCAGCTCGGCCAGCAGGTGGATGACGTCGCCGACGGCCCGGCCGGCCAGCGACACCGCCCCCAGCGGCAGCACGTTGACCCGGGTGTAGTCCTCCACCTCGGCGACCGCGCCGCGCACCACGTCGACCATCGGGACGTTGCGTCGCCAGGCCCGGCCCGGGGTGGAGCCGGAGAGCACGATCAGGTTCTCGGCGTTACGCCGCATCCGGGTGGCGAGGTGGTCGACCCGGAACAGGTCCTCCAGTTCCTCGGCGTCATGCTCGCGCCGTTCCATCGCGTCGAGCAGGGTGAGCTGGCGGTGCACCAGGGCCTGGGTGCGCCGGGCCAGGCTGAGGAAGACCTCGCGGACGTTGCGGCGCAGCTCGGCCTGCTCGACGGCGGTGCGCAGCGCGGTCTCCTGGACCGCGTTGAACGCCTTGCCCACCTGCCCGACCTCGTCGTCGCCGAACTCCAGCGGTGGCGCCTCTTTGGCGACGTCCACCTCCTCGCCGTGGCCCAGCCGTTCGACCACGCTGGGCAGTTGGTCGTTGGCGAGCGTGAAGGCCGCCTCGCGCAGCCGCTCCAGCTGCCGCAGCAGCGCCCGGGCGGTGGTGATCGACACGATGATGGACGCCACGACGGCGAGCAGGCCCAGGCCGGTGGCGAGCACCAGCCGGATGACCACCATGACGGCGACCGGGACGGCCCGTTCCACGACGTCGTCGCCGCCCTCGACCACCACCTCGCTCCACCGGGCCAGCGCCGGCGCCACGGCCTCGTCCCACTCGGGGGCCTCGAACCCCAGTCGGGGGTCGCTGCCCCGGCTCTGGAGGATGCCGTCCTCCAGGGCGCGCAGCTTCTCGAACGCCGAACCGCCGACCATGGCGTCGTAGCGCTGACGGTCGGCGGCCGGCAGCCGGCTCACCGCGAGGTCGGCGGAGAACCGCTGCGCGCCGATGATCTGGGTGACCTGGGCCCGCTCGGCGTCGGTCACCCGGCCCGCCGCGAGCACGCCGGTGAGCAGGGCGTCCTCCTGGGAGAGCAGCTCGCGGGCGCGGTTGAGCTCGATCAACGCGGTGGTGTCCTCGGCGACCTGCTCGTCGTCGAGGAGGCCGAGGGCCGTGTAGACGTCGAAGATGGACCGCACCACACTGCCGTACGCGGTGAAGGTCGACGCCCGGTCCGCGCTACGGGCGTCCACCTCGGAGCGGGCCTGCCCCAGCCGGGACAGCTGCCCGTAGGCCACGTCGAGCCGCTGTTCCAGGGTGTCGCTGGCGGCCACGGCGGTGAGCCATTCGCCGGACGACTCGCGGAACGCCGCCGCCAGTTCGTCGGTGCGCCGCCGCTCCGCGCCCAGCGTCTCCCGCCGCGCATCGTCCGGTCGTCCGAGGTACGCCAGCGATGTCCGGCGTTCCCGCTGCAACTGGAGCACCAGCGTCTCGCTCGGCTCGGACACCGACTCGTTGAGCGTCTGCACACCGAGGAGGTTGAACCCGTCCCGCACGGTCACCCACGCCGCGAAGGCCCAGAGCGCGACGAGCGACGCCAGCAGAGCGACGACTTTGGTACGGAGATTCGTACTGCGGGAACGCATCACACCGTCCTGGCCGGGTGTTCGAGGGGGATGCCGGAGCGCCCGTGGCCGGTACACCGTCGGCCACGGGCGCACGCTAGCAGCGTCCGATTGATCACTCAAGCGGCACTGATCAACGAGGGCGTCCGATTCCCGGGCCCCTCGGCGGTGCCGTCACCGGCCCCGGCGCGGACGAGATGGCGGGCGGCGACGACGGCGGCGCGGACGATCACGGCGGGCCGGTACAGGTCCTTGTCGTGCCAGAGCGCGGGCTCCCCGTCGCGTCCCTCCATGGTGGCCAGGTAGCACCGGGCCCGCCCGAGCGCCGCCCCGACGCCGGCCGGCGCGGCCGGCCCGGCGGCGTGCAGGGCGTGCACGGCGTACGCGGTCTCCTCGACCGTGCCGCCCCAGCGCCCCCAGGAGCCGTCGGCGCGCTGCCCCGCCAACACCCACCCGGTGGCCCGGCTCACCGCGCCCGCCACGGCCGCCCCCCGGCCGTAGCCGGCCAGGGCGAGCACCGCGCAGCTCGTGGCGTAGTACGGCGAGGCGTGCCAGCGGTCGGACCACCGACCGTCGGGCTGCTGCCGCTCGACGAGCCATCCGGTGAGCCGCCGCACCACCTCGGCGAGCCGGGCGTCGTCCGGTGCCCGGTGTCCCAGGTGCCAGCCGAACGCGTCGAGCACGTGGGCGTTGGTGGTGACCGAGGCCCCGTCCTCCCCCCGCCAGGTGCAGAAGTGCTCGCCGCTGTCGTACCCCCAGAGGCTGTCCGGGCCGACCGGGCGGCCGAGCCGGGCCAACGCGTACAGGGTCACAGCGGTGGTGTCGGCGTCGGCGGGCAGGCCGGGGGCGGTGGCGGTGCCGGCGGGACCGACCGTCGCCACCAGGCCGGCCAGCAGCCGGGGCGGGACCGGCAGCGCGATGCCGGCCCGGCTCATCGTGCTCAGCGCCCAGGCCCGCTCGAACACGGTGATCGGGGTGGCACAGGGCACCGGCCCGCCCTGCTGACGGGCCACGTCCTCGAGGTAGGACACCGCCGCGCGGACCCCGACCCCGGGGACGGGCACGCCGAGCCAGGCCGCGGTGGCCGCCGGCGAGGCACCGACGGTGCCCGGCCCGACGGGGGCGACATCGGCGGCGCGGTGGGCCGCCGGGCCGCCGACCTCCAGGGCGTGCAGCAGCTTCTCCGGCAGCTGCCGGCCTGCGGTGAGCAGCGCGCGGACCCGGTCGAGCCGTGCGCCGTCCAGCCCCGACGGCAGCGGCAGTGCCCGGGAGTCACGCCAGGCGGTCAGGCCGGGCAGCGGGTCGGCGCGCAGCGCGTCGAGGTGCGCGTTGAGCGAGCCGACCAGCGCCGGGACGGTCAGGTCGATGGCCGGCAGGTCGGGCAGCTCGGGGTCGGCGGGGCCGGTGAGCCGGGCGTACAGGACGCGCAGGCCGCCGTCGACGGCCCGGGTCAGCCGCTCGGCGGCGCGGGCCTCGCGCAGCCAGGCGGCGTCGCCGCGTCGTAGGGCGGTGAGCAGCGCCTCGGTGGCGCTCAGCGTCGGCACCAGGGCGTACCCCTCCGGGCCGCCCCACGCCCCGTCCGGGCGCTGGGCGTCCAGCAGGTACGCGATCCGCTCCACGTGGTGGGTCAACCACGGCGCGAGGCCGACCAGGCGGGCGGTCTCGTAGACCGACACGGAGGACTGCCCCGAGGAGGTGAGGGTCATCGCGGAGACCAGCTCGCGGGCGTCCGCCGCGGACTCCGGGTCCCGCGGGGGCGGGTGGGCGACGCCGTCGCCGGTGGCCTGCGGGGGCCGGTGGGCGGCGCTCCCGGACCCACCGTCGCGGCGGGTCCACGACCGGACGGCCGTCACCGTTCCCCCCAGAAGTCGGCCGACCGGTAGAAGCCGCTGCTGAAGCCGATCTGCCGGGACAGGTACGCCGCCTGCAACGGGCAGCCGCCGGCCAACGGGGCGAGCAGCTCGGTGCACCGCTCGACCAGCTCGACGATGCGCTGGTCCACCTCGGCGCGGTCGGCGACGAGGAGCAGGGCGTTCAGGTCCCCCCACTGGAGGTCCCGCTCGTAGGTGGCCAGGTCGTTGACCAGCCGCAGCACCCGCTGAACCTCGTCGCTGACCGTGACAAGCCGGTCGAGCCGCCGGTGCGTCTCGGCGTCCCCCGTCCAGATCCAGTGCGCGACGTTGACCACGGTGCAGGCGAGGTTGTCGGCGTTGTCGAGGTACTCGGCGAAGCCGGGCAGCGGCGCGCCGTCGCGCTCCCGGCCGGTCTTCCAGTCCCACTCGCGGGCCATCGCGGTGACCGTCCGGCGTACCGCCGCCCGCCAGGCGTCGCCCAGTTCGGCGAAGGCCGGAACTCCGGCCAGTTCGTCGCGCAGCTCGGCGAGCAGGCGGCCGAGCGGGTCGTCGGCGTCCGGGCTGGCGCCGTCGGCGACCGCCAGGGCGCCGGCCACCACCCGGTCGACGTCCGCCCGGGACTTCGCCAGGTAGTCGATCTGCCAGTCCAGGGCGAACCCCCACAGCACCGCCCGGTTGGTCAGTCGCAGCTGCTCGGCGGTGCACCAGGGCGCCCCGAAGGCGATGGCCAGGGCGATGTTGCTGAACAGTGCGCCGTCGAAGGGCGGGCCGGAGAAAAGTTCCGGGTACCGGGCGGCCTGCCGTTGCAGGTCCCGCTGTCCCTTGGCGGCGAGCGCGCAGATCCGGCCCTGCTCGGCGGCGGCGGAGAGCTGGTCGGGCAGCACCGCCGAGGGGAGGGCGGAGACGTTCATGCGACGCCCACGGGGTGGGCCGGGCGCAGTTCCAGCTCCACGCGGTCCTTGGTGCGCAGCGCGGCGGCGAGTTGCATGGTGGGCAGGCGTGGGCTGTGCACTCGCAGCCGGTAGCGGCTCAGCACGTTGGCCACGATCAGTTGGGCCTCCAGATAGAACAGGTGCATCCCCAGGCACTGGTGCGGCCCGCCGCCGAAGGGGAAGAAGGCGTACCGGTGCCGGGCCCGGACCCGGTCCGGGGCGAACCGGTCCGGGTCGAAGACCTCGGGTCGCTCCCAGTACCGCTCCAGCCGCTGGGTGATCAGCGGGCTGACCAGCAGCGTCGCCCCCTCCTCCAGCTCCACCCCGCCCAGGGAGACCGACCGGACCACCTGTCGGGGGGCCAGCCAGGCCACCGGGTAGAGCCGGATCAGCTCGTCCAGCACCATCCGGGTGTAGCGCAGCTGCGGCAGGTGCTCCGGGCCGACCCGGTCGCCACCGACCACCTGGTCGATCTCCTCCTGGAGCCGGGCGGCGACCTCGGGCGAGCGTTCCAGGTGCGGCCAGAGCCAGGTCAGCACGTTGATGGTCGTCTCGGTGGTCACCGCGACCATCGCGACGGTGTCGTTGCGGACCTGCCGTTCGTTCAGTGGCCGCCCGTCGTCCGTGGTGCCCCGCCACAGGGTGGAGATGATGTCGTCGCCGCCGTGCGCGGCGGTGGCCCGCGCCGAGCGGACGATGGGCACCAGCACCTCGTCGATGCGCCGGACGGCGTCGCGGAAGGTCCGGTCGCCCGGCATGGGCAGCGAGAGCGGGACGAACGGCACCAGCACCCGGGGGATGACCGAGGTGGCGATCGCGTCCTGGGCCTCGATGACGCGCAGCGCGTCGGGAACCGAGATGCGGTCGGCGAACAACGCCTTCATCATCGCCCGGCAGACGATCCGGGCCTGTTCGGCGCCGATGTCCACCGGGCGGCCGGCCCGGGCCGGGCCGTCCAGCTCGGCGACCGCGTCGGCGATCGTCTCGGCGATCCCGCCCATCATCGCCTCGACCCGTCTGGCCGTGAACAGGGGCTGGAGGATGCGCCGGCTGTCCGACCACGCCGGACCGTCACTGAGGATGCCATCGCCGAACAGCCGGCGCAGCGGGCCCCAGAACGGCCCGTCACCGGCGCGGCCGAAGTTGTCGGCCCGATCGCCCAGCACCTGCTGCACGTGGGCCGGGTCGGTAACCAGGTAGGGGCGGAACGAGCCGAGGTTGAGCCGGACGACCTCGCCGGCGGCACGCTCGCCGAACCCGAGCAGGGCCCGGACCGGGTCTCGTGCCAGGCCCGAAAGCACGTGCCACAGTGGAACGGATCTCGCTCGCCGGGCGCGGGTCGGGCCGGTGTGTGGGGTTGCCACGGCTGGTTGAGCTCCCCTTATCGCAATGCGTCGCGGGACGACTGTGCAAAGTCACGGTCTGCCCGAGCATGCCATTGAGCAGGGCAACTTCTCCATAGGCAAGGGGAGAAATTTTCGCGGACGAAATTTGACGAGTCCACAAAAGATCCGGCGTGGGCCTCCTACCAGCGCAGATCCCGCCGGTAGCGCCACTGGTCCGCGACCGGCCGGTAGCCGAGCCAGGCGTTGAGACCGAGCATCGCGTCGTTGCCGGCGTCGTTGACCGTCACCGCGTGGCGGAAACCGGCTGCCCTGGCCCGGGCCAGGGCGGCGTGCTTGACGAGCCGGGCCAGGCCGCGCCGCCGGTACGCCTGCCGGGTGCCGGTCATCCCGGACTGGTGCCGGTCCCGGCCGTCGGTCAGCGCCACGGTGAACGCGGCCACCTCCCCGTCCACCACGGCCACCGTGGTCAGCGTCCGGTCCAGGTCGGGGCGGTCCCAGTAGGCGGCCAGCCAGTCGGCGTACCCGATCTCGTCCATCCCGACCTCGCCCGGCTCGTCTCGCGCCGCGTCCAGGTCGGCCTCGTACAGCGGGCGCGGGTCGGGCAGGTCGGCGGCGCTGAGCACCCGGACGCCCCGCGCCGGCGCCGGCGCCGGGGGCAGCGGCGCCGCCAGATCGCGGACCAGCAGCCGGGAGCGCCGGCCCCGCCGGTAGCCGCGCCGCCCCGCGAAGGCCAGGTCCGCAGGCACGTCGGCGACCGTCGCGTACGCCGTCCGGACGCCGAGCCCGGCCAGCCGACGCTCGGCGGCGGCGAGCAGGGCCGAACCGGCCCCCCGGCCCCGCCGGTCCGGCCGCACCGCCAGGTTGACGAACCCCAGCCCTGGCTCGGCGCTCTCGTGCAGCAGCCCGGTGCGCGCCAGCCCGACCGGCACGCCGTCCCCCTCGGCCACCAGAGCGCCGAACCGCTCGGCGGCCCGGACGCCGCCGACCTGCCAGCGGATGAACGCAGGGGTGGCCACCAGATGCGGGTGGGTCGCCCGGAGCACCTCGACGACGGCGCCGGTGTCGGCATCGGTGAACGGCCGCACGGTGAGCGTCATGGTGTGGCAACGTATCGTAGCCGCCCGGCCCGCGCGACAGTTCCCGGCGGGCCGGCGCGCGGGAGAGGCGGGCACGCCCCCGGCCGCTGTGCCAGGCTCAGGGCATGGACGACAAGACCATTCTGAACCGGATCTCCGAGCTGGTCGACGAGGAGCACCGGCTCCGCTCGACGGCGCAGGCCCACGAGTCCGGCACCGAGGGCGACCGGGACCGGCTGCGCGCGCTGGAGGAGTCCCTGGACCAGTGCTGGGACCTGCTGCGCCGGCGGCGGGCCGCGCGCGAGACCCACGGCGACCCCGACGCCTCGGGGGTACGCCCCAGGCCGGAGGTGGAGCGGTACCTGCAGTAGCCGACGCCGGGGACGGACGGCGCACCGCCCGCCCCCGGAGCCGACGGCCGACTCAGCGGATGCCGGCCTCGCGCAGCAACAACCCGGTCAGGGCGGCCGGGTCGGTCCGCTCGGCCGGCAGGCCGCGCGCCGCGAACCAGGCCGCCACCACCCGGACGTCCCGGGCCAGGAACTCCGGGCCCTGCGGGTTGGCCACCACGTCGACCACCTGCGGCAGGTCGATCATGACCAGCCGCCCGTCGTGCACCAGCAGGTTGTACGGGGACAGGTCCCCGTGGGCGTGCCCGGCCCGGGCCAGCACCACCAGTGCGTCGACGAGCTGCTCCCACAGGGAGCGCAGCTCGGCCGGCTCGGGGCGACACTGCGCCAGCCGGGGTGCCGCCCGCCCCTCGGCCGGGTCCCCCACGAACTCCAGCATCAGCTCGGTGCCGATCAGCTGCACCGGGTACGGCACGGCGATCCGGCCGTGCGCCGCGCCGATCTCCCAGAGCCGGGCCAGGGCGGCGAACTCGGCGGCGGCCCACTGCCCGGCGATCATCTGCCGGCCGAACGCGGTCCGCCCGGCCATCGCCCGGTTCTCCCGGGACCGGCGCACCCGGCGGCCCTCCAGGTAGCCCGCGTCCCGGTGGAACAGCCGGTGCTGGGCGTCCCGGTAGCGCTTCACCGCCAGCAGGCAGGACCGGTCGGTCTCCGGCACGGCGCGGCGGACCAGGTGGACGTCCGCCTCCTTGCCGGTCTTGAGCACGCCCAACTCGGTGTCCCGGGCGGCCAGCTCGGTGACCAGCCAGGCCGGGTGCGGCTCGGGGCCGTGCACGGCCCGGTCCCAGCTCGACCAGGCGTCGTTCGGGGCCTGGTCGCCGGGGGCGTCGTCGTCGGAGGTGTGGTCCGGGTCGGTCAGGACCGGCTCGGCGGGCCGGCCACGCTTCAGGAACTGCGGTTCGTCGTCGTCGAAGCGGCTCTTGCCGCGGGTCCGGCGCCCGCGCGCCGGGAAGTCATCGTCACGCACTGTGCTGGTGATCCCTTGATCGAGGCTGGTGGAGGCAGGTGGAAACGCCCTGCGAAGACGGCCATGACCGACCTCCTCTCCTCGACCGGGAACACCCCGGCTGCGCACTCGCGCGGCACCATGCTCGGCCGCGCCGACCCGCTCCGCAACCGATTTACCCGCCCCGCCGACGCCGGCCCGGGACGACGGGGCTCGGGCGGGCGCACCGCCACGGCCCGGAGGACTCAGGCGGCGAGCACCGTGGCGACGGCGGCGATCAGGCCGTCCACGGTGAACGTCGGGGCGAAGCGGGTGTCCGTCCAGGCCCGGCCCCGGTGCAGCCAGACGCTGGGCAGACCCACCGCCGCCGCCCCGCCGATGTCCGCTTCCGGGCTGTCCCCCACCACCCAGGCCCCGTGCAGCGGCATCCGGACCCGCCGGGCCGCCAGCGCGAAGATCCTCGGGTTGGGCTTGCTGACACCGACCTCCTCGGAGATCACCCAGTCGGCGACGAACCGGTCGAGGCCGGTTCGACGGATCATCGCGCCCTGCTGGCGTACGGCGCCGTTGCTGACCACCACCGGCATCCAGCCTGCCCCGTCGGCGATGCGCAGTGCGCAGGCCACCAGCGGATCCAGCCGGCTGTTGGCCAGCACCCCGTCGTGCAGCTGCTCGACCAGGTCGATCGAGGGGATGAGCAGCCCGTACCGGTCCCGGATCGCGTCCGCGACGTCCCAGCGGTCGGTCAGCCCGTCGGCGTCGACGGACAGCAGCCAGTCGATGTCGGTGGCCGGGGCGCCGACACCGTCGAGGAAGCGCTCGCCCCAGACACGGAACGGGCCGGCCCGGTCGAGCAGAGTGTTGTCCAGATCCAGCAGGAGCAACGGCACTCGGGCACCTTAAGGCAGAGGAGCCGCCGGCCGACAGGGTCAGCCGCGGCCACCTCGGTCAGCTCAGCCGCGCAGCGCCGCGCGGGCCGCCCCGGCGTCAGCGGGAATATCGGCCAGCATGGAGTGCTCCGCGCGGGTGTCCGCGAGCACCGCCGGGTCGAGGACGGCCACCAGCACGTCCTCGCCGGTGTCCGCGCCCCGGGCCAGCGGCCGGCCCTGCGGGTCGTAGACCGCCGCGCCGCCGTTGAACCGCCACGGGTCCGCCCCGTCGACGGCGTTGGCGAACACGACGAACATGGTGTTGTCCAGGGCCCGCGCTGCGTAGTAGAGGTCCCTGCGGTGGGCGGAGCCGGCGAGGTAGCCGCTCGGGCAGAGGTAGCCGTGCGCTCCGTCGGCCGCAGCGGCGCGGGCGTGCTCGGGGAAGCAGCCGTCGTAGCAGATGCCCAGGCCGAACCGCCAGTCGTCGACGAGCAGGGTCGCCCCACGCCGGCCGGGCTGGAACAGCTCGCGCTCGTCGCCCCAGAGCTGCTGCTTGTCGTACGCCACGCGGGCGACGCCGCCGCGGTCGACGGCCAGGGCGGAGATGGTCCGCCGGCCGTCCGGGTGCCGGACCGCCGCGCCGACCACCACGACCGCGGCGCCGTCGCGGGCCGCGGCCCGCAGCGGGTCGAGCCGGGCGTCGTCCACCGTGCCGTCCCCGGCCGCCGCGAGGTCGGTGCCGGCCGGGTCGGCGGCCAGCGTCGGCGGGTGGTACGCGGGCAGGAACAGCTCCGGCAGCACCACCACCCGCGCGCCCTCGGCGACGGCCCGGCCGGTGAGCCGGGCGGCGGTGATGGCGTTGCCGGCGACATCCCCGGGCACCGAATTGGCTTGGACGGCCGCCACAGTCAGGGGCGCGGCGGGGGCGGCGGGGGGTGTCATCACCGGGTGATCGTAGCCGGGCCGCAGGCGGTCGATCATCGCGCGCGGCCCGCCGGCACCCGTCGCCGCTGTGGGCGACCTCCCGCCACCGCCTCCAAGCCGTACGTACGGTTTGCAGAGCGTCCGGGCACCTGACACGATCAGTGCCGTGCCCAGAGTAAGTCAGGACCAGCTCGACGCCCGCCGGCAGGAGATCCTCACCGCGGCCCGGGCGTGTTTCGCCCGGCACGGGTACGAGGGCGCCACGGTTCGGCGGCTCGAGGAGGCCACCGGGCTCTCCCGCGGCGCCATCTTCCACCACTTCCGGGACAAGGACTCGCTCTTCCTGGCGGTGGCCGAGGACGACGCGGCGGCCATGGTGGAGACGGTCGCCCGCAACGGCCTGGTCCAGGTGATGCGGGACCTGCTGGCCCGGGCCGTCTCGCCCGACACCACCGGCTGGTTGGGCAGCCAGCTGGAGGTGTCCCGGCGGTTGCGCACCGACCCCGCGTTCGCCCGGCGCTGGGCCGAGCGCTCCGCCGCCATCGCCGAGGCCACCCGGGAGCGGTTGGTCCGCCAGCGGGAGGCCGGCGTGCTCCGCGAGGACGTGCCGATCGACGTGCTGGCCCAGTTCCTCGAACTCGCCTACGACGGCCTGGTGCTGCACCTGGCGATGGGGCGCCCGGCCGGCGACCTGGGCCCGGTGCTCGACCTGGTCGAGGAGGCCGTCCGTCGCCGCTGACCGGCACCCGCCCGGCCCGGTCTCGGTCCGGTAACTGCGCTCCCCGGCCGGGGCCCACCGTGGCGGGCCTGTTCCACAATGGGGCCGCGTCCCCTCGCGCGACAGGAGAGCAGCATGACCGTCATCGCGGCGCCCGGCGACACCTGGGGCATCTCCGGTCCCACCTTCCTCCGGGTCTATCTGCTGGCGGCCCTCGTGGTCGTCGTCGGCTCGATCGTGCACCGGCGCCGGGTCCTCGCCGGCCCCCCGGCCGCCGACGTCAGCCAGCTCGGTCCCCAGCAGGCGGCCTTCCTCAACGGCGGCAACCAGCTCGCGATCTGGACCTCGGTCAGCGGCCTGCGCGGCACCGGGATCATCGGCGTCCAACCCAACCGGCGGCTGGCGGTCGGCGGCCAACTGCCGCCCGGGTCCACCCCGCTGGACCGGGCGGTCCACCACGCCGCCAGCCGCAACCTGTACGCCAGCGAGCTGGGCCGCGACAGGTCGGTGCTGCGGGCGCTCGAACAGCTGCGTGACGGCCTGCAGCGGCAGGGCCTGGCGCTGACGCAGGCGCAGCGGCTCTCCGCCCGACGCGGGTCGTTCCTGCTGCTCTCGCTCGTGCTGCTCGGCGTTGCCCGGGTCGTCGCCGGGCTGGCCAACGACCACCCGGTCGGCTTCCTGATCCTCGCCCTGATCCCGCTGGCCGTCGCCGCCGCGCTGATCGCCCGGGTGCCCTGGCGGACCCGGGCCGCCGACGTCGCCCTGCGCGAGCTGCGCCGGCGCAACCTGCACCTCGCCCCCGATTCCGCCCCGGCATACGCCACCTACGGAGCGGCCGGCGCGGCGCTGGGCGTCGCCCTGTTCGGCACCGCCTCGCTCTGGGCGATGGACCCGGGCTTCGCCGAGCAGGCCGAGATCCAGCGGCAGGCGCTCTCCTCCGGTGGCGCCTCCAGCGGCGGCACCTCGTGCAGCGGCGGGGGGAGTTCGTGCAGCGGCGGCAGCTCCTGCGGCGGCGGGGGCGGTTGTGGAGGCGGGTGCGGCGGATGACCGGCCCGGCAACCGCCACGACCGACCCGGGCGCCTGGGTGGCCGAGGCGGGCCGGGACGCCGCCGGCGCAGGCGAGGCGGCCGGGGGCGGCCCGGGTCCCGCCGGGGTCGGCATCGGTTGGCGGCCGGAGATCGCCGGCTTCGTGGCCGAACTGCCGGGGCTGCGGTTCGTCGAGGTGGTGGCGGAGGCCGTCGCCCCGCAGGGGCCGCCGCCGGCCGGGCTCGCCGAACTGGTCGAGCGCGGCGTCACCGTCGTACCGCACGGTGTGCGGCTCTCCCTCGGCGGCGCGGAGCCGGTCGACCCGGCCCGGGTCGCCCACCTGGCGCGGGTCGCCGAACTGGTCGGGGCACCGCTGGTCAGCGAGCACATCGCCTTCGTCCGGGCCGGCGGGCTGGAGGCCGGTCACCTGCTGCCGCTGCCGCGCAGCCGAGAGGCCGTCGCCGCGGTGGTGGCAAACGTCCGCCGGGCGCAGGCCGAGCTACCGGTGCCCCTGGCGCTGGAGCCGATCGCGGCGCTGTTCGACTGGCCGGACGACGAGCTGGACGAGGCGGACTTCCTCACCGAGATCCTGGACGCCACCGGCGCGACGCTGCTGCTGGACATCGCCAACGTGCACGCCAACGCCCGCAACCGGGGCACGGACCCGCTCGCCCTGCTGGATCGGCTGCCGCTGGACCGGGTCGCGTACGTGCACGTCGCCGGCGGCGCCGAGCAGGGCGGCTTCTACCACGACACGCACACCGACCCGGTGCCGCCGGTCGTGCTCGACCTGGTCGGCGCGCTGTGCGCCCGGCACCGCCCGCCGGCGCTGCTGCTGGAGCGCGACGGTCGCTGGCCGCCCGCGCCGGAGCTGCGCGCCGAGCTGGACGCGATCGCCGCCGCGTCCGGGTACCCGGTGGTGACGTGAGCGACGACCGGGGCCACCCCGCTGCGTCTCACCGGCCCGGCACCCTGGCCGCCCGGCAGGCCGAGCTGGTGGCGGCCCTGGTCGCGGGCGGGCCGCTGCCGCCCGGGTTCGCCCCGGGGCCGGTCGATGCCGCCCGCCGGGCCCTGCTGCGCAAGCGGGCCGGCGACGTGGCCCGGCACTGGCCACTACTCGCCGCCGGGCTCGGTGCGGCCTGGCCGGCGACGTTCGCCGGGTGGGCCGCCGGCCGGCCCACCAGCGGCTCGCTGCGCGACGGCTGGGACCTGGCCCGGGAGCTGCGCGAACGGGGCCAGCTGCCGCCGCTGGGCGCCGAGGAACTGGCCGCCCGGGAAGCGGCCAGCCGTTACGACGGCGCGGGGGCGCCGCGCCGTCGCCGGCTGCCGGCCGTGGCCCGCACCGGCGGCGCCGTCGCGGTGCAGCTCGCCGGCCGGGTACGCCTGCTTCGCCCGGCCCGTCGCTGACCAGCTCCCGCGTCGTACGGCAGGATCGGTGCCATGGATCTGGGACTCACCGACCGGGTGTACGTGCTGACCGGCGCCTCGCGCGGGCTGGGCTTCGCCACCGCCGAGTGTCTCGTCGCCGACGGGGCGCGGGTGGTCGTCTCCGCCCGGGCCCCCGAGCGGGTGGCCGGGGCGGTGCAGCGGCTCGGCGGCCCGGAACGGGCCATCGGGCTGGCCGCCGACCTGGCCGACCCGGCCACCCCCGACCGGCTGGTCGCCGCCGCCCGGGAACACTTCGGCCGGCTCGACGGCGCGCTGGTGTCGGTCGGCGGCCCACCCCCGGGCACGGCGGCCGGGGCGACCGACGCGCAGTGGCGCGAGTCCTTCGAGACCGTCTTCCTCGGCACCGTCCGCACCGCCCGGACGGTCGCCGCCGGGCTGTCCGACGGTGGGGCGATCGGGCTGGTCCTGTCCAGCTCGGTGCGCAGCCCACTGGCCGGGCTGGGCATCTCCAACGGGCTTCGGCCGGGCCTGGCCGGGGTGGCCAAGGACATGGCCGACGAGTACGGCCCCCGGGGCGTGCGGGTCGTCGGCCTGCTCCCGGGGCGGATCATGACCGACCGGAAC
Organism: Micromonospora sp. NPDC020750; assembly: GCF_044334565.1. Lineage (NCBI taxonomy): Bacteria > Bacillati > Actinomycetota > Actinomycetes > Micromonosporales > Micromonosporaceae > Micromonospora > Micromonospora sp. NPDC020750. The sequence continues at coordinate 20,729 of NZ_JBIRTH010000003.1, forward strand.
CGGGAGCTGCTCGCCGCCTCCGGGGATGCGGTGCGGGCCCGGGCCGAGGCCGAGGCCGGCATCCCACTGCGCCGCATCGGCGAGCCGGCGGAGTTCGGCCGGGTCGCCGCGTTCGTCCTCTCCCCCGCCGCCGGCTACCTGACCGGGATCACCCTCCCGGTCGACGGCGGCGCGCTGCGCGGCCTCTGATGCCCGCCCGTGCGCCCGGGCCCAGCCGGGAGCCGACGCCGACCTCCCCGGCACCGACCGGATCTGCCCCGACCGGACCGACGCCGAGGGGATCGGCCCTGACCGGAGCGAAGCCCGCCGGAGCGAAGCCGACCGGAGCGAAGCCGACCGGAGCGAAGCCGACCGGAGCGAAGCCCGCCGGAGCGGCCCCAGCCAGGGCCGGCGGGGTGGACCGGGGCCGGCGGCCGACGCGGGAGGAGTTGGTCGCCGCGGCGGACCGGGTGATCCCCGACGTCATCGCGCCGGGGCTGGCCGTGCTCTTCGTCGGGATCAACCCCGGGCTCTGGTCGGCGGCGACCGGCTGGCACTTCGCCCGGCCCGGCAATCGGTTCTGGCCGGCCCTGCACCGGGGCGGCTTCACACCCCGGCAGCTGCACCCGAGCGAGCAGGACGCGCTGCCCGGGTACGGGCTGGGCATCACCAACATGGTCGCCCGGGCCAGCGCCCGGGCCGACGAGCTGACCGCCACCGAGCTGGTCGACGGGGCAGACATCCTGGCCGACAAGGTGCGGCGGCACCGGCCTGCCTGGGTGGCGGTGGTCGGGGTGACCGCGTACCGGATCGGGTTCGGTCGGCCGAAGGCGGCCTTCGGGCCGCAGCCGGAACTGCTCGGCGACGCCCGGCTGTGGGTGCTGCCCAACCCGAGCGGGCTGAACGCCCACTTCACGGCGGAGACCCTGGGCGTGGCCTTCGGCGAGCTACGCGCCGCGACCGCCACCCCGGCCTGACCTGGCCGGCCTGACCTGTGCCGGCAGGCGGGCCGGTCAGTTGGCGGTGGCCGGGGGCATCGCCTCGTCGGCGACGTAGTTGGCCATCGGCATGGTGATCACGGTCTCCCGCCCGGTCGCGTCGAAGTACGGGGCGGGCGACTCGGCCAGCGCGAACTGGGTGCGGTACAGCTCGGCGTAGAGCCCGCCGACAGCAACCAACTCCTCGTGCCGGCCCCGCTCGATGATCCGGCCCTCGTCGAGGACGAGGATCTGGTCGGCGTCCCGGACGGTGGAGAACCGGTGCGCGATCACCAACGCGGTACGCCCGGTCAGCGCCACCGACAGGGCCCGCTGCACCGCCGCCTCACTCTCCGAGTCCAGGTGCGCGGTCGCCTCGTCGAGGATCACGATCGACGGGGCCTTGAGCAGCAGCCGGGCGATCGCGATGCGCTGCTTCTCGCCGCCGGAGAAGCGGTACCCCCGCTCGCCGACGGTCGTTGCCAGCCCGTCGGGCAACGACCGGACCAGGTCGGCGACCTGCGCCCCCGCGAGGGCCGCCCAGATCTCGTCGTCGGTGGCGCCCGGTTTGGCGTAACGCAGGTTCTCGGCGATCGTCTCGTGGAAGAGGTGGGAGTCCTGGGTCACCACGCCGATCTCGTCGCGCAGCGAGGCGAGCGTGGCGTCCCGGACGTCGACCCCACCGACCAGCACCTGGCCGTCGCTGACGTCGTAGATCCGGGAGACCAGCATGGACAGGGTGGACTTGCCGGCCCCGGACGGGCCGACCAGGGCCACCATCTGACCCGGCTCCACGGCGAACGAGACGCCCTTGAGCACCGGCTCGTTGACGGTGCGGTCCAGCGTGGTGACCTCTTCGAGGGAGGCCAGCGACACCTCGGCGGCGCTCGGGTAGCGGAACCGGACGTCGTGGAACTCGACCCGGCCGTTGCCGCGTGGCACGGCGACGGCGTCCGGCTTCTCCTCGATGCCGGGGCGCAGGTCGAGCACCTCGAAGACCCGGTCGAAGGAGACCAGCGCGCTCATCACGTCCACCCGGACGTTGGACAGCGCGGTCAGCGGGCCATACAGGCGGGTGAGCAGCAGCGCCAGTGTCACCACCGTGCCGGCGCTGACACCGCCGGTGACCGCCAGCCAGCCGCCGAGGCCGTAGGTGAGCGCCTGTGCCAGCGAGGCGACCAGCAGCATCGCCACGAAGAACGTCCGGGAGTACATGGCTGACTGGATGCCGATGTCGCGGACCCGCTCGGCCCGGCCGGCGAACCGGCGCGCCTCCATGTCGGGCGACCCGAACAGCTTGACCAGCAGCGCCCCGGCCACCCCGAACCGCTCGGTCATCGTGGCGCTCATCTTGGCGTTGAGGTCGTACGACTCGCGGGTGATGTCGGCCAGCCGTCGGCCGACCCGGCGGGCCGGGATGATGAAGATCGGCAGCAGGATCAGCGACAGCACGGTGATCTGCCAGGAGAGGGTCAGCATCACCACGGCGGTGAGCACCAGCTGGATGACGTTGCTGACCACCCCGGAGAGGGTGGAGGTGAACGCCCGCTGCGCCCCCATCACGTCGTTGTTGAGCCGACTGACCAACGCGCCGGTCTGGGTGCGGGTGAAGAACTGCAGCGGCATCCGCTGGACGTGGTCGTAGACCCGGGTCCGCAGGTCGAGGATGATTCCCTCACCGATCCGGGCCGAGTACCACCGCTGGGCCAGCGAGAAGAGCGCGTCGGCGACCGCCAGGGCGGCGATGACCAGGGCCAGCCGGACCACGGTCGACCCGGCGTCCGGGCCACTGCGGCTGATCGCGTTGATCACGTCACCGGCGAGCACCGGGGTGGCGACGCCGATCACCGCGGCGATCACCACGGTGACCAGGAAGACGACCATGTCCCGCCGGTAGGGCCGGGCGAACTCGACGATCCGCCGGGCGGTGCCGCTCTTGAGCTGGTGGGCGGAGACCTCGTCCCGGTTGCGCATCGACCGGATCATGTTCCAGCCGGCCATGCCGCCGTCAGACATCGCGCGTCACCTCCGGGTCGTGGGCGGACTCGTGCCGTCAGGTCGATTCTCCCGACGCCTACGACAACCTCGGCCGTAACCCGAATCTTCCCGGGCAGTCCTTACTGTCCGGACCGCCCGGCGAGACCGTTCCGGCCTGCCCGGCGCGGCTATTCGCCGCGGCCGGCGAGGTCTCGGAGGCGGCGGGTCTGGGCCTCCCGCTCGGCCCGCTGCTGCTCGGCGTGGGACCGGCCGGCGGCGCCGGCGAGCAGCGCCTTGATCTCCACCACGGCGTTCCGGTCGTTGGCGAGCAGACCGGCGGTGAGGTCACGCACAGCGGCATCCAGCTCGGCGTTCGGCACCACCAGGGTGGCCAGCCCGAGCCGGTCGGCCTCGGCGGCGTCCATCCGCCGGCCGGTGGCGCAGATCTCCAGGGCGCGGGCGTAGCCGACCAGCTCGACCAGCCGCTTGGTGCCGGCCAGGTCGGGGACGAGGCCCAGGGTCACCTCGGCCATGGAGACCTTGGCGTCGGTGGCCAGCACCCGCAGGTCGCAGGCGAGCGCGAGCTGGAACCCGGCGCCGATGGCGTGCCCCTGCACGGCCGCCACCGAGATCACGTCCGGCCGATGAAGCCAGGTGAAGCCGCCCTGGAACTCCGCGATCTGGTCGGCGCACTCCTGCTCGGGCAGGGTGGCCAGCTCGGCGAAGGAGCCTGGGCCGGAGGCACCGGCCACCGACAGGTCGAGACCGGCGGAGAACGCCCGCCCCTCGCCGCGCACGACGACGACCCGCACGTCACCGGGCAGGTCGCGGGAGAAGTCGCTCATCGCGCGCCACATCGCCGGGGTCTGGGCGTTGAGCACGTCGGGCCGGCACAACGTGACCGTCGCGACCGGCCCGTCGCAGTCGAGTCGTACCCCGGCCGCGCCGGGGGTCACCGGGCGGCCCGGGGGACGGCGCTGGTGGACGACGTCGGTGGGCGGGTCACGCCTTCTTGCGACGCCGGGCGCCGCCGCGTTGACGCAGCTGGACGCCGGATTCGGTGAGCACCCGGTGGATGAACCCGTAGGAACGCCCGGTGGAGGCCGCGAGCGCGCGGATGCTCTCCCCCGAGGTGTACCGCTTTACCAGGTCCTTGGCGAGCGTCTGACGCTCGGCTCCGACGATCCGGCGACCCTTCTCAGTGCTGGTGGCTGTGCCAGTGGCTGCCATGCTGATTCCTCACGTCCCAGACTGTGCGGTTCGGATACGGTCCCACCTATTAGACCGCCTCGAACGATCATGCGCCAGATATCAACTATTCGCCAACCGACACGCTATGCAGTGTCGGTTAACCGATAGGGTGACGGTTGCGGACGGCTGACTGTGCCCCTGCGGGCGGCAGCCGGGGCGGGCGCGCGGCGGCCGTACCCTGCCTGGCGTGACCGACCTGATCGCGACCGCGGCCGCCGCGGCGCTGGTGTTCGCCGCCACCAACGTCGACGACGTCATCGTGCTGACCGTGCTCTTCGTGGCAGCCCGGAGCACCGGGCGGCCCCGGCCGTGGCACATCGTCGGCGGCCAGTACCTGGGCATCGGCGCGCTGGTCGCCGCCGCCGTGGTGGTCGCCGCTGGGCTGCTCGTGGTGCCCGACCCGTGGACCGGCCTGCTCGGCCTGCTGCCGATCGCACTCGGCGTGCGCGCCCTGTTGGCCCGGCACGCCGACGCCGAGCCGCCGGCCGTGGTCGGCGGGCTGCTGGGCGTGACCGGGGTGACGATCGCCAACGGCGCCGACAACATCGCCGTGTATGTGCCGGTGTTCCGCGCCCTCGACCCGGTCGACGGACTGGTCTGGCTGGTGGTGTTCGCCGCGCTGGTCGGGCTGTGGTGCGCGGTCGCCGCCGGCCTCGGCGGCCACCCGGCGGTGGTCCGGCTGGTCGGCCGGGCCGGCCACTGGCTGGTCCCGGCCGTCTTCGTCGCCATCGGCATGGTGATCCTGGTCAGCTCCGGCGTGCTGACCCATTTGACCGCCTGACCCCGCCCCGCCGGGAGGTCAGGGAGTGCGGCGCTTCCCGAAAGGTGCGTAATTTCGCTTTCCGCCCAGCACTGCTCCGCGACCGGCGCGGCGGGCGGCTCAGGCCAGCTCGACCAGTTCGAGCAGGTCGTCGCTCCAGGCGTCCTCGTCGCCGTCGGGGAGCAGGATCGCCCGGTCCGGCTTGAGTGCCAGCACCGCTCCGGGGTCGTGGGTGACCAGCACGATGGCACCCGGGTAGTTGGCGATGGCGTCGAGCACCTGCTCCCGGCTGACCGGGTCGAGGTTGTTCGTCGGCTCGTCGAGCAGCAGCACGTTGGCGCCGGAGCAGACGAGGGTGGACAGGGCCAGCCGGGTCTTCTCCCCGCCGGAGAGCACCCCGGCCGGCTTGTCCACGTCCTCGCCGGAGAACAGGAACGCGCCGAGGATCTTCCGCAGCTCGGTGTCGGTCTGCTCGATGGCGGCGGCGCGCATGTTCTCCAGCACCGTCCGGTTCACGTCCAGGGTCTCGTGCTCCTGGGCGTAGTAGCCCAGCCGCAGCCCGTGCCCGGCGTGCACCTCGCCGGTGTCCGGCTTGAGCAGGCCGCCGAGCATCCGCAGCAGGGTGGTCTTGCCGGCGCCGTTGAGGCCGAGGATGGCCACCCGGGAGCCCCGGTCAACCGCCACGTTGACGTCGGTGAAGATCTCCAGCGAGCCGTACGACTTGGACAGCCCGGACGCGGTGAGCGGCGTCTTGCCGCACGACGCGGGATTCGGGAAGCGGACCTTGGCCACCCTGTCGGAGACCCGGACCTCCTCCAGCCCGGAGATCAGCTTCTCGGCCCGGCGTGCCATGTTCTGCGCGGCGACGGTCTTGGTGGCCTTGGCCCGCATCTTGTCGGCCTGGGCCATCAGCGCGCCGGCCTTCTTCTCGGCGTTGGCCCGCTCCCGGCGGCGACGCCGCTCGTCGGTCTCCCGCGCCTCCAGGTACGCCTTCCAGCCCAGGTTGTAGACGTCGACCACGGAACGCGTGGCGTCGAGGAACCAGACCTTGTTGACCACCGACTCCAGCAACGCGCCGTCGTGGGAGATCACGATCAGCCCGCCCTTGTGGTTGGCGAGGAAGCCGCGCAGCCAGGTGATCGAGTCGGCGTCGAGGTGGTTGGTCGGCTCGTCGAGCAGCAGGATGCCGCCGCCGTTCTCCCCGGCGTCGCGGAACAGGATCCGGGCCAGCTCGATGCGGCGGCGCTGACCGCCGGAGAGGGTGCCGATGGTCTGGGCGAGGGCCCGGTCGGGCAGGCCGAGGTTGGCGCAGATCCGGGCGGCCTCGGCCTCGGCCGCGTACCCGCCGAGGGAGGCGAACTGGTCCTCCAGGGCGCCGTAGCGGCGGACCAGCTTGTCTTCGACGCTGTCGGCGAGCCTGGCCTCGACCTCCTGCATCTGGGCCATCAGCACGTCCAGGCCCCGGGCGGAGAGCACCCGGTCCCGGCCGGTGACCTCCAGGTCACCGGTGCGTGGGTCCTGCGGGAGGTAGCCGACGGCGCTGCGCCGATCGATCTGGCCGGCGTACGGCTGCCCCTCCCCCGCGAGCACCTTCAGGGTGGTGGTCTTGCCGGCGCCGTTGCGGCCGACCAGGCCGATGCGGTCGCCCGGCTGCACCCGCAGGGTGGTGTCGGACAGCAGGATCCGGGCGCCGGCGCGCAGTTCCAGGCCGGTGGCAGTGATCATCTGAGGGGCTCGCTCTCGAGGTCTGGAAGGGCTGACTCAGGGCACGCGAAAGCGCCGGCGGGTCGATGGTTCCCGTCGGCGCGGGGCGGTTCAGCCTTCGCAGAGCAGCACGCCGCAATTGTACCGGGCGTCCCCGAGGACGCCGCCACGGTTACCGATCAAGATCATCGGGTACCAGAAACGCCGTCCGGACCCGGTCCGGTACCGCAACCGCCAAACGTGATGAATCGGTGATCGGGGTCAACATGGAGCTGAACGAGAACGCGCGGGTCGACACCAGTCAGGTGGACGATCGGCGGGGGTCCGGAGGAGGCGGCGGCCTGGGTGGCATCCCCATCCCGATCGGCGGTGGGCGCGGCGGCATCGTCGGCATCATCGTCGCGGTGCTGGTCGCCCTGGTCGGCGGCGGCTTCGGCCTGAACGCGATGACCGGCGGAGACGGCGGCTCCGAGCAGGGCGACAACACCTCGCTCACGCAGAAGTGCTCGGCCGAGGACGCCCTGAAGCAGCTCGACTGCCGCAACACCCTCTACGTCAACTCGATCCAGGCGTACTGGCGCACCGCGCTGCCGGAGGTCTTCGGCGAGCAGTACCGGGCCTCGAAGACCGTCTTCTTCAGCCAGGGCGTCAACACCGGCTGCGGCCAGGCCGACTCCGGCGTCGGGCCGTTCTACTGCCCCGCCGACGACCTGGTCTACATCGACCTGACCTTCTACCAGCAGCTCGCCGACCAGCTCGGCGCGAAGGGCGAGTTCGCCCAGCCGTACGTGCTGGCCCACGAGTACGGCCACCACGTGCAGGACCTGCTCGGCACCGAGGCACAGATGCGCCGCCAGCAGCAGCGCGACCCGAACAACGCCAACGCGCTGTCGGTGAAGCTGGAACTCCAGGCCGACTGCTATGCCGGCGCGTGGGCCAAGAACGCCACCGGCACCGCCGACGAGAAGGGCCAGAAGATCTTCAAAAGCATCACCGAGCAGGACATCCAGCAGGCCATCGACACCGCCGAGAAGATCGGCGACGACGCCATCCAGAAGCGCTCGGGCCGCCCGGTGAACCCGGACGAGTTCACCCACGGCACGTCCGAGCAGCGCAGGCAGTGGTTCACCAAGGGGTACGACACCGGCGACCCGAAGTCCTGCGACACCTTCGGCGGCAGCCTCTGACCCGCCGCCCCGGTACCCGCGGGACGGGCCCGGTCGCCACCACGGCGACCGGGCCCGTCCCGTCCCTCGAGAGGACTCAGACCTGCTGCCACAGGGCGGGGACGATCGGCGGCTCCCAGCCCACCTGGGCCGTGTGCCCCTGCAGGCACCGGTACGACTGGCCGCCGTAGATCACCGTCGCCCCGGCGGCGTACGAGGTGCCCGCCTGCCAGGTCGTGTCACCGGGCGGATTGCCGGTGCCGGTGGGGGTGGGGGTGGGCGTCGGGCCGCCGGAGGTGATCAGGCTCAGCCCGTACGCGGCCAGGATCGGGTTCACCGGCTGGAAGTACATGGTGGCGCCGCTGGTGCAGTTGCCCGAGCCGCCGGAGGTGACCCCCTGGGCCTGGCTGCCGGCCAGCCAGGAACCGCCGGAGTCACCCGGCTCGGCGCAGGCGTTGCTGCGGGTCAGCCCGGAGACGGTGCCCTCGGGGTAGGTGACGGAGGCGTTCTTCTGCTGGATGGTGCCGCAGCGCCAGCCGGTGGTGGACCCGGACCGGCAGACCGCCGCGCCGACGGCGGCCTCGGTGCTGCCGGCCACGGCGACCGTGCCGCCGGTGTAGTTGTTCACCAGCCCGCGCGGGGTGTTACCGGCATCCACCTGCACCCAGGCGTAGTCCCGGCCGGGGAAGGTGGAGCCCCGGAACGTGCCGCCCGGCTGGGAGGTCCGGGCACCCGTGCTACCGCAGTGCCCGGCGGTGACGAACCCGCCCTGCACGGAGAAGCCGATCGAGCAGCGGCTGCTGCCGATGTAGTACGCGTTGCCGCCGATCACGTCGGCGTACGGCCGGGGGTCCTCCGTGGTGGCCTGGACCCGGACCGTGCCGGCCGGCGCGCCGGCGGCGAACGCCTCGGCCTCGGCGTCGCCGCCGGGTCGGGCCAGCACCACGACGCTGTTCGTGGGCAGGTCGGCGTACCAGCCGACCACCCCGTCGGGCACGTCACCGGCCCGCCGGTCCAGCCGGTCCACCACCGCCGCCAGGGCCTGCTCGCCGTGGCGCACCCGCACCGGGACCGCGCCGAGACCACGCACCGTCGCGGCGTCGGCGGCGGTGGTGACTCCGACGCTCACGGCGGCGCCGTCGGGAGTCACCCAGGCGCCCCCGTAGCGGCTGCCGAGGGTGGCCATCAGCACCTGCTGGACCCGGCCGGCCCGGGCGTCGGTGTCGAGCCGGGCTCGGGCCTGCCCCGGGGTCAGCCGCAGGTCCCGCTGGAGTGCGGCGAACATCTCCGGCGCGATGCCGTCGGGGGCCGCCACGCCGGCCGGGCCACCGGCGGCCGGACCGGCACCGGGGTCGGCCTGCGCGGTCAGGGTGAAGGTGAGCACCGTGGCGGCGGCGCCCAGGAAGGCGACGGCCATGGTGGCGGGTCGTCGGCGCATGGGGATCTCCTCGGGGACGGGGGAGGAACCGGGTGGGCGGCGGGCGCGGTTGACCGCCCGCCCGCCGCGCTACCGGCGAGCCAACTTTTGTTGTTAACTCTGTTGCCAGTACGGTAAGTGAGGTATCCGGATGCGTCAATGCGTTTCCCGATCGGCCGCATCCGGCTGCCGTGACCGCCTGGAGTGGCCGTTGTCCACCTCGCCCCGCCCCGCCCCGGCCCTGCCCGCCCCGGCCCGCCGCCGGACAGCCACCGGCCCACCGCCGGCGCTGCCCCGGCACGAGCTGGACGTCCCCGCGTCCGACGAACTCCCGCTCGCCGTCGGCTCCTTCGCCGAGCTCGGGCCGCTGTCCCGCGCCGACTTCCCGCACCGGCACACCTTCTACGAGCTGGTGTACGTGACCCACGGGCACGCCACCCACGTCGTCGACCTCGTCGCGTACGCCGTCCGGCCGCCCCAGCTCTTCCTTGTCACCCCCGGCCAGGTGCACCACTGGCGCGACGCGGACGACCTGCGGGGGGACGTCGTGCTGTGCACCCCCGAGTTCCTGCTGGCCGACCCGGGCGACCGGGACGCGCTGCACCGCTCGGGCCACCGCTCGTGGCACCCGCGTGACGCCGCACACGCGGTCCGGATCCGGTCGGTGCTGGAACGGATGGCCGGGGAGCGACGCCGGGCCGAGCCGGGCTGCCGCAGCGTGCTACGGGCGTACCTGCACATCCTCGTCGTCGAGGTGGGCCGCTCGACGCCGGCCGGACCTGCGGTTCATCCGTGCGGCGACGGCCCGGCGCACGCGGGCCGGGCCGCGACGGTGGCCCGCCGCTTCGACGAACTGCTCGCCGAGCCGGCCCTGCTCGGCGCACCGACCCACGCCTACGCGCGCCGCCTCGGTGTCTCGGTGCGGCACCTCAACGAGGCGGTCCCCCGGGCCACCGGCGCCACCCCGGCCCAGCTCATCCGCCGGGCCCGGGTGCTGGAGGCGAAGCGGCTGCTGGTCCAGACCGACCTCACCGTGGCACGGATCGCCGCCCGGCTGGGCTTCGCCGACGCCGCCTACTTCTGCCGGTTCTTCCGCCGCGAGGTCGGCGACACCCCCGGCGGCTTCCGTCTGCACGGTGGAAAACACCACGACCCGGGCATCGATCACATCGACGCGGACGGATAGGTCTCCCTAGGGTCGGTGGCAGCGGCCGGCCCGACCGGGTCGGCTCGGAAGGTCACCACCGAGCGACAAGGAGCTGCCATGACCGGCGCATCCACCGGCGCGGACGAGCCCCGCGACACCACCGGTGTCACCCGCAAGACCGTGCTGAGGGCCGTGGCCCTCACCCTGCCCGCCCCGCTGCTCCTCGGCGGCGCGGCGCGGGCGCTGGCGACGGGCGGCAGCCCCGCCGGGCCGGCGCTGACGCCCACCCCGATGTGCGACGACGGCGACGACCCGACGCCGGCGCAGATGGAGGGCCCCTACTTCAAGCCCAACTCGCCGCGCCGCACCTCCCTGATCGAGGCCGGCACGGTCGGCACCCGGCTGACCGTCAGCGGTTACGTCTTCGGCCTGGGCTGCCAGGCGATCCCCAACGTGCTGCTCGACTTCTGGCAGGCCGACACCAACGGCGGCTACGACAACGCCGGTTACCGGTTTCGCGGGCACCAGTTCACCGACGCGGCCGGCGCATACCGGCTGACCACGATCGTGCCGGGCCTCTACCCCGGCCGGACCCGGCACATCCACGTCAAGGTCCAGGCCCCGGGCCGGCCGGTGCTCACCACCCAGCTCTACTTCCCCGGCGAGCCCCGCAACAGCACCGACTCGCTGTTCGACCCGGCCCTGCTGATGACCGTGCGCGCGGTGGACGGCGGTCGGGAGGCCACCTTCGACTTCGTGCTCAACGTGCCGCAGAACCCCTCCCCCTCCCCCACCGCCAGCCCCACCGGCACCCCGCCGCCGTCGGGCACCTGGGCGGCGGGGACCACGTACCGGGCCGGCGACCGGGTGACGTTCGGCGGCGCCGGTTACCGCTGCCTCCAGGCGCACACCGCCCAGGCTGGCTGGGAACCGCCGAACACGCCGGCGCTCTGGGCCCGCGACTGAGCGGCCGACCAGGCTGCCGTGCCAGGGCGGTGGCCGGCGGGCGGCCCGCCACACCCGGCAGTGGGCGACCGAGGACGGCTGGCGGGCGTCAGGTGGCCGGGCGCACCGCCGAGGGCGGGCGCTCGCCGAGCCGCTCCACCGCGCGCAACCCCTCACGCATCAGGTCCAACGCCTCGGCGGGCCGGCCGGCGGAGGCGAGGTGATCGGCCAGCGCCAGCACGGTGCCCGCCAGCTCGCGCCGCCGGCCGGCGGCGCGGAACCCCTCGGCCGCCGCCCGCAGGTAGCGCTCCGCCCCGGGCCGGTCGCCGGCGTCCGCGCGGAGCAGTCCGCGCACCCGCGCCGCCCGGGCGGCGCCGGGACCCTCGCCGCCCCGGTCCAGCACCTCCCCCACCAGGGCGTCCGCCGTCGCCGGCCGTCCGAGCGCCCGGTACGCCTCGGCCAACTCGACCGCGGCGTCCCCGGCCAGCCCTGGCTGGCCGGCGGCGCGCAGCGCGTCGTACGCGGTGGTGAGATCCGCCAGCGCGCCCGGGACGTCCCCGGCGGCCCACCGGCCGCGCCCACGGGCCCGGTGGCACGACGCCAACTGCACGTCCAGCGTGGCCTGCCGGGCGGCCTGCCGGGCCTGTTCCACCGCCGTGGCAGCCTCCGCCGTGCGCCCCTCGGCCAGCAGGCTGCCCGCCACCGTCAGGTGCAGCCCGGCCACCCGGGCCGGCTCGGCCAGCACCGTCAGGGCCAGGGCCTCCGCCGCAGTCTCCGCCGCAGCCGGCTCGTCGTCTAGCTGGAGATGGCAGACCGCGAGCTCCGCGTGCAGGGTCAGCAGCGCAGCGGGATCCGGATAACCGTCCCGCACCAGCCCGTCCCGGGCCGACGCCAGCAGGTACGTCGCGTACCGGAGGTCGCCACCGCGGCCCACCAGCACCGCGCGGACGGCGGTCGCCTCGGCGCGGACGTGCGGTGCCGCCTCCGCCAGCAACTCCTCGGCCCGTTCGAGCTGCGCCGCCGCCTCGCCGGCGTCCCCCCGCCGCAGGGCGAGGCCGGCGAGGCCGAGCCGGGCCCGGGCGACCAGGACCGGGGCGTCCAGCGACGCGGCAGCCGAGATCACCTCCCGGTAGCCCGTGCCCGCCCCGGCGGGATCGGCCGGCCCGGCGCAGTCGGCCTCGACCAGCCGCAGGTGCAGGCCCACCACCTCGGCCGGGGAGCGGCCGGTGGTCAGGTCGACCGGGGTGACTCCGAGCCGCTCGGCGAAGTGGGCGACGGCGTCTGCCGAGGGGGTGCGCCGGCCGCCCTCCACCGCGGAGACGTAGGCCGCGGTGTAGCGCGGCTCGGCCAGGGCTCGCTGGGTGAGCCCTCGCGCGGCGCGCAGCTGCTGGAGGCGGGCACCCACCTGGTCCCGTCGCTGCGTCACCGACGCCGCCCCGCCGCGCGCCGGTCACCCGCGTCAGCCGTCCCACCGCACCCCACCGCGCGCCGGGCGTTCACGTCAGTCGCTCCGCCGCGCGCAGGCCCCGGCGCAGCACCTCGGCCGCCCCCGGGCGGTCCCCCTCGGCGAGCAGCGACTCGCCGAGGTGTCGGCAGGCGACGACGACCTCCCCCATCAGCCCGGCCTGCTCGTACCGGTCGGCCGCCCGGGACAGCAACCGGCGGGCATCCTCGCCGGCGCCCCGGCCCGCGCGCACCAGGCCGAGCACGAGGTCGGCCTCCGCCATCAGCTCCCGGTGCCGATACTCGGCCGCCGTCCGGGCGGCCTCCCCCGCCAGTTCCTCCGCCTCGTCCAACGCGCCCTCCCGGCGGCGAGACTCGGCCAGCTCCAGGGTCGCCCCCGCGTGGTCGAGCACGGCACCGACCGCGCCGAGCATCTCCCGGGCCCGGCGCAGCTCCGGACCGGCCTCGCCGGGCCGCCCGGCCCGGCGCAGCACGTACCCCCGGGCCCAGTGGCACAGCGCGATCTCCCGGGTGAGTCCCAGCTCGGCGTAGCGGCGGACCGCCTCGCGCAGGTAGCGGTCGGCCTCGTCCAGCTCGCCGTCGCGCCGGAGCTGGCCCGCGACGGCGTAGAACTGGGCCACCCACTCCCCCCGGGTGGCCCGGCTCAGCAGCGGCAGCGCGTCCCGTTCCAGCCGGCGGGCCCGGTGTCGCCAGCTCAGTTCCAGGAACGTGTACATCAACGCGTTGGTCAGCCGCAGCTCGGCGTCGGGGTCCACCGGCGTCGACGCCCGCAGCTCCCGCAGCCCCTCCTCGAGCGCGGCCACCGCGCGGGGGGCGTCCCCGTCGACGAGCAGGCAGTAGGACTGCCGGGCGAGCACCGCCGCGCGCAACGCGGGGCAGTCCGCCGGCGGCTGCGCCGCCAGCCGCGCGTAGCCCGCCGCGGCGGCCGGTGCCCTACCCCGGTGCAGGTCCGCCTCCGCCGCGTAGTACCGCGCCCAGCCGCCCACCTCAGGCAGGTGGTAGTCGTCGGCCCGGCGACCGATGTCGGCGAGCGCGCGGTCTGCGGCGTCGAGATCGCCGGCCGACAGTGCCCGCCGGGCCGCCGCCAGCTCCCCGCCCAGTCGGGCCGCCGCGTCGGCCGGCCGCCCGTAGCGCAGGTCGTCGACCGGCAACCCGAGCCGGTCCGCGACGTGAGCCAGCGCCTCCGGGCTGGGGGTACGGGTGCCGGACTCGATCGCGCCGAGGAACGCCCGGGTGTACCGGGGCGCGGCGACCTGCTGCTGGGTCAGCCCTCGGGCGGTGCGCAGGCGGCGGATCCGGTCGCCGAGACGCTCCCCGCCCGGGCCGGCGCCACCGGAGACGCCGTCCGTCGCCTCCATCCCGACCCCCTTCGCGCGCTGCCGCCAGCCTAGTGGCCCGGGCACCCGCGTCGATCGGTCAGGGGGCGGCCGGCCCGGGATCCCGGACCAGGACCCGCACGGCGCGGGCCGCGTCCACCGCGGAGACCAGCACCGCGTGCCGGGGCTCCGGCACGTCGAGCAGCCGGTCGGCGCGCAGCGCGGCCAGCGGGGCCAGCCGCCGGTCCGCCAGCACGGTGTCCACCGCCCGCCGATCGCCCCCGCCGACCAGGGCGGTGAGCGTGGCGGCCTCGGGCAGCAGCAGGCGGACGGCCAGCTCGACCGCGTCGCCCAGCGCCGCCTTCGCCTGGTTGTCCCGGCGGCGGGCGAAGCGCTGCTGGGACCAGCCGCCCGCGGCGGTGCGCCCCTGCACGTACCGGGTGTCGACCTTGGACACCACGATGTCGCCCCCCTCGGCGATCCCGACCGCCACCGCGCCCTTACGGGCGAGAAGCAGCCCGATCCGGCGCGGCGCGACGACGGCGGCCACGAACCCGGCAACGTCGGGGGTCGGGGGTACGCCCGGCGGGGCGTGCAGCTCTGCGGTCGCCCCGTCCGGGGCGGCGAGCAGCAGGCCGTACTCCTGGAGGGTGGTGGTCGGCGGGCCGTGCCGGTCGGCGAAGCCCTCGGCCCAGCGGGCGACACGGGCCGGGTCGACCTCGACCCACCGGCCGCCCCCTGCTGCGGGTCGACTGGTCACCGCCCGACCGTACGGCACCACCGGGCCGCGCCGGGAGCGGCATCCGGTTCCGGTCGCGGTGCCCGATCGGCCGAACGGCCCCGGTCAGCGCGCGAGCAGCATGACGACCGCGAGCGCCCCGATGATCGCGCTGGAGACCAGGGCGGTCACCAGCCTGCCCCGGGGCCCGGTCAGCGCCCGGCCGACCAGGGTTCCGCCGCCGGCGATCAGCAACTGCCAGCTCGCCGAGGCGAGGAACGCTCCGGCCACGAAGAGGGCGGCGGATGGGCGGTCCGGGCCGACCGCCTCGCCGTGTCCGAGCACGAGCGCCACGAAGTAGACCACCGTCGCCGGGTTGAGCAGGGTCAGCGTCAGCACCCCGGCGAAGGCCCGCCCGGGGGTGCCGAGGCCCCGTCCGCCGCCCGCACCGGCGGACGGGGGGCGCGGGCGCAGCGCCCGCCACGCGGTGTGCCCGGCGAGGGCGAACAGCACGGCTGCCGCCACCAGCCGCAGCGGCCCGGCGATCGGGGTCACCAGATCGGCGACCGCCACCCCACCGAGCACGGCGACGGCGGCGTAGAGACCGTCTGCGGTCGCCACACCGAACGCGGCGGCGGCACCGACCCGGAACGACGTCCGCGCGCTGAGCCCCAGGATCAGCACGGCGATCGCGCCGACGGGCACGGCGACGCCGTAGCCGGCCACCAGGCCGGCGAGGAACGCCGCCGTCATGACGAAGTGCGGCGGGTCGAGACGCCACCGGGCGAGGTCCGCTGTCGGGGCGCGGTGTCGGCCGCGCGGACAGGGACCTGCTTCGAGTACGCCTCGATCATGGACTCATCATCGGCCCTGACCCCTTCGGCTCGCCAGCGATTTCCTGGCTACCGCGCCTCTGGCGGCACCACCCGTGCGCATGGTCACGCTGCGTCGGCCCGCTGCCTCGGGGCACCGACATGGACTCGCCCCCTTTGCTCTGCTGCCGTCAGCGCAACACCGGCACTGAGCAGCCGCTTCACGTCGCAGGCCAGCACGGACGGACGGCAGGGATCGTCACGCTCCGCGAGCGTTGCATGGGGGGCAGCAGAGCAAAGGTGGCGTAGCACGTGTCGCCCGCAGGGCGGCGACCGTGGGGGCGCGAGGGTGACGCGATCTGCGCCCCGACATGTCAGGAGCCGGCGGGTCAGGCGGCCAGGCGGGCGGCAGACCGGGCGGGCGGGCTGAGAGTGGGTGGGGCCGCCGGGGCGCGACGCGGAGCAGGCGGGCCGGACGAAGAAAACGCCGCGAGCGTCCCCCCTGGGCGGGGACACGCTCGCGGCGCGATACGTGGTGCGGGCCGACTTCAGACGTTGAAGCCGAGGGAACGGAGCTGGTCGCGTCCCTCGTCGGTGATCTTGTCAGGCCCCCACGGGGGCAGCCAGACCCAGTTGATCCGGATGTCGTCGACCAGTCCCCCGCCGGGGCCGGTGGTCAGCGCCTGCCGGGTCTGGTCCTCGATCACGTCGGTCAGCGGGCAGGCTGCCGACGTCAGCGTCATGTCCAGGGTGGCGACGTTGTCGTCGTCGACGTGGACGCCGTACAGCAGGCCGAGGTCGACCACGTTGATGCCCAGCTCCGGGTCGACGACGTCCTTCATCGCCTCCTCGACGTCAGCGACAGCGGCCTTGCCGCCGGCCGCCGCACCGTTGGCCGCCGCACCGTTGGCCGCCGCACCGTTGGCCGCCGACGTGGTCGTGCCCTCGGTGGCCGGAGCCGCACCGTCGGTCGCCACGGCGCCGGCGCCCGGCGTAGTGGCAGTTTCCTCGCTGCTCATGCCGTCCCCTCGTTTCGCTCGGCACCGGCATGAGCTGTGCCGGCACTGTGCCGATGATTCGCTCGCTGACGCCCGCTCATGCTTTCACCTCCGGGCTCGCGCCCACCCCGGCGCGTGCCGCGGCGTCCTTGAACGCCATCCACGGCAGCAGCGCGCACTTGACCCGGGCGGGGTAGCGCGCGACACCCGCGAACGCCACCCCGTCACCGAGCACGTCCTCGTCCGGCGTGACCTGGCCACGGCCGGACATCAACTCGACGAACGCCTCATGCACCGTGAACGCCTCACCCGCGCCCCGACCCCGCAGCAGCTCGTGCAGCACGCTCGCCGACGCCTGGCTGATCGAGCAGCCCATGCCGTCGTACGAGATGTCGTGCAGCACGTCGCCGTCGGTGGCGACCCGGACGGTCACCTCGTCGCCGCAGGTCGGGTTGACGTGGTGCGCCTCGGCGACCTGGTCGGCCGGGTCCTCGGCGTCACGCAGGCCACGGCCGTGCGGGTGCTTGTAGTGGTCCAGGATGATCTCCTGGTAGAGCTGGTCGAGCTGCATCAGTCGAACACCTTCCGCACCTGCTCCAGACCGCCCACCAGGGCGTCGATCTCCTCGGTGGTGGTGTACAGGTAGAACGAGGCCCGCGTCATGGCCGGCACGCCGAACCGGGTGCACAGCGGCTTGGCGCAGTGGTGACCGACGCGCACCTGCACGCCGAGCGAGTCGAGCACCTGGCCCACGTCGTGCGGGTGGATGTCACCGAGCGCGAACGAGATCGTCCCACCCCGGCCAACCGGCACGGTCGGCCCGAAGATCCGCAGGTCGGGCACGGTGGCGAGGGCGTCCAACGCGTACGCCGTCAGCTCCTTCTCGTGCCACTGGATCGCCCGCATGCCGATCCCGGTGAGGTAGTCCACCGCCGCGCCGAGCGCCACGGCCTCGGCGATCGGCGGGGTGCCCGCCTCGAACCGGGCCGGCGGGGCGGCGAACGTCGACCGGGCCATGGTGACCGTCTCGATCATCGAGCCGCCGCCGAACACCGGGGGCATCGCCGCGAGCAGCTCGCCCCGGCCCCAGAGCACGCCGATGCCGGTGGGGCCGCACATCTTGTGCCCGGTGAAGACGATGAAGTCGGCGTCGAGGTCGACCACGTCGATCGGCTGGTGCGGCACCGACTGCGAGCAGTCGAGCAGCAGCAGCGCCCCCACCTCGCGGACCCGCGCGGTGATCCGGGCGGTGGCGTTGACGGTGCCGAGGATGTTCGACATGTGCACCAGCGAGACGATCTTCGTCCGCTCGGTGACCAGTTCGTCCAGCCCCGACTCGTCCAGCCGACCCTGGTCGGTGACCGGGAACCAGCGCAGGGTCGCGCCGGTGCGCTCGGCCAGCAACTGCCACGGGACGATGTTCGAGTGGTGCTCCATCTCGGAGATCACGATCTCGTCGCCGGGGCCGAGCCGGAAGCGTGGGTCGGCGTCGGGCCGCAGCGAGGCGTTGGAGAACGCGTACGCCACGATGTTGATCGCCTCGGTGGTGTTCTTGGTGAACACCACCTCGTCCACGCTCGGCGCGTTGACGAACGCGGCGATCTTCGCCCGCGCGCCGTCGTACGCCTCCGTCGCCTCGGTGCCCAGCGTGTGCACCGAGCGGGACACGTTGGCGTTGTGCAGCGCGTAGTGCTCGGCGAGCGCGTCGAGCACCTGGCGCGGCTTGTGCGAGGTGTTCGCGCTGTCGAGGTAGACCAGCGGGTGTCCGTTGACCTCCCGGTCGAGAATCGGGAAGTCCGCACGCACCGCCGCCACGTCGAAGCGCGGCACGTCGTCGAACTGCGGCATCCCCTCGGGGATCGTGATGGTGGTCATCTGCGTGACCGGCCCCTTCCTCAGGCCCGCGCCGAGCCGGCCCCGGCGGCGTACCGCTCGTAGCCCTCGGCCTCGAGCTTGTCGGCCAGCTCCGGGCCGCCCTGCTCGACGATCCGGCCGGCGACGAAGACGTGCACGAAGTCCGGCTTGATGTAGCGCAGGATGCGCGTGTAGTGGGTGATCAGCAGCAGGCCGGTGTCGCCGGTGTCGCGGACCCGGTTGACGCCCTCGCTGACCACGCGCAGCGCGTCGACGTCGAGGCCGGAGTCGGTCTCGTCGAGGATCGCGATCTTCGGCTTGAGCAACTCCAGCTGCACGATCTCGTGCCGCTTCTTCTCGCCGCCGGAGAAGCCCTCGTTGACGTTGCGCTGGGCGAATGCCGGGTCCATCTGGAGGCGCTCCATCGCCCCGCGCAGCTCGCCGCCCCAGGTGCGCAGCTTCGGCGCCGTGCCGTCGATCGCGGTCTTGGCGGTACGCAGGAAGTTGGCCACCGAGACGCCGGGCACCTCGACCGGGTACTGCATGGCGAGGAAGAGCCCGGCGCGGGCCCGCTCGTCGACGGACATGGCGAGCACGTCCTCGCCGTCCAAGGTCACCGAGCCGCTGGTGATCTCGTACTTCGGGTGACCGGCGATGGAGTACGCCAGGGTGGACTTGCCGGAGCCGTTCGGGCCCATGATGGCGTGGGTCTCGCCCGACCTCACGGTCAGGTCGACGCCGGCCAGGATCGGCTTGAGCTCACCCTCGGGCAGCTTGACCGACACCTTCAGGTCGCGGATCTCCAGGGTGCTCATTATCGGGTCACTCCATTGCTCGGCATCGGGCGGCCGTCGGCGCCCACGGGAAGGTAGATGTCGCCGTCGCGGATCTCGACGGCGTAGACGGGAATGGGTTCGGTGGCTGGCAGCCCGGTCGGCTCACCGGTACGCAGGTCGAAACGGGAGCCGTGCAGCCAGCATTCCAGGGTGCAGCCCTCGACCTCGCCCTCGGAGAGGGCGACCGCGGCGTGCGAGCACTCGTCGTGCACGGCGTAGAACCGGTCGTCCTCGCCGTGTACGAGGGCGACCTGCGTGCCGTCGACGTCGGCGCTGATCACCGTGCCCTTCGGCACGTCCTCGGTGGCGCAGATCCGGATCATCAGGCGCCCGTCCTGGCCAGCCGGGCCTCGATCGCGTCACCGAGCCGCTCGCGCAACTCCTCGACCGGGATCTTGTTGATCATCTCGGCGAAGAAGCCGCGGACCACCAGGCGGCGGGCCTCGCCCTCCGGGATGCCCCGGGCCATCAGGTAGAACAGCTGCTCGTCATCGAAACGGCCGGTC
Organism: Micromonospora sp. NPDC020750; assembly: GCF_044334565.1. Classification (NCBI taxonomy): domain Bacteria; kingdom Bacillati; phylum Actinomycetota; class Actinomycetes; order Micromonosporales; family Micromonosporaceae; genus Micromonospora; species Micromonospora sp. NPDC020750. The sequence continues at coordinate 40,556 of NZ_JBIRTH010000003.1, forward strand.
GCGCTGGCGTGCCCGGCGCCGGCGATCTCGCCGGTCTCGATCTCCAGGTTCGGCACGGAGTCCGCCCGGGCACCGTCGCTGAGCAGCAGGTTCCGGTTGATCTCGTACGTGTCGGTGCCGGTCGCCTCGGCCCGGATCAGCACGTCGCCCACCCAGACCGTGTGCGCGTCCGCGCCCTGCAACGCGCCCCGGTAGCCGACGTAGCTGCGGCAGTCGGGCACGTTGTGGTCGACGAGCTGGCGGTGCTCCAGGTGCTGGCCGCCGTCGGCGAAGTAGACGCCGTACAGCTCGGCCTCGCCGCCCCGCCCGGTGTACTCCACCGAGGTGTACTGCCGGACCAGGTCGCCGCCGAGGCTGACCTGGATGTGCACCACCTTGGCGTCCCGGCCGAGCTTCACCCGCAGGTGCTGGGCCTGCACCGCGTCGGCGGCCCAGTCGGCCACGGTGACCAGGGTCAGCTTCGCCCCGTCGGCCACCGACACCTCGACGTTGTCGGCGAGGGTCGCCGAGCCGACGTGCTCCAGCACCAGGGTCACCTCGGCGAACCGGCCCACGTCGACGAAGGTGTGCCCGAACGCCAGGTGCTCGGCGCCGTCGCCGACCACCCGCAGCGCCACCGGCTCGCCGACCACCGCGTCGCGGGCGACCTCCACCAGCAGCGCCTCGCCGGCACCGCCGTACGCCAGCGCGCTGACCCGGTCGACCGGGGTGAGCACGCTGCCCACCCGTGGGTCGTCCTTGCCGATCCGGGAGACGGCGACGCCGGAGGGCAGGTCGCCGTACTCGTGCCGGACCGCGCCGGTCGAGGCCTGGGCCTCGCCGACCAGCCCGCGCAGCCGCTTGAGCGGGGTGAAGCGCCACTCCTCCTCCAGGCCGGTGAGGGCCGGGAAGTCGGCGACGTCGTACGAGCGGAGCGCCTGCGACTTGGTGCTGGGCGGCGCGGAAGCCTGGATAGTCATCTCTTCCTTGGTCTGTTCTTCGACGACGGTGTCATCAACCGGAGGGCGGGTTGGGCTGGACGCGACGCGACGCAACGGGTCGGGGCCGCGCCGGGTCAGCCGACCGCGCCCTCCATCTGCAGCTCGATCAGGCGGTTCAGCTCAAGGGCGTACTCCATCGGGAGCTCCTTGGCGACCGGCTCGATGAAGCCGCGCACGATCATCGCCATCGCCTCGTCCTCGCTCAGGCCCCGGCTCATCAGGTAGAAGAGCTGGTCGTCGCTGATCTTGGAGACGGTCGCCTCGTGCCCCATCGACACGTCGTCCTCGCGGATGTCGACGTACGGGTAGGTGTCCGAGCGGGAGATGGTGTCAACCAGCAGCGCGTCGCACTTGACCGTGCTGCGGCTGTGGTGCGAGCCCTCCAGCACCTGCACCAGACCCCGGTACGAGGTACGGCCGCCGCCCCGGGCGATCGACTTGGAGATGATCGTGGAGGAGGTGTGCGGCGCGGCGTGCACCATCTTGGCGCCGGCGTCCTGGTGCTGGCCCTCGCCGGCCATGGCCACCGAGAGCACCTCGCCCTTGGCGTGCTCGCCGGTCATGTAGACCGCCGGGTACTTCATGGTGACCTTGGAGCCGATGTTGCCGTCGACCCACTCCATGGTCGCGCCCTCGTGACACACGGCCCGCTTGGTGACCAGGTTGTAGACGTTGTTCGACCAGTTCTGGATGGTCGTGTAACGGCACCGGGCGTTCTTCTTGACGATGATCTCCACGACCGCGCTGTGCAGCGAGTCGGACGAGTACAGCGGCGCGGTGCAGCCCTCGACGTAGTGCACGTACGCGCCCTCGTCGACGATGATCAGCGTCCGCTCGAACTGGCCCATGTTCTCGGTGTTGATCCGGAAGTACGCCTGCAGCGGGATGTCCACGCGCACGCCCTTCGGCACGTAGATGAACGAGCCGCCGGACCACACGGAGGTGTTCAGCGCGGCGAACTTGTTGTCGCCGACCGGGATCACCGTGCCGAAGTACTCCTTGAAGACGTCCTCGTGCTCCTTGAGCGCGGTGTCGGTGTCCAGGAACAGGACGCCCTGCTCCTCAAGGTCCTCGCGGATCTTGTGGTAGACCACCTCGGACTCGTACTGCGCCGCGACGCCGGCGACCAGCCGCTGCTTCTCCGCCTCGGGGATGCCCAGCCGGTCGTAGGTGTTCTTGATGTCCTCGGGCAGGTCCTCCCAGCTGGTGGCCTGCTTCTCCGTGGACCGGACGAAGTACTTGATGTTGTCGAAGTCGATCCCGGTGAGATCGGCGCCCCAGGCCGGCATCGGCTTGCGGCCGAACAGCCGCAGACCCTTCAGGCGCAGGTCGAGCATCCAGGCCGGCTCGCTCTTCTTCGCCGAGATGTCCCGCACCACAGCCTCGTTGAGGCCGCGCTGGGCGGTGGCGCCGGCGACGTCGGAGTCGGACCAGCCGTACTCGTAGCGACCGAGGGCAGCGAGCTGCTCCTCCTGGGTCAGGGGCTGGACGATCTGCTCGGTCATCTATCTGTCCTCACAGTGGTGACGGTTCTACCGGACTGGGCACGCCCCGGCTGGGCGGGGATGTGCGTGGTGCACACCCCGTCGCCGTGCGCGATGGTGGCCAGACGCTGCACGTGGGTGCCGACCAGGCGGGAGATCACCGTGGTCTCGGCCTCGCACAGCTGGGGGAACTCGGCGGCCACGTGCGCCACCGGGCAGTGGTGCTGACAGAGTTGGCCGCCGGAGGCGATCGTGGACGCGCTGGCGGCGTAGCCCTCGGCGGTCAGCGCTCCGGCGAGCGCCTCGGCCCGCGCGAGGGGGTCGTCGCCGGCGTCCTCCATGGCGGCCCGACAGCGGTCCTCCAGGGCGGCGACCTGGTCGGCCGCGAACGCCTCCACCGCTTTGGAACCGCTGTTGCGGGCGATCCAGCGGAGCGCGGCGGTGGCGATGTTGTCGTAGTGGTGGGTGCCGCAGCGGCCCCGGGCCGCGTCCGTCAGCACGAACACCTTCGCCGGGCGGCCCCGCCCCCGGCTGCCCCGGACGGTCTGCTCGCGGGCGGTCACGTCGCCCTCGACGAGCATCGCGTCGAGGTGCCGGCGGATCGCCGCCGGGCTGAGCCCGAGCGCCGAGCCGAGCTGCGCGGCGGTGGTCGCCCCCCGCTCCAGCAGTAGCTGGGTCACCCGGTCCCGGGTGGAGAGGTCGGTCGCGGCGGAACCGGCGGACATGGGCGCACCGGTGACCGGACCGGTCACCGGCTGTCGCCCGGAAAGCGCCGCCGCGTTTTTCACAACGCCAACGTTACGTAATTCGCCGGAGGCCCGCAAACCCGGGACGGTGATCCGAGCCACCGGCGCGGCGGAGTCACCCGATCGGGCTCCACTACGTTGCGTAGGATTTGCCCCGTGAAGCGATCCGTCCGGTTCCCGGCCTCCACCACCCTGCTGCGCCGCCTGGCGCTCGCCTCCATCATCGCGAACGTGGCCATCGTGGTCACCGGCGGGGCGGTCCGGTTGACCGCGTCCGGCCTCGGCTGCCCCACCTGGCCCAGGTGCACCGACGCGTCGTACACGACGACATCGGAGATGGGCGTGCACGGCGTCATCGAGTTCGGCAACCGGCTGCTGACCTTCGCCGTCGGCGCGATCGCGCTGGCGGTGGTGGTGGCCGTGCTGCTGCACGGCGCGCGGCGGCGGGCCCTGCTCCCGCTCGCGGTCGGGGTGCTGTTCGGCATCCCCGCGCAGGCGGTGATCGGCGGGATCACCGTGCTGACCAACCTCAACCCGTGGGTGGTCGGCCTGCACTTCCTGGCCTCGATGGCGGTGATCGCGGTGGCGTACGCGCTCTGGCGGCGCGTCGGCGAGCCGGACGGCCCGACGGCGCCCACGGTGCCGGGGCCGCTGCGGACGCTGGCGCTGGTCACCACCGTGGTGAGCGTCGCGGTGCTGGTGATCGGCACCTGGGTCACCGGCAGCGGCCCGCACGCCGGCGACCAGGGCGCGGCCCGCAACGGCCTCGACCCACAGTCGATCTCGCAGGTGCACGCCGACGGGGTGTTCCTGCTGATCGGGCTCTCGGTGGCGCTGGTCTTCGCGTTCCGCGCGGTCGGCGCCCGACGGGCCGAGCGGGCTGCCCTCGTGCTGGTCGCCGTGGAGCTGAGTCAGGGCCTGATCGGCTTCGTCCAGTACTTCACCCACCTGCCCGGTGTGCTGGTCGCAGCGCACATGCTCGGCTCCTGCCTGGTCCTGCTCGCCACCCTGGCGGTGCTCTGGTCGACCCGGGAACGCCACCCGACCGAGACCCCGGCGCCCCCCACCCCGCGCGAGGCCCGACCGCACGCGGCGCAAATTCACGGAATGAGTGGCCTCCGCGAGGGTGCGGGGCCACTCATTCCGTGAATTTGCGCGACCGGGGCGGCGCGCCCCCGCAGGCCCGCAGGGCGGGGCGGGGCAGGGCGGGGCGGGGCGGGTTGGGTTCAGCGGGGGTGGGACAGGTGGGTGAGGATCGCTTCGGCCAGGCGGTCGGGGGCGCCGTCGGCGTACCCGAGGAACAGGGACGGCTCGGTCAGTTCCAGCTCGACCAGCACGGGTGACCCGTCGGGGCCCGGGATGAGGTCGACCCGGGCGTAGAGCAGGCGCTCCGACCCGCCGGGGACCGCCGCCAGGGTCCGCTCGGCGACGGCGAGCTGGTCGGGGGTGGCCGTCCGGGAGCTGATGTCCTCGACCTTGTACAGCCCGTCGGGGCCCAGGTCGGGGCCGGTGAGCATCGGGCCCTTGCGGATCGCGTGACTGAACCGGAGCCCGTCCGGTCCGGCCAGGTACAGCAGCGCGGTCTCCCCGGCGGTGTCCACCGCCGTCAGGTACGGCTGGACCATGGTCACCCGGCCGGCCCGGGACAGCCGACGCACGTGGGCCGTGGCCAGCTCGCGGTGCCCGGGGTCGGCCAGGTCGTACCGGCCGGTGTCCTGGCTGCCGGCGCTGACCGCCGGCTTGACCACGTACTCGCCGTGGGTGGCCGGTGGTTCCCAGCTCTCCCCCGGCAGGACCCAGCCGGTCGGCACGGTGGGCACGCCGGCGGCCGACAGTTCGCCGAGGTAGCGCTTGTCGGTGTTCCAGCGCACCACGTCGGCCGGGTTGACCAGCCGGGGCACGGTGTCGGCCCAGGCCACGAACTCGTCGCGACGTAGCGCGTAGTCCCAGGGCGAGCGGATCACGACCAGGTCGTACGCGGCCCAGTCGACCGCCGGATCGTCCCAGACGGCGACGGTGACCGAAACGCCGCGCCCGGTCAACGGGGCGAACAGAAGCCGCTCGTCCGGGTCGAGGTCGGACAGCTCGGCGCACGTCACGAGGGCGACCCGGGGTTCCCCCCGGGTCGACTGGTGGTGGTGTTGTTCGGTCATCCGGGTGTCAACGGGCCATCGCGCGCCGGGCCATCGACCGCCAGAGGTCGTTGCTCGGACGCATCTGGTCCATCAGCTCGCGCTCCCAGGCGTTCTCGACGGTGACTCCCGCCCTGGCGCACGCCTCCCGCGCGACGCCGGTGTCCTCCGCGAACTGGTCGCCCCAGGCCCCGTCGGAGCCTACGAGGACGATGCGCGCGCCGCGCTTGCCGACGTACTCGATGACCGCCTTCGCCCCGCCGTGCCCGGCGGCGAAGGACTTGATGCCCGCGACCAGACCGTTGGGGGTCTGGTCGGCGACGGTCTGCTGAGCCGCCAGCGTCGTATCGGAACCTTCTGCCATGACGCGAAGCCTAAGCAGAGTTCCCTTCTGAGGTGCCAGAACCATGAACTATTTGTGATACCCATTACCCGACCGTTTAAGGAAGCCCACAGGCGCTTTGCGCGGATTTATCCGACTTAAACTCCTATAACTCAGCGACAAAGTCACCCGTTGTTACCTGAGTTGAGTGAACCCGACTCAGGGCGAAAATCATTCCGATAGGTCACCAAAGGTGGACAACTCATCAACGATGATGATTTGTCGGAGCGACCCGGAAGGCCGGCGTAACCCGGACCGCCGGAGCCGGACCGCCGGGCCCGGGCGGTGATACGGCGCGGGCCGGGACCCGAACGGCCCCGGCCCGCGCCCTCGCGGAGACCGCGTCTAGATCAGGGCGTCCACGGCGACGGCGGCGAACAGGATGGTCAGGTAGACGTACGACCAGTGGAACAGTCGCATCGGCCTGACCGCCCCGCCCCGGGCCACCTGGCGGCACAGCTTGTGCGCCTCGTACACGAAGACCCCGCCGGACACCAGCGCGGTGACGCCGTAGATGGCGCTCATCCCGAGCGGCCAGACGGCCAGCGAGGAGAGCAGGGTCAGCCAGGCGAAGCCGATGATCTCGGCGTTGACCCGGCGGGTCGAGGCGACGACCGGCAGCATCGGGATGCCGGCGCGGGCGTAGTCCGCCTTGTACTTCATGGCGAGCGGGTAGAAGTGCGGCATCTGCCAGAAGAAGACCACCGCGAACAACGCCCACGCCGCCGGGGCCAGCGAGCCGGTCACCGCGGCCCAGCCGATCAGCACCGGGGCCGCGCCGCACGCGCCACCCCAGAAGGTGTTCTGCGGCGTGGTCCGCTTCAGCCAGAGCGTGTAGACCAGGTCGTAGTAGGCGATCGCGGCCAGCGTCAGCCCGGCGGCCAGCCAGTTGGTGAACGCGGCCATCAGGGTCACCGAGATCACCGCCAGCACCAGCCCGAAGGTGAGCGCGCTGCGCGGCGAGACGATGTGCGTCGGCAGCGGGCGGCGCTTGGTGCGCCGCATGAGCTGGTCGATGTCCCGGTCGATGTAGCAGTTGAGCACGCTGGCCGCGCCGGCGGCGAGCGAGCCGCCCACCAGCACCACCGCCATCAGCCACAGCGACGGCAGGCCCCCCTGGGCCAGCATCATCGCCGGGACGGTCGTGACCAGCAGCAGCTCGACGATGCGGGGCTTGGTCAGCGAGACGTACGCCGAGACCACCGCCCGGACGTCCCGCCGGGACGCCGCCGGCGTCTCGGCCACCGTGCGCACCGGCGGCTGCCCGGCAGGGTTGCTGACGGGGCGCTCGGTGATCATGCTCACGGATAGCCACCTTCCGGCGTCGGCAGGGGGGTTGGGTCGGTCGGACCCGTCCGGGTCCACACACCGATCCACACACTACGCGTCGTCGTTTTGGCTGCCCGCGCGACCCGACAACGGTGCGGGTCGTCACACCCCGGTGGAAGTTCGGAACCGCACGGCCTGGCGTGCAGAGATCCCCGGGCGCAGGTTTAGGGCCGCTCGATAGGGTCATCAGTGAGGGTTCCGCCCAACTGCCGAGGAGCACAACCATCGTGGCTGCCAACCGACCCGAGCAACCCGCACTCAACTGGTCCGACCTCGACCGCCGGGCCGTCGACCTCGTCCGCGTGCTGGCCATGGACGCCGTGGAGAAGTCCGGCAACGGCCACCCCGGTACGGCGATGAGCCTCGCCCCCGCGGCGTACCTCCTGTTCAACCGGGTGATCCGGCACAACCCGACCGACCCGAACTGGGCGGGCCGGGACCGGTTCGTGCTCTCCGCCGGCCACTCCAGCCTGACCCTCTACATCCAGCTCTTCCTCTCCGGCTACCCGCTGGCCCTGGACGACCTCAAGGCGCTGCGGCAGTGGGGCTCGCTCACCCCGGGCCACCCGGAGCACGGGCACACCCCGGGCGTGGAGACCACCACCGGCCCGCTCGGCCAGGGCCTGGGCAACGCGGTCGGCATGGCGATGGCGGCCCGCCGCGAGCGCGGCCTGTTCGACCCGGAGTCCGAGGCGGGCGCGTCGGTCTTCGACCACGACATCTGGTGCATCGTCTCCGACGGTGACATCGAGGAGGGCATCAGCCACGAGGTCAGCGCGCTCGCCGGGCACCAGCAGCTCGGCAACCTCACGGTGATCTACGACGACAACGAGATCTCGATCGAGGACGACACCCGCATCGCCAAGAGCGAGGACGTCGCGGCCCGCTACGAGGCGTACGGCTGGCACGTGCAGACCGTCGACTGGCGCACCGGCGACGCCGACCAGGGCGACTACCACGAGGACGTCGAGGCGCTGCACCGGGCGCTGCTGGCGGCGAAGGCCGAGACCGGCCGCCCCTCGTTCGTCGCGCTGCGCACCATCATCGGCTGGCCCGCCCCGAACAAGCAGAACACCGGCAAGATCCACGGCTCGGCGCTGGGCGCCGACGAGGTGGCCGCCACCAAGCAGCTCCTCGGCTTCGACCCGGCCCAGAGCTTCGAGGTCGACGAGGAGGTCCTCGGCCACGCCCGCCGGGTGCTGGAGCGCGGCGCGCAGGCCCAGCAGGAGTGGGAGAAGGCGTACGAGGGCTGGGCGAAGGCCAACCCGGAGCGCAAGGCGCTGTGGGACCGGATGTCCCAGCGGGTGCTGCCGGAGGGCTGGACCGAGGCGCTGCCGACCTTCCCGGCCGACGCCAAGGGCGTCGCCACCCGGGCCGCGTCCGGCAAGGTGCTGGAGGCCCTCGCCCCGGTGCTGCCCGAGCTGTGGGGTGGCTCGGCCGACCTGGCGGAGAGCAACAACACCACGATGAAGGGCGAGCCGTCGTTCATCCCGGCGGCGCACGCGACCAAGGACTTCCCGGGCCACGAGTACGGCCGCACGCTGCACTTCGGCATCCGCGAGCACGCCATGGGCGCCATCCTCAACGGCATCTCCCTGCACGGCGGCACCCGCCCGTACGGCGGCACCTTCCTGGTGTTCAGCGACTACATGCGCCCGTCAGTGCGGCTCGCCGCGCTGATGAAGCTGCCGGTTGTCTACGTCTGGACGCACGACTCGATCGGCCTCGGCGAGGACGGCCCGACCCACCAGCCGGTGGAGCACCTGACCGCGCTCCGGGCGATCCCCGGCCTGGACGTGGTCCGGCCGGCCGACGCCAACGAGACCGCGTGGGCATGGCGGCAGGCGCTGGAGCACACCGACCGGCCGACCGCGCTGGCGCTGAGCCGGCAGGCCCTGCCGACCCTGGACCGTTCGACGCTGGGCGGCGCCGAGGGCGTCACCAAGGGCGGCTACGTGCTGGCCGAGGCGTCCAACGGCAAGCCGCAGGTGATCATCGTCGGGACCGGCTCCGAGGTACAGCTCTGCCTCACCGCCCGGGAGCGGCTGGAGGCCGACGGCACCCCGACCCGGGTGGTGTCGATGCCGTGCCAGGAGTGGTTCTACGCGCAGGACGAGGCGTACCGGGAGTCGGTCCTGCCGCGCGGGGTAAAGGCACGGGTGAGCGTGGAGGCGGGCATCGGCATGTCCTGGCGCGGGATCGTCGGTGACTCCGGCGAGAGCGTGAGCCTTGAGCACTACGGCGCGAGCGCCCCGCACTCCGTGCTCTTCGAGCAGTTCGGGTTCACCCCCGACCGGATCGTGGCCGCCGCGCACGCGGCGCTGACCCGGGTGGGCGACATCACCGGTTTCACGACCGGCAACTGAGGGGAGCGTGGACGGCATGACGGACAGGATTAGCAAGCTCACCGCCGCCGGGGTGGCGGTCTGGCTCGACGATCTCTCCCGCGTGCGGCTCAGCTCCGGCGGGCTGGACCAGCTCCGCCGGGAGAAGCACGTGGTCGGGGTGACCACCAACCCGACGATCTTCGCGAAGGCGCTCGCCGACGCCGACGAGTACGACTGGCAGCTGCGCGACCTCGCCACCCGTGGGGTGGAGGTGGAGGAGTCGGTGCGCATGCTCACCACGTACGACGTGCGGTGGGCGTGCGACGTGATGCGACCGTCGTACGACGCCAGCCACGGCGTCGACGGCCGGGTCTCCATCGAGGTGGACCCGCGGCTGGCCCACGAGACCGACAAGACGGTCGCCGAGGCCAAGGCGCTGTGGTGGCTGGTCGACCGGCCGAACCTGTTCATCAAGATCCCGGCCACCGAGGCGGGCCTGCCGGCGATCACCGCGACCCTGGCCGAGGGGATCAGCGTCAACGTCACGCTGATCTTCGGCCTGGACCGGTACTCGCAGGTGATGGAGGCGTTCCTCGCCGGCCTGGAGCAGGCGCGGGCCAACGGCCACGACCTGTCCAAGATCGGCTCGGTGGCGTCGTTCTTCGTCTCCCGCGTCGACTCCGAGGTCGACAAGCGGCTGGAGAAGATCGGCTCCGACGAGGCCAAGGCGCTGCGCGGCAAGGCCGCCGTCGCCAACGCCCAGCTCGCGTACGAGCGCTACGGCGAGGTCTTCTCCTCCGACCGGTGGCAGTCCCTGGCCGACGCGGGCGCCCACCCGCAGCGCCCGCTGTGGGCGTCCACCTCGACGAAGAACCCGGACTACCGGGACGTCATCTACGTCGAGGAGCTGATCGCCCCCGGCACGGTCAACACGATGCCGGAGTCGGTCATCCACGCGTACGCCGACCACGGTGAGACCCCCGGCGACACCATCACCGGCGCGTACGACGCGGCCCGCAAGGTCTTCACCGACCTGGCGGCCGTCGGCGTCGACATGTCCGACGTCATCGCCGTCCTGGAGCGGGAGGGCGTGGAGAAGTTCGAGGCGAGCTGGCTGGAGCTGCTCGACGGGGTGCGCAAGTCGCTCGCCGCGGCGGGCCAGGGCACCGGGCGGCCCGGCCAGGCCGCGCAGGGCAACGCGCAGGCCGCCCAGCAGGCGGGGGGCAACGCGTGACCGACGCTCACGTGGCCGCCCCGGGGCACCACCCCGGGACGGTCGCGTGAGCGACCTGCTCGCCGGCCCGGCGGACGCGTCCGCCGGGCTGGTCGTGCACGGCGCGGATGCGGTCGACCGGTCCGCGCCCGCGTCGACCCGGGACGCCCTGGTGACCCGGGGCGTCCCGGCGAGACTGGCCGCGAAGGACCCCACGCTGTGGGGGCCGGAGGTCGAGGCCGAGGCGAGGGCCCGGCTCGGCTGGCTGGACACCCACCGGCGCAGCTGGGAGCTGATCCCCCAGCTCGCCGAGCTGACCGCCGAACTGGCGGACCTGGACCACGTGGTGCTCGCCGGGATGGGCGGCTCGTCGCTGGCCCCCGAGGTGATCACCCGCACCCTGGGTCGGCCGCTGACCGTGCTGGACACCACCGATCCGGGCCAGGTCCGGGCGGCGCTGGCCGACCGGCTGGAACGCACCGTGGTGGTGCTGGCCAGCAAGTCCGGCAGCACGGTGGAGACCGACAGCCACCGGCGGGCCTACCTCCAGGCGTTCCTCGACGCCGGGCTGACCGAGGCGGAGGCCGGCCGGCACTTCGTGGTGGTCACCGACCCGGGCTCCCCGCTGGAGTCCGTCGCCGCCGAGCTGGGCGCGGTCACCGTGCTCGCCGACCCGCAGGTGGGCGGCCGGTACTCGGCACTGACCGCGTTCGGGCTGGTGCCGGCGGCGTTGGCCGGGGTCGAGGTGACGGAGCTGCTCGAACAGGCCGAGGCGCTGTCGCAGTCGCTGGCCCGGGACACCGACAACCCGGGCCTGGCGCTGGGCGCTGCGCTCGGCGCGGCGGCCACCGGGGGCCGGGACAAGATCGCCCTGATCGGCGACGGCACCGGGATCGACGGGCTCGGCGACTGGATCGAGCAGTTGCTCGCCGAGTCCACCGGCAAGGCCGGCCTCGGCATCCTGCCGGTCGTGCTGGAGTCCCCTGACGCCCCCGGCGGCGCCGGCCCGGACGTGCTCACCGTCAGCTACGGCGGGGCGCTGCCCCCCGGGGCCGTCCCCGGCGGCGGGTGCGCGCCGGACGTCGCGGTCAACGGTCCGCTCGGCGCCCAGTTCCTGGCCTGGGAGTACGCCACGGCGGTGGCCGGCGCGGTGCTCGGGGTGAACCCGTTCGACCAGCCGAACGTCGCCGAGAGCAAGGAGAACACCGCACGCGTCCTGGCCTCGGCCGCGCCGGCGGAGCCGCCGTCGTCCACCGCGGGCGCGATCGAGGTGTACGCCCCGGCGGGCAGCCCCGGCGACCTGGCCGGCGCGCTGCGTCACCTGCTCGACGGCGTCGGCGACGGCTACCTCGCCGTGCTGGCGTACCTGGACCGGCTCGCCGACGCCGACGCGGCCCGGCTGCGTCCGCTGCTCGCCGAGGCGTCCGGCCGGCCGGTCACCTTCGGCTGGGGGCCGCGCTTCCTGCATTCCACCGGCCAGTACCACAGGGGTGGTCCTCAGGTGGGCCGTTACCTCCAGGTGACCGGTACCGTCGACAATGATCTGCACGTGCCCGGGAAGCCGTATTCCTTCGGGGAACTTCAGGCTGCCCAGGCTGCGGGCGACCGGCAGGCCCTGGCCGGCCGGGGGCGTCCGGTGCTGCGGCTGCACCTGACCGACCGGTCGGCGGGAGTGGCCCAGCTGCTCGACGCGGTCCGGCAACTACGAACCTGACGATGGACGATGTGACACCAGCGGAGCGAGGAGGCGGCGTGAACCCGCTGCGCGACGCGCAGGACCGGCGGCTGCCGCGGATCCCGGAGCCCTGCGCTCTGGTGATCTTCGGGGTGACCGGTGACCTGGCGCGGAAGAAGCTGCTACCGGCGGTCTACGACCTGGCGAACCGGGGGCTGCTGCCACCCGGTTTCGTGGTCCTGGGCTTCGCCCGGCGCGACTGGGGCGACGGCGACTTCGAGTCGCTGGCCCACGAGGCGGCCAAGAAGCACGCCCGGACGCCCTGGCGGGAGGAGGTCTGGGCCCGGCTGGCCGGCAACATCAAGTTCGTCGGCGGCTCGTTCGACGACGACAACGCCTTCGACCAGCTCAACCGGACACTGGACGAGCTGCGCGGCACCCACGGCATCCACGGCAACGCGGCCTTCTACTTCTCCATCCCCCCGGCGGCGTTCCCCGTGGTGCTCAAGCAGCTCGCCCGCACCGGAATGGCCGACAACGACAAGTGCGGCGGCTGGCGCCGGGTGGTGGTGGAGAAGCCGTTCGGGCACGACCTGCCCTCGGCGAAGGAGCTCAACGACCTCGTCGACGACGTGTTCACCCGGCAGGACGTCTTCCGGATCGACCATTACCTGGGCAAGGAGACCGTCCAGAACATCCTGGCCCTGCGGTTCGCCAACAGCCTGTTCGAGCCGCTGTGGAACTCCAAGTACGTCGACTCGGTGCAGATCACGATGGCCGAGGACGTCGGCATCGGCAGCCGGGCCGGCTTCTACGACTCGGTCGGCACCGCCCGGGACGTCTTCCAGAACCACCTGCTCCAGCTCCTGGCGCTGGTGGCGATGGAGGAGCCGACCAGCTTCGACGCCGACGAGATCCGGGCCGAGAAGCTGAAGGTGCTCAAGGCGATCACCCTGCCGAAGGACGTCTCCCGGGGCACCGTACGCGGGCAGTACCTGCCGGGCTGGGTCGCCGGGCAGCGGGCGGTCGGCTACCTGGACGAGGAGGGCGTCCCGGCGGACTCCACCACGGAGACGTACGTGGCCGTGGAGCTGGGCATCCAGAACCGCCGCTGGGCGGGGGTGCCGTTCTACATCCGGGCCGGCAAGCGGCTGCCCCGGCGGGTGACCGAGGTCGCCATCATGTTCAAGAAGGCCCCGCACCTGCCGTTCAACGCGGCCGACATGGAGATGCTCGGCAACAACCAGCTCGTCATCCGGGTGCAGCCGGACGAGGGCGTGGTGCTGAAGTTCGGCTCCAAGGTGCCGGGCACCACGATGGAGGTCCGCGACATCGCGATGGACTTCCAGTACGGCGAGGCGTTCACCGAGTCCAGCCCCGAGGCGTACGAGCGGCTGGTGCTGGACGTGCTGATCGGCGACCGTACCCTCTTCCCCGACGCCGCCGAGGTCGAGCAGAGCTGGGCGGTGGTGGACCCCCTGGAGCACGCCTGGGAGGGCACGAAGCCGGAGCCGTACCGGGCCGGCGAGTGGGGCCCCCGGGCCTCCGACGAGATGCTGGCCCGCGAGGGCCGGGCGTGGCGGAGAGCGTGAGCGGGCACAGCGAGCGAACCAGGAGGTTCCATTGATCGGGCTCTGGGACACCACCGGCAACGAGGTGGTCAAGGCGCTCGCCGCGGAGCGGCGCAGCGCGGGCGGGGTGGCCAGCGGCATGGCGCTCACCCTGATCGTGGTGGTCGACGAGAAGCGGGTCCGCGAGGCGGAGGCGGCAGCGACCATCGCCGCCGCCGCCCACCCGTGCCGGCTGCTCGTGGTGGTCCGCACGGACGTCGAGCGGGAGCGCAACCGGCTGGACGCGGAGATCGTCGTCGGCGGCCGGCTCGGCCCGTGCGAGGCGGTGGTCACCCGGATGTACGGCCGGCTGGCGCTGCACGCCGAGTCGGTGGTGATGCCGCTGCTGGTGCCGGACGTTCCGGTGGTGACGTGGTGGCACGGCGAGCCGGCGGCGGAGATCGCGACGGACTTCCTCGGCGTGGTCGCCGACCGGCGGATCACCGACACGGCGCAGGCCGCCGACCCGATCGAGGCGCTACGCCAGCGGGCCCGGGACTACGCCCCGGGGGACACCGACCTGGCGTGGACCCGGATCACCCCGTGGCGCACCCTGGTGGCCGGCGCGTTCGACACCACGGAGGCCCGGGTAACCGAGGCCCGGGTGGTGGCCCCGCCGACCGACCCGACGGCCGCGCTGATGTGCGGCTGGCTGGGCAGCCGGCTCGGGATCACCCCGCGCTGGGAGCCCAGCGACGCGGCCCCCCGGATGCGGGAGGTGCAGCTGAGCTGCGCCAACGGCGAAGTGCTCACCCTGACCCGGGAGGAAAGCCTGGCCACCTTCCGGCGCACCGGGCAGGACGACCGGCAGTTGCCGCTGATGCGCCGGCCGCTCGGTGACGAGTTGGCCGAGGAGCTGCGTCGGCTGGACGCCGACCAGGTCTACGCCGAGGCGTTGGGTGCCATGGCCGGTGTCTCCGGGCTGGACGAGCGGCCCGCCCAGCGGGTGCACGTCTGGAAGGACCCGGCGACCGCGAAGCGGGCCGAGGCGGGGGTCACCGCCCACACCGGCACCAGCGCGAGGCCCTGACGACGGCGCCGGCGGGCCGGGTCCGGCCCGCCGGCCCGGTCCGCGGGCACGCGCGACGGAGGGCCGCCGGCCCCCGGGCACGACGAACAGGAACCGCGAGGGCGGTCCGGAGACGAGGGCACAACACATGAGTGAGACGAGTGTCGCCGTCCACGCCGATGCCGAACTGCTGGCGCAGGCGGTGGCGGCCCGGTTGCTGGTGAAGCTGCTCGACGCGCAGGCGGATCGCGGCCAGGCGGCGATGGTGCTGACCGGCGGCCGGATCGCCGCCGCCGTGTACCGGGCGGTGGACGCGCTGCCGGCGCGGGACGCGGTCGACTGGTCCCGGGTCGACGTCTGGTGGGGCGACGAGCGGTTCCTGCCGGCCGGGGACCCGGAGCGCAACGAGACGCAGGCCCGGGCGGCACTGCTGGACGCGCTGCCGCTGGACCCGGCCCGGGTGCACCCGATGCCGGCGTCCGACGGCCCGGCCGGGGCCGACCCCGAGGCCGCCGCCGCCGGGTACGCCGCCGAGCTGGCCCGGGCGGCCCGCCCCGGGCACGCCGTGCTCCCCCACTTCGATGTGCTGATGCTCGGGGTGGGCGAGGATGGGCACGTCGCCTCGGTCTTCCCGGAGCACCCCGTGCACCACGACAGCCGGCCGGTCAGCGCTGTGCGGGGCAGCCCCAAGCCGCCGCCGGTGCGCACCACGCTCACCCTCCCGGCGATCAACACCGCCGAGGAGGTCTGGCTGGTCGCCAGCGGCGCCGACAAGGCCCGCGCGGTCGCCATGGCGCTGGCCGGGGCCGGCCAGGTGCAGCTCCCGGCGGCCGGGGCGCAGGGCGTCGGGCGCACCCTCTGGCTGCTGGACCGGGCGGCGGCGGCCGACATCCCGCCCCGGCTGCGCAGCCTGCGCTGAACCCTCCGGAAGGGCCCCCGCGGGGGCCCTTCCTTGTGTCCGGCGGGTGCCCCCCGGCCCGGTCGTTCAGGCCCTACCCCGGCTACTCAGGCCCGGGCCCTCGGCCGCTCAGGCCCGGCCCGGCGCTCAGGCCCGGCCCCGGCGGCGGCGCAGGGCGGCCAGGGCCTCGGCCAGCAGGGCCTCCCCCTCCTCCGGGGTGCGCCGTTCCTTCACGTACGCCAGGTGGGTCTTGTAGGGCTCCGGGCGCGCCCGGCCCGGCGGGTTGCCCTGGTCCTGGCCGGCCGGAACCCCGCAACGGGGGCAGTCCCACTGCGGCGGCGGCTCGGCATCCGCCGCGATCGGGACGTCGATCCGGTGGTCGTTGCGGCACCAGTAGGTGACCGACCGGCGTGGGGCCGGCGCGTGCCGCTCGTTGAAGCGTTCCGGGCCGGATCCGGTCCGGGCACCCCGAATCAGGTTGCCACTCGCCACGGCTGCTCGCTCCTGTCATCGGAGGGGACCGCCGCTCGGGCGGGCGGCGGGCGACGCGGTGCAGCGGGAAAAACAACTGCGCGCGGCCCGTCGGTGACGGACCGCGCGCAGATTGTACGACTCGGCGGGCTCGCTCTCAGGCCCCGCTGCTGAGCTGGAGTCGCAGCCAGAGCCCCAGCCCGACGATACAGGCGAACCAGACGATGCCCACCAGGACCGTGTAGCGGTCGAGGTTCTTCTCGGCCACCGAGGAGCCGGCGAGGCTGGAGCTGACCCCACCGCCGAACATGCTCGACATCCCACCGCCCTTACCGCGGTGCAGCAGGATGAGCAAGGTGAGCATGACGCTCGTGATGACCAGCAACACGATCAACGTGTATGCGAACCAGATCGGCATGGCTGGGGTCAGTCCTCTCGTAGCGATCCTCGCCCGGACAGGTCGGGCACTGCGGCACCGGCCGACGGACGGGCGGAGTCAAGGATAGCGAGCCGTCAGCGGGTGATGTGCTCCGGGAACCGGCAGATCTTGGCGAATTCCTCGCCGTCCAGGCTCGCGCCGCCCACCAGGGCACCGTCCACGTCCGGCTTGGCCATGATCGAGGCGATGTTCGAGGACTTCACCGACCCGCCGTAGAGGATCCGGACCTGGTCCGCGGTCGTCTGGTCGAAGGTCTCGACCAGCCGCTTGCGGACCTCCCCGCACACCTCCTGGGCGTCCTCGGGGGTGGCCGTCTTGCCCGTCCCGATCGCCCAGACCGGCTCGTACGCCACGACGATCTTGGTGACCTGATCGCGGCTGAGCCCGCGCAGCGCACCGTCGAGCTGGTCGCAGCAGTGCGGCACGTGCCGGAGCTGCTCACGGACCTCCAGACCCTCCCCGATGCACAGGATCGGGGTGAGCCCGTTGGCCAGCGCGGCGGACACCTTGTCGTTGACCAGCGCGTCGTCCTCGTGGTGGTACTGCCGCCGCTCGGAGTGGCCGACCAACACGTACGTGCAGCCGAGCTTCGCCAGCATCGTCCCGGAGATGTCCCCGGTGTAGGCCCCCGACTGGTACGGCGACAGGTCCTGCCCGCCGTAGCCGATCCGCACCTTGTCGCCGTCCACCGCGGTCTGCACGCTGCGCAGGTCGGTGAAGGGCGGCAGCACGACGCACTCGACGTCGGTGAGCTGCTTCTCGGTCAGGCTCGCGGCCAGCTTCTGCACCAGCGCGTTGGCCTCGAAATGGTTGAGGTTCATCTTCCAGTTGCCGGCCATCAGCGGCCGGCGGTTGATCACTGCCATCAGTCCTCCAGCGCCGCGATGCCGGGGAGGGTCTTGCCCTCCAGGTATTCCAGGGAGGCGCCGCCGCCGGTGGAGATGTGGTTGAAGGCGGACTCGTCCAGCCCCAACGCACGGACCGCCGCGGCGGAGTCGCCGCCGCCGACCACGCTGAACGCGTCGGACTTCGCGATCGCCTCGGCGACGCCCCGGGTGCCGTTGGCGAAGGCCGGCATCTCGAACACGCCCATCGGCCCGTTCCAGAAGATCGTCTTCGCCGGGGCCAGGGCCGCCGCGAAGCCGGCCACCGTCTCCGGGCCGATGTCCAGGCCCACTCGGTGGCTGGGGATGGCGTCGGCGCGGACCGTGTCGTGTGCCGCGTCGGGGGCGAAGGCGTCCGCCACCACCACGTCGACCGGGAGCATGATCTTGCCCTCGGACCGCTCCAGGAGGTTGCGGCAGGTCTCCACCATCTCCTTTTCCAGCAGCGAGGTGCCCACCTCGTGGCCCTGGGCCTTGAGGAAGGTGAAGCACATCCCGCCGCCGATGAGCAGCCGGTCGACCTTCGGCAGCAGCGCCTCGATCACCGCGAGCTTGTCGGACACCTTAGAGCCACCGAGCACCACCACGTACGGCCGCGCCGGCTCGCCGGCGAGCTTCGCCAGCACCTCCACCTCGCGCAGCACCAGCCGGCCGGCGACGTGCGGCAGCCGGGCCGGCACGTCGAAGACGCTGGCGTGCTTGCGGTGCACCGCGCCGAACGCGTCGTCGACGTACGCCTCGCCCAACGCGGCGAGCTGGTCGGCGAACGCGCCCCGCTCGGCGTCGTCCTTACTGGTCTCCCCCTTGTTGAAGCGGAGGTTCTCCAGCAGGGCGACCTCGCCGTCGGCGAGCGCGTCGACCGTGGCCCGGGAGGAGTCGCCGACGGTGTCCTCGGCGAACCGCACCTGCGCGTCGAGCAGCTCGCCGAGGCGGGCCGCGACCGGGCGGAGGCTGAACTGCGGGTCGGGCGAGCCCTTCGGGCGGCCCAGGTGCGAGAACACCACGACCTTCGCGCCCGCCCCGGTCAGGGCGGTCAGCGTCGGCAGCACCGCGCGGATCCGTCCGTCGTCGGCGATCGCGCCGGTCTGCTTGTCGAGTGGGACGTTCAGGTCGGCGCGCACGAGCACGCGCCGACCTGTCACCCCCTCGGCGAGCAGGTCGTCGAGGTTGCGGATGGTCACCGAGCTAACCCTCCGTTCGTGACTGCGGGGCTCGCAAGCTCACTCCTCGCACTCACAGCGAGGAACCCACCAGCTTGACCAGGTCGACCAGGCGGTTGGAGTAGCCCCACTCGTTGTCGTACCAGCCGACGACCTTGACCTGGTTGCCCACGACCTTGGTCAGCGGCGCGTCGAAGATGCACGACGCCGGGTCGGTGACGATGTCCGAGGAGACGATCGGGTCCTCGTTGTAGACCAGGATGCCCTTGAGCGGGCCCTCGGCGGCGGCCTTCAGCGCGGCGTTGACCTCGTCCACCGTGGTTTCCCGGTTGACGTTGACCGTGAGGTCGGTGGCCGAGCCGGTCGGGATCGGCACTCGCAGCGCGTACCCGTCGAGCTTGCCCTTCAGCTCCGGCAGCACCAGGCCGATGGCCTTCGCGGCGCCGGTGGAGGTCGGGACGATGTTCAGCGCGGCGGCCCGGGCGCGACGCAGGTCGGAGTGCGGCGCGTCCTGGAGGTTCTGGTCCTGGGTGTACGCGTGGATCGTCGTCATCAGGCCGTGCTGGATGCCGAACGTGTCGTGCAGCACCTTCGCCATCGGAGCGAGGCAGTTGGTGGTGCAGGAGGCGTTCGAGATGATCGTGTGCTTGGCCGGGTCGTACTGGTCCTGGTTCACGCCCATGACGACCGTGACGTCCTCGTTCTTCGCCGGGGCGGAGATGATGACCTTCTTGGCCCCGCCGGCGACGTGCGCCTTCGCCTTGTTGGCGTCGGTGAAGAAGCCGGTGGACTCGATGACCACGTCCACGCCGGCCTCGCCCCACGGCAGCTTCGCCGGGTCCTTCTCGGCGTACGCCTTGATGGCCTTGCCGCCCACGATGATCTCGTCGGCGGTCGCCTTGACCTCGTGCGGCAGGCGACCCAGGATGCTGTCGTACTTGAGCAGGTGAGCGAGCGTCGCGTTGTCGGTCAGGTCGTTGACGGCCACGACCTCGATGTCCGCGCCGGACGCCAGCACGGCCCGGAAGAAGTTACGGCCGATGCGGCCGAAGCCGTTGATGCCAACCCGGATGGTCACAGGTCCCGTCTCCTCGCGTTCTGATCCGCCGGCGTCAGCTTCGGCCGGCGAGGTGATGTGCGCCGGCCGTTGGAGCCGGCCGTTGACAGTTCATGTCGGCCACCCCGCCGCGGTCCGCAGGACCATGACCGCCCGAGGCGGTGAGCACGGCGAGGAGTGCCGGTGCCGGCCCCCTTGCCGTATGCAGCGACCCTATCCGAGCGCGTGGCGGCGTGCTGCGCCGGGTGGTGATCCGCTTCGCGTTCCCGGCCCGGGTCCCGGCCCGGGGACGTGCGGCGGGGCGGGCCGGCGCCCGCCGCCGCGCGCGCCGCCGTCCGCCTACCGCCACCGTCCTATCAGACCACGAGCATGTCGGGCGTGACGGCCGCTTCCGTATCCGGGATGCCCAGGTCACGGGCCCGCTTGTCGGCCAGCGCCAGCAGCCGGCGGATCCGCCCGGCGATGGCGTCCTTGGTCAGCGGCGGGTCGGCGAGCGCGCCCAGTTCCTCCAGGGACGCCTGCCGGTGCTCCAGGCGCAGCTGGCCGGCGGACGTGAGGTGGTTCGGGGCGTCGTCGGCGAGGATCTCCAGGGCTCGGGTCACCCGCGCGGCGGCGGCCACCGCGGCCCGCGCCGAGCGGCGCAGGTTGGCGTCGTCGAAGTTGGCCAGCCGGTTGGCCGTCGCCCGCACCTCACGGCGCACCCGGCGTTCCTCCCAGGCCAGCACGCTGGAGTGTGCTCCCACCCGGGTGAGCAGCGCGGCGATCGCGTCGCCGTCCTTGACCACCACCCGGTCCACGCCGCGCACCTCGCGGTTCTTCGCGGTGATGCCGAGCCGGCGGGCCGCGCCCACCAGCGCCAGGGCCGACTCCGGGCCGGGGCAAGTGATCTCCAGGGCGCTGGAGCGGCCCGGCTCGGTCAGCGAGCCGTGCGCCATGAACGCCCCCCGCCACGCGGACACCGCGCAGCAGACGTTCGCGGCCACCACGTGCGGGGGCAGCCCTCGCACCGGCCGGCCCCGGACGTCGAGCAGCCCGGTCTGCCGAGCCAGGGCCTCGCCGTCCTTGACCACCCGGACGATGAAGTGGCTGCCCTTACGCAGCCCGCCGGAGGCCAGCACGTGGATCTCGCTGGAATAGCCGTAGACCTCGGCGATCTCCCGGCGCAGCCGCCGGGCCACCGCGCCGGTGTCGAGTTCGGCCTCCACCACCACCCGGCCGGAGACGATGTGCAGCCCGCCGGCGAAGCGCAGCAGCGCCGCCATCTCTGCCCGCCGGCAGCAGGGCTTGGGCACGTCGACCCGGCTCAGCTCGTCCTTGACCGCAGCCGTCATCGCCATTGTGCGCCCCCTCACGGACCGGTTCCGGCGTGTCGCCGGAGATTACGTACGTGCTTAACGATCGGCGCCCAGGACAGGCACCAGGGCTGCGCCCAGGGCTGCCGGATCGTGATGGGGCCCGCCGTCGGTGACGGCGACCGGGGCGAGGAGCAGCCGGGCACCCAGCGATTCTGCCGCACGCTCGACGGGGCCGGGATCGCCCACCACCTTGGAGTCCGCCAGCACGACGTCCACCGTCAACTCGGGCAGGTAGTGCCGCAGGGTGGCCAGGTGGTCGGCCAGGGAGAGCCCGAGGGTCTCCTTCTCCGCCGCCAGGTTGAGGGTGACCAGCCGGCGGGCCGGGCTGGCCACGATGGCGGCGGCCAGCCCCGGCACCAGCAGGTGCGGCAGCAGGCTGGTGTACCAGCTCCCCGGCCCGAAGATCAACCAGTCCGCCTCGGCGGTGGCCGCAACGGCCTCCGCGCAGGCCGCCGGGGCGGTCGGGGTGAGTCGCAGCGCCTCCACCCGCCCGGTGGTGACCGCCACCTGGTGCTGCCCGCTCACCGTGCGCGCCTCGTCCGGGCACGCCGGGTCGACGCCGCGTACCCGGGCCTCGATGCCGACCGGCTGGCGGGACATCGGCAGCACCCGGCCCACCGCGCCGAGCATCGCCCCGGCGTGTTCCAGCGCGGCGACCGGGTCGCCGAGCAGCTCGATCAGCCCGCACAGGACCAGGTTGCCGACGGCGTGCCCGGCGATCCCGTCGTCGGTGTCCTCCGGGTCACCGGGGGTGCCGGCGAAGCGGTGCTGGAACAGCGTCGCGCTGCGCCTGGTGGCCGGGTGGTCGCCGGCGAGGGCCACCAACGCCTGACGCAGGTCCCCCGGCGGCAGGCCGCCGCGCCGGGCCCGCAGCCGCCCGCTGGAGCCGCCGTCGTCGCCGACGGTGACCACGGCGGTGATGTCCAGGTCGAGCTCGGGCGCGCAGCGGCGCAGCGCCCGCAGGGACACCGACAGGCCGTGCCCGCCGCCGAACGCGACCACCCGCGTCGGCGTCATTCCCGCCCCAGGTCGCGGTGCTGGGCCTTGGCGGCGAGGCCGGCGTGACGCAGCCGGGCGGCCAGCTCCTCGGCGATGGCGACGCTGCGGTGCTTGCCGCCGGTACAGCCGACCGCCACGGTGAGGTAGCGCTTGCCCTCCCGCTCGAAGCCGGCGGTGGTGGCGTTGACCAGGTCCGCGTACGTGCCGACGAAGGCGTCCGCGCCCTCCTGGCCGAGCACGTACGCGCTGACGGCCTCCTCCCGGCCGGTGTGCTCGCGCAGCTCCGGCACCCAGTACGGGTTCGGGAGGAACCGGGCGTCGAGGACGAAGTCGGCGTCGGGCGGGAGGCCGTACTTGAAGCCGAAGGAGAGCACGGTGACCCGCAGCCGGCGGCTGTCCTCGCCGCCGAACAGCTCCTCGATCCGGCGGCGGAGCTGGTTGACGTTCAGGTGGCTGGTGTCGATGATCACGTCGGCCTGGTCCCGGGCCTCCTCCAGCAGGCCCCGCTCCACGGCGATGCCGTCGGCGAGCCGCCCGTCGCCCTGCAACGGGTGCGAGCGCCGGACGCTCTCGAACCGGCGGATCAGCACCTCGTCGTCGGCGTCGACGAAGACCACCCGGGGGGAGAAGCCCCGCTCCTTCAGTTCCCGGATCGCCCCGACCAGGTCGGTGGAGAAGGCGCGCGAGCGGACGTCCAGCACCATCGCGGTACGCCGGGCCGCGCCGCCGGCCTTGACGGCCAGCTCGGCCATGTCGAGCATCAGCGCCTGGGGCAGGTTGTCGACCACGTAGTAGCCGACGTTCTCCAGCGCCCGCGCCACGGTGCTGCGACCACCGCCGGACACGCCGGTCACCACCACCAGGGTGGTCTCCGCTTCCGATGTCGGATCGCTGGTCACCGGAACCTCGGGCGTCCGCGCCTCGTTCACTGCCTACTCCCCCACGGGTGACGCCACGGTCGAGATGACCGCGCACGGCCAATCTGCGACTCTATCCCGCCGACCCCCGCCCCCCGGCGCAGCCCACACCCAACGCCCCCACCCACCCCACCCCGCTCCCCCACCCACCCCACGCTCCCCACCCCACGCCCGGCTCCACGCCCCACCCCAGGCTCCCCACCCCAAGCCCCGCTCCACGCCGATCTTGCACTTGCGGCCCAGGCATAGGGCGCATGAGCGACATATCGAGGGCCGCAAGTGCAAGATCGCGGTTGCGGGGGGGCGGGCGGGGACGGGGGCGGGGGCGGCGGGGGCGGCGGGGGGCGGGGGTGGCGGAATTGGGCACGATGGAAGAAGGCAGTCGGGGAAAGCCGCGCCACACTGCGATTGGACATTGATCCGTGTCAATCGACTGCGTTTCGGTGGGTTGGGCGGGTGCGTCCACGCGGCCGGCGGTCACCGGCCTCCCGGTCCGGGCGTCGTCGCCAACGTCGCCGTCGCGCCCGCGCCCGGGTCTCGTCCCCCCAGCGTGAGGAGCGCAGCGTGACGCAGACCCACAATTCCCCCCGACGGCCCGAAATGCCGGCAGGGCTCCGGCCGGACACCGGGCAGGAGGGGACGTCCGCCTTCGTCAACGGGCACTTCCCCCGACGGCGGGCGCTGATCGTCCTGCTCAGCGTGCTCGGCGGCTTCCTGCTGACCGTGATCTGGTCGGCGGAGTTCGTGGACCAGACCATCGGCGACAACGTGGCCAACACCCTCCTCGGCCACGACGCCAAGGAGACCCCGATCCAGGGGATCGCGGCGGGCATCGTGTTCGCCTTCGTCTCCGGGATCGCCGGCACGTTCACCGCCTGCAACATCGCCGCCTTCGGCGCCCTCGCCCCGCTGACCGGCACCACCACCGGAGGCAGGTTCAGCAGGTTCGTCCAGCCGCTGAAGCCGCTGGGCTGGATGTCGGTGGGCATGATCGCGGTGTCGGCCGTCTACGGCGCGATCGTCGGCATCGTCGGCACCTCCATGCCGCAGTTCTCCACCGCCCCCACCACACCCGGCGGCCTGTCGCCGAGAAGCATCCAGTCGATGGTCGTCTTCGGCGTGATCGGGCTGGTGATGGTCTATCTCGGACTGGCCTCGATCGGTGTGGTGCGGGACCCGTTCGCCCGGCTCGCCCGCCGGTACCCCAACGCCCCGATGATCTTCATGGGCGTGTTGATCGCAGGCTTCCTGATCGGTCGGCCGTTCGGGCTGTTCCGGCAGATGTTCCGCGACGCCGCGGAGAGCGGCAACCCGCTGTACGGGGCGGCGGCGTTCACGCTCCAGTCCATCGGCAACATCGTCATCATGGCGGTGCTGTTCCTGCTGCTGGCCTGGCTCGCCGGTTCCCGACTGCAACGGTGGTTCACCGAGCGGCCGACCCGGCTGGCGGTGCTGACCGCGGTCGCGTTCATCGTCGCCGGCGCGTTCACGTTCCTCTACTGGGACGTACGGCTGCTCGCCCGCCGCGAGATCATCCCCTGGTATCCGCTGGCCCCCTGGGCCTGACCCGGCACGCCGCCGCTGGTGACCGGAGCCTCGGCCACCAGCGGCGGGAACCGGCCGGGACAGAGCCGGGTCGAGGTCGCGACGCGCATCGTGACGGCCGTCAGCGGCGACTCCGCAGCGTCTTGACGCGGTCGCGGCCGAGCACGCCGAGGTAGTCCCACGGCTCGTCAAGGCAGGAGTCGACCTCGGCTGATCCGATGATGTCGGCCAGCCGGGCGACCAGTGCATCGGGGTCCGGCTGCACCTGCTCACAAAGCTGGACGTGGGCCGCTCGCAACGCGCCGCCGATCTCGCCCGGCTCATCCTCGTACGTCTCCCAGGCGTCGTAGAGGTAGCCCGCGAGGCCGTCCCAGGCGCGGGCGGCCCGCTCGACCACCAGCAGGCTTCCCTCCGTCGCCGGTCGCTCGGCCAACACCCGTACCTCCTCGACGATTGCCCGGCCAGCCTTCACCACGTCGGGCAGGTCCCAACGGTGGCCGCTGGTCGCCTCGCGGGCGAGATTGTCGATGGTCTGGCAGGCGTCATCCAACTCGACGGCGGTGAGAGACGAGAGCCGGTCCGCGTACGCCAACAACCTGTTCTCCAACACGCGATCCGTGGCCGCCCACTCGGCGACCAGCAACGCCAGTCGCCGGGCGGGGATGCTGCGCGCGAGTTCGCCCAGCTCGGCGAGTCTGGGATCGACCTCCACGGTCGACGGTGGGGTGGCCGCCGAGGACCACGCGAATCCGTCTTCCAGGGCAGCGGCAGTGAGGGCCACCGCATGCCCGCACAGTTCCTCACCGGCCGGACAGTCGCACTCGACGGTGAAGCCGTCCGCCGTGGCCCCCACCCAGACCTCGTACGGCGGCTGCCCGGCCTCCCGGATCACGCAGGACGCTCCCCCGCCGACCGCCATGATCTCCACCGGCTGACCGGCTGCCTGGAACTTGTCCGCCGCTTCACAGGCGGCGGACCCGGCCGCGTCCCGAAGGGCTTCGATGTCGATGCGTACCGCCATCCGGCCATCTAAGCGGGTGTGGGTGATGCCGTCGGCATCAGGGCTGCGACCACCTCGCCGAGGGCGTCAGTCGTGCAGGCCACGCCGCAGGCCGACGACGAACGACGACCACGCGCCCCGATCGAGGAGGAGCGCAGGCCCCTCCGGGTCCTTGGAGTCCCGCGCCGCCCGCCGGGGGCGTACGGGATGCCTCGCCGCTGGACGCTGCACCTGAACTACCTGGCGAACGACCTGCGGGAGGTCCGGGGCCAGGCGGTCGTCTACGCGGAGGGGCTGACGATCCTGCGCCCCGAGTTGGCCGCGAGCGCCGCGTTGCCGTCGCGGGCCGACGCCTGGAACCACGTCGAGCCGGTCTTCTGCGGCCGGATCGGCCCGGACAACGAGGTCTGCATGGACGTCACGGGCCACCCCGGCTTCCACAGCGCGGCCGGCATCGGCGGGCTCTGCTGGGGCGACGGCGACGAGGGGTAACCAATGCCGGTGACCCACCCCCGCATGACGTGGACCCAGCCTGACCGCTCCGACAACCGCCCGGCCTGCCCTGCGAAGGCAAGCTCACCGCGCAAATTCACGGAATTAGTGGCCTCCTCGCGCGGAATAGCCACTGATTCCGTGAATCTGCGCGCGACGCGCGACGCGCGACGGGCGACGCGCGACGCGCGACGGGCGACGGGCGACGGGGCGACGGGCGACGGGCGACGGGGCGACGGGGCGACGCGCGACGGGCGACGGGGCGACGCGCGACGGGCGACGGGGCGACGGGGCGACGGGCAAGGCTGGGGAACGGGAACTAGACGTTACTCAGCGTGTCTGATTCGGGGGGCGCGGGGGGCGGCGCGTCCGGGGTCGGGTTGAGGGCGGCGGTGATGGCCTCGGCGGTGCGCCGGCCGACGCCGGGAACCTCGATGATCTCCTCCACCGACGCGGCGGCGAGCCGCTTGAGCGAGCCGAAGTGGCGCAGCAGCGCCTTGCGCCGCACTTCGCCGAGCCCGGGCACGTTGTCCAGCGCCGACTCGGTCATCCGCTTGGAGCGGCGCTGCCGGTGGAACGTGATGGCGAAGCGGTGCGCCTCGTCGCGCACCCGTTGCAGCAGGTAGAGCCCCTCCGAGGTGCGCGGCAGGATGACCGGGAACTCGTCGTCGGGAAGCCACACCTCCTCCAGCCGCTTGGCCAGGCCGCACAGCGCCACGTCGTCGATGCCCAGCTCCGCGAGGGCCTGGGCCGCCGCCGCGACCTGCGGCGCGCCGCCGTCGACCACCACCAACTGCGGCGGGTACGCGAACTTCCGTGGCCGCCCGGTCGTCGGGTCGATGCCCGGCCGGTCCGGGTCGGAGGCGGTCTCCTCCCCCAGCTCGCCGGTCTCGGCGCGGGCGTCGAGGTAGCGGGCGAAGCGCCGGCGCAGCACTTCCGACATGGCGGACAGGTCGTCGGTGGCGCCCCGGACGATGAACCGGCGGTACTCGCCCTTGCGGGGCAGGCCGTCCTCGAAGACGACCATGCTGGCCACCACGTCGGTGCCCTGGATCTGGGAGACGTCGAAGCACTCGATGCGCAGCGGCGCGGTGCGCATGCCGAGCGCGTCGCTGATCTCGTCGAGCGCCTGGCCGCGGGTGGTCAGGTCGCCCGCGCGCTTGAGCTTGTGCCGGGCCAGGCCGTCCTTGGCGTTGCGTTCCACCGTCTCCAGCAGGGACCGCTTGTCGCCGCGCTGCGGCACCCGCAGGGACACCCGGCTGCCCCGGCGACCCGACAGCCAGTCGGCCAACGCGTCGGCGTCGGCGGGCAGGGCGGGGACCAGCAGCTCGCGGGGCACGTCGGCCTCGCCCTGCTCCCCGCCGTACACCTGGGTGCAGAAGTGGTGCACCAGGTCGCCGGCGGTCAGGTCCTCCGTCTTCTCCACCACCCAGCCGCGCTGGCCCCGGACCCGGCCGTCGCGGACGTGGAAGACCTGGACGGCGGCTTCCAGGGGGTCGTCGGCGAACGCGACCACGTCGGCGTCGGTGCCGTCGCCGAGCACCATGGTCTGCTTTTCCATGGCCCGGCGCAGGGCCGCGACGTCGTCGCGCAGCCGGGCGGCCTTCTCGAACTCCAACGCCTCGCTGGCCTCGGTCATCTCGCGTTCGAGCCGGCGGACCATGGTGTCGGTGCGCCCGCCCATGAAGTCGCAGAAGCCGTCGACGATGCGCCGGTGTTCCTCGGCGGAGACGCTGCCCACGCAGGGCGCGGAGCACTTGCCGATGTAGCCCAGCAGGCAGGGGCGGCCCACCTGGCCGGCGCGCTTGAACACGCCGGCCGAGCAGGTGCGCGCGGGGAAGACCCGCAGCAGCAGGTCGAGCGTCTCGCGGATGGCCCAGGCGTGCGAGTACGGCCCGAAGTAGCGCACCCCCTTGCGCTTGGCGCCGCGCATCACCTGGAACCGGGGGAACTCCTCGTCGACCGTGACGGCGAGGTACGGATACGACTTGTCGTCGCGGTAGCGGACGTTGAACCGGGGGTCGTACTGCTTGATCCAGGTGTATTCGAGCTGGAGGGCCTCGACCTCGGTGCCGACGGTGACCCAGTCGACCGACTCGGCGGTGGTGACCATCTGCTGGGTGCGCTGGTGCAGGCCCCACAGGTCGGCGAAGTAGGAGTTGAGCCGGCTGCGCAGGCTCTTCGCCTTGCCGACGTAGATCACCCGGCCGGTGCCGTCGCGGAACCGGTAGACCCCCGGGGAGTCGGGGATCGTGCCGGGCGCGGGACGGTAGGTGGAGGGATCAGCCACGCATGGAAGACTAGCCCCCGGCCCCGACAGCCCAGATCACGCCGAGCTGGTCGACCTCGCTGCCGGAGCGGCCGAAGAAGCCGGCGAGCCGCCCGCCGGGCGGGGCGGTGAAGGTCACCGCGTCCGCGGTCGGCGTGCCGCCGGAGAGGGTGCGCCCGAGGTTGGTGGTGAACCGGGCGGAGAAGATCCGCAGCTTGCCGTCCTTCTTCCCCTGGGTGAGGGTGACCTGGGTGACGTGCTCGCCCTCGGCCAGGGCGAGGGTGGCCGGGGTGCCGCCCGTGCCGCCGTGGGTGAGGGTGGCGCCACCGGCGAGGCCGACGCCGACCTGGTCGAGGCGGGCGCCCCCGCGCAGCGAGACGGCGGTGACCCGGGGGCCGACCCGGTCGGCGTCGGTGAACGGGGTGCCGTACGGGCCGCCCCAGGTGTCGCTGGCCCGCAGCCCGTCGGTCAGGGTCCAGCCGAACCAGGCGGCGTGCGGGTAGTGGTCGGACAGCGGGTCGCCGGCCGGGTCCAGGAACCGGGCGTGCTCGTTGTGGTAGCGGGTCAGGCCGAGCCGGACCAGCCGGTTGCCCCGGTAGAGGATCTTGTCGACCACCTCGCAGGCGTTGGTGACGTTCGCCGGGTCGCAGGTCAACGCCGGGCTGCCGAGCACCGGGGGCACCCCGCCGCGTTCCTGCTGCACCCAGGCGTCGGTGAGGCCGTTGGCGGACAGCAGCTCGCGGACGTTGTCGCCGACCCGGGTGTAGCGGGAGTTCAGGTCGCCCATCACGATCACCGCGTTGCCGGCGGAGTTGGCCGCGACGTACGCGGAGAGCTGGCTGACGTTGGACCGGCGGGCGGTGAGGTCGGCCTCGGTCGTGCCGGCGTTGGTGTGCACGTCGTAGAGGTCGACGAAGGCGCCCTCGGCGAGCCGGACCCGGGACCGGCTGAAGCCCTTCGGGGTGAGGCAGTCGAAGCCGTTGCAGTCGTCCCACTTGACCCGGACGAAGTCCGACACCGGGTAGTTGGACATCGTGTTGAGGCCGTCGCCGATGGGCACCCCGCCGCTGGTCGGCGTGCGGTGCGGGTGCCGGTCGGTGGCGTACAGGTCCGCGTGGTAATTGAAGTCCTCCTGGACGTGCACGATGTCGTACGCGTTGACCCGCTCGCCGATGGGCCGGGTGTTGACCGCCGGCTTGCTGCCGGACAGCGGTTCGGGCAGGCCGGCGACGTTGTAGGTGAGCACCGAGAACGCGCCGGACGTGACGGCGGCCGGCGCCGGCGCGGATGCCGCGGCGGGCCCGGCGACGGCGGGCGCGGGCGGGGGCAGCAGAACGGCGAGCAGCGCCACGGGGACGAGCAGGCGGGCGGTTCTCATCCGACGTCCCTTCTCGACAGCGGGACCGGGTCCGGCCGGCACCGGCTCGGGGGATCGAAGGGTATCGAATGATTCCGGCCGACTCAACACTCGCGGGCGACGACGGCCGATCCACGGATTGCCATCTTCCAATATCGGGGCGCGGAGATTACCATCCGGTAACTGAATGTTCTTCACGTAATGATCGGCACCCGTCCCTCGCCATGATCCCCATCCCCCCGGAGGATCACCATGTCCCGTCCCACCACCACGCGCCGCCTGCTGGCCGGCGCGACCGCCGCCGTCGGCGTCGCGGCCCTGCTCGTCGCCTCCCCCACCCCGACTCCCGCCGTGGGCGCGCCGGCCAACACCGCCGTCACCGCCACCACCAGCGCGTTCGCCGCCAACGACTACTGCCTTGGCGAGTGCGGCGACATCGTGCCGCCCGGCCAGAACGGCAACGCCACCCTCGTCGAGATCCTCGCCAACCAGACCCTGGGCACCCTGCCCCGGCACTCCGCCGACCAGCTCGGCAAGTACGCCGACCTGGTCTACGGCTACGCCGGGCTGCGCGAGGAGCAGATCGGCAACTTCTTCAACGACGCCTCCTTCGGCGTACCGGCCGGACAGGTCGAACGCGACTACTCGCCCCGCTCGGACGTACGCATCCTGCGGGACAGGGCGACCGGCGTCCCGCACGTCACCGGCACCACCCGCGGCGGCACCATGTACGGCGCCGGGTACGCCGGCGCCGAGGACCGGCTGTTCACCATGGACCTGCTGCGCCACGTAGGCCGGGGAACCCTCACCCCGTTCGCCGGCGGGTCGCCGGGCAACCGGGCCCTGGAGCAGAGCGTCTGGCGCAACTCGCCCTACACCGACGCGGACCTCCAGACGCAGGTCGACGCGCTGCGCACGAAGGGCCCGCGCGGCGCGCAGCTCTACACCGACGTGCAGGAGTACATCGCCGGCATCAACGCCTACATCGGCGTCTGCATGGCCAACCGCAACTGCCCCGGCGAGTACGTGCTGACCGGGCACCTCGACGCGATCACCAACAAGGGTGGCCCCGAGCCGTTCCGGATGACCGACCTGATCGCCATCGCCGGCGTGGTCGGCGGCCTGTTCGGCGGCGGGGGCGGCAACGAGATGCAGTCCGCGTTGGTCCGCATCGCCGCCCGGGCCAAGTACGGCCCCGTCGAGGGCGACAAGGTGTGGGCGGCCTTCCGCAACCAGAACGACCCCGAGACGGTGCTGACCCTGCACAACGGGCAGAGCTTCCCGTACGGCAACGCCTCCCCGGACGCGGCCAGCGTGGCGCTGCCCGACGCCGGCTCCACCAAGGTCGAACCGGTCTTCACCGACCCCACCGGCTCCGCCACCACCACCGCCGGCAAGGGCTCCGAGCTGGCCGCCGCGCTGTCCGGGCTGACCATCGACCCGGCGCACCGGGGCATGTCCAACGCGGCTCTGGTCTCCGCCGCCAACTCCGCGACCGGTCACCCGGTCGCCGTGTTCGGGCCGCAGACCGGCTACTTCTCCCCGCAGCTCCTGATGATCCAGGAGTTGCAGGGCCCGGGGATCAGCGCCCGGGGCGCCGCGTTCGCCGGCCTGAACCTCTACGTGCTGCTCGGCCGGGGCCAGGACTACGCCTGGAGCGCCACCTCGTCGACCCACGACATCACCGACACGTACGCGGTGCCGCTGTGCACCACCGACGGCAGCGCGCCCACCCTGGCCAGCGCCAACTACCTCTACCGGGGCCAGTGCCTGGCGATGGAGCAGCTCGCGCACACCAACAAGTGGAACCCGACGACCGCCGACAGCACGCCCGCCGGGTCGTACAAGCTCACCGCCTGGCGGACGAAGCTCGGCCTGGTCGCCTGGCGTGGGACCGTCGGCGGTAAGCCGCACGCCTTCACCCAGCTCCGCTCCACCTACCGGCACGAGGCCGACTCCGCGATCGGCTTCCAGATGTTCAACGACCCGTCCCAGATGGGCTCCGCCGACGCCTTCACCGCCTCGGCGAACAACGTCGAGTACGCGTTCAACTGGTTCTACGTCAACTCCACCCAGTCGGCGTACTTCAACTCCGGGCTCAACCCGATGCGCGCCGCCGGGTCGAACCCGAACCTGCCGATGAAGGCCGAGGCCGCGTACGAGTGGCAGGGCTACCAGCCGGCGACGAACACCGCGACGTATGCCCCGCTGGCCGCCCACCCCCGCTCGGTCGACCAGGACTACTACGTGAGCTGGAACAACAAGCAGGCCAAGGACTTCGGGGGGGCCGACGGCAACTTCAGCTTCGGCGCCGTGCACCGGGGCAACCTGCTCGACCGGCCGCTCAAGGCGGCCCTCGCGACGGGGAAGAAGTTCGACCGGGCGTCGCTGACCAGCCTCGTGGAGCAGGCCGGGCTGACCGACCTGCGTGGGGCCGAGGTGCTCGACGAGCTGATCCGGGTGCTGGAGAGCCAGCCCGTCGGCGACGCCGCCCTGGCCGCCGAGATCGGCCGGCTCAAGGCGTGGCGGCAGGCCGGCGCGCTGCGGGTGGAGACGGCCAAGGGCTCGAAGGTGTACCAGCACGCCGACGCGATCCGCACGTTCGACGCCTGGTGGCCGCTGCTGGTCCGGGGGATGTTCTCCGCGCCGCTCGGCCCGGACCTCTACCAGGCGCTGGTCAACACCCTCCAGATCAACGAGGCCCCCTCCGAGGCCCAGTCGCACAAGGGCTCGTCGTTCCAGTACGGCTGGTGGGGGTACGTCGACAAGGACCTGCGCGCGGTGCTCGGCGACCCGGTCGCCGGCGGCCTCGGCCGCACGTACTGCGGCGGCGGAACCCTCGCCGGCTGCCGGCAGGTCCTGCTCGACACGCTGCGCGGCGCGGCGGCCACCCCGGCCGCCCAGGTCTACCCCGGCGACGGCACCTGCTCGGCCGGCGACCAGTGGTGCGCCGACGCGATCATCCAGTCGCCGCTGGGCGGGATCAAGCACGCCACGATCGCCTGGCAGAACCGGCCCACCTACCAGCAGGTGGTCTCGTTCCCCGCGAAGCGCGGCGACGACGTGACCAACCTCGCCGCCGGGAAGGCGGTGACCGCGTCGAGCACCCAGTTCCTCTACCCCGCGGGCAAGGCGGTCGACGGGGACCTCGGCACCCGATGGGCCAGCTCCCGCAACGACGACCAGACGCTCACCGTCGACCTGGGCTCCGCCCGAGCCGTGGGCCGGGTGGTGCTGGACTGGGAGGCGGCGTACGCCCGGTCGTACCGGATCGAGGTGTCCGCCGACGGGACGACCTGGCGCACGGCCTGGTCGACCACGGCCGGCGACGGCGGCACCGACGTGGCGGCGTTCCCGGCCGGGAACGCCCGGTACGTGCGGATGCGCGGCCTGACCCGGGGCACCGAGTACGGCTTCTCGCTGTGGGAGATGTCGGTGTACGCCCGCTGACCCCCCGCGCGGCGGCCGGCACGGATCATCCGTGCCGGCCGCCGCCGTCAGGCGAGGGTGATCTGGTCGCCGTCGA
Organism: Micromonospora sp. NPDC020750; assembly: GCF_044334565.1. Classification (NCBI taxonomy): domain Bacteria; kingdom Bacillati; phylum Actinomycetota; class Actinomycetes; order Micromonosporales; family Micromonosporaceae; genus Micromonospora; species Micromonospora sp. NPDC020750. The sequence goes on from NZ_JBIRTH010000003.1 coordinate 73,812, forward strand.
CCTTGATCTCCTTGGCCGCCAGCGGCTTCGTCGCCGGGCCCTGCTTCACCGAGCCGTCGGTGATGGAGAACTTGCTGTTGTGGCAGGTGCAGTTGATGGTGCCGCCGTCGACGTTCGACACCGGGCAGCCCTGGTGGGTGCAGATCGGGTCGAAGCCCTTGAACGTGCCGGCCTCGGGCTGGGTGATCACCACGCCCTTGCTCGCGTACACCGCGCCACCGCCGACCGGGATGTCGGCGGTGCGGGCCAGCGGGGCGGACGTGTCCCGGTTGCCGCCCTCGGCATCGCCCACGCCGGTCGCGCCCGGGCCGCCGCTGGTCGGGGCGGAGCCGCCTGCGGTGTCGTCGTCGCTCCCGCAGGCCGACAGGACGACCGCCGCACCCACCGCGCCGGCACCGGCGAGGAGGACGCGGCGTGTCTGCGTGCCCGGAGGAGTCTGCGTCTGCTCGTCACTCATGTCTGGCCTCTCTGTCGACTGCCGCCGCCGTCACGATCCGCGGCCGTACCCGCTGTCCACGGATCACGGCGCCTGACGGTTCAACGAATAGACCACCGTGATCGCTTCGGGTCGGCGACGCGGCGGTGCCCGTCGCCGGGAGACCGCCGCGTCGCCGGCCCGGAGCCGGTCCAGGGGTCAGCGCGCCCCGGCGGTGGCCTTCCGGCCGGGCCGGGCGCGGGTGGTGCCGTTGGCCTTTGCGGCCCGGCCGGTGGCCGCCTTGGCGCCCTTGGCCTCGCCGTCGAGCCTGAGCACCTGGCGCAGGAACTGGCCGGTGTGGCTCTCGGGCACCTCGGCGACCTCCTCCGGGGTGCCCGTGGCCAGCACGCTGCCGCCCCGGTGGCCGCCCTCCGGCCCCATGTCGATCAGCCAGTCGGCCGTCTTGATCACATCGAGGTTGTGCTCGATGGTGATGACGGTGTTGCCCTTTTCGACCAGGCCCTCCAGCACCATCAGCAGCTTGCGGATGTCCTCGAAGTGCAGGCCGGTGGTCGGCTCGTCGAGCACGTACACCGTCCGGCCGGTGGAGCGTTTCTGCAGCTCGGAGGCGAGCTTGACCCGCTGCGCCTCGCCGCCGGACAGCGTCGGCGCGGACTGGCCCAGCCGGACGTAGCCCAGGCCCACGTCGACCAGCGTCTTGAGGTGCCGGTGGATGGCCGGGATGGCGGAGAAGAACTCCGCCGCCTCCTCGATCGGCATCTCCAGCACGTCGGAGACGGTCCTGCCCTTGTAGTGCACCTCCAGGGTCTCCCGGTTGTACCGGGCGCCCTTGCAGACCTCGCACGGGACGTACACGTCGGGCAGGAAGTTCATCTCGATCTTGATCGTGCCGTCACCGGAGCACGCCTCGCACCGGCCGCCCTTGACGTTGAACGAGAACCGGCCCGGCCCGTACCCCCGGACCTTGGCCTCGGTGGTCTCGGCGAACAGCTTGCGGACGTGGTCCCAGACCCCGGTGTAGGTGGCCGGGTTGGAGCGTGGGGTGCGGCCGATCGGCGACTGGTCGACGCCGACGACCTTGTCCACGTGCTCCAGGCCGGTGATCCGGGTGTGCCGGCCCGGCACGTGCCGGGCCCCGTTGATCTGGTTGGCCAGCACCGCGTGCAGGATGTCGTTGACCAGCGTCGACTTGCCCGAGCCGCTGACCCCGGTGACCGCGATGAGCTGGCCCAGCGGGAACGACACGGTCAGGTTGCGCAGGTTGTGCTCGCGGGCGCCGTGCACCACCAGCTCCCGCTCCGGCGTCTGCGGCCGACGCCGGCTCGGCGTCGGGATCTCCCGGCGCCCCGACAGGTACGCCCCGGTGACCGACTCCGGGTTCTCCAGCAGGGCGGGCACCGAGCCGGAGTGCACGATCCGGCCGCCGTGCTCGCCCGCGCCCGGGCCGATGTCGACGATCCAGTCGGCAGCGCGGATGGTGTCCTCGTCGTGCTCGACCACGATCAGCGTGTTGCCCAGACCGCGCAGCCGGATCAGGGTCTCGATGAGCCGGTGGTTGTCCCGCTGGTGCAGGCCGATGGACGGCTCGTCGAGCACGTAGAGCACGCCGACCAGGCCGGAGCCGATCTGGGTGGCCAGCCGGATGCGCTGCGCCTCGCCGCCGGAGAGGGTGCCGGCCGGGCGGTCCAGGGAGAGGTAGTCCAGCCCGACGTCGAGCAGGAACTTCAGCCGGGCGTTGATCTCCTTGAGCACCCGCTCGGCGATCATCTTCTGCCGGTCGGTCAGCTCGATGCCGGCCAGCAGCTCGGCGCACTCGCCCACCGACAGGTTGCAGACCTCGGCGATGCTCTTGCCGGCCAGGGTGACCGCGAGCACCTCCGGCTTGAGCCGGGCCCCGCCGCAGGCCGCGCAGGGCACGTCGCGCATGTAGCCCTCGTACTTCTCCCGCGACCACTCCGACTCGGTGTCGGTGTGCCGGCGCTCGATCCACTGCACCACGCCCTCGAAGCCGGTGTAGTAGGAACGCTCGCGGCCGAACTTGTTGCGGTAGCGCACGTGCACCTGGTCGCCGGAGCCGTGCAGGATGGTCTTCTGCGCCCGCGCCGGCAGGGCCCGCCACGGCGTGTCGACGTCGAAGTGCTCGGCCTCGCCGAGGGCCTCCAGCAGGCGCAGGAAGTATTCCAGATTGTGCCCGGTGGACCAGGGCTGGATAGCGCCCTCGCGCAGGCTGCGCTCCGGGTCGGGGACGACCAGCTCCGGGTCGATCTCCTTCCTGGTGCCCAGGCCGGTGCACTCGGGGCAGGCGCCGTACGGGGCGTTGAAGGAGAAGACCCGGGGCTCCAGGTCCTCGATCGCCAGGGGGTGGTCGTTGGGGCAGGCCAGGTGCTCGGAGTAGCGACGCTCGCGGTCGGGGTCGTCCTCGGCGAGGTCGACGAAGTCGAGCAGCACCAGGCCGCCGGAGAGGCCGAGCGCGGCCTCGACCGAGTCGGTCAGCCGCCGCTTGGCGCTGGGCTTGACGGTGAGCCGGTCGATCACCACCTCGATGGTGTGCTTCTCCTGCTTCTTGAGCTTCGGCGGCTCGGTCAGCGGGTGCACCACGCCGTCGATCCGGGCCCGGGCGTACCCCTTGCCCTGGAGCTCGGCGAACAGGTCGACGTACTCGCCCTTGCGGCCCCGCACGACCGGGGCGAGCACCATGAACTTGGTGCCCTCGGCCATCGCCAGCACCCGGTCGACGATCTGCTGCGGGCTCTGCCTGGAGATCCGCTCGCCGCAGACCGGGCAGTGCGGCTCGCCGACCCGGGCGTAGAGCAGGCGCAGGTAGTCGTAGACCTCGGTGATGGTGCCGACGGTCGAGCGCGGGTTACGCGAGGTGGACTTCTGGTCGATGGACACGGCGGGGCTGAGCCCCTCGATGAAGTCGACGTCCGGCTTGTCCATCTGGCCGAGGAACTGCCGGGCGTACGAGGAGAGCGACTCCACGTACCGGCGCTGCCCCTCGGCGAAGATCGTGTCGAAGGCCAGGCTCGACTTGCCGGAGCCGGAGAGCCCGGTGAAGACGATCAGGGCGTCCCGGGGCAGGTCGAGACTGACGTCACGCAGGTTGTGCTCGCGCGCGCCACGGATGATCAGTCGGTCGGCCACGGTCCGTGTACTCCCGGGAGAAGAAGGCGAGGAGAATCTGTCCGCTCCGGGGCGGTCCGGAGGCTTCCGGGACGGCCCTGAGCGGTTGTGCGGGCGCAGAAGAAGCGCCTCGGCAACTCTAGCCCCGAGGTACGACAACTTCCCGCGCCCGCACATTCCCCCAGCTCATGCCGGTCGCGCCGGACCGCCGCCCCGCCCTGTGGGCAGCCACCGGCGGCGGCGTGACCCCGGCCACGGCCTCGCCCGGGCAACCCGGCCCACCGGAGCGCGCGGGGCGACGCCGCGGCAACCGTGCGTCACGACACCGTGCCCCCGCACGCCGGTCGGCCTCACTGTCGAGGTGCGGACGGAGTGGCCGTGCGGACATTCCGCGTCACGGTCGGCCCGTCCGGCGGCGCCCGCCGCGCCAGCCGCCCCGGCGCTCGGCGGCCAGCCGGGTCTCCCGCCGCCGGGTCTCGAAGGCCACCTCCCGTTGCAGCTTGCGCCAACTGTCGTACCGGCGGGCGGTCAGCTCCCCGGCGGCGAGGGCGTCGCGGACCGCGCAGCCCGGCTCGGCGTCGTGCGCGCAGTCGGCGTACCGGCAGCCGGTGGCCAGCTCGGCGATGTCGGCGAAGGCCCGGTCCAGCCCGACCGCGGCGTCGAGCAGACCGACCGCCCGCACCCCCGGGGTGTCCAGCACCGCGCCGCCGCCGGGGACCGGGACCAGCGCCCGCCAGGTGGTGGTGTGCCGCCCCTTGCCGTCGACCCGACGGATCGCCTGGGTCGGCATCACCACCGCCCCGGCCAGGGCGTTGACCAGGCTCGACTTGCCGGCCCCGGACGGCCCGAGCAGGGCCAGGGTGCGGCCCGGGACGACGTGGGCGCGCAGCGGGTCGAGGCCGACGCCCCGCTCGGCGCTGACCGGCAGCACCGGCACCCCGGGCGCGACCCCGGCGAACTGCCGGGCGATCGCAGCCGGGTCGGCGGCGAGGTCGGCCTTGGTGAGCACCACCAGCGGGGTGGCGCCCGAGAGGTGGGCCAGGGCGAGCAGCCGCTCGACGCGGGCGACGTCCGGCTCCGGGTGCACCGGCTCGACGACGGCGGCGGCGTCCAGGTTGGCGGCGAGCACCTGCCCGCTGGCGTCCTTGCCTGCGGTGCGGCGCACCAGCGCGGTGCGCCGGGGCAGCACGGCCTCGATGGTGACCGGCCCGTCCGGCCAGGTGTGCAGGAGCACCCAGTCCCCCGCGCAGGGCAGCCGGGTCAGGTCACGGGCGGCGGCGGCCAGCACCGCCGCGCCCAGGGTGGCGCGGACCGGGCCGTCGGCGCCGAGCACGGTGCACACGCCCCGGTCGACCCGGGCCACCCGGCCCGGCCGCTGGTGGGTGCGATTACGTACGTGGGCCGCCCACTCGGCGTCCCAGCCGAGGGCGATCAGGTCGATGGTCATCGGAACCTCTCCGGTGTCGGGGTGAGCAGTGGCGCGACTCGCGTGCTACGACCGGCATGGGCACCACCTCCTCCGATGTCCCGGGTGCCGCCTACGACGCCGACGGTAGGGGGCGGACCGACGCGCCGAAAGCGATTTCCACGGCGGGCAGGGAGCGAGCCGACGCGCCGAATGCGATTTCCACGGCGACGCGGCGGGAACGGACCGCTAGGGTCGGGGCGTGACCGCGGATCCGCTGCTGCTGACCGGTGACCTCGACGATGCCACGGCCCGCCTGCTACGCACTGCGGCCGCCCTCGACACCGAGGGCGTCGCCGGGCCGTCCCTGCTGCCCGGCTGGACCCGGGGGCATGTGCTGACCCACCTGGCCCGCAACGCCGACGGGTTCGTCAACCTGCTCACCGCCGCCCGCACCGGCGAGCCCATCCCGATGTACGCCAGCACCGCGGCCCGCGCCGCCGACATCTCCGCCGGCGCCTCCCGGCCGCCCGCCGCCCACCTGGACGACCTGCGCCGCTCGGCGGAGCGGTTCGCCGAGGCGGTCGCGGCCATGCCGGTCGAGGCGTGGGCGGCCACGGTGCAGACGCGACGCGGCCCGTGGCCGGCCGCCGTGTTGGTCTGGGGGCGGCTGCGCGAGATCGAGGTGCACCACGTGGACCTGACCACCGGGTACCGCCCGGCCGACTGGTCGGAGGTGTTCGCCCAGCGGCTGCTGCACGAGGTCGCGACCGGCCTGTCCGGCCGGCCCGACGCGCCGGCGATGGTGCTGCGCTTCGACGGCAGCCACCACGAGCTGGTCGTCGGGGACCGCGGGGCCGCGCCCACGATCACCGGCCCCGCCCCCGAACTCGCCGCCTGGCTGACCGGCCGCGGTGCCGGCGAGACGCTCGCCGTCGCCCCCGACGGTCCCCTGCCGAACCCACCGGAATGGATGTAGAACCATGACCTACAGCGGAGACGTCAGCCCTGGCGGCGCGCCGGCCGTACGCGAACTCGACGGGCTCACCATCACCAAGGTGTCGGTGGGACCGATGGACAACAACGCCTACCTGCTGCGGTGCACGGGCACCGGCGAACAGTTGCTGATCGACGCCGCCAACGAGGCCCCCCGGCTGTTGGAGCTGGTCGGCGACGCCGGCCTGGCCACCGTGGTCACCACCCACCAGCACATGGACCACTGGGTGGCCCTGGAGGAGGTGGTCGCCAAGACCGGCGCCCGTCCTCTCGTGCACGCCGACGACGCCGCCGGCCTGCCGATCGGGGCGGACACCCTCGCCGACGGGGACACCGTGACCGTCGGCGACCGCGAGCTGGAGGTGATCCACCTGCGGGGGCACACTCCGGGCTCGATCGCCCTGCTCTACCGCGACCCGGCCGGGACCCCGCACCTGTTCACCGGGGACTCGCTCTTTCCCGGTGGCGTGGGCAATACGGACAAGGACCCGGAGCGCTTCGGTCAGCTCGTCGACGACGTGGAGCACCGACTGTTCGACCGGCTGCCGGACGAGACGTGGTTCTACCCGGGACACGGCGGGGACAGCACCCTCGGCGCGGAGCGTCCGTCGCTGCCCCAGTGGCGGGCGCGCGGCTGGTGACCCCGGCTGCGGCGCGCTGGCCCCGTGCCGGCGCGCCGCAGCCCACCGCGTTTCGATCCCTCTTCGGGGTACGCCCCTGAGCCGGGGCGTCAGCGGGGGCTGAGCACCTCGACGCGGCGCACCGGGGTGTCGACGGCGGGTTCGGTGGTGGGCACCTGGTAACTGGCCACCAGGTCCAGCCGGTTGCGGGGCAGGTGGCCGCGGCCGGGGTCGCCGACCAGCACGTGGCTGCCGCGGGCGGCGGCGCGGCGCAGGAACGGCAGCATCCGGTCGGCCAGTTCCTCGTCGTAGAAGACGTCCCCGGCGACCAGCAGGTCCGTGTCGTCGGGGTCGGAGTCGAGCAGGTCCTCGCCGGTGGCGGCGAGGGTGACCCGGTTGGCCTGGGCGTTGAGCGTGACGGCGGCGACGGCGTACGGGTCGATGTCGTTGGCCACGACCCGGTCCGCGCCGGCCAGCGCGGCGGCGATCGCCACCAGGCCCGAGCCGGCGGCCAGGTCCAGCACGCGGCGGCCGGCGACGAGCTCGGGGTGGTCGAGCAGGTGCCGGGCGAGGGCCTGCCCGCCGGCCCAGACCGACGCCCAGTACGGCGCCGGCAGGGCGTGCCCGGAGGCTGCCTCCATCCGGGCCCACCAGACGATGGCGTCCTCGGCCAGGTGCAGCCGCACCTCGGGGACGAAGGGGGTGGCGACCAGCCGGAGCCGGTCCAGCCCGTCCCCGGGCGCGCTGACCTCGCGTTCCAGCTCAGAAAGCGCGGCGGCTGCGGGTCCTTCCACCGGGCAAGCATGCCCGAGCGGCCCGAACTCCGGGCGGCTTTCCCCCCGGCGTGGCCGGTGTGAATTATTTTACCGACCTTCCTGCGGCACTTCGACCAGCGGATCGGGGTTTCGCCAGTTAGTCTCAGGGAGGTACAGGGCGATCATCGGCCAGCGGTCGGTGGTCTCCCGCTTTGAACAGGGAGAAATGCATGGCTACCGGCACGGTCAAGTGGTTCAACTCGGAAAAGGGCTTCGGCTTCATCGAGCAGGACGGCGGGGGTCCGGACGTGTTCGTCCACTACTCGGCCATCGCGTCCAGCGGTTACCGGGAACTCAATGAGGGCCAGAAGGTCGAGTTCGACGTGACCCAGGGGCAGAAGGGCCCGCAGGCGGACAACGTCCGTCCGATCTAGCTTCGTGCCGGTGGCGGCGGCCGGGTGTATCCGGCCGCCGTCACAGCGCGTGTCGGCCCGGGAGAATTCACCCCGCCGCCGGCCAATCTCAAGTCCGCCATCCGCCGGGCGATCTCGTCGGCCACCTGCTTTGCCAAGCTGAGCAGCTGAGCGGCGGTGATCTTCTCCGAGGTTAGGACGCCGGCCACGATCGCCGGCTCGTCCGTGAAGTCCTTGTCAGACAGGATGGCGAGCCGCACGCCCGCCCATGGCCGAGTCGCGGCAGAAACTCAGGTGGGTGTGCCACCAGGTGGCTCGCATCGCCGGTGCTGCGCCGCCCGAGCCGGTCCCACCGCCGAGCCGGTCCCACCGCCGAGCCGGTCCCACCGCCGGACCGTGGTCCGCCGGGGAGTAAATGATCTCGCGGATGTCCCGGGTGTCTTCCGCCCCGGCGACGCACTGCGCGACGCGCCAGGCGAAGAAGGAACGCAGGTCGTGGACGTCTCCGCCCGAGATGGCTGAGAACCGGCCGCCGTTCAGCGCGGAGGCGTCGAGGTGAGCCCCGCGGCGTCCCGGGGCGACTCGACTATCGAGTAGTCGCCGGCGACGACTCGGTCGGAGCCGCAGTGGTAGCCCCGACGTGGGTGGCGTCGCCGAAATGCCGACCTCGGCCGGCTCCAGATCCTCTGGTTTGTGCGGCGGCGGGATCAAGGTCGAGATGGGTCAGCAGGAGACTTCGGACTGCCAACAGGTTCGTCGGGGCCCGGGGCATGGCGTCCCCTTCCGGTGGCGGGCCCGCCGGGCGGTGGCGACCCGTGGTCCTGGGCCGAAGCGAGCCCGGCCGGGGTGCACAGCGTCGGTCAGGTGACTCGAAAGCAGCCGGGCTTTCTGGCGTTTCGCCAGGTCAGCGGCCTGTTTCTCAAAATGGGGCAACGGTCCGCCCAACCGGGCGGAGTTGTCGCGGCGGGGTCGCCCCGGCGGCGACCGGCGCGGACAGCGGGGTCGCTCCGGCGGCGACCGGCGCGGACAGCGGGTGCGCGGTCAGCCGGCCGGGCGGCGGGGCGGGGCGGGGCGGGCGGCCCGCACAATGTCGCGGTGCTCCCGCATCGCGGTGACCATCGTCGCCATGAAGCGGTGCACGATCTCCAGCTCGGCGTCGCCGAAGTCGGCCATCACCCGGTCGGTCCGCCGGCCCAGCGGCTGGAAGAACTCCATGGCCAGCGCGGCACCCCGGTCGGCGTAGTGCAGGAACACCTTGCGCCGGTCGGCGGTGTCCCGGTCCCGGCGGATGTGGCCGGCCCGCTCCAGCCGGTCGACCAGCGCGGTGACCGAGCCGGAGGAGAGGTTGAGCTGCTCACCCAGCCGTCCCGGGGTGATCGGCGTGCCGAGCAGCTCGGCGTCCATGACGGCGATCAGGGCGTGCAGGTCGGTGGGGTTGAGCCCGTGCAGCCCGGCGAAGGCGTGCCCGATGTGCTGGGCGTCGACGGAGTACCGGCGCAGGTCGTTGGCGATCTCGGCGACGAGCTGGTCGCGCCGGCTGTCGCGCCGCCGATACATGCCGTGCCGTGTCACGCCGTCGTTTCCCCTGCCGTTGCGGTCCCGCTTGCAGCATAGAGGAGCGACGGATAATCTCGCCTGTCAAGATACTCGACAGGCGTGCTAAATCGTACGGCCTCGTCGAACCGCACCGCCGTACCCGGGATCACGTCCCGGCAACCCTGAGGGAACCCGATGTCTGTGTTCACCCGCGTCGCCCGGGGGCGGCTCGCCGCCTGGCTCACCGTGGCCGTCGCGATCGTCCTCGGCGCGGCCGTCTTCGGGTTCCCGGAGCCGGACAATCCCGCCCCCGTCTCGTCCACCGGATTGTCGGTGCAATGGCAGTCGACCCAGGTCGAACGGCTCCAGGAGGAGCTGCCCGCCAGCGACGTCGAGCCGGCGATCGTCGTCGTCAGCCGCGCCGACGACGGGCCGCTCACCGAGCCGGACCGCGCCGAGGTCACCGGCGTCTCGGGCGAGCTGGGCCGGTTCGCCGTCGGCGGGCGGGTCGCCCCGCCGCAGGTCTCCCCGGACGGCAGCGTGGCGCTCATCGCCGTCCCGCTGTCCACCGCCGGCGGCCAGGAGGCCGTCGCGACGACGGTGGCCGACCTCCGCGCGGCCCTCGACGGCCTGCCCGACGGGCTCACCGCCGAGGTGACCGGAGCCCCGGCGTTCTCCGCGGACCTCACGAAGGTCTTCGACGGCGCGGACATCACGCTGCTCGCCGTCACCGCCGGCGTCGTCGCCCTGCTGCTGCTCATCACCTACCGCAGCCCGTTCCTGTGGATCGTGCCGCTCGTTGTCGTCGCGGCCACCGAGCAGCTCACCCTGCGGGCCGTGGACACCATCGTCCCGGCCTTCGGCATCAACCTCCAGGAGGGCCAGGTCACCGGCATCGCCAGCGTCCTGGTCTTCGGCGCCGCCACGGACTACGCCCTGCTGCTCATCGCTCGCTACCGGGAGGAGCTGCGCCGCGAGGAGGACCGCTTCGCCGCCATGCGGGCCGCCCTGCGACGCACCGCCGAACCCATCCTGGCCAGCGGCGGAACCGTGGTCCTCGGCGTGCTCACCCTGCTGCTGTCGGAGCAGGAGACCAACCGGGCCCTCGCCGTGGCCTGCGCCACCGGCGTGGTGTTCGCCATGCTGTCGGCGCTGTTCCTCCTCCCCGCCGTGCTGGTGATCTTCGGCCGGGGGCTGTTCTGGCCGTTCGTACCCCGGGTCGGCGGCCCCGCCCGCGAGGGCCGGCTCTGGGGCCGGCTCGGCGCCGCCGTCGTCCGCCGGCCCGTGCCGGTCGCGACCCTCGCGACGCTGCTGCTCGCCGGCCTCGCCCTCGGGGGGCTCGGCATCCGCACCGGGCTGTCGGAGACCGAGCAGTTCCGGGTCAAGCCCGAGGCGGTGGCCGGCGCGGAGACCCTCGCGAAGGCCTTCCCCGCCGGCACGACCCAGCCGGTCGCCGTGCTCACCACCCCCGCCGCCGTGGCGGCCGTCACCGACGCCGCCGCGAGCGTTCCCGGCGTGGCCTCGGCCCGGGCGGGGGACGCGGGCACGAGCGTCGCCCAGGTCGACGTGGTGCTGGAGGCCGAGCCGGGCACCGCCGCCTCGGACCGGGTGGTCGAGGCGCTGCGGGACGCCGTCGCCGCGGTCCCCGGCTCCGCGCCACCGGCCGTCGAGGGCGCCGGCCCGTTCACCGGCGCCGTGGTCGGCGGCACGGTCGCCGCCACCTACGACTCCGACAAGGCCGACGCCAAGGACCTGCGGCTGATCCTGCCGATCATCCTGCTGCTCGTCGGCGCGGTGCTCGTGCTGCTGCTGCGCGGCCTGGTCGCGCCGCTGCTGCTGGTGCTCACCGTCATCGCGTCGTTCTTCGCCAGCCTCGGCGCGGCGTGGCTGCTGTTCGACCACGTACTCGGCTTCCCCGCGCTGGACAGCGGCGTCCTGCTGCTCGCCTTCGTGTTCCTGGTGGCCCTCGGCGTGGACTACAACATCTTCCTGGTCACCCGGGCCCGCGAGGACGCCCGGCGCACCGGCACCCGGGACGGCATGCTGTCGGCGCTGCGCGTCACCGGCGGCGTGATCACCAGCGCCGGCATCCTGCTCGCCGCGGTCTTCGCCGTCCTCGGCGTCCTGCCGCTGATCACGCTGACCCAGATCGGGATCATCGTGTGCATCGGGGTGCTGCTCGACACCCTGCTGGTACGCACGGTGCTCGTGCCGGCGCTCGCGTTCGTGCTCGGCGAACGCTTCTGGTGGCCGGGCCGGATCGGCCGGACGCCCGAGGACACCCCGGCGGACCGGGGCCAAGGGCCCACGGAACCGGCCGCGCCTCGCCGTCGACCGCCGGCGGTGTGCCCTGCTCGGGGATCACCTCGCGCGCTCCCCCGCCGCCGCCCGCAGCCCGGTCCCGGGTGGCCCAGGCGACCATGAACAGCGCGGTCCAGGCCGATCCGAGCAGCACCGAGGTGACGGTGCCGCTGGCGGTGCTCAACCCGAGGTAGAGCCGGGCGCCGCCGATCGCCGAGACGCCGGCCGCGGCCACCGTCCAGGTGGCCACCGCCACCTGCCAGCGCGCGCTCCGGGACAGCAGCCAGGCCAGCGTGCACAGGCTCGCCGCAACGACGGCGTTCTGCGTCGGGAACAGCGCGCTCTCCTCCCCCGACGCGGCCCGCCCCGGCGCGGTCAGGTCGGTGACCACGGCGAGGACCACCAGCGGCAGGAACGCCCCGACCGAGCCCACCACGCTGAGCAGGTCGGCCCGCCACGGCCGCTGCCGCCAGGCCAACCCGGCGGCCACCACCGCGACCAGCCCGATCAGCACCGAGCCGCGCAACACCGAGACCAGGGTGAACGCGACGTCGGCCGCGCCGACGGTGCGCCGGTCGGTGAACCAGCCGGCGATCGCGTCGTCGACCGCGGCCAGCCCGCTCCACCGCATCGCCGCCCCGAGCAGCCAGGCGACGGCGAAACCGGCGGCGAACAGGAGCGCGAGCCCCGCCAGAAGGTTGATCAACAATGTCCAGGCCGGGCCGATCCGCATGGCCAGCACGAAGAACAGCACGCCGTACCGGGCGGAGAGCCAGCGCACCGGCGGCAGCGCCGCCACCCGGGCCAGCAGCGCCCGCGCCGGGTCGGGGTGACGGCCCAGCCAGCGGCCGACCAGCAGTACGGCGAGGAGCCCGCCGAACAGCACCAGCACCGCCCCGGTGGCCCGCCCGAGCAGTCGGGACACCGTCCCGTACGACTCCCCGGCCACGTTGCCCAGCAACACCGACCCGCCCACCCAGGTCGCCACCCCGGCGAGGTTCCACGGCGCGAACCGGCGGTACGGCATTCCGGCGGCCCCGGCCAGCCGGGGCGCCAGGGTCCGGGCGAAGGCGACCCAGCGGGCGGCGAGGACCCCCCGCCCGCCGAGCCGTTCCAGCAGCTCGTCCGCCCGCCGCCAGCGGGCCGGTCCCACCCGGGCGCCCAGCCCCGAGGCCCGCAGCCGGGGCCCGTACCGGCGACCCGCACGGAATGCCACCGCGTCGCCGGTCACCGCTGCGACAATCATCACCAGCAGCGCCGGTCCCAACCGGAGGGCACCGGTGTACGTGAGGAAGCCGACCAGCAGCAGGGTCGCCTCCCCGGGCACCAGCAGCCCGACGATCACGGCGGTCTCGCCGGCCACGATCGCCGCGGCGGCCAGGTAGACCAGCAGGGGCGGCAGGTCCCGCACCGAGTTCAACAGATCGTGCACGACAGCCCGGGGGTCACGGCGGCCAGCATGCCAGCCGGGATAAGCAGGGCGACAGCGGTTTCAGCACAGATCCGGGAAACGCCGGGGTGACCCCGACGCCGCCCCTGATCCGCACAGGCGGGAGGATGGAACCCATGCAGCTTCGCACCGACCTCCGTAACGTCGCCATCATCGCTCACGTCGACCACGGCAAGACCACCCTGGTCGATGCCATGTTGCGGCAGGCCGGTGCCTACGGCGCCCGCGGTGAGACGACCGAGCGGGTGATGGACTCGGGGGACCTGGAACGGGAAAAAGGCATCACCATTCTCGCCAAGAACACCGGCGTGCGGTACCTGCCGGCGGACGGCTCCGACCCGGTCACCATCAACATCATCGACACCCCCGGGCACGCCGACTTCGGCGGCGAGGTGGAGCGGGGCCTCACCATGGTCGACGGCGTGGTGCTGCTCGTTGACGCGAGCGAGGGCCCCCTGCCGCAGACCCGCTTCGTACTGCGCAAGGCGCTTCGCGCCCGGATGCCGATCATCCTGGTGATCAACAAGGTGGACCGCCCCGACGCCCGGATCAAGGAGGTCGTGGACGACACCTACGAACTCTTCCTCGACCTGGACGCCGACGAGGAGCAGATCGACTTCCCGATCGTCTACGCCTGCGCCCGCGACGGCATCGCCTCGCTCACCCAGCCCGCCGACGGCTCGGTCCCTGAGGACAGCGAGAGCCTGGAGCCGCTGTTCCGCACCCTGCTGGACACCATCCCGCCGCCCGCGTACGACGAGGGCGCGCCGTTGCAGGCGCACGTGACCAACCTCGACGCCTCGCCGTTCCTCGGCCGGCTGGCCCTGTGCCGGGTCCGACAGGGCACCATCGCCAAGGGTCAGACCGTCGCCTGGTGTCGCACCGACGGCACCAACCAGCGGGTCCGCATCTCCGAGATGCTGATGACCGAGGGCCTGGAGCGCAGGCCGGCCGAGTCGGCCGGACCGGGCGACATCATCGCGGTCGCCGGCATCCCGGAGATCATGATCGGCGAGACCCTCGCCGACGCGGAGAACCCGGTCGCGCTGCCGCTGATCACCGTCGACGAGCCGGCCATCTCGATGACCATCGGCACCAACACCTCGCCGCTGGTCGGCCGGGTCAAGGGCGCCAAGGTCACCGCCCGGATGGTCAAGGACCGCCTCGACAAGGAACTGGTCGGCAACGTCTCGCTGCGGGTGCTGCCCACCGAGCGGCCCGACGCCTGGGAGGTGCAGGGCCGCGGCGAGCTGGCCCTGGCGATCCTGGTCGAGCAGATGCGCCGCGAGTCCTTCGAGCTGACCGTCGGCAAGCCGCAGGTGGTCACCAGGGAGATCGACGGGAAGACCTGTGAGCCGGTGGAGCGGCTGACCATCGACGCGCCGGAGGAGTACCTGGGCGCGATCACCCAGCTCCTCGCGACCCGCAAGGGCCGGATGGAGCAGCTGGTCAACCACGGCACCGGCTGGATCCGGATGGAGTGGCTGGTCCCGGCGCGCGGCCTGATCGGCTTCCGCACCGAGTTCCTCACCGACACCCGGGGCACCGGCATCCTGCACCACGTCTTCGAGTCCTACGAGCCGTGGTTCGGCGAGCTGCGCACCCGCAACAACGGCTCGCTCGTCGCCGACCGGTCCGGCGCGGTCACCTCGTTCGCCATGATCAACCTTCAGGAGCGCGGCCAGCTCTTCGTCGATCCGACCACCGAGGTGTACGAGGGCATGATCGTCGGGGAGAACTCCCGCTCCGACGACATGGACGTCAACATCACCAAGGAGAAGAAGCTCACCAACATGCGGGCCTCTTCCTCCGACGAGACCGAGAAGCTGATCCCGCCGCGCAAGCTGTCCCTGGAGCAGGCCCTGGAGTTCTGCCGCGAGGACGAGTGCGTCGAGGTGACCCCGGCATCCGTGCGCATCCGCAAGGTCGTCCTCGACCAGACGCAGCGCGCCCGCGCGACCGCCCGCCGCAAGCACGCCGGCTGACCGCCGAGCACGACGTACCGGACGGGCCGGGAGGGACCACCTCCCGGCCCGCTCCGCGTCCGGCCCCCGCACCCGGCCCGCCGGCGGCCGGATCCGCTACGGTCACCGGCATGATCTGGGACGAGCTCGACACGCATCTCGACACACTGCCGGGCACCGTGTCGGCGTACCTGGGCCGGCTCGACGCCGCCCCCACCTGGACCCGCCACCCCGACGCCACCCACTACGCGGCCAGCACCATGAAGGTCGCCGTGCTGCTGGCCCTGCACCGGGCGGCCGAGGCCGGCACCCTCGACCTGGCCGCCCCCGTCGACGTACGCAACGAGTTCGACTCCGCCCGGCCCGGCGCGCCCCGATTCTCCTGCGCCCGGCACTACGACAACGACGAGGCCGTCTGGCAGCGGGAGGGCCACGGCGCGCCCCTGCGCTGGCTCGCCGAGCGGATGATCGTGCGCTCCAGCAACCTGGCCACCAACGTCTGCCTCGGCCACGTCGGGCTGCCCGCCGTGGCCGACGCCTGGGCCCTCGCCGGCGCCCGGCACAGCGTCACCGGGCGCGGCATCGAGGACTTCGCCGCCCGGGAGGCCGGGATCACCAACCTGGTCACCGCCGCCGACCTGGCGGCCCTGCTCGGCGGGCTGGCCGCCGGGGCGGTCCGGCCCGGGCCGCTCGCCTCCCCCGCAGGCTGCGCCGCCATGCTCGATGTCCTGTTCGCCCAGGAGTTCCGCGAGGACCTCGCCGCCGGGCTGCCCGAGGGGGTCCGCATCGCCCACAAGAACGGCTGGGTACGCGGCGTCCGGCACGGCGCCGGGGTGATCTACCCGCCCGACGCCCCGCCGTACGTACTGGTCGTCTGCACCACCACCGACCTCGCCGACGGGGGTGCCACCGGCGACGAGTCCTCCGACGACGCCTGCCTGGTGCTCGCCGACGTCTCCGCCCGGGCCTGGGCTGCCCGCCACGACCTGCGCCCCGCCGGCTAGACCCGCCTTTCGGCAGGCGCCGCCACTGCGCCACCACGCACCCGGCGGACGCCGCGCGGGGCCCACCACCGCACCCGGCGGACGGCGCGCCGGGCCCACCACGCCCCCGGCAGGCGCAGCGCCGGCCCGCCACGGCCCGGCAGGCGCAGCGCCGGCCCGCCACGGCCCGGCAGGCCGGCGCGAAGGCGTTCCGACCCCCGCCGCGCGCCGGCCTCAGTCCAGCAGGCTGTCCCGCAGCGCCGCCAGGTGCGCGTCGGTCAGGCCCAACCCGTCGCGCAGGTACCGGTCGAACGAGCCGTGCACCCGGCGGACCTCGTCGTACGCGGCGTCCAGGTACTCACCGCGCACCTCCATCAGCGGCCGGATCGCCGCCTCCGCCAGCTCCGGCTGCCGGGCCCGCATCGCGGTGAGGATGACCTCCTTGAGGCTCTCCGTCTGCGCGTTGGTCCGCAGGTAGTCCGCCCTGATCGCCGCCTCGTCCACGCCCACCGCGGTGAGCAGGACCACCGACAGCCAGCCCGTGCGGTCCTTGCCGGCCGAGCAGTGGAACAGCAGCGGCAGGTTCCCCGCGTCGGCGGCCAGCCGGGCCGCCGCGCCGAAGCCCGCCCGGGCCGCCTCCCCGGTGACGAACCACCGGTAGATCCCCGCCATCGCCGCCGGGCTGCCCTGCATGGCCAGCGTCGCCTCCGCGCCCAGGTTGTGTCCGAGCAGCACCTCCGACACCGCCGTGAAGACCGGGTGGGCCTCGTCGTACACCGGCAGTCGAACCACCCGGGGCTCGCCGACCAGCCGGTTCGGCGGGGCCGCCGCGATCTCCGAGTCGTCGCGCAGGTCCACCACGCAGGCCGGGGCGATCCTCCCCAGCGTCGACAGGTCGTCGTCGGTCAACCGGCCCAGCGCCGGTGTCCGGATCAACCGGCCCGTCCGCACCCGCCGCCCGTCCGCACCCACCATGCCGCCGAGGTCACGCGCGTTCGGCGCGCCTACCAGCTCCCAACCCTGCCCCGTCATCCGGCCTCCCCTGTAGTCGTGCGCTGCCGTATAGGGTGCCGCACATGACAATCGCCGTGGTACGCACCCACCGGCTCTCCGCGCCCCTGCACACCCCGTTCGTGACGGCGCTGCGCCGTACCACCACCGTGGAAACCCTGATCGTGGAGCTGGTCGACGAGGACGGGCGGTCCGGGTTCGGCGAGGCGCCGCAGGTGTGGCAGGTGACCGGGGCGTCGCTGGCCGGCGCCGAGGCATGCGTCCGGGAGATGCTCGCACCGGCCCTGGTCGGGCGGGACGCCGACGACCTGGTGGCCCGCTGCGTCGAGGTGCAGCGCGCGGTGGCCGGCAACGAGGCCGCCAAGGCCGCGGTGGACACCGCGCTGCACGACCTGGCCGCGCGCCGGCTCGGCGTACCCCTGGTGCGGCTGCTCGGCGGCACGGCCCTGCGGGTGCCGACGGACGTCACCCTGGCCGCGGGCGACGCCGCCGACTTGGCCGCTGCTGCGCGGCAGCGGCGGACCGAGGGATTCGCGGTGCTGAAACTGAAGGTGGGCACCGACGCGGCGGGCGACCTGGAACGGGTCCGCGCGGTCCGCGCCGCCGTCGGCCCGGGCGTGCAGATCCGGCTGGACGCCAACCAGGGCTGGACGCCCCGCGAGGCGGTCCGGGTGATCCGCGGCATCGAGGACGCGGGGCTGGACGTGGAGCTGGTGGAGCAGCCGGTGGCCCACTGGGACCTCGACGGGCTGGCCTGGGTCAGCGACCGGGTCGGCGTGCCGATCCTGGCCGACGAGTCGGTGTTCGGCGTGCGCGACCTGGTCGAGGTCATCCGCCGCCGGGCCGCCGACATGGTCAACGTCAAGCTCGCCAAGTGCGGCGGCCTGCACGCCGCCCGGACCCTGCTCGACCTGGCCGCCGCGCACGGCGTCGGCACCATCGTCGGTTCGATGATGGAGAGCCAGGTCGGGGTGGGGGCCGCGGCCAGCCTGGTCGCCGCGTACCGGACCACCGCGGTCTCCGACCTCGACGCCGCCTGGTGGCTGGCCTGGTCGCCGGTGCGCGGCGGCATCCGGTACGACGGGGCGACGGTGCTGCTGCCGGACGCCCCCGGCCTCGGCATCACCTCCGTGTCTGTAGCAAAGATGCGATCGCCCAGTTGATGCCCGGCACTTTCTTTCATAGGGTCACGGCAGGTGACATCGGAGCTGGGAGTGGACGTGGAACTGCAACCGGGCCATGAGGCCGTCGTCCGGGTCGCGGTCGCGACCCTGTGGACCAGCCCCGAGGAGGTACGCCCCGTCGACCGTCCCGCCCTCGACCCGCAAGCCGACGTCGCCGCCTGGATCTCCGGCATGGACCCCGAACAGCAGGTGGGTGACTGCGTCCTGAGCCAACTGCTGTTCGGGGAACGGGTGCTGGTCACCGCGCTGCGCCCCGACGGCTGGGCGCACGTGGTGGCCGTCGAGCAGCCGTCGGCCACCCATGACTCGCGCGGCTACCCGGGCTGGCTGCCCACCGCCCAGCTCGCCCCCGTCGCATCCGACGACCCGCAGGGACCGGACGCCCCCTGGGTCGTCGACGCGACCGTCACCGCCCTGCGTACGGCCCCGGACGGCGAGCCGGTCGTCTCCGGCATCGTCCTCGGCACCCGGTTGGCCCCGGCGGGCCCGCCGGCCGACGGCTGGCGCCCCGTGCACGCCGCCGGGCACGACCGGCCGCTCTGGCTTCCCGACAGCCACCTCGTGCCCCTGCCCACCGAGCCGCCGCCCGCCCGGGACGTGCTGGCCGTCGCCGCCCGGCTGCGCGACGTGATCTACGTCTGGGGCGGATTGTCGACGTACGGGATCGACTGCTCCGGCCTGGTGCACCTGGCCTGGCGGCGGTTCGGCGTGGTGCTGCCCCGCGACGCCGCCGATCAGGCCCGGGCGACCACCCCGCTGCCGCTGGGCGCCGAACGACCCGGCGACCTGTACTTCTTCGCCCGGCCCGGCCAGCAGATCCACCACATCGGCTTCGTCAGCGCCGAGCCGGACGCCGCAGCGAACCGGCGGCTCCTGCACGCCTGCTACCAGCATCGGGGCGTGGTGGAGGAGGCGATGCCGGCCGGCCGGACCGCCACCCTGGTCGGCGTGCACCGGGTCTGACCCGGCGCCCGGCGCCGACGCCGAGGGGCGCTCCCGCATCGGGAGCGCCCCTCGGCGTCAGGTGGGTTGTCAGCCCCGGGCGGCGGTCAGCTCTCGCCGCCGGTCCCGGGCCGACTTGATCAGGCTGGCCACGGTCGCCATCAGCAGGGTGCCGAGGATGACCACCAGGGAGAGCCAGATCGGGATGTGCGGGGCCCAGCCCACCGGCTCCCCACCGTTGACGAACGGCAGGTTGTTGTCGGCCAGCGCCTCCAGCACCAGCTTCACGCCGATGAAGCCGAGGACCACGGACAGCCCGATGCTCAGGTAGATCAACCGGTCCAGCAGCCCGCCCAGCAGGAAGTAGAGCTGGCGCAGCCCCATCAGCGCGAACACGTTCGCGGTGAAGACCAGGTACGGCTCCTGGGTGATGCCGAAGATCGCCGGGATCGAGTCCAGCGCGAAGATCAGGTCGGTGGTACCGATCGCGATCATGACGACCAGCATCGGGGTGAACAGCCGGCGACCGCGCTCGTGCGTGGTCATCTTCGCGCCGTCATAGTCCCGGGAGATCGGCAGCGCCCGCCGGCTCCACCGGATCAGCAGGTTCTCGGAGAAGTCGTCCTCGTTCGGCTCACCCTGCCGGAAGAAGTTGATCGCCGTGTAGATGAGGAACGCGCCGAACAAGTAGAAGACCCAGGAGAACTGCGAGATCAGCGCCGCACCGGCGGCGATGAACCCGCCGCGCATGACCAGCGCCAGCACGATGCCGATGAGCAGCACCTTCTGCTGGTACGGCCGGGGCACCCCGAAGCGGGCCATGATGATCACGAAGACGAAGAGGTTGTCCACCGAGAGGCTGTACTCGGTGAGCCAGCCGGTGTAGAACTCGCCGGCCACGCCGGGGCCCGCTGCGAGCCAGAGCCCCACGCCGAAGACCAGGGCCAGCCCGACGTAGAAGGCGACCCAGAGACTTGACTCGCGGACGCTCGGCTCGTGCGGCCGGCGACCGATGATCAGCAGGTCGACGACCAGAACCGCTGTCAGTGCGACGAGGGTTACCGCCCACACCAATCCGGACACGTTCAATCCAATCCTCCGGCAGACACGCGGCGTCGGGCACACCGTACGCCCCGTGCGGGCGGGCGGGTTGCGGCAACGCGAAACAGTGGTGGCTGTCGGAGGTCTCTTCCGCCAGCGGCCCATGTGTGGACCGCTGACCGACGGAGCCGGGTCGCGCCACCGGGGGCGATGGTCGACCGTGCTGACGACTCCGTCACGGGGGAATACTCCCCTCCTTCGCCGCCATTCTTCCCCATCGAGGCCTCCGGCCGCATCTCCAGGCCCGCACATCGACGATCCCACCACGTCCGGCGTGACGGAAGTCTCCGCCCGTAGAGCTTCCTAGGAGGCCATCCCGGGGCCGGTCCGAGGGGCGGGACAGTCCCCCCGCGTAGTCCGTCCCGGCCGGGGACGTGGCAGGCTCAGGGGCATGGTGCTTGAGGTCGCGCTCATCGATGTGGTGCCCGGACACGAGGACACGTTCGCAGCCGCGTACGCGCAGGGTCACGAGATCCTCGCGACGACGCCCGGCTGCCGCTCGGTGCGGATGACCCGCGGCATCGAGTCGCCGTCGCGATTCGTGCTGCTGGTCGAGTGGGACTCCGTCGAGGCACACGAGGCGAACTTCCGGGGCACCGAGCGGTTCACCCGGTGGCGGGAGCTGATCGGCCCACACTTCGCCGGCCCGCCGCTGGTCGAGCACTTCGTCGACGTCCCTGCCTGAGCGACCCCGGCACCGCGGGTGCGCCCGCCGCAGCGGTCCGCCGCCGAATGTCGTACCCCCCGCCTACAGTGCGCCTGACGCGCCGGCCACCGGTGCCGACGGGCTCGGGGCCGCCGGGCCCGGTGGCGGCGCGGCGACAGTCCGGGCTCAGTCCTGCGGCGGGCGGGGCCGGGGCACCGCCGCCACCTCCTCCGGCCCCCGGAAGGCCAGTGGATGGCCGCCCGGACCGGTCGGCGACGGCAGCGCCGGATCGTCGGCCAGCCGGGCCAGCAGCGCCGTCGTCTCGGCTGCCGGGAGGGCGGCGTCGAGCATCCGGTCGACCACGGTGTCGTACCAGGCGAGGTCGGCGGCGGAGACCAGCCGGACATCGGTGGTCAACGCCTCGAGCATCACGGTGCGCGGGTCGGCCGGGTCGGGGAAGGAATACCGGGCGAACGGGGTCAGCGGGTGGGCGCCGCCGGTCGTGACGCCGGGCGGCACCACCCTGATCGTCACGTTCGGCTTGCGGGACAGGAGGGCCAGGTGGCGGACCTGCTCGCGCCAGACCCCTTCCGGCAACCCACCCGGGCCGCAGGCGGTGAACTCCAGCAGCGCCGTGTACTGCGGCGGCTCGGCCCGGTGCAAGACCTCCTGCCGAACCAGCCGGGCCCGTACGTCGGCCTCCACGTCGACGTCGGGGTGCAGCAGCCGGGCGACCCCGAGACGCAGCCGGGCGTACGCCGGGGTCTGCAACAGGCCCGGCACGACGGCCGGCTGGTACTCCACCACGGTCGCCGCCCCGGCCTCCAGCTCGGCATACGCACGCTGGCGCTCGCCCATCACGCCGAGGGTCTTCCACCAGCCACGACCGATGGCCGCGTCCCGGGCGATGACGATCAGCGCGTCGCGTTCCTCGGCGGCGACCCGGTAGACGTCCAGCAGGTCGAGCACGTCGGCGAGATCGGGGCGGCTCTGGCCCAGCTCGATGCGGGACAGCTTGGAGGTCGACGCCCAGCCCAGCCGCTCGCAGACCTGCTCAAGGGTGAGCTCCTCCCGCCTACGCAGCTGGCGCAACTCGGCACCGAGTCGCGCACGTCGAATCACCGGACTCGTTGGCAACGGCATCCCCGCCTCCCAGGACGGAGAGTACGCAGGTCGATCACACGCTGCAATACCTCGCTCGCCGTCCGCAACGGGCGCAGGTAGTTTCCCCGGTCAACCGCCCTCGGTCACTTCACGCCGGCCGCGTCCATCCCCCGCAACTCCTTCTTGAGGTCGGAGACCTCGTCGCGGATGCGGGCGGCCAGCTCGAACTGCAGCTCCCGGGCGGCGGCCAGCATCTGGTCGCTGAGCTCCTGAATGAGCTGGGCCAGGTCGGCCCGGGCCATCCCCTCACGGGACGGGCCCGCCGCGCCGATCCGGCTGCGGCTGCGGGTCTCCTTGACCGGTGCCTTGCCCCGGGAAAGCTGCCGCGCCGCCCCGCCGATCCGGGAGTTCTCGGTGTCCTCCGCTTCCCGGTAGATGTCGTCGAGGATGTCGTGAATCTTCTTGCGCAGCGGCTCGGGGCTGATGCCGTGCGCCTTGTTGTGGGCGATCTGCTTGTCCCGACGCCGGTTGGTCTCCTCGATCGCCGTCGCCATCGACGGGGTGATCTTGTCCGCGTACATGTGCACCTGGCCGGAGACGTTCCGGGCGGCCCGGCCGATGGTCTGGATCAACGACCGGCCGCTGCGCAGGAAGCCCTCCTTGTCGGCGTCGAGGATCGCCACGAGGGACACCTCTGGCAGGTCGAGGCCCTCCCGGAGCAGGTTGATGCCGACCAGCACGTCGTAGTCGCCCTTGCGCAGCTCGCGCAGCAGCTCCACCCGGCGCAGCGTGTCCACCTCGGAGTGCAGGTAGCGCACCCGGATGCCGTTCTCCAGCAGGTAGTCGGACAGGTCCTCGGCCATCTTCTTGGTCAGCGTGGTGACCAGGACCCGCTCGTCCCGCTCGGTGCGCAGTTTGATCTCGTGCATGAGGTCGTCGATCTGCCCCCGGGTGGGCTTCACCACCACCTCGGGGTCGATCAGGCCGGTCGGGCGGATCACCTGCTCGACGAACTCGCCCTGGGCCCGCTCCAGCTCCCACGGCCCGGGAGTGGCGGAGAGGAAGACCATCTGGCCGACCCGCTCCAGGAACTCGTCGAAGCGCAGCGGCCGGTTGTCGCCGGCGCTGGGCAGCCGGAAGCCGTGGTCGATGAGCATCCGCTTGCGGGAGGCGTCGCCCTCGTACATGCCGCCGATCTGGGGGATCGTCACGTGCGACTCGTCGACGACGGTGAGGAAGTCGTCCGGGAAGTAGTCGAGCAGGCAGTGCGGCGGGCTGCCGGGTTGCCGGCCGTCGATGTGCATCGAGTAGTTCTCGATGCCGGAGCAGAAGCCGACCTGACGCATCATCTCCAGGTCGTAGGTGGTGCGCATCCGCAGCCGCTGCGCCTCCAGCAGCTTGCCCTGCCGATCCAGCTCGGCGAGCCGCTCGGCCAGCTCGGCCTCGATGTCGCGGGTGGCCCGCTCCATCCGCTCCGGACCGGCGGCGTAGTGCGTGGCCGGGAAGATCATCAGGGCGTCGACCTCGCGGACCACGTCACCGGTCAGCGGGTTGAGGTAGTAGAGCTTCTCCACCTCGTCGCCGAACAGCTCGACCCGGACGGCCAGCTCCTCGTACGCCGGGATGATCTCCAGCGTGTCGCCGCGCACCCGGAACGTTCCCCGCTGGAAGGACATGTCGTTGCGGGTGTACTGGATGTCGACGAGGCGACGCAGCAGCTGGTCGCGGTCGAGCTCCTGCCCGACGGCGACCCGGACGGCCCGGTCGAGGTACTCCTCCGGGGTGCCCAGGCCGTAGATCGCCGAGACCGTGGCCACCACGACCACGTCGCGGCGGGTGAGCAGCGACATGGTCGTCGAGTGCCGCAACCGCTCGACCTCCTCGTTGACCGAGGAGTCCTTCTCGATGTAGGTGTCGGTCTGCGGGATGTAGGCCTCGGGCTGGTAGTAGTCGTAGTAGGAGACGAAGTACTCCACCGCGTTGTGCGGCAGCAGCTCGCCGAACTCCTTCGCCAGCTGGGCGCAGAGCGTCTTGTTGGGGGCGAGCACCAGGGTGGGGCGCTGCAACCGCTCGACGAGCCAGGCCGTGGTGGCGCTCTTTCCCGTGCCGGTCGCGCCGAGCAGGACCGTGTTGCGATCTCCGCGCCGCACCCGACGCTCCAGATCGTCGATGGCTGCCGGCTGGTCGCCGGCCGGCTGGAAATCGCTGACCACCTGGAATCGGCCGTCGAGCCGGGGAATGTCGAGCGCCATGACCCCAACCGTACGCCGGGGGCCCGACACAACGCGGCGACCACCGTCAGTCAGTGATTGGCTTCAATATTCGCATTGTGTGGCACATCTCACCGCGCTAGGGTATGGGCCGTAGGCCGCTCGCGGCGGCCGTCCGGGCCGGCGGCCTGGCCTCAACGGCCGGCGCCCCCGGCACAGGGGGTCGCAGCACCCGGCATCACCGGCGTGCGCACCCCCGGTGGTCGCGCGACGCGCAGACCGGCCGCCGCGAGCGCCCCACCAGGGGGCGAATCGTGCGTCACCTGTCACCCGCGCCGGAAGTTCATCCTGCCGTGGACAACTCCCCCGACCCGACGCCCCGACCCGACCGGGACCGCCGCCCACCGGGCGCCTGCGGCACCGAATTCGACCGGGACCCGCGTAAGCCGGGCGCCGACGTCGTACCCGACCGGAACAGTCACCTTTCGGCAACCGACGGCGCAGGCGACCGGCGCGACAGCCAGCGTCGGCGTACCACCGTGGTCGCCCTCGGGGTGATCGCCGTCGCCTCCGCCGCGGGCCTGGCCGCCGGTCTGCTGACCTGGGCACCGGCGGCCCCGGAGCCGGCCCGGCCGCTGACCCCCGCCGAGGCGGAACGGCTCGCCGCCGTCCGGGTCACCAACCACCGGGACGTCCGGTCCGGCCTGCGGATCACGATCGGCACCGCCGCCGCCCGCACCGACGTGGTGGGCTGGGTGGACTGGTCCCGGCCGCTGGCCTACGTGGACGTCGGCGGCCCGGGGGCCGGGCGGGGCCGGGGCCTGGTCCAGGCCACCCCCGGGCTGCTGATGGCCCGGCCCGACCCCACGGCGGTGCCGGCCCCGGCATCCCCGCCCATGGTGCCCCCGGTCGACGGGTGGCGGGTCGTCGACGGGTCCGCCGCCCGCCCCCTGCGCCCCACCCTCGACCTGCTCTTCGCGCTCGCCGCGCCCCGGACCGAGCCGGCCGGGGCGATCCCTGCCGGCACCGCCCGGTGGCTGGCCCGCGCCGAGGCCGGCAGGCAGCCCGTGGACGTCCTCCAGGCCCCGCTGCCCGACGACGCCGGCCGGCAAGGACCGCAGGACGCCCCGGAAGCCGGCCGACCGGCCACGTCGACCCCACGCACCGCTTCCCACCCGTCCGGCCCCACGGGCCCGCCCACGGCGTCCCCACCGCGATCCGGCACCGCGGGTCGGCCCGCGGGCTGGCCCGGCCCGGCGGTGAGCCTGCCGGCCGCAGCCGCCAGGCCCGCCGGGACCGCGCTCCTCGACGGGGCCGCACGCTGGTGGCTCGACCGGGACGCCCGGTTGCACCGGTTGGAGGGACGCCTCCCCGGCGGCGTGCCGGTGACGGTGGAACTGCAACGGGCCAACCGGCCGGTGCTGTGGCCGGTGGCGGCGCTGGGCGGCCGGGCGGGGCTGCCCAGAGCGCTCACCGGGCCCGAGGAGGACCGGTTCGCGCGAGCGGCGGCCCGGATGCGCGCCGCGGATGGCGCGGCTGCGACCCTCACCGCGCCCGTCGCCCCAGGCGTCACCCTGCGCGGCGCGGGTTGGATCAGCTGGACCGAACGGGCCGCGTACCTGTCGGTCGGCACCCGCGACGCACCCGCCGGGCGGACCCTGCGCCGCTACGACGCCGCCGGGGTCTGGTCGGCGCCGTACGCCGGGGACACGCTCGTCGCGCCGCCGCTGCCGCCCCCACGCGCCGGACACACCTGGGAACGCGGCAGGCCCGGCGCCGACGACGTCGGCGTGCTGCTGGCCGCCGCGCTGCGGGTGGGCTCGGCGACCAGTCTGCCCCGGCCAGCCACCCGGATCCGTGGGGACCGCCTCGCCGACCGGACCGTCGACGTCATCGAGGTGGACGCCCGGCACGGCCGGCTGCGCTACTGGATCGACAAGACCGGCCTGCTCCGCCGGTTGGAGCTGCGTACCCGGCTCGGCACGTACGCCCAGCTCGACCTCGTGCCGGGGCGGGCGCCGGCGCTGCCCTCGCCCGTCCCGCCCGCCCGCTAGCCGGGGCGCTGACGCCCGGTCGCCGTCCTGACCGGGGCACAGCACGGATACGACGGGTCAGGGCCGCCAGCCGCTCCGTGCGGCCCACTCCTCGGCGAGGTGGTGCTCCTCGTCGAACCACGGGTCCTTGGCGGTGGTGTACGTCACGGTGTCCGGCGCGCTGGCCGCCAGCTCCCGCTTGAGCGCCAGGTACGCCGCCTGCTGGTCCGGGTCCGCGCGCAGGTGGTCCCGCATCAGCAGGGCGTAGCGCCAGCCGGGCGAGCCCGCCGGACGCAGGTGCAGGTTCACCGGCCGGTCGGGGTCGGCGCTGCCGTGCAGACGCTTCTCCCACCGGTCGCAGCCCTCCGGCCGGGGGTTGTCCCACCACTGGCCGGGCAGTCGGGGAAACCCCGCGGCGGCGAGTCGGTCCGCCAGCGAACCGTCCGCCTCGGCCAGGCTCGGCACCGTGAGCTGGATGTCGATGACGTCCTTGGCCGCCAGGCCGGACACGGCGGTCGACCCGATGTGGTCGATCCGCAGATCGGCGGGGGCGATCGCGTGCCGGATCCGGGCCGCCAGCCGGGCGTACTGCTGGGGCCAGGTGGGGTCGGGTTCGGTCAGCCTCACCCGCTCGGGGCGCACCGCGCGCCGGTCTCGCACGTTCGCCTCGTACGGCAGCAGCCGGTCCTGCCACAGCCGGTCCACCGCAGCGTGCAGCTCGTCGAGGGTGCCGTCGTTGGACAGCACCACGTCGGCCGCCGCCCGGCGGCGGTCGTCGTCGGTCTGCGCGGCGATCCGCCGCTCGGCGTCCGCCCGGTCCATGCCCCGGTCGCGCTCCAGCCTGGTCAGCCGGGTCGCCAGCTCCGCCCGCACGACGACCACCAGGTGGTACGTCGGGGCGAG
The DNA here is from genome assembly GCF_044334565.1 of Micromonospora sp. NPDC020750. Taxonomy (NCBI): domain Bacteria; kingdom Bacillati; phylum Actinomycetota; class Actinomycetes; order Micromonosporales; family Micromonosporaceae; genus Micromonospora; species Micromonospora sp. NPDC020750. The sequence goes on from NZ_JBIRTH010000003.1 coordinate 100,928, forward strand.
CCCGACCTCGACCAGCAGCGGCACGTCGTTGACGACGACCGCGTCCGGGGCCGCCGCCGCGACGAGTGCGGCGCTGCGGGCCCGGACCCGGGGATGGGTGATCGCCTCCAGCCGGCGGCGGGCCGCCTCGTCGGCGAAGACGACCGCGCCCAGCGCGGCCCGGTCCAGTGCGCCGTCGGGGCCGAGCACCCGGTCGGAGAAGGCGGCGACGATCTCCGCCAGTCCCTCGCTACCCGGGGCGACCACCTCCCGGGCGATCCGGTCGGAGTCGATCAACACCGCGCCGAGCGCGGCCAGCCGCGCCGCGACAGCACTCTTGCCGGACGCGATTCCACCGGTCAGTCCCACCATCAACACCGGACCAGTCAACCGGATCGCGGGCGTCGCGCCAAACCGGCCCGACGGCCGGTGCCGGGTGCCGGCACCGGCTGGTGGCCCACGATCGTGCTCGATCATGCGGGGGCCGGGCATTCCCGCAGGGCCGGGCACGGCGAGGGCCCCGCCCCCGGCGACCCGGTGAAACCGGATCGCGGGGACGGGGCCCGTCGTCGTCAGCGGGTCACTTGCCGCCGGCGAGCTTCTCCCGCAGAGCGGCGAGCGCCTCGTCGGTGGCCAGGGTGCCGGCCGGCTCCTCGGCCTGCCGGCTCGGGGCCGAGCTGGTCGAGGTGGTGGTGGTGCCACCGGCGGACACCGGCGGAGCCGGGTTGGCAGCGGCCTCGGCGTCGGCGGCCCGGGAGGTCTGCACCTGCTTGGTGTGGGCCTCCCAGCGCTGACGGGCCTCGGCGTACTGGTTCTCCCAGGTCTCGCGCTGCTTGTCGTACCCCTCGAGCCACTCGCCCGTCTCGGGGTCGAAGCCGTCCGGGTAGATGTAGTTGCCCTCGGTGTCGTACGTCGCGGCCATGCCGTAGAGGGTCGGGTCGAAGTGCTCCTCGCCCTCGACGAAGCCCTCGTTGGCCTGCTTGAGCGACAGCGAGATCCGGCGACGCTCCAGGTCGATGTCGATGACCTTGACCATGACCTCGGAGCCGACCTGGACGACCTGCTCCGGGATCTCCACGTGGCGCTCGGCCAGCTCGGAGATGTGGACCAGGCCCTCGATGCCGTCGTCCACCCGGACGAAGGCGCCGAACGGCACCAGCTTGGTGACCTTACCCGGCACGATCTGCTGGATCGCGTGGGTGCGGGCGAACTGCCGCCACGGGTCCTCCTGGGTCGCCTTCAGCGACAGCGAGACCCGCTCGCGGTCCAGGTCGACGTCCAGGACCTCGACCTCGACCTCCTGGCCCACCTCGACGACCTCGGACGGGTGGTCGATGTGCTTCCAGGACAGCTCGGAGACGTGCACGAGGCCGTCCACGCCGCCCAGGTCGACGAACGCGCCGAAGTTGACGATCGAGGACACGACGCCCTTGCGGACCTGGCCCTTCTGCAGCTTGTTGAGGAACTCGGTGCGCACCTCGGACTGCGTCTGCTCCAGCCAGGCCCGGCGGGACAGGACCACGTTGTTGCGGTTCTTGTCCAGCTCAATGATCTTGGCCTCGAGCTCGCGGCCGACGTACGGCTGCAGGTCACGCACCCGCCGCATCTCGACCAGGGACGCCGGCAGGAAGCCGCGGAGCCCGATGTCGAGGATGAGGCCACCCTTGACGACCTCGATGACCGAGCCGCGGACGACGCCGTCCTCGTCCTTGATCTTCTCGATCGTGCCCCAGGCCCGCTCGTACTGCGCCCGCTTCTTGGAGAGGATCAGACGACCCTCCTTGTCCTCCTTCTGGAGGACCAGGGCCTCGATGTGGTCACCGACCGAGACGACCTCGGCGGGATCCACGTCGTGCTTGATCGACAACTCACGAGAGGGGATGACGCCCTCGGTCTTGTAGCCGATGTCGAGCAGGACCTCGTCCCGATCGACCTTGACGACGGTGCCTTCGACAATGTCGCCGTCGTTGAAGTACTTGATGGTCTCGTCGATCGCGGCGAGGAAAGCCTCCTCGGAACCGAGATCGTCGTGGGTGACCCGGGTGGCGCTCGAGGGGGCCTCGATGCTGCTCGTCATGTGGGCGGTTGCTCCGGTCGGATGGGTTTTGGGTTGTCACAGCAGGCTGGTGTCGCGGTGACCTGTTCGCGCCAACGGATCCGTCGCCGGGTACACCGAACGATCGCTGAGTGAGATCCTGATGTAGCTCCGTCGACCGCGCACCTGCTCCCTGCCGAGGCACACGATCCGCGAGCGCATCGTCCAGCCTACCGTGTGCATTACCACAGCGTGCAAGCCCCGGGCATAAGTGATCCAGCCCGCTTTCGCGATGCGCCGTCTCTTACGTCCCGACAGGCGGTGTTTTGCCCCCGTCCGGCCGGCGCCGCGCCGGGCGCCGGGCCGCCTCGGCGCGGAACCGGGGACCAGGCCGGATGGCCACTAGACTGCCGCGATGACCGACGATCGGGCGGGTGCCGCCACCCACGCCGACCACGCCGACCCGCAGGGCGTGCTGCGGCGCCCGGTCACCGACGCGGAGAGCCGCCGGGCCAACCGTGGCTGGTGGGACGCCGACGCCGACGACTACCAGGCGGAGCACGGCGCGTTCCTCGGCGATGTGGAGTTCGTCTGGTGCCCCGAGGGGCTACGGGAGTCCGAGGCCCGGTTGCTCGGCGACGTCGCCGGGCAGCGGGTGCTGGAGGTGGGTGCCGGGGCGGCGGCCGTCGCCCGCTGGCTGGCCACGGCGGGGGCGAGACCGGTCGCGCTGGACCTGTCCATCGGCATGCTGCGGCACGCCGCGGCGGCAGCCGACCGCTCGGGTGTACGGGTGCCGCTGGTGCAGGCCGACGCGCTCGCGCTGCCCTTCGCGGACGCGGCGTTCGACACCGCGTGCACGGCGTTCGGGGCGATCCCGTTCGTGGCCGACTCGGCGGCGGTGATGCGCGAGGTGTTCCGGGTGCTGCGGCCCGGCGGCCGGTGGGTGTTCTCGGTGACCCACCCGATGCGCTGGGTCTTCCTCGACGACCCGGGCCAGGGCGGCCTGACGGCCGTGCACTCGTACTTCGACCGCTCCCCGTACGTGGAGCAGGACGAGTCGGGCGCGGCGACGTACGTCGAGCAGCACCGCACCCTCGGCGACCGGGTCCGCGAGCTGGTCGGCGCCGGGTTCCGGCTGGTCGACCTGGTGGAGCCGGAGTGGCCGGAGGGGCACGAGGGGATCTGGGGGCAGTGGAGCCCGCTGCGCGGCCGGCTCTTCCCCGGCACCGCCATCTTCGTCGCGGAGAAGCCCGCCGGCTGAGCGGTGTCGCACAGCGGGTGCGACGCCCCGGGCAGCGGCCGGGGTTACGCTGACCGGGTGAGCGCCGAACCGATCGCGACACCACCTGGCCCCTGGTGTCCGGACCCGATCCGGCAGCAGCGTGCCGACTACACGCTGGAAGACCTGCCCAATTTGCCGGACGACGCCCCGCGCGTCGAACTCGTCGACGGAGTCATCCAGGTGACACCCTCCCCCACCCTGGGCCATCAGGACATCTCCCTGCTCCTGGCCCGCTGGTTGTTGCAACACGCGCCCGACCACCTCCGCGCCACGCAGGCCGTCGGGGTGGCACTCAACGCGAACACCAGCCGACAGCCGGACGTGCTGCTGCGCCGCGCCGAGGTGCGGTCCGACCGTTCCCTGCTCCTGCCGGAGGACGTCGTCCTCGCGGTGGAGGTGGTGTCCCCCGGCACCCGGCGGGTCGACCGCTTCGCCAAGCCGGGCGAGTACGCCGCCGCCGGCATTCCGTTCTACTGGCGCATCGAGCAGGACCCGGTGCACGTGTACGCGTACCGGCTCAGCGGCCAGCTCAGCCTGAGCGGTGAGCGGCAGTACGAGCTGGTCGCCGACAGCGCGGACCTGATCGAGCTGACCGAGCCGTTCGAGATCAAACTGCCGGTCGCCGAGCTCACCGCGTAGCCGCCGCCCGTTTGGCCGGGGAAGCCCCGGGTAGCCAGCCTCATGGCCGATAACAAGTTCCGCAGGGGCGACCACGTCTCCTGGGCCAGCCACAGCGGCCGCGCCCACGGAGTGGTGCGGGAGGAGCTGACCGAGCGGACGCACGTGCGCGGGCACGCCGTGAACGCGTCGCAGGACGAGCCGCAGTACCGCATCCGCGTCGACGACTCGGGACGGGACGTCGCCCACCGGCCGGAGGCGCTGCGTCGTGAGCAGGGCTGAGCGGGGACGCGACACGTACCGGGAGTTCGCCGAGGCGGTGAACATGAAGCCGGACGAGCTGTCGACGTGGCTGGAGACCGACGAGTCGAAGCAGGTCGGCTCGCACAAAGGCGGCCGGGCGGGCGGCGGCGAGTCGGTCGGACACGAGTCCGGCCGGAAGATCATCAACCTGCTGCGGCGCGGCCGGGCCGGGCTGTCCGAGGCCGACTACCAGCACATGCGCAAGGTCGTCGGGTACGTCCGCCGGCACATGGCGCAGCGGCCGTCCGGGAACGTGCGCGACACGAAGTGGCGGTGGTCGCTGATGAACTGGGGCCACGACCCGCTCAAGTGAGACGGGCCGCGGCCCCGGTGCACGTCGACCGACCGCCACGGCGACCCGGTGGAGCGTCAGTGGTCGGCGCTGTTCCAGTCGCGGCCCTCCCCGACGGACACCTCCAGCGGCACCGACAGCGGGTGCGCCCCGCCCATCTCCTTGCGGACCAGCGCCTCCAGGGCGTCCCGCTCGCCCGGGGCCACCTCGAAGACCAGCTCGTCGTGCACCTGGAGCAGCATCCGGGATCGCAGGCCGGCGTCGCGCAGCGCCGCGTCGACGTGCAGCATGGCGACCTTGATGATGTCGGCCGCCGAGCCCTGGATGGGGGCGTTCAGCGCCATCCGCTCGGCCATCTCCCGGCGCTGCCGGTTGTCGCTGACCAGGTCGGGGAGGTATCGCCGGCGGCCCAGGAGGGTGGAGGTGTAGCCGTCGTGCCGGGCCCGGGCGACGACCTCGTTGAGGTAGTCGCGGACGCCGCCGAAGCCGGCGAAGTAGTTCTCCATCAGCCCGCGCGCCTCCTCGGCGGTGATCCCGAGCTGCTGGGACAGGCCGAACGCGCTCAGCCCGTACGCCAGGCCGTAGTTCATCGCCTTGATCTTGCGGCGCTGGTCGGCGGTGACCGCCTCCACCGGCACCCCGAACACCGACGACGCGGTGGCGGCGTGGAAGTCCCGGCCGGAGTTGAAGGCCTCGATCAGCGCGTCGTCCGACGACAGGTGCGCCATGATCCGCATCTCGATCTGGCTGTAGTCGGCGGTGAGCAGGCAGTCGTACCCCTGCCCCACGACGAAGGCCCGGCGGATCCGTCGGCCCTCCTCGGTGCGGATCGGGATGTTCTGCAGGTTGGGGTCGGTCGAGGAGAGCCGGCCGGTGGCCGCCACCGTCTGCTTGAACGTGGTGTGGATGCGGCCGTCGTCGGAGACCGACTTGAGCAGGCCGTCGACGGTCGACTTGAGCTTGGCCACGTCCCGGTGGCGCAGCAGGTGCTCCAGCACCGGCAGCGGGTTCTGCGCGTAGAGCCACTGGAGGGCGTCGGCGTCGGTCGTGTAGCCGGTCTTGATCTTCTTGGTCTTGGGCAGCCCCAGCTCGCCGAAGAGCAGCTCCTGGAGCTGCTTCGGCGAGCCCAGGTTGAACTCCCGCCCCACCGCGGCGTACGCGCCCTGGGCGGCGGCCTTGACCTCGCCCGCGAAGTGCGCCTCCAATTCCTGGAGATAGTCCAGGTCGGCGGCGATGCCGACCCGCTGGATCGTCGCGAGCACCTCCGACAGCGGCAGCTCGACCCCCGCCATGAGCCGGGCGGACTGCTCGCCGTCGCGGGAGAGCTCGGCGTCGATCGCGTCGGCCAGGTCGAGGGTGGCCCGGGCCTGGAGCATCAGGTTCTGCTCGGCCTCGCCGTCGTCCCCGAGGCCGTCGAGGGTGAGCTGACCGGTCTCCGGGGCGTCGACCCGCAGCTCCCGGTGCAGGTAGCGCAGCGCCAGGTCGGTCAGGTCGTAGGAGCGCTGGTCGGGGCGGGCCAGGTAGGCGGCCAACTCGGTGTCGCGGGCCACCCCCGCCAAGTCCCAGCCGCGGGCGGCGAACGCCAGCCGGGCGTGCTTGCTGTCGTGCACCACCTTGGGTCGCTGGGGGTCGGCCAGCCAGCCGGCCAGGGCCCGCTCGTCGGCCTCGGCCAGCTGCGCCGGGTCGAACCAGGCCGCCTGGCCGGCCGCCAGCGCGAGGGCCACGCCGTCGAGCTGCGGCTCGTACCGCTCCCGGGGGGTGGTCGGCTTCGCCGGCGTCTTCACCGCGACGCCGACCTGGACGCCGGCCGGGGCGTGCGCGTCGAGCCAGCCGGCCAGCGCGCCGGGCTCGGTGAGCTTCTCGCCGGTCAGGTCGAACCCGGCCTCCGCCTCCGGCTCCACGGCCTCCAGGTACTGGTAGAGCCGGTCGCGCAGGATGCGGAACTCCAGGGTGTCGAAGACCTGGTGCACCGCCTCCCGGTCCCAGCCTGCCCAGCGGGTGTCCTCGGGGCGGACCGGCAGCTCCAGGTCGGAGACCAGGCAGTTGATCTCGTAGTTGCGGATCACGTCGGCGAGCCGCTCGCGCAGGCTGTCGCCGGCCTTGCCCTTGATCTCGTCGGCGTGCGCGATGACGCCGTCGACCCCGCCGTACAGGTTGATCCACTTGGCGGCGGTCTTCGGCCCCACCCCGGGCACGCCCGGCAGGTTGTCGCTGGTCTCGCCGACCAGGGCGGCCAGGTCGCGGTAGCGCTGCGGGCCGACGCCGTACTTCGCCTCGATCGCGGCGGCGTCCATCCGGGCCAGGTCGGAGACGCCCTTGCGCGGGTAGAGCACCGTGATGTTGTCGTCGATGAGCTGGAAGGCGTCCCGGTCACCGCTGGAGATCAGCACCGTCATGCCCTGGTCACGGGCCTGGCAGGCGAGGGTGGCGATGACGTCGTCGGCCTCGTAGCCCTCCATCTCCACCACCGGGATCTGGAGCGCGGCCAGGACCTCCTTGACCAGGCTGACCTGGCCCTTGAAGTCCGCCGGGGTCTCGCTGCGGCCCGCCTTGTACTCCGCGTACTTCTCGGTGCGGAAGGAGCGGCGGGACACGTCGAAGGCGACGACGATGTGGGTCGGCTGCTCGTCGCGCAGCGCGTTGATCAGCATCGAGGTGAAGCCGTAGACGGCGTTTGTCGGCTGCCCCGTCGTGGTGGAGAAGTTCTCCACCGGCAGGGCGAAGAACGCCCGGTATGCCATGGAGTGTCCGTCGACGAGAAGCAGGCGCGGCGTCGTAGCTGTCACGCCCGCGACTCTAGCCCGTACGCCCGACATCGCCGCCGGGCGGCACGGCCGGCGGAGCCGGGATTCGCCCCGGCGTCTGCCCCGGGCCCGGAAGGGGCAGACGCCGGCGGCCGGCCGCCCCCGGGTGGGGACGGCCGGCCGCCGGTGGTGCGAGGTCAGGCCACGCCGAGGTACGCCTCCTTGACCGCCGGGTCGTGCAGCAGGTCCCGGCCGGTGCCCTCCTTGACGATCCGGCCGGTCTCCAGCACGTACCCCCGGTGGGCGCGGGACAGCGCCTGCTGGGCGTTCTGCTCCACCAGCAGGATCGTGGTGCCCTGCTCGTTGATCCGGGTGATGATCTCGAAGATCTGCTGGATCAGCTTCGGCGCCAGACCCATCGACGGCTCGTCGAGCAGCAGCAACCGCGGCCGGGCCATCAGCGCCCGACCCACGGCGAGCATCTGCTGCTCACCGCCGGAGAGGGTGCCGCCGGCCTGCTTGCGCCGCTCCGCCAGCCGGGGGAACAGGTCCAGCACCATCGCCAGGTCCTTGGCGATCTCCGCCTTGTCCCGGCGGGTGTACGCCCCCATCTCCAGGTTCTCCATCACCGTCATGCCGGGGAACACGCCCCGGCCCTCGGGCGCCTGCCCGATCCCGCGGGTCACCCGCAGGTCGGCCCGCATCCGGGTGACGTCCGTGCCGTCGAAGACGATCGAGCCCTGGGCCACCGGACGCAGCCCGGAGATCGCCCGCATGGTGGTGGTCTTGCCCGCGCCGTTGGCGCCGATGAGCGCGACCACCTCGCCCTCGTTGACCACCAGGCTGATCCCGTGCAGCGCCTGGATGCGCCCGTACAGCAGGGTTAGGTCCTTGATCTCAAGCAGCATCGGTCGGCACCCCCAGGTACGCGGCGATCACCTTCGGGTTGTCCCGGACCTCGGCCGGCAGCCCCTCGGCGATCTTCTTGCCGAACTCCAGCACGACGATCCGGTCGGTCACGCCCATCACCAGCCGCATGTCGTGCTCGATCAACAGCACGGTCGTGCCGTTGTCGCGGATCAACCGGATCAGGCCGAGCAGCTCCTCCTTCTCCGCCGGGGTGAAGCCGGCGGCCGGCTCGTCCAGGCAGAGCAGGGCGGGGTCCGTCGCGAGAGCCCGGGCGATCTCCAGCCGGCGCTGCTCGCCGTACGACAGGTTGCGGGACAGGTCGTTCGCGCGCCGCTCGATGCCGACGAACCGCAGCAGCTCGTACGCCTTCTCCCGGCCCTCCCGCTCCTCCCGCCAGTGCCGCGGCAGGCGCAGCATGGCCGAGATGACGCTGGTCTTGTGGTGGACGTCCGCGCCCACCATCACGTTCTCCAGCGCCGTCATCTCGGGGAACAGCCGGATGTTCTGGAACGTCCGGGCGATGCCGGCCTTGGTGATCCACGACCGCCGCTTGCCGTTGGTGCGCTGCCCCTTGAACCGGATCTCGCCCTCGGTGGGCCGGTAGACGCCGGTCATCGCGTTGAAGCAGGTCGTCTTGCCGGCGCCGTTCGGGCCGATCAGGCCGAGGATCTCCCCCTTGTAGAGGGTGAAGTTGACCTTGTCGAGGGCGACCACGCCGCCGAAGCGCAGCGTGACGTCGTCGACCTCCAGCAACGGCTCCCGCCCCGCCGAGTCCCGCGCCGCCGGGGCGGTGGACGTGGGCCCGTCGGGGCCCTTCTCCGGCGGCACGCCAACCGTGCTGCGGCCGTCGGCGGTGACGTCGCGGTCGCTGCTGGCGTCGCGCTCGCTCTTCATCTGCGGGTCACTCACTGGGCACCTTCTCCTGCGGAACCGCCTCCTGGCGCCGGTCGGCGAACTCCGCCGCCCGCCGCCGGTTGGGCACGATACCCTGCGGACGGAAGATCATCATCACGATGACGACCAGGCCGAAGATCAGGATCCGGTACTCCGCCGCGTCGAACTCCACCCCCAGCAGCTCGCCGACGCCGCGCAACCACTCCGGCAGGTACCAGGTGATCGCGCCGCCGACGATGGCGCCCTTGATGTTGCCGACACCACCGAGGATGACCGCCGCGAGCACCAGGATGGAGCTCTCCAGCACGAACTGGTCGGAGTTGATGAACGTCTGCTTGCCGGCGAAGACGGCACCGGTCAGGCCGGCCACCGCCGCCCCGATCGCGAACGCCCAGAGCTTGTACTTGAACGTCGGCACGCCCATGACCTCGGCGGCGTCCTCGTCCTCGCGGGTCGCGACCCAGGCCCGGCCGACCCGGCTGTTGGCCAGGTTCCGGACCAGCACGATCACCAGGAGGATCAACGTCAGCAGGAGCCAGTAGTACGGCCGGGCGTCCACCACCCCGAACAGCGGCTTGCCGTCCGAGCCGGAGCCCGGCGGGTGCGGGATTCCCGGGATGCCCCGCTGCCCCTGGAGGACACCCTCGTTGCGGGCGGCGTAGAGCCGGATCATCTCGGCGAAGCCGAGGGTCACGATGGCCAGGTAGTCGCCGCGCAGCCGCAGCGTCGGGCCACCGAGGACGACGCCGGAGATCATCGCGACCATGACCGCGATCGGCACCGCCGCCAGCCACGGCCAGTCCGTCCCGAGGCGGCTCTCCGGCGAGGTCAGCAACGCGACCGTGTACGCGCCGAGCGCGTAGAAGCCGAAGTAGCCCAGGTCGAGCAGGCCGGCGAAGCCGACCACCACGTTGAGCCCCACGGCCAGCAGGACGAAGACCGCGGTGTCGAACAGCACGCCCGCGAAGTCCGACCGGGTGGTGTAGAGGGCGAAGTACTCGCTCCCGATCGGGAAGCCCAGGTACTCGTAGAACCACTTGTTGGGCAGGATGTAGAGCAGGACGATCAGCGCCGCGAGGGCGGCCCACCGGATCTGCTTGGGCATGGCCGCCCAGCGGCCCTTGAAGGCCGAGACACGGCCCTTGTCCACGGTGGCGGTCATGCGCGCGCCCTCCCGAGAGATTCGCCGAGCAGGCCGGTGGGGCGGAACATCAGCAGCACGATCAGCAGCACGAAGCCGGTGAAGTCCTTCCAGTCTCCGCCGAACAGGCCGGCGGCGTAGTTCTCCGCCACGCCGAGCAGCAGGCCGCCGAGCATCGCGCCGCGCAGGTTGCCGATGCCGCCGAGCACCGCCGCCGCGAACGCCTTGAGCCCGATCATGAAGCCCACGTTGAACTTCGTGTAGCCGTAGCGGACGTCCCAGAGCAGCGCCGCCACGCCGGCCATCAGGCCGCCGAGCACGAAGACCAGCAGGATCACCCGGTTCTTGTTGACGCCCATCAGGGCGGCGGTGTCCGGGTCCTGGGCCACGGCCCGGATGCCACGGCCCTGCCGGCTGCGGCTCACGAACTGGTCCAGGCCGACCATCATCACCAGCGTCACGCCGAGGATCAGCAGCTGGACGTTGGTGACGGCGGCGCCGAAGACGGTGAACAGCGTCTCGGAGGGGAGCAGCGTCGGCATGCCGAACGGCGCCCGGGAGGTGCCGATGCCGAAGGACTCGGCGAGCACGAACGACGCGCCGATCGCGGTGATGAGGAAGGCCAGCGGTGGCGCGTTGCGCCGCCGCAGCGGCCGGTAGGCGACCAGCTCCACGGTCACCGCCGTCGCCGCGGAGGCGACCCCCGCCACGATCAGGCCGGCCGCCAGCGCGAGGATCAGCGGGCCGAGGGCCGGCGCGGCGGAATTCTGGTCGTAGCCGAGGGCCTCCCAGGTCCAGAAGGCGGTGAAGGTACCGACCATGAAGACCTCGGAGTGGGCAAAGTTGATCAGGCGAAGGACGCCGTAGACCAGGGTGTAGCCGAGGGCGACCAAGGCGTAGATCGCGCCCTGTTCCAGCCCGGTGATGGTCAGGGCCGGGAAATTCCCGAACAACTCATCGAAGTTCAAGTGGGGCTCCAACTGTGCGGCCAAACGAGGCGGCCGGGAGGATGACTCCCGGCCGCATCGTTTGGTATCCCTGGCGGGACCGGAGAACCGGTCAGGCCTTCGGGATCTCGATGTCCGGAACGACCTTGCCCGCGTTGACCTTGAACGCCCAGACCACCACCTGCGCCGGGTCCAGCTCGCCACTGGCCTCGAACTTGTAGGTCACACCGGTGGCGGTGCCGGCCTTGTTGTAGGCCTTCACGAAGGCGAGGAGATCGGCGCGGGTGACCTTGCCGGCCTTGATGCCCTCGAGGTAGATCTTGGCGATGTCGTACGACACGTCGGCGTAGGTGCCCGGCTCGGCGTTCTCGAAGGCCGCCTTGTAGTCGGTCACGAAGGTGCCCTTGGCCGCGGTGGCCGGGGCGCAGGGGCAGGTCAGGACGGTGCCCTCGGCGACCGCCTGGCCGGCGACCTTGATGAAGAGGGCGTCGTTGACGCCGTCACCGGCGACCATGGTGCCCTTCCAGCCGGCGCCCTTGAGCTGCTTGAGCAGCAGGCCCGCCTCGGTGTAGTAGCCACCGAAGAAAAGGACGGTCGAGCCGCTGCCGACGATCTTGGTGACGACCGCGGAGAAGTTGGTCTGCTTGACCTGGATCTTGTCCTCGCCGGTGACCGAGCCGAGAACCTTCTTGACCTCGCCCACCAGGCCCGTGCCGTACGCCGACTGGTCGTCGACGACGTAGACCTTCTCGGCCTTCAGCACGTTCTTGATGTAGCGACCGGCGGCCGGGCCCTGCGAGGTGTCGTTGCCGACGCCCCGGTGGTAAACCTTCCAGCCCTTGGTGGTCAGAGTCGGGTTGGTCGCCGACGGGGTGATGACCGGCAGGCCGGCCTCGTCGAAGATCGGGCCGCCCACCTCGGACTCGCCGGAGAACGCCGGGCCGACGAGGCCGACGACCTTGGTGTCGCCCACCGCCTTCTGCGCCAGCGGCGGGGCCTTGGCCGGGTCACCCTGCGAGTCGTACTGCTCGAGGTTGACCTTGCAGTCCGCGTTTTCCTTGTTGTACTGGTCGATCGCCAGCTTGGTGCCGTTGCGCATGTGGATACCGAGACCCGCGGCGTCGCCGGTGAGCGGGCCGAAGAAGCCGATCTTGAGGTCACAGGCGGCGGAGCTGCCACCCTCCTCGGTGCCACTGTCGGCCTTACACGCGGCCGTGCCACTGAAAACGAGCGCGCTGATGGCTACGCCACCGAGCACCCGTGCGAGCTTCTGCCTCACGGCTCGTACCCTCCTCCGTCCGAAGGCCCGAATCACCCGCCGCAATGTGGAAATTGGCTCTTGCTGGAGGGGTTTCGAACCGACCGCGAACCCGGTCTGGGGCGGGACGTTATCCCACCAGCAGGGCACGCCGTAAGACCTGAGAAGCGGGGTTGACCTAACCGTTACGTTGAGTGGCCAGATTCACTGAAGTGCTGTAACACACACTCGGGAGGATCGGGTAAAAGCCGACATCCGACACTGTCCGGAAACAAACCACCGGCACGCTCACCCGGGCCCGTCCGGCATTCGTGCCGACCAGACCCCGGCGCCCCGCGCGCCATCCACCAGCAGCAACACCCGGTCCCCCGCCCCGGCCACCGCGACCGACCGGTCCGCCCCCACCGGCAACGGGGCCGGCACCGGCACCGGCGACCAGCCGCCACCGTCCGTCGAGAACCAGGCCGCTCCGCCCGCGTCGGACAGGACCACCGCGACCATCCCGCCGTCCACCGCCGCCAGGCCCGCCACCTGCGCCGACGCGCCCCCGGCCCGCTCCAGCACCCCGCCCGGCCGCCACCCCACCCGGGTCGCCCCCGCAGCCCCGCCGGGCCCCTCGATCCAGGCCCCCACGCCGTCACCGCGCCTACCCACCGCGACCAGCCGCTCCCCCGCCCGAACCACCCGCTGGAGATCGCCCGACGCGTCCGCGTCCGACAGCGCCTCCCGCCGCCAGCCCAGGCCGTCCGGCGAGGTCCACACCGCCGGCTCACCCCCCGGCCGCCCCGGCGCCCGCGACGAGCCCACCAGCACCCAACCCGACGCTCCCGCTGCCACGTCCGCCGCCCAGGTCCGCCCCGCCGCGTCAGATGCCAGCGGCGGCACACCGCTGACCAGCCGGAACTCCCCCGCGTCCACCGAGGACCAGGCCGCCGCGCCGGTGCCCCGGTTACCGGCGATCACCCAACCCTCCGGGCCGCCCGCGATCCGCCCCACGTTCACCGCGTCCGGGCCGCCGAACACCTCGAACTCCGCCGGCACCTCCACCACCGAACCGTCGGCGAGCTGCCGCCACGTGCTCACCCGGGGATTGCCGTGCACCCCGCCGCTCTTCGCGCCCACCGCCGCCAGCCGGCCGTCGCGGCAGCCCACCGCCTTCAGCACGTTCTCCGCGCCGTACCCGCTGCGCGCCGACAGCCGCAGCGGGGTCCACGCCGCCGCGTCCGGGCTGGACCACGCCGCCGGCCGGGTCACGCCCGCCGCGTCCGCGACCGCGCCCACCACGAACCAGCGCCCACCGCAGGCCGCCGCGTCGCGCAGCAGCAGCCGCCCCGGGGCGCCCGGCGGGGTCGGCAGGGTCACCGCCCGCCAGTCGGGGCGCAGCGGGGTCGGCTCCGGCGCGGGACGCGGGGCCGACCAGCACCCGGCCAGCAGCACCGCGCACGCGGCCAGCACGCCAGGCATCGCCCGCAGGCGCCGAGAAGGCATGGACGCGATCGTATCGATCAATCGCAACGACGGGGAGCCCGCGATGCGCCGGCCCCGCCGCCCGAGGCCCCCCGCGGCCCCCTCGCACTTTTACATGGAATGAGTGGCTATTCCGTGGGGGATAGCCACTCATTCCGGGAATTTGCGCCTTGGGGCTCGTGGGGGGTGGGGTCAGGAGGTTGGCTGGGTTAGCTCGCCGCCGGCGGTCTCGGCGAGGATCCGCTCGGCGACCTCCTTCATGGTCAGCCGGTGGTCCATCGCCGTGCGCTGGATCCACTTGAACGCCTGCGGCTCCGTCATCCCGTACGTGGTCATCAACGCGCCCTTGGCGCGCTCCACCGTCTTGCGGATCTCCAGCCGGTCGGTCAGGCCGGCGACCTCGGCCTCCAGCGCGGCGACCTCCGAGTACCGGGACAGCGCGATCTCCACCGCCGGCACCAGGTCGCTCTTCTGGAACGGCTTCACCAGGTACGCCATCGCGCCGGCCGCCCGGGCCCGCTCCACCAGGTCACGCTGACTGAACGCGGTCAGGATGATCACCGGGGCGATCCGGGCGCCGGCGATCCGCTCGGCGGCGGCCAGCCCGTCCATGATCGGCATTTTGATGTCGAGGATGACCAGGTCGGGCTTCAGCTCCTCGGCGAGACGAACGGCGGTCTCGCCGTCGCCGGCCTCGCCGACCACCTCGTAGCCCTCCTCGACCAGCATCTCGGCCAGGTCCAGCCGGATGAGCGCCTCGTCCTCGGCGATCAACACCCGCCTGCGCTCGGCATCCGTCTGCGTCTCGGCCACGAGCCACTCCCACCAGTCTGTGCCCGACACCGCCGTGCCGGGTGTCGCCGTCCCTAGCGTAGTGGGTAGGCTGTCATGGTCGAATCATGGAAGGCCCTCGTAGCCCAACCGGCAGTAGGCAATGCACTCAAACTGCATACAGTGTGGGTTCGAATCCCACCGAGGGCACAAAACTTGTCATACAGGCGTTCGAAGATGGGCGCGTGCATCCACCTGAGATCCGAGCGCGCGCCCGCCGCCTCTACCTCTCCGGGGCCACGGTTGCCGAAACCGCCCGCAGCGTAGGGCTCCCCTATCCGACGGTCCGCCACTGGTGCAAGGACCGTCCCGAACCGAAGCAGCAGAGCACAGCCCTCCGCTGCTTCCGGTGCCGTCCCGACCTCGACAGTCCGACAGACCCGGGTTCCTATGCCTACGCAAACGTCTGGCCTGGGCTGATCGACGCCTGCGAGGCTTCCATGAAGGCCGTGTTGGCGGCGAAAGTGCAACGGGTTCAGCAGCAGGGGTGCGTCAGCGTGCAGAGCTACGGCTTGCACTGGCCCTGCCTGCTGCCGCAGCACGGGCCGGGCAAGAAGCACGAGCGGCTGATCGTCCTCACCGACTGGCAGCGGAAGATCGTCGCCACCCACCCCGGCGACTTCGTGCGCGGCCTGTTCCACTCCGATGGCTGCCGGGTGGCCAACCGGGTGATCGCGCACGGTCGGGCCTACGTCTATCCCCGCTACATGTTCACCAACGAGTCCGCCGACATCATGGGGCTCTGCCAGTGGGCGCTGGACCTGCTGGGCGTCGCCTGGCGGATGAACCGCCGCAACTCGCTGTCGGTGGCCCGACGGGAGGCGGTCGCCGAGCTGGACCGGCACGTCGGCCCGAAGTCCTGAACGGGCGGGCCCGCCCGTCAGCCGAAACGGGGCACCAGACGGTCAGCCGAGCGCGGCGAGCGCCTGCTCCAGGTCCGCCCGCAGGTCCTCCGGGTCCTCCAGGCCGACGGAGATCCGCAGCAGACCGCCGACCGGCTTGGCGTCGCCTTCGACCGGCCGGTGGGTGAGCGAGGCGGGGTGCTGGATGAGGGTGTCCACGCCGCCGAGGGAGACGGCATGGGTGATCAGCCGGCAGGCCCCGGCGACGGCGGCGGCGGCGGACGCGCCACCGCGTACCTCGAAGGCGAGCAGGCTGCCGGTGCCGGCCATCTGCCGGCCGACGAGCCCGGCGGGGTCGTCGATGCCGGGGTGGTGCACGCGGGCGACGGCGGGGTGGCGGGCGAGCCAGCCGGCGAGCTTCTCGGCCCCGGCGGACTGGGCGCGGACCCGCACGGGCAGCGTCTGGAGGCCGCGGTGCAGCAGGTACGCGCCGAGGGGGTGCAGGATCGCGCCGGTGAGGGCGCGGACCTGGCGCAGCCGGGCGGCCCACTGGTCGTCGCACGCGACGACGCCGGCGAGGACGTCGCCGTGGCCGCCGATGCTCTTGGTGGCGCTGTGCAGGACGAGCGCGGCGCCGTGCCGGGCGGGCTGCTGCAGGACGGGGGTGGCGACGGTGTTGTCGACGAGCAGGGGCACGTCGCCGGCGGCGGTGGCCAGGGCGGCGATGTCGACGAGGTCGAGGGTGGGGTTGGCGGGGGTCTCGACGATGACGAGGGCGGTGTCGGGGCGGACGGCGTCGGCGACGCCGTCGGGGTGGGCCCAGGTGACCTCGGTGCCGAGCAGGCCGGTGGCGAGGACGTGGTCGGTGCCGCCGTAGAGGGGGCGGACGGCGACGATGTGGTGCTTCCCGTCCCGGGTGGCGGCGAGGACGGTGGCGGTGAGGGCGGCCATGCCGCTGGCGAAAGCGACGGCGGCGGCGGTGCCTTCGAGCTCGGCGAGGGCGGTCTCGAAGCGGGCGACGGTGGGGTTCCAGAGGCGTTGGTAGACGGCGCTGCCGCCGGGTGGGAGGGTGCCGCCGGTCGCGAGGAGCTCGTACGCGTCGCCGCCGTCGGTGACCGACGGCAGGGGGTTGGTGGTGGACAGGTCGATGGGTGGGACGTGGACGCCGAGGGCGGCCAGGTCGGCGCGGCCGGCGTGCACTGCTCTGGTGTCCACGGTCGTCATGCGGGAAGCGTCGAACATCAGGGCGGCAATCGGCAAGAGAGTCGCAGAAGATTCTGTTTGTCGGTCTTTGACAACGCGATGATTCGGAGCAGGATGGTGGAATGCCCCTCGCACCGAATGATGTGCGGCCCTTCGCCGCCCTGGACGACGTCGATCGCGCGATCCTGACCGAGCTGGCCGTGGACGGCCGACTGCCGAACAACGCCCTGGCGGACCGGGTGGGGGTGGCACCGTCGACATGCCTGACCCGGACCCGGTCGCTGCGGGAGTGCGGGGCGATCCGGGGGTTCCACGCGGAGGTGGACCCGGCGGCGGTGGGACTGCCGTTGCAGGCCCTGGTGTCGGTGCGGTTGACGGCGCACGAGCGGGCGGCGGTGGACGCGTTCCGGGCCCGGTCGGTGCGGCTGCCCGGGGTGGTGTCGGTGTTCCACGTGGCGGGCGCGGAGGACTACGTGTTGCACGTGCGGGCGGCGTCGGGGGACGCGTTGCGGGACTTCGTGCTGGACCATCTCGCGGTGGACCCGGCGGTGCAGCACACCCAGACCAGCCTGATCTTCGAGCAGGCGCGCGGGATGGGTTGAGCCACACGTACCCGACGAGGGGAACAATTCCGGCACGGGGCGGGTTGGACGATCGCGTGATCAACGTACCGATGTCTGTTCTTGATCTTGCCCCGGTCGCGGCCGGCGCCACCGCCGGCGCGGCCCTGCGGCACACCACCGAGCTGGCCCGGCGCACGGAGGAGTTGGGCTACCGCCGGTTCTGGGTGGCCGAGCACCACAACATGCCGGCGATCGCGAGTTCCGCGCCGGCGGTGCTGCTCGCACACCTGGCGGCCAACACCTCGACGATCCGACTGGGCTCGGGCGGGGTGATGCTGCCCAACCACGCCCCGCTGGTGGTGGCCGAGCAGTTCGGCACCCTCGAAGCGCTGCACCCGGGCCGGATCGACCTGGGGATCGGCCGGGCCCCGGGAACCGACCAGGTCACCGCGCTGGCGTTGCGCCGGACGATGGAAGGGCTGTCGGCCGAGGGGTTCCCCCGGGAACTGGCCGACCTGATGAACTACTTCTCCGGGGAGCGGCCGGGGCCGATCACGGCCACGCCGGGGCGGGGCCTGCAGCCCGCTGTCTGGCTGCTGGGGTCCAGCGGGTTCAGCGCTCAGCTCGCCGGGTTGCTGGGGCTGCCGTTCTCGTTCGCGCACCACTTCAGCGCGCAGAACACGGTGCCGGCGCTGGCGCTGTACCGGCAGCATTTCCGGCCGTCGCGGTTCCTGGAGAAGCCGTACGCGATGGTGGCGGTGAACGCGGTCTGCGCGGACACCGACGAGCGGGCGGAGTGGCTGGCGGGGCCGAGCGCGCTGTCGTTCCTGAGGCTGCGCTCGGGGCGGCCGGAGCCCCTCGCCACGCCGGACGAGGCGGCGGCGTACCCGTACACGGACGCGGAGCGGGAGTTCGCGCTCGCCCGGCGGGAGGGGCAGGCGCTGGGGTCGCCGGAGACGGTGCGCCGGCAGCTCACCGGCCTGCTGGAGCGCACCGGCGCGGACGAGCTGATGCTGACCACGCTGGTGTACGACGTGGCCGACCGGGTGCGCTCGTACGAGCTGATCGCGGACAGGGTGGCGGGCGGGCTGCGCCGGAACGGGTGAACCTTGTTGGAAACGCCCGAAACACAGTCTTCATAACGGCGTCACCCCCGCGTCGCGGACGGCGCGTAACTTTGGTTCCGGTGGTGGTACGGCACTCCCCGGTCGGGACGGGTCGGGGGTGCCGCGGTGTGGTGCACCGGGCCGGAGCTGTGCGGATTCCGCGGCTGCGGCCCGGTGCCTGCCACCCTGCTTTGCCGGTCTCCCCGGTGGGCAGGGCATCCAGCACGACGAGCGCTCAGCGCAGGTAGATGTTCGGCACGGGCGGGGTTCCCATGCCGTCCCCGATGAAGAAGCCCGGGTGCGGCGGCTGGTTGTAGGCCGTGTTCTGCCACGCGATGGCGGCCCGGTACTGCGGGTCGTGCATCAGGGTGTGGATCCGGGTGCCGGTCGGGGTCGGGGTGCTGTAGATGCGCAGGGCGGTGCTGTCGCTGGTGCGCCACACGACCTCCTCGCGCCAGTCGCCGAGGATGTCGCCGGACAGCGCCGGGGTCGATTTCGTGCCGTTGTTGGAGCTGACGCCGCTGCCGGTGAGCAGTCGGGCCTCGCCGCCGGTGCCGTACTTGTCGATCTTCGTGCCGTCGAGGAGTTCGCGCACCGGGTCGCCGTCCCACCAGGCGAGGAAGTTCGCCGAGGACGGCTTGCGGCCGACGTTCTGGCCCCTGGTGTTGGCCAGGCCGTCGACGGCGGAGGACCAGGACTCGGCGCCGGGGCTGCCGGCCCAGATGTCGGCGCAGACGCCCCGGCCGTTGTCGCCGGAGGCGGCGGTCGACCAGATGATCTGCCCGGTGCGGACGTCGGCGAACCAGGAGCTGGGCTTGCTGGCGTCCTCGTCGACCTTGAAGATCTCCAGGCCGGCGCGGCTGGGGTCGAGATCGCCGACGTGCAGGGCGTCGCCGTGGCCGTTGCCGGTGGAGTAGAGCAGGCGACCGTTGTCGTCGATGGTGGCCGCGCCGTAGACGATCTCCTGCCGGCCGTCGGCGTCGACGTCGGCGACGGAGAGCTGGTGGTTGCCCTGGCCCGCGGCGGCGGAGTTGCCGGAGGCGTTGGAGTCGAACGTCCACCGCTTCGTCAGGGCGCCGTCGCGGAAGTCCCAGGCGGCGATGACGGCGCGGGTGTAGTAGCCCCGGGCCATGATCAGTGAGGGGCGTTGGCCGTCGAGGTAGGCGGTGCCGGCGAGGAACCGGTCGACCCGGTTGCCGTAGCTGTCGCCCCAGGAGGAGACGGTGCCGCGCGGTGGGTCGTAGCTGACGGTGGACGCGATCGCGCCGGTCCGGCCGTCGAACATGGTCAGGTACTCGGGGCCGGACAGGACGTACCCGCTGGAGTTGCGGTGGTCCGCCGAGGAGGAGCCGACGATCTGGCCGGTGCCGGAGCGGGTGCCGTCGGCGGTCTTCATGGCCACCTCGGCCCGGCCGTCGCCGTCGTAGTCGTACACCTGGAACTGGGTGTAGTGGGCGCCGGCCCGGATGTTGCGCCCAAGGTCGATGCGCCACAGCCGGGTGCCGGTCAGGGTGTACGCGTCGACGTGGACGTTGCCGGTGTAGCCGGACTGGGAGTTGTCCTTGGCGTTGGACGGGTCCCACTTGAGCACGATCTCGTAGCGGCCGTCGCCGTCGAGGTCGCCGACGCTGGCGTCGTTGGCGGCGTAGGTGTACGTCTCCCCGGTCGGGGTGGTGCCCCCGGCCGGCGGCTGGATCGGCACGTCGAGGTAGCCGCCCGCGAACTGGAGCGCCGGCCCGGACGCCGCCTGCTCGACGCCGTTCACCACGGCCCGCACCGTGTACGCCGCCCCGGCGGCGGCCCCGCTGTCTAGGTGGTTGGTGGCACCGGCGATCGGGCTGCCGTTGACCCTGGTCGAGCCCCGGTAGAGGTTGAACGACACCCCGGAGGTCTCGGTGCCCAGCAGCCGCCAGGAGACCAGGTTCCCGCTGCCGGAACGGACGCTGATCAGGCCCCGGTCGAGGTCCTCGACCTGCTTCGCCCCGGCGGGCGGGGTGGTGGGGGGCGGCGTGGTGGGCGGCGGCGCGGTGGTCGTCGGGGTGGTGGCGCCGGTGCAGGTCGTGCCGTTGAGCGCGAAGCTCGCCGGAACGGGGTTGCTGGCGTCGTTCCACGAGGCGTTGAAGCCGAAGTTCGCGGTGCCGCCGGTGCCGATGGCGGCGTTGTAGCCGGCGTCGCGGGCGGTGACCTGGGCACCGGACTGGGTGACGGTGGCGTTCCACGCCTGGGCGACCTGCTGACCGGCGGTGTAGGACCAGGTGAGGGTCCAGCCGTTGACCGGGTCGCCGAGGTTGGTGACGGTGACGTCGGCGCCGAAGCCGCCGCCCCACTGGTTGGTGATCTTGTAATCGACGCGGCAGCCGGCGGCGGACGAGGCTGCCACGGCGCCGAGGGTGCCGGCGGTCAGGGTGGTGGCGGTGAGGGCGGTGGCCGCCGCCGCGGCGAGCAGGGCGGTGCGGCGACGGGATCTGCTGGGGTGCACGGGCGTGCCTCCGGGGAGGTCGGGCGCGCGGCGACGCGATGCCCGTCGGCCTGCCCTGGGCCGGCGGTGGCGGTGCGCCGCGCTGGGGCGGTGGGGGACGAATTGACGTCCGTAGTTCGACTCCGCGCTGCACGAATGCTAGGACAACGCTTTCCGCCAGGCAACAGCCGCGCCGACCGCGCCCGTCGGAAGCACCCCCGGACGGGACCTTGCCCTCGGCGGCTGGATTTGATCAACTCGGCGGATGGCTGAGCACATGGACCCCGAGGAGTTCCGCCGGGCCGGGCACGCGGCGGTGGACTGGATCGCCGACTACTGGGCGACGCTCGGGCGGCGCCCGGTCACCTCACCCGCCCCGCCGGGGACGCTGGCAGCCGCGCTGCCGACCGGCCCGACCACGCACGGCGAGCCGGTCGAGGCCCTGCTCGCCGACCTGGACGACCTGGTCACCCCGCACCTGACCCACTGGCAGCACCCGAGCTTCTTTGGTTATTTTCCGGCGAACACCTCCGGCCCGAGCGTGCTGGGCGACCTGATCAGCTCCGGGCTCGGCGTGCAGGGCATGCTGTGGGCAACCAGCCCGGCCTGCACCGAACTGGAGACGGTGGTGCTGGACTGGCTGGCCGGGCTGCTCGACCTGCCGCAGCGGTTCCGCTCCACCGGCAGCGGCGGCGGCGTGATCCAGGACTCCGCCTCCTCGGCGACCCTGGTGGCCACCCTCGCCGCGCTGCACCGGGCCAGCGCAGGCCAGTGGCGGGCCGCCGGGATCGACCGCCGCTACCGCGCCTACACCTCCAGCCAGGGCCACTCGTCCATCGAGAAGGCGGCCCGGATCGCCGGGCTGGGCCTCGACGGGGTACGGGTGGTCGACGTCGACCCGGAAACCCTGGCCATGCGCCCGGACGCGCTGCGCGAGGCGATCCGGGCGGACCTGGCGGCCGGCGACGTGCCCGCGATCGTGGTGGCCACGATCGGCACGACCTCCACCACCGCCGTCGACCCGCTGCCGGAGATCGGCGCGATCTGCGCGGAGCTCGGCGTCTGGCTGCACGTCGACGCCGCGTACGCCGGGGCGGCGGCGGTCTGCCCGGAGCTGCGCTGGTCGCACGCCGGTCTGGAGTACGCCGACTCGTACTGCTTCGACCCGCACAAGTGGCTGCTCACCGGCTTCGACTGCGACGCGTTCTGGGTGGCCGACTCCGGTGAGCTGATCGAGGCGCTGACGGTGCTGCCGGAGTACCTGCACAACGCGGCGACCGAGACCGGGGCCGTGATCGACTACCGGGACTGGCAGGTGCCGCTGGGGCGTCGGTTCCGCGCCCTGAAGCTGTGGTTCGTGCTGCGCTGGTACGGGGTGGAGGGGCTGCGGGCGCACATCCGCTCCGGGGTGGCCCTCGCCGACCGGTTCGCCGCCCACGTCCGCGCCGACGGCCGGTTCACGCTCGCCGTACCGCACCCGTTCTCGCTGGTCTGCTTCCGGCTCACCGCCGGCGACGAGGCCAGCGCCGAACTGCTGTCCCGGGTCAACGCCACGGGCCGGGTGTTGCTCACCCACACCCGGGTCGCCGGCCGGTACACGCTGCGCCTTGCGGTCGGCTCGCCACTGACCACCCAGGCGCATGTGGACGAGGCATGGGAGCTGCTCTCCACCATCGCGGGGACGATGCTGGAGGAGCCCGGAGCCAGCCGCTGAAGATCCGCGACAGCCTGACGGCACGCCGGGGGTGATACGCCTTCCAGGCGCTATGGAGCTGCCCGCACCAACGGGGCATCTTCGCGTCGCGGTGGGCACCGTCGGCCGAGGACATGCGCTACCGGTAGCGCAGACGGGGCAGCTCCATAGGCAGCCCGACAGCTCATGCAGCTGCCCTCCCATGGTCCTGAGGCACAGGGCAACGTCGAGGAGCGCCGGGCGACGCTTCGGCTCCACAGCCCGGCGAGGCGTACCCCAGCTCTGCCGGACCGCCTCAGCGACCAACGACCAACGACCCTGAGTCCAGGGCCCAGGGCCCTCCGACCGTCAGCCCTCGGCGGTGGCAGTCACCGGGACGGGCCGCGACGGGGCGTCGTCCGCCACCGGGGCAGCCGAAGCAGCGACGGCGGCCTCGACCGTGGCGCGGGCGTCGCGGACGCGGCGCAGCGCGCGGACGGCCAGGACGATCGCGACGAGCCAACCGGCGGCGAGGAGCCCGTAGACCAGCCACTGGGCCCCGCCGGGTAGGCCGCCGACGCGGATCAGGGTGCGGGCGTTGGTCAGCACGATCACGCCGCCGATGGTGGCGCCGAGGAGCTGGGCCGGGACGATCCGGACCAGCCAGGCGGCGATCGGGGCGGCGATCAGGCCGCCGATCAGCAGGGCGGCGACGGTCGGCAGCAGGAAACCCTCGGTGCCGAGGCCGATCAGGAAGCCGGCGCTGGCCGCGCCCGCCACCACGAACTCGGCGGTGTCGACCGAGCCGATGACCTTGCGGGGCTCCATCCGGCCGGAGACCAGCAGCGCCGGGGTGGCGACCGGACCCCATCCCCCACCGCCGGTCGCGTCGACGAAGCCGGCGACCAGGCCGAGCGGGCCGAGGAACCGGCCGCGCAGCCCACCGGCGGCGCGGTTGACGCGCAGCGGCCGGGAGAAGCGCACCAGCAGGTACGCGCCGAGGGTGAACAGGATCGCGGCCATCCATGGCGCGGCCGCCTCGGTGGAGATGGCGCTGAGGAAGCTGGCACCGGCGAACGCGCCGAGCGCGCCGGGAACGGCGATGCGGGCGACCACCCGCCAGTCGACGTTGCCGAACCGCCAGTGGGCCACCCCGGCGGCGAGCGTGGTGCCGATCTCGGCCAGGTGCACCGAGGCCGACGCGGCGGCCGGGGCGACCCCGGCGACGAGCAGCAGGGTGGACGAGGTCAGCCCGTAGGCCATGCCGAGCGAACCGTCGATCAGTTGCGCGACGAGCCCGACCAGGGCGAGGACCAGCAGCTTGCGCACGAGCGCCCCCTGACTTTGCGGCATATCCTATCGACTTGGTCGACAATGCGGCACGGGTCGCCCCGGGTCAAGTCCCCGATCGGCTGATGGGACGCGCCGGACGGCCGCCACCCGTGGCGCGGTCGGCGATCCTTGGCGGTGCGGGTAGCGCCGGTGGCGATCCGTGGCGGTGGCGGTGGCTGGTGGCGCGGGTGGCGCCGGTCAGCTCCAGGCGCGCGGGTCGGCGGCCAGCTCGTTGACCCGCGCGGGGAGCGTGCCGTTGGCCACGTCCGCGACGGTGACCAGTTCGAGGATCTCCCGCTCGCTGGCCCGCAGGGCGATCCACACGTCCTGCAACGCCCGCGCGGCGCCGAGGTAGCCGAGTTGCTCCGGGCGCTGCCCCCGGACGTGTGCCAGCGGCCCGTCGATCACCCGGATCACCTCCGCCAGGGAGATGTCGGCGGCCGGCCGGGCCAGCCAGTACCCGCCCTCGGGGCCGCGCTGGGCGTGCACGATCCCGCCGCGGCGCAGTTGCAGCAGGATGCTCTCCAGGAACTTCGGCGGAATCTCCTGCGTCTTGGCGATCTGCTCGGCCGTCACCGGGCGGGCCCGGCCGGCGCCGGCACCGTCGGCGACCGCCGCGAGTTCGGCGGCCGCGCGGAGGGCGTAGTCGACCCGAGCGGAGAGACGCATGTCGGCCAGGTTAGTCGCCGAGCCGACCGGCCAGGCTGCCGCCCCTCGGCCGAACGGTCGAACCGCCCTCGTCCCACCGCCCGGCCGGGCGGCTCTCGTCGGTGGCGCGGTCGTGGCACCATACCGGTGTCGTCGCACGACGGGGACCCGACGACGCGTCAGCGCGCAGAGCGGAAGACAGCCAGGCCGATAGGGGCAGCGACAGCGATGCCGGACATGACGCCGCTGGGTCCGCGGGATCCGGACCGGGCGGGCCCCTACGAACTGCTCGGCCGCCTCGGTGCGGGCGGTCAGGGCGTGGTCTACCTGGGCCGCGAACAGCAGGGCGGGTTCGTCGCCGTCAAGATGATCAACCTCGACCTGCACCAC
Source organism: Micromonospora sp. NPDC020750 (assembly GCF_044334565.1). Classification (NCBI taxonomy): domain Bacteria; kingdom Bacillati; phylum Actinomycetota; class Actinomycetes; order Micromonosporales; family Micromonosporaceae; genus Micromonospora; species Micromonospora sp. NPDC020750. The sequence continues at coordinate 125,842 of NZ_JBIRTH010000003.1, forward strand.
AACCCGCGTGCCAAGGCCCAGTTCGCCAAGGAGATCGCCGCCGCCCGGCGGGTAACGCCGTTCTGCACCGCGCAGATCCTCTTCGCGGACGTGGACAGCGACCCGCCGTACGTGGTGAGCGAGTACATCGAGGGCCCGACCCTGCAACGGCACGTCCGCGAGTACGGCCCGGTCACCGGCAACGCCCTGCACCGGCTGGCAGTGGGCACCGCCACCGCGCTCGCCGCGATCCACCAGTCCGACGTGGTGCACTGCGACCTCAAGCCGGACAACGTCGTCCTCGGCGCGGACGGCGCCCGGGTCATCGACTTCGGCATCGCCCGGGCCCTCGACGTCACCGAGACGATGACCAGCAGGGTCATGGGCACCGCGCCGTACATGGCGCCGGAGCGGTTCCGCGACGACGAGGTGGGCCCGGCCAGCGACGTGTTCGCCTGGGCGGCGACCATCGCGTTCGCCGCGGCGGGCCGACCGCCGTTCGGCACCGGGACGGTCGTTGCGGTGATGAACCGGGTGCTGCACGACCCGCCGGATCTGGCCGGCCTCTCCGGCCCGCTCGGCGAGCTGGTCGGGCAGTGCCTGGACAAGGACCACCGGGCCCGGCCGCCGGCCGAACAGGTCCTGCTGCGCCTGCTGGGGCACACCCCGCACGCCGGGGCGGCGGTGCCGATCCAGACGGCGCTGCGGGCGGGCACCGACGCGGCGGCCACCCAGGTGGTCCCCCGCCAACCGGCGATGCACGAGCCGACCGTCTACCCACCGGCGACGCACGGGCCGACGGCGCCTCCGCCCACCGCCTACCAGCCCACGACGCACGGGCCGACGGCTCCCCCGCCCACCGCCTACCAGCCCACGACGCACGGGCCGACCACGTACCGACCGGTGGGGCGCGGGCCTGAGCGGGACACGTGGTCGCGGCGGGTGCGCCGGCAGTACGCCGATGCCTGGGGGATCTCGGCCGCCATCTTCCTGGGCGCGGCCGGCGGGGCCGCCGGGTACGTGGCGACCACCGCCCCGGGCCCCGCCGCCGCCGTGGGGGCGGTGACCTTCGTCGTGGTCTACGGTGTCCGTCTGCTCGTCGCCACCGCGCTGCCCGGAGCAGCCGCACCGGACGCCCCCGCACCGGACGGGTCCGGGGCGCCCACGTCCGACCGGGGCGGCCCCGCGGCCTACCCCGGCACCTGAACCCGCGAACCCCTGGAGGATCCGATGGCCCCCGGTCAGCCTTCCGCCCGGCCCTGGTTGCCGTTGACGGTGGCCGTGGTCGCCGGGCTCGCGGTCATCGCCGCGGCGTACGTGATCGTGCGGCCGGATTCCGGCGCGGACCGCTCCTCGTGCGTGGCGCTGGAGGTGAACTCCTCGACGGAGAAGGACCAGTTGCTCGGCCAGCTCGCCGCGAAGTACAACGACAGCGACCGGCGCTTCGACGGGCGCTGCGCCCAGGTGACCGTGCACGGGCTCAACTCGGGCAAGGCGATGGAGGCGTTGGCGGGCGGTTGGGCCAGGCAGCAGCCGGCGATCCCGGCGCCGCAGGTGTGGCTGCCGACGTCGTCGCTGTGGACCGGTCGGCTGCGGCTGCTGGACGAGACGAACGGCCGGCCGGCGCAGACCCCCGACAAGTACCCGTCGATCGCGAACAGCCCGCTGGTCATCGCCATGCCCAAGGAGAAGGGCGAGCTGGTGCAGCAGCGCGGCCCCCTCGGCTGGGCGGACGTCCTCGGGCTGTCCGGGGACCAGGGCTGGGCGGCCTTCGGCCGGCCCGAGTGGGGCCGGTTCACCTTCGGCAAGGACAACCCCAACCTGTCCACCTCGGGGCTGGCGGCCACCATCGCGACCTACTACGCGGCGGTGCAGCGCTCCAGTGACCTGACCGAGCCCGACCTGGCGCAGCCCGCGGTGACCCGGTTCGTGCGCGAGATCGAGGCGAACGTCTCGCACTACAGCGACGACTCGGTGGACCTGCTGCGCGACCTCGCCGAGGCGGACCTGGGCGCGGGCGGCGACGCGCGGACGCGGGACATGAGCGCGGTCGTGGTGCAGGAGGAGCTGGTCTACCAGTACAACCAGGGGCAGCTCAGCCCCACACCGGGCCAGAAGCCCCGGGTCCCGCTGGTGGCGGTGCACCCGAAGGAGGGCACCTTCAACCTCGACCACCCGTACGTGGTGCTGCCCTCGGCCGACGAGGCGCAGCGCGCGGCGGCGCAGGACTTCCTGCGCTTCCTCCAGGACGGCCCGCAGCAGCGCACCTTCGACGAGCTCGGATTCCGCGACCACGAACGCCGGCCCTCGGACGAGCTGGTCTCCGTCGTGCGGGGCGGGCCCGCCGGGAACCTCAACTACTTCGATCCGCCGGAGCCGGAGGTGGTGGACGCGATCCTGCGCGGGTGGAGCACGCTGCGCAAGAAGGCGAACATCCTGTTCGCTGTGGACGTCTCCGGCTCGATGACCAAGAAGGTCGGCGGCCGGTCCCGGCTCCAGGTCGCCACCGGCGCCGCCGGCAAGGCGGTCGGCCTGCTCAACTCGGCCGACCAGGTCGCCCTCTGGTCGTTCTCCTCGGAGACGTCGCAGCGCCCGAAGCCGCACCGCGAGGAGCTTCGGCTCTCGCCGTTCAACAAGGCCGGCTTCACCGGCAAGCTCGGCGGCCTGAAGGCCGACGGCGGCACCGCGCTGTACGCGACGGTCCGCGCCGCGCACCGCCAACTGCTCGACGACTACGACCCGGACCGGATCAACGCGGTGGTGGTCCTCACCGACGGCAAGAACGAGTACCCGAAGGACAGCGACCTCGCCCGGCTGCTGAAGGACATCGCGCTGGACCCGGAGCGGCCGGTGAAGGTCTTCTGCGTCGCCTTCGACCAGGACTCCGACTTCGCCACCCTCGACAAGATCGCCAAGGCCAGCGCCGGCAAGGCGTTCGACGCCAGGGACCCGGGGACGATCGACGAGGCGTTCGTGAAGCTGGTCAGCAGCTTCTGATCAGGTGCCGACCCGGCGCAGCAGGCCCTCCTGCACGACGCTGGCGACGTGCCGGCCGTCGGTGGTGAAAACCCGGCCGGTGGCCAGCCCGCGCGCGCCGGAGGCAGACGGGCTGCCGCAGTCGTACAGGAACCACTCGTCGGCCCGGAACGGCCGGTGGAACCACAGGGCGTGGTCGAGGCTGGCCCCGACCACGCCGCCGGGCCCCCACACCTCGCCGTGCACCGACAGCACCGAGTCCAGCAGGGTCAGGTCGGAGGCGTACGTCAGGGCGCAGGCGTGCAGCAGCGGGTCGTCGGGCAGCTTGCCGTCGATGCGCATCCAGACCCGCTGGTGCGGGTCGGCGGGCCGGTCGCCGGGGCGAACCCAGCCGGGCTCGCCCACGTAGCGCACGTCGATCGGGCGCGGGATCTGCCCCCAGATGCCCAGCCGCTCCGGGTAGCGGGACAGCCGGTCGGCCATCGTGGGCACGTCGTCGGGCGCGGGCACGTCCGGCGGGGTGGGGGCCTGGTGGTCCAGGCCCTCCGCGGTCCGCTGGAACGACGCCGACATGAAGAAGATCGGCTGGTGGTGCTGGAGCGCCACCGAGCGGCGCACGGAGAACGACCGGCCGTCGCGGACGTTCTCCACCTGGTACTCGATGGGCTCGGACGGGTCGCCGGGCCGGACGAAATAGCCGTGCAGCGAGTGCACGAACCGCTCCGGGTCGACGGTGCGGCCGGCAGCGACCAGGGCCTGGCCGGCGACCTGGCCGCCGTACACCCGCTGCGGACCGACCGGGGGGCTAACCCCCCGGAAGGTCATCTTGCCGGTCTGCTCCAGGTCCAGGACCCCGAGGAGCTGGTCGACGGCAGCCTGGCCGACGGCGACCGGGTCGGTCACTGCAACGCCCGCGCGGACGCCGCGTCGACCAGCGAGCCGAGCTGGTGCACCCGCAGGGTGTTGGTGGAGCCGGGGGTGCCGGGCGGGCTGCCGGCGACGATCACCACGTAGTCGCCCGGGTTGGCCCGGTTGAGCCCGAGCAGCGCCTGGTCGACCTGGCGGAACATCTCGTCGGTGTGCTCGACGAACGGCATCAGGAACGTCTCCACGCCCCAGCAGAGGGCGAGCTGGCTGCGCACCTCGGGCACCGGGGTGAAGGCCAGCAGCGGCAGGTCGCAGTGCAGCCGGCTCAGCCGCTTGACGGTGTCACCGGTCTGCGAGAAGGCCACCAGGGCCTTGGCGCCGATGGCCCGGGCGATCGAGGACGCGGCGACCGTGAGCGCCCCGCCGTGGGTGCGCGGGTCGTGCTGGAGCCGGGGCACCCCGATCGAGCCGGCCTCGGTGGTGGTGATGATCCTGGCCATGGTGCTGACCGTGAGCACCGGGTACTTGCCGACGCTGGTCTCGCCGGACAGCATCACCGCGTCGGCGCCGTCGAGGACCGCGTTGGCCACGTCGGAGGCCTCGGCGCGGGTCGGCCGCGAATTCTCGATCATCGAGTCGAGCATCTGGGTGGCCACGATGACCGGCTTGGCGTTCTCCCGGCAGAGCTGCACGGCGCGCTTCTGCACCAGGGGGACCTGGTCCAGCGGCATCTCGACGCCGAGGTCACCGCGGGCGACCATGACGCCGTCGAAGGCCAGCACGATCGCCTCGAGGTGGTCGACCGCCTCGGGCTTCTCGACCTTGGCCAGCACCGGCCGGTACAGGCCCTCCTCGGCCATGATGTTGTGCACGAGCTTGATGTCCTCCGCCGAGCGGACGAAGGAGAGCGCGATCATGTCGACGCCGAGGCCGAGGGCGAAACGCAGGTCCTCGGCGTCCTTGTCCGACAGGGCCGGGACGCTGACGGCCACGTTGGGCAGCGAGACGCCCTTGTTGTTGGAGACCGGGCCACCCTCGGTGACCAGGCAGCGGATGTCGTTGCCGACCACGTCGCTGACCTCGATGGCCACCCGGCCGTCGTCGATCAGCAGCCGGTCGCCGGCCTTCACCTCCTGCGGGAGCTTGCGGTAGGTGCAGGAGACCCGCTCCTTGGTGCCGAGGATCTCGTCCCCGGTGATCACCACGGAGTCGCCGGTGCGCCACTCGTGCGGGCCGTCGGCGAACCGGCCGAGCCGGATCTTCGGGCCCTGGAGGTCGGCGAGCAGGGCCACCGGCCGCCCGGCGGCGTCGGAGGCCTCGCGGACGAGTCGGTAGACCGCCTCGTGGTCCGCGTGGCTGCCGTGGCTGAAGTTGAGTCTCGCCACGTTCATGCCCGCCTCGACGAGCCCCCGGATACGCTCCGGGGACGAGGTGGCGGGGCCAAGAGTGCAGACGATCTTCGCGCGGCGTGTCACGCCCATCAGGCTAGTCTCTCCTCCGGGTCGGTCTACGGGCCGACCCCTTTCGGATTGCGGAACAGTTCTGCGACGACGCGCCACACCCGCGCACCCGGCGGGCGGACTCACACCCGGAACCATCGTCCGGAATCGTCGTGTCGGCGGGCATCGGCGACCGCGCGCCGGGAATCGTACCGCCCGGCGTCACCTCCCTCGGGCGCGCTCCCCACCACTGGGCGACGGTATCAGCGGACGGGCTGCGACCGCCGTCACGATGCCGACACCCCGCCGGCCGCCGAACGGTCAGCTCTCCGTCTTGGCCAGGGGAAACTCCACCGCGCCGGCCGGGCAGAGGAACGTCAACACGTCCACCCGGTAGAGCCCGGCCTGCACCGCCGGGTCGGCCTCCATGACGCCGCGCACGTCGTCCACCGAGCCGGTGCGGGCCAGCCCGAAGCCGATCGGCGGGTCGGGCTCGCGGGCGGGGCCGTCGATCGAACCGGCGACCAGCACGATGCCCCGTCGTTGCAGCACCCGCATGTGTTCGGTGTGCTCGGCCTGCAACCGCTGGACCGTCTCGTCGGGCAGCGCCCGCCCGGCGGGACCCGGGTAGAGCACGATGCACTCGTAGGTGTCGAGCGCGAAGTCGACCTGCGGCATCCCCGTCATGTCGCTCCTCCCCCCTGGCCAGCGTCGCACGGGCCGGCCGGCTGCGGAGCCACTCGAGCCGATCCGCCACGCCGGGTGACCCGACGGACGCGCGGGGCGACCCCGACCTTTCCCCTCGGTGATCGAGCAACTACCTTCTGAGTGGTTCTCGTATCCGTCGAAGCGGGAGGCCCCGTGCAGGAGTACGACTACGTCGTGGTGGGCGCGGGCGCCGCCGGGTGCGTGCTGGCCAACCGGCTGAGCGAGGACCCGACGACCCGGGTGCTGCTGATCGAGGCGGGCGGCTGGGACCGCAGCCCCTTCGTGCGGCTGCCGAAGGGGTTCAGCCGGCTGATGGACGACCGACGCACCGCGTGGCACTACCCGGCGGAGGCGGCGCCCGCGCGGCGCGAGGTGTGGCAGCGCGGCCGGCTGGTCGGCGGGTCCAGTTCGATCAACGGCATGGTGTACGGCCGGGGCGACCGGGTCGACTGGGACGGGCTGGAGCGGCTGGGCAACCCGGGCTGGGGCTGGGACACCCTACTGCCGATCTTCAAGCGGCTGGAGGACCACCCGCTGGGGGCCTCCGAGATGCGCGGCGTGGGCGGGCCGCTGCGGCTGTCCTCGGCGACCGGCACCGACGAGCTGTGCGAGGCGACGATCGGCGCCGGGGAGGCGCTGGGCTGGCGTCGGGTGGACGACCTGAACGCCGAGGACGGCGAGCGGATCGGCTATGTCACCGCCACGATCCGCGACGGACGCCGGGTCAGCGCCGCCGACGCGTTCCTGCACCCGGTCCGGGACCGACCCAACCTGACCGTGGCCGTGGAGACGGAGGTGCTGCGGGTCCTCGTCCACGCCGGCCGGGCCATCGGGGTGCGGACCCGCCGCGCGGGACGGACGGTCGACTACGCCGCCTCGGCCGAGGTGATCCTCGCCGCCGGGGCGATCGCCAGCCCGCAACTGTTGCAGGTCTCCGGGGTCGGGCCGGCGGACACGCTGCGCCGGGCCGGGGTGGCCGTGCTGCTGGACCGGCCCCGGGTGGGGCGCGGGCTGCGCGAGCACCGGTCGACGCCGGTGCAGTTCCGGCTGGCCGGCAACGGCGGGTACAACCACATGCTGGGCAGCCTGGTCGGGCAGGGGTTGGCCGCGCTGCGGTACGCGCTGACCCGGCGCGGGCCGCTGAGCCTGCCCGTGCAGGACATCGGGGCGCACTTCCGCTCCACCCCCGACGTCGATCATCCGGACGCGCAGTTGCTGGTCGCGCCCTTCTCGGCGGCGCCACGCCGCCCCGGTCACGCGCTGGAGCTGGAGTCCGAGCCGGGGATGATGGGGCTGTGCACGGTCACCCGGCCGGACAGCGAGGGCAGCCTCACCATCACCTCGGCCGACCCGTCGGCCCCGCCCCGGATCGTCGCCAACTACCTCGACACCCCGCACGACCGGCGAGTCGCCGTGAACGCCTTCCGGCGGATGCGGGAGCTGTTCGCGACGGACCCGGTCGCCGGGCGCATCGCGGTGGAGACCGTGCCCGGCCCGGAGGTGCGCGACGACCGGGAGATCGTCGAGGCGACGCTGGCGCTGGGCTACTGCGGGTACCACGCGGTGGGCACCTGCGCGATGGGGCCGGACGACGAGCACGTCGTCGACCCCGAGCTGCGGGTGCGCGGTGTCGACGGGCTGCGGGTGGTGGACGCCTCCGTGCTGCCGGTGCTGGTGTCGGGTTACCTGAACGCCCCGGTGATGGCGCTGGCCTGGCGGGCGGCCGACCTGATCCTGGGCCAGGTGCCGCAGCCGACAGGTGTCGGACCGGCGTCGTAGCGTCCCCGGGCATGGGAACGAGCTATCAGTTGTCGGGGGTGATGTCGGTGGCGGCGTTGGCGCTGCGGTGGGGCGCTGGAATGGCGCGTCTGCTCACCACCGACGGTATCGAGGTCAGCGGCCCCGTGTCCCGGCCCGGGCACGTTGATGTTGCCTGCGCACTCGGCGCAACGAACGTCTCCGTCGACCCGGGCAGCCGTTGCTGCCCCCGTAGATTCTCAGCGCGCGCCCGAACTCGTTCTACCCTGAGGAGCATCGCCCATGACCGACCTGCCGCCCGTGTGGCTTCTCGACGTGGACGGCGTCATCAACGCCAACAGACCCGGCTGGGGCGGCCCACCCCTCAAGGGCCGCTGCTGGTCGAACGCCGACAACTACGAATACACGCTGCGGTGGGCGCCCTCGCTGATCACCCGCATCCGCGATCTTCACCGGGCCGGCGCCGTGGAAGTCCATTGGTGCAGCACCTGGTGCGCCGACGCCGCCGCACTGGAATACCTGTGGGCGTTTCCGCCCCTGGCCCGTGCCTTCACCGAGCCCTTGCGCGGTGAGGAGGCGTCCGCGGCGAAACTCGCCGCCGCCCGGCAGGTACTCGCCGACGGCCGCCGGCTGATCTGGACCGACGACACCGAGGTTCCCCTGGCCGGCGACGTCTACGACGAGCTGATGTCGACGGGGCGGGCCCTGCTGATCCGGCCGAAGATGTCCACCGGCTTGCAGCCTGAGCATATGGAGGTCATCGAGGCAGTCGCGCGAGGTGAAGCACTCTGAGCACTGACATCGAGATGTCCGGTGACCCCTTGCGGGATCTCCGGGCTTCGGCTGGGTGGACGCCTCGCCGGGCACCGCAGCCGACGGGTGTCGGACCGGCGTCGTAGCGTCCCCGGGCATGGGAACGAGCTATCAGAGCATTTTGGCCGTCGGCGAGCTGGCCGCCGTGCGCGCGGCGGTGGGCGACGCCGGCCGGGAGGCGTACGTGACGGCGGTCGGGTCACGGCGGTGGGCGGTCGTGCCGCGCGAGGAGGAGGAGAGCGGCTACGCCGAGGTCGACGACCTGGCCGAGCTGATCAGCACGGTGACGGGCGAGCCGGCGGTGGCCTTCAACGTCTTCGACTCCAGCGTCATGTCGGCCACCGTCTACGTCGCCGGCGAGCTGGCGCACGAATACGTCTCCGACCGCTCCTGGGTCACGGAATACTGGGACGACGACGACAACGAATTCTGGGCCGGTTTCGACGGCACCCTGTACCCGGTGGACGGCCCGCTGCCGGCGCCCGGCCCGTCCGGGGCCGACCCGGAGGCGTTCGTGGCGCTGGGTGTGGGCGAGGTCGACCCGGAGCGCCTGGGGGCGGCGCTGCGCGGCGACGTGCCGCTCGACGACGCGCCCAGGCTGTTCGCCGAGTGCCAGCACACCGAGATCCTCGACGCGCTGGGCCTGCAGCCGTGCCCGCTGACCCAGCCGTTCCGGCACGCCCACCTCGATCACGTGCCCGCGCCCCTGCACCTGCGGCCCTGACCCGGTGTCGCCGGGCAACCCCGCGATCGGCTTGCGGGCCGCGATCCGGGGAAATGCCACCGTACGGCGTCGGGGGTTCGCCGACGACGGCACACAGGGATTGGGGGTTCCTCTCATGGGCAACGACGCTGGCAGGCAGCCCGCGAAGGCATCCGGCACGTATCGGATCGGCGGCGACCTCCAGGTCGACCGGCTCGGCTACGGGGCGATGCAGCTCACCGGGCCGGGCGTCTGGGGCGATCCGTTGGATCCGGCCGAGGCGGTACGAGTGCTGCGCCGGGCGTACGAGCTGGGCGTCACCTTCATCGACACCGCAGACTCGTACGGCCCGTTCGTCTCGGAGATGCTGATCAGGGAGGCGCTGCACCCGTACGCCGACGACCTGGTCATCGCGACCAAGGCCGGGCTGACCCGCGCCGGCCCGGCCGACTGGCGGCCGGTGGGCCGGCCGGAGTACCTGCGCCAGCAGTGCGAGCTGAGCCTGCGCCACCTCGGCCTGGACGCCATCGGGCTGTACCAGCTGCACCGGATCGACGCCCAGGTGCCACTGGCCGACCAGCTCGGCGAGCTGGCGTTACTCAAGCAGGAGGGCAAGATCCGGCACATCGGGCTCTCCGAGGTGACCGTGGAGCAGATCGAGGCGGCCCGGGAGATCACCCCGATCGTGTCGGTGCAGAACCTCTACAACCTGGCCGACCGCAGCGCCGAGGGCGTCCTCGACTACTGCGAACGCAACGACCTGGCGTTTATTCCGTGGTTCCCGATGGCCACCGGCAACCTGGCAAAGCCGGGCGGGCCGCTGGACGCGATCTCCACCGGGCACGGGGCGACGCCCGCGCAGCTCGCGCTCGCCTGGCTGCTGCGCCGCTCGCCGGTCATGCTCCCCATCCCGGGCACGTCGTCGGTGGCGCACCTGGAGGAGAACGTGGCCGCCGCCGAGGTGCGGCTCACCGACGACGAGTACGAGGCCCTGGCGAAGGCCACCTGAGCGCCGGGCGATCCCGCACCCGGCCCGGCGACGGGTCCCACAGCCGGGCAGGCGGTCGTTACCCTCCGATGGGGACGCAGGGGGCGTACCGCGAGCGCGAGGAGGCGACGGCATGGCCGCACCGCAGCAGGGCGAGACGTTCGAGGAGAGCCCGGTCGGCTGGGTGGCCGAGCACGTACGGCGGTACGTGGCGACCGACGGCGCCGAGGGGGCCACGTACCACGGCTACGACGCGTTGCTGGTCACCACCCGGGGCCGCAGGTCCGGCACCCTGCGGCGGACGGCGTTGTACTACGGCCGGGACGGCGACCGGGTCGTGCTGGTCGCCTCCAACGGGGGCGCGGCGGCGCACCCGAACTGGTACCTGAACCTCGCCGCCGACCCGGAGGTGGAGGTGCAGATCGGTGCCGAACGCTTCCGGGGCCGGGCCCGGACGGTCTCCGGCGTGGAACGGTCCCGGCTGTTCGAGCTGATGACGAAGGTCTTCCCCCGGTACGCCGGTTACCAGCGCGACACCGACCGGGAGATCCCGGTCGTGGTGATCGAGCGGGCCTGACCGCCGGTACTTCCGGTCGTGCCGCGCGGGCGGGCCCGGTCCGGGCCGCCCGTGCGGGAATGCGCATCCGCACGGGCGGGACGGGCGTCGGAGCCCGCTCGGGCTCGTCGGTCAGGTGGCCGGGCCGGGCCCCTCCGGGCCAGCCGGCGGGAGCGCCCGCCCGTCCTCGGGCGGCAGTGCCCGGTCATCTGCCGCCGGGAGCGCCCGGTCGGCCTCGGAGCCGGCCTGGTCAGCCACCGCTCCCCCGGCCTGCCGCAGCGCCCGGGTCGCCTGATCGATCAGCTTCGTGGCGTCCGTGCGGCCGTTGACCTGGATCTCCACCTCGGACTCCCCCGCCCGCACCCGCACGGTGACCTCGGTGCGCTGCTGGTCGACCCAGCTCTGCAACAGGCCGAACAGCCCCGGCAGCAGCGCCTGGGCCACCACCGCGATGATCACCGCGTCGCTGAACCCGGGTCGCCCGCCGGTCCGCCCGCCGGAGTCCCGCACCCCGGCACGGAACTCGGGGCGCTGGTGCAGCCAGTCCAGCAGCGGCACCCGGGGCGGCCGGGCGGTGCGCGGCACGAGCACCAGCCGCACCGGCTGCCGGGCCCCGGTCGGGGTCTCGGTCACGTGGTCCCTCTCCTTCACTCGTCTTCCCCGCGCCACCGCGTGCGGGGCCGTTCCCGTCATCGGCGGCCGGCCTCACTCGCCGGGCTGGAACGTCAGCCTGCCGTCCACCACCGACAGGACGCCGGTGACACCGAACGTGTCGTCCTCGGTGAACGGGCTGGTCCCGTAGAAACCCGCGGTGGTGCCGGTGGCCAGGGCCGTCCCCTGCCCCTCGTACGGCGTCGAGACCTGGGCCGTGGTGGGGCCGGTCAGGGTCAGCTCCACCTTCGGGTACTCCGTGATCCTCCAGGCGATCTTCTTGACCGTCGCCCCGTTGTAGTAGCGGAACGGGCAGTTCTCCGGCGCGGCCACCTGCTGCGCGGCGCAGGCGTCCAGGTACTTCCGGACCTCCTGCTCGGCCGTCGACCGGGCGGTCGGCGTCAGGGTCGGCTCCAGCCGCACGTCGCCGAGGTTGCCCTGCCCGGGTGCGGCCAGGACGACCTGCGGCGGGGTCTCGGCGAGCGGGTTGGACTGCCCGCCCACCGTGTACGCCCCGGGCAGCAGCGGAACGCTCTTCCCCTCCGGCCCGACCGGCACCGACAACCCGTTGATCGTCAGGCCCGACTGCCCGGCCGGCAGGCCGAGCCACGGGGAACTCTCGCTGATCCCCCAGCCGTGGAAGACCCCCAGGGTGGCGGACTCCTCCCGCTCCAGGTGCAGCTTCGCGGTCGTCTTCCGGCCGGCGAGGGTGAACTCGACCGTGGCGACCGCCTCGTCGCCGTCCCGTTCGATCGACGTCACGTCGACGTCCTCGGGTGGCTGGTAGTCCTTCGCCTCGACCAGCGCGGCGAGCAGCTCCAGGTCGCCGCCGGACGGTCGTACGCCGGGGGCCAGCGACTCCAGGGCCGCGCGGGCGTCGTGGTCGGCCAGCCCCGAGAAGTACCCGTCGACCACCGTCGCCGGCCGGAAGAACGCCCACTGCGCCGCCCCGAGCAGGGTGCCGCCGAGGCCGCAGGCCAGCGCCAGCAGGCCGGCCACCAGCACGGCCCGTGGGGACGCGATCGCCCCCGGCCGCCCGAACAGGTCCTCGGCGGTGACCGGGGCGACGTCCCCGGCGGGCCGCTCGGCACCGTCGGCCGCCGGGGCGAGCAGTTCCAACCGGTCCAGCCGCAGCTCGGACGCGGGGTGGGTGGCGCAGACCGCCTCGTCCCAGCCGCTGCGCCCGCTCTCGAAGGACTTGCGCCGCTCCAGCATGTCCCGCATGCCCCGGGCGTGGCCGGCGAGCACGGCACCGGCGTCGGCGCGGTACTCGGCGGCCCGGACGTCCCGGGAGTGCGGGGGCAGCACCACATACTTCATGGTGAGCAGCACGGGCCAGAAGAAGACGAACACCACGAGGTTGGTGGCCGGGTGCGGGAAGGTCCGCATCAGCCATGCCGGCACCGCGTGCACCAGCACCAGCGGCAGCGCCACCCCCCGGACGAACGCGCCGGTCACCTCGTCGCCGGTGTGCCAGTGCACCAGTTCGTGGCTGAGCAGCGCCGCGATGTCCTCGTCGGACTCGTCGAGCAGACTGGTGGTGACCACCACGTGCCGGGCGTACGCGCGGGCGTTGGTGAGCACCGGGTCGTCCTCGATGAGCAGCCGGGGCACGTTGGGCAGGCCGAGGGCGCTCGCGCAGTCGTACAGGATGGGCCTGAGCCGTTCGGCCTCGCGGCGGCTGAGCTGACGCGCCCCCGAGACGGTCAGCAGCCAGGGTTCCCACAGCACCCGGTAGAGGGTGTAGAGCACGCCGACCAGCGCGGCGGCCGCCACCATCCCGGCCAGGCCGGTGAACAGGTTCGCCGGCTCGTCGAACGCGTCGCGCCACGGCAGCACCAGCACCACGAGGAAGCCGGCCAGGAAGCCGATCGCGAAGCCGGCGAAGCCGCCGAGCACCCCGCCGGACCGGTTGAGGAACGTGTCGAGCAGGGCACCCACCAGAGGCGCGTCGCGCAGCACGGACGGCACGGCATCGGGGGCGCCACTCCCGCCGGCGACCAGGCCGTAGACGGCGAGGCCGACTCCGCCCAGGACCGCGCAGAGCAGGGCCACGGGTACGTAGAACCAGGTGGCCAGGAACGCGCCCAGCACCCCGCGCCAGTCCCGCAGGATGCCGGCGCGCAGCCAGACCAGGGCGTTGGGGTAGCCGAGGGGACGGTTGGCGAAACTGTTTCCGAGCCGGGACCGGTCGGCCGGCTCGGTGGGCGGCTCGGGGTCGGTGGGCGTCTCTACAGTGGCGGGTCTGACCTGCCGGTCAGTTTCCGGGTCGCGCACGGCGGCTCCTCGACTCGGCCGCCACCGGGGCGGGTGGCGAACGGGGACGGTTCACGGGCACGGCGTATCGGACGGGCGGCTCGGCCGACCGTCGGAGGAATTGCGCAGGTGCGGAGAATAGCGTCGTCCCGCTGATGGAATCGACGTCGGCACATTACCTGTCCCGAATGGATCTCGCCACCAGTATTCCTACAGTGCTTCGTGACAGACGTAAGGTTGACAAAGCGCGGGCGCGTGGCAGTTTCACGAAGGTGAAGCTGCCTCGCCATTCCCCAAGGCGAACACCGATGCCGCTCGCTCATGAAGAAAGCATGCGGAGCTATGAACCCGCGAGCGGCGCCGACCGCCGAGGGGCCGGCTGTCGCGGCCGGCGCGCTCGGCGGTCGGCCGGGGCCGCGGCCAGCGCGGAGGGGGCCAGCACCCGGAGCCCGGCCTTCTAAACGAAGATCGACCGTCGCGCCACCGCGTCGCCCCTGTCGTCAAGTTGGTAGCCGTCGAGCCAGATTCAGGCGTCGTAGGTGATCCAGTCCGCTTGCACGCGGATCAATCGGAAGAAGATCGGCTGCACGAACTGAGGGCTCGCCGCCCGGGTCACGTGGAAGAGCATCCCGGCCCGGAACTCGATCAACGCACCCAGCCGGGGAAGCGGCGGTGGAGCGTACCGGCCGGGGCCCAGTTGATGTCGTGGCTGGCGGCCACGTAGTACGAGCCCATCAAGAGCGCGAGGGAGATCGGCGCGGAGGCGTACTCCTGGAGGAGTTCGTTTCGGCGGGTGGCGCAGGGCCATGGGGCGGCGCAGCCGGCGCAGAGCCAGATGGGCAGGACGGGGCCGTGCTCGGTCACTGGTCCTCACCCGGCCAGTGGCCCCGGTTGATCGGGATTTTGTGTCTATGTCGGCAGGGCAGCTCGTTCCCGCACTTGCAGACGTACCGCCACCTGATCCACGACCAGACCGGCCGATGCCGGCGGGCCAGGGTCATCGCCGTAGCGAGCAGATACTCCTTGAAGGACAGTCTTCGCGGCATGCAGCCACGATCCCGGTAGGACAACGAGTCAAACGGCAATAGCCAATCGGACAGTAGCTATCCAACTACTTTCGGCTTTCATGGGCCGTGGTGCGGGTTCCTGATGGGGCCCTTCGAGATCGCAGAGCGCCTGGGCGTCGCGGCAGCGGTTCCAGAGGGTCATGCCACGCCAGGAGAGTCCGGCAGCGACACGCCAACCGCCGCCCCACGACCTCATCACCGCCGTGACCAGTAGTTACCCGACTACGCAGTGGCCCTGCCTCACCGCCACCCAACGCACATCATCCTTGCCGACGTCCACTCAACCCAATGATCACATTGTCCGGCAGGCGACAGTTCAGCGGCATCCGGACGCCCTAACCTCCGATCATCATTTCTCGCACTCGGAGGTAGCATGCTGCGAAATTTGCGCCGCAGTCTCATCGTGATCACAACATTCACGGTGGCCGTGGCCTCGGCAGCGGGGCCGGCCAGCGCGGTCGACTCCTCGTCGTCGCAGCTAAGGCAGGCGGCCGGGACCTCGGCCCAGCTCAGCCCAGATGTGGCCCGGAAGGTTAAAGGCACCGGCCCCGCCGCACGTAACCGGGCTCTGGCCGAGTACTGGACTCCGGAACGGATGCGCAACGCCCGCCCGGTGGAGACGGTGCCGCGTAAGAGCATGGAGCCTGGCACCACCCTCCCGGCCGGGGCCGGAATCGATCGCGCCCAGGATCCTGTCATCGTTCCACCGGCCGCCCCGACGGTCGCACCCCCGGCGGAGGTCGCCACGACCAACGGGAACGCTGTCGTGACCCCCAACGCCATCCCGCCCAACGAGCCCCCTCCGGTCACCAGCCCCAACACCTACCTGCCCGACTACCCGACGGGTCACCAGGTGGCCCGGACCATGGGCAAGGTCTTCTTCACCATGGGAGGACAGGAAATGGTCTGCTCGGCCGGGGTGGTGACCAGCCCGGGCAAGGCGCTGGTGTGGACCGCCGGCCACTGCGTGCACGGGGGTGGCAGTAGTGGCACCTGGGCTCGCAACTGGATCTTCGTGCCGAACTACACCCTGAACTCTTCCGGAAATCCTGTCGCTCCCTACGGCATCTGGTATGCCGCTGCATTGTTCGCCGCTCGTGACTGGATCGACTACAAGAGGCAGTACAGTGACCTCGGTGCAGTGATCATGCAGTTCCGCGGTGACAAGCTGCTCCAAAATGTGGTGGGCTCGCAGGGCATCGCCTTCAGCCTGCCCTACTACCCGTCTATCGCCGCTTTCGGATACCCGGCCGAAGCGCCGTTCAACGGGGAGCTTCTGTGGCGAGCAAATAGTCCGTCAGGCGACGCCGGAGCCAGCGTCAGCTACATGCTGAGCGGGATGAACGGTGGAAGCTCAGGCGGCTACTGGCTGGCTGACTTCAACGGCGCAACCGGCCTGGTGAACGGGCACAACGCCTTCACGGTGGACGGTGTTCGGGGACACATGTTTTCGCCCTACTACGGGATGAGCACGCGCGAATTCTACGACGAGGTCAAGAACTACACTCCGTCCTGATGATCTGATCGGAGCACCGCCACCGAGTTGGCGCTCAGTTCAGAAGAGGGCTGCCCGGTCGGACCGACCGGCCGGGCAGCCCGCCGTCTCACTCCGCCCCAAGGGACGGCGATCAATCCGTGTCGACTCGCGAGCCCGACGCGCCGAGCGCTTCGGCGATGGCGGCGAACTCGCGTAGCGCCGCCTGTAGATCCTCGACGATCTCCTGCGCGATCACCTCGGGCGGCAGCAGCGCGTCGGCGTCCTCCAGGGAGGCGTCCTTCAACCAGGTGATGTCGAGGGGATGCGGCGGGCGCGGGCGTGCTTGAGCAGCCGGTAGCTGGCCGTCACCGCCGCGAACGTCTTCCCCGCCCCCGTGGCCATCTGCACGAGCGCACGGGGCCGGGCCTCGGCGAGCGAGTGCTCCAGCCCCTCGACCGCCTCGACCTGCGCCGGGCGCAGGCCGGCCCGGTCCAGCACGGTCGATTTCGACGCGGGTCTGCGCCTCGTTCAGCGGCTCGTGGGAGGCGCGGCGGGCGCGGGCGATGAACTCCTCCCGCTTGCCGGCGGAGACCTTCACCGGCTTCGCGCTGCTGCCGCGGACCACCTCTGTCTGCTGCTGAGCTTCACCAACGATCGGTTCGACCTGGCCAGGGAGGCAGCCGAACGCGGGAACGCCGGCCGGGCGTTGAAGGACCTGTGGCTGGCGCAGCAGGCGGTGGCAGACGCGCCCACCGCGTATCAGCTCTGGATGCGGTACCTGGGCGAGCTGGCAGACGTGAGCCCGGGGAGCCTGGGCGACGTCGGGGAGATGCTGATGGGCTTCGAGTCGTTCCTGCACGCCGCCCACGGAGCTGGCAGCGGCAACGGGCGCTGAGCCGGCACCCCGAAGCACATCCCGGCTTGAGCAGCCACGGGGTGTGCTCGGACGGCGAGTTGTCGCTCAGCTCCTACACTTCCTTTCCCTGTCAGACAAGGACGTCTCGATGAGCAGCACACCGCATCTCGGTCCCGTTCCCCAGCGCATTGCCGTCGACGCGGAACAGGTGCGTCGGCTTGTCGCCGACCAGTTCCCTCAATGGGCCGGCCTCCCCGTTCAGCCCGTAGCCATCGGTGGCTGGGACAACTGGAGCTTCCACCTCGGCTCCCGAGCGTTGGTGCGTCTGCCCAGCGCATCGGAGTACGCCCTGGCGGTCGACAAGGAACACCGGTGGCTTCCGGCGCTCGCCCCCCGACTCCCGCTGCCCATCCCCATCCCACTGGCGAAAGGCGAACCCGGCGCAGGCTACCCCTACCCGTGGTCGATCTACCCATGGCTCGACGGCGAGACGGCGAGTGCCGACCGCATCGCCGACCCCGTCCGGTTCGCGCTCGACCTGGCCGAGTTCCTGGCGGCCCTGCAGAGCGTCGATACCACCGACGGGCCCCGCCCCGGACAGCACAACTGGTACCGGGGCGGCACGCTGCGCACCTACGACGGCGGAGCCCGGCGCGCGCTCGCGGCACTCGACGGTCACGTCGACGTCGACCTGGCTCGCGAGATCTGGCAGAGCGCACTGGACGCCCGCTGGGACGGCGTGGAGCGCTGGTTCCACGGTGACGTCGCCCAGGGAAATCTCCTGCTCGACGACGGGGAGCTGTCAGCCGTCATCGACTTCGGGACATGCGGCGTCGGCGATCCGGCCTGTGACCTGGCGATCGCCTGGACACTGCTGACCGCCGACGGCCGGCAGGCGTTCCGGGAGCGACTGTCCGTCGACGAGGCGACATGGGCGCGCGGGCGCGGCTGGGCCCTCTGGAAGACGCTCGTCACCTATGCCCGGACCTTGCGCAATGCCGACGAGCCGGCCGCCGGCGCACGACGCATCATCGGCCAGATCTTCTCGGAGTACGAACTCGCGCAGCGCCGCCTGTAGGTCCTCGACGATCTCCTGCGCGATGACCTCGGGCGGCAGGAGCACGTCGGCGTCCTTCAGCCGGGTGATGTCGAGTTCGACAGGCCGGGCGGCACCGCAGGCTCAGCCGGGGTGGACCTGCGTGAGCACGGCCCGCAGCTCCGCCTCCGGCACCCGCTCCGGGTCGGCCAGCACGTCGACCGCCACGCCCGGCCCGACCAGCCGGAACGCCTCACCGTCGCCGATCAGGCCGGTGACGTCGCCGTCGACGAACTCGGTCGGCCGCCACGACGCGGCGTCCCGCTCGTGGTAGCCGGCGAGGAAGTCGCGCAGCTCGTCGAGGGTGCCCAGCCCGCCGCCGCGCAGGACGTGCACCCGCAGGTCGACCCGGTAGCCCTCCTCGACCTGCCGCTCCCATACCCGGGTACGGAATCGCACGTCCTCCCACTCGCTGGCGAAGTCGGACACCTCCGCCCCGATTCCCGCCGGCACGTACCCGATGACGAACCCGTCCAACTCGCCGCTCACCGGCACCTCCCCGCCGCCCGACCCGGCCCGCCGCCGAATCTTGGACACCTATCGTCCACAGCAGACGACAATTGTCCAAGGTCCGCGAATGCCGAAAGAGAAAGCGGCGAGTCGCGGCCCTGGCCCCGGGGCGGTCAGTCGTCGTCGAGTAGGGCGAGGAGATGGTGGACGGCCGGGTTCGTGGTGTCGCGGGGCCAGGCCAGGCGCACGTCGACGGTGGGCGTCGGGGCGGTGAACCGGCGCAGCCGTACCCCCGGCACCTTGAGCGCGCGGGCGCGACCGGCCGGCACCGCCGCGACCACGTCTCCCCCGGCCACCGCGCGGAGCAGTTGCTCGTCGTCCGGCTCCTGCCGGACGAGGCGGAAGCCGCCCTGCGGCCACACCTGGGCGATGGTCCGGTCGAACATGCCGGGGCCGTTGTCGCGCGGCCACATCACCGCGGGCAGGTCGACCACCTCGGCCCGGCTGATCCGGCGGCGGCCGGCGGCCAGCGGGTGCCCTACCGGCAGGGCGAGCAGCAGCTCCTCGGCCTCGACGAACCGGCACCTCAGGCCCGGCTCCTCGACCGGCGTGCGGACGAAGGCCGCGTCGAGCCGGCCGGCGAGCAGGCCGGCGACGTTGGGGGCGGTCCAGGCGGTCTCGGCGACCACCTCCACGTCGGGGTGGGCGGCCCGGAACCGGGTCACCAGGGCATCCACCCGGCCGCCGCGGGCCGAGCGGGTGTACGCCAGCCGGAGCCGGCCGTCCCGGCCCCGCACCAGATCGCGGATGCGGGCGGTGCCGGCGTCGACCTCGGCGAGCAGCCGACCGGCCTCGGCGGCGACCCGCTGCCCCACCTCGGTCAGCGTGCAGCCCCGGCTGGTGCGGTGCACGAGCGGGACGCCGAGCTGGCGTTCCAGGGCCCGGATCTGCTGGCTGAGCGCCGGCTGGGCGATGTGCAGGCGGGCGGCGGCCCGGGTGAAGTGCAGTTCCTCGGCGAGCACCGCGAAGTACCGCAGCCGGCGCAGATCCCACCAGGGATCCCGGGTTACGGAGTCGGGCATGGCAGCCATTATAAGCGCCGCTTATCGCCAACTGTGGTTTCCGTCTTGGACGGCGCACCGCCCACCCGGGCACGATCCGAAGTCACGGCGTGACAGAACGCAGCGCGACGACCGTGGACGACAGGCAGCGGACGACAGCCACGGCGCCGACGGCCGTGGACGACCGGAGGGAGCGGCGATGACGGAGAAGACGACGGACGTGGTGGTGGTCGGTGGCGGGGTGATCGGGCTGACGGCCGCCGTGGCGCTTCAGGAGCGGGGCGCGCGGGTGACGGTGTGGGCCGCGGACGATCCGGCCGACATCGTGTCGACGGTGGCCGCGGCGGTCTGGTACCCGAGCCACACCGACGAGGACCCCCGGGTGCTGCGCTGGGCCCGGGAGACCCACGCGGAACTGGGCCGCCAGGCGGCCGGCGGGGTGCCGGGGGTGGTGGCCAGGGCGACCCGGATGCTGCTGCGCCACCCCGACGCGGGCCCGCCGTGGTGGGCGGATGCGACCGGGGACCTGACGGCCGAGCCGGCCGCCGCGCCGTACACGACGCTGCTGCGGTTCACCGCGCCCACGGTGGAGATGACGCCGTACCTGGCGTGGCTGACCGAGCGGGTCGAGGCGGGCGGGGGGCGGGTGCTGCGCCGCCGGGTGCAGCGGCTGGACGAGGCCTTCGAGGCGGCCCCCACCGTGGTCAACGCGACCGGGCTGGCGGCCGGCTGGCTCGCCGCCGACCCGGCGGTGCATCCGGTACGCGGGCACGTGGTGCTGGTGGCGAACCCGGGCCTGACCACCTCGTTCCGCGACGAGGACGATCCGGCCGGGATCACCTACGTACACCCGCGCCGGCACGACGTGGTGCTCGGCGGCACGTTCCAGCCGGGGGTGTGGGACACCCGGCCGGACCCGGAGACGGCGGCGGCGATCCGGCGCCGCTGCGTGGCGCTGGTGCCGGAGTTGGCCGACGCGCCGGTGCTCAATGAGCGGATCGGGCTCCGCCCGGCCCGGCACGGCGGTCCCCGGGTGGAGGTGCAGCCGGCCGGACCGGGCGGCGGCCGGCTCGTGCACGCGTACGGGCACGGCGGCGCGGGGGTCACCCTCTCCTGGGGCTGCGCCGCCGAGGTCGCCCGGCTCGCCCTGGACGGCTGACCCCGCCCGGTGGCCGGCGCGGTCAGCGCACGAGGCGGAACAGCAGCAGGTAGCCGCAGTAGGCGAGGGGCACGAGCAGCACGCAGGTGACGAAGCCGAGCGGGACGAACCGGGGCGGCTGCTCCGAGCCCAGCGCCGGCCGCCCCCACCGGCCCAGCACCAGATATCCGGCGACGAAGGAGAGCACCGGCAGCCCGGCGCAGGTGGCGGCGTAGAGGGCACCGAGGCCCACCACCGCCAGGTCGGCGGCCACCACCATGATCAACATGAGCACCACCCCGGCCGCCGCGCAGCCGGTGTACACGGCCAGGGCCCGGGCCAGCGGCGACCAGGTCGGCAGCAGCGGCGGTTGCCGGGCGACGGCCTCGGTGACCTGGACCAGCCGGTCGGTCTCGTCGGCGAGCCGCCGGGCCCCGGCCAGCTCCGCGGCCGGGTCGGAAACCCCGGCGCGGGGCGCGGGCACCCCGGCCGCCGCCGGCAGCGCCACCACCGCCCCGCCCGGGGCACCCGGTGGGTACGCCCCGACGCCCGGCCGCCCCGGCCCGGCGGCTGCGCCGCCGTCGGGCACCGCCCCCGCCCCGGAGGTCCCGCCGGACGACGTCGCCCCGGGGGTGCTGCTTGCAGGGGCGGTCGTCCCGGAGTGGTCTCCCCCGGGGGTGCTGCTTGCAGGGGCGGTCGTCCCGGAGTGATCTCCCCCGGCGGCGGGTGGCGGGTCGGCGGGCAGGCCGACGGCGTGGCCGAGCTGGCCGAGGCGGTGGGACTGGACGGCGAGGCGCCGGGTGAGCTGGTCGAGCGTGGTGTGCAGGGCGCGGCGACGGCCGGCCTCGGCGGCGGCGTCCTGGTCGGTCTCGCGGCGCTGGTCGGCGAGTTGCCGGGCCAGGGCGGCGTACTCGGAGAAGGTGGACACCGTCAGCTCTCCTCGTCCCGCTCGTGCCCGGCCCACGCGAACGGCACGATCAGTCGGGTGCGCTGGTCGTGCCGGTCCACCAGGAGAGCCCGGTCGGCGCGCGGGGTGTGGGCGAGGTCGTGCTCGCCCAGGTACAGCCCCAGCTCCGCACCCGGGACGTTCAGCGCGACGAGGCAGGCGGCGTCGTCGCGGTGGTGCGACCCGCCGAGGTCGTCGGCGAGCCGGCGCAACCCGCGCCACCAGCCGAGCAGGTGCATCCCGCGGGCCGGGCCCTCGCGCAGCAGGGCGCGCAGGTCGTCGTGGCCGGAGCGGAAGGTGACCGGGTCGGTGCCGGCGAGGGTGGCCGACGCCGCGTCCGCGCCGAACAGCACCAGGTAGGTCCGGCCGACGGCCGAGGCGGCAGCAGGCGGGGCTGTGGCGGGTGGGGTGGTGGCGGGCGAGGTGGTGGCGGGCGGGGCTGTGGCGGGCGAACCGGCGGCGGGCGGGGCTGTGGCGGGTGGGGTGGCGGCGAAGGCCGCCAGCCGGTCCCGCAGGGCGGCCTGGTCGAGCCGCTCGACCGGGTGGCCGGCGGCGGCGAGCGCGGCGGCGGTGTCGTCGGCCGCCGAGCCCGCGGCGGCGACCAGCGGGGCGAGCAGGAACCGGGCCTCGCCGGGCGCGTGCTGCCGGGCGAGGCTCAGTACGGCGGCCCGCAGCACGTCCGCGCCGGCGGTCGAGGTGCCGACCACGGCGAGGTGCCGGCCCGGGGTGGAGTCCAGGGTGAACGACGCGGTGCTGCCGGCCACGTCGACCGTGCGGCCGACCAGGGCGACCGGGGGCCCGACACCGGGGCGCAGCCCGGCGAAGGTGGGATCGTCCTCCAGCCGCGCTGGCTCGTACCCCCGGAAGACGGCCGGGGGGCCGTCGCCGGCCGGCCGGTCCCGCCACAGCTCGTGGCGCAGCCGGGCCAGGTCGGCGCGGGCGGCGTACGCGTCGGGGAAGCGGACCACGGTGTCGGCGCCGGCCGCCCCGGCGGCGGTGTTCAACACGGCCGCGCCGATCGGCAGCGCGTTGGCGGCGCCGTTGAGCGGGTCGAGCGCCCCCGCGCCGCCAGGCAGCGCCACCCGCAGCGGGAACTGCCCGAAGATCGCCTCGGCGCGCCCGTACAGCGACTCGATGCCGGTGGTGGCCTGGCTGGCCAGCACCAGGTGCACCCCGTACGAGCGGCCCTTGCGGGCCAACTCCTCCAGCAGGTCGACGGCCTCCCGCGCCACGGCGTCGGTGCCGGCGAGCAGCACCTGGAACTCGTCGACGACCGCCACGATCCGGGGCACCGCCGCGTCGCCGGGCAGGTCGGCGAGCTTGGTGACGCCGTGCCGCTTCAGCACGCCCGCCCGCCGGTTCAGTTCCCGGCGCAGCTCGCGCAGCACGGCGAGGCCGTACTCCCGGTCGGATTCGATGCCGACGGCGCGGGCGTGCGGTAGCCAGGACGGATCCCGCTCGGTGGGGACGAACTCGGTGAAGCTGACGCCCTCCTTGAAGTCGAGCAGCCAGAGCTGGAGCTGCGCCGGGGAGTAGCGGGCGGCCAGCCCGTAGAGGACGTCGAGCAGGAAGACGGTCTTGCCGGCGCCGGTGCGCCCGGCGACCAGCCAGTGCGGGGTGGCGTCGTCGAAGGCGACGGTGACCGGCTGCCGCCCGGCCCGGCCGACCACGGTGGACAGCCCGGCGGCGCTCGACCCCGTCCAACGTCGGGCGGGCAGCAGGTCGGCGAAGGTGGGCGGGGCGTCGCGGCGCACGGCCGGGCCGAGGTGCCCGGCGAGGGCGGCCACGGTGGCCGGCGGCAGGTCGCCGTCGAGCACCACGGGGGCGGCCAGCCCGGAGCCGTCGCCGCTGAACGGATGCCCGGGCGGGTCGCCGACGTGGGCGTACCGCTGCATGAGCCGCAGCGCGGTGGCCGCGCCCAGCGGCGGCGGGTCGGCCGCGCCGGCCTGCGGGTGACCCGCGAGCAGTACGCAGACCGCGGCGGACGGGCCGGCGTGGGTGAGCGCGGCGAGCCTGGCCAGCTCCGGGGGCGAGGGCGCGGCGGCGGCGACCAGCACCAGCAGCTCCCGGGCTGCCGGGGCGGCGTGCTGCGCCGCCCGGGCGTGCCGCTCGGCCTCGTCGAGCAGCGCGGCGACCTCGGCGGCGGTGGTGGCGGGCGGGGCGAGCACCCCGGCGTCGAGCAGCGGGCGCAGCGGCAGGAAGGTGGCCCCGAAGGCCACCGTGTCGATCCCGGCGACCCGGACCGTGCCGGCCGGGGCGGTGGCGAGCAGCCGCAGCACCAGCGCGCGCAGCAGCTCGCCGACGCGGGGATCGCGGGCGTCGGCGTCGACGGTGAGGTGGCAGCCGCCGCCGAGCGGGACGAGCACCGGGAAGCCACCGTCCAGGGTGGCCGCCTCGCCGACCCGGACTCCGGCGGGCGCCTCGGTCAGCGGGGTCGCGCCGGGGGTGGGAGCGGCGAGCCGCCCGCCGAGGCGGGCCAGCCGGGCGACGACCTCGGCGGCGCCGGTCACGGCCGGCGGTGGCGCGCCGAGGGCCAGCCGGGCCCGTTCCAACCGGTCACGGGCCTGCCGGTGGGCGGTGACCGCCTGGCCGTACGCCGCCGCGAGCCTGCCCACCCTTGTGCCCCCCACGCGATGGCCGTCCGGTCCAGCGAACCCTAACGGACGCGTGGCGGCGACGGACAGCCCCGCAGCCAGGACGGCCGCGGGGCTGGCCCGGGTCAGCCGGTGACGGCGGTCAACGCCGGCAGGAAGCCGTGGCGGTAGCCGTCGGCGTTCGGGTGGTACGCCTCGATGACGCCGCTGACGTCGCGGATCCACGGCGCGGCGGCGCAGACGCCGTGCCCGGCGAAGTACTGGCGGGTGTCGGCGAAGGTGGCCCTGGCCGCGGCGGCCCGGCCGGCGGTGACCGAGGCGAGCAGGTCGGCGGCCTCGTTGAGGATGGTGCGCTTGTAGGTGCTCATCGCGAGCAGCCCGCATGAGCCCGTCTCGAACAGTCGCGGGTAGCCGAGCACGATCAGCCGGGCGTTCGGGGCCCGGTTGCGGATCGCGGCGTAGGTACGGTCGAGCCGGCCGGGCAGCTCGCCGGTGGCGAAGGCCTTCGCCTCGTTCACCGCGTCCGTGCAGTTGCTGGTGCTGCCGAACCGGCAGCTGGTGATGACGTCGGCGAAGCCGGCGTCGTTGCCGCCGATGGTGATGGTGACCAGGGTGGTGCCGGTGCTCAGCGCGCTCACCTGGCTGTCGATGACGTCGGCGGTGACCGCGCCGCCGCAGGCCGGGAACTTGAAGCTGGTCACCTGGTGGGCGGCGGCCCAGAGCGGGGCGTACGACTTCTCGCTGCGCAGGCAGGTGGACAGGTCGTACGGGCCGGCTCCGACGCCGGAGGAGTACGAGTCGCCGAGGGCCACGTAGTTGACGGCTGCGGCAGCCTGGGCGGCGCCGGGGACGGCCACCGCCCCGACGGCGGCGGTGAGGACGGCGACCAGCGCGGTCAGGGCGCGGGCCAGCGGGCGTTGGAACATGGAGAACCTCCACGGGACAGGGGTGGTGGATCCTCGGAACCGCGCGCGTGGCCAAGGCTGGTGGTTGTTACCGGAGGGTAATGCTATCGAAACATCCAGATATATGGAACGGGCCGAGAAGTGTCCCGTCCGGCCGAACCTGGCACCTTCCGTGGTCAGCCCGCTTCCGAGCCTCGATCGGCGACCATGGCGGCATGGCTCGGTGGATGAAACTGAAGACGTGCAACGACCTACCCGGGGAGGCAAGGTGACTCAGCGCTCGCAGCACCAGCGGGGCCGGTGCCCCGCCTGTAAACGCCTCGTAGCCCTCACCGATGACGGAAGAGTTGCGCGGCACAACGGCACCATTCGTGCCTACGCCCCGCCCGAGGAGTGCCCCGGGGGTGGACAGCGAACGGAAGCCACGGGGCATGAGCAACAGCGCGGCCCTGCGTAGCTGCCAAGTCAATTCGGACAGGTGCCCCGGTGGTGTCAACTACAGCCGGACGGTGCCAGGTTCGTCCGGACGGGCCGAGAAGCCCACCCACGGGACACACATGTTCACATCCGTCGATTAGCTTGGTTGTGCGTACACCCCCGACGGAGGGAGTCCACCTCGTGCGACGCGTTCTCGCGGCGGCCATCGCCGCCCTGACCGTCACCACCGCCGGCACGGCCGTGACCGGCGCCCCCGGCCAGGCCGCCGCCCGATCGGGCTGGGGCCGGCCGGCCCTCGCCCCCGCCGCGCCGAGCCCCGGCAGTCCCGGCCTGGGCGACAGCTACTTCCCCGACTACGGCAACGGCGGCTACGACGTCGACCACTACGACATCCGGCTGCGCTACGAGCCGGCCACCGACCAACTCAGCGGCACCACCACGATCCTGGCCCGGGCCACCCAGGACCTGTCCCGGTTCAACCTGGACTTCGTGCTCGGCGTCGAGTCGGTGCGGGTCAACGGCTGGTCGGCCGAATTCGCCCGGGAGGGCGTCCACGAGTTGGCGATCACCGCGCCCCGGCCGATCGTCAAGGGCCAGTCCCTGACCATCGTGGTGAAGTACGCCGGGGTGCCGTCGACGACCCGGGTCAACGGCTACAGCGGCTGGACCCGCACGTCTGACGGTGGACTAGCCGTCAACGAGCCCGAGTCGGCCTGGTGGTGGTACCCGAGCAACGACCACCCCCTCGACAAGGCGAACTGGGACGTGTCGGTGTCGGTGCCGGCCGGTGTCGAGGTCATCAGCAACGGCGTGCAGCCGCGCCCGCCGCTGGCCGAGGCGGGCAACCGGATGCGGTGGAGCTGGCGCAGCACCAGCCCCGGCGCGACGTACGAGTCGTTCCTGGCCGTCGGGCAGTACGACATCGTCACCGACACCGCTCCCAACGGGCAGCCGGTGGTCAACGCGTACAGCACCACGCTGGGCCCGCTCGCACCCGCGGCGCGGGCCAGCATCGAACGGACCGCCGAGATCGTCGAGTGGGGCAGCACGATCTTCGGGCCGTACCCGTTCGAGGCGCAGGGCGGCGTGGCCGGGCCGGTCGACGGAATCGGCTTCGCCCTGGAGACGCAGACCCGCCCGGTGTACGGGCCGGGCTTCTGGCGGCGCGGGTCGAACACCTACGTGATCGTCCACGAGAACGCCCACCAGTGGTTCGGCGCCTCGGTCTCGGTGGCGGACTGGCGGCACATCTGGCTCAACGAGGGCTTCGCCTCGTACGCCGAGTGGCTATGGTCGGAGGAGCAGGGCGAGGGCACGGCGCAGGAGCTGTTCGACTTCACCTACGCCACCTACCCGGCCGACGACGACTTCTGGCAGGTCCCACCGGGTGACCCGGGCGCCGACAACGTCTTCGACGGCGCGGTCTACGACCGGGGCGCGATGGCCCTGCACCAGATCCGGCTGGCCGTCGGCGACGACGCCTTCTTCCGGATCCTGCCGCAGTGGACCGCCGCCCACCGGCACGGCAACGGCACGGTCGAGCAGTTCCAGGCCCTCGCCGAGCAGGTCTCCGGCCAGGACCTGGACGCGGTGTTCACCACCTGGCTGTTCAGCAGGGGCCGCCCGGAGCTGTCCGGTGGGGCCGCCGCCCGCACCGCCACCGCGCCGGCCGAGCCGAAGTCGTGGGCCAGGCTCCGCGAGTCCCACCGCCTCCTCGCCCACTGACCCAGCACCCGGGCACGGGCGCCGGCACCGATCGACGCTCCACGGCGGCGGCATCGCGGCATCGCACGACGAGGATGCCGCGATGCCGCCGCCTCGTAGTGCCCGAGAACCGCCGGTCCGGTGGATCGGGCGGCCCGAGTCAGCACGACAAGGCTGAATGAACGGTTCGGCTGCCGCCCTTCTGAGCTGCCCCGCCTGCGTCACGCGTGTCCGGCTACGCGCACAGTCCCTCGTGGACAGTTTTGAGAGCCGTGACGCGTGGCTCGCCAGCGGCATGGAGGTCGGGGTCAACGAGGGGTACGCCGAGCTCGAGGAGATGCTCGCCGACGGCAGTGTCTGACCGGCCCGCCGCCCGGCCGCCCGACCATGAGTGCGGGTGCCGTTAATCGCTTGTCGGCCGTCTCGCGCAGCGCCGATGATGATTCATGGGTACGCCCGCCACACGGGTCACGCGGACCTGTTGCGCGAGCGGGTCGGCGGACGCACAGGCCAGCAGCCCAGCCAGCCAGATGACCGGGGAACCGCCATGGATGTCGCCAATCGCCGTGAGCTTGCCCGCAGGGCGCTCGATGGCTACGTGAGTGGCCCCGCCGCCCCGGTCCAGGCGACGGCCCGCGCCCTGGCGAAGGTCGACAACGCCGTGGCCGTGGTGCTCGTCGAGGGCATCAGCGACCAGATCGCCCTGGAAACGGCCGCAGTGGGCCGCGGCCGGGACCTCGAGGCGGAGCGAGTCGTGATCGTGCCGATCGGCGGGGCGCACGCGATCGGCCGTTTCCTGACGAGGTTGGGCCCGCTGGGCCCCCGGGTGCGGCTTGCCGGCCTGTGCGACCTGCACGAGGAGGAGATATTCCGGCGCGGACTGGACGCGGCCCGGGCCGGTCCACCCCGCACGCGCACCGACATGGAGCACCTCGGGTTCTACGTCTGCGTCGACGATCTTGAGGACGAGCTGATCCGCGCCGTGGGCGCCGCAGAGGTCGAGGCACTCTTCGGCTCGCAGGGCGACCTCGGGTCGTTCCGCTCGTTGCAGAGCCAGCCCGCCTGGCGCGGCAGGGAGCCCGAAGCGCAGATGCGGCGGTTCCTGGGCAGCGGCTCGCGCCGCAAGCTGCGCTACGCGCGGCTGCTCGTCGAGGCGGCGGTTGGCCGGGATGCCCTGCCTCGCCCGCTCGACGCGCTGCTCACCGCCGTTCGATCCATCGACGGTAAGGCCCTCGACCACCGGCCCGAGAGGCAGCCCACTGCGCAGACCACTCATGCCGGGTCCGCCGGCCGGGAGCGCACCTGATCTGCCACGGCATCGGCGGATTCGGCTCGAAACGCGGCCCGTGACCGTAGCGGTTTCCGGTTTCCGGCGGCCGGCGGCCGGCGGCCGACCGTCGATTCGGCGAGCCCGTCTGTGCCAGGCATGCCCGCTGCCGGGCACAGGCGCTGCCGGGTACAGGCGCCCGGGCCAGGCCGGCCTCGAGCCGACGCGCCGGGCTCAACCGGCAGGTCGTCGATGACCGCCCACTACAGGATCGGCGGGACAGGCCCGAGACGGACGACCCGACGCGGAGCCCTTTGGAGCTGCCCCGTCCACGCTACCGGTGGGCGGGACGGTCGCCAGGAGACCCACCACGGCGGAACGGCCGTCCCTGCGCCACCCCCGTCCCCACCACGGCGGAACGGCCGTCCCTGCGCGAACCCCGTCCCTGCCCGGCTACCGATCTGCAACCTGCCGACCCGCAGGCCGCATCGGGCCGCCACGCCGGCCCTGGGCGCACGAACGGGGCAGCTCCATAGGCGCCACCGCGGATCCAGGAAGACGCATGAGGCCCCAGCACCGAATGAGGCCCCAACACCGCATGGGGCAGACACCACATGGGGCAGGCACCGCGTGAGCAACCGGCACCGCGAGAGCAACCCGCACCGCGTGAAGGGCCAGCAGCGCGTGAGCAACCGGCATCGCGTGAACAGCCAGCAGCGCGTGAGCAACCGGCAGCGGGTGAAGAGCCGGTACCCCGCGGGTGGACCCGTGCCAGCCGGCTACGGGCGCCCCGGGCCGGGCGGGCGGGGACACGGCCGGCGGCCCGGGACATGAGGTCCCGGGCCGCCGGCCGTACGGGGTTCCGCGGGTCAGCGGGCGGCCAGGGGCTGCCGCGCGGGGTCGACCGGGGCGGGCAGCTCACCCACCCCGCCGAGGTACGCGTGGATCGCGGCGGCCGCCGCGCGCCCCTCGGCGATCGCCCAGACGATCAACGAGGCGCCCCGGTGCATGTCGCCGGCGACGAAGACGCCGTCGGCCTCGGTCTGCCAGTCCGGCCGGGCGTCGATCGCTCCCCGGCCGTTGCGGGCCACCCCGAACTGCTCCAGCAACGGCTGTCGCTCGGTGCCCTCGAAGCCGATCGCCAGCAGCACCAGATCCGCCGGAAGCTCCCGCTCCGAGCCGGGCAGCGGGGTGACGATCCGCCGGCCGTCGCGCTTCTCGACGGTCACCTCGGCGATCCGCACCGCCCGTACCTGGCCGGTGCCGTCGTCGACGAACTCCTGCACGGCGGCGGCGAACACCCGGTCGCCGCCCTCCTCGTGGGCGGGGTAGTTGCGCAGCAGCCACGGCCAGGTCGGCCACGGGTCCCGGTCGGCGTCGCGGGAGTGCGGCGGCTCCGGGTACAGGTCGAGCTGGTGCACCCCGGCCGTGCCCTGGCGATGGGCCACGCCGAGGCAGTCCGCGGCGGTGTCGCCGCCGCCGATGATCACCACATGCTTGCCGGCCGCGTCGATCGGGGTGCCGTCGGGCAGCACGGCGAGCGCCGCCTTGCCCTCGCCGGCCGCCGCGACCACCCGGTTCGCCGCGACCAGGTGCGTCATCGCCTGGTGCACGCCGCGCAGTTCCCGCCCCGGGGTCTCGGGGGTGTCCCGGCCCTGGAGCGCGCCGCAGGCGAGCAGCACCGCGTCGTGCGCCTCGCGTAGCTGTTCGGCGGTCACGTCGACGCCGACGTTCACCCCGGTGCGGAACCGCACGCCCTCGGCCGCCAGCTGGGCCTGCCGCCGGTCGATGTGCTGCTTCTCCAGCTTGAAGTCGGGGATGCCGTACCGGAGCAGGCCGCCGATCGCGTCGTCACGCTCGTACACCGTCACGGCGTGGCCGGCGCGGGCGAGCTGCTGGGCGGCGGCCAGGCCGGCCGGACCGGAGCCGACCACGGCGACCGACCGGCCGGTCGGGGCCGCCGGCGGGCGGGGTGCCAGCCCGCCCCGGGTCACCGCCGCGTCGGCGATCTCCACCTCGACCTGCTTGATGGTGACCGGATCGCCGCCACCGATGCCGAGGACGCAGGCGGCCTCGCACGGGGCCGGACAGAGCCGGCCGGTGAACTCGGGGAAGTTGTTGGTGGCGTGCAGCGACTCCACCGCCGCGTCCCAGCTACCGGTCCGGACCAGGTCGTTCCAGTCCGGGATGCGGTTGCCCAGCGGGCAGCCGTCGTGGCAGAACGGGATGCCGCAGTCCATGCACCGGGTGGCCTGCTCGCGGACGAGGTCCTCGCCGGCCGGCGGGTACACCTCCCGCCAGTCGCTGATCCGCACCGGCACCGGGCGGCGCACGGGCAGCCGCCGGTTGTAACGCAGGAAACCGTTCGGGTCAGGCACGGGCCACCTCCTGGGCGACCGCCCGCGGGGCAGGCGGCATGGACGCATCGGTTGGCGCCGACGGCGCCGCTGGGGCGGCTGTCGCCGCCAGTGCGCTCATCACCGCGTCGTCGACGTCACGGCCGGCGGCTTCGGCGGCCCGCATGATCTCCAGCACCCGGCGGTAGTCCCGGGGCACCACGGCGGTGAACTCCTCCACCGCCTCCGGCCAGCGCTTCAGCAGCGCCTCGGCGACCGCCGAGCCGGTCTCGGCGAAGTGCCGGTGCACCAGCTCGTGCAGCCGGTCCCGTTCCTCGTCGCGCAGCGGCGACAGTTCGACCAGCTCCCTGTTGATCCGGCGCCGGTCGAGGTTCCAGACGAACGCGGTGCCGCCGGACATGCCTGCGGCGAAGTTGCGCCCGGTCTCGCCGAGCACCACCACCGTGCCGCCGGTCATGTACTCGCAGCCGTGGTCGCCGACGCCCTCGACGACCGCCACCGCGCCGGAGTTGCGCACCGCGAACCGCTCGCCGACCCGGCCGCGCAGGAAGACCTCGCCCGCGGTGGCCCCGTACAGGATGGTGTTGCCGGCGATGATCTGGTCCTCGGCGCGCTCGCCCGGCGTGGCCTCGCCCTCGACGAACGGAGCCGCGGCGTCCGGGCGGACGACGATCCGGCCGCCGGACAGGCCCTTGGCGACGTAGTCGTTGGCGTCGCCGTGCAGGCGCAGGGTGACCCCGCTGGGCAGGAACGCGCCGAACGACTGCCCGGCGGTGCCGCGCAGCAGGAACTCGACGGTGTCGGCGGGCAAGCCGGCCCCGCCGAAGCGGCGGGTGACCTCGCCGCCGAGCATCGCGCCGACGCTGCGGTGCTCGTTGCGCACCGCCACCTCGACCCGCACCGGCGTGCCGTCGGTGAGCGCCGGCCCGGCGAGGGCGATCAGCTCGTTGTCCAGCGCCAGCTCCAGGCCGTGGTCCTGGGCCCGCACGCCGCGCCGGGCCGCGCCGGCCGGCAGCTCCGGCAGGTACAGGACGCGGCCGAGGTCGAGGTCCCGGGCCTTCCAGTGGTCGATGGCGTCGACGACGTCGAGCAGCTCGGCGTGGCCGATGGCCTCCTCGATGGTGCGTAGGCCCAACTCGGCGAGGTATCCCCGGACCTCCTCGGCGAGGAAGAGGAAGAAGTTCTCCACGAACTCCGGCTTGCCGGTGAACCGCTCGCGCAGCACCGGGTTCTGGGTGGCGATGCCGACCGGGCAGGTGTCCAGGTGGCAGACCCGCATCATCACGCAGCCCTCGACGATCAGCGGGGCGGTGGCGAAGCCGAACTCCTCGGCACCGAGCAGCGCCGCGACCAGCACGTCCCGGCCGGTCTTGAGCTGGCCGTCGACCTGCACGGTGACCCGGTCGCGGAGCTTGTTGAGCAGCAGGGTCTGCTGCGCCTCGGCCAGCCCCAGCTCCCACGGGGTGCCGGCGTGCTTGAGCGAGTTCAGCGGGGACGCCCCGGTGCCGCCGTCGTGGCCGGAGATCAGGATGACGTCGGCCTTGAGCTTGGCCACGCCGGCCGCGACCGTGCCGACGCCCACCTCGCTGACCAGCTTGACGTGCACCCGGGCAGCCGGGTTGACGCACTTGAGGTCGTGGACGAGCTGGGCCAGATCCTCGATCGAGTAGATGTCGTGGTGCGGCGGCGGGGAGATCAGACCGACGCCCGGGGTGGCGTGCCGGGTCCGGGCGATCCACGGCCAGACCTTGTTGCCGGGGAGCTGTCCACCCTCGCCGGGCTTCGCCCCCTGGGCCATCTTGATCTGGAGGTCGTCGGCGTTGACCAGGTATTCGCTGGTCACGCCGAACCGGCCGCTGGCGATCTGCTTCACCGCGGAGCGACGCTGCGGGTCGTGCAGGCGCTCGGCGTCCTCGCCGCCCTCGCCGGTGTTGGACTTGCCGCCGAGGCGGTTCATGGCGATGGCGAGGGTCTCGTGCGCCTCGGCCGAGATGGACCCGTACGACATGGCGCCGGTGGCGAACCGCTTGACGATCTCGGTGGCCGGCTCGACCTCGTCCAGCGGCACCGGCGGGTGGACCCCGGTGCGCAGGGTGAACAGGCCACGCAGCGAGCCGGCCTTCGCGGCCAGCTCGTCGACCTTCGCCGTGTACTGGCGGAACACGTCGTACTGCCGGCTGCGGGTGGCGTGCTGGAGCAGGAAGACCGTCTCCGGGTTGAACAGGTGCAGCTCGCCCTCGCGGCGCCACTGGTACTCGCCGCCGACCTCCAGCCGGTCGGACGCCACGGCGCCCGGCGGCGGCCAGGCCAGCGAGTGCCGGGCGGCCACCTCGGCGTGGATGCCGTCCAGCCCGACGCCGCCGATGGTGCTCGGGGTGCCCCGGAAGTACCGCTGGACGAAGCGGGTGTCCAGGCCGACGGCCTCGAACACCTGCGCCCCGCAGTACGACGAGACGGTCGAGATGCCCATCTTCGACATGATCTTCAGGACGCCCTTGCCGAGCCCCTTGACGTAGTTGCGCACCGCCTTCGCCGGGTCCACCCCGACCAGCGCGCCGGTGGCGATCATGTCCTCCACCGACTCGAAGGCCAGGTAAGGGTTGACGGCCGCGGCGCCGTACCCGATCAGCACGGCCGCGTGGTGCACCTCGCGGCAGTCGCCGGACTCGACGATCAGGGCCACCTGGGTGCGGGTCTGCTCGCGGACCAGGTGCTGGTGCACGGCGGCGGTGAGCAGCAGCGACGGGATCGGGGCGAGATCGGCGTTGGAGTCCCGGTCGGAGAGCACCAGGATGCGCACGCCGTCCTCGATCGCCTCGGAGACGTGCCGGCAGATCTCGATGAGCCGGGCCTTGATGCCGGGCCCGCCGTCGCGGACCCGGTACAGCCCGGAGACCCGCACGGCCTTGAAGCCGGGCAGGTCGCCGTCCTCGTCGATGGAGAGGATCTTGGCCAGCTCGTCGTTGTCGATCACCGGGTGCGGCAGCACGATCTGCCGGCAGCTCGCCGCGCCGGGGTCGAGCAGGTTGCCCTCCGCGCCGATGGTGTGCTGGAGGCTGGTCACCAACTCCTCGCGGATGGCGTCCAGGGGCGGGTTCGTGACCTGGGCGAAGAGCTGGTGGAAGTAGTCGTAGAGCAGCCGGGGCCGGGTGGACAACGGGGCGATCGGGGTGTCGGTGCCCATCGAGCCGAGCGGCTCGGCACCGGTGCGGGCCATCGGCGCGAGGAGGATCTTCAGCTCCTCCTCCGTGTACCCGAAGGTCTGCTGGCGGCGGCGCACCGAGTCGTGGGTGTAGACGGTGTGCTCGCGCGGCGGCAGGTCGGTCAGGTCGATCAGCCCGGCGTGCAGCCACTCGTCGTACGGCTGCGCGGCGGCCAGTTCCGCTTTGATCTCGTCGTCGGAGACGATCCGGCCGGCGACGGTGTCGACCAGGAACATCCTGCCCGGCTGGAGCCGCCCCTTGGCGACCACGGTAGCCGGGTCGAGGTCGAGCACGCCGGCCTCGCTGCCGAGCACCACCAGCCCGTCGGCGGTGCGCCACCAGCGGCCCGGGCGCAGGCCGTTGCGGTCCAGCACCGCCCCGACGATCTCGCCGTCGGTGAACGCGACCGACGCAGGCCCGTCCCACGGCTCCATCAGGCTGGCGTGGAACCGGTAGAAGGCGCGCTTGTCGGCGCGCATGTCCGGGTCGTTCTCCCACGCCTCGGGGATCATCATCAGCACCGCGTGCGGCAGGCTGCGCCCGGCCAGGTGCAGCAGCTCCAGGACCTCGTCGAAGTTCGCCGAGTCGGAGGCGGCGGGGGTGCAGACCGGGAAGACCCGGCGAATGTTGCCGGGGATGTTCGGACTGCGCAGCAGCGCCTCGCGGGCCTGCATCCAGTTCCGGTTGCCGCGGATCGTGTTGATCTCGCCGTTGTGGGCGATGATCCGGTACGGGTGGGCCAGCGGCCAGGACGGGAACGTGTTGGTGGAGAACCGGGAGTGCACCAGCGCGATGGCGCTGTCGACCCGCTCGTCGGTCAAGTCGGGGAAGAACTCGGGAAGCTGGTCGGGGGTGAGCATCCCCTTGAACACCATGGTCCGGCCGGACAGCGACGGGAAGTACGCCGGCACGCCCCGCTCGGCGGTCTCCCGCTCGGACTGCTTACGCACGCAGAAGGCCACCCGGTCCAGGTCGAGGCCGGACAGCGGGGAGCCGGCCGGGCCGGCCGGGGTGTCGGTGAGCCGGCGCGCGGCGAGGAAGACCTGCCGGACCCGGGGCAGCGCCGCGAGCGCGGTCTCGCCGAGACCGCTCGGGTCGGTCGGCACGTCCCGCCAGCCCAGGATCTCCGCGCCCTCGACCAGGGCGTACTTCTCGAGCACCCGGCGGGCGCGGGCCTCGCCGGCGTCATCGGTCGGCAGGAAGACCAGGCCGGTGGCGTACTCGCCGGCCGGCGGCAGCGGGAAGTCGACCACGGCGCGCAGATACGCGTCCGGCACCTGGATCATGATGCCGGCGCCGTCGCCGGTGTTGTGCTCCGCGCCCCGGGCGCCCCGGTGGTCCAGCCGAAGCAGGGCACCGAGGCCGTTGGCCACGACCGCGTGGGAGCGCCGGCCGTAGAGGTCCGCCACGAAGGCCACCCCGCACGCGTCGTGCTCGTGCGCGGGATCGTAGAGCCCGGTCGCGCGCGGGGCCGACTGCTGGCTGGGAGGGTACGGAAAGGCCACCGGGCCTCCTGTCGTCACTCAGGTGGATCATGGTCGGGACGACGTCGGCCCTTATGGGTTTATTGAGTCTACGTTAGGGGTTGCGGCGCAAGGCCAGTTCAGATTGATCACACTTCCAGATGCTGGGAACGATAGTCTCGCGCGGTGGATCACGTACGCACTGAGACGACTACGACGTTCGACCGGCTCGAGCACTTCTACGACGCGGTGCCCCGGGACGGCGCCCGGGCCGAGGAATACGGCCCCCTGGTGCTGTTCGTCC
Organism: Micromonospora sp. NPDC020750; assembly: GCF_044334565.1. Lineage (NCBI taxonomy): Bacteria > Bacillati > Actinomycetota > Actinomycetes > Micromonosporales > Micromonosporaceae > Micromonospora > Micromonospora sp. NPDC020750. The sequence goes on from NZ_JBIRTH010000003.1 coordinate 161,862, forward strand.
GGGAAGGGGCGGGTTGGCCGTTCTACGCCCGCCCCCGCCTGGACGCCACCGAGCCGCCCTCGCTGGCCGACGTGACCGCCGTACGGGAACGGCAGCGGGAGCTCGGCATACCGGAGGCGTTCGAGTGGGTGCACGAGCGCAGCCCGGAGCTGCTGGCGGTGGCCCGCTCGGCGGGGCTGGCCGTGCTGGAGGCCCCGCTGATGACGCTCGACCCGGCCGCGCTGGCCGTTCCCGAGGAGTTCACCGACGTACCGGTGCGGCTGCTGGACCCCACCGCGCCCGGCTTCGCCGCCGACGTGGCCGCCCGCCGGGCGGTCGCCGCGGTCGGGTTCTCCGCCGCCGGCACCGCCCGGGGCGAGGCCGGCCCGGCGCAGCGGGACGCCGCGGTCACCGAGCTGGACGTGGCGGCGCTGGAGGAGGAACGGGCGTGCGTCGCCGACGGCCGCCGGCTGTCCGCGCTCGCCGGGACGCCCGCCGAGGGTCCACTGGCCAGCGGGATGGCGATGCGGGTCGGGGAGGTGGCCGAGATCGCCGGGGTCGCCACCCTGCCGGCGGCCCGCCGCCGGGGCCTCGGCGCGGCGGTCACCGCCGCCCTCGCCCAGGCGTTACGCGCCGCCGGCACCGACCTGGTGTTCCTCTCCGCCGGCAGCGAGGAGATCGCCCGGGTCTACGTCCGGGTCGGCTTCCGCCGGGTCGGCACCGCCTGCATCGCGGAGCCCGCCGCGCTCATCTGAGCGCACCCCGCCGCCCGGTCCCCCCGGCACCCGCCGGCCGACCGGAACGGGCCCGGCCGACCGGGTGAGCCGAGCTACTCAGGACGCATGAGCCGAGCTGGTCAAGACGGGTGAGCCGAGCTGCTCAGGACGGGTGAGCCGAGCTGCTCAGGACGGGTGAGCCGAGCTGGTCAGGACGGGGGGCGCCACTGGGCGGCGACGGAGGCCGCGGTGGAGAGCAGGCGGGGGCTGATGGTGCCCAGGGCGGCGTCCCGGGCCCGCAGGGCGAGCCGGCCCCGGGCCTGGAGCACCGCCGACATCCGCCGGGTCTGCCGGACCACGATCGCCGCCCGGGGCCGGCGCAGCCGGTCGTAGGTGGCGACGGCGTCCGGGAGGCGGGCCTCGCGCAGCAGCGAGGCGAGGGTGGCGGCATCCTCGAAGGCCAGGCAGGCGCCCTGGCCCAGGTGCGGGGGCATGGCGTGGGCGGCGTCGCCCAGCAGCACCACCCCGCCCGGCCCGGCCGGGAAACCGTAGGCGCGGGGCAGCGGGCGCAGCTCGCGGATCTCCTGCTGGACCACGTCGGCCGGGTCGGTGGCGTCGAGCAGCTCGCCGATCGGGGCGGGCCAGCCGGCGTACCAGCGGCGGAGCAGCGCGAGCTGGGTCTCCGGGGACTCCGGCCGGGGCGCGCCGGCCGCGGTGGCCACCCAGTAGATGCCGCCCCGGCTCGACCCGCCGGACGAGCCACGCTCGCCCAGCGAGGCGGCCACGAACCGGTACCCGGCACCCAGGGTCTCCCCGCCGGCCGGCTGGTCCGCCGGAAGCCGGGGCGCCCGGTACCAGGGGATGACCGCCCGCCACGCGGCGCAGCCGGAGCTGACCACCCCCGCCTCGGGGGCCAGCTGCCGGCGGATCTCGCTGTCGGTGCCGTCCGCCCCGACCACCAGGTCGGCCTCGAAGCGCTGCCGGCCATCGCCGACCGAGGGCCGCTCACCAGGAGCGGCCCGGACCGTGCGCACCGTCACGCCGGTGCGCAGCTCCACCCGCTCGCCGAGGCCCGCGATCAGCGTGTCGTGCAGATCCTCCTGGTGCACCACCACCGGCATCCGGTCGGCCGGGGTGGGGCGGGGCTGCACCAGCCAGTGCCCGTCGGGCCGGCGTATCCCGCCGTCGGGCAGCGGGGTGGCGATCGCGTCCAGGCCCGCGCCGAGGCCGAGGGCGCGCAGCGCGCGTACCCCGTTGGGCCAGAGCACGACAGCCGCCGGATCCGGGCGGACCCGGTCGGCGCGCTCCAGAAGGGTGACCTGCCACCCGGACCGGGCGAGCGCGCCGGCGACCGCGAGGCCGCCGATCCCGGCCCCGACCACCACCGCCGTACGCATGCCGCCCCTCCCCCGCTCAGCTCTCCCGGTCGGTGGCGCGCGGGCCGGTCGTGCCGGCCCGCTCGTCGCCCGCCGGCCCGTCGCCCGCCTCGCGGTCGTCCGGCGCGTCGTCCCCGGTTGCCACGGGGCCCGGCGCGTCGTCGTCATCCACGGCCGCGTCGGGCCCGGCGGGGCCCGGCGTGTCGTCGTCCGCGGCCGCGTCGGGCCCGTCGGGTACCACGCCCGTGTCCCGGTACGCGCGGAACTGCTCCTCGCCCACCACCCGGTACCCCTCCGGGGCGGTCGCCTGCGCACCGGCCCCGCGCTGGGACAGGTCGACCTGGGAGACGTCGCCGCCGGTGGCGGCCGGGGCGGGGGTGGGCCCGCCGATCGGGACCAGGTACTCCCGGGGACCACGGACCCGCAGGAAGTAGATCAGCGCGCCGACGAAGACCAGGGCGGACGTGAAGACGTTGAGCCGGACGCCGAGGATGTGGGTGGCCTCGTCGGTGCGCATCAGCTCGATCCAGAACCGGCCGGCGGTGTAGCCCATCACGTAGAGCGCGAATGCCCGCCCCTTGCCGAGGCGCAGCTTCCGGTCGAGGAGGAGGACCAGGGCGGCGACGCCGACGTTCCACAGCGCCTCGTAGAGGAAGGTCGGTTGGTACAGCCCGGGAAGCAGCACCGGCTCGCCGTCGACGACCTTCGCGTGGCCGGGGTTGCTCGGGTCCATGTCGTGCACCCGCAGCCCCCAGGGCAGGGTCGTCAGGCCACCGTAGAGCTCGTTGTTGAACCAGTTGCCGAGCCGGCCCACCGCCTGCGCCAGCGGCAGCCCCGGGGCGAGCGCGTCGGCCACCACGGTGAACGGGATGCCGAGCTGGCGGGCGGCGATCCAGGCGCCGAGCGCCCCGCCTGCCACCGCGCCCCAGATACCCAGGCCGCCCTCCCAGACGGCGAACGCCTTGAGCGGCTCGCCGCCGGCGCCGAAGTACTTCTCCGGGGAGGTGATCACATGGTAGATGCGGGCGCCGATGATGCCGGTCGGCACCGCCCAGACGGCGATGTCGAGGACCGCGCCGGGGGCTACGCCGCGCTGGCGCAGCCGCCGCTCGGTGACCACGCAGGCCACCACGATGCCGGCGATGATGCAGAGCGCGTACGCCCGCAGCGGCAGCGGGCCGAGCTGCCAGACGGCCGTGCTGGGGCTCGGCAGGGCCGCCTGGGGAATCGTCGAGGCGAGGGTCACGGGTGCACACGCTACCGCTGTGCACCGCCGTAGCGGCACCCCGGTCGGGTCAGCGACGCGGGTTGCGCACCCCGTCGGCGAGTTCGGCGCTCAGGGCGCGCAGGGCGGCCAGGCCGGCGGCCGGGTCGGGCGCGTCGAGCAGGCAGCGGATCAGCGCGCTGCCGACGATCACCCCGTCGGCGTACCCGGCGACCGTGCCGGCCTGCGCGCCGGTGCCGACGCCGAGCCCCACGCCGACCGGCAGGTCGGTGACCTCGCGCAGCCGGGAGACCAGGACGGGGGCCGCGTCGGAGGTCTGTGTCCGGGCGCCCGTGACCCCCATGATCGCGGTGGCGTAGACGAATCCCCGGCAGTGCTCCACGGTCATCTTCAACCGCGCGTCGGTGGACGACGGGGAGACCAGGAAGGTGCGGTCCAGCCCGTGCGCGTCCGAGGCGGCCAGCCACTCGTCGGCCTCGTCGGGGATCAGGTCGGGGGTGATCAGGCCCGTGCCGCCGGCCGCGGCCAGGTCCCGGGCGAACGCGTCGACGCCGTACTGCTCGATCGGGTTCCAGTAGGTCATGGTGACCACCGGGGCGCCGGTGGCCGCGACCGCCTCGACGATGCGCAGCGTGTCGGCGACACGGACGCCGCCGGCCAGTGCCATGTCGCTGGCCTTCTGGATCACCGGGCCGTCCATCACCGGGTCGGAGTACGGGATCTCCACCTCGATGACATCCACCCCCGCGGAGACCATGGCGGTCATCGCGGCGATGCTGCCCTCGACCGTGGGGAACCCGGCCGGCATGCAGCCCACCAGCACGGCCCGCCCGTCGGCGCGGGCCTTGTCGAACGCCACCCCGATGCGGCTCACGTTCTCACTGCTCCTTGTCGAGGATGCCGAAGTACTCGCCGGCGGTGTGCACGTCCTTGTCGCCCCGGCCGGAGAGGTTGACCACGATGACCGGCTCCCGGCCCAGCTCGGCGGCGAGCCCCGGGGCGATCTTCAGCGCGCCGGCGAGCGCGTGCGCGCTCTCGATCGCCGGGATGATCCCCTCGGTGCGGCAGAGCAGCTCGAACGCGGCCATCGCCTCGCGATCGGTCACCGGCGTGTACGTCGCCCGGCCGCTGTCGTGCAGCCACGCGTGCTCCGGGCCGACGCCCGGGTAGTCCAGGCCGGCCGAGATCGAGTGCGACTCGATCGTCTGCCCGTCGGAGTCCTGGAGCACGTACGTGCGGGTGCCGTGCAGCACCCCCGAGGAGCCGCCGGTGATGCTGGCCGCGTGCCGCCCGGTCTCCATGCCCTCGCCGCCGGCCTCGAAGCCGTACAGCCGCACGCCGGGGTCGCCGACGAAGGCGTGGAAGATGCCCAGCGCGTTGGAGCCGCCGCCGACGCAGGCCGCGACCGCGTCCGGCAGCGCGCCGGTCAGGTCGAGGCACTGCTGGCGGGCCTCCTCGCCGATGCCCCGGACGAAGTCCCGGACCATCTCGGGGAACGGGTGCGGGCCCGCGGCGGTGCCGATCAGGTAGTGGGTGTCGTCGACGTTGGCGACCCAGTCCCGCATCGCCTCGTTCATCGCGTCCTTGAGGGTGCGCGAGCCGGTGGTGACCGGGACGACGGTGGCGCCGAGCATCCGCATCCGGGCCACGTTGAGCGCCTGCCGCCGGGTGTCGACCTCGCCCATGTAGACCACGCAGTCGAGGTCGAACAGGGCGGCGGCGGTCGCGGTGGCCACGCCGTGCTGGCCGGCGCCGGTCTCGGCGATCACCCGCCGCTTGCCCATCCGCTTGGTCAGCAACGCCTGGCCGAGCACGTTGCGCACCTTGTGCGCACCGGTGTGGTTGAGGTCCTCCCGCTTGAGCAGCACCCGGGCGCCGATCTTCGCGGAGAACCGCTCGGCCGGGTAGAGCAGCGAGGGGGTGCCGGCGTAGCCGCGCAGCAGCCCGTCGAACTCGGCGAGGAACTCCTCGTCGCCCATCGCCTTGCGGTACGCCGCGTCCAGCTCGTCGAGCGCCGCGACGAGCGCCTCCGGGACGAACCGGCCGCCGAACCGGCCGAAGTGACCGGCGGCGTCGGGGAGCCGGCCGGGCGGGGCGGGGGCGTCGGCGCTCATCGCGGTGTCCTCTCGCTGCTGCTTGTCGCCCCGGGCGCGGGTCAGCGCGCCGGTCGGGGCGTGGCCGGGTGGTTGCCGGCGTTGACCAGTCCGGCCACCGCGTCGCGGGGGCTGGACTGGGTCACCAGGCCCTCGCCGACCAGCACGGCGTCGGCGCCGGCCGAGGCGTACCGGATCAGGTCGTGCGGGCCACGCACGCCGGACTCGGCGATCTTGACGACGTTGCTGGGCAGGCCGGGGGCGATCCGCTCGAACACCGAGCGGTCGACCTCCAGCGTACGCAGGTCACGGGCGTTGACCCCGATCACCTGGGCACCGGCCTCCATGGCCCGGTCGGCCTCCTCCTCGGTGTGCACCTCGACCAGCCCGGTCATCCCGAGGGACTCGATCCGCTCCAGCAGCCCGACCAGTGCGTTCTGCTCCAGCGCGGCGACGATCAGCAGGACCAGGTCGGCGCCGTGCGCGCGGGCCTCGTGCACCTGGTAGCTGGAGACCACGAAGTCCTTGCGCAGCACGGGGACCTTCACCGCGGCCCGGACGGCGGCCAGGTCGTCCAGCGACCCGCCGAACCAGCGCCCCTCGGTGAGCACGCTGATCGCCCGGGCGCCACCGGCCGCGTACTCCGCGGCCAACTCGGCCGGGTCGGCGATCTCGGCCAGCTGTCCCCTGGACGGCGACGAGCGCTTCACCTCGGCGATCACGGCCACGCCGGGCCGGCGCAGGGCCGCGTACGCGTCCAGCGGCGGGGGCGCGGCGGCGGCCAGTTCGCGGATCCGCTCCAGCGGAACCTGCTCCTGCCGCCGGGCGACGTCCTCTCGGACACCGGCCAGGATCTCGTCGAGCACGCTTCCGGACGCCGCCGGACCGGCCCCGTCCCCCTCCGCGTGCGCATGGTCAGCAGTCACCAACGGACTCCCCTCTCCGGGTGTCATGGGCCGATGCTAGGGGGCGCCACCTGGGACCGGATGCCGGGGGGTATGGCGCTCCTCACGAAATGGGCTGCGGCATAATGCCCGACTTCCGGTGAACGCCGCGTCACACAGCGCCACCGGTCCCGTCGATCGCGGTGACCCCGCGCCCGGCGGGTGCGCCGGTCGGCCCATCGACGGGTACCCATTCCCATTCGACCATTGTCAGCCCGCGCTCACCCCCCGCGCATCTCGGTGGGTGCTGTGACGTAGGTCAAGGCGGAACGGCCCTGTCCAGGTCGCCCGCTCCGGGGGAGAGTTGACGTGCCGGTGACCGGGGCGAAACGTGAGCCGGGCATCGTCTTCCTCGGGCAGACTCGTTTACGCGCCTGCCCGGGGCGTCGGGTGACGCGGCGACGCGCAGCCCGAGACCGTCGGAACGATCTTCGTGCGGGGTGACCATGAGCAACGTCGAGCCCAACCCGACCATTGGACTGACCACCATCTCCCGTACCGTCGCGTCGCTCGCTGTCGGGGTGGTGCACACCCTGGAGCGCGCCGTGGTGGGGGACGGCCGGATCCGTACCGCGCGCGGCAACGCCTGGGAGGCGGTCTGCGCCGACCGGGCCCGCGCCGACCAGCGCGCCGAGCTGGACCGCCTGGTGGCCGAGCTCGTTGCCACCCGGGCCGCCGCCCGCGAGCGCCAGCCGGTCGGCTGACCGCCCGTCAGCCGGCCGTCGGGTCCTCGCCGCGGTCCAGCGCGTCCCACGCCTCGGTGGTGCGCCGCCCGGTCACCGGTCCGGCCGCCGCCGGCCCCGGCTCGGTGGCGACCCGCCGGGCCGGTCGGTCGTAGCGGGCCCCCATCGCCGGCCAGCCCGCGCCGCGCAGTGCGGTGAGCGCCCCGCCGGCGCCGGTGAGCAGCCCGCCGACCAGGCACAGCGCCGGCCACTGCCGGCTGATCTCGCCGTCGAACGCGGCGAACAGGCCGTACCCTCCACCGGCCGCCACGGCGACGCCGAGCGCCAGCAGCAGCACACCGATCAGCCGGCGCAACGCCCCCCGGGTGGCCAGCACCGCGCCGCCGCCGGCCAGCCCGACCACGGCCAGCGCCGACAGCCAGGGCAGCAGCGCCGCCCCGGTGCGCGCCTCGCGCACCGGCGGCAGCGGCGTGGGCCGGACGGTCAGCTCGATCGACCAGGTCCGGGTCGACGCCCACAGCGCCAGGCCCGCCCCGGCCAGGCAGAGCAGCACCGCGTACGTCATCTCACGCCGGCGCCGCGCGGCCGGCGCGCCCGCCCCCGCCACCGTTGTCGGGCCGGTCACCGGGCTGGCCGGAGGGTCTCGGCGGCGGCGATGGCGGCCAGCACCGCGGCGGCCTTGTTGCGGGTCTCCTGGTCCTCGGCGGCCGGGTCGGAGTCGGCCACCACCCCGGCGCCGGCCTGCACGTACGCCCGGCCGTCCCGGATCAGCGCGGTGCGGATGGCGATCGCCATGTCCAGGTCCCCGCCGAAGTCGAAGTACCCGACGGTGCCGCCGTACAGGCCGCGCCGGACCGGCTCCAGCTCCTCGATGATCTCCATGGCCCGGACCTTCGGCGCACCGGACAGGGTGCCGGCGGGGAAGGTCGCCGCGAGCGCGTCGAAGGCCGTCCGGTCCTCCCGCACAGTGCCGACCACGGTCGAGACGATGTGCATGACGTGGCTGTACCGCTCGATGGTGGCGAACTCGGACACCTCGACGGTGCCCGGCCGGCAGACCCGGCCCAGGTCGTTGCGGCCCAGGTCGACCAGCATGACGTGTTCGGCGCGTTCCTTCGGGTCGGCGAGCAGTTCGGCGGCGAGCCGGGCGTCCTCCTCCGGGTTGTCGCCGCGCGGGCGGGTGCCGGCGATCGGGTGCAGCAGCGCCCGGCGCTGCCCGTCCGGGCCGGCGCTCACCTTCAGGTGCGCCTCCGGCGACGAGCCGACGACGTCGAAGCCGTCGAAGCGCAGCAGGTACATGTAGGGGCTGGGGTTGGTGGTGCGCAGCACCCGGTACACGTCCAGCGGGTCGGCGTGGGTCGGCCGCTCGAAGCGCTGGGCGAGCACGATCTGGAAGCACTCGCCGGCCCGGATCGCCTCCTTGGCCGCATCGACGGCCTTCGGGTAGCCGCCCTCCTCGGTGCGGCTGACCACGTCGCCGACCACCGGCCGGTCGACCGTGGAGATCATCGGCGGGATGGGCCGGGACAGCGCGGTGGTCATCGCGTCCAGCCGCCCCACCGCGTGGTGGTACGCGGCGGAGATCAGGGCGTCGCGGTCCGGCTCGTCCGGCGGCGGGAGCACCGCGTTGGCGATCAGGATCGCCGAGCCGTCATAGTGGTCGAGGACCACCAGGTCGGTGGCGAGCATCATGCCCAACTCGGGCACGCCGAGGTCGTCCTCGGTCAGCTCGGGCAGCCGCTCGAAGCGGCGGATCAGGTCGTACCCCAGGAAGCCGACCATGCCGCCGGTGAGCGGCGGCATGCCGCTGGCCGGGTCCCAGGCCGGGCCGGCCAGGGCGTTGACCGTCTCGCGCAGCACCCGGACCGGGTCGCCCCCGGTGGGCAGCCCGGTGGGCGGCTGGCCGGTCCAGTACGCGGTCCCGTCCCGCTCGGTGAGCGTCGCGCCGCTGCGTACCCCGATGAACGAGTACCGCGACCAGGCCGACCCGGCCGGGCCGGCGCCCTGCTCGGCGGACTCCAGCAGGAACGTGCCCGGCCCGCCGGCCAGCTTTCGGTACACCCCGACCGGGGTCTCCGCGTCGGCGAGCAGCCGGCGGGTGACCGGGACGACCCGCCAGCGGGCCGCCAGGTCGGCGAAGGTGACCCGGTCCGGGCTCACGGAGCCGTCGGTCATGAGGGGTCTCCCGGGGTGGAGGTGACCGGAAGCTCCGTGAAGAAGCAGGTCCGCTCGCCGGTGTGGCAGGCCGCGCCCACCTGCTCGACGCTGACCAGCAGCGCGTCGCCGTCGCAGTCGAGGGCGACGGAACGGACGTACTGGTGGTGGCCGGAGGTGGCGCCCTTGACCCAGTACTCCTGGCGGCTGCGCGACCAGTAGGTGGCCCGACCGGTGGTGAGGGTGCGGTGCAGCGCCTCGTCGTCCATCCAGGCGACCATCAGCACCTCGCCCGTGTCGTGCTGGCGGACCACGGCGGCCACCAGGCCGTCGGGGTTGCGGCGCAGCCGGGCGGCGACGGCCGGGTCGAGCCGGGACGGGCCGGCCGGCACATCGGCCGCCGGCGGGTTCGCAGGGGCGTTGGCGCCGGTCGTCGGCGCGTCAGGTACGGGCACAGTGACCCATTGTCCCGGACGCGGCGCGGGCACCGGCGACGGCTCCCGCCGCGGCCGTGGTACGGCCGTCGCGACGCCGGTGAGCTGGGCGAGGTAACGGTCCAGCCGCCCGTCGGCGAGGGCGTCGGCCAGGTCCGTGCCGGCCACCGCGGCGATCTCGTCGGCGTACGGGCGGACCAGCGGGACGGTGCCGGTGACCAGCCGCCCGGCGGCGGCCCAGAGCTGCCCGGTGGAGCCGGGCCGGCCGCCGAGGCAGAGCAGCATGTCGTCGCGGTACCCGGGCGGGGCGACCGGCAGGTCGAGGGCGGCGGTGAACGCGGCCCGCCGGGACACCACCCGCACCGACGGGTTGGCCAGCCGGAGCACGGACGGGCAGAGTCGGGCCAGGTCGGCGGCGGCGAGCCGGACGCCGAGGTGGTCCTCCCGGGCCCGGGCCCCGGCGACCTTACCGAGAGTGGCGATCAGTTCCTCCAGCCGCGGCTCGTCGGCGGGCTGGCAGAGCACCGTCAGGTCGATCCGGTCGCGCCAGTGCTCGTCGGCCCACAGCAGCCGGGTGGGCGTGGTGACCGGCAGCCCGAACGCCCAGTCGGCGGGCTGGGCCAGCCGGGCCAGCCACGAGCGGATGTCCCGGACCGCCACCGAGACGTGGGTCAGCCGACCGCCGGATTCGGCGAGGTAGGCGCGGCGGGCGGCGTACGGGGCGTTGATCGGCGGGGCGGCCGACCGGGGCGGCGCCCCGTCGGTGACGAGCACGTCGAGGTCGACGTCGCTGTGCGCCGTGGCGGCCCGTCGGGCGTGGCTGCCGCGCAACAGGATGCCGACGACGGGCCGCTCGGCCCCCTGCCGCAGCCGCGCGGCCCAGTCGTCGAGGAACCCAGTCTCAGGTGACGCAGCGTGACCCACCGCGCCATCGTGCCGTACGCCCGTTCAGGGCGCAATGCCCGATGCCGGACCGGCTGTCCGGGTCCGAAGGCTAGTGCCCGGTCCGAAGGCTAGTGCCCGGTCGTTCTCATTCCTGCCTCGGGGTACCTTTCGCCGGCCACGGCAACCGGACGGCACACCGCAGCGGCCAGCCGGGCCAGCTGCTCGGCGCCGACCGGCGGCGAGCTGGTCGCGACGGGTGATCGCCCCGGTGAGCAGGCCCCGACCCACCGGCGAGTACGCCACCAGCGCCGTCCCCAGTTCCCGGCAGGTGGCCAGCATCTCGCCCTCGACGTCCCGGGTGAACAGCGAGTACTCCATCTGCACGGCGGCCACCGGGTGCACAGCGTGCGCGGCCCGCAGGGTCGCCGGGCTCACCTCGGACAGCCCGATCAGCCGGACTCCTGCGTGCTGACGTCCACGCGACACAGGCTGTCAGTTGGAGCGCACGCGAAGTCAACCCCCCGTTGTGCACGGGGAGGAATTCATCTAGCGTTGATTTCATTAGGTGATGAAATCTGGAGGTGACGATGGACCACGCGATCGCAGTCCGCGACCTGGTCGTGGAGCGTGGCCGGCGGCGGGTGCTGCACGGCGTGAGCTGCGCGGTGCCGCGCGGCTCGGTGACCGGGCTGCTCGGGCCGAGCGGCAGCGGCAAGACCACCCTGATGCGGGCCGTCGTCGGCGTGCAGACCGTCCGCTCCGGCTCGGTGACCGTGCTCGGCCGCCCGGCCGGCTCGGCCCCGCTGCGCAGCCGGGTCGGCTACCTGACCCAGGCGCCCAGCGTGTACGCCGACCTCACCGTCCGGGAGAACGCCCGCTACTTCGCCGTCCTGCAGGGCCGGGGCCGGGCCGAGGCGGACCGGTCGGTGGCCGACGTCGGGCTGGCGGAGGCGGCCGGCCAGCTCGTCGGCACCCTCTCCGGCGGCCAGCGCAGCCGGGCGTCGCTGGCCTGCGCCCTGGTCGGCGAGCCGGAGCTGATCGTCCTCGACGAGCCGACCGTCGGGCAGGACCCGGTGCTGCGCGCCGACCTGTGGGCCCGGTTCCACGCCCTCGCCGCGGCCGGGACGACCCTGCTGGTGTCCAGCCACGTGATGGACGAGGCGGCCCGCTGCGACCGACTGCTGCTGATCCGCGAGGGCCGGCTGATCGCCGACGACACCCCGGACGCGGTCCGCACCGCCGCCGGGGTCGACGACCTCGACGAGGCGTTCCTGCGCCTGATCCGGGCCGGCGGCACGGCCGGGATCACGGCCGACGGCACGGGCCGCTCCACCGGCCCGGACGGGGGCGCGTCGTGAGCCCGCGCATCCTGGCCGCCACCACCGGACGCATCCTGCGCCAGCTCCGGCACGACCGACGCACCGTCGCCCTGCTCGTGGTGGTGCCGACACTGCTGCTCACCCTCGTCTACTTCATGTATGCCGATCAGCCCGTCCCACCCGGCCGGCCGAGCATGTTCGACCGGGTGGCGCTGGTGCTGCTCGGCGTCTTCCCGTTCGTGATCATGTTCCTGGTGACCAGCATCGCGATGCTGCGCGAGCGCACCTCCGGCACTCTGGAGCGGCTGCTCACCACCCCGCTCGGCCGGCTCGACCTGCTGTTCGGCTACGGCATCGCGTTCGGCGTCGCCGCCGCCGGGCAGGCCGCGATCGCCGCGGCCGTGGCGTATTGGGTGTTCGGGCTGACCACCGCCGGCAGCAGCGCCCTGGTGATCGGAATCGCGGTGGTCAACGCGGTGCTCGGGGTGGCCCTCGGGCTGTTCTGCAGCGCGTTCGCCCGCACCGAGTTCCAGGCCGTACAGTTCATGCCGGTCGTGGTGATCCCCCAGCTGCTGCTCTGCGGGCTCTTCGTCGCCCGCGACGAGATGGCCGGCTGGCTCCAGGCGGTCAGCTACGCCCTCCCCCTGTCGTACGCGGTCGAGGCGTTGCAGGAGGTCGGCGCGCACGCCGAACCGACCGGCACGATGTGGCGGGACCTCGGGGTGGTGGCCGGCGCGGTGGTGCTGGCGCTGGTGCTCGCCGCGGCCACCCTGCGCCGGCGCAGCGGCTGAGCCGCCGGGGCGCGGGCGGCACGACGACGGACGAGCAAAGGGCGGCGATGGCGCGGCGGACCGGTCGACGACCCGGCAACCCGGACACCCGGGAGGCGATCCTCGACGCGGCCCGGGCCGCATTCGCGGAGCGGGGCTTCGACGCGACCTCGATCCGGTCGATCGCCGGGGCGGCGGGGGTGGACCCGGCGCTGGTGCACCACTACTTCGGCACCAAGGACCGGCTCTTCCTGGCCTCGATGGACGCCCCGGTCGACCCCGGCGAGCTGTTCCCCCGGGTGCTCGGCGGGGACGCCGACGGCGTCGGCGAGCGGCTGGTCCGCACGTTCCTCGAGATCTGGGACTCCCCGACGGGCGCCGGCGCCGTGGCCCTGCTGCGATCCGGGGTGAGCAACGAGTGGACCGCCCGGCTGCTGCGCGAGTTCCTGGTCACGCAGGTGCTGCGCCGGGTCCTGGACCACCTCGACGTCGACCCGGCCGAACGGCCGCTGCGCGGGTCGCTGGTGGCCACCCAGATGATCGGGCTGGCCATGATGCGGCACGTGATCCGCCTGGAGCCGGTCGCCTCCGCGCCGGCGGAGACCCTGGTCACCGCGATCGCCCCAACGGTCCAGCGATACCTGTGCGGCGACCTCTCGTAGCGCCCTGGTCGACGCCTCAGGCGGAGCTGGTCCCCCGCTAGCGCCGGCGCGGGTGCGGGTGCGGCGGGTCGGTCAGGCGGGGCCGGTCAGGCGGGGTGACTCGGCACGCCGGAAGAACACGGGGTGCAGCATCCGGGCCAGCTCACCGTGGTCGGCCACCGGGCTCGGGAAGGCCAACCGGGCCCGCCGCCGCGCGCCGGGGGAACCGAAGGAGACCACCAGGCCGTACCGGTCGACCCGCACCACCCGGGGCGGGTCGGCGCGGGCCGCGTCGGCCAGGCCGAGCTGCCGCCGGACGTACGCCGTCATCTCCCGGCCGTGGTGCACGGTGAGCTCGGCCAGCAGCTCCGCCTCCACCGGGTGCAGCGGGTCCGGCTCGGCCTCCGCGTACGCCAGCGGGTCGATCCGGAGCAGTCCGTCGGGGCGCTCCAGGCGGGCCTCGGCCACCTCGAAGCGGTACAGCCGGAACCGGGTGCCGACGTCGAGCAGGTCTCCCGTCGGGTCAACCTCGGCGTAGTCCAGCGCGGCACGGCGGGCGGCGTCGCCGTGCAGCGCGGCCGCCCAGCCGGAGACCCAGGCCCGACCCAGTGACGGGGCGCCGGCAGCCGGCGGAAGGTCCAGCACGTCGAGCGCCACGGCGACGTCGTCGCCCGGCGGCAGCGCCGCCGCGAGGTCGCTGTGCACCGGTACGAGCAGCAGCACCCGGCCCTCGGCATCGGTGACGTGCCGGACGTGGAACGGGCCGGGCCGCTGGGCGAGGTAGGCCAGGCCCGGCAGCCGGCCGGCGGCCAGGGTCCGGACGATCTCGGCGGGACTGGGCCGCAGGGCGGTGCTGGGGCGCATGACCCACCTCCAAAGGTTAGCCTTACCTAAGTGGCACCGTAGACCACCCGCGCCCCCCACGTCCACCGCCTTGCCGGTTCCAGCCGGTCCACCCGGTCAGCGGGTCTGCTCCAGCCAGGAGGCGTAGAGCAGCCCGTAGACCGAGCCCTGCTCGCGGACCAGCTCGTCGTGCGGGCCGCGCTGCACGATCCGGCCCTGATCCACCACGATCACCTCGTCCGCGGCCTGCGCCGTGGAGAGCCGGTGCGCGATCGCGAGGGTGGTCCGGCCCCGGGTCACCGCGTCCAGGGCGCGCTGCAGGCGGACCTCGGTGGCCGGGTCGACCGCGCTCGTCGCCTCGTCCAGCACCAGCAGGTCAGGGTCGGCGACGTACGCCCGCGCCAGCGCGACGAGCTGCCGCTCCCCCACGCTCAACGCCTCGCCGCGCTCGCCGACCGGGGTGTCCAGCCCGGTGGGCAGCCCGTCCAGCCAGTCCACCAGCCCCAACTCGGTGAAGGCTGCCGTCAACTCGGCGTCGGTCAGCTCCGGCCGGGCGAACCGGACGTTCTCCCCGACAGTGGCGTCGAAGAGGAAGCCGTCCTGCGGAACCATCACCACCCGCGTGCGCAGCGAGGCGAACCGGACCTGTGGCAGCGGCACCCCGGACAGCAGCACCTCGCCGTCGGTCGGATCCATCAGCCGGGTGAGCAGCTTGGCGAAGGTGGTCTTGCCGCTGCCCGTCTCCCCCACCACGGCCACCCGGCTCTTCGCCGAGATCTCCAGGCTGACGTCGTGCAGCACCGGCGGGCCACCCGGGTAGGCGAAACCCACCCCGGCGAAGCGGATGTCCAGCGGACCGGACGGCAGCTCCCGCCCCCGCTCTCCCGGGTCGGCCACGTCCGGGACGGCGTCCAGCACGTCGAGCACCCGCCGCCAGCCGGCGATCGCGTTCTGCGCCTCGTTGAGCACCTCGGTGGCGATCTGCACCGGCTGGATGAACAACGTCACCAGGAACAGGAACGCCGTGAGCTGGCCGACCGACAGGGTGCCGTCCACCCCGAGGGTGATCCCGAGGACGACGACGCCGGCCAGCGCCAGCCCGGCCGCCAGCTCCCCTACCGAGCTGCCCAGGATGCTGATCCGGATCGCCCGCTGCTGGGCCTGCCGCTGCCCCTCGATCGCCACGTCCAGCCGACGGGCCGTCCGCCCCGCGATCCCGTACGCCCGGATGACCGGCGCCCCCACCACGCTCTCGGCGATCGTCCCGAGCAGCGTCCCCATCCGCTGCCGGACCACCCCGTACGCCCCGGCGAGGCGGCGCTGGAGCAGCCGGATCACCAGCACCGCCGGCGCGAACGCGGCGAACACCACCAGGGTGAGCTGCCACGAGTACGCCAGCATCACCGCCGCGGTCACCGCGAGCTGACCGAGGTTGACGATCAGGATCACCCCGCCCCACTGGAGGAACTGGGTGATCTGGTCGACGTCGCTGGTCACCCGGGAGACCAGGGAGCCACGCCGCTCGGACTGCTGGTGCAGCATCGACAGGTCGTGCACGTGCCGGAACGCCCGGGTGCGCACGTTGGCCAGGGCGGTCTCGCTGACCGTGAACAGCCGCCGCATCATCAGGTAGCCGCAGATGGTGGTCACCACCAACACGGCGACCGCAACCGCCACCACCGTCCAGACCACATCCAGGTTGAGCCCACCGACGATGCCCTTGTCGATGCCCTGCTGCACGGCCACCGGCACGGCCACCCGGCCGACCATGTAGACCAACGCCAGGGCGAGCGTGCCGACCAGGCCGGCGCGCAGCTCCGGGGAGAGGGCCAGCCCCCGCCGCAGGGTCTGCCAGGTGCTCTCCTCTACTGGGCTCGCAAGCTCACTCCTCGCGCTCACCGATCCACCTCGTTCACGACTGCGGGGCTCGCAAGCTCACTCCTCGCGCTCACCGATCCACCTCGTTCACGACTGCGGGGCTCGCAAGCTCACTCCTCGCGCTCACCGATCCACCTCGATCTCCAGGCCCGAGGCCAACGGCTTGACCTCGTCGGGCGTGCGCTCCTGCTGGGGGTCGGTCTCGGCCTGCTCGTAGGCGGTGACCAGGTCGGCGTAGCCGGCAACGGTGGCGAGCAGCTCGGTGTGGGTGCCCCGGGCGAGCACCCGGCCGTGCTCCAGGTAGATCACCTCGTCGGCGAGCGCGATGGTGGCCCGCCGGTACGCCACCACCAGGATCGAGGCGGCCGGCCCCCCGGCGGTCGGGGCGCGCAGCCCGGCCAGGATGGCCGCCTCCACCCGGGGGTCCACCGCGCTGGTGGCGTCGTCGAGAACCAGCAGCCGGGGTCGCCCGGCCAGCGCTCGGGCCAGGGTGAGCCGCTGCCGCTGCCCGCCGGAGAGCGAGGTGCCCCGCTCGCCGACCATCGTGTCCAGCCCGTCGGGCAGCGCGGCGACGAAGCCGTCCGCCTCGGCCAGCCGCAGCGCCGCCCAGACGTCCTCGTCGGCGATGTCGGGCCGGTCCAGGGTGATGTTGGCCCGGACCGTGTCGTCGAAGACGAACGGCACCTGGGCCACCAGCGCGGCGGCGCCCGCCAGCGATGTGGCGGTGAGCCGGCGGACGTCCACCCCGTCGAGGCGGACCGCGCCCGTGTGCGGGTCGACCAGCCGCACCGCCAGCGCGGTGATCGTCGACTTCCCGGAGCCGGTCGGCCCGACCAGGGCCACGGTCTTCCCGGCCGGCACGGTGAAGGAGACCTCACCGAGCACCTCGACGCCGGGCAGGTGCGCCTCGGCCGGCTCGTACGCGAAGCCGACGTCGGCGAAGGTCAGGGTGGCCGGGGTGGGGTCGGCCGGGTCGAGCGCGACGTCCCCGTACGACATCTCGCCGGTGGCGTCGAGCACCCGGCGCACCCGGTCCCAGCCGGCGACGCTGCGCGGCAGCTCGGCCAGGACCCAGCCGATGGCCCGCACCGGGAACGCCAGGACGGTGAACAGGAACGCCACGCTGACCAGCTCGGTGACCGTGATGGCACCCTGCCGGAGCCGGAACGCGCCGACCACCAGCACGGCGAGGGTGCCGAGACCGGGCAGGGTCTCCAGCAGCGGGTCGAACACGCCGCGCAGCCGGCCGACGGCGATCAGCGCGTCGCGCAGCTCACCGGCCCGGGCGGAGAACCGGGCGGTCTCCTGGGCCTCGCGGCCCATCGTCTTGACCACCAGGGCACCGTCGAAGCTCTCGTGGGCGATCCCGCTGACCTCCGCGCGCAGCCGCTGGGCGCGGGCCTGGCGGGGGGCCATCCAGCGGGAGTAGACCACGTTGAGGGCGAACAGTGCCGGGAACACGGCCAGCCCGACCAGGGCCAACGCCCAGTCGGTGACGAAGAGCGAGGCGACCGCGCCGACCAGCATCACCAGCGTGCCGACCGCGAACGGCAGCGGGGCGATCGGGTACCAGGCCGCCTCGACGTCGGAGTTGGCGTTGGACAACAGGGTGCCGGTGGCGTTGCGCTGGTGCCAGGACAGCGGCAGATCCAGGTAGCGACGGGTGACCCGGCGACGGTAGGCGGCCTGGAGCCGGAACTGCATGTAGCCGGCGCCGAGCCGGCGGCCGAAGATGCCGACCACCCGCAGCACGCTGATCCCGAACAGGGCCCCGGCGGCGAGGGCGATGGCCGCCACGCCCACCGACCCGCGCTCGACCGCCGGCACCACCACGTCACCGACCACCGCGCCGACGATGTACGCGCTGGCGATGACCAGCCCGCCGAACAGCACGCTGCCGGCCACCGCGACCGCGAAGATCCGGGGCTGTTCCCGGATCGCCCGGCCGAGCACGGACAGTCCTCTACCGAGCACGTCCCGACTTGCCCTGCTGGTCACGCTCTCCCCCGCCGTAAGCCGCAATTATCCCCCTCATCCTTACCGGGTCCGGTCCACCTCGCCGTCCCGTATCGGGTATGTCGGTGATCACGTCCCGGCCTTCGACGCCGCCGACCGCGCCGACCGCGCCGGACCGGCCTACGATCGGGCGATGACGCGGTACGCCCGGTCGGAGCGCGACGCGCTCGCCGACCTCATGCTGAGCCTGGGTCCGGACGCGCCGACGATCAACGAGGGCTGGTCGGTCCGCGACCTCGCCGCCCACCTGATCGTCCGGGAACGCCGGCCGGACGCCGCCGGTGGGATCATGCTGCCGCCCCTGCGCAGATACGCCGAGGGGGTGCAGGCCCGGATCGCGGCCCGGCCGTTCGCCGAACTGGTCGGCCAGGTTCGCCGCCCGCCGGTGTGGAGCCCGCTGAGCAACCCGCTCACCGACGAGCTGGTCAACACCATGGAGTTCTACATCCACCACGAGGACGTCCGCCGGGCCCGGCCCGGGTGGCAGCCGAGGGACCTGCCGGCCGGGCTGCACACCGTGCTGTGGCGCCGGGCCGCGGTGCTGGGCCGGCTGGCGCTGCGCCGCTTCCCGGCCGACCTGCTGGTGCAGGCCCCCGGGCACGGCGAGCTGTCGGCGGGGCGGGGCGGGCAGCGGGCCCGGCTGGTCGGCCCGCCGGGCGAACTGGTGCTGTTCCTGACCGGCCGGCAGCGGGTGGCCCGGGTGCAGGTGGACGGGCCTGCGGAGCTGGCCGAGCGGCTGAGGTCCGCCAAGCTGGGCATCTGACGGACCGCGATTCTCCGATCACACCCGGGTGTGAACCGTTCGTGACCGAATTATGAATGTCGATCGTTGCTGACGTACCCTCGTCCGGCCGTCGCCCCACCCCGGGGCGGCCACATCCGGAAGGGCGACATGCGAAGTTTCGCGGTCTCGGCCCTGAACGAACCGCCGTTTCCCCCGCGCCGGCACGCCGAGACCGACCTGGCCGCCGAGGCGAGCCTGGCCTGGGCGCAGGAACTCGGCCTGATCACCACCGGGCACCGGCTGATCCGGCTGCGCGGGGCGGCCGCCGCCGAACTGGCCGGGCGCACCTGTCCGGACGCGGCCGGCGAGCGCCTGCGCCTGCTCACCGACCTGGTCACCTGGCTGTTCGTGGTCGACGACGCCTGTGACGAGGACGGCCTCGGCGCGGCGCCCACCCGGCTGGCCCCGGCCGTCGCCGACCTGCTCGACGTTCTCGACCGGCACGGCGCACCGGGGAACGCGGGCGGGGACCCGCTCGGCAGCGCCCTGGACGACCTGTGCCGACGGACCCGGACCCACGGCTCCCCCGGGCTGCTGCTGCGCTTCGTCGGCCAGGTGCGCGACTACCTGCTGGCCCTGCTCTGGGAGGCGACGAACCGGGAACGCCGGCGCACCCCCGGGGTGGCGGAGTACGTCCGGCTACGCCGGCACACCGGGGCCGTGCATCCCGCGTTCACCCTGACCGACCTGGCGTACGACGCCCCGCCCGCGGCGGCACGCCGGGTCGAGCCGGCGCTGGTCGACGTCGAGACCCTCGCCGCGGACCTGGTCTGCTGGTGCAACGACCTCTTCTCGTACGGCAAGGAGAACCAGTCGGGTCCGGACGCGCACAACCTGGTCAGCGCCATCGCGGCCGAGACCGGCCGGGACGAGCCGGCGGCGCTGCGCGCCGCCGCCGACCGGTTCAACCGCACCCTCGCGGTGTACGCCGAGCGGGAGGCGACCCTGCTCGCCGAGGACCCGACGGTGCGCCCGTTCCTGGCCGCCCGGAGCAACTGGGTGCGGGCCACCTACGACTGGTCCACCCGTGCCGCCCGGTACGCCTGAGGCCACACCCCGGCGGCGCAGCCGGGGGACGGCCTGGGATCACCGGGGCTAGCCGATGGGCGGTACAGGCAATACCCTTCGGTAACCGCAGAATGACGTGACCCCCGTCACGCCTCCAGCCCTGAAGGCGGCTACAGCGATGGCTCTCGATGTACCGTACCGTTCCATCCCCGACATGTTCCTCAAGCGCGTCGCGGCGTCCCCCGACCGCCACGCCTTCGGCCACCCCGCCCCCGACGACTCCGGGCCGGTCTGGCTGACCTGGCAGCAGGTCAGCCAGCGGGCCAAGGCGGTCGCGGCCGGGCTGCACGGGCTCGGTGTCGGCCAGGAGGACCCGGTGGGGATCCTGGCGAGCACCCGGCTCGACTGGGTCATCGCCGACTTCGGCATCATGTGCGCTGGCGGCGCCACCACCACCGTGTACCCGACCACCGAGCCCGAGGAGGCGGCGTACATCATCGCCGACTCCGGCTCCCGGGTGCTGTTCGCCGAGAACCCGGCCCAGGCCGCGAAGCTCGCCGGCGCGGAACTGCCGGCGCTGACCCACGTGGTGCTCTTCGACGGCGCGGTCGATCCCGCCGCGGCCGTGCCCCAGCTCACCCTGGCCGAGTTGGAGGAGCAGGGCGCCCGGGCGCTCGCCGCCGAGCCGGGGCTGATCGAGCGGCTGGTGGCCGGGATCGGGCCGGAGCACCTGGCCACCCTGATCTACACCTCGGGCACCACCGGCCGGCCCAAGGGCGTCGAGCTGCTGCACGGCGGCTGGTGCTGGGAGGGGGTGGCGCAGGACGAGGTCGGGCTGCTGCGCGAGGACGACCTGCAGTACCTGTGGCTCCCGCTGTCCCACTCGTTCGGCAAGACCCTGCTCTGCGGGTCCACCCACGTCGGCTTGCCGACCTACGTCGACGGCCGGGTGGAGAAGCTGGTCGACCTGCTCGGGATCATCCGGCCGACGCTGATGTGCGGGGCGCCCCGGGTGTTCGAGAAGATCTACAACAAGGTGGTCACCACCGCCCGGGACGGCGGCGGCGCCAAGGCGAAGATCTTCTCCTGGGGCGTCGGGGTCGGCCAGGCGAAGGTGGCCCTCGAGCAGGCCGGCCGTCCGGTGCCGACCGGGCTGAGGCTGAAGTACGCGCTGGCCGAGAAGCTGGTGTTCAGCAAGCTCCAGGCCCGCCTCGGCGGGCGGATCCGGGTGCTGGTCTCCGGCGCCGCGCCGCTGAGCAAGGAGATCGCCAGCTTCTTCGCCGCCGCCAACCTGCCCATCTCGGAGGGGTACGGCCTCACCGAGACCAGCGCCGGCAACTTCGTCAACCCCCCGGACGGGCTGCGGATCGGCACCGTGGGCCGGGCGATGGGCGACCTGGAGTGCCGGATCGACACCGACGGGGAGATCCTGGTCCGGGGCCGCCCGGTGATGCGCGGCTACCACAACCTGCCCGAGGACACCGCCGCCGCCTTCACCGACGACGGGTTCTTCCGCACCGGGGACATCGGCAGCCTCGACGAGGACGGCTACCTGCGCATCACCGACCGGAAGAAGGACCTGGTCAAGACCTCCGGCGGGAAGTACATCGCGCCGTCGCACATCGAGGGCATGTTCAAGGCGCTCTGCCCGTACACCTCGCAGGCGATCGTGATCGGCCAGGCCCGCAACTACTGCACCATGCTGGTCAGCCTCGACCCGGACGCGATCACCGGCTGGGCGGCCGGCGGTCCCCTGGAGGGCCGCGGGTACGCCGAGATCGTCGCCTCCGACGAGGCCCGGCTCATGGTCGAGGAGTACGTCGCCCAGCTCAACGCCAAGCTGAACCGCTGGGAGACGATCAAGAAGGTCGCCGTCCTCCCCCGGGACCTGACCATCGAGCACGGCGAGATGACCCCGTCCCTGAAGATCAAGCGTCGGGGCGTGGAGGGCAACTTCGCGGCCGAGATCGAGAAGATGTACGCCGGCACGCTCGCCGAGCTCTGACCGCGGTCCCGCCGGCGGCCGTGTCCCCCCGTCCCGGGACACGGCCGCCGCCGTCGTCTCACAGGTGCTCGCCCCGCCACCGGCTCTCCTCGATCTCGGCCGCCCGCTGCTCCTCCAGTGCGAGCTGCCGGACCCGGCTCCGGCGGCGCCGCCCGCCCAGCGTCTCCCCGGCGGTGAGGGTGACGCAGACCACGGCCAGCAGCACCAGCGCCTGCAGCTCCGGCAACCGGGCGGCCACCGGGGCGAGCAGGGCCAGCAGCGCCACCTCGGCCAGCAGCGGCCAGCGGAGCACCCGCAGCGCCACCATCCCGCACGCGACGAGGCTGAGCAGGTAGAGGGCGACCCCGCCGTAGAGGACCAGGATCCAGGACAGCCCCAGCGGATCCCCCCAGGCCGGGGTCTCGGGGTTCGCCGCCTCGGCGAGCACGTCCTTGATCCCGAGGGCGAAGAAGATCACCCCGGCGATGATCGGCAGATGCAGGTAGGTGTACGCGTCGCGGGCCAGCCGGGCCCGGGCCGACGGGTCGCGGGCCCGGTGCAGCGCCTGCTCGACGGCGAGGGCCAGGGTGTCGAAGTACGCCCACCACAGCGCCGACGCCACCGCGATGCCGGTCACGGCGGCGACCACCACCCGCCAGGTCAGCGGCAGCCCGTTGGCGAACCCCGGGCCGATCCCCAGCGCGATGACCGACTCGCCGAGCGCGATCAGGACCATGAGGGCGTGCCGCTCGGCCCAGTGCCCGGCGGACACCACCACCCAGTACGTGCCGCCGAGCGCCACCCCCGCGCCGTACTCGACGAGGAGCGCGACGGTCCACAGCACCAGCTGCACGGTCGTCCCCGCGCCGTCCCCGACGATCCGCCGCACGAAGGCGGAGGCGACGAGCAGCGCGGTCGCGACCACCGGCAGCAGGACGAGCAGCAGCCACCGCCGCAGCCGCTCCCGGTCCCCCCGGGCCAGCCAGCCGAAGACGGCGAGCTGCGACGCGCGGACGAGGAAGTAACAGGCGGCGAAGACCAGCGGGCCGTTCAGCCCACCCGGCTGATCCACGAACGCCCCCGGCAGGCTCAGCACGAGCAGAAAGGTGGCGGCGACGGTGACGAATCCGACCAGCGGCAGGACGCCCTGGTCGGCGCGGGTGTAGTTGGCCAGCCCGGCGAACCCGCTCCAGCACCACCAGAGCAGCCCCAGCACCAGCAGGCAGCGGTACAGGTTGGTGGCGGAGGGTTGCCTCGTGGTCAACGCGGTCACGTTGAGGAAGGCGAGGACGAAGACGAGGTCGTAGAAGAGTTCCAGCCGGGTGGTCCGGGAGCCGGGCGCACCGGGGCGGACCCACTGCGACCAGCCCACGTTGCCCACTCCGGAAGTCTGTCAAGCCACGGCCCCACCCCACCCCGCGATCGCCGGATCGGGTGTCGGGCGCGACCCGGCCGGGACGTCGTCCGGGCCGCGGCGCGCCGCTCAGGCGATGACGGCCGGCTCCCGCCACCGCGGCCGGCCGCCGCGGTCCAGGTCGTACCGGACTGCGGCGAGCCGCCCCACGGCGTCGACCAGGTCCGCGGCCGGCAGGGTGAACGGCAGCCGCAGGAACCGCTCCAGCGTCCCGTCCAGGCCGAACCGGGGGCCGGGGGCCAGCCGTACGCCGACCTCCTCGGCGGCCCGGGCGAGCGCGCTGGAGATCGGCCCGTCCAGCTCGGCCCAGAGCGTCACCCCGCCGCGCGGGACGGTGACCCGCCAGTCGGGCAGCCGCTGCGCGAGCGCGCCGGTCAGCGCGTCGCGCTGGGCGGCGAGCTGCACCCGCCGGGCGGCCACGATGGTCGACGCGTCGGCCAGCAGGTGGACCGCGACCAGCTGGTCCAGCACCGGGCCGGCCATGTCCACCCCGACCCGGGCGGCGGCCAGCCGCTGCACCTGGGGGGCGGAGGCGCGCACCCAACCGATGCGCAGGCCGCCCCAGTACGGCTTGCTCATCCCGCCGATGGAGATCACCCGGGAGTGCCGGTCGAAGGTGGCCACCGGCGGCGGCAGCGGGGTGCCGTCCAGCGGCAGGTCCACGAACGACTCGTCGATGACCAGGTCGGTGCCGGCGGCGTGGGCCGCGCCGACCACCCGCTCGCGCAGCTCGGTGGGCATCAGGTGCCCGGTCGGGTTCTGGAACTCCGGGATCAGGTACGCCAGCTTCGGCCGCCCCTGGCGCAGGCTGCCCAGCAGCAGGTCGGCGTCCCACCCGGCGCCGTCGGTGGCCAGCCCGTGGGTGGTGATCCGGGCCCGCCGGGCGGCCAGCGCGGCGAGGGCGTTGGGGTAGGTGGGCGACTCGACCAGCACGCTGCCGCCGGGGGCCAGGGCCAGCCGCAGCACCAGGTCCAGCGCGTGCTGGGTGCCGCTGGTGACCATGATCTGGTCGGGCGAGGTGGGCAGGCCCCGGTCGGTGTACCCGGCGGCCACGGCCTCGCGCAGCTCGATGATGCCGGTCGGGTGGTAGCCGGCGCCGCCCAGGTAGCGGGGCAGGTCCTCGGCGGCGGCGCGGGCGGCGGGCATCAGCTCCGCCGGGGCGGCCAGCGCGGCCACCCCGAGGTCGATCATGTCCCGGTCGTCCTGCGGGGTCCACAGCCCGGTGCTGGCGACCCGGTGGGTGCCCGGGAGCATGGTCCAGCTCCCCGCGCCCCGCCGGCTGGCCAGGTGGCCGGTCTCCCGCAGCAGCCGGTACGCGGCGGTGACCGTGGTCCGGCTGATCCGCAGCGCCTCGGCCAGCTCCCGCTCGGCGGGCAGGCGCACCCCCAGGGGCAGCCGGCCGTCGGCGAGCAGCCCTCGGACGGCAGCGGCGAGCGCCGCGTAGTCCGGGCTGCGGCGGCGACCCGGCAGGGCGTGCCACTGCCCGAGCAGTCGGGCCAATTGGGTGCCACGCACCTGACTTGTCATGGCCACCCTCCCGATATTGGCTCCTTATGCCGCAGCAATTGGACCCTAGGGTGGCATGCATGGCACCGATTGGCAATCTCCGGCAGCGGCCGGTCCGGCGGCTGACCCAGCTCTACGCGGGCCTGCTCCTCTACGGCGTCAGCATGGCGCTGATGATCCGCTCCGGGCTCGGCCTCGATCCCTGGGACGTGTTCCACCAGGGGCTCTCCCGGCTCACCGGGCTGTCGTTCGGCACCGTCACCATCGCGGTCGGCGCGCTGGTGCTGCTGCTGTGGATCCCGCTACGGCAGCGTCCCGGCCTGGGCACGGTGAGCAACGTGCTGGTGATCGGGTTGGTGGTGGACGCCACCCTGGCCCTGCTGCCCGGCGGCGGCCCGCTCGCGGCGCGGGCGGCGCTGCTGGTCGCCGGGATCGTCGCCAACGGCGTCGCCACCGCCCTCTACCTCGGCGCGCGGCTCGGACCGGGCCCCCGCGACGGCCTGATGACCGGGTACGTGGCCCGCCGGCCCGGACGGTCCGTCCGGCTGGTACGCACCGTCATCGAGATCACCGTGCTGGCCCTGGGCTGGCTGCTCGGTGGCACGGTCGGCGTCGGCACGGTCGCCTACGCGCTCACCATCGGGCCGCTGGCCCAGTTCTTCCTGCCCGTCTTCACGGTGGACCTGCCGCCCCGGGAGCCCGCCGCGCCGGAGCCCGCCGGCCCGGAGCGGGACGATCGGATCGCGGTCAGCCCGGAGCCGGACGGCCATAATGTGGTCGAAGACCCGACGATGGACTGCGGCCAACCGCGCTGAGCTGCGGAAATGCCGGGCCGGGAAAAGTGGGTGTTTCCTTGCTCGGCGGCGCACGGCATCATTCCTGCATGGGGGAGAACGGATGGCTTTGGGCCGACGCCTGGATCTTCGTTTCACTGGTGATCGCGAACGGTGCGGGGCGGCACCGCCGGGCGGCGTCCACCCGACGGCCGGAGGGCGTCCGGCTCGCTGACGTGCTCTCCACAGCCGACCACCTCAACCACGCCATCCCCGAGCGGCACGAGGTGGAGACGGCGGTCCGACGGCTCGTCGGCGCCGGCCTGGTCAGCGTCTCGGACGGCTGGTTCCGGCTCACCACCGACGGAGAGCGGCTGTGGCGCACCCGGCCGAACGCCGGCCTGTCCACCGCCGTGGACACCGTGCAGGGCGTGCTGTGCCGGCGGCACACCCCCGGCAGCGCCGACTGGACGCTGGAGAAGGAGGAACACGCCGCCGCCGTGCAGGAGTACGTGGTCCGCTCGATCCCGGCCCCGCGCCGCTCCCCCGAGGGCCACTCCGGCCGGGGCTGACCCCGGGCCCGCCCGGGCACAGGCGGGGAGGGCGACGTCAGCGGACGGGGTGACCCGAGCCGCGCAGCACGCCCTTGACCTCGCCGACGGTCAGCTCGCCGAAGTGGAAGACGCTGGCCGCGAGCACCGCGTCCGCCCCGGCGGCGATCGCCGGTGGGAAGTGGGCGATCTCGCCCGCTCCGCCGCTGGCCACCACGGGCACGTCGACGACCCGGCGGACCTCGCCGATCAGCTCCAGGTCGAAGCCGGCCTTCGTGCCGTCGGCGTCCATCGAGTTGAGCAGGATCTCCCCCGCGCCCAGCTCGGCGCCGCGCCGCGCCCACCGGACGGCGTCGATCCCGGTGCCACGGCGACCACCGTGGGTGGTCACCTCGAAACCGCTCGGGGTGACCCCGGCCGGCGCCCGGCGCACGTCGAGGGAGAGCACCAGCACCTGCCGACCGAACCGGTCGGCGATCTCCGCGATCAGCTCCGGGCGGGCGATGGCGGCGGTGTTCACCCCCACCTTGTCGGCGCCGGCGCGCAGCAGGGTGTCGACGTCGGCGACCTGCCGGACGCCGCCGCCCACGGTGAGCGGGATGAAGACCGACTCGGCGGTGCGCCGCACCACGTCGAGCATGGTGCCCCGCTCGCCGGAGGAGGCGGTCACGTCCAGGAAGGTCAGCTCGTCCGCGCCCGCCCGGTCGTACGCCGCCGCCAGCTCCACCGGGTCACCGGCGTCGCGCAGGTCGAGGAAGTTGACCCCCTTGACCACCCGCCCGGCGTCCACGTCCAGACACGGGATGACCCGTACCGCCACCGTCATGCCGCGAAGCCTATCCTCCCCCGCCCACCCCCTCCGCCGACCGCCCACACCCCGCCCACGCCCCGCCTACGCGCACTTTCACGGAATGTGTGGCCATGGCGCGCGCCGATGCCACACATTCCGTGAAAGTGCGCGCACCGGAACACCGGGAGGGCGCGGGCGGGGGCGGGGTGTGGGCGGCGGGGCGGGCGGGGCTGGCGGGGCTGGTGGGGCGGGTGGGGCCCGGTGGGGCGGGTGGGGCGGTGGGGCGGGTGGGGCGGGGTCTACAGCCGGACGAGCATCTTGCCGAGGTTCTCGCCGCGGAGCAGGCCGAGGAATGCCTCCGGGGCGCGGGTGATGCCGTCGACGACCGTCTCGTCGTACGAGAGCTTCCCCTCGCGCAGCCAGCCGGCGACCTCCTGGACGAACCGGTCGCGCAGGTGGTTGTGGTCGCGGACCAGGAAGCCGCGCAGGGTGAGCCGCTTACCGATGACCAGCGCCAGGTTGCGCGGGGCCGCCGGCGGCTCGCTGTCGTTGTACTGGGCGATCATCCCGCAGATCGCGGCCCGGCCGTGCAGCCTCATCGCACCGATGGCCGCCTCCAGGTGCTCCCCGCCGACGTTGTCGAAGTAGACGTCGATCCCGTCCGGCGCGGCGGCCCTGAGCGAGTCGCGCACCGGGCCGTCGTGGTAGTCGAACGCGGCGTCGAGGCCCAGTTCCTCCAGCCGCTCGACCTTGGCCGCCGAGCCGGCGCTGCCGACCACCCGACCGGCGCCCTTGAGCTTGGCGATCTGGCCGACCACGCTACCCACCGCTCCGGCCGCGCCGGAGACGAAGACCGTCTCGCCCGGCTTCATCGCGGCCACGTCGAGCAGCCCCGCGTACGCGGTCAGCCCGGTCATGCCGAGCACGCCCAGGTACGTGCTCACCGGGGCCAGGTCCGGGTCGACCTTGCGGGCTTCCCGGGCGTCGACCAGGGCGTACTCCCGCCAGCCGAGGCCGTGCAGGACCGTGTCGCCCGGGGCGATCCCGTCGGCCTCACCGGCCACCACCTCACCGAGCGCGCCGCCGTCGAGCGGGGCGTCGAGGGCGAAGGGCGGCGCGTAGGACTTGACGTCGTTCATCCGCCCCCGCATGTACGGGTCGACGGACATGAACTGGTTGCGCACCATGAGCTGGCCGGGCCCCGGGGTGGGCACCTCGGTCTCCACAAGGCGGAAGTTCTCGGCGGTCGGCCAGCCCTGCGGGCGGGAGGCCAGGTGGATCTCACGGTTGACGGTCACGGTGTCGTCCCTTCGGTCGCTGGTCGGGCTGCGCCGCGCGAGGTGTCAGGCGGCCAGGTCCTCGCGGACGGTGAGTGCCACCTCGACGTTGCCACGTCCCGCGTTCGAGTACGGGCTCTGTCGGTGGATCGTCTCGGTGACCCGGGTCAGGGTGTCGCGCAGCGCGACCAGCTCGGCCTCGCTGAGGCCGGTGGCGAGGGCCACCCGCAGCGGGACGTCGCCCATCCGCTCGCGCAGCGCCCCGCCGTCGCCGGTCAGGCGCACCTCCACCCGGCGCTCGTCGCGCGCCGAGCGGGACCGGACCAGCAGGCCCGCCGCCTCCAGCCGCTTGAGCAACGGGGAGAGGGTGCCGGAGTCCAGGCGCAGCGCGGCGCCCAGCTCGGAGACGGTGGGGGCGTCGTCGCGCTCCCAGAGCACCAGCAGCACCAGGTACTGCGGGTAGGTCAGCCCGAACGCGTCGAGGATCGGCCGGTAGACGTCGGTCAGGGCGCGCGACGCCGCGTACAGCGCGAAGCACACCTGCCGGCGCAACACCAGATCATCGGTCACCTCAGAAAGGTAGCGGGCAATCAAGTTGCGCACAACCGATCTTGCCGGACGGCAGCCCGCCTCACCCCGCCCTCGCCGGGGCGGGGTGAGGCGGGCTAGCGGTCGCCGAGGTACGCCTCCAGCTCCACCTCGACCAGGTGGTCCGGGTCCAGCAGGGCGGCCACCACGACCAGGGTCGCCACCGGGCGGACCGCGCCGAACACCGCGTTGTGGGCCCGGCCCACCTCGTCGGCGTACGCGCGGTCGGTCACGTACATCCGGGTGCGCACCACGTCCCCGGGCTCCGCGCCGACCTCGGCCAGAGCCGCCAGGCCGATCCGCAGCGCCTGGGCGGTCTGCGCCGCGGCATCCCCCACGTGCGCGACACGCCCGTCGACCGTGGCGGTACAGCCGGCCGTGACGGCCCGGTCGCCGGCCCGGACCACCCGGGAGTAGCCGTAGAGCTGCTCCCAGGGGCCGCCCGAGCCGAGCCGGGTGACGGTCACGCGGCGGCCAGCACGTCGAGGGCCTGCCGCACGGTGAACGCGCCCGCGTACAGCGCCTTGCCGGCGATCACACCCTCCACGCCCGCCGGCTCCAGGGTGGCCAGGGCCCGCAGGTCATCCAGCGTCGAGACGCCGCCGGAGGCGATCACCGGGGCGGCGGTGCGGGAACACACCTCGCGCAGCAGGTCCAGGTTCGGCCCTCGCATGGTGCCGTCCTTGGTGATGTCGGTCACCACGTACCGGGCTGCGCCGGCCTTGTCGAGCCGCTCCAGCACCTCGAACAGGTCGCCGCCGTCGCGGGTCCAGCCGCGCGCCGACAGGGTACGACCCCGCACGTCCAGCCCGATGGCGATCCGGTCGCCGTACTCGCCACAGACCCGGTCGCACCACTGCGGGTCCTCCAGCGCGGCCGTGCCGATGTTGACCCGGGCCGCGCCGGTGCCCAGGGCGGCCCGCAGCGACTCGTCGTCCCGGATGCCGCCCGACAGCTCCACCTTGACGTCGAGCCGGCGGACCACCTCGGCCAGCAGGGCCGCGTTGGAGCCACGACCGAACGCGGCGTCCAGGTCCACCAGGTGGATCCACTCCGCGCCGTCGCGCTGCCAGGCCAGCGCCGCCTCCAACGGGTCGCCGTAGGTGGTCTCGCTGCCGGCGGCGCCCTGCACGAGCCGGACGGCCTGGCCGTCGGCGACGTCCACGGCGGGCAACAGGGTGAGGCTCAACGCTCTTCTCCTCGAATCGGGAACACGGTGGATCAGGACCGGCGGCCCAGGGCGATCACCACGGCCGCCGGCAGGACCAGCAGCAACAACACGACCAGCACCAGCCGCAGCGCCACGTCGTCGACGAAACTCCAGATGCCGAGCACCGCCACCCCGGTCAGCCCCACGATCGCGGCCCGCTCACCCCGGGTGTGCCGGGCCAGCCGGCCCGAACGGCGGCGCGACCAGCGGGGCAGCAGCCGGCGTACCAGCGCGCGGCGGCGCTCCCGGCGGGCCACCCGGCGGCGGCGGACGGCGCGCTCCCGCTCCAACTGGGCCTCGCGGGCCTCCCGGCGGCGGGCCCGCTCCTTGCTCATCGGACGCCCCGGCCCGGCGTCGCCGGGCCGACGGGCGGCCGGCCCGCGGCGGCCCGGCCCGGCCCGGTGACCCGCTCAGCCACCGACGGTCACGGTGGCCAGCCAGTTGCGCAGCAGCGCCGCGCCGGTGTCGGCCGACTTCTCCGGATGGAACTGGGCTGCCGACAACGCGCCGCGCTCGACCGCGGCCACGAAGTCCGTCTCGTGGTGCGCGGTGGTCACCGTCGACCCGGCCGCGGCCAGCGCCGCCGGGTCGGTCACCCCGTAGGAGTGGACGAAGTAGAAGCGGCTGTCCGCCGGCAGGCCGGCGAAGAGCGTCGACGACGCCGGGGCGTGCACGGTGTTCCAGCCCATGTGCGGCAGCCGGGCGGCGGCCAGCCGCGTCACCGCGCCGGGCAGCAGCCCGAGCCCCTTGGTGACCACCCCGTGCTCGTCCCCGTGCTCGAAGAGCACCTGCATGCCGACGCAGATGCCCAGCACCGGACGGCCGGCCGCGACCCGTTCGGCGATCACCGGGCCGGCGCCGATCGCCTCGATCCCGGCCATGCAGGCGGCGAACGCGCCGACGCCCGGAACGACCAGGCCCTCCGCCTCGGCGGCGGCGGTCAGGTCATCGGTCACCGTGACGTGCGCGCCGGCCCGTTCCAGGGCCCGCTCGGCCGAGCGCAGGTTGCCCGAGCCGTAGTCGAGCACCACGATCCGCTCGCTCATGCCGGCACTCCGCTGCGCTCCGTGCCGCCATGAGACACCACGGCACCGCGCCCGACGATTCGCTCGCTACGCTCGCTCATGCCGGCACTCCGCTGCGCTCCGTGCCGCCATGAGACACCACGGCACCGCGCCCGACGATTCGCTCGCTACGCTCGCTCATGAGCCCTCCCCGGGCAGCAGCCAGAGCACCCCGCCGATGGTGGCCAGCACCGCGAGCAGCGCGGTGATCACCACCGCGCTACGCGGCGCGCCCTGGCGGTGCAGCGACCACACCCCGCCGACCAGCACCCCGGCGAGGATCAACAGCAGCGTCGGCAACACAGACCCCATCAGGATCGTCCCTTCCGCGCGCCCGGCCTCACAACGCGCCTTTCGTGCTGGGGATCGCGCCGGCCGAGCGCGGATCGATGGCGGTGGCCTCGCGCAGGGCGCGGGAGACCGCCTTGAACTGGGCCTCCACCACGTGGTGGGCGTCCGGGTGGCCGCCGGGGCGGGCCGCCCGCAGCACGTCCACGTGCAGGGTGATCCGGGCCGCCTGGCCGAAGGACTCCCAGATGTGCCGGGTCATGCTGGTCGGGTAGACCGGCCCGATGTACGGCGCGAGCACCGGCTCGTCGTGCACCACGTACGGGCGGCCGGACAGGTCGACGGCGGCCCGGACCAGGACCTCGTCCATCGGGACGGTGGCCGAGCCGTACCGCCGGATGCCGGCCTTGTCCCCCAGCGCCTCGTCAAACGCGGCGCCCAGGGCCAGCGCCGTGTCCTCCATCGTGTGATGGGCGTCGATCTCAAGGTCGCCGACGGTGCGCACGGTCAGGTCGAAGCCGCCGTGCCGGGCGATCTGGTGCAGCATGTGGTCGTAGAAGCCGACCCCGGTGCCGATCTCGGCCGCTCCGGTGCCGTCGAGGTCGATCTCGACGAGCACCTTGGTCTCCTTGGTGATCCGCTCCACCCGGGCGGTCCGGCTCATTGAAGTCTCTCCATCGCGGTGAGGAAGGCGTCGGTCTCGGCGGGGGTGCCGGCGGTGACCCGCAGCCAGCCGGGCAGCCCGACGTCGCGGACCAGCACGCCGGCGTCGAGCAGGGCGCGCCAGGCCACCGCCTGGTCACCGCCCACGGCGAAGAGCACGAAGTTGGCGTCGCTGTCGGCCACCCGGTGACCCCGGGCGCGCAGCTCGGCGACGATCCGGTCCCGCTGCCCCATGATCGCCTCGACCGTGCCGAGCAGGGCGTCGCGGTGCGCCAGCGCCGCGCGGGCGGCGGCCTGGGTGAGCGCGGAGAGGTGGTACGGCAGCCGGACGAGCTGCACCGCGGCCACCACGGCCGGGTCGGCGGCCAGGTAGCCGAGCCGGCCGCCGGCGAAGCCGAACGCCTTGCTCATCGTCCGGGTCACCACCAGCCTCGGGTGGCCGGGCAGCACCGCGAGGGCGCTGACCGTGCCGGGGCGGGCGAACTCGGCGTACGCCTCGTCGACCACCACCATGCCGGGGGCCGCCGCCAGCACCGCGGCGACCACCGCCGGGTCCAGCGCGGTGCCGGTGGGGTTGTTCGGCGAGCAGAGGAAGACCACGTCGGGGCGGTGCTCCCGGACCTGGGCCACCGCCTCGTCGGCGGTCAGCCCGAAGTCCGCCCCACGCCGGGCCGGCACCCAGCGGGTGCCGGTGCCCAGGGCCAGCAGCGGATGCATCGAGTACGCCGGGGCGAAGCCGAGCGCGCTGCGCCCCGGGCCGCCGAACGCCTGGAGCAGTTGCTGCTGGATCTCGTTGGAGCCGTTGGCCGCCCACACCTGCTCGACGGTGAGCCCGTGGCCCAGGTACGCCGCCAGGTCGGCGCGCAGCGCCACGGCGTCGCGGTCCGGATACCGGTTGAGGTCGCGCAGCTCCGCCGCGAGGGCCTTGCCGATCGCGTCGACCACCGGCTCGGGCACCGGGTAGGAGTTCTCGTTGGTGTTCAGCCGCACCGGCACGTCGAGCTGCGGCGCCCCGTACGGGGACAGCCCGCGCAGGTCGTCGCGGATCGGCAGGTCGTCGATGGCACCCACGCCCGCCACCCCGCCTCGCTCGTTCACGGGGTGTCCCCCGGGAAACGCACGCTGACCGCCTGGCGGTGGGCCGGCAGGTTCTCCACCCCGGCCAGGGTGACGACGTGTGGGGCCACCTCGCGCAGCGCCTGCTCGGTGTACTCGATGAGGTGGACGCCGCGCAGGAAGGACTGCACCGACAGGCCCGAGGAGTGCCGGGCGCAGCCGCCGGTGGGCAGCACGTGGTTGGAGCCGGCGCAGTAGTCGCCCAGCGACACCGGCGACCAGGCGCCGACGAAGATCGCCCCGGCGTTGCGCACCCGCAGCGCCCACTCGCGGGCGTTCTCGGTCTGGATCTCCAGGTGCTCGGCGGCGTACGCGTCGACCACCCGCAGGCCGGCCTCCAGGTCGTCGACGAGGACCACGCCGCTCTGCTCACCGGTGAGCGCGGTGGTGACCCGCTCGGCGTGCTTGGTCGCGGGCACCTGTCGGGCCAGCTCCCGCTCGACCGCCTCGACCAGCGCGGGCGACGGGGTGACCAGCACGCTGGCCGCGAGGGGGTCGTGCTCGGCCTGGCTGACCAGGTCGGCGGCGACGTGCGCCGGGTCGGCCGTGTCGTCGGCGAGGATGGCG
Organism: Micromonospora sp. NPDC020750; assembly: GCF_044334565.1. Taxonomy (NCBI): domain Bacteria; kingdom Bacillati; phylum Actinomycetota; class Actinomycetes; order Micromonosporales; family Micromonosporaceae; genus Micromonospora; species Micromonospora sp. NPDC020750. Next base: position 195,401 of record NZ_JBIRTH010000003.1, read on the forward strand.
ATCTCGGTCGGGCCGGCCTCGGCGTCGATGCCGACCACCCCGCGCAGCAGCCGTTTCGCGGCGGTCACCCAGATGTTGCCCGGGCCGGTGATCATGTCGACCGGGTCGCAGCGCTCCGCGCCGGCCGGGTCGACCGCCGAGCCGTACGCGAGCATGGCCACCGCCTGGGCGCCGCCGACGGCGTACACCTCGTCGACGCCGAGCAGCGCGCAGGCCGCGAGGACCCGGGCGTCGGGCAGGCCGCCGTTGTCCTGCTGCGGAGGGCTGGCCACCACCAGGGAACGGACCCCGGCCGCCTGGGCGGGGACCACGTTCATCACCACCGTCGACGGGTACATCGCCAGGCCGCCGGGAACGTACAGGCCGACCCGGTCCACCGGCACCCAGCGCTCGGTTACCGTGCCGCCCGGCACCACCTGCGTGGTGTGGTCGGTGCGCCGCTGGTCGGCGTGCACCTTCCGGGCGCGGCTGATCGACTCCGACAGCGCCGCGCGGACCTGCGGGTCGAGCGTCCCCTCGGCCTCGGCGATCGCCTCGGCGGGGACCCGCAGCCGCTCCGGCGAGACGCCGTCGAACCGCTCGCTCGCCTCCCGGATCGCCGGGTACCCATGCTCCCGGACCGCCTCCACGAGCGGGCGGATCCGCTCGACGGCCACGGAGACGTCGAGCTGGGCACGGGGCAGCAGGCGGCGGGGGTCCTGGACGCCGCCGCGCAGGTCGATCCGATTCAACACCCCTGCGAGTCTAGGCGGACCGCCCGGCGCAGGCCCGCGCCGCCCGCAGGCCGGGACGGTGAGCCGAGCCACGCCGGCGCGGCGCGGGCGGGCTACGCTCGACCACGTGACTGCACGGTTGCCGATCTTCCCCCTCGGGACGGTGCTCTTCCCCGGTCTGGTGCTGCCCCTGCACATCTTCGAGGAGCGCTACCGGGCCCTGGTGCGCCATCTGGTGGGCCTGCCCGAGGGCACGCCCCGCGAGTTCGGGGTGGTGGCGATCCGGGCCGGCTGGGAGGTGGCCCCCAGGGCCACGGAGCGACCCGTCCCCGGCGTCGGGGACGTCACGCTGCACGAGGTGGGCTGCACCGCCGAGGTGCGTCAGGTGACCGAGCTGGCCGACGGCGGGTTCGACATCGTCACGGTGGGACGGCGGCGGTTCCGCATCACCGACGTCGACGAGCGTGCCGAGCCGTACCTGACCGCCGAGGTGGAGTGGCTGCCGGAGCCGGGCGGCCCGGACGAGGGCAGCGACCTGCTGGCGGCCCGGGTGATCTCGGTGTTCCGGCAGTACCTCGGGCTGATCCGCCCCGACCCGGAGGACATCTCCGAGCAGCTCCCGGAGGATCCCACCGTCCTGTCCCACCTGGTCGCCGCGACGGCCATGCTGACCGTGGACGACCGGCAGCGGCTGCTCGCCATCGACGACACGACCGCCCGGCTCCGCGCCGAGCTGCGGCTGCTCAACCGCGAGGCGGCTCTGCTGCGCCAGGTGCGGGCGGTTCCGGTGCCGCTGTCGGAGCTGGCGAGCCCGCCGGCCCCCAACTGACCCCCGGCGGGGCGGTCGGGAAGCCGCCGGGCGGGGCAGCCGGGACCCAGGCCAGGTCGGGCGTCGGTTCCCGGCGCAGCGACGGCCAGCGGGACCAGCCGGCCAGCAGGGTGTACGTCACGGCCGCGGCGAACGCCGGCAGCAGCAGGTTGCCGTACGGCACCGGGAGCACGTCGAGGAACCAGTGCACGCCCCCGGCGCGCAGGTCCGCGGGCTTGGTGAACGCCCGCCCCACCGGGGCATCGGCCAGCAGACGGTCGTACGTCGACAGGCCGACCCGACGGCCGACCTGCCAGGCCACCGGTGCCGCCGCGAGCCCGCCGAGCACGCCGGCGAGCAGCCCGGCGGGGCCGCGGCGGCGACGCAACAGCACCCACAGGGCCAGCGCGGCGAGCACGCCGAACCCGAGCCCGAGCATGCTGAACCAGCCGTCCGCGGCGATCGGCTGCTCCGGCTGCGGCTGGGCGTAGACGGCACCCGCGGCGGTCTTGACCACCGGGGTGTCGGGCGCGACGGCCGCCCAGAGAAGCCCCAGCGGAACGCCCAGCGCGGCCAGCGCCGCCACCGCGCCGAGCGCCACCGCGATCGACCGCCCCGGCCGACGCGCCGGCCGGTCGGCGTCGGGGAACGGGACGTAGCCGGCGGCGGGGTTCGCCGGTCCGGACGCCCCGGGGTCGGGGGCCGGCCAGGCGAGCGGGTCCGCGCCGGGCGCGGCGGCGGGGGTGCCCGCCGGCACCGGCAGGCCGGCGGACCAGCCGGGGGCCTCCGGGCCCGCCACCGGCCGGGGGTGCGCCCCGGGCTCGGGCCCGCCCGGCGCGGCGGGTGGGGGCAGGGGTCGGTCGGGATCGGAGGTGTCCGGGCTCACCGGTTGATCCTTCCAGACCGGACCCACCCCCGGGGCGTCGGTGCCGCCGGACGGTCTCAGTCGGCGAAGGGTTCGAGCATGGTCGACGCGGCACGCAGCCAGGCCTGGCGGGTCTCCGGCTGGAGCTGCTGGTACTCGATCGAGGACCCGGTCTCCAGCGCCGGGTCGTACGGCACCACGGCCACGGCCCTCGTCCGGGTGGCGAAGTGCCGCTCCAGGTCGTCCTGAAGAGGCGAGCGGCCGGGCGTCGGGCAGGAGATCAGGGTGACCGCGTTCTCGGCCAGCTCGCCCATGCCCACCTCGTGCAGCAGGTCGAGCATCCAGTCCGCGCTGAACGCGGCGTCCTCCCGGGGCACGGTGGTGACCACCAGTTGGTCGGCGGCCTGCATCACCGTGCGCCAGTTCGGGCTCTCCACGTTGTTGCCGGTGTCCACGCAGACCACGTCGTGGGTTCGGCGCAGCAGCTCCAGCACCCGCTTGACGGTGAACTGGTCCAGCCGCTGGGCGAACCGGGGGCTCTCCTCCCCGGCCAGCACGTCGTACGAGCCGTCGGAGGCGTGCCGCAGATAGTCGTCCAGGCTCGCCAGCAGCTCGGCGCCCTCACGGATCTCGATCTGGGCGAGGTCGCCGATCAGGTGCCGGATGGTCCGGGCGTGCCGGGCGCTCCCGGCGCGCAGCCCGAGGGTGCCGCGCAGCTCGTTGTCGTCCCACGCGAGCACGCCCCGGCCCCGCACGCTGCCCACGGTGGCGGCGGCCAACACCGTGGCGGTGGTCTTGTGCACCCCGCCCTTGGGGTTGGCGAAGGCGAGCACCCGGGGGGTGCCCAGCTCGCGGCGGAGCACCCCGGCAGACCGCTCCAGCTCGCTCTCCGGGCTCTGCGGTCGCCACTCGATCCGGGCCGGATAGCCCCGGTCCACCACGGCCGGCGGCCCGGCCTGGTAGACCGGCTCGACCGGAGACTGGTACACCGGCTCGACCGGGTAGACCGGCTCCACCGGAGACTGGTACACCGGCTCGACCGGGTAGACCGGCTCGATCTGCGGCTGGTACGTCGGCTCGACCGGAGGCTGGTACGTCGGCTCGGGCCGGTACCCGCCGTTGTCCAGCAGCGCGTACCGCGACTCGACCGGTGACGGCTCGGACCGGTAGCCGTTGTCCAGCATCGCGTACCGGGACTGGGCGGGCGGGGCGAGCGGGGCGAGGTCGGCACGGCGCACCGGCTCCGGCTCCGGATGGACCGGCTCGTGGCGGGCCGGCTCGGCCCGCCACACCGGCTCGACCGGGTACACCGGCTCGCCCGGGTAGGCGGGCTCGGACTGGTATGCCGGCCCGGGCTGGTAGGACGGCTCCGCCTGGTACGTCGGCTCGGGCGGGTAGGAGGGCTCGGGCTGGTAGCCCGGGTCGATCCGGTAGGCCGGGTCCACCCGGTAGCTCGCCCCGGCCCGGTAGCCCCCGTGGGGTGGCTCGGCCGGGTGGCCGGGCTCCGAGCCGTACGACGGCTCGGCGGAGCGGCCGATCGCCGGCGCCCGCCCGGCGTAGCCGTTGCCCGACGCGCGCCGGGGCAACGGCTCGGGGGCCACCCGGGACGCCTCCTCGGCACGATGGTCGGCCTCGGCCTGCTCCGCGGTACGACCGCCGTGGCGGGCCCGGTCGAGCAGCGCCCGCCACCGCGGTGCTGGCTCGGCCGGGCGACCCCAGCCGGTCTCCGTGCCGTCCAAGGCTCGCCCTCCCAGCGCCATCGATCTCCGCCTGACAGGCTACGAACGAAACCCTATTCGGACCACACCGGTCTGCGCACATTCTGATCCGTCTTTGTCACCGAGGCACCGCCTCCGGGCCGCCGTCGGCCGCGTACGGCGAGGTCGCGGCGCTCGGCGGGACATCCCCGGCCGACGCCGGGCCGACAGGCGGTGACGACACCACGACCTTCGGTGCCGCTTCCGACGTTTCGCCCACCCCCGGCACCGGCCCGGTGTCGGCCGGCGGGCGGGCCACGTCGCGCTGTTCGGGCAGCGGTGGGGTGACCACCGTGCGGTCCAACCGGCGCAGCTCCGGAGCAGGTTCGACGGACCGGACCCGCGGCCGACCGGCCAGCGCGCGCAGTGCCTCCGGCCCGCCCCGCACCACCGCCGCGTACACGCAGGCGCACCCCGCCCGGTACGCCGCCGCCTCGTCCGCCGCGACCTGCGCCCCGGTCTCGTACCCCCGGCGCAGCTCGGGGTCGGCGGCACCGGCGGCCCGGGCCCGCTGGTCGGCGGCCTCGCGGTCCTTGCGGGCGGCCACCCCGGCCATCCCGGCGGTCACGTCCTGCGGCAGCCACTGGACCGGCAGCCGGACGATCTCGCTCTGCCGGCCGGGCAGCGGCGCCCGGGCCACCACCTCCGCGACGGACACGCCGTCGAGCAGCGTCGCCAGCCCGCCCGGGGCGACGTACGCCGAGAACGACACCAGCGCGTACGTTCCGGCCGGCGACCCGCCGGCCGGCAGGGCCGCCAGCTCGGCCGCGGCGGTGCGCAGGTACCCGGGGATCGGGTCGCCGGAGGCGATTCCGACCCGGGTCACCTCGCCCACCGTGCGGTCCCCTGCCGGCCGGTCCTGGCGGCTCGCCCACCCGGCGGCGAGCAGCACCGCCGCCACCGCCAGCAGCGCGGCCGAGGTGAGCAGGCGGGGCCGGCGGGCCACTCCGGCCGCGGCGCGACCGGCGGCGGGGCCGGTCGCGGCGGCCGGCCCGGGTTCCGGGCCCGACGACGGCTGGTCGGACCGCGGTGGTTCGGTAGCGCGCACCGCGCGGGCCCTCCCGTCGGAAGAGTCTCGGTGGGACGTCGGGTCAGTCGCGGAGGATCTCCAGCGCCCGTTCCAGGTCGGCCGGGTAGTCGCTGACGAAGGTCACCTCGTCGCCCGTACGCGGGTGCTGGAAGCTCAGCGACCGGGCGTGCAGCCACTGCCGGCCCAGGCCCAGCCGGGCGGACAGCGTCGGGTCCGCGCCGTAGGTGAGGTCGCCCACGCAGGGGTGGCGCAGGGCGGAGAAGTGCACCCGGATCTGATGGGTCCGGCCGGTCTCCAGCCGGACGTCCAGCAGGCTCGCCGCCGGGAACGCCTCCAGCGTGTCGTAGTGGGTGACGCTGGGCTTGCCGTCGGAGACCACGGCCCACCGGTAGTCGTGGTTCGGGTGCCGGTCGATCGGGGCGTCGATGGTGCCGCGCAGCGGGTCCGGGTGACCCTGCACCACGGCGTGGTAGCGCTTCTCCACCTCGCGGTACTTGAAGGCCCGCTTCAACGCGGTGTACGCCTGCTCGCTCTTGGCCACCGCCATGATCCCGGTGGTCCCGACATCGAGGCGGTGCACCACGCCCTGCCGCTCGGCGGCGCCGCTGGTGGAGATCCGGTGCCCGACGCCGGCCAGCCCGCCGATCACGGTCGGGCCGGTCCAGCCGGGGCTGGGGTGGGCCGCCACGCCCACCGGCTTGTCCACGACCACGATGTCGTCGTCGGCGTACACCACCCGAAGGCCGGGAACCGTCTGCGGCACCACGGCCGGCGGGGCGGGCGGGGCCGGCAGCGTCACCTCCAGCCACGAGCCGGCCTTGACCTTGTGCGAGTTGGGCCGGGCCGCGCCGTCGACCAGCGCGTCACCGGCGTCGACCAGGGCCGCGGCTGCGGTGCGGGAGAGCCCGAAGAGCCGGGACACGGCCTGGTCGAGCCGCATGCCGTCCAGGCCGTCCGGCACCGGCAGGGAACGCTGGTCGCCGCCCGCGGCGAACGCCGCGGTCATGCCCGCTCCCGCTGTCCGGCCGGGACCGCGTCGGCGGCCTTGTCCCTGCCGAGCCGGGAGCCGTCGCGCTGACGCCCGGTGAGTTCCAGCACCACGGCCAGCACCACCCCGCAGAGCAGCGAGCTGTCGGCCAGGTTGAACACCGGCCACACCTGGCCGTACGGGTCGAAGAGGCTGATCATGTCGACTACGTGGCCGACGAAGTGGCCGGGGGCCCGGAAGATCCGGTCGCCCAGGTTACCCAGCGCCCCGCCGAGCACCAGACCGAGCGAGACCGCCCAGGGCAGCGAACGCAGCCGCAGGGCCATCCACCCGATCCAGCCGACCACCCCGATGGTGATCAGCGGGAAGACCCAGGTGTGGTCGCCGCCGATGCCCCATGCCGCGCCGCTGTTGCGGGTGAGGCTGAGGTAGACCGCGCCGCCGAGCAGCTTCACCGGCTCCCTGTCGCTGAGTTCGAGCAGGGCGAGGTGCTTGGTGAGCAGGTCGGCCAGGAACGCCACCAGGGCGACCGCGACGAGGATCACGATCGCCCGACGCCGGGCCGGGGGCGTGGCCCCGCCCGGCTCGGCGGTGCCGGTCTCGGACCCGGCGGGCGGTGTAGCCGTCATCTGCTCCCCATCGACGCTCTCGGCGGTGATCGCTCACCGTCCTGATCGGCCGGGGAGCGAATTCAGCGCCGCTCCTCCAGCTGCTTGCACTTCACGCAGAGCGTCGCCGACGGGAAGGCGGCGAGCCGCTCCACCGGGATCGGGTCGCCGCACCGCTCGCACCAGCCGTAGCCGCCCTCGTCGAGCCGTTCCAGCGCCCGCTCGACCTGCGTGATCCGTTCCCGGATGCTGTTGGCGAGTGAGATCTCCTGCTCCCGCTCGAACGTCTTGGTGCCGGTGTCGGCCTGGTCGTCCCCGGCCGAGTCCGTCAGCCGATCGCGCTGCAGCTCGGTGATCTCGCTCAACGTCTGATCGTACTCGGCGCGCAACTCGTCCCGCCGCGCCGCCAGGGCCGCCCGGATCTTCTCGGTCTCCGCGACGCTGCGGGTGGCCTTGGCCACCGGTTTGCGGCCGGCGGTCCTGGTTTCGGCTGGCTTCGCCATCGTCGCTCCCTAGCGCCGCGGCGCCGCGGCGCTGCCGCGGCCCCTGGACAGGGGTCGCCGGCCTGGCGCCCCCAGGTAACAAAACGGGCGCACGGCAACGGTCGTCGCGCACTCCGGAGGTTGGCAAGAATACGGAACGTACAGGCGTCCGACAACGTGCCGCACCGCCGCCCCGTCATTCCGCCCCGAAAAGCCCTCAAATGGGCAAAACGAACGCTAGCAGATCAATCGTCGCGATCCTCGCCGTACTCCCCAAACCACCGGGCCAGGCGTCCCCGGCGGCTGACCGCGCGCAGCCGCCGCTCAGCGGCGTCCCGCACCCCCGACGTCGCCACGATCAGCAGGCTGTCGCCGGTCTTCAGCCGGGTGTCCGGGCCGGGCACGAAGCCCGCCCCGTCGCGCAGCACCAGGGTCACCGAGGCGCCCACCGGCAGCCGCAGCTCGTCCACGTGGACGCCGGCCAGCCGCGACTGCGGGGGCACCTCCAACTGGAGCAGGTCCGCCCGCATCCGCTCCAGCGGGGCGATCTCCACCCGGATCTCCGCCGGCTCGGCCGGCGCGGTCACTCCCAGCCAGCGGGCGGCCGGGGCGAGGGTGCCCGCCTGGAGCAGGGTGAAGATGACCACCAGCACGAAGACCGCGTCGAAGAGCCGCTCCGCCCCCGGCACCCGCTCCGACAGCGGGATGGTCGCCAGCACGATCGGCACCGCCCCGCGCAGCCCGGCCCAGGACAGGAACGCCTGGTCGCGCAGGCCGAAGCGGAACGGCCAGGCGGACACCACCACCGACAGCGGCCGGGCCGCCAGCACCAGCGCCAGCCCGGCGACGATCGCCGGCAGCAGCGCCGCGTCCAGCCGGGCCGGCGAGGCCAGCAGCCCGAGCAGGACGAACAGGCCGATCTGGGCCAGCCAGGCCAGCCCGTCGGCGAAGCCGAGAATGGCCTGCCGGTGCGGCAACCGGGCATTGCCCAGCAGCACCCCCGCGACGTACACGGCCAGGAAGCCGGAGGCGTGCAGCACCGCGCCCGCCGCGTACGCGAGCACGGTGAAACCGACCGCCGCGATCGGGTAGAGCCCGGCCGAGGGCAGCGCCGCCTTGCGCAACGCCGCCCGGCCGGCGAGCCCGACGCCCAGCCCGACCGCGACGCCCACGCCCAGCTCGTAGCCGAGCAGCAGACCCTCGTGCCACCACGGGTGGGCGGCCTCGGCGGCCGCCCGGGACAGCAGCACCACCAGCAGTACCACCGGAGCGTCGTTCATCCCCGACTCGGCTTCCAGGGTGGCGACCAGCCGGGGCGGCAGTCGCAGCCGGCGCAGGGTGGCGAAGACGGCGGCGGCATCGGTCGAGGAGAGCACCGCGCCGTAGAGCATGGCCAGCCGCCAGTCCAGCCCGAGCAGCAGATGCACCGCCAGGCCGACCACCAGAATGCTCACCACCACCCCGGCGGTGGACAGCACCGCGGCCAGCCCGAGCACCGGTCGCAGGGCGCTCCACCGGGCGGTCAACCCGCCCTCGGCGATGATCACGATCAGGGCGCAGAAGCCGAGGGTGCGGGTCAGCTCGACGTCGTCGAACCGGATGCCCAACCCGGACTCGCCGATCGCCATGCCGAGCGCGAGGTAGACCAGGAGGCTCGGCACGCCGAGCCGGGTGGAGAAGCGGACCGCGCCGACGGCCACCAGCAGCACCGCGGCGCCGAGCAGCAGTGTGAGGTCGAACCCGGGGGTCATGCCGGCCCGGGGCGGGCAGCCGTCACCGGTCGGCCCCGTCGCGCAGCCGGCGCAGCGCCTGCGCCAGCTCCGGCGACGGGCGCTCGACGAGGAAGAGCTTGTCCCGGCTGGCCGAGCCGGCCCGCAACGACACGGCCGCAGGCCGGACGCCGAGCGCCTCGGCCAGCGCCCGACGGGCCGCCTCGGTGGCCCGGCCGTCGACCGGCGGGGCGTTCACCGCGATCACCAGGGCCGGCCCGTGCGGGCCGTCGTGCCGGCCGCCGACCCGGGCCCGGGCTGCCCCCGGCTTCACCCGCACGGCAACGGTGAGCGTGTCGTCCATGGGGCGTCAGAGTGGCCGGGCGTCGGCGAGCAGGAAGGTGTCCGGCGCGCAGCCGGCGCACGGGGTGAAGCCCAGCCGGATGGCCTCGGCCACCGGCAGCGGCTCGGCGACACGGCCGAACAGGTGCGGGCAGTCGGCCAGGTGATAGCGGGGCCGCCCGTCGATGACCTGGACCTCGTCGTCGAGCTGAGCGACCAGCGCGGCGTCCGACGGGGACACCCGCAGCGCGGGCGGCTCGTCCGGCGGCGCCACGGCCTGGTCCGGGTCGGCCGGACCGGCATACGGGTCCTCGCCGGCGTACGGCTGCCCGTAGTCGTGCGGGTCGAGCGGGGCCTCGGCCGCGTACGGCTGCCCGTCGTCGTGCGGGTCCTCCCCGACGACGGCCGACGACCCGGGTGGTTGCCGCCACCCGGTGTCGTCGGCACCGATCGTCGGGGGAACATGTTGGGCCGGGATGTCCGGCCCGGCCTGGAAGTGGGCCTCGGACTCCGGGTCCTCGCCGGCCGGTCGCCGGCGGACCCAGGTGGCGTCCGGGTCGGAACGCCCGGCTGCCGCCCGGGTGGCGGCCGCCTGGCGGGCACCGACCACCAACGCGACGGCGGCCAGCAGGCTGGCCGCGATGGAGCCGGTCAGCGGCAGGCTGGAACCACCGGTGAGGCCGACCACCAGGAGCACGACGGCGACGAGGATGAGCAACAGGCTTACGACTATCACGGCTCACCCCCGCCGCGTCGGATTCAGGTGGGCGTGGTCGGCGGTCGTCCCCACGACGACCGCCGTACCGGAATCAGCGACCCGACTCCAGGGCGCCGGACCGACCGCCGCTGTACGAGCCGGCGAGGCTGGCTGCCGCGAGGCCGTTGCTGCCGCCCACGGCCCGGCTGCCCTCGCGGGTCATCTCGGCCTCCAGGCCCTGACCGCGGCCGTCGAGGTCGCGCAGTTGGCTCTCCAGGTACGCCTTGAGCCGGGTGCGGTACTCCCGCTCGAACTGCTTGAGCTCCTCGATGTGCTTCTGCAGCGCGGTGCGCTTGGCGTCCAGGCCGCCCATGGCCTCCTGGTGCCGCTGGCGGGCGTCGCGCTCCAGGGCGTCAGCCTTGGAGCGCGCCTCACGGGTGACCTCCTCGGCGTTCGAACGGGCCTCGGAGAGCAGCTGGTCGGCCTCCCGACGGGCGTCGGAGACGTGGTCGTCGGCGGTGCGCTGGGCCATCATCAGCACCCGCAGCGCCTGCTGCTCGCCGTCGCCGGCCACGGCAGGGCCGCCCTGGGTGCGGACCTGCTCCAGCTCGGCCTGCATCGCGCGGGCGGCCTGCTCGGCCGCCGCCTTGTCACGCTGCACCCGGTCGAGCTGGGCCTTGACGTCGTTCAGCTCGGCGGCGAGCCGGGCGTCACCGCCGGGGCCGGCGGGAGCGCCGCCACGGCCGCCACGCTCCACCTGGGCGCGCAGCTCGTTGTTCTCCTCGATCAGACGGGCAAGCTCACGCTCGACCTCGTCCAGGAAGGCGTCGACCTCCTCCTCGTCGTACCCCCGCTTGCCGATCGGCGGCTTTTTGAAGGCGACGTTGTGTACGTCGGCCGGGGTCAGCGGCATCGAAACTCCTCGGGTCAGTTGCGGCCGCGTAGCGGGCTGGGCCTGCGGGTGTTCACCACCCGCGGATCAGCCGCTTCAACACGAACTCCATCAGCACGAACAGGATAACCAGGAGCACAAGGGAGGCCAGGTCGATGCTCACGGTACCAATGCGCAGCGGAGGGATCACACGCCTCAACGCCTTCAGAGGCGGATCAGTGACGCTCCACACGGATTCCAGTCCCGCCGTCGCCCCCCGCCCCGGCTGCCAGCGGCGGCCGTAGGCGAGCACCGCGCTGAGGACAAACCGGGCCAGAAGAATGATCAGGAAGACATAAAGAATCAGGTACAGGACTTGCAGCAGGATCGACAACACAGCAGGCGACGTCCCTCGGTCGGCCGGGGCTAACTCAGGCTGAAGAACCCGCCCTCGGCAATCTTGGCCTTGTCCTCTGCGGTGACCTGGACGTTGGCCGGTGAGAGCAGGAACACCCGGTTGGTCACGCGCTCGATCGTACCGCGCAGGCCGAACGCCAACCCGGCGGCGAAGTCGACCAGTCGGCGGGCATCCGCCTCGTCCATCTCGGTGAGGTTGATGATCACCGGCACGCCGTCGCGGAAGTGCTCCCCGATCGTGCGGGCCTCACGGTACGTGGTCGGGTGCAGCGTGGTGATCTGGTACCGCTGCTCCTCCTCGGCCGGCACCGCCCGCTCCCGGGCCTGCCCCTGCGGGGCCAGGGCCAGGTTGTCCCGGGTGTGGTAGCTCAACGTGCCCGAGCCGTCGCCGGCGGAGTTGCGGGTGATCGACCGGACGCTGGACCGGTCGGGACGCTCGCGCTCGACCCGCTCCGGACGGTCGGACTCGGCCCGGTCGGTGTCCAGCGCACGGCTCGCGGACCGTTCGGTCAGCCGGCCCCGCTCCCCGGCCCGGGGTCGGGGAGCCGGCGGCTCGTCGGCCTCGTCGTCATCGTCGTCGGCGAACTCCTCCGCGTACCGGCCCTGCCGGTAACGCGACTCGCGGTAGCCACCCTTTTCGTAGCCACCGTCGTCGTAGGCCCGCTCGTCGTCCTCCTCGACCAGACCGAGCCAGACCCCCGCCTTGCGCAGTGCACCCATCCCGCGCCCTTCCGTCCGCCGTGCGGCACGCGCCCCCGTGCCGTGTCGCTTCTCGCGGGTGGACAACTGCCCACCGGACCGGAACGGCAATCCCCCGGCCCGCGATTCGCGTTCACGGGCCCGGCCCCCTGGCAACGGGACGCCGCTCCTGAAACAACACTGATGTAATTTGCTTCTCTCGCGGTCAGGCTACCGCAGCGTGGAACGCATTCCGAGCAACGCGCTGCCGACGCGGACATGTGTCGCGCCATACCCGATCGCGGTTTCCAGGTCGCCGCTCATTCCGGCGGAGAGCATGACCGCCTCCGGGTGGGCGGCCCGGAACTCCCGCGCCACCTCGGCCAGCCGGGCGAACGCCCGCTCCGGCTCCCAGCCCAGCGGGGCCACCGCCATCAGCCCGGCCAGCCGCAGCCCGTCCGCGCGGGCCACCGCCTCGGCCACCGGGTGCAGCCCGGCGTCCGGGTCGGCGGAGCCCGGCAGCGCGCCGCCGCGGGTCGGGTCGCCGTCGATGCTGACCTGGATCAGCGCGTCGAGGGGCCGATCCCGGCCGGCCACCGCCGCAGCGCCCAGCGCCCGGGCGAGCCGGGCGCTGTCGACCGACTGGACGACGTCGGCGTACCTGACCACCGAACGGCACTTGTTGCGCTGCAACTGCCCGATGAAGTGCCACCGCGGCCTCGCCCCGGCGGCGGCCACCTCGGCGGCCTTGCCGGCCGCCTCCTGGTCCCGGTTCTCCCCCACCTCGGTCACCCCGAGCCCGGCCAGGGCCAGCACGTCGGAGGCCGGGTACGTCTTGGTGACCGCGACCATGGTGACCTCGGACCGGGCCCGCCCGGCGGCCACGCAGGCGTCGGCGATCCGGGCCTGGACCTGAACCAACCCGGCCGCCAGCTCGGCCTGGCGGTCCGGGGACACGGTCGGCTTCGCGTCGGTCATGGCCGCCGGTCAGGATCCGTTCTTGAGGAAGTCCGGCACGTCCACGTCGTCGAAGAGCACGCGACGCGGCGACTGGGTGGGCGCCGGCATGGTGGTCTGCGGCGTGGCCGGCGGGGTGGGCTGGGTCGGCTGGTTCTGGTTGGTCTTGCGGCTCGGCTCGACCGCCTTGTACGCCGGGGTGCCGCCGTCGAAGCCGGCGGCGATCACGGTGACCCGTACCTCGTCGCCGAGCGCGTCGTCGATGACCGCGCCGAAGATGATGTTGGCGTCCGGGTGGGCCGCGTCGGTGACCAGCTGGGCCGCGTCGTTGATCTCGAACAGGCCCAGGTCGGAGCCGCCGGCGATGGAGAGCAGCACACCACGCGCGCCGTCCATGCTCTGCTCGAGCAGCGGGCTCGAGATGGCCGCCTCGGCCGCCTCGACCGCGCGGTTCTCCCCGCGCGCGCTGCCGATGCCCATCAGGGCGCTGCCCGCGCCGCTCATCACGCTCTTGACGTCGGCGAAGTCCAGGTTGATCAGGCCCGGAGTGGTGATCAGGTCGGTGATGCCCTGGACACCGGAGAGGAGAACCTGGTCGGCGGTGCGGAACGCGTCCATCATGCTGATGTTGCGGTCGCCGAGCGCCAGCAGCCGGTCGTTCGGGATGACGATCAGCGTGTCGCACTGGTTGCGCAGCTCGTCTATTCCCGCCTCGGCCTGCACCTGGCGGCGCTTGCCCTCGAACGAGAAGGGCCGGGTGACCACGCCGATGGTCAGCGCGCCGAGCTTGCGGGCGATGTTCGCCACCACCGGCGCTCCGCCGGTGCCGGTGCCGCCGCCCTCGCCGCAGGTCACGAAGACCATGTCGGCGCCCTTGAGCACCTCCTCGATCTCGTCGCGGTGGTCCTCGGCGGCGTTCTTACCCACGTCCGGGTTGGCGCCCGCGCCGAGCCCGCGGGTCAGCTCGCGGCCGACGTCCAGCTTCACGTCGGCGTCGCTCATCAGCAGCGCCTGCGCGTCGGTGTTGATCGCGATGAACTCGACGCCCTTGAGCCCAACCTCGATCATCCGGTTGACGGCGTTGACGCCGCCGCCCCCGATGCCGACGACCTTGATGACCGCCAGGTAGTTGTGCGGAGGTGTCATCTCCGGTCCTTTCCCTTCGAGATTGGCATGGGCCGACCCCACACGGCTTGGCCAGACCAGCGTCGACATCAGCTTGTCCCTGCGAGGCCGAGCTGAACCCTCACCCTCTACTAGAGGCTTACAGTTATGTCAACTACTGATCCTCTTCGGGGCAACGTAAGCGGCCTCACGCCCGGAGCCAAGGACCCGCCCGGCGTGTCGCCGTCCGGAGAGGGCCACGCCTCACTTCCGCCGCCCACCGGCCACCCCACCCGGGACGGACCGCTGACCGGCCGGTCACTTGAAGGTGACCACGTCCGGGGCGCTGACGTCGATGGTGTCGGCCTCACGACCGAGCAGGGCCGTGGCCACCCGGGCCTTGTCCGCGCCCCGGGTGGCGTCCCCCCAGACCACGGTCCGGTCGCCGCGCAGCCGCAGGCTGATCCGGGCCAGCCCCTCCACGGTCACCTCCACCAGTTGCCCGCGAAGCTGGGGAGTGAGCACGCCCAGCACCTCCAACCCGGCCCGGGTGCCGGGGTCCTCCGGGCCCGGCCGGCCGACCCGCACCACCGGCAGGCCGTCCGGCTGCCGCGGCAGGGACCGGAAGACCACCCCGGAGCGGTCGACCACCGCGAACGCGCCGCCCTGCGGCACCGCCGCCACGGGCGTCCGCTCCACCACCCGCACCACCAGCGTGCCCGGCCAGTCCCGGGTGACCGTCGCCCGCTCCACCGGGGCCAACGTGCCGATCCGCCGGCCGGTGCCGGCCAGGTCCACCCGGGCCAGCGGAAAGTCGTCCGGCACCGCGGCGGCCTCACGGACCTGCACCGCGCTGACCAGTTCGGCGCCCTCCACCCGGACCTCGCGCACCCCGAGCAGGCCGGTGCCGAAGACCGTCCAGCCCACCAGCGCGACCAGGGCGAACACCCCGGCGGCCACCGCCCAGGGCAGCGCCGCGCGCATCCGGCGCTGCCGGGCCCGGGCCATGAACCGCCGGGTGGACGGCGGCACCGCGTCGGTGCCGGCCCGGACCAGCTGCCAGCGGCGCACCGGCCCTCGCCGACCGCCGCCCGGGTCCACGCCGGCGGTACGGCCGCGCGCCGGACCGGGGCTCATCCGGCGGTGGCCGCCGAGCCGTCCGGTCCGACGGCGGCGGCGTCACCGGAGCGGGCCGACAGGGCATCTAGGAGCTGGTCGCCCATCAGCGAGATCGGCGGCGCACCCATGGTCACCACCACGTCGCCGGGGCGGGCCCGGCGGACCACCTCCACCGGCGCGTCGTCCCAGGAGTCCACGAAGACCTTCCGGTCGGCCGGCAGCGGCACGGCCTCGACCAGCGCGGCCGAGCCCTCACCCGGCTGGCGCACCTCGCCCGGCCCGAAGACCTCCAGCAGCACCAGCTCGTCGGCGATGCCCAGCGCCGCGGCGATCTCCGCCTGGAGGTCCCGGGTCCGGTAGAGCCGGTACGGCTGGAACACCACGATCACCCGCCCGTCGCCGGCCACCTCACGCAGCGTCTGCAACGCCAGGGTCATCGACGTCGGGTGGTAGGCGTACTCGTCGTAGACCAGCACGCCGTCGGCCACACCCTTGCGCTCGAAGCGCCGCCGCACCCCCGGGAACGCGCCGAGCGCGGCCTCCGCCGCCTCGACCGGCAACCCCAGCAGGTACGCGGTCAGCACCGCCGAGGCGCTGTTGAGCCCCATGTGCCGCCCCGGCACCGGCAGCCGGACCTCGCCCAACGAACGGCCGTCCACCTCGGCCAGGTAGCGCACCCCCTGGGCGGACGAGACGATGTCGCTCAGCCGCAGGTCGGCGTCGGGCGCCTCGCCGTACGTGTGCACCCGGCGGCCCTCGGCCCGCAGCGTCTCGGCCAGCCGCCGCCCGCCCGGGTCGTCGGCGCAGGTGACGATGAACCCGTCGGGGTCGGTGAGCCGGGCGAACTCGGCGAACGCCACCTCCAGGCTGGCCAGGTCGCCGTAGGTGTTGAGGTGGTCCGCCTCGATGTTCGTGATGACCGAGACGTACGGGCGGTAGATCAGGAACGAGCGGTCGCTCTCGTCCGCCTCGACCACGAAGTGCTCGCCGGTGCCGTGGTGCGCCCCGGAGCCGACCTCGGAGATCTCCCCGCCGATGACGAAGGACGGATCGACGCCGGCCTGCTGGAGCACCATCGTCACCATCGAGGTGGTGGTGGTCTTGCCGTGGGTGCCGGCCACCGCCACGGTCCGCCGGCCGGTCATCGCCGCAGCCAGGGCCTCGGAGCGGTGCAGCACCCGCAGCCCGCGCCGACGCGCCTCCACCATCTCCAGGTGGTCCTGCGGGATCGCCGAGGAGTAGACCACGGTGTCGACGCCGTCGAGGTTGGACACCTCATGGCGCGAGTGGATGGTCCCGCCGAGGGCGCGCAGCCCGGCCAGCGACGGCCAGTCCCGCAGTTCGCTGCCGGAGACCGGCAGGCCCCGGGTGAGGAAGAGCCTGGCCAGCCCGCTCATCCCGACCCCGCCGACCCCGATCAGGTGGATCCGGCCCAGGTCCTCGGCGGTCAGTGTGCCGGCCGGGGTGAACTGCGCGGTGTTCATGACGGGTACCTTCCGGTATCGACGGTCCTCACGCTCACGGTGTCACCTCTGTTCGCGACTGCGGGGCTCGCAAGCTCACTCCTCACGCTCACCGCGCCCCCTCTGTTCGCGACTGCGGGGCTCGCAAGCTCACTCCTCACGCTCACCGTGCCACCGCCTCGTAGACGAAGTTCAGCAGCGCCTCGTCGCCGTCGCGCCGCCCGTAGGCCGACGCGGCGGCGCCCATCGCGGCGAGCCGGTGCGGGTCGCGGATCAGCGGGATGACGGTGCGCTCCACCCAGGCCGGGGTCAGCTCGGCGTCGTCGACGAGCAGCCCGCCGCCGGCCTCCACCACGGGCAGCGCGTTGCGCTTCTGCTCCTGGTTGCTGTGCGGGTACGGCACGTAGACGGTGGGCAGGCCGATCGCCGCGACCTCGGCGCAGGTCATCGCCCCGCCCCGGCCGAGCATCAGGTCGGCTGCCGCGTAGCCGATCTCCATCTGGGACAGGTACGGCAGGGTCACGTACGGCACCGGTAGGTCGGTGGGGATCGGCACCGGTTCATTGCGGGCGCCCATCACGTGCAGCACCTGCACCCCGTGCCGGGCCAACTCCTTGGCCGCCCCGGCCACTGCGAGGTTGATCGAGCGGGCGCCCTGCGAACCGCCGGCGACGAAGAGCACCGGCAGGTCGGGGCGGAGTCCGAAGTGGGCGCGGGCGGCGGCGGCGTTGGCGGCCCGGTCCAGCCCCGCGATGCCCCGGCGCAGCGGCACGCCGACGACCCGGGCGTCGCGCAGCGCCTCGGCCTGCGCCGGCTGGTGCGGGAAGCCCACGGCCACGTTGTCGGTGAACTTCATGCCGAGCCGGTTGGCCACCCCCGGCGGCACGTTGACCTCGTGGATGACGATCGGCAGCTCGCGCCGCCAGGCGGCGAGGTAGCCGGGCACCGAGACGTACCCGCCGAAGCCCACGACCACATCGGCCCGGACCTCGTCGATCACCTTGCCCGCCGCGCGGGCCGCCTTCCACATCCGGTCCGGGGTGCGGACCAGGCTCATGTTCACCGACCGGGGAAGCTGGTACGCCGGGATCTGCCGCAGGTCGTAGCCGGCTGGCGGGATCAGCTCGTTCTCCAGGCCCTTCGGTGTGCCGAGGCAGGTGATCCGGACGCCCGGGTCGTGTCGGCGCAGGCAGTCGGCGAAGGCGAGCAGCGGGTAGATGTGGCCACCCGTGCCCCCTCCGCAGAGCACCACCGAACGCAGCGGACCCATCAGCGTCTCCTCTCGCTCGCCGTCCCGCCCCGGGCCCGGTCGGGCCGGGCGCCGCGGGATGCGGCCTGGTCGTCCTCGCGCCGCGCCCGGGACCGGGGTACGGACCCACGGTCCGGCGGCGGCGGCGCCGGACGGCGGCGCCGGCCGGGAAGCGGCGGCAACGGGGCCCAGAGTAGTCGGACCCATCGGGCGGGCGGACGGGCATGCAGAGCTCGGGCCGCGTCGGGTTCCGCACGGGCGAACGAGGCCAGCATCCCGATCGCCGCCAGGGTCACCACCAGGGCACTTCCGCCGTCGGAGATGAACGGCAGCGGCACGCCGGTCATCGGCATCAGGCCGATGACCCCGCCGATGTTGATGATCGCCTGGCCGATCAGCCAGGTGGTCGCCCCGGCCGCGGCGAGCCGGCGGAACGGGTCCTCCACCCGCCGGGCGATCCGCAGGCCGGTGTAGCCGAGCACCGCGAACAGGGTGATCAGCACCACGCACCCGACCACGCCCAGTTCCTCGGCGAGCACGGCGAAGATGAAGTCGTTGTGCGCCTCGGGCAGCCAGCCGAACTTGAGGCTGCTCTTGCCGAGGCCGACGCCGAACCAGCCGCCGTGCTCGATGGCGTTGCGGGCCTGGACCGGCTGGTAGCACCATGTCTCGAAGCACTTCGCCGGATCGGGCGGGTTGATGAAGACGGTCAGCCGGGCCAACCGGTAGTTCTCCTGCCCCTTGGCCCCCGAGCCGGCGCCGAGCGAGGCCGCGGCGACCAGCAGGCCGATGCCGACCAGGCCGATCACCGACAGCACCGCGAAGACCTTGGCCCGCACCCCGGCCGCCCAGAGCAGCCCGACGACCAGGGCGAGCAGGCAGAGCATGGTGCCGACGTCGTTGTAGCCGACCAGCACGAACAGCAGCCCGACCACCGGGAACAGCGGGGTGGCCAGCTCCTTCCACCAGCCGAGCCGGACGCCCTTGCGGGCCAGCACGTCGGCTCCCCAGAGCACCAGCGCGAACTTCGCCAACTCGGACGGCTGGAGCTGGATGCCGCCGACGAACAGCCAGAGCAGCTCCGCCTCCAGGGGCCCGATCCGCTTCACCCCGAAGAACGAGTTCAGGGCGAGCAGCAGGTTGAGCACCAGCAGCAATCCCACCGCGATCCCGAGCGCGACCCGGGCGACCGAGCGGTAGGTGCTCGCCGGCAGCCGCTGGCAGACCCAGAACGCCACCACGCCGATCACCGCGAAGATGGCCTGCTGGGTGAGGTCGGCGAAGGCGTTGCCCTGCTCGGCGTAGTTCATCACGCTGGTGGCCGAGAAGACCATGGTCAGGCCGATCACCAGCAGCAGGCTGGCGCTGGAGATCAGCAGGTAGTACGAGGCCAGCGGCCGGGCCAGCAGGCCGCGCAGCGCCGCCAGCCCGCCTGCGGCGTCCAGGCCGAACCCCGGCGCCGGGCCCGGCGGATCGGCGGTGCGCCCACCCCCCGCCGCCCGCCTCGGAGACGTGTCGGTTGTCGTCGTGCCGGTACCTCGGTCCTCCCCCACCCGCCCATCATGGCGAATGCGACCGGCCCGTTCCCGCCGAACGCCGTGGTCGGCGTGTCGGACCGGCGAAAAGGAGGGCCCCCTGCTATCGCAGGTGGCCCTCCGGAGGGCTCAGGAGCCGCGGGGCGACTCAGCCCATCGCGGCCAGGAAGTCGCTGTAGAACAGCCCCAGTGCGATCGCCACGCCGATCCCGGCGATGATCCAGAACCGGACCACGATGTTGACCTCGCTCCAGCCGGCGAGTTCGAAGTGGTGCTGCAGGGGCGACATCCGGAACACCCGCTTGCCGGTGGTGCGGAACGAGATGATCTGGATGACCACCGACATCGTGATGATCACGAACAGCCCGCCGATGATGGGCAGCAGCAGGATGGTCCGGGTGGACATCGCCATGCCGGCGATCAGGCCGCCCAGGCCCAGCGCCCCGGTGTCGCCCATGAAGATCCGGGCCGGGGAGGTGTTCCACCACAGGAAGCCGACGCAGGCCCCGGCCGCCGCCCCGGCGATCAGCGCGATCTCCAGCGGATCCCGGACGGTGTAGCAGTAGTTGTTCGGGTTCGCCGTGTACGCCGGGTCGGCGCACCAGTGCCGGTACTGCCAGAACGCGATCAGCGCGTACGCCGCGAGGACCATCACCGACGCGCCGGTCGCCAGGCCGTCGAGGCCGTCGGTGAGGTTCACGCCGTTGGTCGCCGCCATCACCACGAAGATGAAGATGACCACCGCGCCGATCTTGCTGATGTCCAGGGCGGGGATGTCCCGGATGAAGCTCAGCGTGCTGGCGCCCACCGTCTCGGTGTTGGTGGCCGCGCCGGTAGCGTCGGTCATGCTGCTCGGGAAGTACAGCGCGACGACGCCGAAGAGCGCGCCGACGAGGATCTGCCCCGCCAGCTTGCCCCGCTTGTTGAGCCCGCCGCTGTTCCGCTTGCGGACCTTGAGGAAGTCGTCGATGAAGCCGACCGCGCCGGAGAACACCATCAGGCCCAGCAGGAACAGGGCGGTGATGGTCGGCTCGACCTGGGCGATCTGCGCGTCCGGCAGGGTGGTCAGGGCCAGGTGCCCGGCGACGTACGCGATGACCGTGGCCAGGATGAAGACCACGCCGCCCATCGTCGGCGTGCCCTTCTTGCCCTCGTTGCTGGCAAGCCCGAGGTTCGATCGGATCGGCTGGCCGGCCTTCAGCCGGGCGAACACCTTGATCGCGATCGGGGTGCAGAACAGCGAGACGAGGAACGCCACCCCGATGGCGATGATCACCGCCCTCATGCGGCGGCCCCCTCGCCCGTGGCGTCGACGCGCAGCGCGTCGGCCACCTCCCAGGTGCGGTACCGGGAGCCCTTCACCAGGACGACATCACCCGGTCGTAGTTCGCCCCGCAGCACCTCGACGGCCGCCGCCTGATCGGTGAGCAGCACCGACCCTCCTCCCCAGTCCTCTACCGCTGTCGCGCCCTCATGGATCGGCGCCGCCGGCTCGCCCACCACGAGCAGCCGGTCCACCCCCAGCCCGGCCGCGAGCCGGCCGACCTCCAGATGTCCGTCCCGTTCGTACGGCCCGAGCTCGGCCATGTAGCCGAGCACCGCGAGCGTGCGCCCCCCGCCGCGCATGCCGGCGAGCGCCCGCAGCGCCACCGCCATCGACGCCGGGTTCGCGTTGTACGAATCGTCAATCACCGTCACACCGTCGGGCCGCTCGAAGACGTCCATCCGCCGGGTGGAGACCAGACCCAGCTCGCCCAGCGCGGCGGCCAGCTCGGTCAACGACATGCCCAGCTCCCGGGCCACCGCGGCGGCGGCCAGCGAGTTGGAGACCTGGTGCCGGCCGGTCAGCCCGAGCCGCACCGGCGCGCTCCCCTCCGGCGTCACCAGGGTGTACGACGCCCGGCCCCGCCCGTCCAGGGTGACGTCCACGGCCCGGACGTCGGCATGCGCGGCCTCGCCGTAGCGGACCACCCGGGCCCGGGTACGCCCGGCCATCGCGTCGACGAGCGGGTCGTCGGCGTTGAGCACGGCCAGCCCGTCGGCCGGCAGCGACTCGACCAGCTCCCCCTTGGCCAGCGCGATGTTCTCCACCGAGCCGAACTCGCCGAGGTGCGCCACGCCGACGTTGAGCACCACGGAGATCCGGGGCGGCACCACCTCGCACAGGTAGCGCACGTGCCCCACCCCCCGGGCGCCCTTCTCCAGCACCAGGAACCGGGTGTCCGGATCGGCCCGCAACGCCGTCCACGGGTGCCCCAGCTCGTTGTTGAACGACCCGGGCGGGGCCACCGTGGGGCCGAGCCGGACGGTGAGCTGGGCGATCAGGTCCTTCGTGGTGGTCTTGCCGGACGAGCCGGTCAACCCGATCACGGTCAGTTCGGGCAGCCGGTCCACCACGGCCCGGGCCAGCCGGCCCATCGCGTCCAGGGCGTCGGCGACCAGCACCATCGGCACCCCGGGCACCTCCCGGGTGCCGAGCACCGCGACCGCGCCGGCCTCGACGGCCGCGGCGGCGTAGTCGTGGCCGTCGACCTTCTCCCCGGGGAACGCCACGAACAGCGTCCCGGCGGACACCTTGCGCGAGTCGAACTCGACCGGGCCGGTCACCCGGGCGGCCGGGTCGGCGGCGAGCAGCCGGCCGTCGACCGCCCCGGCCACCTCGGCCAGCGTCAGCGGGATCACCGCTGACCCGCCAGGTCGCCGAAGCGGGCGCGCAGCGCGTCGGCCAGCTCGGTCCGGTCGTCGAACGGCAGCACCTCGCCCCCGACCTCCTGCCCACGCTCGTGGCCCTTGCCGAGCACGGCCACCACGTCGCCCGGGGCGGCCAGCCGGACCGCCTCGTCGATCGCCGCCCGGCGGCCGGCCACCTCGATGATCCGGGCCGGGGTCCCGGCCCCGTACGCCCCGGCCAGCACCTCCGCCCGGATCGCGCCCGGGTCCTCGGTGCGCGGGTTGTCGTCGGTCACCAGCACCACGTCGGCTCCCCGCGCGGCGGCGGCGCCCATCGCCGGCCGCTTGCCCCGGTCCCGGTCGCCGCCGGCGCCGATGACGCAGATCAGCCGCCCGGCGCTCAGCTCGCGCAGCGCGGCCAGGGCGGCCACGATCGCGTCGGTCTTGTGCGCGTAGTCGACCACGCCGCGCACCGGGCCGGCCGTGGAGACCAGCTCCAGCCGGCCGGGGACCCCGCCGCAGGCGGCCACCCCGGTGGCGGCGGTCTCCGCGTCCACCCCGGCGGCGACCAGCGTGGCGATGGCCAGCAGGGCGTTGGCCACGTTGTGCCGCCCGGGCAGCGCCACACCGGCCGGCACGGTCGACCCGTCGGGGCCGTGGGCGGTGAACCGCTGGGCGTAGCCCTCGCCGTCGACGTCGCCGGCGTACCAGGTGGCGGTCGGGTCGCCGGCGGCCGAGTAGCTGACCGTGGCGGGCTTGAACAGCGGGCGCAGGGCCGGGTCGTCGTGGTTGAGCACCTCGACCGCGCAGCGCCCGTCGAACAGCTGGGCCTTCGCCGCGAAGTAGTCCGCCGAGTCGGCGTGGAAGTCCAGGTGGTCGGAGCCGAAGTTGGTGTACCCGCCCACGGTGAACCGCACCCCGCCGACCCGACCCATCGCCAGGGCGTGGCTGGAGACCTCCATGACCAGCGCGGTCACGCCGCGCTCCCGGGCTGCGGCGAGCATGGCGTGCAGGTCGGTGGCCTCCGGCGTGGTCCGCACGCTGTCGACCACCAGGTCGCCCAGCCGGGTCTCCACCGTGCCGATCAGCCCGGTCACGTGGCCTGCGGCGCGCAGCCCCGACTCGACGAGGTAGGCGGTGGAGGTCTTGCCGGCCGTTCCGGTGATCCCGATGACGGTCAGCCCGGCGGTGGGGTCGCCGTAGACGGCGGAGGCGAGGGCGCCGAGCACCGCGCGGGGGTCGGGCGCGATCAGCGCGGGCAGGCCCGCCGCGGCCACCGCTGGGGCGCCGGCCGGGTCGGTCAGGGCGGCCACCGCGCCCGCCGCCGCCGCGCCGGCGGCGAACTCCGCGCCGTGGCGGCGGGCGCCGGGCAGCGCGGCGTACAGGTCGCCGGGGCGGACCTCCTGGCTGGCGTGGGTCACCCCGGTCACCGCGACGTCGGCGGCGCCTGACGGCGGTTCGACGGCGAGCCGGTCGGCGAGATCGCCGAGCCGGAGTCCGGTAATGGTACGGGGGCGTGGATTGCCGGGCACGGCGTCAGACCCTACCCGGTCGTCCGGTCTCGACCGCACAGCCGCCCCGGTGGTTCGTCCCCACTCACCGATGATGTCCCCCCGCGCCGGGTCAGCGCGGAAAGACCTCGAACTTGGGCGGCTTGGCCGCCGACGGGGGAACCCGGTACCGGCTGAGGGTGAAGCCCATGATCTCGCGGAAGGCCGGCGCGGCGACCGCCCCGCCGCCGCCCTCCGGGCTCCACACGAAGACCGCCACCACGAACCGCGGGTTGTCCGCCGGGGCCATCCCGATGAACGAGCCGACCTCGCCGGGCTGCTGCTTGCCGTCGACGTAGCGCAGGCCGGTGCCGGTCTTGCCGGCTACCTGGTAGCCGGGCACCGCCGCGGCGAGCCCGGTGGCCTTGTCGACCGTGGTGACGGCCTGGAGCAGGGTGCGCAGCGCCGCCGCGTTCTGCGGGCTGAGCACCGAGCGGGTGACCGGCGCCTTGCCCGGGGTCCGGCTGCCGTCCTTCCCGTTGATCACCGCTTTGATCAGGTGCGGCTGGACGTAAGTGCCGTTGTTGGCGATCGCCCCGTACGCGGCGGCCATCTGCAACGGCGTGGCGTCGACGCTGTGCCCGATCGGCACCGACCCCTCCGACGACCCGCTCCACTGCTCGGCGGGGAGCAGCCGGCCACTGGCCTCGCCCGGCATGCCCTCGCCGGTGGGCTGGCCGAGCCCGAAGCGCTTCTGGTAGTCGATCAGCCGGTCCCGGCCGAGCTTGTCGGCGATCTCGATGGTGCCGACGTTCGACGAGTACGCCAGCATCCCGGCCAGGCTCATCTTCTGCCCGTCGGCCGGGTGGGTGTCGCGGAAGGTGGTGTCGCCCTTGAGGATGGTGTTGGCGACCGGCAGCGCGGTGTCGGGCGTGACGACGCCCTCCTGGAGCGCCGCGCCGAAGGTGATCGCCTTGTGGATCGAGCCGGGGTCGACCACGAAGCTGGTGGCGGCGTCCTCCCGGTCGGTGGGCTTGCTCTCGTCGGGCTTCGCGGCGTTGTAGGTGGGGTGGCTGGCCTGGGCCAGCACCTCGCCGGTGGGCGCGTCGAGCACGATGGCCACACCGACGCTGCCCTGGGCCTTGTCCATCTGGTCCTTCAGCACCTGCTGCGACTTGAACTGGAGGTCCCGGAGGATGGTCAGCTCCAGCGAGCTGCCCGGCTTGGCCGGGGTGGTGCGGCTGTAGCCGCCCGGGATGGGGGCGCCCAGGTCCCCTTGCCCGGCCTCGTACACCCGGCGGCCGTACTCGCCGCGCAGCAGGTCGTCGTAGCGGGCCTCCAGGCCCTCCAGGCCGACCATGTCCTGGCTGGTGAAGCCGAGCAGGTTGGCGGCCAGGTCGCCACCGGGCACCTCGCGCCGCTCGTCGCGGTGCACGCCGATGCCGGCCAACTCCAGCGCCATGATCTTCTTGGCGGTGGGGATCTCGACGCCGCGCGCCAGGTACTCGAACTGGGACGCGCGGCCGTTGTCCCGGGTGCGCTGCTTCATCCGCTCGGCCAGTTCGGAGGCGGGCAGGCCGAGCAGGGGCGAGAGCGCCCGCGCGGCCGCCGCGCGGTCCTCGACCCGGGTGGGGTCGGCGAAGACGTACCGGGCCTCGACGCTGTTCGCCAGCGGAGCCCCGGTGCGGTCGTAGATCGCACCCCGGGGGGCGGGCAGGTCGACCCGGGCCAGCCGGTCGGCCAGCCCGCCGCCGGCGTACGCCGGGGTGTCGACGGCCTGGAGGAAGACCAGCCGGATGCCGATGGTGGCGAACAGCACGAGGACGAGCAGGGTGCCCAGGCGCAGCCGGCGCCGGGGGTCGGCCAGCCGGGGCGGCTTGCGCGGCTTGCGCGGCGAGCGCCGGGCGGTGGGCCGCTCCGGGCGACGCGGGGCGCGCGGGCCGGGCCGGCGGCGCGGCGGGGGCGGCGCGTCATCGTCGTCGGCCGGTGTGCGGGCCGGCCGGGCCTGGACGGTCCGGATCACCCCGGAGCGCCCGGCCGGGACGCCCTCCCGCCGGCCCGCGCGGGTCGAGCCGACCCGGCC
Source organism: Micromonospora sp. NPDC020750 (assembly GCF_044334565.1). Lineage (NCBI taxonomy): Bacteria > Bacillati > Actinomycetota > Actinomycetes > Micromonosporales > Micromonosporaceae > Micromonospora > Micromonospora sp. NPDC020750. The sequence continues at coordinate 221,036 of NZ_JBIRTH010000003.1, forward strand.
GCCGTCGAGCACCTGCAACGCCGGTCGGAACGGGTCGCCGCCGGCCCCGGTTCTGCGGGGGGTACGCCGCTGCTCGGCGCCCCCGGCGCCCGGCCGGCCGAGCGCGCCGTCCTCCTCGCGGATGGTCCGTCCCCGGGGGGTGTACGCCCGCGCGTCGGAGATGCCTCCCACGCCGGGCTCGCCGGCGCGCGGCTCGCCCCGACCGCTGGTGGAGCGCGACGAACCGCGCCGGGACCCCGTGGGGTCCCGGCGCGGTTCCTCCGATCTCGGCGGCACCGGTCAGCCTCCCGCGCCCTGCTGGCTGGTGACCGAGGGCTGGCCGTCGGCCGGCTGCGGGACGCCGATGATCCGGCCGTCCGGCAGCCGGATGTACGCCGGCTCCTCGGCCTCGACCATGCCCAGCCGCTTCGCGGCGGCGGTGAGGTTGCCGGGGGCCTTCGCGTCGGCGATCTTCTTCTCCAGCTGCTGCTGGTCCACGTCGAGCTTGGCCTGCTGCTGCTGGAGCCTCTCCAGCCGGAAGGAATTCTCGTTGATCTTGGTGTTGACCAGCAGGATGCCGAGCACCCCGCCGACGAACAGCACCAGGATCAGCGCGACGAAGGGTGCCCGCGGCACCGTCACCGGCGGCGGCGGAGCGACCCGCAGCCGTGGCGACGGGGTCGCCGCCGGACTGGTCCGCTCGGCCGGGCGCAGCGCGGCGCTGCCGTTGGTCGGGAACTCGCGCGTCCCCCGGGCGCGAGCCTCCCCCTGCCGGTCGAACCGGCCGGCCCCCGCCGCCGGAACACCGGTCCGCGTGGTCCGCTGCGCCGCGGTCCGGCCCCCCGACCGCGGTGCGCGCTGCCCAACGCCGGTGTCCCGGCCGTCGCGCTTGTCAACGTTCATTTTCCCTCCCCCTCTTCGTCCGTCCCTGCCCCTCGCCCGGCGCCGGCCTCGGATCCGCCGATCCCGCCGACCCCGGTTGGTGCATCGCCCTGACCCGCCGGCGGGACCGTTCGCGGTCGGCCCGCCCCTGCTGCTCCGCCTCCGGGTCGATCCGTTCCGCGGCCCGCAGGCGCACCGAGGCGGCGCGCGGGTTCGCGGTGACCTCCTCCTCCCCGGGCAGCTCCGCGCCCCGGCTGAGCAGCCGGAACGTCGGAGCCGAACCGGGAAGTTCGACCGGGAGGTCGACCGGGCCTTTACTGCGAACCCGGTCGGCGAGGGCCGCCTTGGTGAGCCTGTCCTCCAGCGAGTGGTAGGACAGGACCACCATGCGACCACCCACGGTGAGCGTGTCGAGAGCAGCTGGCAGCGCCGTCTCCAGCGCTGCCAGCTCCTTGTTTACCTCGATCCGTAAAGCCTGAAACGTTCTCTTGGCCGGGTGTCCGCCCGTCCGTCGGGCTGCTGCCGGGATGCTCTCCCTGACCAGTTCCGCCAGCCGCGCCGACGAGGTGATCCGGGCCCGCTCGCGCTCCCGGAGGATCGCCGAGGCGACCCGCACGGCGAACTTCTCCTCGCCGTACACCCGCAGCACCCGGGCCAGGTCCGGGTGGGGATAGCTGTTGACCACCTCCTCGGCGGTCACCCCCCGGGTCTGGTCCATCCGCATGTCCAGCGGGGCGTCCTGCGCGTAGGCGAACCCGCGGTCGGGCGCGTCCAACTGGAGCGAGGAGACGCCCAGGTCGAACAGGATGCCGTCGATCGCCGGGTAGCCGAGCCGGCCCAGCACCTCGGGCAGCTCGTCGTAGACGGCGTGCTCCAGGTGGACCCGGTCGGCGAACCTGGCCAGCCGGACCCGCGCGTGGGCGAGGGCCTCGGTGTCCCGGTCCAGCCCGATCAGCACCGTGCGCGGATGCCGTTCCAGCACCGCCTCGGCGTGACCGGCCAGCCCCAGCGTGGCGTCGACGTGGATCGTGCGGTCGCCCCTGTCCAGCGCGGGGGCCAGCAACTCGAGACACCGCTCGAGCAGCACAGGCACGTGCGTGCCGCGAAGCTCCCCCATGTCGACCCCCACTTGGATTGAACCGTCCGTTTCTCTTCGCGCCTGCCGTCGCGACGACGCCTCCGTCGTACCGCCAGATCCCCATCCGCTCCCGCCCGCCGGAGGCCGCGGCCCTCCGATGAGATCGTGCGCCTGGCACCGGGGAAGGGGTGCCAGGAACTCGAAAGCGGCTGGAGATCTCGCAGTACGTCGGGCGCCGTCACGCCCTACAGACCGCCCGGCAGCACCCCCTCCTCGATGTCGGCGAAGTCGTCCTCGCTCTCGGAGAGGTAGGCCTCCCAGGCCGCCTTGTCCCAGACCTCCACCCGCGTGCTCGCCCCGATCACCACCAGGTCCCGGTCGAGCCCGGCGTACGCCCGCAGGTGGGGCGGGACGGTGACCCGGCCCTGCTTGTCCGGGACCTCGTCGTGCGCGCTGGCGAAGAAGACCCGGCTGTACGCCCGGGCCGCCTTGTGCGTCATGGGTTGCGCGCGCAACTGGTCGGCGATGCGCTGGAACTCGGGCATCGGGAAGACGTAGAGACAGCGATCCTGCCCTTTGGTGATCACGACACCCCCCGCCAGCTCATCCCGGAACTTCGCCGGAAGGATCAACCGGCCCTTGTCGTCCAGGCGTGGAGTGTGGGTGCCGAGAAACACCGGCCCAACCCCCTCGCCCATTCAGCGGCGTTCGCGGCGCCGCTTCCCCCCGGGCCGGTGGGCCCTACCGACCTCACCATTGGGCCCCACTCTACTCCACTTCCCTCCACCTGCAACCAGAATCGCCCGTGCGGCGTGGCGTTTCGGAACGCAAAACCGCACGTCAGAGGGGGTGGAGCGGAGTGGAGGGCCGGAGCGCCCCCACCCGGGCGTCCACTACCCGACATAGATCGACTCCATCCGGTCGAGCGTGCGCTGACCGTCCGCCGGACGCCCCCGGCCGAACGGTTCGCCGTCGGCGGCGATCTGGCGGGGGCGGCGGTCCGGTAACCTCGCTCGCGTGACGGACGCGAAGATGCCCCTGCGGGCGAAGGTGGCCAGCTCGGTGTCGCGGACCGCCGCGGCGCTGTCGAGAGCCGCGGGTCGTGGTGACGGTTCGGTGATCGGCGGGTGGATCGGCCTGAAGATCGACCCGGACCTGCTCGCCCACCTGTCTGCCGGACGTGCCATCGCGCTCGTCTCCGGCACCAACGGCAAGACGACCACCACCCGGCTGGCCGCCGCGGCGGTCGGCGTCCTGGGCCGGGTGGCCACCAACTCCTTCGGCGCCAACATGCCCACCGGCCACACCTCGGCGCTGGCCAAGGCCGGCAGCACCCCGTACGCGGTGCTGGAGGTCGACGAGCACTACCTGGCCCAGGTCCTGGAGGCCACCGAGCCGCACGTGGTGGCGCTGCTCAACCTCTCCCGGGACCAGCTCGACCGGGCCAAGGAGGTCGCCATGATGGCGCAGCTCTGGCGGGCCGCGCTGATCAACCACCCGGACGTGCGGGTGGTGGCGAACGCCGACGATCCGATGGTGGTGTGGGCCGCCACCCCGCCCGGCGACCCGGCCCGCGGCATCCGGCCACCGCACGTCACCTGGTTCAGCGCCGGCCAGCGCTGGCACGACGACTCGTGGGTCTGCCCCGAATGCGGCCACACCATCCAGCGCTCCGGCGAGCAGTGGTGGTGCAGCGGCTGCCCGCTGCGTCGCCCCGGGCCGCAGTGGACGGTGGAGGACGACGGCGTGCTCGACCCCACCGGGGCCTGGCACAAGGTGACCCTCCAGCTCCCCGGCAAGGTCAACGTGGGCAACGCGGCGACCGCCCTGGCCGTCGCCGCCGAGTTCGGCGTGCGCCCCGTCGACGCGGTCTCCCGGCTGGGCTCCGTCACCTCGGTCGCCGGCCGCTACGCCCAGGTCGACCGGGACGGGCGCAACATCCGGCTGCTGCTGGCGAAGAACCCGGCGAGTTGGCTGGAGGCGTTCGAGATGGCCGACGTGGCCCCGACGCTGCTGTCCATCAACGCCCGGGACCCCGACGGGATGGACACCTCCTGGCTGTTCGACGTCGACTTCGCCCCGTTGCGCGGCCGGCAGGTGCTGATCACCGGCGACCGGGCGTACGACCTGGCGGTCCGCCTCGACGTCAACGGGGTGCCGTTCCAGCACATCCGGACGTTCGCCGAGGCGGTCCGGGCCGTGCCACCCGGCCGCCTGGAGGTCATCGCCAACTACACCGCCTTCCAGGACATCCGAGCGGAGCTGGACCGTGTCAACTGAGAGCCTGCGTATCGTCTGGATCTACCCCGACCTGCTGTCCACCTACGGCGACCGGGGCAACATGCTGATCCTGGCCCGCCGGGCGCAGCAGCGCGGGATGCCGGTGGAGGTGCTGGAGGTCCGCTCCGACCAGCGGCTCCCCGCCACCGCCGACATCTACCTCATCGGCGGCGGGGAGGACGGCCCACAGGCGCTCGGCGCGCAGCGGCTGCGGGCCGACGGCGGCCTGCACCGGGCCGCCGCCCAGGGGTCGGTGGTGTTCGGCGTCTGCGCCGGCTACCAGCTACTCGGCACCTCGTTCTTCGCCAAGGGCGTCCAGTGCACCGGGCTGGAGCTGCTCGACCTCTCCTCCGACCGGGGCCCGAGCCGCGCCGTCGGCGAGCTGGCCGGCGACATCGACCCCCGGCTCGGCGTGCCGGCGCTCACCGGCTTCGAGAACCACGGCGGCCGGACCCACCTCGGCCCGGGGGTGTCCCCGTTGGCCCGGGTGACCGCCGGGGTCGGCAACGACGGCGCCACGGAAGGCGCGTGGCGGGGCAAGTTGCTCGGCACGTACTCGCACGGCCCCGCCCTGGCCCGCAACCCCGCCCTGGCCGACCTGCTGCTGCGCTGGGCGACCGGCGCGCACCAGCTCCCGCCGCTGGACGACACCTGGGCCGACCGGCTCCGCGCCGAGCGCCGCGCCGCCGTGGCCGCCGCCCGGGCATGATCCAGGCGGCCCGGCGGCTGCTCCGGCAGCCGTCGGCCGTCCGGTTCGCGCTGCTGCTGCTCCTGCTCGCCACCTTCGGGGCGGCCCTGCTCGTCGTCCCCCTGCCCGAGGCGGAGGAGTTTCCCGGGCTGGCCGACCGGCTGGGCGGGCTCGCCCCCGTGGCGGCGGTCGGCGGCGGGGCGCTGTTGCTGGTCGCGCTGGTCCCCCGGACCTTCATCACGCTCGCCTCGGGGGCGATCTTCGGCGCGCTGGAGGGCGCCGCGTACGCGCTGGGCGCCGCGCTGCTCGCGGCGGCGCTGGGCTTCACGGTCGGCCGCCTCCTCGGCCGGGAGTTCGTCGCCGACCGGGTACGCGGCCGGCTGGCCCGCCTCGACGGCTGGTTCGCCCGGCAGAGCGTCCTCGGTGTGATCACCGTACGGCTGCTGCCGATCGCCGGGTTCGGGCTGGTCAGCTACGGCTACGGCACCACGGGCGCCCGGGTGCTGCCGTTCCTGGCCGGCAGCGTCCTCGCCTCCGCCCCCACCGCCTTCGGCTACGCGGCGCTCGGCGCGGCGGCCACCTCCCCGGGCGACGTCAACTGGTACGCCGCCGCCCCCGCCGGCCTCGGCCTGATCGCCAGCGCGGTGTTGATCCACCGCTGGTGGCACACCGAACGCCGCCGCCGCCACGCGCCACCACCCCCCTGACCCGCAGACAAGATCCACGCACTTTCACGGAAAGAGTGGCCTCCCGGCACGGGATGGCCACTCTTTCCGTGAAAGTGCCGCAGCTGGGGCGGGGGGCGGGGGGCGGGGCGGGGCTCAGTTGGTCGGGGAGACCAGTCCCGCCTCGTAGGCCGCGATGACGAGGTGCACCCGGTCGCGGGCGCCGAGCTTGGTGAACAGCCTGGCCACGTGTGCCTTGGCGGTGGCCACGCTGATCACCAGCTCGGCGGCGATCTCGCCGTTGGACAGGCCCCGGCCGACGAGGGTCAGCACCTCGCGCTCCCGTTCGGTGACGCCGTCGAGGGACCGGGTCGGGGCGGCCGGGGTGGGCCGGCGGGCGAACTCGGCGATGAGCCGGCGGGTGACCCCGGGGGCGATCAGCGCGTCCCCGGCGGCGACCACCCGGACCGCGCCGAGGATGTCGTCCAGCGCCATGTCCTTGACCAGGAACCCGCTCGCGCCGGCGCGCAACGCGGCGTGCACGTGCTCGTCGTCGTCGAAGGTGGTGAGCACGAGGACGCGGGTGGATCCGCCCTGCGCGGCGATCGCCCGGGTGGCCTGGATACCGTCCATGCCGGGCATCCGCAGGTCCATCAGCACCACGTCCGGCACGACCTCGCGGGCCAGCCGCACCGCCTCGGCCCCCGTGGCCGCCTCACCGACGACGTCGATGTCGGGGGCGTCGACGATCAGCACCCGCAGGCCGGCGCGGATCAGTGGCTGGTCGTCGACGAGCAGTACCCGGACGGTCACCGGTCCCCCGCCCCGGCCCGCGATCCGACCGGCTCCCCCGGCCTGGGCAGTTCCCCCGGCCTGGGCTGCTCCTGCGGCACCGGCAGCCACGCCGCCACCCGGAAGCCTCCCTCCGGGCGCGGCCCGACGTGGAACCGGCCGCCGGCCAGGGCGACCCGCTCGCGCATGCCGACGAGCCCGTGCCCCTCACCGCCGACCGCGCCGCCCCGGCCGTCGTCGACGACCTCCACGGCGATTTCGTCGGGGCCGTGCGTGACGGTGACCCGGCACCGGTCGGTGCCCGCGTGTCGTACCACGTTGGTGAGCGCCTCCTGCACGATCCGGAACGCGGCGAGGTCGAGGTCGGCCGGGACGGGCCGCCGCTCGCCGCACTGCCGCAATTCCACCCGCACCCCGGCGTCGGCGGCGGCCGAGACCAGCCGGTCCAGGTCGTCCAGCCCGGGCGTCGGATCCAACGACGCCGACTCCGACTGCGGGCGACGCAGCGCGCCGAGCGTACGCCGCAGGCCGGCCAGGGTGTCGCGGCTGGTCGCCTCGATGGTGGCCAGCGCGGCGCGGGCCTGCGCCGGCTGAGTGTCGATGACCCGGGCCCCCACGCCGGCCTGGATGGCGATCACCCCGATGCTGTGCGCGACCATGTCGTGCAGCTCGCGGGCGATGCGCAGCCGCTCGGCGGTGACCGCCTCGGAAGCGGTGTGCGCCCGGACGGCCTCTGCGTAGCCGCGCCGGGCCCGCACCGAGTTGCCGACCGTCCACGCGGTGACGACCGCCAGCACGGAGAGCATGGCCCGGTTGAGGGGCTCGGTGGCGAGGTTCACGAAGCTGGCGGCCATCTGCACGGCGAGCGCCCCGACGGCCACCGGCACCGAGACGCGGCGGGACCGGTTCGCCGCGATCAGCCCCACCACCAGGTCGATCGCCAGGAACTGCGTGTACCAGATGTCGGTCAGGTAGCCGTTCTCCGGGCCGCCGACGACCACGGTGACCACGCACGCCGCGAGGAGCATCAGCGCCAGGGCGAGCACCGGCCGGCGCCGCAGCAGGCCGGCGGGCAACCCCACGGCCAGCAGCGGCACCAGATAGCGCTCCGGAATCCACCAGTCGCCGAACCCCACCCCGCCCCGACTCGACGCCATCGGCGGGGCGAGGAGCAGTGCGACCGGCAGCAGCACGACGCCGGCCCAGGGCAGGACCGCCCGCGCCAGCGACGAGGCGCGGCGCGACAACGGCACGGTCGGGTCCATGCGCCCACGGTAGTCAGCCGGCCGCCGCCCGGGCATCGGCCCACGGGCGTACGCCCCGGGGCTGAGGCCCGGCCGCCCGTTGTGGCCGTCGGGGCGACGCTGCGCCGGCCGCCGCCCGGCAGCGTGGGGCAGGTGATCGAACTTCGAGCCCTGACGAGACGGTACGGCCGCACGACGGCCGTCGACGACCTCACCCTGACCGTGCGTCCCGGCCACGTTACCGGCTTCCTCGGGCCCAACGGGGCCGGCAAGTCCACCACGCTGCGGATGATCCTCGGGCTCACCGCGCCGACCAGCGGCACCGTCACGGTGGACGGGGTCCGGTTCGCCAACCGGCCGCGCGGGCTGCGTCACGCCGGCGCGCTGCTCGACGCCGGTGACGTGCACGGTGGACGGAGCGCCGCGGCCCACCTGTCGGCCCTGGCCCGCAGCAACGGCATCGCGCGCGGCCGGGTCGACGAGGTGCTGCGGGACGTGGGGCTGGCCGGCGTCGCCCGGCGGCGGATCGGCGGCTTCTCGCTCGGCATGCGGCAGCGGCTCGGCATCGCCGCCGCGCTGCTCGGTGACCCGCCCGTGCTGCTCTTCGACGAGCCGTTCAACGGCCTCGACCCGGAGGGGGTGCGCTGGGTGCGGGACCTGTTCCGGCGGCTGGCGGCGCAGGGGCGCACGGTCTTCGTCTCCAGCCACCTGATGAGCGAGATGGAGCACTGCGCCGACCGGCTCGTGGTGATCGGCCGGGGGCGGCTCATCGCCGAGCAGAGCCTCGCCGAGTTCGCCGCCCGGAGCACCCGGGCCAGCGTGGCCGTCCGTACGCCCGACCCGACGACGCTGGCCGCCGTGCTGGAAGCCGAGGGTGCGGACGTCCTTCCGGCCGACGCCGGGGCGCTCGTCGTGACCGGCCTGACGGCCGCCCGGATCGGCGACCTCGCGCTCGCCCACGGCATCGGGCTGCACGGACTCGCCACCCGCACCGCCTCGTTGGAGGAGGCCTTCATGGAACTCACCGCCGACAGCGTCGAGTACCTCGCCGGGGAGGCGACCCGATGACCGCCGTGACCGAACTGAACCGCCGGCCGACCGTGAGCGGGACGCCGGCCCGGTTCCGCGACCTGCTGGCCGCCGAGTGGATCAAACTGTGGTCGCTACGGTCGACCCGCTGGACGCTGCCGCTGGTCTTCCTGTTCGTGGTCGGGGTCGCCGTCAACGCCAGCCTCGCCGACCACCGGAACTGGCCGGCGTACGTCGAGGCGCGCCGGGAGATGTTCCGCCTGTACGGGCCGGTGCGCGACGCCTTCCCCGAGGCCGGCTATCTGCTGCTGATCCTCGCCTCGGCCACCCTCGGCGCCCTGACCGTCGTCGGCGAGTACCAGAGCGGGCTGATCCGGGCCACGTTCGCCGCCGTACCCGCCCGCCGGGCGGTGGTCGCGGCGAAGGCCGCCGTGCTGGCCGGGGTCATGCTCGGCTTCGGCGCGGTAACCGCGGCGACCTCGTTCTGGGTGTCCCAGGCGATCCTCGCCGACCGGAACGCCGGCTGGTCGATCGGCGAGCCGGGGGTGCTGCGCGCCGTCGTGGCGAGCGCCGTGCTGGTGCCCGTGTGCGCGCTGGTCGGGATGGGTCTGGGCGCGCTCACCCGGCACGCCGCCGGGGCCGTGGCCGCCGCCACGGCGGTGCTCGTGCTGGTGCCGATGGTGGTGGACAGCGACGAGCACCGGTGGATCGCCGAGCTGTACAACGCCCTGCCCCTCACCGCCTGGCTGCGCCTGATCGAGGTGCACCCCGACGTCATCAGCCGGGACCCGTACCCGGCCACCATCACCGGCTCCTGGCTGACCCTCGCCGCCTGGTCCCTGGCCGCGACGCTGGCGGCGATCACTCTCATCCAGCGCCGCGACCCGTAACCCCCGCCCCGCCCGCCCCGCCCGCCCCCCGCCCCGCCCGCCCCCGCCCGCCCCTGCCCGCACAAATTCACGGAAAGAGTGGCATCCACGCGTGGAATGACCACTCTTTCCGTGAATTTGTCGCCCCGCTCCCGCGGGGGCGGGGGGGGTGGGGGCGGGGGTGGGGGCGGGGGCGGGGTCAGGCGACGACGGAGACCATGCGGCCCTTGATGACGATGACCTTGCGGGGTTCCTTGCCGGCCAGGGCGGACGCGACCGCCTCCAGGGCCGCCGCCCGCACGTCGTCCTCGGACGCGTCGGCGGGGACCTCGACGCGACCGCGGACCTTGCCGTTGATCTGCACCGGGTACGTCACCGTCTCGGCGACCAGCAGCGCCGGGTCGGCGACCGGGAAGTCCGCGTACGCCAGCGAGGCGTCGTGGCCCAGCCCGCGCCACAGCTCCTCGGCGACGTGCGGGGCGAACGGGGCCAGCATCAGCACCAGCGGCTCGGCCACCTCGCGGGGGGTCACCGGCAGCCGGGTCAGCGCGTTGGTCAGCTCGATCAGCTTGGCGATCGCGGTGTTGAACCGGATCCCCTCCATGTCGCCGCGTACCCCGTCGACCACCTTGTGCAGCAGCCGCCGGGTGGCGTCGTCGGCCGGGGCGTCGGTGATCCGCAGCGCGCCGGTCTGCTCGTCGACGACGGCCCGCCAGACCCGCTGCAGGAACCGGTACGACCCGACGACCGCCCGGGTCTCCCACGGGCGGGACACCTCCAGCGGGCCCATCGACATCTCGTACAAACGGAAGGTGTCCGCGCCGTACGCGGCGCACATGTCGTCGGGGGTGACCACGTTCTTCAGCGACTTGCCCATCTTGCCGTACTCGCGGCGCACCTCCTCGTCGCCCAGGAACCAGCCGCCGTCGCGCTCGACGACCTCCTCGGCCTGCACGTAGGAGCCCCGGGGATCGACGTACGCATACGCCTGGATCATGCCCTGGTTGAACAGCTTGCGGTACGGCTCGAACGACGAGACGTGGCCCAGGTCGTACAGCACCTTGTGCCAGAAGCGGGCGTACAGCAGGTGCAGTACGGCGTGCTCGGCGCCGCCGACGTACAGGTCGGTGCCCCCGCAGTCGCCCTCGGCGCGCGGGCCCATCCAGTACCGCTCGTTCTCGGCGTCAACGAACCGGTCGGCGTTGGTCGGGTCCAGGTAGCGCAGCTCGTACCAGCAGGAGCCGGCCCACTGCGGCATCACGTTGGTCTCCCGGGTGTACCGCTTCGGCCCGTCGCCCAGGTCCAGCTCCACCTCCACCCAGTCGCGCCGGCGCGACAGCGGGGTCTCCGGGTTGCTGGCGGCGTCGTCCGGGGCGAACGTCTTCGGGGAGAAGTCGTCCACCTCGGGCAGCTCGACCGGCAGCATCTCCTCCGGCAGCGCGATGGTCGCCCCGGTCTCGTCGTACACGATGGGGAACGGCTCGCCCCAGTAGCGCTGCCGGGAGAACAGCCAGTCGCGCAGCCGGTAGGTGACCGCGCCGGTGCCGTGCCCCTCGGCCTCCAGCCAGGCGATGATCGCCACCTTGGCGTCGGCCACCCCCAGGCCGTTCAGGTCCAGACCGCGCTCGGGCACGGCGCTGTTGATCGCCGGGCCGTCCCCGGTGTACGCCTTGCCGTCGAAGCCGTCGGCCGGCTGCACCGTGCGCACGATCGGCAGGTCGAAGACCTCGGCGAACGCCCAGTCCCGCTCGTCCTGCGCGGGCACCGCCATGATCGCGCCGGTGCCGTAGCCGGCCAGCACGTAGTCGGCGATGAAGATCGGGACCTGCCCGCCGGTGACCGGGTTCGTGGCGTACGCGCCGACGAAGACGCCGGTCTTCTCCTTCGTGTCGGACTGCCGCTCCACGTCCGTCTTGGCCGCCGCCGCCTTCCGGTACGCCTCGACGGCCGCCCGGGGGCCGGTGTGCCCGCCGGTCCAGGCGTCCTTCGTGCCCTCCGGCCAGGCCGCCGGCACCAGCGCGTCGACCAGCTCGTGCTCGGGGGCCAGCACCATGTAGGTGGCCCCGAAGACGGTGTCGGGCCGGGTCGTGAACACCCGCACCGGCGCGACGGCGGTCGGGAAGTCGATGTGCGCGCCCGTGGATCGGCCGATCCAGTTGCGCTGCATCAGCTTGATCGGCTCGGGCCAGTCCAGCGTGTCCAGGTCGTCCAGCAGCCGGTCGCCGTACGCGGTGATCCGCATCTTCCACTGCTTCAGGTTCCGCTTGAACACCGGGAAGTTGCCCCGGTCCGAGCGCCCGTCGGCGGTGACCTCCTCATTGGCCAGCACGGTGCCCAGCCCTGGGCACCAGTTCACCGGCGCTTCCGAGACGTACGCCAGCCGGCGGTCGTCGACGATCCTCCGCCGCTCGGCGACGGTCAGCTCCGCCCAGGGGCGGCCGTCCGGGGTGGGCCGGGTGCCGCCGGCGAACTCGGCGATCAGCTCGGCGACCGGGCGGGCCTTCTTCGCGTCCTGGTCGTACCAGGAGTTGAAGACCTGCAGGAAGATCCACTGGGTCCAGCGGTAGAAGTCGGTGTCGATGGTGGCCACCGAGCGGCGGTCGTCGTGGGCCATTCCCAGCCGGCGCAGCTGCTCCTTGTACCGGGCGATGTTCGCCACGGTGGTGGTGCGCGGGTGGGTGCCGGTCTGCACCGCGTACTGCTCGGCGGGCAGCCCGAACGCGTCGAAGCCCATCGCGTGCAGCACGTTACGCCCGGCCATCCGCTGGTAGCGGGCGAAGCAGTCGGTGCCGATGTACCCCAGCGGGTGCCCGACGTGCAGGCCCGCCCCCGACGGGTACGGGAACATGTCCAGCACGTACAGCTTCTCCGCGCCGGCCCGCGGGTGGTCGGGGTCGGCCAGCGGACCGGTCGGGTTCGGGGCGTGGAAGGTGCCCTCCCGCTCCCAGGTGTCCTGCCAGCGCCGCTCGATCTCGTCGGCCAGGGCCGCGGTGTACCGGTACGGGGGGATGTCGCCCGTTGGTGCTGCCTCACTCATGGTGTCTCCTCGCTTCGCTCGTCGCCGCCGGCCATCCCTCGGCCGTGCTGGGTGCTGACCTCGCTCGGCGCGGTCATGTCGTCATGGGGAGTGCTCCGCCGCCGCGCGGCGGCGGGGACCCGTTGCCGCCCGTCGCCGGAGCGGGCCCGACCGGCGGAGGGCACAAAAAAGCCCCTCGCGCAGGAGGGGCCGCCGTGCTGTCGCGCGTCAGCGCATCAGCACGGCCCGGTAAGAAGCAGGAAGACTCCGGCCATGTCGGGGAGTGTACCCCGCGGGCCGGGCGCGCGCGTCGCCCGCCTCGGGGAGGCGGAGTGCCGGCGCGGCCCCTCCACCGACGGTGCGGACTCTGCTTCCCCCGTCCGACTCCCCCGTCCGGCGAATATTCGGGGGGTAACCGGCCGAGTTCCTGCGGGAGTCGGCGATCACGACAAACATGGTTAGCCTGAGGGGCCTGTGAGATTTCTGCGGCAGACGAGAAGATTTGTTCCCGCTGCGAACCCGGCGGCGGGTCCAGGTGCTCTGTACAGAGCTGCCGTTCCGGCGACGAGGAGGAGGCCCGTGACACAACAGACCTGGGACGAGGTGGGCGGTCTGCTGCCGCACGACGAGTTCCGCGCCGCCAGCGAGGCCATCGTGGCCAACATCGAGCAGGTCATCGAGGGCAAGACCGCCACGATCCGGCTCGCCCTCGCCGTCCTGCTCGCCGAGGGCCACCTCCTCATCGAGGACGTCCCAGGCGTCGGCAAGACCAAGCTGGCGAAGGCCCTCGCCCGGTCGATCGACTGCTCCGTGCGCCGCATCCAGTTCACGCCGGACCTGCTGCCCAGCGACGTCACCGGGGTGAGCGTCTACAACCAGGAGACCCACGACTTCGAGTTCCGGCCCGGGGCGGTCTTCGCCAACCTGGTCGTCGGCGACGAGATCAACCGCGCCTCGCCGAAGACCCAGTCCGCGCTGCTGGAGTGCATGGAGGAGCGACAGGTCACGGTCGACGGGGTCACCTACCAGTTGCAGACCCCGTTCATGGTGATCGCCACCCAGAACCCGATCGAGATGGAGGGGACGTACCCGCTGCCCGAGGCGCAGCGGGACCGGTTCACCGCCCGGATCGCCATGGGATACCCGGACCCCGCGGCCGAGCTGGCCATGCTGGACGGGCACGGCGCGGCCGACCCGCTCCAGGAGCTGGGGGCCGTCTCCGACGCCGACACGGTCCGCCGGCTGATCGCCACGGTCCGCGAGGTGCACGTCGCCGACGCGGTGAAGCAGTACGCCGTCGACCTGGTCACCGCCACCCGGGAGGCTCCCGACCTGCGACTGGGCGCGTCCCCCCGGGCCACTCTCCAGCTCCTGCGCACCGCCCGGGCCGTCGCCGCCCTGGAGGGCCGCGACTACGTCCTGCCCGACGACCTCCAGGCGCTCGCGGTGCCGGTGCTCGCCCACCGGATCATCCCGACCGCCGACGCCCAGCTCGCCCGGCGCACCACCGACGCGATCGTGTCCGAGCTGGTGCACCGGCTCCCGCTGCCGCACGACCGCCAGCGCTCCCCGTACGACAACCGGCCCACCGGCGAGGGCAACGGCCGAGCCACGTACGAGCCCCGGAGGCGGTGACCGTGCGCGAAGGGCTCCGGGGCCTGACCACCCGCGGCCGTTCCTTCCTGGCCGCCGCGCTGGCCGCTGGCGTCTCCGCCGCCATCCTCGGCGAGAAGGACCTGCTGCGGGTGGCGGTGCTGCTGGCCGCTCTGCCGCTGCTCGCCGCCGCGTACGTCGGGCGCAGCCGGTACAAGCTGGCCGGCAACCGGTCCCTGGAGCCGCACCGGGTGCCGGTCGGGGCCAGCTCCCGGGTGGTGCTGCGGTTGCAGAACATGTCCCGGCTGCCCACCGGCACGCTGCTGCTGGAGGACCGGCTGCCGTACGCGCTGGGCAGCCGGCCCCGGGTGGTGCTGGAGCGGCTCGGCGCGCACCAGGCCAGCTCGGTGGCGTACACCGTCCGCGCGGACGTGCGCGGCCGGTACGGGCTGGGCCCCCTGGTGGTCCGGTTGACCGACCCGTTCGGGCTCTGCGAGCTGAGCCGGGCCTTCCCCGGCACCGACCACCTCACGGTGATCCCGCAGGTCACGGCCCTGCCCTCGGTCCGGCTCCCCGGCGAGTACGCGGGCAGCGGCGACAGCCGGGCCCGCTCGGTGGCGGTGCACGGCGAGGACGACGCGGCGACCCGGGAGTACCGGGTGGGCGACGACCTGCGCCGGGTGCACTGGAAGTCGACCGCCCGCACCGGGGAGCTGATGGTCCGCCGCGAGGAGCAGCCCTGGGAGAGCCGGGCCACCGTCGTCCTGGACACCCGGGGGTACGGCCACCGCGGCGACGGGCCGACGGCGAGCTTCGAGTGGACCGTCTCCGCGGCGGCCAGCATCGCCGTGCACCTGCGTCAGGCCGGGTACAAGCTGCGTCTGGTCACCGGCGGCGGCGCGGACGTCGACGCGGCCGAGGGCGCCGGGGACGGGGTGCTCCTCGACCACCTCGCCGAGGTTCGGCTCGACGGGCGCGGCGAGATCACCACGCTGGTGCAGCGGGTCCGGCAGCGCTCCGACGGCGGCCTGATCATCGCGCTGTTCGGCTCGCTGAACACCGCCGAGGCCGAGCTGCTCGCCGGGCTGCGCGGCAACGGCGCCACCTGTGTCGGCTTCCTGCTGAACAGTTCCACCTGGCTGAACCTGCCGGCCCGGGCCCGGGCCGAGGCCGACCACGCGCACGGCGCCGCCGCGCTCGCCCTGGTGCGCAACGGGTGGCGGGTGATCGGGGTCGACCACGGGGCCCGGCTGCCCGCGCTCTGGCCGCAGGCCGGCCGGGGCTCGCAGGGATTCGCCCTACGGGCGGCGCTGGCCGAGACGGTCGCGGGTGGCGTGAAGTGACGCCCGGGCCAGGGCGGCGGACCGACGCTCCGGCTCGGGCGTGAGGTGACGCTCCCCTCCCCGGGTGGGAGCACGCGAGGGGCCCGGCACGCCGGGCATGACACACACCGGAAGGGTGGTCCCGTGACCGCGACCCGCAACCTCGGCTTCGTGGCCGCCGGGGCGACCCTGCTCTCGGCGGCCCCGCTGTCGGCCATCTTCGAACGCTGGACCTGGCTCATCCAGGCCGCCATCGCGGTCGCGGTGGTGGCCGGCGTGGCGGCGTTGACCCGGCTGGTCCGGGCGCCGCTGTGGGGGCAGGTCCTGGGCATGCTCGCCGGGCTGGTACTCGCGCTGACCTGGCTCTTCCCCAGCGGCGGGGAGCTGGTGGCGTTCCTGCCCACCCCGGCCACCTTCGCCCACTTCGGCGATTTGCTCGGGGCGTCCGCGCAGGACATGCGCTCGTACGGGGTCAAGGTGCCCGACACCGACCCGCTGCTGTTCATCAGCGTGCTCGGCATCGGCGGGGTGGCGATGGTGGTGGACGTGCTCGCCGTCGGGCTGCGCCGCCCGGCGCTGGCCGGCCTGCCGATGCTCGCCATCTACTCGGTGCCGGTCGCGGTGTACATCGACAGCGTCCCCGCCGTGCCGTTCATGGTCGGCGCCGCCGGGTACCTCTGGCTGTTGGTCGCCGACAACGTCGAGCGGGTACGCCGGTTCGGCCGCCGGTTCACCGGTGACGGCCGGGACGTCGACGTGTGGGAGTCGTCCCCGCTGGCCGCCGCCGGCCGCCGGCTGGCCGTGGTGGGGGTCGCGCTGGCGGTGGTGCTGCCGCTGGCCGTGCCGGGGATGACCGGCGGGCTGCTCGACGCCCTCAGCTCCGGGACGGGCAACGGCACCGGACGCGCCGGCCAGGGCGGCAGCCCGGGCAAGGTCGACCTGTTCGCCGCGCTGAGCGGCGAGCTCAACCAGTCCGAGGTCGTCGAGATGGTGAAGGTGACCACCACCGAGCCGAGCCCGTTCTACCTGCGCTTCGGCGTCGCGGACAGGCTCCGGGCGGACGGCTTCCGGGAGAGCGACCCGAACGGCCGGCCGGTGAACCGGGGGCTGCCCGACCCGGCCCGGGCCGGGGAGGGCGTCGAGCAGCAGGAGTACCGGGCCACCGTCGAGGTGACGAAGAACTTCCCCATGCCCCTGCTGCCGGTCTACGGCGAGCCGGTGCGGACCGAGGATCTGGGCGGCAACTGGCTGTACGACCCGGCCCTGCAACTGATCTTCTCCAAGCGGGACAACGCCCGCGACAAGCGCTACTCGTTCGACTACGTCCGGTCGACGTACAGCCCGGCGGCACTGCGCCGCGCCCCCTCGCTGCCGGCCGACCATCCCGTCCGGGTCCAGCAGACCGAGACCCCGCCGGTGTCGCAGGTGGACACCCTGGTCTCGGACCTCGTCCGGGGCAAGCGCACCGACTACGACAAGGTGCGGGCGATCTACGACTACTTCTCCTCGGACAACGGCTTCACCTACAGCCTGACCACCAAGGGCGGCACCAACGGGCAGGACATCGTCGACTTCCTCAACAACAAGGCCGGGTTCTGCCAGCAGTACGCGGCGGCGATGGCGTGGCTGGTCCGAGCGGCCGGCATCCCGGCCCGGGTGGCGTTCGGCTTCACCAACGGCACCGGCCGCACCGGCGAGGGGTACGTGCTGACCAACCGGAACCTGCACGCCTGGACGGAGGTCTACTTCGACGGGATGGGCTGGGTGCCCTTCGACGCCACCCCGGCGTACGGAGTGCAGGGCTCGACCCGCTCGGCGTGGGCCCCGGACACCGACGCCCCGGAGTCCGTCACCCCCGAATCCGGCGCTCCGAGCGCCCCGGGCGACAACGGTCCCTCCTCGGAGGCCGCCGGCCCGGACGCCGCCGACCGGGACACCGACGCGGGGCTGGCCGTCGGGGCCGGTGACCCCACCCGGCAGGCCCCCGTCTGGCTCTGGTGGGCGGCGGGACTGCTCGCCCTGCTCGTCCTGCTCGCGGTGCCGGCACTGCGCCGGGCTGCGCTGCGTCGACGCCGGGGCACCCGGGTGGCGGCGGCCCCGAAGGCGACCATGGTGGACGCCGGCACCGGCCAGGACGGGGTCGAGCGGGCGATCGTGGTGGGGGTGGACCCCGCCCGGGCCCGGGCAAAAGCGCACGCGGCCTGGGACGAGCTGCTCGACACCCTGGTCGACTACCGGGTCCGGGTGGACCGGACGGAGACCCCCCGGGCGACGGCCGAGCGCCTGGCCACCGACGCGCTGACCGAGGACGCCTCCGCCGCCGCGGCGGCGCGGCTACTCGGGCGCGCCGAGGAGCGGGCCCGCTACGCCCGGGACCCGCTCGCCGGCGAGGAGCTGACCCCGGCCCTGCGCAGCGTCCGCGGCGTACTCGCCGCCCGGGCCGACCGGCGGACCAGGCTGCTGGCCGCCGCGCTGCCCCCGTCGGTGCTGCTGCGCTGGCGGACGGCGGTGAGCGACACATCCTCGCGGGTGGTGGCCAGGACCGGCGACGCCCGGTACCGGCTGCTGCGCTGGAACCCGCGCCGGCTGCTGGCCGCCCGCTCCGGCCGCTGACCCACCGATCAGACGAGGCTCAGCTAATCCCTGGGCTGCTTCAGACCAAGGCATACGCCACAGGGGTCTTCCAGGTCGCGCGTCCGGAGATGACCCCCGAGGAGATCGATCGGGGCGTGGCGCTGCGACTCGGCCGGCAGGCCCTGCTGACCCGCACCATGCCGCCGGCCCCGCAGGTCGACATCCTGCTCGACGAAGCGGCGCTGCGGCGCGGCGCGGACGCCGAACAGCTCGGCCACATCGTCAACCTTCGATCATCTACTCCGACGGCCTCACCGGCGCTCTCTACCTCGACAAGCCCGCCGAGGTAGAGGCTGTACGGGAGCGTATGGTCCGCCACCGAGAAGAAGGCCCTCAGCCAGGCGATGTCTCGCAACTCATCGCATCTATAGCAGGGGAGCAGACATGACCACGCTCATGTGGAAGAAGTCCACCCGCAGCAACGCGGGCGGGGACTGTGTGGAGGTTGCCACGCCACCCCAGGCCGTCATGGTGCGCGACAGCAAGGACCGGCAGGGGCCGGCGCTGTCGTTCAGCCCGTCCGCCTGGACCTCGTTCGTCGGCGGGCTCAGGCGCTGACGCTCCGTTGACCGGCGAACACCCCCGACGAATCGCGATTCCTGGACAGTTCTCGTTCAACGTGCACGAGGATGTCCAAGATCCGGGCGTATGTACCGCCGGTGGAGACGAAGCAGACGCCACGACAGAGATGGGACGGCAGAAAGAAATCGGCCGCCCCTCGGCGGCCGGAAAGGCCCGCGCGGCATCGGCGCGGGCGCGAAACAGCGGCCCGTCGACGGACGGGCAGGCCGGTCGGCGCGGCCCCGCCGGGTCGGCGGGACCTCGGACGGGCCGGGATCAGCACGGTTCCGCCGGGTCGGCGGGACCGGGGATCAGTGGAGGGGCCGGGTCAGCGGTGCCCCTCCGGGCGCTGCCGCCACCGGTCCTCCATCCGGTCCAGGAACGACGACCGCCGGCCTGACCGCCCACGCGGGCGGCGCCGACTGGTCGTCCCGCCGACCACGTGCAGGTCGGGAGACTGCGCCTTGCGGTGCGACTGCACCGCGTACGCCGCCGAACCCAGCATGACGACGAAACCCGCCACCGCGAGCGGCGGAGTCTTGATCACCGCACCGTAGACCAGCAGGGCCAGCCCAACGATGATCGCGCCGGCAGCGACAAGCAGGCGACGCCGCGCATGGAAGCGCGGATCGCTGGCACGCACGGCCGAGGCGAATTTGGGGTCCTCGGCAAGCGACCGCTCGATCTGCTCGAACAGCCGCTGCTCGTGCTCCGAGAGCGGCACGGCACTCCTCCCCGGTCACGTGGGTCGGCCCGGGCGGGCCGATAGACCGTGGCAGCCAACCGGCTGCTTACCGCCAAGTCTACGAGGGGGGTCGCGCGTCGGAAAGCGGGACGACCTATGGGCCGGGTGGATTTTCATTTCGCCCTCGGTCGCGACGACGAAGCAGGCTCGCCGGACCTATGACGGACCGCCCGAAACGGGCAGCTGCGGCGTCCGCGGCCGCCTCTGCCTCCCGCCAGCCGCGCTCGGGGGCGCCGAGGGTGAGCTGCTGCGGAGTCTGCTCCGCCGGTGCGAGGCCCTCCAGCCGCACGCCGACGAGGCGGATCCGCTCGCCGGGGTCGAGAACGGTGTAGAGCGCCCATGCGGTGTCGAAGATCTCCCGGGCCGTGTCGGTGGGGACGCCGAGGGTGCGGGAGCGGTTGACCGTGCGGAAGTCGGCCATCCGCACCTTGATCGACACCGTCCGGCCGACCTGGCCGGCCCGGCGCAGCCGGACGCCGACCTTCTCGGCGAGGGCCAGCAGCGCCCGGCGGATCTCCAGCGGGTCGCCGACGTCGACGTCGAAGGTCACCTCGGCGCCGATCGACTTCTCCACCTGCTCCGGGGTGACCCGGCGCGGGTCCCGCCCCCAGGCCAGCTCGTGCAGGTGGCCGGCGGCGGCCGCCCCGACCGCCTTGCGGAGCATGCCGAAGGGCGCCTCGGCCAGGTCACCGACGGTGTTCAGCCCCAGCCTGCACAGCGTCTCGGTGGACCGCTCCCCCACCCCCCAGAGCGCGGAGACGGGCAACGGGTGCAGGAATTCGAGCACCCGGTCGGCGGGCACCACCAGCAGCCCGTCGGGCTTGGCGCGGGTGGAGCCGAGCTTGGCCACGAACTTGCTCGGCGCGACCCCCACCGAGCAGGTCAGCTCCTGTTCCCGCTCGACCCGGGCGCGGATCCGCCGGGCGATCTCGGCCGGTGCACCGAAGAGCCGGCGGGCGCCGGCCACGTCGAGGAACGCCTCGTCGAGCGAGAGCGGCTCGACCAGCGGCGTGACGTCCCGGAAGACCTGCATGACCGCCCGGGAGGCCGCCGTGTACTGCGCGAAGTCGGGCGACAGGTAGACCGCGTGCGGGCAGAGCGCCCGGGCCCGCCCGGTGGGCATGGCGCTGCGGACGCCGTACCGTCGGGCCTCGTAGCTGGCGGAGCTGACCACGCCGCGCGGCCCGACCCCGCCGACCACGACGGGCCGGCCGCGCAGCTCGGGGCGGCGGCGCACCTCGACAGAGGCGAAGAAGGCGTCCATGTCGACGTGCAGGATCGGGCAGCCGGAGTCGTCGCCGTCGGGCCCGAAACGCGAGTCACCCCCGCGCGGCAACGACTGACTGCGGCCCATCCCCGCAGGCTAGCCCCCGGGTACGACACCCCGGGGACCGCACGGCGGCTCAGCCGCGGACCACCAGCAGCGGGATGGTCATCTCGGCCGCCGTGTCCGCCCCGTGGTACGCCACCAGGCGCGACTCGATCGGCTTCTCCGACCGGGTGGCCACCACCGCGGACGTGCCCCGGCAGACCACCACCACGTCGCCGACCCGGCGCAGGTGCACCTCCGGCACCGGGCCGAACCAACCGGTGGCCACCGCCTCGCCCCGGTGCAGCACCCGGGCCGCGTCGCCGAGCACCGCCGACCAGGCCGCCACCACGTCGTCGGCCGCGCCGGGCTCGACGTGCAGGTAACGGACCCGGGGTTCGCCGGCCAGCACCCGCACCCCGGCCCGCAACCCGGGGTCGGCGTCGAAGTCGACCCGGTCCGCCACCGGCACGTCGAGCTGGCCGTGATCGGCCGTGACCAGCAGCGCGGCGTCCTTCGGGAGGCCGTCGACCAGCCGGGCGAGCAGCTCGTCCACCACGGCGGCGGCGACCCGCCACGGCGCGGAGTCGACCCCGCTGAGATGGCCGTGCCGGTCCAGGTCGGGGTGGTAGCCGGAGACCAGGGTCGGCCCGGTCCCCGCGGCCAGCGCGGTGAGCATCGCGGCAGCGAGCGCGTCGGCGTCGGCGGCGCCCCGGTAGTCGCCGCCCCGGTTGGCGGCCAGGGTGAGGCCGCTGCCGGCGTACTCGGGACGGCTCACCACGGTCACCGCGACCCCGGCGGCGCGGGCCCGTTCGAACTGGGTGGCGACGGGCTGCCAGCGCAGCGGCTCCGGGTCGCCGGCCCACTCGATGTGGCTGAGCACCCGGTCGGTGCCGGGTACCCGGACCTTGAAGCCGAGCACCCCGTGCGCGCCGGGGGCCACGCCGGTGCCCAGGGTCACCAGGCTGGTCGGGGTGGTCGACGGGAAACCGGAGGTGAGCGGGCGGCCGACGGTCGCGGCCAGCCCGGCCAGGGTCGGGGCGTACGGGGCGGCGGTGGGGATCTGGTGCCAGCCGAGCCCGTCGACCAGCAGCACGGCGACCCGCCGCACCCCGGCCAGCCCGGGGGTCAGCCCGAGCAGGTCCACGGCCCCCGGCACCCCGAGCACCGCCAGCGCGCTGGGCAGCACGTCGGCCAGGCTTCCGCCGCCGTACCGGGGCGCGACCGGCTCCAGCGGCGCGACCGGCTCCATCCGCGCGACCGGGAACTCCGGCCCCGGCGCCGGGCGGGCCGGCGTGACCGGGAACTCCGGCCCGCCCGACGGCGCCGGGCGGGCCGGATCGCCGGGCAGGGGCGGCACGGGCCCGGTCATACCGGCCGGCGCGCGAACAGATGCAGCTGGGCGGCGAGGTCCCGGTACGGCGGCCGGGCGGCCAGGGCCCGCTCCAACTCGACCAGGGCGGCCTGTTGGCCGTCCGCGACGGCGGCGGGGAGCAGGTCGGCCAGGACGCGTACCCCGTGGATCTCCTCGACCGCGAGGCCCCCGTCGGTGAGCAGCGCCGCGGCGCGGTCGGCGTCGTAGCGCCGGCGCAGGGTGTCCCGGGGACCGGCGGCGCCGGCCGGGTCGGCGGCCACGGCGGCAGCCAGGTCGAGGTGGCCGTTCATCGCCCGGCCGAGCACCGCGGCGGCCTGCCCGGCGACCAGGACGCTGGCCGCGCCGCCCGGGCGCAGCGCGGCGACCAGCGCGGCCACCACCGGCGCGGGGTCGTCGACCACCTCCAGCACGGAGTGGCAGAGCACCAGATCGACGCTCGCCGGCTCGACCAGCCCGGCGAGCGCGTCGCCGTCGCCCTGCACGGCGCGTACCCGGTCGGCGACGCCGGCCTCGGCGGCCCGGCGGGTCAGCGCGGCGAGGGCGTCGGGGCTGGCGTCGACCACGGTGACCCCGTGCCCGGCCTGGGCCAGCGGCACGGCGAACCCGCCGGTGCCGCCGCCGACGTCGAGGACGGTGAGCCGGTCATCGGCGCGGCGGTCCAGTTCGGCCCGGAGCACGGACCAGATAACGGCGGTACGGGGGGTCAACGGCGGGCCGGTGAGCCGGCCACGGGTCTGCTCCACGCGGTCGAGCCTAGTCACCTGGTCCAGCCGCCCGGCGCATCCGGTGGCCGGGGAACGGCGACCGGTCGAGCCGGGCGGGCTCCGGACCGGGTGGTGTCAGGACTCGCCGCCGCCGGCCGGGTCGTCCTCGGCACGGGACCGGCGGGCGTTGGCCACCGGTCCGTCCGTCACCGAGTATTCGCGAATCTCGGTGGTGTGCGCCGCGACCCAACCGGCATCGAGCCGGGTGCGTCGGGCGTTGGCCACCGCACCGGTGTACGTGTCGTTACCCGCCACTCGTTCTACCCCCTCGTGGAACCCGGGCCACTCTGCCCGCGCGCGGTCACAAGTCTCCCTCGCGATCGCCCGCCACACTGTAACGTCGATCACCGGAAGTCGCGGGAGGCCGGGGCGACCGGCGGCTCGATCGGGTCGAGCCGGTCGGCGGTGAGGCTGATCACCCCCTCGTGCCGCTGCAACCGGCCGCGCACCACCAGGGCGGCGCTGGTCCGCGCCACCCGCCGGTGGCGCTGCCACAGCCCCGGCGAGCAGGTGACGTTGAGCATGCCGGTCTCGTCCTCCAGATTGAGGAAGGTGACCCCGCCTGCGGTGGCCGGCCGCTGCCGGTGGGTGACGATCCCGCCGACCCGGATCCGCCGACCCGGCTCCACCCGGCCGAGCCGGGCGATCGGCACCGCACCGAGGGCGTCGAGGCGGTCCCGGATGAACCGGGCCGGGTGGCTCTCCGGCGACAACCCGGTCGCCCAGACGTCGGCGACGAGGCGGTCCACCGCCTCCATCCCCGGCAGGGTCGGGGCGGTCGCGCCGGTCACCGTGCCCGGCAGCCGGCCCGGCCGGTCCTGGGCCGCCGCCCCGGCGGCCCAGAGCGCCTGCCGCCGGGTCAGCCCGAAGCAGGCGAAGGCGTCCGCGGTGGCCAGCGCCTCCAGCTGCGCGGCGGTGAGACCCACCCGCCGGGCCAGGTCCGGCATGTCCCGGTACGGCCCGTGCGCCGCCCGCTCGTCCTCGATCCGCTCGGCCACGCCGTCGCCGAGGGTACGCACGCCGCCCAGCCCGAGCCGGACGGCCGGCCCGCCGAGCCCCCACTCGTGCGGGGGCTCCCCGGGGGCGCTGCCCCACCGGGTGACCGGGGTGGACTCGAGGACGGCCTTCGCGCCGCTGGCGTTGACGTCCGGCCGGCGAACCTCCACCCCGTGCCGGCGGGCGTCGTCGACCAGGGTCTGCGGCGAGTAGAAGCCCATCGGCTGGGCGTTGAGCAGGGCGGCCAGGAACGGGCCCGGGTGGTAACGCTTGAGCCAGGAGCTGGCGTACACCAGGTAGGCGAAGCTCATCGCGTGGCTCTCCGGGAAGCCGTAGCTGGCGAACGCGGTGAGCTTGCGGTAGACGTCGTCGGCCAACTCCCCGGCGATGCCGCGCTCGGCCATCCCGGCGTAGAGCCGCTCGGCGATCTGCGCCATCCGCTCCACCGAGCGCTTGGCCCCCATCGCCCGGCGGAGCTGGTCGGCCCCGGCCGCGTCGAAGCCCGCGAGGTCGATGGCGAGCTGCATGAGCTGCTCCTGGAACAGCGGCACGCCGAGGGTCTTCTCCAGCGCGTTGCGCATCAGCGGATGCGCGAACGTCACCGGCTCCTGGCCGTTCTTGCGCCGGATGTACGGGTGCACCGAGCCGCCCTGGATCGGGCCGGGACGGATCAGCGCCACCTCCACCACCAGGTCGTAGAACTCGCGGGGCTTGAGCCGGGGCAGGGTGGCCATCTGGGCACGGCTCTCCACCTGGAACACCCCGACCGAGTCGGCCCGGCAGAGCATGTCGTACACCTCGGGGTCGTCCAGCGTCATGTCGCCCAGGTCGAGGGTCTCGCCGATCATGTCGTAGCCGTAGTGCAGGGCGGAGAGCATACCGAGGCCGAGCAGGTCGAACTTGACCAGGCCGACGGCTGCGCAGTCGTCCTTGTCCCACTGGAGCACGCTGCGCCCGGGCATCCGGCCCCACTCCACCGGGCAGACCTCGATCACCGGCCGGTCGCAGATGACCATCCCACCCGAGTGGATGCCCAGGTGCCGGGGGAACGTCTGCAACTCGTCGGCGTACGCGACGACCTGCTCGGGGATGCCCTCGACGTCGACGGAGGCGACGGAGCCCCAGCGGTCGATCTGCCTGCTCCAGGCGTCCTGCTGGCCGGGCGAGAAGCCGAACGCCTTCGCCACGTCCCGCACCGCCGACCGGGGCCGGTACGAGATGACGTTGGCGACCTGGGCGGTGTGCTCCCGGCCGTACCGGGCGTAGACGTGCTGGATGACCTCCTCCCGGCGGTCGGACTCGATGTCCACGTCGATGTCGGGCGGGCCGTCGCGCTCCGGGGCGAGGAAGCGCTCGAAGAGCAGCCGGTGCCGGACGGCGTCCACGTTGGTGATCCGCAGCGCGTAGCAGACCGCCGAGTTCGCCGCAGACCCCCGGCCCTGGCAGTAGATGTCCTGCCGGCGGCAGAACGTGACGATGTCGTACACCACCAGGAAGTAGCCGGGGAAGCCCAGCTCGTCGATCATCCGCAGTTCGTGGTCGAGCTGCCGGTACGCCGCCGGGTGCGCCCCGGGTGGCCCGTACCGCTCCCGGGCGCCGTCCATGGTGAGCCGGCGCAGCCAGGTCATCTCGGTGTGCCCCGGCGGCACCGGGTACGCCGGCAGCCGTGGCGCCACGAGCTGGAGGTCGAACGCCAGTTCCGCGCCGAACTCGGCGGCCCGGGCCACCGCACCCGGGTACGCGGCGAACCGGGCCGCCATCTCCTCTCCGCTGCGCAGGTGCGCGGTGGACGCGGCGGGCAGCCAGCCGTCGATCTCGTCCAGGCTGCGCCGGGCCCGCACCGCGGCCAGGGTGGTGGCCAGCCGGCGCCGGCCCGGCGTGGCGTAGTGCACGTTGTTCGTGGCCACCGTGGGCAGCCCCGCCGCGGCGGCCAGCTCGGCGAGGGCGTCGTTGCGGTCGGCGTCGACCGGATGGCCGTGGTCGGTCAGCTCCACCGCCACCGTGTCCGCGCCGAACAGCGCGGTCAGCCGGTCCAGCTCCCAGGCCGCCGCGTCGACGCCCTCGGTGAGCAGCGCCGCCGGCACGTGCCCCTTGCGGCAGCCGGTGAGCACCAGCACGTGGTCGCGCAGCTCGGCGGCGAGTTCCTCCAACTCGCCGTAGTCCGGGCGGCCCTTCTCCCCGCCGCGTAGCTGGGCGCGGGCGATGGTACGGGCCAGCCGCGCGTACCCCTCGGGGCCGTGGGCGAGGGCGAGCAGGTGGGTGCCGCGCGGGTCGGGCTCGCCGTTCTGCGGGCCGGGCAGGCCCAGCGACAGCTCCGCGCCGATCACCGTGGGCAGTCCCAGCGCACGGGCCGACTCGGCGAAGCGGACCACGCCGTAGAAGCCGTCGTGATCGGTGACGGCGAGCGCGGTGAGCCCGAGCCGGGCCGCCTCCTCAGCCAGTTCCCCGGGGTGGCTGGCCCCGTCCAGGAAGCTGAAGTTGCTGTGCGCGTGCAACTCGGCGTAGGGCACCGCGCCGCCGGGGCGGAACGGCTCCGACGGCCGGGACGGCTCCGACGGCCGGGACGGCTCCGACGGCCGGGACGGCTCCCGCCGGCGCCCCCGGGCCGGCGCGTCGCCCCCGTCGGCGTCGACGGCGAGTGGATCCACCACGTGCAGGTGCCGCCCACCCGCCATCGCGCCGCCGGACCGCCCGGAGAGCACCCGCTCCAACTCCGCCCACTGCATCCGCGGATTGTGGAAACTCACCACGCCCCCGGTTCGGCGGAGATCTTGGAAGATTCCGGCCCCTGGAGGGGCCGGAATCTTCCAAGAACCGCGGGTAGGGCGGCCCGTCGGTCAGTCATAGATGGCCTCCACCAGCCACTGGCCGGCCTCGACCGCGAGGAGGAGGGCGGCCCCGTCGGCCAGGCAGACCTGGAACCGGGCCCGGCGGCGGGCCTCGGCCGGCGCCCACCAGCGCTCGTCCACCGGCCACGGGCCGGCCCAGCCGACGATGTCCACCGGACGGGCCGTGCCGACCACCAGTCGGGCGGGGGCGGCGCTCACCTGGAGCCGGGCGCTGACCCCGACCGGCTCGCCGACGGCGTCGTACACCGTCGCGGCCAGCGGCGCGGGGAGCACCACGGCCGGCGCGGGCGGCGGAAGGCGCCCCGGCCACGGAGGAACACCGGGTCCGGTGGCGCCACCGACCCCGGCGGCGGACCCGACGACACCACCAGCTCCGACAGCACCACTGGACCCGACAGCACCGCCGGACCCGACAGCACCACTGGACCTGACAGCACCGCCGGACCCGACGACACCGCCGGACCCCGCCGGTTCCACCGGCGACGGCAGGGCATCCCGGCCCGGCCAGGTGGGCGCGCCCGGGCGGGCGGGCAGCCGCTCGTCGCCCCAGGGCACCAGCCGCACCTGGTCGGCCGGGGACCGCCCGCCGCCGAGCACCGCGGTGACCACCGCCTCGGGGCCGAGGATGCCCTGCACCCGGCTCAACGCCCGGTGCGCCCGCTCCCGTTCCTCGCCCGCCTCCCCCCACAGCCCGGGTTGCAGGCCGGCCTGGGCGAGCACCCCGTCGGGCACCAGCCGCAACCGGATGATCCCGGCTGTCGGCCGGGCCGGGCGGGCGCCGGGCCGCCCGGTGCTGCCGGAGAGCCAACCGTCGAGCTGCCAGCGCACCCGGTCGGCGATGGCCGCGGCGGTGAGCAGGCCGTCGTGCCGCCAGACCCGGTGCAGCTCCTGGCCGTGTGCGGTAACCGCCTCGATGCCGAGCCGGGTGCAGGCCAGGCCGTGCGCGGCCAGCCGGTCGTGCAACCGCTCGGCCAGCGCACGGGCGGCGAAGGCCGCCGCGTCCACCCGGTCGATCGGCTCGTCGTGGTCGGCGGTGACCGCCAGGTCGGCCGGGGGCTGACGGACGGCCAACGGCCGGTGGTCCCGGCCTGCGGCGAGCCGGTGGGCCAGCGCACCGTCGAACCCGAACCGGGCCAGCACGTCCCCCGCCGGCAGCGCGGCGAAGTCCCCGAGGGTACGGACACCGAGCCGACGCAGCAGGTCGGCCAGGGCCGGCCGGCCGAGTGCCTCCACCGGCAGGCCCGCCAGGAACCCGGGCGTGCCGCCGGCGGGCACCACCTGTCCGACGCGGGCGGCGAGGCCGGCGGCGAACACCCCGTCGGCGATCCCCACCTGGCTCTCCACCGCGCAGGTCTGCGCGACGTGCTCGACGAGCCGCTCGGCGGCTGGCTCCTCGCCGCCGAGATAGCGGCTCGGACCCCGCGCGCCCAGCGCGCAGGCGCCCGGGCGGACCACCTCGACCCCGGCGGCGACCTCCTCGACCGCGGCGACCACCGGCTCGAACGCCCGGGCGTCCCGGCCCGGGTCGTGGTCGACGACGGTCAGCTGCGGGCAACGCCCCTGCGCCTCCCGCTTGCGCAGCCCTCGACGGACGCCCTCGGCGCGGGCCCGCTCGGAGCAGGCGACCACCCGATTGGCGTGCAGCACGGCGACCGGCCCGATGGCCGGTACCCCGTCGACGATCTCGGCGGCCAGCACCGGCCAGTCCGGGCACCAGAGCAGCAGCGTGCGCGTCGGCACCCCGGTCACGCGGGACCGACCACGGCAAGCCCGCCACGGTCGGGCGGGACGCCGGAGGCGGACGCGCCACGATGGCCCGCAACGCCGCGACGGGACGGGACATCGCGGACGAGCCCGCCACGGGCGGGCGGGACGTCGAAGGTGGGCGGGACGTCGAGGGCGGGCGGAACGTCGAAGGCGGGCGGGAACGCCGGGGACACCGGACGGAGCCGGCCGGCGGCCGAGCGGCCGGTGACGGAGGCGGCCGGGACGGCTGCCGGGCGGGGGATGACCCGGGTGAGCCCGTCGCCGGGGAGCCAGACCTTGATCTCCTTGGGCCGGGCGGCCGCGCCCCGCCCCCGGGCGGAGACGGTGACCTCGCGCCGACGCAGCCGGCCCCGGCCCTGTCCCAGCCCCTCCCAGACGCCCCGGACCACCTGCAACGTGATGTCCGCGCCGTCCCAGCGGCCGTACGGGACGAGCACGCTGCCCCGCTGCCGGGCCCGGGCGGCCAGCCGGTTGGCGACCGAGGCCGAGACGGTGGCCGGCACGGCGGCCACCACCACGTCGACCCCGTCGATCAGCGCGGCGACGACGGTGGGCCATTCCGGCCCC
The DNA here is from genome assembly GCF_044334565.1 of Micromonospora sp. NPDC020750. Taxonomy (NCBI): domain Bacteria; kingdom Bacillati; phylum Actinomycetota; class Actinomycetes; order Micromonosporales; family Micromonosporaceae; genus Micromonospora; species Micromonospora sp. NPDC020750. The sequence goes on from NZ_JBIRTH010000003.1 coordinate 250,040, forward strand.
GGCTGCGGCACCAGGGCGAGCCGGTCCAGGGCGAGCCCGGCCTCGGCCGCCGCGCCCGCGCCGAAGGTCGGCACCCCCACCACGGCGCACCACGAGCCGGCTCGGGACGCCTCGGCGAGCAGCGCCAGCAGCAGCGACGTGCCGCCGCTGCGCCGGGGCTGGCCGGTGGCGACCGCGATCGTGCTGCCCCGGCGCAGCCCTCGGTTGGGCAGCAGGCCGGTCAGCTCGGGGGGCACCGGGAGCACCCGCTGCCCGCCGGCCGGGTCCGGCGCGCTCGCCGGGCGTACCAGGCCCGCGAGCGCGGCGGAACCGATCACCATTCGGCCCGCCATCGGACCTACCCCCCGTCGTGCTCGTCGTGCCGGAATCGGAGCCCTGCGCGGGCTGGGCGGAGGCCGCCCCTCCGGGGGCAGCGCCCGCCGGGCGGCGCTCGTTCAGGCGGCCAGGCCGTCGAGCGCCGGCTGATGGGCCAGCCCGAGGGTGGTCTCCACCACCGTCACGAACTGCTCGGCCGCCCGGAGCAGGTCGTCTGCCTGCCGGGCGGTGACCACCCGGGGGATGCCGGCCTCGGCCGCGGCGCGCTTGCTGGCACCGGCCGCGAAGAACGCCGCCCACTCGTCGAGCTCGGGGGCGACGGTGGAGAGCAGGACCCAGACGCTGGTGATCCGGTTGCGCCGGGCCGGGGCGGGGCGGGCCCGGGCTGCGAGCAGGGCTGCGGCGGCGCGGAGCGCGGCTAGGTGGGCCGCCGCGTAGCGCAGCCCGTCCGGGCCGGTCCGGGCGGCTTCGGTCAGCCCGTGGCGGGCCACCGCGAGAAGCTGGGCCGGGGTGCGGTGCGGCAGCACATGTGCCGGCACCGTCGGTGGCTGGGCCGGGTTGGTCGGCATGGGCCGTCTCCTCCACGTGGCCGGGGCGGGGCGCGGGCGACCGGGGCCGCCGGCGCACGGGCCGTCGAGTGGTGCGGAGGAAGACGCACCGTTGGGGGGCCGGCCGGGTGTGGACGCTTCCCCACACCACACCCGGCCGGCGTACCGGCGGGTTCGTCGCCCGCCGCCCGGGGGTCGTGGGCGGCGGGCGACGCTCCTGCCTGACGGGCCCGGACTCGCGACTGCCCGGGACCCAGGTGCGGCCCGCGGAGCCGCACCGCCCGGGGCCGGTGCCGCGAAACACCGCCCGGGCTGTTGGAACGAGTGTTCTAGACAATCGAACACTCGTTCTAACTGCTGCTGACAGTACACCCCGCGCCCGACGAAAATGCAACGTACGGCGGACGGGCGCGGTGCAGCGACAACGACCGGTCGGCCCCCCGCGCCGGACCGGCTCCCCGCACCCGACGGGGCCCGACCGCCCGGCGCCCGCGCGGGGCGCGGACGGGTAACGAGCGCCCATCCCTACGCCCCTGACGACCGCGGCGCTAGCCTCTGCTCGTGACGACCTCCCGCCCCGCCCTCGGCGTCGCCATGGTGCTCGGCTCGGGAGCCCTGTTCGCCGTCAACGGCACGGTCTCCAAGCTGGTGCTCCGGGCCGGCCTGAACGCCCAGCAGCTCACCCTGCTGCGCGCGCTCGGCGCCGTCACGGGCCTGCTCCTGCTGAGCCTGGTGCTGCGCCCGGGCGTGCGCCGGCTCCGGACCACCCCCCGGCAGATTCCGCTGCTGGTCGCGTACGGCCTGACCGGCTTCTTCCTGGTGCCGATGCTCTACTTCGTCGCCATCTCCCGGCTGCCGGTCGGCCTCGGCCTGCTGTTCGAGTACTCCGCCCCGCTGCTGGTCGCCCTCTGGGCCCGGTTCGGCCAGCGACACCGGGTCCGCCCCCGGCTCTGGGCCGGCCTGGCGCTGAGCCTCGCCGGGCTGGGCTGCGTGGCCGAGGTGTGGGGCGAGCTGAAGCTGGACGGGCTCGGCATCCTCGCCGGCCTCGGCGCGGCGGTCTTCCTGGCCGTCTACTACGTGCTCGGCGCGCGTGGCGTGCAGGGGCGGGACACCCTGTCGCTGTGCACCTGGGCGTTCGGCGCGTCCGCCGTGGCCGGGTTGCTCACCCGGGCGGTCACCGCCGGCACCGGCGGCTGGGAGCCGCTGACCGGCAGCGCGGCGGGCGTCCCGGTCGCCCTGCTCTGCGGGTACGTGGTGGTGCTCGGCTCGATCGTGCCGTACCTGCTGGTGGCGGGCGCGATGCGGCACCTGCCGGCGACCAGCGTCGGGATCGTCGGCATGGTGGAGCCGGTACTCGCCGCGGCGGTCGCCTGGGTGGTCATCGGCGACGGCGAGACGCTCAACACCGCACAACTCGGCGGCGGGGCGCTGGTGCTGCTCGGGGTGGCGCTGGCCGAGACGGCCCGGGTGGCCACACCCCGGGCGAGCACGCCGCCCGCGCCCGACACCGTCACGCTCGACCCGGCACCGCCCGCCCGGCCGCTCAAGGGGCCGGGGAACGAACGGGCCGGACGAGGCTCGGGCCGCCCCTGGGAGCTGGGCGGGAGCGGGCCGGGAAGAATAGGCGTCATGCAGTCACACCCGAACGTACGGGCGATGCGGGAGGCCCTCGACGCCGCGGGCGCGCTCGACGGCGCCGGCCGACCCAGCGCGGTTCGCCTGCTGCCCGAGGCGGTGCACACCGCCGCCGCGGCGGCCGAGGCGCTCGGCGTGGGCGTCGGCGCCATCGCCAACTCGCTGGTCTTCGCCGCCGACGACGCCCCGCTGCTGGTGCTCACCTCCGGCGCGCACCGGGTGGACACGGCCGGCCTGGCCGCGTCCCTCGGGGTCACCCACCTGCGCCGGGCCACTCCCGAGTTCGTCCGGCAGCACACCGGCCAGGTGATCGGCGGGGTCGCCCCGCTCGGCCACCCCGCGCCGCTGCGCACCCTGGTCGACACCGCCCTGGAGGGGTACGACGAGGTCTGGGCGGCCGGCGGGGTGCCCCGGGCGGTCTTCCCCACCACGTACGCGGAGCTGCTCCGGATCACCGCCGGCACCCCGGCCGAGGTGGCGTGAGCGGCGTACCCGAGCTGGTCACCCTGCACGTCTGGCGGATTTCCCGGGCGGCGCTGCCCGGGGCGCTGGCCCGGATGGCGACGCACCCGACGCGGCTGCGCCGCACCGACGGGGTGCGGTTCGGCAAGTTGCTCGGCACCGGGACCGGCACCGGCTTCGGCCCCAGCGACGCCGACCTGACCCGCTGGGCGGCGCTGGCCGTCTGGGACTCGCCGGCCGCCGCGGCCGGCTTCGCCGACTCGCCCGTGGGCCGCTCCTGGGCCCGCGTCGCCCGCTCCTCGGCCCGGGTGGACCTGCGCCCGCTGACCAGCCGGGGTGAGTGGTCCGGCCGACGCCCGTTCGGCGAGCCGTCCGGCGGCCGGGTCGCCGGCCCGGTGCTGGCGCTGACCCGGGCCCGGCTGCGGGCCCGCCGGGCGGCCACCTTCTGGCGGGCGGTGCCGCCGGTGGCCGCCGCCCTGCACGCCGCGCCCGGCCTGCTGGCCCGGTTCGGCGTCGGCGAGGCCCCGCTGGGTTGGCAGGGCACGGTCAGCGTGTGGCGCGACACGGCGGACCTCGTCGCGTTCGCGTACCGTCACCCCGAGCACCGCGCCGCGATCACGCGCACCCCCACCGCAGGGTGGTACGCGGAGGAACTCTTCGCGCGGTTCGAGGTGCGCGACGTGGTCGGCGACCGGTCGGTGCTGGGTTGGGTCGCCGACGGCGATCCGGAGACGGCGAAGGATGGACGGGCATGAGGTTGGTGCGCTGGACGCCGGACGACCTGGTCCGGCGGCTGGACGACGTGGTGGCCGTCTACGGCGAGGCGATGAACTACCGGACGGACCTGTTGGCGGCCCGGCGCGGCTACATCGCCACCCACGTGCGCCGCCCCGGCTTCCGCGCCGTCGCCAGCCTCACCTCCGAGGGCCACCTGGCCGGCTTCGGGTACGGATACCTCGGCGCCGCAGGCCAGTGGTGGCACGACCAGGTGCACCGGGCGCTGGACGGCGACGCCCGGCGGCGCTGGCTCGCCGACTGCTTCGAGGTGGTCGAGCTGCACGTCCGGCCGCCCGCGCAGGGGCACGGCCTGGGCGCTCGGCAGCTCACCGCCCTGCTCACCATGGCACCGGGCAGCGCCACCCTGCTGTCCACCCCGGAGGCCGACGAGCAGCACTCCCGTGCCTGGCGGCTGTACCGTCGGTTCGGCTTCGTCGACGTGCTGCGCCACTTCCACTTCCCCGGCGACGAACGCCCGTTCGGCATCCTCGGCCGGGACCTCCCGCTCACCCCGCAGGCCCCCGCGGACCGGGCGGCCTCCGCCCCGGGCCCGGGCGTGCCGTGACCCGACCCCGGCTGACCCGGGCCGGGCTGGACGGCCGGCTGCCCTGGGCCGGACTGGGCGTGCTGGTCCTGGCCCAGATCTGCTACCCGCTCACCACCGGCGCCACCCGGGCCGGGCTGACCGTAGCCACCGTCGTGCTCGGGTGCCTGCTCTCGGTCGGTCACGCGCTGCTGAGCCGGGGGCCCCGCGCGGCGGTGGCGCTGGTCGCCGTGGCCACCGGCGGCGGCTTCGCGATCGAGGCCCTGGGAGTGGCCACCGGCTTCCCGTTCGGCAGCTACGACTACTCCGGCGAGCTGGGCCCGAAGCTGGCCGGGGTGCCCCTGATCATCCCGCTCGCCTGGACGTGGATGGCCTGGCCGGCCTGGCTGACCGCGGCCCGGCTCACCCCGCCCGGGGTCGGCCGGGTGGCGCTCGCAGCCGTCGGGCTGGCCGCCTGGGACCTCTTCCTCGACCCGCAGATGGTCGCCGAGGGCTACTGGGTGTGGCGGGACGCCACCCCGGCGCTGCCCGGCCTGCCCGGCGTGCCGGTCAGCAACTACCTCGGCTGGCTGCTGTTCGCGGCGCTGCTGATGGCGGCGCTGCGCCCGCTGGCCGGGCCGGTGATCGACCACGCGGACTCCCGGGACGCCCCGATGTTCGCGCTCTACCTGTGGACGTACCTGTCCAGCATCCTGGCCCACGCGGTCTTCCTCGGCCTGCCCGCCTCGGCGGCGTGGGGCGCTGCCGGGATGGCGGTGGCCGCCGTGCCGCTGGCCCTGGCACTGCGCCGGGAACACCGGGAGCGCCGCCCGCGCCGGCCGGCCGACGCCACCGCATGACCGGCGTCCTGCTGCTGGTCGCGGGCGTCGCCGCGCTCACCGCGCACACCTGGGTCAACGCCACCCGGTGGCTGCGCCGCCCCGCCGACGGGCCGGTCGAGGTCGCCGAGACCGTCGCGTTGCTGCTGCCGCTGCGCGACGAGGCCGCCCGGGTCACCCCGTGCCTGCGGGCGCTGCTCGCCCAGCGGGGCGTGCCCGACCTGCGGATCGTGGTGCTCGACGACGGCTCGACCGACGGCACCGCCGGCGTGGTCCGTGCGGTGGCCGGCGCCGACCCCCGGGTCACCCTGCTCACCGGGGTTGCCCCGCCGCCGGGCTGGCTGGGCAAGCCGCACGCCTGCCACCAGCTCGCCACCCGGGCCGACCCGGCCGCCACCGTGCTGGCGTTCGTCGACGCCGACGTGGTGCTCACCCCGTACGCGGTGGCGGCGGCGGTGGCGGAGCTGCGCGCCGCGCGGGTGACGCTGCTGTCGCCGTACCCCCGGATCGTGGTGGCGACGGCGGCCGACCGGCTGGTGCAGCCGCTGTTGCAGTGGCTGTGGCTGACCTTCCTGCCGCTGCGGGCGATGGAGCGATCGCCGCGGCCGTCGCTGGCCGCGGCCGGCGGGCAGTTCCTGGTGGCGGACCGGGCCGGGTACGACGCGGCCGGCGGGCACGCCGCCGTGCGCGCGAGGGTCCTGGAGGACATCGAGCTGGCCCGGGCGGTCAAGCGGTCCGGCGGCCGGATCGCCCTCGCCGACGGCTCCCGGCTGGCCGCCTGCCGGATGTACGACGACTGGCCGCAGCTGCGCGACGGCTACACCAAGTCGCTGTGGGCCACGTTCGGCCACCCGGGCGCGGCGGCGGCCGTGCTGGCCCTGCTGCTCCTGCTGTACACCGCTCCCCCGCTGCTGGCGCTGGGGGCCCTCGCGGCGGGCGCTCCGGCGGTCGCGGCGGCGGCGTTCCTCGGCTACCTGCTCGGGGCCGCCGGGCGGGCGGTCAGCGCCCGGGCGACCGGCGGCCGGTGGTGGCCCGACGCGCTCGGCCACCCCGTGTCGGTCGTGGTCCTCGGTTGGCTGACCCTGCGGTCGTACCATCTGCGGAAGCGGCGCCGCCTGTCCTGGCGCGGCCGCCCGGTCAGCTAGGAGGGCACGTCATGGCGCGGATCGTGGTCGTCGGCGCAGGGGTGGGCGGGCTGGCCACCGCCGCCCGGTTGGCCGCCACCGGGCACGAGGTGACCGTCTTCGAGCGGGCCGACACCGTCGGCGGCAAGCTCGGCCGGTACGTCCACGACACCCCCGGCGGGTCGTTCCACTTCGACACCGGGCCGAGTCTGCTCACCCTGCCGGAGGTCTTCCACGACCTGTTCGAGGCGACCGGGGCGAAGCTCGACGAGTACCTCGACCTGGTCCCGGTGGACCCGATCGTCCGGCACGTCTTCCCCGACGGGGCCACGCTCGACTCGTGCGCCGACCCGGCGGAGTTCGCCGCCCGCGTCGGGGCGGCGTTCGGCGACCGGGCCGCCGCCGACTGGCAGCGGCTGTGGCGACGCGCCGCCCGGGTCTGGGACGCCTCGCACTCCGACGTCCTGCGCCGGGCCGTCGACTCCCCGCTGGACCTCGCCGGGCTGGCCTGGCGGCTGGGCGACCTCGCCGCGATCGGGCCCGGCCGCACCCTGCGCGGGCTGGGCCGCCGACACCTGTCCGACCCCCGGTTGCGGATGCTGCTGGACCGGTACGCCACCTACACCGGGGCCGACCCCCGCCGGGCCCCGGCCGCGCTGGTCGCCGTGCCGTACGCCGAGCTGACGTTCGGCGGCTGGTACCTGCGCGGCGGCCTGGGCACCCTCGCTGACGCGCTGCTGACCCGGTGCCTGGACCTCGGCGTGGTCGTGCGGACCGGCACCGCGGTCACCCGGATCGACGCCGCGGGCGGCCGGGTGCACGGGGTACGCCTGGCCGGCGTCGCCGCGCCCGTCCCCGCCGACGTGGTGGTGGCCAACGTGGACGCGCTGACCGTCTACCGGGACCTACTGCCCAGCCCGCGCCGGCTGGCCGGGCTCACCGACCGCAGCCTCGCCGGCTTCGTCCTGCTGCTCGGGGTGACCGGTGACACCGGGCTGGCCCACCACAACGTGTTCTTCCCGCGCGACTACGACGCCGAGTTCGACGCGGTCTTCGGCCACCCGGGGCGCGGGATCCGGGCCCGTCCCGCGCCCGACCCGACGGTCTTCGTCACCGTCGCCGACGACCCGGCCGTCCGCCCCGAGGGGCAGGAGGCGTGGTTCGTGCTGGTCAACGCCGCCCGGCACGGCACCGCCACCGGGGCGGTGGACTGGCGCCGGCCGGGGCTCGCCGACGCGTACGCCGAGCGGGTCCTCGACGTGCTCGCCGAGCGGGGCGTGGACGTGCGGGACCGGCTGGCGTTCCGGGAGGTCCGCACCCCGGCCGACCTGGACGTCACCACCGGCGCGCCCGGCGGGTCGATCTACGGCACGGCCGGCGGCCTGCTCCGCCCGGCCAACCGGGGCCCGGCGGCCGGCCTCTGGCTCGTCGGCGGCTCCACCCACCCGGGCGGCGGCCTCCCGATGGTCGCCCTCTCCGCGCAGATCGTCGCCGACGAGATCGGCCCCGCCTGGGCCTGAGAAAAGCCAATCCCACCCCGCTCCCGCCTCACCCCCGCCCCCGCCCCCGCCCCCGCCCCCGCCCCCGCCCCAAGATCATCGCAGTTTCACGGAAAGAGTGGCCTCGACGAGCCTGGAGGCCACTCTTTCCGTGAAACTGCGCGACGTCGGGAGCGAGTGCGAGGCGGGGCGGGGCGAGGGCGGGACGGGGTTTGGTGGGGTGGGGTGTCGTCAGTCGGCGTCGATGAGGGCGCGGCGGACGGTGGAGAGGAGTTGGCCCAGGCCGAAGCCGGCGAGCAGCACCCAGACGGCGGTGGCCATGGTGATGGTGCCGGCGGTCAGGTCCGGGTCGATCAGTCCGGCCAGCCCGGCCAGCAGCAGCCCGACCAGGGCCACGCAGACCCGGGTGGGACGCTCCCCCACGGTGACCACGCTGATCTCCCGCATCCCGGCCGAGACCGCCCGGGCCCGGACGTACTCGTGCAGCCAGGACAGCCCGCCCGCGGCTACGACCAGCGGGCCCGGCGCGCCCAACAGCCAGAACGCGGCCAGCCAGGCGACCTCGCCGAGCCGGTCGGCCACGGAGTCGTAGACGTACCCGAGCCGGGTGGTGCGGTTGGTGGCGACCGCCACCGCGCCGTCGACGCTGTCGGCCACCGAGGCGGCCAGCACGAACAGCGCCCCGATGATCGGCCCGTTCACGGGCCGGACGGCGAACAGCGGTACGCAGAGGCAGAGCAGCACGCCCACCACGGTGACCGCGGTCGGGGCGACCCGCAGCCGGCCCAGCACGTACCCGACGTGGTAGGCGAACCGCAGCCAGGCGCGGACCACCGGGGCCGCCACCCGGGGATCGAAGCCCCCGTGCAGCCGCGCCCACGCCGTCGCGTATTCGTCCCAGTTCAGCTGACTGCCCACCACGGAACAACCGTCGCATCGGCGCTCAGGTGTCGCGCCACGGGGGTCACACCCGGGTGTCGACCTGCAACTGCTGCCAGACCTCCCGGGTCGCGGTGGACCGGTTGAGGGTGATGAAGTGAATCCCGGGGATGCCCTCGTCCAGCAGCCGTCGGCACATCTCGGCCGCCTGCTCGATGCCGAGCCGGCGGACCGCCTCCGGGTCGTCGGCGACCTGGGCGAACCGCGCGGCCAGGACCGGTGGGAACGGCGCCCCGGAAAGCTGCGTCGAGCGCTCGATGGTGCTCAGCTGGGTGACCGGCATCACCCCGGCCAGAATGGGGGTGGCGCAGCCGGCCGCCGCCACCCGGTCGCGCAGCCGCAGGTAGTCGTCGGCGTCGAAGAACATCTGGGTGATCGCGAACTCCGCACCGGCCTGGCACTTGCGGACGAAGTTCGCGGTGTCGCCGGCCACGTCGGCCGAGCGCGGGTGCTTGTACGGAAAGGCGGCCACCCCGACGCTGAAGTCGCCGGCGTCGCGGACCAGCCGGACCAGATCCTCGGCGTAGAGCACGCCCTCGGGGTGGCGGACCCACTCCCCGCCCGGGTCGCCCGGCGGGTCGCCCCGCACCGCCAGAATGTTGCGCACCCCGACGCCGGCCAACCGGCCGATGACGTTGCGCAGCTCGGCGACGGAGTGGTTGACCGCGGTCAGGTGCGCCATCGGCAGCAGGGTGGTCTCGGTGGCGATCCGCTCGGTCACCGCGACCGTGGTGTCCCGGGTCGACCCGCCGGCCCCGTAGGTGATCGACACGAACGACGGGCGCAGCGACTCCAGCTCGCGGATCGCCTGCCAGAGCAGCCGCTCACCCTGCGGAGTCTTGGGCGGGAAGAACTCGAACGAGAAGGTGGGCTGACGGTCGCGGATCAGCTCCCCGATCGCCGGCTGCGGATTGGGGAGGACCGAGGGAAGACCGAGCGCCACGCCTGAACTCTAGCGGCCGGCACCTGCCGGGCCCAGGGCTTTCCCACCTGGCGCGACCGCACCAGGATCCGCGGGACGGAACCGGTCGTCCCGGTGCCCGGAGGGCGGGCCGTACCGACCCTGAGGTTCCTCTCGCACCACGCCACGACGGCCACCGTCGTACCCCCGGAGTAGACAGGTGGGCAGCGCGGACGGGGCCGGCTCCCGGGGGCCCGCGCGGGGGTCAGCACCGACCGGCGGCGTCCGGTCCCGCCCGTTCGGGCAGGTCGACGCCGCCACCGCGCCGACCCCTCCCGGAGGACCGATGACGCCGCCCACGCCACCCGGCCCCGAGCCGCTCGGGCCGCTGCTCGCCCGGCTCCGGTTGGCCCGGGGTCGCAGTCAGCAGCTCCTCGCCGCCGAGCTGTGCGCCGCCTCGGGCGTGCCCACGCTGAGTCGGCACGAGGTGTCGCGCTGGGAGCGGCAGCTCCGCGTGCCGGGGGACTTCTGGCTGGGATGGCTGGCCGTGACCCTCGCCGTGCCGGTCGAGCTACTGGCCGAGGCCGCCGAGCACAGCCGGCCAGCGCGCCGGGGCACGCCGGCGGCCGGCCCGGCACGCCCGCGAGCCGGCGGTACGGCGACACGCCGCCCTCGCCTGCGCGGCGGCCCGTCACCTGCCCGACCGGTGCCACCATCCGACCGACACCACCACCCGACCGGCGCCGCCACCCGGCCAGCGCCACCACCCGACCGGCGCCGCCACCCGGCCAGCGCCACCACCCGACCGGCGCCACCACCCGACCGGCGCCACCACCCGGCCAGCGCCACCACCCGACCGGCCAGTCCACCGGGCGGGCCGGCGATCACCGCCCGCGACCAGGCGCTGACTCCGGCGCGACGGCGCTCGGCAGCCGGAGTGGCCTACGGCGCGCCATGGGCCACGGATGCGACGCGGTCCCGGGCGACCCGCTAGCGTCGGGGGCGTGACCCACGCTGCTCCCGTGTCCCCCGTCGACCGCGCCGGCCTGCGTCAACGGGTCGACAAGGCCCTGACCGAGTTCCTGGCCGGCCAGCACGCCTGGATGAAGGGCGTCGACGAAGACCTGGTGCCGGTGGCCGAGGCGATCGAGGCGTTCGTGCTGGGCGGCGGCAAGCGGCTGCGCCCGGCCTTCGCGTACTGGGGGTTCCGGGGCGCCGGCGGGGGCGACTCGGACCAGGTGGTGACCGCGCTGGCCGCACTGGAGTTCGTGCAGGCCAGCGCGCTGATCCACGACGACCTGATGGACCGCTCGGACACCCGGCGCGGCGAGCCGGCGGTGCACCGGCGGTTCGCCGCCCGGCATCGCGGCGCCGGCTGGGGCGGCAACGCCGACGGGTTCGGCGACGCGGCGGCGATCCTGCTCGGCGACCTGTGTCTGGTCTGGTCCGACGAGCTGCTGCACTCCGCCGGGTTGGACCCGCGGATCGTGGCCCGGGCCCGCCCGGTCTTCGACGAGATGCGCACCGAGGTCACCGTTGGGCAGTACCTCGACGTGCTCACCCAGGCCACCGGCGACACCTCGGTGGAGCGCGCGGGCAAGGTCGCCCGGTACAAGTCGGCGAAGTACACGGTCGAGCGTCCGCTGCTGCTGGGCGCCGCGCTGGCCGGCGCGACGGCGGACGTCCGGGCGGCCTACTCGGCGTACGGGCTGCCGCTGGGCGAGGCGTTCCAGTTGCGCGACGACGTGCTGGGGGTGTTCGGCGACCCGTCGCAGACCGGCAAGCCGGCCGGCGACGATCTGCGCGAGGGCAAGCGGACGTACCTGGTCGCGGTGGCCGCGGAGGCCACCGACGCGGCCGGCCGGGAGCTACTGCTCGGCCGGCTCGGCGACCCGGGCCTGGACGAGGACGGGGTAACCCGGCTGCGCGAGCTGATCACTTCGACCGGGGCGCTGGCCCGCACCGAGGAACGGATCGCCACGCTGACCGACACGGCGCTGGCCGCGCTGGCCGCCGTCGATTTGGAGACGGAGGCCCGCCAGGCCCTGGTCGACCTCGCCGTCGCCGCCACCCGCCGCGCCGACTGACCCCGTCCCGCCCGGCCGACCCGCCATCCCGGCCAGGCCCGCCCGGTGCAGCCAAGCCCGCCCGGTACGGCCAAGCCCGCCCGGTACGGCCAAGCCCGCCCGGTGCAGCGCAGCCCGCCCGGTACGGCGCAGTCCGCCCGACCCGCCCGGTGCGACGGGAAACAGGGGTCGGGCGGGGTGGGTCAGGGGGTCAGAAGCCGAGGGCCTGGGCGCGGCGCTTGACCTCGCGGGCGTGGTCGCCGCCGAGCGTGGCGGCCGGGGTGCCGCCGGACAGGGTGTCGTCGGGCTCGTAGAGCCAACGCAGCGCGGCCTCGTCGTCGTAGCCGGCGTCGGTCATCAGGGTGAGCACCCCGGGCAGGTGCTTGAGCACGGTTTGGTTGGCCACCAGGTCGACGGGAATCCGGCGGACGCCGTCGCGGCGCACCGCGAGCAACTCCCGGTCCCGGATCATCTGGTGGATCTTGCTGATCGACAGGTCGAGGCGCTCGGCGACGTCCGGCAGGGTCAGCCAGCGGGCCGGATCGGTCGGGCCGGCGGGGCCGGCGCCGGAGGCAGCCTGGTCGGAGGGTACGGAGTCGGTCACCCGATCACCCTGCCACGTTGCCGGCAGCAGCGGCGAGGGCACCCCCTCAACCGGTCCGGACGGGCACCGGGAGGGCTCCGGGGACGACGTGAGCGCGGCGGGAAGGACCCTCTCGCCAACCATCTGTAGCATCCTGTTCAACCTCTGCCCCCTGGACACATAGACTGCCTGCCGATGGACACACAGGTCGCCGACACGTTGCTGGGCTCGCTGGTCGACGGGCGCTACCGCATTCGCGGTCGCGTGGCCCGTGGCGGCATGGCGACCGTGTACACCGCCACCGACGAGCGCCTGGAGCGCACCGTCGCGGTCAAGATCATTCACCCGACCCAGGCCGCCGAGACGCGGGCCCGGATGGCCGGGTTCCTGGAGCGGTTCACCGACGAGGCGAAGACCATCGCCCGGCTGACCCACCCGAACGTGGTGGCGGTCTACGACCAGGGCACCCACGCCGGCCTGCCGTACCTGGTGATGGAGTACGTGCGCGGCCGGACGCTGCGCGACGTGCTCGCCGAGCGGCGCCGGCTGCACCCGGACGAGGCGCTGGCGATCATGGAGCAGATGCTCGCCGCGATCGCCGCCGCGCATCGGGCCGGCCTGGTGCACCGCGACGTCAAACCGGAGAACGTGCTGGTCGCCGAGGCGCCCGCCGGCGGGGTCGCCAACCTGGTCGACAGCGTGGTCAAGGTCGCCGACTTCGGGCTGGCCCGGGCGGTGGAGGCCAGCGCCGAGGACGAGCCGGGCAACCAGCTCATGGCCACGGTGGCGTACGTCGCGCCGGAACTGGTCACCGACGGGCACTCCGACACCCGCACCGACGTCTACTCGGCCGGCATCGTGCTGTTCGAAATGCTCACCGGCCGGGTCCCGTACGACGGCGACCGGCCGGTGGACGTCGCCTGGCAGCACGTCGACAACGACGTGCCGGCCCCGTCGACGCTGGTGCCGGGGCTGCCGAAGGCGCTCGACGAACTCGTCGCCCGGGCCACCCGACGCGACCCGGAGGCGCGGCCGGCCGACGCCGGCGTCCTGCTGGCCGAGGTCCAGGTCGCCCGCGACGAGCTGGGCAACCCGAACGCGCACACCGCCGTGCTGCGCGCGGTGACCGACGACGCAACCCCGCTGACTCAGCCCACCATGGTGGTAGCGGCGGTCCGGCCCGCCGAGCGCCCGGCCTGGGCCCGGCTGCCCGAGCACAAGGAGCAGCGCCCGCACCGGCGGCGGGCCGAGCCGGAGAGCCCCGGTCCGGGCGGCCGGATCGCCGCCCTGCGGGCCCGGGTGCTTGGCGACCGGCGGGGGCGCATGGGCCTGCTCGCGGCGGCCGTGGTGCTCGTCCTGATCGCCGCGCTCACCGGCTGGTGGTTCGGGGTGGGCCGGTACACGGTGGCCCCGGAACTGGTCAGCCTCAGCAAGGCCGAGGCGCAGGCGCAGGCGACCCGGGGCGGTTTCACCCTCGAGTACGCCGAGCCCCGCTACGACGAGAAGGTCCCGCGCGACGGCGTGGTGGCACAGAGCCCGGTCTCGGCCGCCCGGATCCTCAAGGGCGGTGCCATCACCCTCACCCTCTCGCTGGGGCCGGACCGGTTCCCCGTGCCGGACGTGGTCGGCAAGGAGTTCGAGCTGGCCCAGGCCGACCTGGTCAACGCCAAGCTGGTGGTCGCCAAGGGCACCCCCCGGTACGACGACAACCTGCCCGAGGGCGTGGTGGTGGACACCAACCCGAAGGTCGGTGCCGAGGTCAAGCCGGGCGCGAAGGTCACCGTCATCCTGAGCAAGGGCAAGGCCCCGATCTCGGTGCCGAACCTCGTCGGCAAGAGCGTCAACGAGGCCCGCACCGCCCTGTCCCAGCTCGGCCTGGTGCCGGTCGAGACGTACAAGGACTCGGACAAGCCGAAGGACGAGATCCTCGGGCAGAGCCCGGCGGACGGCGCGGGCGTGGAGAAGGGGGCCCAGGTCAAGCTGGACGTCAGCAAGGGCCCCGCCCCGGTGGTCGTGCCCCGGGTGCTCGACCTGCCCTGTCAGCAGGCCAAGCAGCAGTTGGAGAGCCAGGGCTTCCCGGTGAACGTGCAGTTCAACCCGAACGGCATCGTCCGGTTCCAGAACCCGGGCGAGAACGCCCAGGTGGCGCCGGGCACCCAGATCACGATCGGGTGTCTGTAGAGATGTCGGCGTCCGTTCTCCGCCGGCCGGTCGGCTCGCACACCCCCACGTCGGGCGGACTGGCGAAGGCCGCCCTGCCGTACGTCGACGCGGCCGGCTCCGAGGCCGTCCAGGTCTACGTCTCCAACTCCCGGGGCTGGGCGCTCCCGGCGGGCGACCCGGCCCAGGACACGCTGTTCCGCGACGGCTGCGCCGAGCGGGGCGTGCCGGTGTTCGTCCACGCGTCGCTGCTGGTGAACCTCGGCTCCCCCACCCCGGCAACGGTCGAGCGGTCGGCGCAGACCCTGGCCCACGCGCTGCGCCGGGGGCGGGCGATCGGCGCCCTCGGGGTGGTCTTCCACGCCGGCAGCGCGGTCGACCCGGGTCACGCCGACGCGGCCATGCGTCAGGTACGCGAGGCGCTGCTGCCCCTGCTCGACGAGACGCTGGCGACGGGTGGCCCGCTGCTGCTGGTCGAGCCGAGCGCGGGTGGCGGCCGGTCGCTGGCCTCCCGGGTGGAGCATCTCGGCCCGTACCTGGACTCGGTGGACCGACACCCCGGCCTGGGCGTCTGCTTCGACACCTGCCACGCCTGGGCCGCCGGGCACGACCTGGCCGTCGAGGGCGGCATGACGGCCTGCCTGGACACGCTGGTCGCCACGGTCGGGCCGGACCGGCTTCGGCTGGTGCACGCCAACGACTCGAAGGACCTGTGCGGCTCGACCCGGGACCGGCACGAGAACATCGGCAAGGGCGGCATCGGCGAGCCGGCGTTCGCCGAGCTGATGTCCCACCCCGCCACGGCGGGCATCCCGGTGGTGGTGGAGACCCCCACCGAAAAACACGAGGGCCACGCCGCCGACATAGCCACCCTCACCCGCCTCCACCCCTGACCCACCCCACCGGCCGGCCGGGCCACGGACGGGCTTGGGTGATCAAGGTGCGTTACGTCATTCGAGCCGGATCCCGGCGCAAACCTCTTGATCACCCAGGGCGATTGCGAAGTCGGGCGGGAGCGCTACCCACGCCCGCCGCGATCGGCGACCGCAAGCGAACGACCCGACGGGGTGGTGGGCCACGCGACGGCGGTGGCCCGACCGGCGGTGATGACGTGATCACCGGGGCGATCCGCAGGTTAGGGGTGGAGGAGGGTTGTCAGGATCTGGCTGGCGTGGGCGATGGCGGTGTCGTCGACGTCCAGGTGGGTGACCAGGCGGGCGGTGCGCGGGCCGAGGACCGAGATCAGCACGCCCTCGGCGCGGGCGGCGGCGGCCAGGCCCCGCGCGTCCAGCGGAGACTTGGTCAGGTCCAGCGGGACGATGTTCGTCCGCACCGCCGAGGCGAGCACCCCGAACGGCGCGACCGCCTCGGCCAGTCGGGCGGCCTTCGCGTGGTCGTCGGCGAGCCGCTGGACGTGGTGCGCGAGGGCGTACCGGCCGGCGGCGGCAAGCACGCCGGCCTGGCGCATCCCGCCGCCCATCCGCTTGCGGACGAACCGGGCCCGCTCGATCTTCTCCGCGCTGCCGACGACGAGCGAGCCGACCGGCGCGCCGAGGCCCTTGGACAGGCAGACCGACATGGTGTCGAACAAGGCTCCGTAGGTGGCCAGCGGCACGGCGTCCGCGACGTGCGCGTGCCAGATCCGGGCGCCGTCGCAGTGCAGGGCCAGCCCGTTGGCGTCGGCGACCCGGCGCAGCTCGTGCAGGGTGGCCAGCGGGATCACCCCGCCGCCGCCGCGGTTGTGGGTCTGCTCCACGGCGATGGCCCGGGTCGGCACCGCGAAGTAGCCGTCCGGCCGGACCATGCCGGCGACCAGTTCGGGGTTGATGTCCGCGCCGTCCGCCGGCCAGGTCCGCGACGAGATCCCGCCGTACGCCGCCGCCGCGCCGATCTCGTACGTGACGATGTGCGCGTCGGCGTCGCAGAGCAGTTCGTCTCCGGGCGGCACCACCAGTTGCAGGGCGATCTGGTTGGCCATCGACCCGGTCGGGGCGAACAGCGCCGCCTCGTGCCCGAACAGGGCGGCGACCTCGGCCTCCAGGGCGTTGACCGTCGGGTCCTCGCCGTAGACGTCGTCGCCGACCTCGGCGTTGGCCATCGCCTCCCGCATCCGGGCGGTGGGCCGGGTCACGGTGTCCGAGCGCAGGTCGACGAGAAGCTCAGCCACAGTCATCCCTTCGGCCGCCGACTGCGGGGCTCGCAAGCTCACTCCTCGCGTCAGCCACGGAGCATCTCCGCCACCAGGAACGCCAGCTCCAGCGACTGCTGGGTGTTCAGCCGTGGGTCGCAGGCGGTCTCGTACCGGTCCGGCAGGTCGAGGTCCTCGATGCCCTGGGCGCCGCCGAGGCACTCGGTGACGTTTTCACCGGTCAGCTCGACGTGCAGGCCACCCGGGTGGGTCCCCAGGCCCCGGTGCACCTCGAAGTAGCCGAGAACCTCGTCGACGATCCGGTCGAAGTGCCGGGTCTTGTAGCCGTTGGAGGACTCGTGGGTGTTGCCGTGCATCGGGTCGCACTGCCAGACGACCTTCGCGCCGGCGGCGGTGACCTTCGCCACGATCGGCGGCAGGGCGTCGCGGACCTTGTGGTTGCCCATCCGGCTGATCAGGGTCAGCCGGCCGGGGATGTTGTCCGGGTTGAGCTTCTCGCAGAGCTCGATCGCCTCGTCCGGGGTGGTGGTCGGGCCGAGCTTCACGCCGATCGGGTTGGCGATGCGGGAGATGTAGTCGATGTGCGCGCCGTCGATCTGCCGGGTCCGCTCGCCGATCCAGAGGAAGTGCCCGGACAGGCCGTACCCCCGGTTGCCGGAGACCCGGGTGAGCGCCCGGTCGTACTCAAGCGCGAGGGCCTCGTGGGAGCAGTAGAGGGTGACGGTGCGCAGCGCGTCGTCCTCGGTCATCCCGCAGGCGCTGATGAAGGCGAGCGCCCGGTCGATCTCCCGGGCGATCGCCTCGTAGCGCTCGCCGGCCGGGGAGCTCTTGACGAAGCCCTTGTTCCAGTCGTGCACCGCGTGCAGGTCGGCCAGCCCGCCCGCCAGGTACGCCCGGAGCATGTTCATCGCGGCGGCCGAGTTCGCGTACGCCCGGATCATGCGCTGCGGGTCGGCGACGCGCGCCTCCGGCGTGGCCTCCAGCGAGTTGATCAGGTCGCCGCGGTAGGCGGGCAGCCCTCGGGCGTCGGTCGGCAGCGACCGGGGCTTGGTGTACTGCCCGGCGACCCGGGCGACCTTGATCACCGGCAGCGACGCGCCGTAGGTCAGCACGATCGCCATCTGGAGCAGGGTGCGGGCGTTGGCGAGCAGGTGATGCTCGGTGTTGTCGACGAAGGTCTCCGCGCAGTCGCCGCCCTGGAGCAGGAACGCCTTGCCCTCGCAGACCAGCGCGAGGCGGTTCCGGAGTTGGTCTACCTCGTAGGGCGCGACGACCGACGGCACGGTGTCGAGCACCTTGCAGACCTCGGCGACCGCGGCCGGGTCCGGCCACGGCGGGATCTGTGCCCGGGGCAGGTCCCGCCAGCGGTCCAGGCCGAGGGCTGCGTCCTCGGCGGAGTCGACGGTCGGACGGCTGGTCTGCAGGCCGGGGCTGCCCACCGCGGGATGGCTCAGCTGATGCCACTCATGGCGCATGGGGAAAGCGTACGGCGGCCCCCGGAGGGACCGGGCGTCGAGGGGGACGGTTCCGGAGGTTGGGAGTTCCGGAACGCCACAGCCCGGCGTGGCGGGAGGATGTCAGGGGGTAACCGTCGGCCCCGGGGTGTGCCCGCCCGGCGCTTCCCCCGCGACGCACCAGTCGGCGCCGCTGCGGGTGACGGTGAACAGCAGCGGCCGGTTGGCCGCGCGGGCCCCGACGGTGACGGTGACCGACGTGCTGACCTCCTGCCCGGCCGCACCGGGGCGGACGTCGGTGATGGCCGCCTCCGTCACGGTGAAGTGGTCGGCGAAGTCGCCGTTCGGGCCGGTGGCGGCGGAGTCGAAGCCACCCTGGGCGGGGGCGCAGAGCTGGCTGCGCCCAGCCGCGGCGTCCTTGGCGATCATCGCGTCGAGGTACGCCTGCACCCGCTCGCGGGCCTTGGTGGCCGCCTCCTCTGCGGGCGCCCGCCCGGGCTGCTCCGCCGCCGCCTTCTCGTCGTCGTCGCCGAGCCCGCAGCCGAACAGGGCGAACGGCAGGAGCGCGAGCGCCGCGACGAGCGCCGACCTGGAGTGAGTCACAGCCATCCGTCCCTCCCCTGGACCCGGCACGGGCAGGTGCCGATGCGCGAGTCTGACACATCGCCCCGGCCCCGCCGAGCATCCGGTGCGCCACGCGGGCGCCACGACGGGGCAGGCGGGGCGGGTGTGGCGAGGTGTCGACGGGACGGGCGTCACCGGGGCGTCGGCGGGGTGCCGGCGGCACGAGCGGGCGGGGAGGGACCGGTGTCCGGTCCCTCCCCGCCGTGTGGGTGTTGCGTCGGCCCTCGGCTCAGCCGAGGCCGCCCTTGATGGCGCCGATCAGCTCACCGTTGCTCGTGTCGCCGGAAAGCTCCCAGAAGAACGCGCCACCGAGGCCCTGGTTCTTCGCGTACGTCATCTTGCCGCCGATGGTCGACGGGGTGTCGTAGCTCCACCAGTTGCTGCCGCACTTGGCGTACGCGGTGCCGGCGATGGTGCCGGTGGCCGGGCAGGTGTTCTTGAGGACCTTGTAGTCCTCGATGCCGGCCTCGTACGTGCCGGGGGCCGCGCCGGTGGCGGTGCCGCCCGGGGCGGCCTGGGTGACCCCGGTCCAGCCTCGGCCGTAGAAGCCGATGCCGAGCAGCAGCTTGTCGGACGGAATGCCCTTGCTCTTGAGCTTCTGGATCGCCGCGTCGCTCCAGAAGCCCTGCTGCGGGATGCCCGCGTACGAGGTGAGCGGCGAGTGCGGGGCGGTGGGGCCCTGCGCCGCCCAGGCGCCGAAGAAGTCGTACGTCATCGGCATGATCCAGTTGAGGTTCGCCGCCGCGCCGGCGTAGTCGGTGGCGTCGATCTTGCCGCCGTCGCTGCCGTCGGCGGTGATGGCCGCGGTGACCAGCGCCGAGGAGCCGAACTTGGTCCGCAGCGCGCCGACCACGTTCTTGAAGGCGTTGGGGCCGCTGGTGTCACAGGTGAGGCCGCAGGCGTTCGGGTACTCCCAGTCGACGTCGATGCCGTCGAAGACGTCCGCCCAGCGCGGGTCCTCGACCATGTTGTAGCAGCTCTCGGCGAACGCGGCCGGGTTCTGCGCGGCCTGGGTGAAGCCGCCCGACCAGGTCCACCCGCCGACGGAGTAGATGACCTTGAGGTGCGGATACATCTTCTTCAGCTTGCGGAGCTGGTTGAAGCTGCCGCGCAGCGGCTGGTCCCAGGTGTCGGCGACGCCGTCGACGCTGTCCGCGGCGGTGTACGCCTTGTCGTAGTCGGCGTAGCTGTCGCCGATGCTGCAACGGCCGCCGGCGGTGTTGCCGAAGGCGTACAGGATGTGGGTCAGCTTCGCGGCGGACCCGCTGGTGTGGATGTTCTTGACGTGGTAGTTGCGGCCGTAGACGCCCCACTCGGCGAAGTAGCCGACGACCTTCTTGCCGCCCGGCGGGGGCGTGGTCGGCGGCGGGGTGGTCGGCGGCGGGGTCGTGGGGGGCGGGGTCGTGGGGGGCGGGGTGGTCGGCGGGGGCGTCGTCGGCGGCGGGGCGCTGGTGGTCGGGGTGACGCCCCCGGCGCACGGCGCGCCGTTGATGGTGCAGTTCAACGGCGCCTTGTACGCCCCGACTCCGTTGTAGCCCCAGCTGAAGCTCGCCCCGGGGGCGATCGGGCCGCCCCAGCTCTTCTTCACCGCCACGTAGTGGTTGCCGCTGCTGGTGACGTCGGCGTCCCAGGAACTGCTGATGGTGGTGCCGGCCGGCAGGTCGAACTCGATGCGCCAGGTGCTGATGCTGGCGGCGGAGCCGTTGGCGACGGTCACCCGGGCTTCGTGACCGGTCCCCCAGTCCTGCGCCTTGGCGAACGTGGCGGTCACACTTCCGGCGCCGAACGCCGAGGTCATCGGGACCGCTGCGGCGGTCACCGCGACCAGGGCGCCGGCCCAGAGTGCCCGGCGGAACGATCTCTTCATGTGGCGTCTCCCCAAACAGTTAGGAAACTTTCCTAAAGGATGGTGAGACGCTACTCACGACGTCATCACTTCGTCAAGATGTACATGCGTCGATCCACGAGAAACCGGGGTCCGGCCAGCCGTCGCGGCCGGTCGGTAGCCTCGGCGGATGACCGTTTTCGACACTCAGATCGACGCGCTGACCGGTGGCCCGGCGGAACTCGACCGCCACCGGGGCCGGGCCCTGCTGGTGGTGAACGTGGCGTCCCGCTGCGGCCTCACCCCGCAGTACGCCGGGCTCCAGGCCCTGCACGAGACCTATGCCGACCGGGGCCTGGTGGTGCTCGGCGTGCCGTGCAACCAGTTCGCCGGCCAGGAGCCGGGCACCGCCCCCGAGATCGGCGAGTTCTGCCAGGTCAACTACGGGGTGACCTTTCCGCTCACGGAGAAGGTGGACGTCAACGGCCCGGCCCGGCACCCGCTGTACGCGGAGCTGGTGACCACGCCGGACGCCGACGGGCACGCCGGAGACGTGCGGTGGAACTTCGAGAAGTTCCTGGTGGCGCCGGACGGCACGGTGGCCGCCCGGTTCGCCCCGACCGTCGCGCCGGACTCCCCCGAGCTGCGCGCGGCGATCGAGGAGATCCTGCCGGCCTAGCCCGCCGGGCCCACCTACCCGAAATTGATCGAGGCCGCGCGCCCACCCGTCGGGGTGGGGGCGCGGCCTCGGAGGTCACCGGCCGGGGCCGGCCCGGTCAGCCCGCGGCAGAGCGGAACACCGGGTAGTAGCCGCCGGACTGGCCGGCCGCCGTCGGGTGGTACGAGACGCCGATGTTGAGGAAGTTCAGGGCGTGCATCCACTTGTCGCCGTAGCTGCACAGCTGGTGGCCGACGAAGGCCGACCGCACGTCGGCGAACTTGAACCCGGCCGAGGTGGCGGCGGCGCGGATGATGTCGTCGACCAGGTTGATGCCCGCGTTGAGCCTCGTCCGGGAGGTCGTGGTGAGCCCGACGCAGGGCGTGCCGAGCTGGTAGAAGACCGGGTAGCCGACGACCACCACCCGGGCCGAGGGCGCCTTGGCCTTGATTCCGTTGTAGACGTTCGCCAGCTTGCCGGGCAGCTCCGTGCGCGCCTTCACCTCGGCGGCGGCCACGGCGGCCACGCACTGGCTCTCGCCCTGGAGCACGCAGGTCTGCATGATGGTGGAGAAGCCGACGTCGTTGCCGCCGATGGTGACGCTGACCAGCGTGGTGCTCGACGACAGCGCCGAGATCTGCTTGTTGATCACGTCCGACGTGATCGCCCCGGAACAGGCCACCGACTTGTACGAGGCGGGCTTGATCTTGGTGTTGTACAGCGCGGAGTACGCGTTTGTGCTGCGCTTACAGGCACCGCTCTCGGCGGTGTAGTTGTCGGCGCCGACGCCGGAGGCGTACGAGTCACCGAGGGCGACGTAGTGGTCGCTGGCGGACGCCTGGGCGGGAACGGCCAGCGTGAGCGTGGCACCGAGGGACGCCGCAACACTCACGGCGAGGGTAATGAAGCGGGATCTCCGCACGTAGCACTCCTGGGGGTGGGAAGTCGTGGTGAGAGATAGGTATCACTGAATGCCGGCTCGATGGAAGATCACCGATTGCCTACAGGGGTGGATAGGGGTGCTTCAGTCCGCAACCGTCCAGAGTGGCGGAAGGCGGTAACCCACCGAGACGGTCGCTTCCCCGAGCCGGACGACGAGCCCACCACCACCACCAGCGAACGGAGCGGCACTCGGGCCGATCGTCGGCGATCCCGGGCGGACGTCCGCCCGGCACATACTCGAAGATCATCTCCAGACTCACAAGCAACTCCCACAGGAGATCTCCGAGATGATCAACAAGTACGCCGGGCGCTGCGGCACGTGCAGCGCACCGGTGGAGGCCGGCGCCGGTCAGGCCGCCAACGTCGATGGGCGCTGGAGCTCGTACCACCACGGGTGCGTCCCGGTCCGGGTCGCGCCGCCGGTCGGCCGGCACGCCGGGTGGCACGACCTGCCGGTGGTGGGCTTCGACCTCGAGGGCACGCTGCCCGAGCCGACGGAGACCCGGATCGTCTCCGCAGCCCTGGTCCACTCGGACGGGACGACGCAGGAGTGGCTCATCGACCCGGGTGTGCCGATCCCCGCCGACGCGACGGCCCGGCACGGCATCACCGACGAGATGGTCCGCGGCGGCGGCCAGCCCGCCCGGGAGGCGCTGGCGGACCTGGGCACGGCGGTCGCCAAGCTGATCGCCGACGGAATCCCGCTGGTGGCCTTCTGCGCCCCGTACGACGTCACGGCCCTGCACACGGAACTGGCCCGGCACGGCCTGCCCGCCATCGACTGGGACCGGGCCGTCATCATCGACCCGTCGGTGCTGCACAAGGAGGTCGAGCCCCGCTGGTACGGCAGCAAGCAGTTGGGCGATCTGTGCCGGTACTACGAGGTCACGCTGGAGACCGCCCACGAGGCGGCCAGCGACGCGCGGGCGGCGGCCGACATGGCCCGGTCGATCGCGGCCCGGCACGGGCGCATCGCCCGGATGCGGCCGGACCTGCTGCACCAGGCACAGATCGGCTGGTACGCCGAGCAGTCCCGGGACCTCCAGAGCTACTTCGACCGGCAGGGCCGGGACGAGAGGGTCAGCACGCAGTGGCCCCTGGAGACGAAGCCACGCGACTGACGGCGGACCGGCTGCGGGCAGCCGTCAACAGACGTACACCTCCTGCCCGGGATCGTGGTGATCGAGGGCCAGGGTGAGGGCGTCGCCCCGCTCGGCCGGCTCGGCGAAGACGTCGTGCGAGAACGCCGGCACGATGGTCAGCCAGCCGTGGGCGCACTGGAGCTTGTCCAGGCTGATCGCGTCGTACAGGTCGGCGAAGGTGCGGGCACCCACAACGAGGGTGACCCGGCGGCCGTCCGGAGCGGCGGCGACCTGCTCGACGAGGGCGCGCAGCGGCGCGAGGCCAGTGCCCCGGCGACCAAGAGCAGGTCCCGGCGGGGTCGCGGGTGGAGGGTCAGCCCGACCTCGGCGGGCGGGCCGAGCCAGAGCGGCTCGCCGGGGCGTACCTCGTGCACCAGGGCGCGGGAGACGGCGCCTGCGGCGACGGCTCGGACGTGCAGCTCGACGGTTCCGGGCCCGGCCGAGCACCGTCAGCAGGGCCGCCCGCCCCGCCGGGTCGTCGCCGCCGTCGACCAGCCGGGCGAGGCTCGCGAACAGCAACGGCCCGTCCCGCCCTTGCGGGCCACCGCCCGTCGCCGCCCGGAAATGGCGGGCCGCCGCGTCGGCGTACCGGAAGGTGGCCGCCCACGACGCGGCCTCGGTGGCGGCCGGGAGATCGTGGCCGACGGCCCGCCGCCGGAGTTGGTCCTGGTGCCGATAGGCGGCGGGGGCTGATCAGCGGGGCGGCTGCGGCGGTACGGACGGCGGCCCCCACGGCGCGGATCGTCGGGGTGGAGCCCGTCACCGCCAACGCGATCGGCCACGCCCTGCGCACCGGGAACGCGGCCCTGCCGGAGCGGCCGAGGTCGATGGCGGACGGGCTGGCGGCGCCGTTCGCCGGTCGGCACACCCTGGCCCACGTCCGGGCCCTGGTGGACGACGTGGTCGAGGTTTCCGAGGACGAGATCCGGGACACCTGGTGGGAGCTGCTGGACGCCACGAAGCTGCTGGTCGAGCCCGCCGCCGCGGTAACCCTCGCGGCGCTGCGGACCGGCCTGGTCTCCGCCGCCCCGGGCACCCGCACGGTGCTGGTGCTCAGCGGCGGCAACGTCTCCCCCGCCACCTTGTCCACCCTCGCCTGACAGCCCGGCCTGTGCCGGCCGGGCGGCGGGTCGCAGGCTGGTGGATGCCCCTTCAGACGGGGCGGCGGCCGGCGAAGCCGCACTCGACGCGGTGGTACCAGCGCACGTCGGAGTCGCCCTCCAGCCAGCACCACAGCACCGGGCGGCCGGCCCGCTCGCCGGGGAAGTCCAGCAGCACCGGGGCGATGCCCTTGACCTGGATGTCGTGCTCGTGCAGCTCGTCCACGATCCCGTGCAGCCGGGCCTCCAGGCCCTTGACCTCGGCCAGGCCGCCGAGCGGGCTCAGCCCGCCGTCGGCGAGGTCGACCCGCAGCTCGGCCAGGTCGGCCCGGAGCCGGATCAGCTCGTCGACGCGTGGGTGCAGGGTGGCAGCCAGGTGCCGCGCCTGGGCGAGTGTGAACACCGCGACAGTATGGGGCATTCCTGCGGACGGCATGTCCCGCCGGCCCGTCCGAGAGGCGGCGACCGGCGCTGCGGTGGGACGGTGACCGGTGCCGGGCCGCTACTCGGACTGGGCGGCCAGTTCCCGGGCGCGGTCGCGGGCCGCCTCCAGCGCGGCGAGCATGGCCGCGCGGACGCCGTGGTTCTCCAGCTCCCGGATGGCGGAGATGGTGGTGCCGGCGGGCGAGGTGACCGCCTCGCGCAGCTTCACCGGGTGCTCGCCGGAGTCGCGCAGCATCACCGCCGAGCCGATCGCGGTCTGCACGATCAGCTCGTGGGCGACCTGTCGGGGCAGGCCGAGCAGGATGCCGGCGTCGATCATCGCCTCGACCAGCAGGTAGAAGTACGCCGGCCCGGAGCCGGACAGGGCGGTCACGGCGTCCTGCTGGGACTCGGGGACCCGGACGGTCGCGCCCAGCGGGGAGAACATCTCCTCGGCCAGGGCCAGGTGCTCGCCGGTGGCGTGCGCGCCGGCCGAGATCGCGCTCATCGCCTCGTCGACCAGGGCGGGGGTGTTGGTCATGACCCGGACCACCGGGGTGCCCTCGGGCAGCCGCCGGCTGAAGAAGGTGGTGGGCAGGCCGGCGCAGAGCGAGATGACCAGCTTGTCGGCCGGCACCTTCGGCCCGATCTCGTCGAGCAGGGCGGAGGCGTCCTGCGGCTTCACGGAGACGGCCAGCACCGCCGCCTCGTCCACCGCGGTCAGGTTGTCGACCACCCGGACGCCGTAGCGGGCGGTCAGCTCCTCGGCCCGGCTCGGCCGCCGGGCGGTGGCGAGCAGCCGCTCCACCGGCCACCCGGAGCGCAGCAGACCGGAGAGCATCAGCTCGCCGATCTTGCCGGCCCCGATCACCGCCACGGTGTGTTTCCCCGCCGCCATGGCCGTACCCCCTCAGTCGCCCGCCTCGCGTCGCTCCAGGGTGTCGTCGCCCGGTCGGACGCCCGACCCGGAGGCCGCGGCCCGCGCGACGGCCGCCGCGGACGCCCTGGACCGGCCGCGGCGGAAGCCCGGCGGCGCGTGCGGCGTCCCCCGCCCGGGGGTGCCGCACGCGCCGCGTGGGCGTCAGCTGCCGAAGAAGACCTCGGCCTCTTCGTACCGCTCCAGCGGCACGGTCTTCAGCTCGCGGGTGGCCTCGGCCAGCGGCACCCGGACGATGTCCGTGCTCTGCATCGCGACCATCTTGCCCCAGTCGCCCTCGTGCACCGCATCGATGGCCTGGAGGCCGAGCCGGGTGGCGAGCACCCGGTCGAACGCGGTCGGGGTGCCACCGCGCTGGATGTGGCCCAGCACGACGGTCCGCGCCTCCTTGCCGGTCTTGGCCTCCAACTGCTCGGCGAGCCACTGGCCGATGCCGCCGAGGCGGACGTGGCCGAACGAGTCGAGCTCCTGGTTGTGCAGCACCATCTGGCCGTCCAGCGGCTGGGCGCCCTCGGCGACCACGACGATCGGGGCGTACTGGTGCTGGAAGCGCTTCTCGACGTACCCGGCGACCTGCTCGACGTCGAACTGCCGCTCGGGCAGCAGGATGACGTTGGCGCCGCCGGCCAGGCCGGCGTGCAGGGCGATCCAGCCGGCGTGCCGGCCCATCACCTCGACGACCAGGGTGCGGTGGTGGCTCTCCGCCGTGGTGTGCAGCCGGTCGATCGCCTCCATGGCGATGTTGACGGCGGTGTCGAAGCCGAAGGTGTAGTCGGTGGCACCGAGGTCGTTGTCGATCGTCTTCGGCACGCCGACCACGTTGACGCCCAGCTCGTACAGCTTGGTGGCGACACCGAGGGTGTCCTCGCCGCCGATCGCGATCAGCGCGTCCACGCCCTGGGCGGCAAGGTTGTCCTTGATCCGCTCGACCCCGTTCTCGATCTTGAACGGGTTGGTGCGGGACGAGCCGAGGATGGTGCCGCCGCGCGGCAGGATGCCCCGCACCTCGGCGATGCCCAGGGGCTTGGACAGGCCCTCAAGCGGACCCTTCCAGCCGTCCTGGAAGCCCACGAACTCGTGACCGTAGTTGGCGACGCCCTTGCGGACCACCGCCCGGATTACCGCGTTGAGACCCGGGCAGTCGCCGCCGCCGGTGAGCACGCCAATACGCATGATCTGCTCAATCCTCCTGGAGCATCAGGTAAAGCCCGATTTGCCCCAGGATATGTGTCAGATCAGACCATCGGCGCCATTGCCGGCCCGGGGCGGGCCGTCAGTGCGAACTGTAGCCGTCGTAGCTGCGCGTCGACCGCGCGCCCCGGGCAGGCCCGCCCACCGCTCAGAAGATCACCTCCCGGTTCTCCCCCGCCCTCGGCTGCTTCCCGACGACCGCTGGCCTGGCGAAGCCGAGCAGGTTGACCACGGTGCCGCTCGGCGAGCCCCAGTACTCCGCGGAGCTGGCGTGCACCTTGATCAGCGTCAGCCCGGGGGTGTCCAGGCCGTCCGGGAACCAGGTCTTCAGCAACGGGTTCCACAACTGCTCGGCGCGGGCCCGGTCGTACCCCTCCTGCGCGGTGCCGGACAGCGACACCCAGGCGTTGTTCCGCTGGTCGGAGAAGCCCACGTTGACCTCCGGGTTCACCCGGAGCTGGCGGACCTTCGCCGAGTCGACGTGGGCGAAGAACCACAGGTCGCCGTCGAACTCCGCCGCCTGGAGCCCCATCGGCCGGCTGACCAGCCGCCCGTCCAGGCCGATGGTGGTCAGCATGCAGATCCGCGCCTCGCGGATCAGCTCGGTGACCCGGTGCCGGGCGTCGGCGGCACTTGTCGGCTCACTGCTCATGGCGGTACCCCCTCGATCGACCGGATGTCGACGCGGTGCCCGGGACAGACCCCACCAAACCTGAAGGAGCCGACGAGGTCAGCGGGCGGTCATCGCGCGCCAGCGGGCGAGGTTGTGCCGGGCGTCGACCAGCGCGTCGTGCCGGGCGGCGTCGGCGTTCGGCAGCGGCGGGCGCCCCCGGTCGTCCCAGAGTTGCCGCAGGTCCTTGGTGAACCGGGGGATCTCCCGGGGCAGCGCCGGCATCGCACCCCAGAGCTGGGCCAGCACCACGTGGTCGTACGCGGCGTACCAGGCCCACAGCTCCAGTTGCTCGCCCGGCCGGTCCCGGACCGGCTCGACCAGGAACTCGTGGAGGTCGTCGCGGATCCGCTCCCGTGACCGCCAGGCCCGGTCGGCCGGCGAGGGGAGCTTGTCCAGCACGTTGCGGCGCACCCAGGGCACGGCCCGGGAGTCATCGAACTCGGTGGAGACGGCGTAGAACTCGCGCCCGTTCTCGTCGACGACGCCGATCGACACCAGGTCGACGGTGCGCCCGTCCTCGATGAACTCGCAGTCGTAGAAGTAGCGGTAGACCATCGTGCCCATCCTGGCCCACCCGCGTCACCCGCCGTCGGCCGGGGCCCGCCCCGCCGCCCTCCGTCGCAGCTCGGGAGTGTCACGGAAGTGTTTCCAGGGGTGTACAGCAAGCGACTGGACCGTCATGATCTGATGTGTACCGCTACCGGACGCCGAACCGGTTCAGAACCTCGTACCGGGGCTGTCAGGTTCACCCGGCTGCGAGTTGTGGTCCTTGACCGGGGAGGGGTTGGGCCGTGGAGATGCGCCTGCCGGAGCCGGGTGACGCCCTCACCGGCGTCGACATGTTCGCCGGCCTCGAACCGGAGGTGCGCCAGCGGGTGATCGCGGCGGCGGTGCCGCGAACGTATCGCAAGGGCCAACTGCTCTTCGTCGAGAACGACCCGGGCGAGTCGCTGATCGTGCTGCGCCGGGGCGCGGTGGCAGTGTTCCGCACCGCGCCGACCGGCGAACGGGCCGTGCTGTCGGTGATCCGCCCCCCGGACGTGCTCGGCGAGGTCTCCCTGCTCGACGCGTCCACCCGCTCGGCGTCGGCCGAGGCGATCGAGGACTCCGCGGCGCTCGCGCTGTCCCGCCCCGCCTTCATGGAGCTGGTGCACTCCAACCCGCGCATCCTCGACGCGGTGATGCGCTCGCTCGGCGGACTCATCCGCCGGCTGACCGAGCAGAACGCCGACCACGTCTTCCTGGACCTGCCCGGTCGGGTCGCCAAGACGCTGGTCCGGCTGGCCGGCGAGAGCCAGGCCCCGATGATCACGATCGAGCTCAACCAGAGTCAGCTCGCGGAGATGGCCGGCGGTTCCCGGCAGAGCGTCAACCAGGCGATCGGCTCGTTCGCCAGCCGTGGCTGGCTGCGTACCGAGGGCCGGCGGATCGTGGTCACCGACGTGGGGGCGCTGCGCCGCCGGGCCGGCATGAACGACCGCTGAGCCACCCCGGCCCGGCGGCCCCTGACGACGGAAAGGGCCGGCGGGCGAGGCCCGCCGGCCCTTTCACCGGTTATTGACGTATCCCGTTATTCAGTTGCCCGGCTCGTCCGCGGGCGGTGCACCCGGGCCGGGACCGATCTCTGTCGGATCGGTCGGCTTGGGCGTCGGCGGGGGCGTCGACGTGGTGTTCGTGGTGTTCTCGGGACCAGTACCCTGGCCGTCCGGTGCTTCAACCATGCCTTGCTCCTCCAGTGAGGCGAGAGTGACGGCGTCGACCTCGACCGTGTCGCCCGGGGCCCACACGGTCCCGCGCGAATCCATCCACGGGGCGGACAGTCGTACGTGCACGGCACTCTCCTGACGGGGTATCTCCTGAGTGGAAGGTTAGTCTGGCCCGATCAGCCGCACAGTCCGTCCACATATCGGGTAGCCGACTCAGTGGCGGGGGCGTGATACTGGGGTCACCTCGCGCTACGGAGCCGACCATCGACCTGAAGTGTGGACACTGCTCACGCGAAGCCGGTCCCGACGACCGCTTCTGCGGCGGGTGCGGGCAGGCATTGAGCCGGAGCTGCGCCCGCTGCGGGCACGCCAACGGCGCCGAGGCCAACTTCTGCACGAGCTGCGGCCAGCCGCTGCACGACCGGCCGGTGGCGGCCCAGGAGGACCGCCGCCAGGTCAGCGTCCTGTTCATCGACATCGTCGACTTCACGACGTACGCCGAGCGGGCCGACCCGGAACAGGCCCGCAGCCTCCAGCAGCGCTACTTCGCCACCGTGCGCCAACTGGTGCACCAGTACGGCGGGGTGGTCGAGAAGTACATCGGCGACGCGGTGATGGCGCTGTTCGGGGCGCCGGTGGCCACCGACAACGACGCACTGCGCTGCGTACGCGCGGGGCTGGAGCTGCAACGGAACCTGGCCCGCCAGCCCGTCGGCCCGCACCCGCCGCTCGGGTTCCGGGTCGGCATCGCCACCGGCGAGGCGCTGGTCGACCTCTCCGCGGCCCGCGACGGCGGGCAGGGCTTCGTCACCGGGGACGTGGTGAACACGGCCTCCCGGTTGCAGTCCCTCGCCCCCTCCGGCGGAGTGGTGGTGGACGAGAGCACCTGGACGGCCACCCGGCACGACATGGAGTACGCCGTCCAGCCCTCGGTGACGCTGCGTGGCCGCTCGGCGATCAGCCGGATCTGGCTGGCCGTCCGCGCGCTGCCCCAGCGGGACCTGAGCACCGCCGAGCTGACCCCGATGGTCAACCGGGAACACGAGCGCGGCCTGCTGGTCAACGCCCTGCACCGGACGATCACCGAGCGCACCTCGCAGTTGGTCACCGTCTTCGGCCCGGCAGGGGTGGGCAAGAGCCGACTGCTGCGCGAGTTGGCCCGGCACGCCGCCAGCCTGCCCGGGCCGCCGGTCACCTGGCTGGTCGGGCAGTGCCCGCCGTTCGGCGAGAACGTCACCTACGCCGCCCTCGCCGACATCGTCAAGGGGTGGGTCGGCGTGTCGGACGTCGACGACCCGACGGCCCTCGACGACCTGCTGCGGCGCCGCCTGGGCGGGCTGGCCGACCGGCACGGCGTCCGGCTGGCCGGTCAGCTCGGCCCGCTGATCGGCCTGCCCGGCGAGCGGCTCACCCCGGGCGAGACCGAGGCGTCCTGGCGGCGGTTCCTGCTCACCCTGGCCGCCGCCGGCCCGACGGTGCTGGTCTTCGAGGACATGCACTGGGCCGACCAGGCCATGCTCGCCTTCGTCGAGCAGCTCGGCGCGGCGGCACGCGGCGTGCCGCTGCTGGTGTTGGCCACCGCCCGGCCGGAGCTGCGGGAGCGCCACCCGGCCTGGACCGGGACGATCAGCGGGGCGATGTCGATCTCGGTGCCGCCGATGCACGACGCGGACATCGACACCCTCTACTCGCTGCTGCTCGGGCAGGCCGCGCTGCCGCCCGAGTCCCGGGGGCCACTGATCGAATTCGCCGACGGCAACCCGCTCTACGCCCAGGAGTACGCCCGGATGCTGCTCGACGGCGGGCTGCTCGACGCGACCCGGCCGGACGTCCGGCTCGACCCGGTCGGCTCCCCGGGTATGCCGCGCACCGTGCAGGCGGTCATCGCCAACCGGCTCGACCTGCTCGACCCGTCCGACCGGGCCGTGCTCCAGGCCGCCGCAGTGGTCGGCGTGCAGTTCTGGCCGGGGCCGGTGGCCACCGCGCTGAGCCGGCCGGTGGAGTGGGTCGAGCGGGCGCTGGACCGGCTGCAACGCCGCGACCTGGTGTACGAGCAGTCCACCTCGGCTATGCCCGGGCAGCCCGAGTACCGCTTCCGGCACATCCTGGTCCGGGACGTCTGCTACCAGCGGCTTCCCCGCGCCGAGCGGGTGCTGCGCCACCAGCGCACGGCCGACTGGCTGGAGCAGGTCACCGACGGCCGGCAGCACGACCTCGTCGAGGTGCTGGCCAACCACCGCTGGACGGCGCACGAGATCGCCCGCACAGTCGGCCTGGACACCGCCCCGTACGCCCCGGCGGCGCGGGCCGCCCTGCACCGCGCGGCCCGGCGGGCGAACGAGCTGCACGCGCTGGACACCGCCGCGACCCTGGTCGGGCGGGCGCTGGCCCTGGCCGGTGGGCCCGACCCGACGCTGGAGCTGTTCGACGCCGAGCTGGCGTTCTACCGCGACGGCGACGCGTTCCTGGTGGCCGAGGGCGCGGGCAAGCTGACCGAGCTGGCCGACCGGCTGGCCGAGGCCGGCGAGTGGACGGGGGCGGCCCGGGCCTGGACGCTGCTCGCCACGGCGGCGTGGAGCCGGGCCGACCGGTCGGAGACGCTGCGCTGCCTGGACCGGGCGCTGGGCATCTACGCCGACCTGCCGGACACCGAGGAGAAGGCGGGTGCCCTGCTGGAGCTGGCCCGGGTGCACATGCTCAACGCGGAGACCGACCCGGCCTGCGCGGCGGCCCGGACCGCCGCCGGGCTCGCCGAGCGCCTGCAACTGCGCGAGGTGAGCGCGAACGCCCGGATCACCCTCGCCGTGGCCCGCTACCTGTCCGGCGTCGGCGAGGCGTACGCCGAACTGGCCGAGATCACCGAGCACTGCCGGGTGGAGCGGCTGACCAGCCGCCGCCGGGCGGTGCACAACCTGGCCTGGGTGTTGCAGGAGGAGGGCGACCTGGCCGGGTCGGCCCGGCTCGTGGACGAGCAACACTCGCTGGACCTCGGCGGCGAGCACAGCCTCGCGACGAGCTTCGAGGACCAGTGGGCCCGGTCGTACTACGCCGGGGACTGGGGTTCGGCGGCAGCGCTGGTGGCCGAGTCGACCCGGCGGCCCACCGCCGAGTGGGACCTGCACATCGTCGCGGTCTCCGGCTGGCTGCGGGCGCTGCGCGACCACCCGGAGCAGGCCGCCAGCGGGCCGGGCGGGGCCAGCGGGGCCGAGGAGGGCGGCGAGGGCGGCCAGGTGGAGCGGGCGGTGCTGGCCGCCCGACGCTCGGGCTTCCACCGGGTGCTCCGCTCGACGCTGGCCCACGCCGCGCTCTGCCGGGCGGTGCAGGGACGCGACGCCGAGGCGCTGCGACTGCTCGCCGAGCTGGACGACGACTGGCGGCGGAGCCGGATGATCCCGTTCGCCGAGTGGGTTCCCGCGATCGGGCACGTCGCGGTGGTGCTCGGCGGGGACGCCGCCCGGCAGGTCCGGGAGCTGCTGGCCCGCTCGCCGCGGACGACCCCGTGGGCCCTGGCCGCCGGCCAGGAGGCAGAGGCCGCACTCGCCCGGGCGGCCGGGGACACCCCCGCCGCCGCCGGGCTGTTCCGGTCGGCGGCCGACCAGTACCGCCGGATGGGCGACGTCACCGACCACGCGCTCGCCCTCGCGCTCGCGCTGCCCACCCTCGGCGAGGTGGACCCGCCGGGCGCGGCCGAGGTGCTGGCCCAGGTGCGGGAGTTCGCCGCCCGCAACCACGCGCCGGGCCTGCTCCGCCTCGCCGGTGCTGGTACTGGTGCTTCGTCAGCCAACCCTTGAGCCCCTTACCGGTGAGGTACTCCGCTTTCGCGATGAATGTGACTTTTCGCTTGCCGACCAGCGGCATGAAGATCGGATCGGAGAAGGACAGATGGCCGCCCGCGAGGACGACCGGCCCGCCGTCGGGCACGTGGCGCAGGCCCCGACCCGAGGGCCAATGATCAGCCTCAGCAAGGGGCCGAGGATGATGTACTTCATCAGCCAGTACAGCACCGGCGTCCTTCCCGAGGGTTGGCCGCGACGCCACCGCGGCCGGCGGGCCGGGCCCCGGGACGCGCCCGGGTGGGCCGGCGGGGCGCCTTCGGCGAGCGGGACTGTCGGCCATGAGCCGACGAACCAGGAGCGGCACGCCACAACGCACTCCCGGAACAGGGCCCCGACGTGTCACGATTCAGGGCACGGCGTGCGGGGCGCCGGGGCAACCGCACCGTGAGGTGCGCCGAGGGAGGATGTCCGGTGTCAGCGGGTGGGGCCCGCCGAGGGCGGCGGGACAACGGGCTCGACGCGAGCGAGTACGCCGTCGCCGGCGACGTGGATCCGCGCGTCGGCGAGCATCTGCTCGACGTGCTGGCCGCCGGCGGCATCGCGGCGTACCTTCAGCCGTCAGCCGACCTGAACCCCGTCACCCGCACCACCACCGTTCCGTCCCGGCCGGTCGACCGGCTCTACGTCGACCGGTCGCACCTGACCACGGCGCGTGACTACCTCACCCAGCTCGCCGAAGAGACCCCCGCCGAGCCGGCCCGGAACGAGCCGGACGTGGACGCCGAGTGGGCCCGCATCGTGGCCGGCTTCCACACCGCCCCGGCCGCCGGGGCGCACCCCTGGCCCGCGGCGGAGGACGTCGACGACGAGCCGGGTGAGCCGGCGGCGGGCGGAGCCGGCCGGGTCGGGACGGACGAGGGCGGGACCGCCACCGACGTGCGCCGGCTGCCCTGGGCCGCCGACATCTCCGGCGTCTCCGTGGGCCAGGGCCGGCAGGACGAGCCGTCGCTGCTGGACGGGCTGGACACCTTCGGCGCCGACCTGCCCGACGGCGCGGAGGAGCGCTACACCCCGCCGCCGCCCCCACCCCTGCCCCGGATCTCCAAGTACGCGGCGGCCGGCGTGCTCGCCATCATCGCCGGCTTCGTGCTCTTCCTGAATCCGTCGCTGCTGCCGGTGGACAGGTCGGTGGTCACCCTGTTCGGGTTCACCGGGATACTGGCCGGCTTCGTAACGCTGATCTGGCGGCTGCGCCCCGGTGACTCCGACGACGACCCGGACAACGGCGCCCGGGTCTGAGGCGGCAGGTGCACGCTCCGTCGCGTACCGTTCCCGGACACGGACGCCGGGTGCCCGGATTGCGGGACGCCGCCGCCCACCACGAGAGGCGTAACAGTGGTGTAACTTACTGTCAGTAGGAATACCGCTGTACGTCACTTCCCCCACTGACTGCCCGGTTGTTCCTCGCTCGCGGTGGTCGGTCTCTGCTGATCGGAATGCCCGAGATGCGACAGAGTTCACTCGTGGTGGTGGCAAACCGCCTCCCCATCGACGACAGTGTGGCGCCCGACGGCGCCTGCGAGTGGCGAAGCAGCCCCGGCGGGCTGGTGAGCGCCCTGCACCCCCTGCTCCGGCACACCCCGGCCACCTGGGTCGGCTGGGCGGGTGGCACCGGGCCGGCACCGGCCCTGCCCGACGTCGACCGCGTCCGGATGCACACCGTGCCGCTGAGCTCCGAGGATCTTCGTGACCACTACGAGGGCTTCGCCAACTCCACCCTGTGGCCGCTGTACCACGACGCGGTCGAGCAGCCCGAGTACCACCGCCGCTGGTGGGAGGCGTACCAGCGGGTCAACCAGCGGTTCGCCGAGGCGACGGCCGAGGTGGCCGAGCGGGGCGCGGTGGTCTGGGTGCAGGACTACCACCTGCAACTGGTTCCCGGCCTACTCCGCGAGCTGCGGCCGGACCTGCGGATCGGCTTCTTCCTACACGTGCCGTTCCCGCCGCCGGAGCTGTTCATGCAGCTCCCCCGCCGGGCCGAACTGCTGCGCGGCATGCTCGGCGCCGACCTGATCGGCTTCCAGCGCGCCCAGGCAGCGCACAACTTCGCCCAGCTGGTGGCCAAGGTGCTGGAGCTGCCCGCGACCGACCGGCGGATCGGCATCGGCGACCGGGTGGTCCGGATCGGGGCGTTCCCCGTCTCGATCGACGCCGCCGAGATGGCCGCCCTGGCGGGCCGCCCCGACGTGGCCGCCCGGGCCCGGCGGCTGCGCCACGACCTCGGCGACCCCGCCCACGTCATCCTCAGCGTCGACCGGATGGACTACACCAAGGGCATCGAGCAGCGTCTCAAGGCGTACAGCGAGCTGCTGGCCAGCGGGCACGTCAAGGTGCGCGACACGGTGCTGGTGCAGGTGGCGGTGCCCAGCCGGGAGCGGGTGACGCAGTACCAGATCCTCCGTGACCGGGTCGAGCGCGAGGTGGGGCGGATCAACGGAGAGTTCGGCCGGGTCGGCGAGCCCGCCATCCACTACCTCACCCAGCCGTTCGACCGGGCCGAGCTGGCCGCGCTCTACCGGATCGCCGACGTGATGGCGGTGACCCCGCTGCGGGACGGGATGAACCTGGTCGCGAAGGAGTACGTGGCGGCGCGGGTGGACGACACCGGTGCGCTGCTGCTCAGCGAGTTCGCCGGCGCGGCGGCGGAGCTGCCGCAGGCGTACCTGGTCAACCCGCACGACCTGGAGGGACTCAAGCAGGAGCTGCTGGCCGCGCTCCAGGCCGACCCGGCCGACGTGACCGCCCGGATGCGCGCGATGCGCGAGCACCTGCACCGCAACGACATCCACGCCTGGGCGCGCTC
This sequence comes from Micromonospora sp. NPDC020750, assembly GCF_044334565.1. Classification (NCBI taxonomy): domain Bacteria; kingdom Bacillati; phylum Actinomycetota; class Actinomycetes; order Micromonosporales; family Micromonosporaceae; genus Micromonospora; species Micromonospora sp. NPDC020750. The sequence goes on from NZ_JBIRTH010000003.1 coordinate 285,874, forward strand.
CTACCTCAGCGCCCTCGACGACGAGGGCTCGCTGCTGAACCACATCAGCACGACCGGCTGAACCGGCCGGCCGGGGCGGCGCGGGTCAGGCCGGGGCGTGCTCCTTCTCCAGCCAGTCCAGGATCGCGTCGATCGGCTCGCGCCAGCGGGCGTCCAGCATCAGGTCGTGCCCCATCCCGGGGAAGAGCAGCGGCGCGCCGCCGTGCCGCCGGGCGGCCCGGGTCAGCGCGGCCGGCGGGACCACCCGGTCGTCGGGGCTGCCCAGCACCAGCACCGGCGGGTGACCCACGGCCGGCTCCGGGTCGCGATGGGTCAGCAGTTGCCACTGCGCGTGCCTGCTGGCCCGACCGAGCCGGGAGGCGTACCGGCGGGCCTCGGCGTCGGGCAACTCGCGGCTGAACAGCTGCCGGCGACTCAGCCGCAGCCCGCCGCCGACCAGGGCGGGCAGGGTGCCGCCTGGGTTGCGGCGCAACGCGACACCCAGCGTCCCCCACTCGCCGAGCACCGGGGCGACCAGCACCGCCGCCCGGGCCGGGTAGCGGGCCAGGGCGTGCCGGACCACCAGTGCCCCGGCGCCGTGCCCCACCAGCACCGCCTGGCGCGGCAGGCCCGCCGCCACCTGCGTCACGTCGTGGGTGTACGCCCGCAGCGTCGCCTCCGGCGCCGGCTCGCTGCCGCCGTGCCCGCGCAGGCTCAGCGCGTACGCCGGGAAGCCGCGCCCGGCGGCGTGCTCCAGCCAGTGCTCGGCGAACGCCCACGCGCCGTGCCCGAAGCCGGGCACGAACAGCAGCGGAGGGCGGCCCTGCTCCAGCTCGGGGAGCGCGCTGAGCACCTCGCGGCGGGCCGGGCGGACCGGGCGGGCCCACTCCCGGCCGCGCATGATCCGCACCCGCTCCCCGCCGCCGCTCACTTCTCCTCCAGGTCATCCATCGCGCGCTGCACGGCGCGCAGGTAGTCGGCGTGGCCGACCTCGAACCAGTGCCGGCTACTGTCCTTGACCTTGCCGGAGTAGCGCTCGCCGACCCCGGCCGCGGCCCGCTTGGCGAACACGGCGGCCCGGTCGGGCCGGGTGAGGCGCAGCGTGAGCAGCCGGGCGAAGAGCACGGTCTGCCAGTGCGACAGGGTGAAGATCCCCGAGTCGGACTGGACCAGACCGGCGACGGCGAGGGTCGGATGGCCGGGGGCGAAGGCGTTGAGCCACAGCCGGGGCCGGCCCGACCCGTCGGCGTCGCCGAGAATCCTCGGGTCGAGGAACTCGAAGCGGGGAAGGTAGCCGGTGGCGAAGACGACCAGCTCCGGCTCGATCCGGCGGCCGTCGGTCAGCTCCACCGCCTTGGCGTGGAACCGGGCCACGTCCGGCACCGGGGCGATCTCGCCGTGTCCGACGTAGTAGACGAGCTGGCTGTTGGCGATCGGATGGGTCTCGTAGACCCGGTGGTCGGGCTTCGGCAGGCCGAACCGGGTGAGGTCGCCGACGGTGAGCCGCAGCGTCCAGTGGTAGAGCCACTGCCGGATCCGCAGCGGCACCCGCAGCGCCAGCAGACGGTCATTGACCTGGTCGGCGGGGCGCCCGAGGACGTACTTCGGGGCGTACCAGTAGCCGCGGCGGGTGGAGTGCCAGCAGTGGGACGCCTGCTGGGCCGCCTCGACCGCGATGTCGCATCCGGTGTTGCCGGCCCCGACGACCAGCACCCGCTTGCCGCGCAACTGGGCCGGGTCCTTGTAGGACGAGGCGTGCATGATCTCGCCCCGGAACTCCTCCAGCCCCTCGTAGCGGGGCAGCTTCGGCGACCAGTTGTGGCCGTTGGCGACGACCACGGCGGCGTACCGGGAGGTGCGCTCCGGGCCGTACCCGCCGGTGCTGCGGGTGGTGACGTCCCATCGGTCGCCGGCGACCGGCTCGACCCGGACCACCTCGGTGCCGAACCAGACGTGCTGGCGCAGGTCGAAGTGGTCGGCGTAGCGCTCGAAGTAGGACAGCAACTGGCTGTGGTGCGGGTAGTCCGGCCAGTCGTCCGGCATCGGGAAGTCGGGGAACTGGGTGAACGGCGGCGACGAGATCAGGTGGGTGCTGGCGTACACGGGGCTGCGGTCGTGCCGCCAGTTCCACGCGCCGCCGACGCCGGTCTCCCGTTCGTAGCAGTCGACGCCGAAGCCGTGTTCGCGCAGGTTCTTCACCGCGGTCAGGCCGCTGGCCCCGGCCCCGATGACGCAGACCGTGTCGCCCCGGTCGGAAACCGGGCGGCCCTCCCGGGTCGGGGCGGGCGTCGCCGCTTCCGGCTCGGGACGGCCGGGGTCGGTGGAGGGGGACACCGGATTCTCCTTAGGTGCGGCACGAGTGCCGGTCGCTGCGAAATCCTTCCGGTAACCCAACCGGTTTGTCCAGCCCCTGTGGAGGGTCGGACGCCCCGGGACGGTCAGCCGGCGGCCGGCAGCAGCAGGTCGACCAGGACAGGGAAGTGGTCGCTGGCACGGCGGGTCTGCGGGGTGTCCACCACGTCGTAGTCGACCACGGTGATCCGGGGGTCGACGAAGACCGCGTCGATCCGCCGGCGCGGGTCGGCGCACGAGTAGGTGTGCCGGTCGGCCCGGTCGGCCGCGACCGCCGCGTCGGTCAGCCCCTCCCCCACCGTCGCCCAGGCCGGGCCGTCGGGGCCCTCGTTGAGGTCGGCGCCGGCCACCACGGGCAGGTCGGCGGCTGCCAACTCCCGCTTGAACGCCGCCGCCTGGGCGGGCCGCTCGGCCGGGTCGGTGGACAGGTGCGAGCCGGCCAGCAGGAACCGCGCCCCGCCCACCCGGCACTCGGCGTACGCGGCGCCGCGCAGGTGCCGCCCCGGGGTCAGCGGGTAGCGCTGGCAGCGGGTGTCGAGCACCCGCACCCGCAGGCTGGTCAGCAGCAGGTTGCCCAGCGACGGCAGCCCGCCGGCGGCGACCACCAGCCCGAACGACCCGGCCAGCGTGGCCGACTTCTGCCGCCACCGGAACCGCCGGGGGGCCTCCTGCACGATCACCACGTCCGGCGCGGCCTCGCGGACCACCGCGGCCAGCGCGGCGGTGTCGTCGCGCTGGCTGTGGATGTTGTACGACACGACGCGCAGCGGCACGCCCGCGTTCTCGCTCATCCCGGCCCGCCTCAGACCCGACGGGCCAGGTCGGCGGCGCCGATCACGCCGGCGGTGTTGCCCAGCTCGGCGGGGCGCACCTCGGCGACCGGGAGCCGGCTGCGCTGGGCCAGCGCGTCGGTGAAGGACCGCCGGGTCGGGCCGAGCAGCAGGTCGCCGGCCTCGACGACGCCACCGCCGACGACCAGCACCTGCGGGTCGAGGATCTGCGCCATGTCGGCGAGGCTGGTGCCGAGCCAGCGCCCGACCTGGGCGAACGCCTCGGCGGACACGGGATCGCCGCCCTGGGCGGCGGCGGTCACCATCGGGCCGGTGACGGCCTCGGCCTCGCCGCCGGCCAGTTCCAGCAGCGCGGTGGCCCGGTGCGGCTCCTGGCGGGCGGCGGCGCGGGCGAACCGGACCAGGGCGCTGCCGCTGGCGTACTGCTCGATGCAGCCGAGCCGGCCGCAGCCGCACTGGTGGCCGTCGGGGACGGTGAGCATGTGGCCCAACTCGGCGGCGATGCCGTTGGCCCCGCGCACCAGTTCACCGCCGAGCACGATGCCGCCGCCGACGCCGGTGCCGATGGTGAACATGACCATCGAGTCGTCGGCGTGCCGGGCCGCGCCGTAGCGGAACTCGGCCCAGGCTGCGACGTTTCCGTCGTTCTCCACGATCACCGGCAGGCCGGTCGCGACGCTGACGTACTCGCGCAGCGGCTCGTCGCGCCAGGCCAGGTTCGGGGCGAAGAGGACATTTGATCGGCTGACGTCGATCCAACCGGCCGCGCCGATGCCGACGGCGTAGATCTGCCGGCCGGCGGCGAGTTCGGTGACCACATCGATGATGACGTCGCGGGTCTTGGCCACGTTGTCGGCGGGGGTGTCCCGTCGGGCCTGCACGAGAACCTTGCCGGTGTCGTCCACGACACCGCCGGCCACCTTCGTGCCACCGACGTCGACTCCGATGGTCAGCGTCACCGCTGCCACTCCCCTCTGCTGTGCTGTCCGGCACCCCACGGCGAACCGCCGTGGGGTGGGTCGGGATGTCCGGTGGTCAGGCCTCGTCGCCTGGTGCGTCCTCGCCCGCGCCGCCGGGCGTCCGCGAGACGGGCACCCCCGGTTGGCCGGCCGTCGGCCGGGGGTCCCCCGGCGCGCCCGACCCGGCGTCGTCGGCGGGTGGCACGTCGGCAGCCGGAACGCCCCGACCCTCCCCCCGGGTCGCGGCGGACCAGACGTCCTGCTCCGGCGCCGGCTGAGAATCATGCCCGGTACGGGTGGCCTCGCGCCACACATGATCGCCCGACTCCTGGCGCGCCCCGGCCCGGGGCGGGGGCGGCGCTGCGTCGCCCGGCTCCTGCGGGCCATGGGCGGGGTCGCCGGCCGAGGCGAACGCGCGCAGCAGGCTGGCCACGCCGGCGGCCAGATCACCCGCTCCGGTGGCGAGCCGCTCGGCGAATTCCGGACTCGGATCGCGTAACGCCGCGATACCACGGCATACCGGGCAGATGCAGCACTCTGCCGCACCGGTGGCGAAGCCGCCCCGGCCGGCCTCGGCGGGCCCGCCGGCCGTCCGCCCACCGGCGCTGTGACCGAGGACACTCGACAGGATCCCACCGACCGGACCCCACGGGCCCGCCCCGGAACCGGCGCCCGCGCGAGCCCCGGCCAGCCGGGCCGCCGCGAGCGCCGTGGCGACCAGCCGCTCCGCCTCTTCCCGGGCCGAACCCGGCTCGGTACCCCCCATGGTCGGCTCCTCTACCGTGCCGGGCGTGCCGCAGCAGGTCGCGTCACCGCGCCGCACCGGATTCCTCTACCCGAAGCTTGAGCTGCTTCAACGCCGTGTCCATGATCATTTTTTCGGCCTTACGCCGAAACATGCCCAGCATGCCCACGGAGAGCTCCACCTCCAGGGTGTAGGTCACCGTGGTCGTCCCGTCCGGGTTGCCGACCAGGTCGTACGACCCGTGCTGGGAGCGCTGCATCTTCGAGGGCGCCACCAAATGCCACTCGATGCGGGTCAGGTCCTCGGAGTACTCGTAGGCGAGCACGTACTCGTCGGCCAGCACCCCGGCGTCGATGGTGAACCGGACCTGACTGGCGTAGCCGTCCTCGTACTCCTCGACGACCTCGGCCCGGCGCATCGCCTCGGTCCACTCGGGGTAGCGCGCGAAGTCGCAGATCACCGCCGCGACCCGATCCGGTGACGCGCCGATGACGATCGACTGGGTGGAGGAGTCCGCCATGTGGGGGAGGCTACCCGGCGGCGGGCGGGAACGCCCCGGTCCACCCCCGCCAGGCGGCGGCCCGTCGCCTGCGGACCCGTCCGGCGAGCGCCACGCTCGGGGCCGATTCGGGAGGCGGTGCGGGCAACCTCCTACCGCAGTCACCTGGGCGGGCGGGTAGGTTTCGACAGAGCCGACCCGTCCGGGCCCCGCCCGCCCGGCCAGTGCGAGCACGAGGGAGTGCAGGTGCGCGAGTTCTCCGTTCCGCCGATCGTCACCGTCGGCGACTCGGCCAACCTGACCCAGCCGGTCTGGGACAACGCCGAGGCGGCCCCGGAGGCGGTGCAGTTCGTCCGCCCTGTCCCGTCGGCCAGCGAGGCGGGCGCGGGCCGGGAGGACGTGACCTGCCAGCAGTTCCGCGACGAGGTGGTCGCGGTGGCCCGCGGGCTGGTCGCGGCCGGCGTGTCCCCCGGCGACCGGGTCGCCCTGATGAGCCGCACCCGGTACGAGTGGACCCTGTTCGACTACGCGATCTGGGCGACCGGCGCGGTCACCGTGCCGATCTACGAGACCTCCAGCGCCGAGCAGGCCGCCTGGATCCTGGAGGACTCCGGCGCGGTCGCGGTCGTGGTCGAGAGCACCGCGCACGCAACCCTGGTCGCCGGCGTCCGGGACCGGCTCCCCGAGCTGGCGCAGGTCTGGCAGATCGAGCTGGACGCGGTCGGCGAACTGGTCGCCGCCGGCGCCCCGGTCGACCCGTTGGAGATCGACCGGCGCCGCACGGCGGTCCGGGCCGACGACGTGGCGACCATCATCTACACCAGCGGCACCACCGGCCGTCCCAAGGGCTGCGTGCTGACCCACCGCAACATGTACGCCGACATCGCCAACGCGGTGCCCGTACTGCCGAACCTGTTCCTGCGGCCGGGCGCGTCGACCCTGCTGTTCCTCCCGCTCGCGCACGCCTTCGCCCGGCTCATCCAGATCGGCATGGTGCACGCGCGGGCCACCATGGCGCACTGCCCCGACACGACGGACCTCGTCGGGGCGCTCCAGGAGTTCAAGCCGACCTTCGTGCTCTCTGTCCCCCGGGTCTTCGAGAAGGTCTACAACGGGGCCCGGCAGAAGGCCGAGGCCGACGGCAAGGGGAAGATCTTCGACCGGGCCGAGCAGGTCGCGGTCGCGTACAGCGAGGCCCTGGACAAGCCGGGCGGGCCGGGCCTGGCGCTGCGTGCGCAGCACGCGGTCTTCGACAAGCTGGTCTACCGCAAGTTGCGCGCCGCCCTGGGCGGCCGGTGCCGGGACGCGATCTCCGGCGGCGCGCCGCTCGGCGCCCGGCTCGGCCACTTCTTCCGGGGCATCGGAGTGACCATCTGCGAGGGGTACGGGCTCACCGAGACCTCCCCGGCCGCCGCCGCGAACCTGCCCGACGCCACCCGGATCGGCACCGTCGGGCGCCCGCTGCCCGGCGTGACCGTCCGGATCGAGGACGACGGAGAGATCCTGATCTCCGGCGACCTGATCTTCCGGGGGTACTGGCGCAACGAGGCGGCCACCGCCGAGGCGCTCAGCGCTGACGGCTGGTTCCGCACCGGCGACCTGGGGACGCTCGACGACGACGGCTTCCTCAGCATCACCGGCCGGAAGAAGGAGATCATCGTGACCGCCGGCGGCAAGAACGTCGCCCCGGCGATGCTGGAGGACCAGGTCCGGGCGCACCCGCTGATCAGCCAGTGTGTCGTGGTCGGTGACCGCCAGCCGTTCATCTCCGCGCTGGTCACCATCGACGAGGAGGCGCTGCCGAAGTGGCTGGCCGCCCACGGCCGCCCGGAGACCACCCCGGTCGCCGAACTGCGCGAGGACGAGGCGCTGCGCGCCGAGGTGCAGGGCGCGGTCGACCAGACCAACCAGTCGGTCTCCAAGGCCGAGGGGATCAAGGTGTTCCGCATCCTGCCGCACGACTTCACCGAGGCCACCGGCGAACTCACCCCGTCGCTGAAGGTCAAACGGCAGACCGTGCACAAGACGTACGCGGCGGAAATCGCCGACATCTACCGGCGCTGACTACGATCCGTCACGTGCCAGCCTCCTCGACACCCGTCCGGCCGCCCACGCAGCCGCTCGCCACCGCCGCGCGCCTGGTCATGCTCGCGCTGGTGGCCGTCCTCACCTTCCTCGCGACCCGCGACGTCGGGCAGCTCTGGTGGATCGCCCTGCTGGGAGCCGCCGGCCTGCCCGCCGTCCTGGCCCCCCAGCACCGGCTGCTCGGCCCGCTCAGCCGCTTCGCCGAGGTCGTGGTGCTAGGGCTGGCCGCCAGCCAGGTCGCCGCCGTCACCACGCTCGACGGCGCCACCGGCGGGCTGGGCGCCTCGGCCGTGCTGGCCTACCTCGCCGTCCCGGTGACCGTGACCGCGCTGCGCCGCCGGTTCCGCGAGGGCGCGGCGCTGCTCGCCGTCTGCGCCGCCACCCTGCTGATCAGCGCCGCGCTCACCGGGGTCGACGGCGGTCGCCAGCTCGGCCAGCCGGGATACCTCGCGGTCTGCGCCCAGTGGCTGATCCTGGCCGGCCTCGGGCTCTACACGGCCGGCACCCTGCACCGGGTGATGCGGGTCCGCAGCGAGGGCAAGCCCCAGCCGTACGCCGAGGCCACCCGGCTGCTGACCCAGCTCCGCACGGTCGCCCGGCAGCTTCCCGGTGCCACCCTCGACCCGGGCGGCATCTCCGAGCACCTGCTGGAGGAGTTGCGCACCGTGGCCCGGGCCGAACGGGCGGCGGTGCTCTCGGCCAGCGGCGGCGGGCGGCTGGTGGTGCTCGCCCAGGTGGGCGTGGACCGGGTCGACTGGGAGACCACGCTCGACGCGGACTCGGCGATCGCCGACGCCTGGGCCAGCCAGCAGCCGCAGACCGCGAGCCGCTCGCAGGCCCGCTCGCACGCCGGCGGCGACGTGTCGGCGCTGATCGTGCCCCTGGTCGCCGGCGTCCGCACGATCGGCATGCTGGTGATGGAGGCGGACGCCGCGCAGGCGTACCCGCCGCCGGTGGTGTCCCGGGTGACGGCGCTGACCCGCCCGGCCGCGCTACGGCTGGAGGCCGCCCTGCTCTTCGACGAGGTGCGCTCGCTGGCCACCAACGAGGAGCGGCAGCGGCTGGCGCGGGAGATCCACGACGGGGTGGCCCAGGAACTGGTCATGGTCGGGTACGGCATCGACAACGCCCTGGCCACCGTCTTCGAGGACGCCGACGAGACCGCCGAGTCGCTGCGCCAGCTGCGCCATGAGGTGACCCGGGTGATCACCGAGCTGCGGCTGAGCCTGTTCGAGCTGCGCAGCGAGGTGGACCGGCAGGGTGGCCTGGCCGCCGCGATCGCCGAGTACGCTCGCACCGTCGGCGCGTCCGGTGGGCTGCGGGTGCACCTGTCGCTGGACGAGTCGAGCGCCCGGCTGCCCGCCGCGACCGAGGCGGAACTCCTCCGCATCGCCCAGGAGGCGGTCACCAACGCCCGCAAGCACGCCGGGGCGTCGAACCTGTGGGTCACCTGCGAGGTGGACCCGCCGTACGCGCAGATCGAAGTGTCGGATGACGGTCACGGCATCGGTGAACAGCGCCCGGACGGGCACTACGGTCTTGCGATCATGGCCGAGAGGGCGGAACGTATCCGGGGCCGGTTGGAGATCAGGCCGCGGCAACCCAGCGGCACGACGGTGGCGGTGGTTCTCGGCTCCTCGCCCCGGCGCGATAGGGTGCGCGGCAACGCCGCAGCAGCAGAAGGGGAGTAACCCGAGGATGACCACAAGCCCGACACCGGCGACCCGCACCAAGGTCCTCCTTGTCGACGATCACGACCTGATCCGCAAGGGACTGCGGCACGCCTTCGAGCGGGACCGGCAGTTCGAGGTCGTCGGCGAGGCCGCCACGGCGGCGGAGGGGGTCCGGCAGGCCGGCGCCCTCCAGCCCGATGTGGTGATCATGGACCTGCGACTGCCCGACGGCAGTGGCCTGGAGGCCACCCGCGCGCTGCGCAAGTCCAGCGCTTCGATGGGCATCGTCGTGCTCACCATGTACGCCGGCGACGACCAACTCTTCGGTGCCCTGGAGGCCGGGGCGAGCGCGTTCGTGCCCAAGACGGCCCCGGCCGACGAGGTGGTGGCCGCCGCCCGGCATGCCGCCTCCTCGCCGAGCGCGTTCACCGCGGCCGACCTGGCCGAGGCGATGAAGCGGCGGCTCGCGCCGTCCGGTCCGCAGCTCTCCCCCCGGGAGGGCCAGGTGCTGCGGCTGCTCGCCGACGGCATGAGCGTGGCGGGCATCGCCAAGCAGCTCTTCGTCAGCGAGTCGACGGCCAAGACCCACATCTCGAAGCTCTACGAGAAGCTGGGCGCGGCCAACCGGGCGCAGGCGCTGATGACGGCGCTTCGGCTCGGCCTGCTCGAGGCGCCGGACGCCCCGAAGTTCTGACCGCTTCCCCGTCCGACCGGCAGTCGCCGGTCGGGGGTTTCGCGACGGCCGGTGGGTCCGGTCAACGGGACCGCCCGACCGGCCGGTCGGGCGGGGAGCGGCCCTCTCTGGTCACCCGTGTGGCGGGCGGGGCAGAATACCCGGATGACCCGCGCGGGACGACGTGTTCCGCGTCGTTGACAAAGGGGTAGGGCATGCAGCGGCCGGACTGGGCACCCGACACCATCGACATCGAGCGTCCCAGCGTGGCCCGCATGTACGACTACTACCTCGGCGGCTCGCACAACTTCGCCGCCGACCGGGCCGCCGCGCGGGCGATGGTGGACGCGGTGCCCGAGGCGCCGCTGATGGCCCAGGCGAACCGGGCGTTCCTGCGCCGGGCGGTGCACTTCCTCGCCGAGGCCGGGATCCGTCAGTTCCTCGACATCGGCTCCGGGATCCCGACGGTCGGCAACGTGCACGAGATCGCCCAGCGGATCGACCCCGCCTCCCGGGTGGTCTACGTCGACGTCGACCCGGTGGCGGTGGCGCACAGCCGGGAGATTCTCAGCGGCAACAACCGGGCCGCCGTGGTCCAGGAGGACCTGCGCCACCCCGAACGGATCCTGACCCACCCCGACGTCACCGGGATGCTGGACCTGTCGCAGCCGGTCGCGGTGATGATCGTGGCGGTGCTGCACTTCGTCCCGGACTCCGACCGGCCGGCGGAGATCCTGCGAACGCTGCGCGAGGCGCTGGTGCCGGGCAGCTACCTGGTGCTCTCCCAGGCCAGTGACGAGGACCGGCACAACACCGGGGAGCGCGCGGAGGCCGAGGCGGTCTACCGCCGCACCGACAATCCGCTGTTCATCCGCAGCCGCGCCGAGCTGACCTCCCTCTTCGACGGCTTCGAGCTGGTCGACCCGGGAGTGGGCTGGGTGCCGCAGTGGCGCCCCGAGACACCGGAGAGCGCGGAGGACGCCGAGCAGGCGGTCTTCATGGGCGGCGTCGGGCGGCTCGGTGGGTAAGCGGTCCGACGGCCCGGTGGGCCCGGTGGGCCCGAGGTCATTCGCCTCGTATCCGGGGCCGCCCGCTCCGCACCCGGGGCACCTCACCCCGCGCCCCGGGGCCTTCGCCCGGGCCTGGGCGAAGGCGGTCTCCGGCACCAGCTACCTGCCGATGACCCAGGCCCAGTTGGAGGCGCTGCTGCAACGGTTCACCGATCGGCTGGCCGAGGCGCTGGTGGCCGAGCCGTTCGACCTGCGGGTCGGCCACCAGGTCGGGGCGGAGCTGGTCGAGTCGCACATCGCCTCCGCCGAAGGGCTGGGCCGCACGATCGAGGTCGTGCAGCTCCGGCTGCTGCGCGACCTGGGCCTGGTCGGCGAGGACGTCGAGGACCGGCTGGCCCGGCTGCTGGCCACGGTGGCCACCGGCTACGCCCGGGCGCTGCGGGGCCGCACGCTGGACGAGCAGGAGTCCATCCGCCGGGCCGCGATGGTGGCCCGGGCGCAGGCCGAGCGGGCGCTGCGTGACAGCGAGGCCCGGTTCCGGCACCAGGCCACCCACGACCCGCTGACCGACCTACCCAACCGCACCCTGTTCACCGAGCGGCTCGCCGCCGCGATCGACGTCCCGGGCCGGGGCGCCGACCGGGTCGGGGTGTGCTTCCTCGACCTCGACCGCTTCAAGGTGGTCAACGACTCCCTCGGCCACCAGGTCGGGGACCGGCTGCTGGTCTCGGTCGCCGACCGGCTGCGCCGGGCGCTCGACGAGCATCTGGTCGCCCGCCTCGGCGGTGACGAGTTCGTCATCCTGGTCGAGCGGACCGCCTGCACCGACGACGTGGTGAAGGTGGCCGAGGCGGCGCTCGCCGCAGTCAGCGAGCCGGCCCTGGTCGACGGGCACGAGCTGACAGTGTCGGCGAGCATCGGCATCGTCGAACGCCCGGTGGCCGGGACCACCCCCGTCGACCTGATGCGCGCCGCCGACGCCACGCTGCACTGGGCCAAGGCCGCCGGGGGTGCCCGCTGGTCGCTGTACGACGCCGACCGCAACCGCCGGGAGCTGGCCCGGTACGCGCTCTCCGCGGCGATCCCCGCGGCGCTGGAGCGGGGTGAGTTCTACCTGGACTACCAGCCGCTGACCTCGCTGTGCGACGGCACCGTGCTCGGTGCCGAGGCCCTGGTCCGCTGGCGGCACCCCGCGCTCGGCGAGCTGCGCCCGGACAGCTTCATCGGGTTGGCCGAGGAGACCGGGCTGATCGTCCCGCTCGGCGGGTGGGTGCTCGCCGAGGCGTGCCGGGAGGCGGCGACCTGGTCCGAGCCGGGGGGTGCCGCGCCGTTCGTCAGCGTCAACCTGGCGGTGCGGCAGGTGCACCGGCCCGACCTGGTGCACCTGGTGCGCGCCGTGCTCGACCGCACCGGCCTGCCGCCCGAGCGGCTCCAGCTGGAGGTCACCGAGAGCACCATGATGAGCGCCGTCGAGGAGCCGGTGCGCGCCCTGCGGGTGCTGGCCGACCTCGGCGTGCGAATCGCCATCGACGACTTCGGCACCGGCTACTGCAACCTGGCGTACCTGCGGGACCTGCCGGTGACCGAGCTGAAGGTGGCCGGGGATTTCGTGGCCGGGCTGCGGGCCCCCGCGGACGACCCGGCCAGCCGCACCGACGAGCGGATCCTCGCCTCGCTGGTCTCGCTGGCGCACGCGCTGGACCTGACCGTCACCGCCGAGGGGGTGGAGACCGCCGGGCAGGCCGACCGGTTGCGTGCCATCGGCTGCGACGCCGCCCAGGGCTGGCACTTCGGCCGACCGGCACCGCCGCCGCCCTCCTGGAGCACCTGACCCTCCGACCGGACGCCGGCCTGACCGAGACGCCGACATGTTCGGAGACCGGCCTCGTTGGGGTGTCACCACATGGTCAGGACCGCCTCTGGCCGCGGGCCGCCGCTGGCCGCGGGCCGCCGCTGGCCGCGGGCCCCGGCCTGACGCTGGTCGCGCTGAGCACCTCTATCGGGACGCGGCTCCCGCAGGGACACTCTCGGCACGCCCTTTGGAGCTGCCCGCGCAAACGGGGCACACGGGCCGATGACAGCCAGGGCAGGGGCCGTCACAGCCCTGGGCACAGGTAAGGACGGGAGACAGCCCGGGCGTAACTGAGGACGGGAGACAGCCCCGGCGGCCGACGCGGGCGTGGGCACCAGCACCAGCAGAGAGCAGCCGATATGCCGGCGCGGCCTGGGCACGAGCCTCAGCCGGCACAGAGCAGCCGACATGACGGGGCCGTGGGGCAGGCACCACGTGCGGCGGCCGACACGGCGCGGGTGCACAGACGGGGCAGCTCCCCAGGGCCGCGACCGACGTCCCCCGGCGGCGGCTCACTCCCGATCTTGCGCCAACCTTGGGGACGACGACCAACCAAGAGCAACGACCAACCAAGAACGACGACCAGCAGAGAGCGAGCAGCCAAGCGGCAGCCGGCCGAGGGACAGCGGTCAGCCGGCGAGGAGGGTGGCCATCCGGGCGGCCTGGGTCTCCCAGCGCCACTCCTGCTCCACCCAGGCCCGGCCGGCCGCGCCGAGCTGCCGGGCCAGGTCCCGGTCGGCGAGCAGGGTGGCCACCCGGTCGGCGAGCTGGGCGACGTCGTGGCCGGAGACCACGTACCCGGTCTCGCCCTCGCGGACGGCGTCGGGCGCACCCCCCGAGTCGCCCGCCACCACCGGCAGGCCGGTCGCGGACGCCTCCAGATAGACGATGCCGAGCCCTTCGACGTCCAGGCCCCGGTTGCGGGTGCGGCAGGGCATGGCGTAGACGTCACCGGCGGCGTAGTGGGCGGGCAGGTCCGCCGAGGGCACCGAGCCGGTGAAGACCACGTCCCGCTCGACGCCCGCCTGCCGGGCCAGCTTCTCCAGGGTGTCCCGGTACGGCCCGCCGCCGACGACCAGCAGCGCCGCGTCCGGCACCCGGCGGCGGATCGCCGGCAGGGCGCGGATCAGCATGTCCTGGCCCTTGCGCGGCACCAGCCGGGAGACGCAGACCACCACCGGCCGGTCGGCCAGCCCGAGCCGGGCCCGGACCGGCTCGCCGTCGACCGACGGGTGATACGTCTCGACGTCCACGCCGGGAGCCAGCCGGTGCAGCTCGGTCACCCCGTGCAGCGCCCGCTCCAGCCGGACCCGGGTGTACTCGCCGAGGTACGTCACCACGTCCGCGCCCCGGCCGATCCGGCGCAGCGCGGCCCGGGCCACGGGCAGAGCCGCCCAGCCCACCTCGTGCCCGTGGGTCAGGGCCACCACGCGGCGGACGCCGGCGCGGCGGCGCAGCCCGGCGGCGAGCAGCCCGAGCGGGGCCGCCGCGCCGAACCAGACGGTGTCGCAGTCGTGCTCGCGGGCCAGCCGGGCGGCCCGGCGGGCGACCAGCGGGGTGGGTAGCAGCACCCGGGTGCGCTCCCGGACGACCTCGAACGGCTGGTCGGCGTCGAACTTCTCCGCCCCGCGCCAACTCGACGCGTAGACCACCACGGATCCGGTGGGCTGGCGGACGGCGAGGTTGTGCACGAAGGACTGGATGCCGCCCGCGCGGGGCGGAAAGTCGTTGGTGATCAGCAGCGTGCGGCTCATCGGCCGGTCTCCCTGGCGTAGGCGCGGGCGGCGGCCATCCGCTCGACCGTGGACGGGTGCGACGCCGAGTAGAGGTACTCCCAGCGGGGTGGATCGGGATCGGCCAGGTTCACCCCGGCCAGGCGGCGCTGCATCGCCTCGAAGGTCGCCGGGTCGCCGGTGAGGGCGAGGGCGTGCGCGTCGGCCCGGACCTCGACCCGGCGGGACACCAGTGCCTGGACCGGGGCGGTCACCAGCCCGGCCACCGTGACCAGCGCGATCAGCAGCGGGAACGCGCGCGGCTCGGCGATCGAGTCGACGCCGGCCAGGCGCAGCAGCGGGCCGGCCGAGCCGAGCAGGTAGAGCACGACCACGGCCAGCGCGGCGCCCAGCGCCCCGGTCAGCGTGCCCGTCCACACGTCCCGGTCCTTGGCGTGCCCCAGCTCGTGCGCGACGACGCTGGTCACCTCGGCCGGGGTGGCCTCGCGCAGCAGGGTGTCGTAGACGACGACCCGGCGGGTCGGCCCGAGCCCGGAGACGTACGCATTGACCGCGCGGGTACGCCGGGACGCGTCGGCGACCAGCACGTCGCGTACCGGCACCCCATCGCGGGCCGCCATGCCCATCAGCTCGGTGCGCAGCGGGCCCTGTTCCATCGGGGTGAACCGGTTGAACACCGGCTCCACCAGCACCGGCAGCACGAACGACAGCAGCACCACCAGCCCGGCCGCGCCGGCCGCGCCGAACGCCCACCACCAACGCGGGGCGAGCCGGGTCACGGTGTAGAAGCCGAGCAGCGCGAGCGCGCCGATCACCGCGCTGACCGCGTACGACTTGAGCAGATCGGCCGTCCAGCCGGCCCAGCCCTGGGTGCTCAGCCCGTACCGGGTGAGGATCGTCTGCCGCCAGGCGGCGAGGGGCAGGGTGAGCAGGTCGGCGACGAGCACCACGGCCAGCCCGCCGAGCACCGCCTGGGCGATCCAGTTCCCGCCGAACGGGCGCCCTGCCAGCTCCACGAGGCGACTGCCCAGCGGGGTGAGCCCGAGCGCCACGGCCACCAGCAGCCCGAGGGCGAGACCGGCCCAGCCGGCGGGGCGCAGCGCGGCCCGGAACTCCCGGCTGTGGGCGACCTGGTCGACGGGCAGGTCCCGCAGCGCGGCGAGCTGGTCGGCGCGCGGGGCCGGCGGCCGGTGCCACGGCACCAGTAGGGCACCGGCGACGAGCAGCGCCACGGCCAACCCGGCGAGGGTGAGCACCGCCCAGCCGCGTGGCGTCATCCCGCCACCCCCGCCACCACCAGGCCCCGGGCCAGCGGAGCACGGGCCAGCGGAGCACGGGCCAGCACGCGGCCGGCCGCGACGGGCACCGCCGGTGGGCAGGTCGGCGTCGCGTCGCGCGCACCGCCGTCGCGTCGTACCCGCGTCATGCCGCTCCTCCCGCCGTGAGCGCCCATCCTATGGCCCGGCGGCGGGGCCTTTCTGGGCGGCGGCCGGCGGCGGCCGCCCGACCGGGCCGCGGCAGCCCTCACCCCGACGGGCGGCGGGTGGGCGGTTACGCCACCCGGCGGCGGGCCGGGCGGGAGCGGGCCGCCCGGGTGGGCGCGGCGGGCGGGAGCACCTCGACGTCGAAGCCGGCCCGGGCGAACACCTCGATCGCCCGCTGCTCGGCGGCGCCGAGCTCGCCCCCCGGCCCGTCGGCGTCGAACAACGCGGTCACCAGGCAGCCGGAGCAGCCCGCGCCCCGGATCGCGCACCTGTCGCAGTCGATCAGCATCGTTCCTCCTGAAGCGATGCGTCGGCGGCGGGCGGAACCGACCTGGCCGACCACGTCGTCGCCCAGGTCGCCGTCGTCGCCGCCGGCCACCGTCGGTCATCCCGACGCTACGGCAGGGGTACGACAGAATCGGACAACCAGCTCGCTACGCCCAGATCCGAGCAAGCGCCCCGGATCAGGAACGGGCCAGCCGACGCAGCAGCGAGTCGGCGCCCAGCGGGTACGCGCCGTGCCGGCGCACCCCGTCGGCGACCTCCCGGTCGGAGGAGACCACCACCACCGGCCGGCCGGCCGGCTCGGCCCGGACCAGCCGCCGGATCAGCTCGTCGGCGGTCTCGCCCTTGCGGGAGAAGAGCACCCGCACGCCGCGCGGGGTGGGCGGCAGGCCGTGCATCCGCTCCGCGCCGTCGAAGACGACGGTGACCTCGTCACCGGTCTGGGCCGCGATCCCGCCCAGCCCGGTGATCAGCCGCTTGCGCTGCTGTTCCAGGGACATCTCGCCGAAGCCGCGTTTGGTCACGTTGTAGCCGTCGACCACCAGGTGCGCCTTGGGCAGCGCGAGGAGCTGGTCGAGGCGGGCCGGGTCGTCGGTGTCGCGGGCCCGGGTGGCGGCGCCGGCCGGGGTGGGCGCCGACCGGTCGGCGAAGGCGTCGGCGACGAAGTCGGCGGGAAGCTGGTCGACCGGGTCCAGCGCCAGCTCGCGGCGCAACCCGACGGCGGCCTGCCCGATCGTCTCCAGCAGCAACCACAGCCGCGCGTCGTCGACCGAGCGGGCCTCCTTCGCGCTGACCCGGGCCACGCCGGCCGCCGCCTCGGCATCGGCCAGCCGGGCCCGGACGCGGCGCAGCTCGGCGTCCGCGTCGGCCGCGGCCCGGGTGGCCCGACCCCGCTCGGTGGCCAGCAACTCGCCGGCCTTGCGCTCCCGGGCCTGGGTCTCCCGCAGGGTACGGGCGAGCTGGCGGCTCTCCTCGCGGAGCTGGCCGAGTTCCTCGCGGACCCGGGCCAGCTCGTCGCGCAGCTTGTCGGCCTCCACCCGGGCCACTGCCCGGTCGTGCTCGGCCCGGCCGGCCCGCTGCTCGGCCTCGCGGATCAGCTCGTCGACGACGGCCTTGTCCGCCTCGGCCCGCACCGCCGCGCCGCTGGCCTCGATCAGATCGCGCCAGCCCCGGGGCCGGGCCAGGTACGCCAGGGCGGCCACCTCGACGGGGTCGGCGGCGGCCGGGGCGGTGCCCTCGACCACGGCGGCGCCGAGGTCGCCGGCGTCGGCGAGCACCCGCGTGCTGATCCGCTGCCGGAACAGTGGGTCGGCGGCGAGTTGGGCGGCGATCACCGAGGCGCCGAGCCGGGCCCGGCGGTTGGGGGCGAACTTGGCCACCCGGCGCAGCGGCACCGGCACCTCGTCGCCGGGCAGGACCGGCAGCACGGCGGCGGTGAGCGCGACGATCCGCTGGCGTACCGGCTCCGGCAGTGTCGGCTCCGGCTCCCCGGCGGGCGGCTCCCCAGCGGGCGGCTCCGTCAGGTCGGGACGCGACGGGTCGGGCTCGCGGTCGGTGTCCGGGGAGTCCTCACCGGGGTGGCGCATGGCACCGGCCGACACCTCCCCCGGGAGGTTGTCGTCGTAGGGCTCGGTGAGGGGCATGTGGCAAGTCTCCCACCGCGACCGGGCCCACCGCCCGGTGGTGAGCCGATCTCTCATCCTAGACCGGTTATGACGTCTGGGGCCGCTGATGCGCGAGTGTCGCACCCGCGGACTAACGTGCCGCAGGTGGCACGAGAGGAGTACGTCCAGCAGGCGCTCGCCGGTCTGGACCGGGCCGCCGGCGACGGGGTGGACCCGGCCCTGCCGCTGTACGCGACGACCTTCGTGGTGGTCGACCTGGAGACCACCGGCGGCGCGCCGGACGGTGGCGGGATCACCGAGATCGGCGCGGTCAAGGTGCGCGGCGGCGAGGAGCTGGGGGTGCTGGCCAGCCTGGTCGACCCGGGCGTGCCGATCCCGCCGTTCATCACCGTGCTGACCGGGATCACCCAGGCCATGTTGATCCCCGCGCCGCCGATCGAGCAGGTGCTGCCGAGCTTCCTGGAGTTCATCGCCGACGCGGTGCTGGTCGCCCACAACGCCCCCTACGACGTCGGCTTCCTCAAGGCGGCCTGCGCGCGGCACGGCTACCGCTGGCCCAACCCCCGGGTGCTGGACACCGCGGCGCTGGCCCGCCGGGTGCTCACCCGCGACGAGGTGCCCAACCGCAAGCTGGGCACCCTGGCGGCGTACTTCCGCACCGCCACCCAGCCCACCCACCGGGCCCTCGACGACGCCAAGGCCACCGTCGACGTGCTGCACGGGCTGATCGCCCGGCTGGGCGGGCACCGGGTCGACACGGTCGGCGAGGCGATCGAGTTCGCCCGGGCGGTCACCCCGACCCAGCGGCGCAAGCGGCACCTCGCCGACGGGCTGCCGAAGGTCCCCGGGGTCTACATCTTCCGGGCCGCCGACGACCGGCCGCTCTACATCGGCACCTCCGGCGACATCGCCACCCGGGTGCGCAGCTACTTCACCGCCGCCGAGAAGCGGGCCCGGATATCCGAGATGCTCGCCGCCGCCGAGCGGGTGGAGGCCGTCGAGTGCGCCCACTCGCTGGAGGCGGAGGTGCGCGAGCTGCGGCTGATCGGCGCGCACGCGCCGCCGTACAACCGGCGGTCGAAGTATCCCGAGCGGATGGTCTGGCTCAGGCTCACCGACGGGCCGTACCCCCGGTTGTCGGTGGTCCGGTCGCTGGCCCCCGGTGACGAGGCCTACCTGGGGCCGTTCAGCTCCCGGCGGGCGGCCGACCTGGCCGCCGCCGGCTTCCACGACGCCGTGCCGCTGCGCCAGTGCACGCACCGGCTGTCGCTGCGCACGGTCACCCCGGCCTGCGCGCTGGCCGAGCTGGGTCGCTGTCCGGCGCCCTGCGAGCACCGGATCACCCCACAGGAGTACGACGACCGCGCCGTCGCGCCGTTCCGCACCGCCACGGCCAGCGACCCCGGGTCCGTGGTGGACGCCCTGCTGGCCCGGGTCGAGGCGCTGGCGGCCGACCAGCGCTACGAGGAGGCGGCCGTGGTGCGCTCGCGGCTCGCCGCGGTGCTGCGCGCGACGGTACGGATGCAGCGGCTGGCCGCGCTGGCCGGCATCGCCGAGCTGGCCGCCGCCCGCCCCGCCGCCCGGGGCGGCTGGGAGCTGGCCCTGGTCCGGCACGGCCGGCTGGCCGGCGCGGGGGTCTCCCCGCCCGGCGTCCACCCGCGGCCGACGCTGAACGCGATCCGGGCGACGGCCGAGACGGTCCCGCCCGGGCACGGCCCGGTGCCCCGGGCCTCCGCCGAGGAGTCGGAGCGGATCCTGTCCTGGCTGGAGCGACCCGATACCCGGTTGGTGGAGATGTCCTCCGGCTGGTCGTCCCCGGCTGCCGGGGCGGGCCGCTTCCGTGACCTGCTCAGCAAGGCCGAGGGCGCCTCGTCCCACCAACTCTCGACCGAACGCCCATGACCAAGTGACCGATCGGACGACCCCGCCTCGCTTAGGCTGTTAAGGAAGTGCAGTACTGCCCGTTTCGTGGGCCTGCTCCCGGTTGCCGGTGCCCGGCTGTCGTGGGGCCGGGGTTAGGAGGTGTCCCTCGTGGACGTCGACGCCGGACACGGCGCCGCCCTGGGGGGCGCGCTCCCGACCCAGCCAGGTGAACTGCCCCTGGCCCGTCGGCTGCGGTCGTTGCTGAGCTGGCCGAGCGCCGAGACAGACCCGGTCACCCATCTCGTCCGCACCCACCGGGCGATCCACACCGGCACCGACCCGTCGGTGCTGCGCCGGGCGTACACGATCGCGGAGAACATGCACCGCGGCCAGTTCCGCAAGAGCGGCGAGCCCTACATCACCCACCCGCTGGCGGTCGCCCAGATCTGCGCGGAGCTGGGCATGGACCCCACCACCCTGGTCGCCGCGCTGCTGCACGACACGGTGGAGGACACCCGCTACACCCTCCAGGCCCTGGCCGAGGACTTCGGCGGCGAGGTGGCCCACCTGGTCGACGGGGTGACCAAGTTCGACAAGGCGTTCTACGGCAAGGCCGCCGAGGCGGAGACCACCCGGAAAATGATCATCGCGGCCGGCAAGGACGTCCGGGTGCTGATCATCAAGCTGGCCGACCGGCTGCACAACATGCGCACCCTCGGGGTCCGTTCGGCCGCGTCGCGGGAGCGCATCGCCCGCAAGACGCTTGAGGTGCTGGTCCCGCTCTGTGACCGGCTCGGCATCCAGACCCTCAAACGCGAGCTGGACGACGTGGTGCTGCTGCACCTGGAGCCCGACGAGCACGCCCGGATCGCCCGGTTCGTGCACGACCGGCCCGGCTGGGACGCGTACCTCGGCGACGTGGTCGCCAAGGCGAAGGTGGCGCTGCGCCGCAGCCGGGTCGACGCGCAGGTGGCCCCCCGTCCCCGGCACCTCTACTCGATCTGGAAGGACACCGTCGCCGGCAGCCACGGCACCCCGTACGACCTGCCCCGGATCGTGATCGTGGTGGACGGCCCGGCGACCGACTGCTACGCGGCCCTCGGCGCGGTGCACGGCCTCTGGCGGCCCGCGCCCGGCCGGTTCAAGGACTTCATCGCCTCCCCCAAGAACAACCTCTACCGCTCGCTGCACACCAGCGTGTGCGGCCCGAAGAACCGCACGGTCGAGGTGCTGATCCGCACCGAGGAGATGCACCGCGCCGCCGAGTACGGCATCGCCGCCGACTTCCGGTTCCCCCGCACCGCCGGGGCCGCCGCCCGCGCCCAACAGCTCGACTGGCTGCGCCGGGTGCTCGACTGGGAGCAGGAGGCCGCGGACCCGGCACAGTTCCTCCAGTCGCTGCGCTGCGACCTCGCCGAGGCGCAGGTCCAGGTGGTCACCGAGGGCCGGCAGGTGGTCCTCCCCGCCGGGGCGACCCCGGTGGACGTGGCGTACGAGCTGGGCTCCGACCGGGGCGACCGCTGCCTGGCGGCCCGAATCAACGGCCGGCTCGCCCCGCTCTCCTCCGAACTGGACGAGGGCGACGTGGTGGAGATCTTCACCGAGACCGACGCCGAGACCGGCTTCGAGGCGGACGTCGCCCCGCGCGGCCCCCGCAAGGAGTGGCTCGGCTTCGTGAAGTCCCCGCACGCCCAGATGCAGATCAACCGGTGGTTCGCCGAGCACACCGAGCCGGGCATCTCGATCGCCGACAAGGTCCGCCTCGGCCGGGCCACCATCGGGCTGGCGCTGCGCAAGCACAACCGAGGGCTGGCCAACGACCTGCCGCTGCTGCGGCTGTCGGAGGAACTGGGCTACCCGGACCTGGAGACCATGCTGGTGGCGGTCTTCGACCGGGCCATCGAGCCCGACGCGGTGGTGCTCCAGCTCATCGACCTGGTCGACCATCGGCACTGACCGTTCTCCCCCCGGTGGCCGGCCCGGCCCCCGCCGGCCACTAACCTGGACCCATGATCCCCCGCTCCCGCGCCACCGGACGGGCCTTCGCCTATCAGGTCTTCTACCGGCTGCCCGTGTCGGTGCGACGCCGGCTCGTCCGGCTCGCCACACCGAAGTACATCGTCGGGGCGGTCACCCTGGTCCGTGACGCCGAGGCCGCCGGCCCCGGCCGCCTGCTGCTGCTGCGCCAGCCGCCGGGACACAGCTGGACGCTCCCGGCCGGGCTGCTGCAACGCGGCGAGGACCCGGTCGTCGGCGCGGCGCGCGAGCTGTTCGAGGAGTCCGGGGTCCAGCTCGCCCCGGACCGGCTCCGCCCGGCGTTGCCGAACGCGCTGGTGCACGCCAAGGGCTGGGTGGACGTGGTCTTCGAGACCGAGGTCCCGGCGTCGACCACGGAACTGAAGGTCGACGGCGCTGAGGTCTACGAGGCCGCCTGGCACCCGCTGGACGACCTGCCCCGGCTGAGCCGGGCGACGGCGAACCTGCTCGGGTACTACGGCATCGGGCCGCGGGCCGGCGAGGTGCCGCCGCCCCGCCCGACGGCGTGACCGCCCCGGCGTCCGGCGGGGGCGGGCCGGAGATCTGCGCGGTGGTGCTCGCCGCAGGCGAGGGGACCCGGCTGCGCCCGCTGACCGAGCGGCTGCCCAAGGCCCTCTGCCCGGTCGGCAACACCCCGCTGTTGGACCGGGCGCTGGCCCGGCTGGCCGGGCTCGGCCTCAGCGGCCCGGCCCGGGTCGCCGTGAACGCCTGCTACCTCGGCGACCAGGTGGTCGCGCACGTCGGCGGCCGGGCCCACCTGTCGGTCGAGCCCGGCGACCCGCTCGGCACGGCCGGCGGCGTGGCGAACCTGCGGGACTGGATCGCCGGCCGGGGCGTGCTGGTCGGCAACGCCGACGCGTACCTGGCGGATCCGGCCGCCGCGCCGGGCCCGGACGTCGCCGCGCTGCTGGCCGGCTGGGACGGCGAGACCGTGCGCCTGCTCGGCCGGCCCGCCGACGATCCGGCCGCCCCCGGCACCTTCGACGGCCACCGGTTCGTCGGCTTCTCGCTGCTGCCCTGGCGGCTGGTGCGGGGCCTGCCCGTCGAGCCGGGCGACCTGGTCCGGGCGGTGTGGCGGCCGGCCGAGGCGGCCGGGGCGCTGACCGTGGTGCCCTACCGGGGCACCTTCTACGACACCGGCACCCCGGCGGACTACCTGGCGGCGAACCTGCACGCCGCCGGCGGCGGCAACCTGGTCGACCCGAGCGCCACGGTCACCGGTCGGTGCCGGGAGTCGGTGGTGGGCGCGGGGGCGACGGTGCGGGGCGAGGTGACCCGGTCGGTCCTCTGGCCGGGCGCCGAGGTGGCCGTCGGGGAGCGCCTGACCGGGGTGGTCCGCGCGCCGGGGGGCCTGACCGTCCAGGCCGCGCGCCGCTGAGGGTGACCCTCCGGCGGCGTCCCGTTGCGGCCCGCCGGTCCCGGTCCGGGCGGACCGGGCGGCCTCTAGCATGGTGATCGACGCCGACCGGCGGGAGTGGACGCACGACGAAGGAGCGGACCCGTGATCACCGCGATCGTACTGATCGACTGCGCCACCGACTCGATCCCCGAGGTGGCCGAGAACCTGGCCAACCTGCCCGGGGTCAGCGAGGTCTACTCCGTGGCCGGGCACGTCGACCTGATCGCCGTCGTGCGGGTCCGGGAGTTCGACGAGATCGCCCAGGTGATCGCCGGCAGCATCTCCAAGGTTCCCGGCGTGTTGGACACGGAGTCGCACATCGCCTTCCGGGCGTACTCCCGGCACGACCTGGAGGAGGCGTTCGCCATCGGCCTGGCCAGCGCGGACTGACCCGACCCCACGCGCGGCGGTTGGCCAGCCCACCGGTCGGTGGGCTGGCTACCGGCGGTGCTACGACGTCAGCTCACGCTCGGAACCGGCGTCTCGGTGTTCTCCGGGGTCGGCGACTCGGTGTTCTCCTGGGCCGGCGACTCGGTGGTGCCGCCCGGGGCCGGCGTCGTGGCGCTGCCACCCGGGCTGGGCGTGCCGCTGGCGCTGGTCTGCGGGACCGGGACGCCCAGGGTCTGGGCCAGGGCCACCAGCGCGTCGTAGTGCGCCTGGAGCACCGGCAGGGCGTTCTGGGCCAGCTGGACCACCGACTGCTCGGAGCCCTGCGAGATCTCGGTCTGGGTGGCCTGGATGGCCTGGACGTGGCCGGCCAGCTCGGCGGTCACCCACGCCTTGTCGAACTCGGCGCCGTTGAGGTTCTTCAGCCTGTCGATGACCTCCTGCTGGTCGGCGGTCGGCGCGTCCGGCAACTGGACGTTGAGCTGCTGCGCGGTGCTCTGCACCGTCTGGTCCAGCTGGGTGTGGTCCGTGACGAACTGCGCACCAAGGTCCTTGACCTGCTGGTTCTGGCCCTTTTCCTGCGCCAGCTTCCCGGTTTCCATCTCCGCCAGGTTCACCTGGTGCAGCGCCTGCAGATACTGGGTGTCCTGCGTCGACGGCTGCGCCGCGGCCTGCGCCGCCGCCGCGGGTGCCAGCCCGACCACCACCAGGGCGGCGAGCAGTCCGAGGCGTTTGAGACCCAACATGTTTCCCCCCCTTTTTCGTTGGACCGCACGGATACCCGGCTGACCCGGATTAACCCCGCCGGTTCCGCAGCCACCGCGCGTGCGGCGCCGGGGGCGCCTCCGGTGGTCGGCGGCCACCCGGAGGGCGAAAAACGGACGTGGCGCCCGCCGGAGGGATCCGGAGGGCGCCACGCTTGCGTTGTCTCGGCGGGTCAGCGGCGGCTCTCGCCGCTGCCGACCTCCTCCCGCTCCGGCCGGGGCTCGACCGGCGGGTGCCCCGGCGAGACCGGCGCCTCGGCCAGCTTCTCGATCGGGTAGAAGAAGCCCCGGATGGCCGGGCCGAGGGCGCCGAGCCGGTTCATCTTCTTGGGCACCACCCAGCCGACGTAGTCCAGTTCGCCGTGGCCGTCGTGGCCCGCCGCGGTGAGCGGCTGGTGGACCTCCTCGAACCGGCCGTCCGGCAGCCGCCGGATGATGCCGGTCTCCACGCCGTGGGCCAGCACCTCCCGGTCGTGCTGCTGCAGGCCCAGGCAGAGCCGGTACGTCACGTAGTACGCCAGCGGCGGGAGGAGCAGCAGGCCGATCCGGCCCGCCCAGGTCATCGCGTTCAGGCTGATCTGGAACTTGTCCGCGATCACGTCGTTGGCGCCCGAGAGGGTGAGCACGACGTAGAACGCCACCGCCATCGCGCCGATCGCGGTCCGCTCCGGGGCGTCCCGGGGGCGCTGGAGCAGGTTGTGGATGCGGGTGTCCTTGAGCCGGCGGGCCTCCACGAACGGGTAGAGCGTGGAGAGGCCGACCAGGATGCCCGGCAGCACGACCGTGGGCCAGAACAGCGGCGGGATGACGTACCCGTCGCCGATCGGGATGTTGATCTCCCACGCCGGCATGAGGCGGGTCGAGCCGTCGAGGAACATGACGTACCAGTCGGGCTGGCTGGCGGCCGAGACCACCCACGCCTCGTACGGGCCGAAGTACCAGATCGGGTTGATCTGGAACAGACCACCCATCAGGGCGATCACGCCGAAGACGACCATGAAGAAGCCGCCCTGCTTCAGCGCGTACCGCGGGAACATCCGCTCGCCGACCACGTTGTCGTTGGTCCGGCCGGGGCCGGGCCACTGGGTGTGCTTCTGCTTGAAGACCAGGCCGAGGTGGGCGCTGATCAGCGCCACCAGCAGGCCCGGGACGAGCAGCACGTGGGCGATGAAGAACCGGCTCATGATGATCTCGCCCGGGAACTCCCCGCCGAAGACCGACGAGGTGACCCAGGAGCCGATCACCGGGATCGACAGCATGATCGCGGAGGCGATCCGCAGGCCGGTGCCGGACAGGCCGTCGTCCGGCAGCGAGTAGCCGGTGAAGCCGGCCAGGAAGCCGACCCAGAACAGCAGCGAGCCGATGATCCAGTTGGTCTCCCGCGGCTTGCGGAACGCGCCGGTGAAGAAGACCCGCAGCATGTGCACGACGATCGCGGCCATGAACAGCAGCGCCGACCAGTGGTGCATCTGCCGCATGATCAGGCCACCGCGGACATCGAACGAGATGTCCAGGCTGGAGGCGTACGCGGCCGACATCGGCGTGCCCCGCAGGGGGGCGTAGCTGCCGTTGTAGACCACCTCGGTCATCGCCGGCTCGTAGAAGAAGGTGAGGAAGACACCGGTCAGCAGCAGCACGACGAACGAGAACAACGCGATCTCGCCGAGCAGGAACGACCAGTGGTCCGGGAAGACCTTGTTCAGCAGCTTGCGCAGCGGAGTGGAGACCTGGAGCCGCTCGTCCGCCCCCACCGCCGCCTTGCCCGGCACGGACGCCATGTCCAATTTACGACGCTTCACGGCCGCTCCCAGAAGTCAGGCCCGACGGTCTCGGTGTAGTCCGACCGCGCCACGAAGAAGCCCTCTTCGTCCACCTCGATCGGCAGCTGCGGCAGCCGCCGGCTGGCCGGGCCGAAGATCGGCCGCGCGTTGTCGGTGATCAGGAACTGGGACTGGTGGCACGGGCAGAGCAGACGGTTGGTCTGCTGCTCGTACAGGCTCGCCGGGCAGCCCGCGTGCGTGCAGATCTTGGAGAACGCCGCGAAGTTGCCCCACATGTAGTCGCCGTGGTCGACCTTCGGCCGCGCGTTGGCCGCCCGGGACTGCTGGGCGTCGTCCTCGCGCAGGTGGATCAGCAGCGTCGGCGAGTCGGCGTGCTTGTTGCTCACCCCGTGCTCGATGCCGGGGAAGACCGTGAGCTGGCCGCCGACGCTGACGTCGGCCGGGCGGATCGGCCGGCCGTCCTCGCGGACCAGCCGGATCTTCTTGCCCCCGGCCGGCGCGAAGCCGGTGGTGAACATCTGGTTGTTCTTGTGCGGGTTGGAGATCAGGCCACCGACCAGCGGCGCCGCGACGACCGCTCCGACCGGGGCCAGGCCGGCCAGCAGCGAGATGCCCAGCAGGGGACGGCGCTTCACGCCCATCTCGTCGGCGAGGAAGAGCATCGTCTCGCCGGTGATCTTCCGGCTCTCCGGCGCGTCGGGGTCTTCCACGTGCCGGTCCTGGATCGACACCTCCTTGGGCAGCAACTTCTTGCCCCAGGTCAGGATGCCGAAGCCGACGCTCAGCAGAGCCAGGCCGAGGGTGACGCCGAGCAGCGGGGTGTAGTACTTGTCCCCGCCCGAGCCCGGCTCGTACTTCCAGGGCCACCAGATGTAGATGATCAGGAAGGCGGTCGCGGCCAGGCCGGTCAGCAGGAACATCGAGGCGACCGTGCGGGTCAGCCGTCGCTCCGCCCGGCTGCCGGGGACGACCTGCTCCTCGTAGTGGACGATCTCGATGTCGTCCCGACGCGCGCCCTCCCGGACGATGTCGAACCGGCTCAGCCGCGGATCGTGGACGTCGAGCGGCTCCGGGCCCTGGTGGGCCTGGTGCTCGGTCTTGGTGCTCATGCCGTCACCTCGCTACGGGCGGTGCCGAGCTGCGGCACCACAGCGCTGAATCGATTGATCCGCTCGGTCACGACTTGCCCGCGATCCACAGGCTGGCGAAGACGAGCGCGACGATGCCGATCAGGAAGATCGCCAGGCCCTCGGTGGACGGCCCGTACCGACCGAGGTTGAAGCCACCCTGATCCTGGTCGGACTTCAGGGTGTCCTGGATGTAGGCGATGATGTCCGCCTTCTGGTCCGGGGTGATCTGGTTGTCCCCGAAGACCGGCATGTTCTGCGGGCCGCTCAGCATGGCGGCGTAGATCTGCCGGTCGGTGGCCGGGCGCAGGCTCGGCGCGTACTTGCCGGAGGACAGGGCGCCACCGCCACCGCCGAAGGCGTGGCACTGCGAGCAGTTGATCCGGAACAACTCACCGCCGGTCGCCAGGTTGGCGCCCTCGCGCAGGTCACCCTCGGGCACCTGCGGGCCGCCGCCGAGCTCCTGGACGTACTGGCCGAGCTGGCGGACCTCCTCGTCGGTGAACACCGGCGGCTTGCGCATGGCCTGCGCCTCCTGGCGGGCCATGGGCATGCGGCCGGAGCTGACCTGGAACTCGACCGAGGCCGCACCGACCCCGACCAGGCTCGGGCCACGACCCTCGACGCCCTGCGCGTTGCGACCGTGGCAGGACACGCAGCTCACGTCGAACAGCGCCTTGCCCTCGGCGGCGGCGCCGGTGATCGGCGGGTTTTCCTGCGCCTGCACGCCGGGGGCGAAGACGGTGTAGGCGCCGCCGGCCAGCGTCAGCGCGGCGATCAGCCGGACCGCGGCGCCCAGCCGGCGGCGGCCCCTGCTGCGCCCCGCGGACCGCTCGCCGCGCAGCCGCGCGAGCAGACCGCGTCGGCGGTCGTTGTCAGAAGTCATGACCTGTGTCCTTAACCGGTGGGACCTTGTCTCAGGGGACGGGGCAGCGGCGCGGTTCGTGACGCGCCAAGATCACTGAAGCCAGTAGATCATGGCGTAGAGGCCGATCCACACGACATCAACGAAGTGCCAGTAGTACGACACGACGATCGCCGACGTGGCCTGGGCCGGGGTGAACCGGCCCATGGTCGTGCGGACCATGAAGATGATGAAGGCGATCAGACCGCCGGTCACGTGCAGGCCGTGGAAGCCGGTGGTCAGATAGAACATCGACCCGTACCCGTCCGCGTTGATCTTCACGCCCTCGTGGACCAGGGTCCGGTACTCGTTCACCTGACCGAGCACGAAGATCAGACCCATCACGAAGGTGATGGTGAACCAACGCCGGAGGGCGTGGACGTCACCCTTCTCGGCGGCGAACACACCGAGCTGGCAGGTCACCGAGGACAACACCAGGATCACCGTGAAGGTGGTCGCGTACGGGATGTTGAGGTGCTCGGTGTGCTTCGCCCACTGCTCCGGCGCTGCCGCACGGATGGAGAAGTACATCGCGAACAGCGCCGCGAAGAACATGAGTTCGCTGGAGAGCCACACGATCGTCCCGACGCTGACCATGTTGGGCCGTGTCAGGGAGTGGATCCGGCTCTTGTCAATGGCTGGGGCCGCAGTCACGCGGTCATTATTGCCCCTGACCACGGCCGGCGATCAGCGGGGGGGCAAATCGGTGGCACAGGTGGCCCGATCGTGGGGGTCCGGTTCGCCTGGCCTAGCCTGAAAAGCGTGCTGCACGTCGATTCGATCTTCGCCGCCACCTCGGCGGTCGCCGCGCCGCCTGCTGTCGCGGCCGGCGGCGACCCGATTCCGCCGCCGTTCACCGTGGCCCGGGTGTTCACCGAGACCCGGCTGGACAGCTGGCTGGCCCTCGGGCTGGTCCTCGCCGCCGGGCTGTACCTCTACGGAGTGCACCGGCTCCGGCTGCGCGGGGACCGCTGGCCGGTCGCCCGCACGGTGTTCTTCCTCGGCCCGGGCCTCGGCGGGATCGCCGCGGTCACGGTCAGCGGCCTGCACGCGTACGACACCGCGCTGCTGTCGGTGCACATGGTGCAACACATGGTGCTGTCGATGGTCTCGCCCATCTTCCTGGCCCTCGGCGCCCCGATCACCCTGGCCCTGCGCACCCTGCCGGTCCGGCCGCGCAAGCGGCTGCTGGCGATCGTGCACAGCCGGATCGCCCGGATCTACAGCTTCCCGCTGGTGGCGTTCGCCATCTTCGTGGTGAACCCCTTCGCGCTCTACTTCACCGACCTGTACCGCTACACCCTCGAACACGCCTGGGCGCACGAGGTGGTGCACGCGCACTTCATCATGACCGGCTGCGTGTTCTTCTGGCCGCTGCTCGGGCTGGACCCGCTGCCCGGCCGGTGGCCGTACCCGGGCCGGGCGCTGCTCATGGTGCTGTCGGTGCCGTTCCACACCGTGCTCGGGCTCACGATCATGCAGAGCACCACGCTCTTCGGCGGCGACTGGTACCCGTCGCTCGGCCTGACCTGGTCGAACCCCTGGGACGACCAGGTGGTCGCCGGTGGGGTCCTGTGGGCCGGCGGCGAGTTCGTCAGTGTGACGATGCTCGCGGTGCTGGTGGCGCAGTGGATACGCCAGTCCGAGCGGGAGGCCCGCCGGCTCGACCGCGAACTGGACCGCCAGGAGGCCCGCCAGCGCGCCGCGGAGGCGGCGGAAACAACACCCTGACCTGCCCTTTCCGGTACGCCGACCGCGCCGCGTGGGCGCGAGGTCGACGGGCCTGCGGCGGCGGGTACGATCAGCGCGCAGCTACGAGGTGGGAGCCAGCCAGCGATGAGCGATCGTCTTTGCACCGTCCTGCTCTACAGCGACGACCCGCAGGTCCGTGACCGGATGCGGCTGGCCGTCGGCACCCGGCCCGCCCCCGGGCTGAAGATCGAGTTCGTCGACGCGTCCGACTACGCCGGGTGCATCCGGCTGGTCGACGAGTACGAGATCGACCTGATGCTGCTCGACGGCGAGGCGAGCCCCGGCGGCGGCCTCGGCATCGCCCGGCAGATCAAGGACGACCGGGACGACGCCCCCCCGACCTGCCTGGTGATCGCCCGCGCCGCCGACCGCTGGCTGGCCGCGTACGCCCAGGTCGACGCCACCCTGGTGCACCCGCTCGACCCGGTGACCACCGGCACCACCGTCGCCGAGCTGCTGCGCAGCCACGCCCCGGCCTGAGCCACCGCGGCCCGGCGCCACCGGCGACGCCCGGCCCGACCCGCGGCCCACCCCGGTCGCACCCCGTTTCCGCACCCCACGCCCGATCGGGAGGCCCGCCATGGGCGAACGGACCTGGCCGCACCTGATCTCCGCGCTGCTACGCGGCGAGGAACTCTCCACCGCGGACACCGCCTGGGCGATGGGCGAGATCATGGCCGGCTCGGCGGGTTCGGCGCAGATCGCCGGCTTCGCCGTCGCGCTGCGGGCCAAGGGCGAGACCCCGGCCGAGCTGGCCGGGCTGGTCGAGGCGATGCTCGGTGAGGCGGTGCCCGTCGAGCTGCCGGAGGAACTGCGCACGACCGCGCTCGACGTGGTCGGCACCGGCGGTGACCTCGCCCACACCGTGAACATCTCCACCATGGCCGCCCTCGTGGTGGCCGGCACCGGGGTCCGGGTGGTCAAGCACGGCAACCGGGCCGCCTCGTCCCTGTGCGGCACGGCCGACCTGCTGGAGTTCCTGGGCCTGCCGCTCGACCTGTCCCCCGAGGGGGTGGCCCGGTGCGTGGCCGAGGCCGGCATCGGCTTCTGCTTCGCCGGCCGGTTCCACCCGGGCATGCGACACACCGGCCCGACCCGGCGCGAGCTGGGCGTGCCCACCTTCTTCAACTTCCTCGGCCCGCTGACCAACCCGGCCCGGCCCCGGGCCGGCGCGGTCGGCTGCTTCGACCTGCGGATGGCGCCGGTGATGGCCGCCGTCTTCGCCGGTCGGGGCGACTCGGTGCTGGTGCTGCGGGGCGAGGACGGCCTCGACGAGTTCACCACCGCCGCGCCCACCCGGGTCTGGGCGGCCCAGGCCGGCACCGTCAGGGAGGCCGTGGTGGACGCCACCGACCTCGGGGTGCCCAGGTCCACCCTCGCCGAGCTGCGGGGCGGGGACGCGACGTACAACGCCGGCGTGGCCCGGCGGCTGCTGGCCGGCGAGACAGGCCCGGTGCGGGACGCGGTGCTCGTCAACGCCGCCGCCGCGCTGGCCACCCAGGGCCCGCTCGACGGCGACCTGGTCGAGGCGCTGCGCGCCGGGATGGCCCGGGCCGCCGAGTCGATCGATTCCGGTGCCGCCGCCGCCTCGCTGGACCGCTGGATCGAGATCGCCCGCTCCGCCTGACCACCGGCGCCCGGCCGGCCTGGCTCTGGGCAGCCCCCGCGCGCCGAGACGGCACCGGCGACCCACGCGCATCCCCCGGCGGTTGTGTCGGCCCCCCGTGGGAAACTACATCCGAGTGATTTTCCGCGCCCGTTCCGGCCCCGACCGCCGGCCGGGCCGCCGGCCATTCCGCCGGCCGACGTCCCCCGTGGGTCCCCGGTCAGCCGCCCGACGGCACCGCGCGACCACGACGGCGTCCAGCGACGAGAGGAGACGCCCGTGTCGGACCGCGAGCTCTACTGCGACACCTGCGAGGGCGTGCAGCCGTTCGAGACGCCACCGTGCGCCGACGGCCACGGGGCCGACTGCCCGGATCTGGCCTGCACCCGCTGCGGCGCGGCCGTGCTGATCGGCACGTTCACCCTCCCGGCCGACCAGCCCGCCGGCCGCCGCCACCGCGCGCCGCGGCACCGCGCGGCCTGACCGGCACGACCCCCGCAGCACCAACGCCCCGACTCCGCCGCGCGCCGGGATCGCGCGGCCCGACCGGCACGACCCGGCACCGCGCGGCCTGACCGGCACGGACCCCGGCACCGTGCACCCCGCCATCGCGTCGGCGTGCCACCCAGAGCTGCGCGCACCCCGCCCGCGACCCCTTCGGACACACGGAAGCCCGCGACCCCCTCGGGGGTGCGGGCTTCCGGAAGTGCCGGGGTCGCCGGTCAGTGCTCGGCGGTGCGCCGGGTGCCGGTGTAGTACTCGAAGAGCAGGCCGCAGGCGGCGAAGATGACGGACACCAGGCCCAGGCCGATCAGCCAGAACTGCCAGAACGCCAGGCCGAGACCGGCGATCGCGGCGGACAGCGCCAGCCCCAACGGCCAGTAGCTGCCCGGGCTGAAGAAGCCGATCTCGCCAGCGCCGTCGGCGATCTCGCCGTCCGGCCGGTCCTCCGGCCGCAGGTCGATGCGGCGGGAGACGAACCAGAAGAAGCCACCACACATCGCGCACAGCAGGAACGACAGCAGCAGCGCGACGGTGCCGATCCACTCGACTTGTCCGCCGGAGTCGCCGTACGTCCAGGCGCCGTAGAGGACCGTCACGCCGAAGAGGAACCCGGCGATGATCAGGAAGATACGCCACTCGGTCTTCATGCCCGCTCCCTCAGCTTCCCGCGCCGGCGGCAACGTCGTCCGGGTTGAAGTTGGCAGTCCCGCGCCGCGTGTCGAACGGCCGCGTGGTGGAGGCGTACGGGTCCTCACCGATCGCGGTGAGCGCCTCCTGCGTCGACTTGCCGTCCCGCTTCGCGGCCAGGAACTGGTCGTACTTCTCCGGAGAGACCACCCGCAGCTCGAAGTTCATGAACGCGTGGTAGGTGCCGCACAGCTCGGCGCAGCGACCGACGTACGCGCCCTCGGCGTCGATGCTGGACACCTCGAAGACGTTGCGGACGTTGCCCGGCATGACGTCCCGCTTGAACAGCATCTCCGGCACCCAGAAGGAGTGGACGACGTCCTTGCTGGTCTCCTCGAACCGGATGGACCGGTCGGTCGGCAGGACCAGGATCGGGATGACCTCGCTGGTGCCGAGCACCGACGCCACGGTGTTCGCGTCCTTGCCCTGGCCGTCGCGGTAATTGAACTGCCAGTTCCACTTGAAGGCGACGACCTCGACCGTGATGTCCGGGTTCTTCGTCGTCTTCACCACGTCGGTCTGCACGACCGCCGTGTAGTAGAAGAGCACCGACACGATCAGGATCGGGGCGATCGTGTAGAGGAACTCCATCGGCATGTTGTAGCGGGTCTGCACCGGCAGCTCGTTGCCCCGCTTCCGGTAGCGCACCACGCACCAGAAGATCAGGCCCCAGACGAACACGCCGACCGCGAGCGCCGCGATGCAGGACGCGATCCACAGGTCGTACATCCGGTGCGACTCGGGCGTGATGCCGCCCTGCGGCCAGCCGAAACCGCCGAACGTCTTGCCGACGTCGCAGCCCGTGAGCAGGACCAGCAGCGCCGCGCCGCCGAGGCCGAGCCCGGCGAGCCGGCCAGCACCACGCCGCCGGCCTCCACCGGCTCCCGGAGAAGCGCTGTGCCGTACGGCGGACGGCCGTACCTCCGAACTCCTTGCGACCACCTGGTCCTGCCTCCCTAGCGCGCCGCGGTGGTTGTTGTCCCCGTACCTGCGGCAAAGGCGTCACCGACGGTCGCAGATTACTCGACCATGACGGGCCTGACCGTGTTGGGGTCACTGTCCGCCCCCATCGGGGGGATCTTGGGCATACCGGCGCGATAGCGTCGGAGCCGTGAGCGCATCCCCCGTCTACCTGGACGCGGCCACCGCCGCGCCGCTGCATCCGGTCGCCCGACAGGCCCTGCTGGCCGCCCTCGACGACGGCTGGGCCGACCCGGCCAGGCTCTACACGCAGGCTCGCCGCGCCCGGCAGTTGCTCGACGCCGCCCGCGAGGCCGCCGCGGCCACCCTCGGTGTCCGCGCCGACGAGCTGTCCTTCACCCCCAGCGGTACGACCGCGGCGCACTCGGCCGTGCTCGGCAGCCTGGCCGGGCGGCGCCGGTCGGGCGGGACGCTGGTGCACTCGGCGATCGAGCACTCGGCCGTGCTGCACGCCGCCGAGCGGCACGTCGCCGCAGGCGGCACGGCGACCTCCGTGCCGGTGGACCGGCTCGGCCGGATCGACCCGGCCACCTGGTCGGCTGCGGTCGCCGCCCCGGGGGTGGCCCTCGCCGCCCTGATCGGGGCCAGTCACGAGGTGGGCACCGTGCAGCCGGTGGCCGAGGCCGCCGCCGCGTGCGCCGCCGCCGGGGTGCCGCTGTACGTCGACGCGGCCCAGCTCGTCGGGCGGGCCCCGGTGCCGGGCGGCTGGTCGGTGCTGACCGCCAGCGCGCACAAGTGGGGCGGCCCGCCCGGCGTCGGGCTGCTGGTGGTGCGCAAGGGCACCCGGTGGGAGTCGCCGTGGCCGGCCGACGAGCGGGAGTCGGGGCGTACCCCCGGGGTGGTGAACCTGCCCGCGGTGGTGGCGGCGGCGGCGAGCCTGCGCGCGGCGGCGGCCGACGCGGCGGCCGAGGCGGCCCGGCTGGCCCCGCTGGTGGACCGGATCCGGGCCCGGGTGGCGGCCGAGGTGCCGGACGTCGAGGTGGTCGGCGACGCGGTCGACCGACTCCCCCACCTGGTTACCTTCTCCTGCCTGTACGTCGACGGCGAGGCGCTGCTGCACGCGCTGGACCGCCGGGGGTTCGCGGTTTCCTCGGGCTCGTCCTGCACGTCGTCGACGCTGCGCCCGTCGCACGTGCTGGAGGCGATGGGGGTGCTCTCGCACGGCAACGTGCGGGTGTCGCTGCACCGGGAGACGACGGAGGCGGATGTGGAGCGGTTCCTCGCCGAGCTGCCCGGGATCGTCGCCGACCTGCGCGCCGAGGCGGGGGTGGTGGGGCTTTGACCGGGCCGGACGGGGTGACCGAGTCGGACGGGGTGACCGAGTCGGAGGAGGTGACCGGGCCGGTGGCATCGGCCGCCCCCGCCGAGATGCTGGACTGCCGGGGGCAGCGCTGCCCGCTGCCGGTGATCGGGCTGGCCCGACGGCTGCCGGAGCTGCCGGTCGGCGCGGTGCTGCGGGTCCTCGCCGACGACCCGGCGGCGGCCGTCGACATCCCGGCCTGGTGCCGGATGCGCGGCCAGGAGTTCGTCGCCGCGCACTCCGAGGGCCCCGGCTACGACGTCCGCCGCGCCCACTGAGCCGCCCACGACCCGCCCGCGATCGACCGACTCACCACGCTCGCCACCCGCTCCGACGCCAAGACCTGGTGGGCATTGTGGGCCGCCGTGATGCCGGACTCGTTCAAGACGTACGTCGGCCTGGAAGGGCTGGCCGACTCCGCGTTCGTGTTCGGGTCCATGGTCATCCCCGGCCTGCTCCAGACCGAGGAGTACGCCCAGGCGCTGACCCTCGGCACCGGGTTCGTCCGCCCCGACCACGCCGAGCGCTTCGTGTCCTTCCGGCAGACCCGGGCCAGGAGGCTCACCGACGACGAGTCGCTCACCCTGCACGCGGTGGTCGGCGGGGCGGCGCTCCGGCTGCGGGTCAACGGCGACGAGACCCGGCGGGCCCAACTCGCGCACCTGGCCGCCATGTCCGAGCTGCCGAACGTCACCGTGCAGGTGCTCCGCCCCGAGGACGGGCCGCACTCCGCAACGCCGCTGGGCAAGTTCGTGGTGCTGGACTTCGCCCACGTCCGGCCGATCGCCTACACCGGGGGGCTCGACGGGGCGATGTACGTGCAGGACCCGGACGGCGTACGCACCCATAACGTGGTGGCCGACAACCTGCGCCAGGTCGCCCTCTCCCCCGCCGAGTCGCGCGCGTTGATCCGGGAGCTGGCCGGCGCGGCCTGACCCTCGAAGGCCACCATGCCCACCCCGACCGGTTCACCAGCAGTCGCAGCGCCAACAACGGTGACTGCGTGGAGTGCGCCGTTCTGCCCGAGCTGATGGCGGTGCGCGACAGCAAGGACCGGTCCGGCCCCACGCTCATCTTCCCGTTCCACCAGTGGTCCGCATTCATCGCCGCAACCACCTCGGGCACGGTCGCCCCGCCGCAGGCAGCCGGCCCACGCTAGCCCCCCAACTGGTAGATCTTGGAAGCAAACGGCCCTTCCAGGGGCCGAAATCTTCCAAGATCTCCCCGATCTCCCGGAGTGCGACGACGAAGACGAGTGACAGCGGATGTGCCGGCACGACCAGGGGCCGCCGGCCCTCGCAGCCTTCGATCGTTTGCGCCTGACCGGCACCAGCCTCGGCGTGTCGTGCCGGTCAGGCGCAAACGATCACCGCGTACTCGCTACGGGAGCAGGTGGGGGCGGACGTCGTCAGCGGCGGCGTCGCCGTACGACTCGGCGAGCCGCTTGACGAACAGGTCTGGGCGCACCTCGTACTCCTGGGTGCCGACGGTCTCCAGCACCAGGGTGGCCAGCAGGGAGCCGACCTGGGCGGACCGCTCCAGATTCAGGCCCCAGGAGAGCCCGGCGAAGAATCCGGCCCGGAAGCCGTCCCCGACGCCGGTGGGGTCGACCGCCCTGGTCTCCCGGGCGATCGGCACGTGGATGGTGTCGAAGTCCCGGCCGGCGATCTCCGCGCCGTTACTGCCCAGCGTGGTCACCCGGACCGTCACCCGGTCCAGCAGCTGCGCGTCGGTGAGGCCGGCCTTGCTCTGCAGCAGCGCCTTCTCGTACTCGTTGGTCATCAGGTACTCGGCGCCGTCGATCAGGCCCACCACGTCGTCGCCGCCCATCCGGGCAAGCTGCTGGGACGGGTCGGCGACGAAGGCGTACCCGCGCTCGCGGCACTCGGCGGAGTGCCGCAGCATCGCCGCCGGGTCGTTGGCGCCGACCAGCACGAGGTCGAGCCCGTCGAGCCGCTTCGCGACCGGGGCCAGTTCGATGTTGCGTGCCTCGCTCATCGCGCCCGCGTAGAAGGAGGCGATCTGGCACATGTCGGTGTCGGTGGTGCAGACGAACCGGGCGGTGTGTGCCACCTCGCTGACGTGCACCGAGTCGCAGTCGACGCCGTGCCGCTCCAGCCAGGAACGGTAGTCGGCGAAGTCGGCGCCGACCGCGCCGAGCAGGATCGGGCTCAGGCCGAGCTGCGCCATGCCGAAGGCGATGTTGGCGGCCACCCCGCCCCGGCGCAGCACCAGGTCGTCCACGAGGAAGGAAAGCGAGACCTTGTCGAGCTGGTCGGCGATGAGCTGGTCGGCGAACCGGCCGGGGAAGCTCATCAGGTGGTCGGTCGCGATCGAGCCGGTCACGGCGATCTTCATGTCAACCCTCGCGGTCGGGAACACGGCGCGGGTCAGCCTACCGGGCCGTTCGGTGTCGTGGTCCTGGGTCGAGAGAGATCGTTCACGTTCCGGTTGACCCCTCGTCGCCGGCCGGCCGGTCGGCGTCCACCGGGGAGCGGATCCGCACTGGTCGGCCCACCGTGACTGCGTCCGCGGGTAGCTACGGACGGTGAAGCCGTGCCGCAAAAAAGACAGCGGGGCCACCCCGGGTCAGGGGTGGCCCCGCTGCCGTATCGGCCGAGGGTGTCGACTCAGCTGAACGAGTCGCCGCAGGCGCAGGAGCTACCCGCGTTCGGGTTGTCGATGGTGAAGCCTTGGGCGTCGATCCGGTCGGCGAAGTCGATGGTGGCGCCGGACAGGTAGGGGGCGCTCATCCGGTCCACGACGACCTCGACACCGTCGTAGTCGGTGACGACGTCACCGTCGAGCGAGCGCTCGTCGAAGAAGAGCTGGTACCGCAGGCCGGAGCAACCGCCCGGCTGCACCGCCACCCGGAGCCGCAGGTCGTCACGGCCCTCCTGCTCGATCAGGGCCTTGACCTTCTGCGCCGCCACGTCGGTGAGGACGATGGAAGTAGGGGCCTCGGTCGACTCGGTCGACTCGGTCTGCGCTGGCGTGGTCACGTGGAAATCTCCCTGCGCGGTCTGGGTCTGGACGCACTGGCCAACGTCTCGCGTCGTCCAGTGATTCCCGATGTGGTCGCAGACCCGATGGTACGCCGCCCCGGCCGGGGCCACCCGGTCGACGTGACCCGGGCTTGGCACAACCGACGGGCCGTCCTAGGAGGATAGGTGGGAGGCGGGGGCGTCGAGGTCGTCAGCCGCCGCCCGCCGGCGCTCAGCGGCTCCACTGGCGGGCGAGGCGGGCGCCGAGCTCACGCAGCCCCTCCGCCGGGCGGCTGAGCGCCGCGTCCAGCCCGCCGCGCTCCTCCCCGCCGAAGTGCTCCACCAGGCTGTACGCGTCGGTGACCCCGGCCGAGGCGGCCTCGCGCCGCCCGGTGCTCACCTGTCCCGCGAGCACCACGCAGGGCACCCCCCGGTCCCGGGCGGCCCCGGCCACCCCGGCGACGACCTTGCCGCGCAGCGACTGGTGGTCGAAGGAGCCCTCGCCGGTGACCACCAGGTCGACCGCGTCGAGCGCGGCCGACAGCCCGATGGCCTCGGTGACCAGGCCGATGCCGGACTCGCACCGACCACCGAGAGCCAGGATCGCCGCGCCGAGGCCACCGGCCGCGCCGCCGCCGGGCAGCGCGCCGAGGCCCGCCGGGCAGCCGGGCAGGTCCCGCTCCAGCACGCCGGCGAAGCGCTCCAGCGCGGCGTCGAGCAGCAGCACGTCGGAGCGGGTCGCGCCCTTCTGCGGGCCGTAGACGCTGCTGGCGCCGTGCAGCCCGAGCAGCGGGTTGTCCACGTCGGTGGCGGCGACCAGGGTGGCGCCGCGCAGCCGGGGCGCGCCGTCCAGCCCGCCGATCCCGGCCAGCGCCGCCCCGCCGTACGGCAGGGCCCGGCCGGCCTCGTCGAGCGTGGTGACGCCGAGCGCGGTGAGCAGGCCGGCCCCGCCGTCGTTGGTGCCCGAACCGCCGAGCCCGATCACCACCGTCCCGGCGCCGTGCTCCACGGCTGCGGTGACCAGCGCGCCGAGCCCGTACGAGGTGGTGGCCTTCGGGTCGCGCTCGGCGGCGGCGAGCAGGTGCAGGCCGCAAGCCTGGGCACTCTCCAGGTACGCCGTGCCGTCGTCGGTGAGCAGGATCTCACCCTCGGCCGGCCGGCCGAGCGGGTCGACGGTCGGCACCGGCACCCGGCGCCCGCCGAGCGCCTCGGCGAGGACGGCGACGAAGCCGGGCCCGCCGTCGGCGAGCGGGCGGATGAGCAGGTCGTCCCCGTCGGCCACCTCCCGCCAGCCCTCGGCCACCGCCGCGGCGACCTCCTGAGCCGGCAGCGTGCCGGCGAACTTGTCGGGACAGAGCAGCACGCGCATGCCGAGCAGTGTGGCAGGGCACTTCGGTACGAGGCAGTGCGGCAGCCCACACCGCCACGAGCCACCTTCTCCCCGGCTGTGGAACCATGGGGGCGTGACTTCGACGTGGGCGGAACCCTCCAACACTGCGACGGCCCTGCTGCTGCTCGGCCGTGGGGGTGACTCCGCCACCGAGCGTGGCGTGGAGTGTCCGGGCGACCTGCCGGCACCCAGCGATCCCGACCTGGTGGCCCGGGCGGCGGCGGCGAAGGCGGCGCTGGGCGACAGCGTCTTCGTGCTGGGCCACCACTACCAGCGCGACGAGGTGATCCAGTTCGCCGACGTGACCGGCGACTCGTTCAAGCTGGCCCGCGAGGCGGCGGCCCGGCCGGACGCGGAGTACATCGTCTTCTGCGGCGTGCACTTCATGGCCGAGAGCGCCGACATCCTCACCACCGGCAGCCAGAAGGTGATCCTGCCCGACCTGGCCGCCGGCTGCTCGATGGCGGACATGGCGGTGCTGTCCCAGGTCGAGACCGCCTGGGACGTGCTGACCGAGCTGGGCGTGGCGCAGGACACCGTCCCGGTGACATACATGAACTCCTCGGCCGACATCAAGGGCTTCGTCGGCCGCAACGGCGGCGTGGTCTGCACCTCGTCCAACGCCAAGCGGGCGCTGGACTGGGCGTACGAGCAGGGGTCGAAGGTGTTCTTCCTGCCCGACCAGCACCTGGGCCGCAACACCGCCGTGCTGGAGATGGGCTTCTCGCTCGACGACTGCGTCCTCTACGACCCGCACAAGCCGAACGGCGGGCTCACTCCGGAGCAGCTCCGCGACGCGAAGATGATCCTGTGGCGCGGGCACTGCTCGGTGCACGGCCGGTTCACCCTGGACAGCGTCAACGACGTCCGCGAGCGGGTGCCGGGGGTGAACGTGCTGGTGCACCCGGAGTGCCGGCACGAGGTGGTCAACGCCGCCGACCTCGTGGGCTCGACGGAGTACATCATCAGGGCCGTCGAGGCCGCCCCGGCCGGCTCGGCGTGGGCGATCGGCACCGAGCTGAACCTGGTGCGCCGGCTGGCGCTGGCCCACCCGGACAAGCAGATCATGTTCCTGGACAAGGCGGTCTGCTACTGCTCGACGATGAACCGGATCGACCTGCCGCACCTGGTCTGGGCGCTGGAGGAGCTGGTGGCCGGCCGGGTGGTGAACCAGATCACGGTGGACCCGGACACCGCGCACCACGCCCGGGTGGCGCTGGACCAGATGCTGGCCCTCCCCGCCGCCGACACCGCAGCGCCGACAACCTGATCACCCTGCGTGACGCGCTTGGTGCGTTTGCGCACGTGACACCCCGTTTCGTGCCCTCCGGGGCGATGTGACCCCATCCAAGCCGGTCACCGAGGGCTATGCTGCCGGGGCGACGACACGCGCGGGCCCGTTTACCGCCGGCCGCACCGCGGGTACCACCAACAAACTCCCGCAACATCACAAACACGGCAGCACCGACGCGCTGGAGGTTGCGTTGACCGATGACGTCCTGGTCGTACACGGAGGTACTCCGCTCGAAGGGCGGGTCCGCGTGCGCGGCGCGAAGAACCTGGTTTCCAAGGCGATGGTCGCCGCCCTGCTGGGCGACAGCCCCAGCCGCCTGTTCGACGTGCCGCGCATCCGCGACGTCGAGGTGGTCCGCGGGCTGCTCGGCCTGCACGGGGTCAAGGTCACCGACGGCGCGGAGATCGGTGAGCTGGTCTTCGACCCGGCCAACGTCGAGAGCGCCAGCACCGACCAGATCAACGTGCACGCCGGCTCCAGCCGCATCCCGATCCTGTTCTGCGGGCCGCTGCTGCACCGGCTCGGCCACGCCTTCATCCCCGACCTGGGCGGCTGCCACATCGGGCCGCGCCCGATCGACTTCCACCTCCAGGCGCTGCGCGAGTTCGGCGCCACGGTCGAGAAGACCCCGGAAGGGCTGCACCTGTCCGCCCCGAACGGGCTGCACGGCACCAAGTTCGCCCTGCCGTACCCGAGCGTCGGCGCGACCGAGCAGGTGCTGCTCACCGCCGTGATGGCCGAGGGCGTCACCGAGCTGCGCAACGCCGCGGTCGAGCCGGAGATCATCGACCTGATCTGCATCCTGCAGAAGATGGGCGCGATCATCAAGGTGCACACCGACCGGGTGATCGAGATCCAGGGCGTGCCGAAGCTGCACGGCTACACCCACCGGCCGATCCCGGACCGGATCGAGGCGGCGAGCTGGGCGGCGGCGGCGCTGGCCACCCGCGGCCACGTCGAGGTGCTCGGCGCGCAGCAGGCCGACATGATGACCTTCCTGAACGTCTTCCGGTCGGTCGGCGGCGAGTACGAGGTGACCGACTCCCGGCCGCCGAAGCTGGGCGACCCGGGCCAGGAGGGCGGCATCCGGTTCTGGCACCCGGGCGGCGAGCTGAACGCCGTGGCGCTGGAGACCGACGTGCACCCCGGCTTCATGACCGACTGGCAGCAGCCCCTCGTCGTGGCGCTGACCCAGGCCCGGGGCCTGTCGATCGTCCACGAGACGGTGTACGAGCAGCGGCTCGGCTACACCGAGGCGCTGAACACGATGGGTGCCAACATCCAGGTCTACCGCGACTGCCTCGGCGGCACCCCGTGCCGGTTCGGCCGGCGCAACTTCAAGCACTCCGCGGTGATCGCCGGCCCGAGCAAGCTGCACGCGGCCGACCTGGTCATCCCGGACCTGCGCGCCGGGTTCAGCCACCTGATCGCCGCGCTCGCCGCCGAGGGCACCTCCCGGGTGTACGGCGTCGACCTGATCAACCGGGGCTACGAGGACTTCGAGGCCAAGCTGGCCGACCTGGGCGCCCACGTCGAGCGGCCGTAGCGCCGCTCGCGGCGGGGTCCGCCGGTAACCTCGCTCACTGCCTGACCGCGCCCGGGTGCACCGCGATGTGCACCGGGCGCGGGCGGGTGGCTACCCTTTCCTCGTGCCGTCGCTGTTTCGCCGCAAGTCCTCCGACCTCGTTGATGAGTCCGTCACCCCGGTGACGCCCGACGAGGCGTCCTCGCCCGCCCGCCGCAGCTACACCCCGAGCAAGAAGGAACTGGGGCGGGAGACGCCGAAGCGGCCCGTCGCCGGCCGCAGGCCGGCCGGCCCGACCAAGCCGCTGA
Source organism: Micromonospora sp. NPDC020750 (assembly GCF_044334565.1). Lineage (NCBI taxonomy): Bacteria > Bacillati > Actinomycetota > Actinomycetes > Micromonosporales > Micromonosporaceae > Micromonospora > Micromonospora sp. NPDC020750. The sequence goes on from NZ_JBIRTH010000003.1 coordinate 328,212, forward strand.
GCAAGGAGGAGGCCCGGGAGCGGCGGCGGCGGTTGCGCGCCGAGTCGTCGGCCGAGTTCCGCCGCGAGGGCGGCCCCCGCGACCGGGGCCCGGTGAAGCTGCTGGCCCGCAACGTGGTCGACTCCCGCCGCACGATCGGCACCTGGTTCTTCGGCGGGGCGCTGATCGTGCTGCTCGGCTCGAACCAGGCGATGCCGCCGATCGTCCGGCTGATCTCGAACATCCTCTGGGGTGTGCTCGCCCTCGGCGTGGTGATCGACTCGATCCTGATCAGCCGCAAGATCAAGAAGCTGGTCCAGGCGCGCTTCCCGAACAGCGGCGAGCGGATGGGCTCGCTCTACCTGTACGCGATCATGCGGTCGATCACCTTCCGCCGGATGCGCGCACCGGAGCCCCGGGTCAAGGTCGGCGACCCGGTCTGACCCGCGCCTGGCGGGCGGCCGTCACGATGCCGCCCCGGCGGCGTCGACGAGGGGCCCTTCCCCCCGGCCGTAGAGTCGGGCGACGACCTCCTCGATGTCCGGCTCGACGATCGAGATGTCGCGCAGGGTGGCCAGCCCGGCCAGGGCGGCCACCACCTCGGCGGCACCCGCCGACTCCAGCGCGAAGACCAGCCGGTGCCCGTCCGCCTCGACCCGGCGCAGCGGGGCGCCGGGCAGCTCCGGGGGCTCCGGCAGGGCGGCGTCCAGGTCGGCGACGACGAGGCGGCGCGAGCCGTACCGGTCGTGCAGGGCGGCGATCGTGCCGTCGTGCACCACCCGGCCGTGGTCGATCACCACGAGCCGCCGGCACAGCCGCTCGATGTCGGCCAGGTCGTGGGTGGTGAGCACCAGGGTGGTGTCGCCGGCCCGGCCCAGCTCGCCCAGGAAGCCCCGGACGGCCTGCTTGCTCACCACGTCCAGCCCGATGGTCGGCTCGTCGAGGAAGAGCACCTCCGGGCCGTGCAGCAGGGCGGCGGTCAGCTCGCCGCGCATCCGCTGGCCGAGGGAGAGCTGCCGGACCGGGGTGTCCAGGAAGCCGTCCAGGTCGAGCAGGTCGCGGCAGCGGCGCAGCCGGGCGGCGTGCGCGTCGGCCGGCACCCGGTAGACGTGCCGCAACAGGTCGAACGAGTCACCCAGCGGCAGGTCCCACCAGAGCTGGGAGCGCTGGCCGAAGACCACGCCGATGCGCAACGCCAGCCGGGTGCGCTCGGGCACCGGGCGCAGGCCGCAGACGCGCACCTCGCCGGAGGTGGGGGTGAGCACGCCGGTGAGCATCTTCAGGGTGGTGGACTTGCCGGCGCCGTTCGGGCCGATGTAGCCCAGCATCTCGCCCCGCTCGACGAGCAGGTCGACCCCGTCGACCGCGCCGACGGTGCGCTTCTCGCGGCGCAGCCGCCCCGCCTTCACCCGGACCGTGAACTCCTTGCGCAGGTTGCGTGCCTCGATGACGCTCATGACCCCGTACTCCGGTAGTGGCGGACCCCGACGCGCCAGGCGGCGGCGGCGAGCGCGGCGGCGACCAGCGCGACCGCCGGGGCGGCCCAGCCGGCCCAGGCCGGCAGGCCGAGCGGGTCGGCGCGGCCGAGCAGCGCCAGCGCCGGCTGGTAGCTGACGAAGGCGAACCCCATCCCGTACGCGAAGGCCGCCCGGAACCAGCCGTCGTAGACGGTGGCCGGGTACGAGGTGAAGTCCTTGCCGCCGTAGGTGATCGAGTTGGCCAACTCCCCCGACTCGGTCCAGTAGAACGAGACGGTCGCGGTGGCCACGAAGACCGACCCGAAGAAGACCACCCCGGCGAGCGGGGCGATGATCATCAGCGCCACCCGGCCCGGGGTCCAGTCGATTCCCGCCGAGCCGACCGCCACCGCCAGCACGCCCACGCCGAAGACCACCCGGGACACCTTGCGCAGCGGCAGGTCCATCAGCAGGAGCTGGGGCAGCGCGCCGAGCGGACGCAGCAGCACGGCGTCGAACAGGCCGGTGCGCACGTACCGGGGCAGCCGCTCGACGTTGCCGACGAGCAGGTCGGCGATGGCGAACGCGGCGGTGGAGAGCCCGACCATGACCAGCGCCTCGCGGAGGGTGAACCCGCCCAGCTCCCGGGTGACCCCGAAGATCACCAGCACGGTGACCACGTCGAAGACCGTGGCTCCGACGTTGCCGACCAGGTCCACCACGAACGACGTCCGGTACGCGGCCTGGGACCGCGCCTGCGCCCCGAGCAGCGCCCGGTACGCGGCCAGCCGGCCGGACGGGCGCCGGGGGCTCCCCGGTGGCCGCTGCCGGGGCAGGACGACCGGCTCAGCCACCCTGCACCACCAGCCGGCCCTCGGCGCGGCGCTGCACCAGCCGACACAGCGCCAGGACCGCGACCGCCCAGCCGACCTGCACCGCGACCAACCCGACCTGGGTGGCCGTCGGGTCCCGCTCGACCAGCACGTCGAGCGGGATCTGCAACAGGCTCGGGAACGGGGTGCCGAACTGCAACGCCAGGTAGAACGCGTCGGGCAGGAAGGGCAGCGGGAAGTAGAGCCCGGCGAGCACGCCCGAGGCGAGCGCCCACAGGATCTGCGGGCCACGGACGTCCTCGAGCCAATAGGCGGTGGCGTTGACCAGGAAGCGGCAGCCGAAGGAGATCACCACCGCGAGCAGCACGGAGAGCGCGAACAGCGGCACGGTCGGCCAGCGGGCGGGCAGATGGACGTCGAAGAAGAGCGGACCCACCGCCAACGGCGGCAGCAGCCGGGACACGCCGGCCCAGCCCGCCCGGCCCAGGTCGGTGGCGAGGTAGCTGGTCACCGGGTGGACCGGCCGCAGCAGGTCGCTGGCCACCTCACCGGTGCGGATCCGGTCGGCCAGATCGGTCCAGCTCCAGAACAGGACCACCGCCAGCAGGCCCTGCCCGGCCCAGACGAAGGTGGCGAGCTGCTCCCGGTCGTAGCCGGCGGCGCTGCCGGCCGCGCCGGCCACGGCGAGGAGGACGTAGCAGCGCAGGAACCCGAAGACGGTATTGGTGACGGCACCGGCCACCGCCGCCTGGCGGTACGTGGCGTATCGTCGGAATCCCGATCCCGCTATGGCACTGAATGTCCGAAACCATAGGATAATGTTTGACTCGGTGGGCGGTGCCGCAGTGGCGGTGACAGAGCCCACGCCGTTACCCTCCTTCCGCAGCCACGCCATGCCGGACCGGGCGACTTTACCGGCGGGCGGGGCGCCCAGCGCGACAATTTCCAACGAGGTGACATCGCCGTGAGCGAGCGACGCGAGCCGGGCGCCGGGGCTCGCCACGCGAGCGGCGACGAGGCCGTGCGATGAGCGGCGACTTCTACGACCGCTGGCGCGACCCGGTCGAACCGTCCTGGGTCTTCGCGCCGACCTCGGAGTGGCAGCCGCAGTTCCCGGGGCAGCGCTACCCCGGCGACATCGGGCTGCGGCACCTGCCGCCCCAGCACCGTGGCAGGGCCACCGTCGTCGGCCGGGCCGAGGCGAAGCCGGTCAACCCCGACACCGGACCGGTGAGCCCGGCGCCGGGTGGGCGCGACGGGGCGTACCCCGGGGAGGCCCCCACCCCGGACGGCCACGCCCGGCGCAGTTGGGACGACCGCCGCGCGGGCCCGGCCCGCCGGCCCGACGCGCGCCCGGCCTGGGCCGGCCCGCCCCGGGACCGCGCCACCCCCGTCGACGACCGCCGGGGCCGTGACGAGCGGGATCCCGGCCGGCACGGCCGCGACGAGCGCGAACAGGCGTGGCGCCCGCGGGGCGCCGGGGCCGCAGAACACGGCGAGGGCGGGTACGGCCTGCGGGGCGAGGACCGCCGGCCCGAGGCGACGGACCATGACCGCTCCGGCCGCGGGGGCCGCGACGACAGCGGGTGGCGCCGCGACCAGCACCCGGCGGACCGGGGACCGGTCGAGGCGTACCCGTTGCGGCCCGATCCGGACCTGCCGGCGCGCCACGAGCCGCGCCGGCCCGAGTGGACGGTGGATCGCGGCCAGGCGGCCGGCTGGCACGGTGACCGATACGACCAGCGGCACCCCGCCGACCCCGGCCGGCGGACTCCCCCGTCCGAGCCGTCGGCGCCGGTGTCCCCCGCACACCGGCAGGAGCCGGGGTGGCTGCCTGAGCCGGAGGAGCGCCGTCACCACTCCTACGACCGGGCGACCGGCGACCGAAGCGGTGCCGAGCGGCCCGGACCTGACCAGCCCGGACCTGACCGGCCCAGAACTGACCGGCCCGGACCCGACCGGCCCGGCTGGCCGGAACGTCAACGGCCCACCCTGGACCGCGACGGCCGGCCGAGCCCTGACCACGACGGCCGTCCGAGCCCGGAGCGTGAAAGCCGGACCAGCCCTGACCGCGCCGGCCAGCCGAGCCAGGAGCGCGACGGCCGGCCAACGCCGGACCGCGGCGGCTGGACGCCGTCGCCCGGAACCGGCCCCGCGCGCCCCGTCGACGGGACGGTGCCCGAGCACGGGCAGCGGGATGCCGGCCGGCCTGGCGTCGGCCAGCCGGACGCCGGCCGACCCGCTGCCGGGGCGCCGCACCGCCCCGTCGATCGGGAGGGGCAACCGCACCGGGACGCCAGCCGGGAGGCCGCCTCGTGGGCGGAGCCGTACCGCCACCCGACCGGTCGGCCGGCGCCGGCCCGCGACGGCGGTCTGCCCTGGCCGGAACCCGGTCCCCTACGGCCGGACCTGGGCCGGATGCCGGGCCCGGATCGGAGACCCGCGGGCCCCGGCGACGGTCCCCGCCCCGGCGCAGGCCCGACCGACCCGGCCCGCCCCGGAGCGCGGCCGGTCGACGGCACGCGGCCGGTCGACGGCACGCGGCCGGTCGACCGCGCGGAACGGGTCGACGGCACGCGACAGGACCCCTGGTTCGCGGACGCCGCCCGGGCCGACCTGCGCGGCCCGGACGGACCGGTCGAAGGCCGGCCCGACGCACGGTCCGCCACCGACCGGTACGGACGCCCCGCGCCGGTCGACCGGGACACCCCAGCGGCCCGCGAGAACCGGCCCGTTCCGCCCGCCCGCGACGAACGGCTCACCCCTGCGCCCGGCGACGAACGGCTCGCTCCGCCACCTCGCGACGAACGGGGCACGCAGCCGCTCCGCGACGACCGGCGGTTCACCGGGCACCCGCCCGAGGCCCCGGTCCGGCCCGTGCCCGACGCCGACCAGCCGGCCGCACGCCGTCCCGGGCCGGATCCGGTCCATCAGGACCGGCCGGCCGAGCGCCCGGACACCGAGCAGCCGCCCAGCGACGCGCCCCGGTTCGGCCCACCGCCGCACCGACCGGCTGCACCACACCGGCCACCGGTCGAGCCGGCCGCCGACGCATCGAACGACGAGCGCCGCACCCCGCCCACGAACGACGCGCCCGTCTCGGCCGTCCCGGTCTCGGGCGCCCCGGCCTCGGGCCCCCCGGTCTCGGACGCCCCGGTCTCGGACGGCCCGGGTCGGCCGGTCTCGGGCCCGCCGGGGCCGGACCGGGCGGTGGTAGGTCCACCCGTGGCCGGACGGCCTGTTCCGGGGCGGCCCGTCTCGGGTCCTCCGAGCTCTGGGCCGCCGCTGGCCGGGCCGCCGGCTCCCGGCGCGTTCGGTTCCGAATGGCCGGCACGCGGTATGCCGGTTGCGGGTGCCCCCGTGTCCGGCCCGCCGGTCTCCGGGCCACCCGCGCCGCCCGTCCCCGCACAGCCGGTAGCTCCGGTCGCCCCGCCGCCCGCCATCCGGGCGGCCACGGGCCTGACGTCCGTCGCGCCGGTGTCCGGGCCGGTGTCCGGGCCACCCGGCCGGCCCATGCCAGCGGTCCGGCCCGTCTCAGGGCCGCCCGGGGGCACAGCGTCCGCTGCTCCGGTCGAGCCGGTCTCCGGGCCGCCAGCGCCCCGGCTTCGACTGGAGTTCCTGCCGGCCCCCGAACCGGCCGGGCACGTATCCGCACCCGCACAGCGGGACGAACCGCTGGTGGGGTCAGCCCCGCACACCGGCACACCGACAGCGGCGGGCCCGGTGGACGCGGTGGCCGACGAGTCCGTACCGGTGGATGTTGCCGGGCCAGTTCCGCCCACCCCGGCAGATCGTCTTCCGGTCGCCGCCGGGGCGCCCGCCGACCCCGGCCCGGCGCCCGAGGCCGCAGAGCCGGACGCCGGTGTCGGGACGCCGGACGCGGGCGAGTTGTCGTCGCCCCTGCGGACCGAGGACGACAGCCCGACCGAGCGCGCGGAAGCACGGCCGGTTCCGCGCCAGCCGGAGCTAGCCGAGGCGTCGACCGACCCGTTGCCTGCGGTCCCGGAGCCGCTGTCTGCGGTCCAGGCCGTCCCGGAGCCGCTGTCTGCGGTCCAGGCCGTCCCTGAGCCGCCGGTCGAGCCGGATCCGGGCCCGGTCGAACCACGACCCGCCGAGCCGGACGCCAGCCCGACGGACGTCAATGGGGTGGACGACGACCGGCTGGATGCCATCGTCGGCTACCCGGAGCCGCCGGCCGGTCCGCTGCCCGACACCGGCCTCGCCGTGGACCTCGACGATGCCGCCGTCGGCATGGACGCCGACGACCCCGGGGCGGACGCCGACGGCACGGACACCGACAGCAGGGACGTCGACGGTCTCGTCGACGCCGACGGGCCGCATGTCGGAGCCGTTGAGCCGCTGGTCCGGGTGGACGAACCGCGTGTCGTCGCCGATGGGGCGGGTGCCGTCCCCGACGAACCGCGCATTGTCGCCGACGGGGCGGGTGGCGTCGCCGACGAACCGCGCATTGTCGCCGACGAGGCGGGTGCCGTCCCCGACGAGGCGGGTGCCGTCGCCGACGAACACGAAAGTCTCGCCGTCCGGGCCGTTGAGGAGACGTCGGGGAGCGAGCCGACCCCGCAGTCTCGGCAGGAGGCGCGGCCACCGGGCCGACAGCCGGTCGACGAGCCGCCGTCGGCCGTGACCGCCCCCGCGCCGCAGGACACCGTGACCACGGCCGCGCCGGCCGACTCCCCCACGGCGCGGCCCACACCGCCGACGAACAGCCCCGACACTCCGGTGTCGAACGAGCCGTCACGCGCCCCTGCGCCCGCCCCGGACCACTCGGACGCCTGGTTCCGACCGAGCAGGCCCGCACCGCCGGCCCCCGAGCAGGCGCCGGCCCCCGAGCCGTCGGCCCCGGACGCGGCCCGCCCGCCGACCGCGACGGCAACCTCGGGAACCTCGCCCGTCGCGGTGCCGGCGGAGGGGGGACCGGCATCCACGCCGAGGGGTGGGGCCGCGGGGGCACCGGTGTCGGCGCCCTCGACACCGGAACAGCCGACACGTCCCGTCTCCGCGCCGCCGGCACGGCCCGCCTCCATACCGCCGACGCGGCCCATCTCGGGACCGCCGGCACGGCCCGCCTCGGAACCGCCCACGCGGCCCATCTCCGGGGTGCCGGCGTACCCCGTGTCAGGGGTGCCGGCCTACCCCGTATCCGGAGTGCCGGCCTACCCCGTGTCAGGAGTGCCGGCCTACCCCGTGTCAGGAGTGCCGGCCTACCCCGTGTCAGGAGTGCCGGCCTACCCCGTGTCA